>CANJPZ010000039.1 GCA_947476325.1 Caulobacteraceae bacterium | reverse complement strand
GCGCCAGCGGGCCAGCATCAAACGGCAGACCATCGAACATCGGCGCTTGCAACACCGAAAAATCGCCGCCTAAATATCAACCCCAGATGAGGCCAATCCTCCGTTAAATCCGGACCCCATCTGTCCCAAATGTTTTGACGACGTACAGGCCGGCCTTTGCATATGCGCCTTCCCCGCCATAAAAGACCCTGAAGCGGAGGACCCAGCGATTTGACCAATCATCTGCATCAGGGCGACCTGCCGGACGGACTGGACCTGGGACGTGTGGTCGCGGTGGATTCGGAGACCATGGGCCTGCGGCTCGGACGCGATCCGCTTTGTGTGGTTCAGCTTTCGGCGGGCGATGGCAACGCCCACCTGGTCCAGCTGGACCGGCAAACCTATGACGCCCCGAACCTGAAGCGCCTGCTGACCGACCCCGAGGTGCTGAAGCTGTTCCATTTCGGCCGGTTCGACATCGCCATGTTCGCCCTGCATCTGGGCGTGACCACCACACCGGTCTATTGCACCAAGATCGCCTCGCGGCTGGCGCGCACCTACACCGACCGTCACGGCCTGAAGGACGTCACCAAGGAGCTGCTGGGCAAGGACATCTCCAAGGCCCAACAAAGCAGCGACTGGGGCGCGGCCAGGCTGTCGAACGAGCAGATCGACTACGCCGCCAGTGACGTTTTGGGACTGCATGAGTTGCGCAATCGTCTCGACGCCATGCTGGTTCGTGAAGGGCGGATGGACCTGGCCCGCGCCTGTTTCGAGTTCCTGCCGCACCGGGCCCTGCTGGATCTGGCGGGTTGGGAAGAGGTCGATATCTTCGCCCATGGCTGAGGCGCCCCCCCACGCGATCAATACCTTTCCGAGCGATGATGCGCGCCAGGCGATCGTCGCCCGCTGGCGCCGCCGCTCGATGGTGGTGGCGTTCTGGCGGATCATTCTGCCGCTTTCGATATTCGCCATCACCCTGGGTCTGGCGGGGTGGATCGTCGCCCGCGGCATGCTGGACCGGCCCGATCTGGCCCAGGGGGTGATCAGCAACCAGCTGATGACCAAATTCCGCTTCTACGGCCGCGACAAGCACGACCGCGCCTACCTGCTGACCGCGATGACGGCGGTCCGCGACGCGCGAAACGAGCACAAGATCACCCTGGCCAATCCGAACTTCAATCTTGGCGGCGGCAGCGTGCGCGCCAAGCAGGGCGTCTATATCGACAACTCAACGAAGATCCTGCTGCACGGCGACGTTCTGGCCATCAACAGCGATGGAAGCCGCATGCAGACCCAAGACGCCGAAATCGACACCCGAACAGGGGTGGTTTCGAACACCAATGTGGCCCATGACGGCGGCCTGCAGATTGAGACCAATATGGGCAAGATCACCGCCAACGACTACACGATCGCGAAAAATGGCGCCGTCACCTTTCGCGGCCGGGTTCGCGGCGTTATCAATGGCCGGTAGCCGGGCCGTTCCCCCGGCGAAGAAACGGTTCGCGCTATGACCTTTGATCTCAAGGCGAGCTGGGCGGCATTTGGCGCCGTCGCCGTAGCGGGGCTGCTGGGCAGCGCAGCTCTGGCCCAACCGCCGCAGCAAACCTACAAGCTGAACCCCAATGCGCCCCTGAACGTGGGCGCCGACAAGACCACCACCGACCCGGTTTCCTGCACAACGCCCATGGAGGGCCGTGTGGACATCACCCAGGACCGTACGCGCCTGCGGGCCAACAAGGTCACCGCCATCAATACCAAGACCGGCGGCAAGTGCAGCGCCAAGGTCAGCCGTCTGGAGGCGCAGGGCAACGTCTTCTACGTCACCCCCGACCGGGCGATCCGCGCGGACAACGCGATCTATGACCTTAATGGCAAGCAGGTCACCTTCACCGGCAACGTCGTCGCCGTTCAGGGCAAGGACGTCTCCACCGCCGACCAGATGGTGTTCAACACCGACACGGACGCCGCCGTGATGAGCGGCCACGTGCGCGGCGTTGTCTATCCGGAAGAGAAGTCGGCGGCGAAGTGACCGCCGCCGCGCCAGCGCAAAACCCTGACCTGCCGGGCCTGATCGTCGCCGACATCGGCAAGTCGTTTCGCGGCCGCGCGGTGGTGCGCAATGTCAGCCTGACCCTGGCTCGCGGCGAGGTGGCCGGCCTGCTGGGCCCCAACGGCGCAGGCAAGACCACCTGCTTCTACATGATCACCGGCCTGATCCCCGTTGACTACGGCGCGATCTATCTCGACGGGCTGGAAATCACCCAGCAGCCGATGTTCCAGCGGGCCCGCATGGGCCTGGGCTATCTGCCGCAGGAAACCTCGATCTTCCGCGGCATGACCGTGGCTGAAAACGTCATGGCCGTGGTCGAACTGCGCGAACATGATCGCACCAAGGCCAGGGCCAAGGTCGCCGAACTGCTTGAAGAACTGCGCATCGACCATCTGCGCGACTCCCAGGCCCGGTCGCTGTCGGGCGGCGAGCGGCGCCGCGTCGAGATTGCACGGGCCCTGGCCAGCAACCCGGCCTTCATCCTGCTGGACGAGCCTTTCGCCGGCATCGACCCCATGGCGATTTCCGACATCGGCGAGGTGATCAAGTACCTCAAGGGCCGGGGTCTGGGCGTGCTGATCACCGATCACAATGTGCGCGAGACGCTGAAGATCATCGACCGCGCCTCGATCATCCATTCCGGCGAAGTGCTGTTCGAAGGCACCCCCGGCGAAATCCTGCGCAGCCCCGAAGTGCGGCGGGTCTATCTGGGCGACCGGTTCGGGTAGGGGGCGGAGTCTAGCGCGGAGAGGGCATTCGAGACGTGTGACCTAAACGGCCGCTTCTGACTCATAGGCGACGTTGGCGAGGTCCGGTTCCGGGCACCCGGCCGCGCCTAGCCATGACCCGTCATCATAAAAGAATGGCAGGATGGCCCCTGCGGACCACCCTGCCAATCAAATCATGTCCGTGCAGGCCGATCAGTACCTGCGGCTTACTCTCATCACAAAGGTATTGAGGCTGACGTGACCCCCTGAAACTCCTCCAGAAATAATTAGAGTCCGGCCCATGGAGAGAAGGGACGGACGGATGAGGAAATCGAGGTTTACCGAGGAGCAGATCATCGCGGTCCTGCGCGAGCAGGAGGCGGGTGTTGGGACGGCGGAGG
>CANJPZ010000038.1 GCA_947476325.1 Caulobacteraceae bacterium | reverse complement strand
CCTGGCCAACGACCCGGTCCGCGTGGCCAATCTGCGCGCCCGGGTCCAGGCCCAGGCCCCGACCAGCCCCCTGTTCCAAACAGCCAACTACACCCGCCATCTCGAGCAGGCTTTCCGCGCCATGTACGAAACCAGCCAGGCCGGCGGGGTGCCGCAAGACTTCATCATTGAAGCGGTCTGATGCGCTGATGACCGCACCGTCAAATCTGGAACAGGCGCTGGCCAGCCGGCGCGAAGGGCGAATGGCCGACGCCGAGCGGTTCTGCCTGGCAGCCTTGTCGGAGAAGCCGGGATTCGCACCGGTGATCTATCTGCTGGGTGAGCTTTTGTGGGCCCGCGGCGCCTATGATGAGGCGTGCGACAGGTTCGGCCAGGCTATCCCTGCGGCCGATAAATTCGCCCAGGATTATCTGGCCAACCAGATTCAGCGCCTGAACCAGTGCGACTGGCATGGATATGAATCGTCCCGGGCGCTGACCACGCGGCTGGTGCGCACTGGCGGCGCGGTCGTTAATCCGGTGAACTTTATGTACATTTCGGACTCCGCGTCCGATCAGTCTCTCTGTGCCCGGCTGACGGCCTATAGAAAGTATCCCGCCGCCCGCCCCCTCTGGACAAGGCGCAGTCGCCGGCCCGGAAAAATCAGACTCGGCTACCTTTCCTCGGACTTTTATGACCACGCGGTCGCTCACGTCATTGCAGGCGTATTCGAACACCATGATCGCAATGCTTTCGAACTGACGGCGATATCCTGCTGTCCGGAATGGCAAAGTCCGATCCGCAACCAGATAACCGGCGCCTTTGACCATTTCCTGAATGTCATGGACCTCGATGATATGACCGTGGCCAGGCTGATCTTTGACCGGGATATTGACGTCCTGATCTCGCTAAGCGGCTATGCATATCGGGCGCGGCCTCAAATTCTCGCCCACAGGCCCGCGCCGGTGCAGGTCAGCTTTCTGGGCTTTCCGGGATCGCTTGGCGCCCCCTACGTCGACTACCTGATTGCTGACCAGATCGTTTTGCCGCCCGAAGAGCGCCGATTCTACGCGGAAAAAATCGCCTGGATGCCGCACGTCTATCAGCCGACGGATGATCGCAATTTCCGTGGCCCGGCGGTGTCGGATCGCCAGAGTGAGGGCTTGCCTGCCGATGGCGTGGTGCTCATGGCCTACAACCAGCTCTGCAAGGTCTCGCCCGGAATGTTCGCAGCCTGGATGCGCATTTTACACCGCAGCCCGCGTGCAGTGCTGTGGCTGTCCGAGGGTGGCGACGCGGCCAGGATAAATTTGCGGCAGGCGGCCAGGGACAGCGGCATTGATCCGGCGCGTCTGATCTTCGCGCCGCGGATCGCTTCGCGCGAAGCGCATCTGGCCCGCCATCATCTGGCCGACCTGTTCATCGACACCCTGCCCTACAACGCCCACTCCACAGCCAGCGATGCGCTGTGGTTCGGCTTGCCGGTTGTGACCTGCCGGGGAGGGGCTTTCCCGGGCCGCGTCTGCGCCAGCCTGGTGACCGCGGCAGGCTTTCCAGAGCTGGCGGTCGACGGCTTGGATGATTACGAAAACCTGATCGTCGACCTGGCCGGCGATCCGGCCCGGCTGGCCGCGCTTCGGCAGCAGGTGGAGCGGCGTGCGCCTGAAAGCCCGCTCTTTCAGACCGAGAATTACACGCGCCATCTGGAGTCCGCCTATCGGACGATGTACGAGGCCAGCCAGTCTGGCCTGGCGCCGGAGAGTTTTGCGGTAAAGGCGAGCTGAACCCGGTGTCCAGTCTTTCAACCCCCCAGTCCAAATTCGAGCAGGCTCTGCAGAGCGAATTCGCCGGTCAGTACGTCGAGGCCGAGCGCCTCTATCAGGAAGTGCTGGCCGACGTTCCGAACCACGCACCTTCGGCCGATCGCCTGGGCCTGGTGGCTCTGGCCCGGCGGGATCCCGAGACCGCCCTGAGATGGTTCGAGACCGCGCTTGGGCTGGACCCGGCATTTCCGCCGGCCTGGGTCAACGCCGGTATCGCTCTGCAACAGCTGGCCCGGCTCGACGACGCTGAGGCCATGTTCGCCAACGCCATCGCCCAGGGGCAGAACGCTGCGCCTGCCCACTATCTGCTCGGCAAGCTGCTTTGGGACCGGGGCGCGTACAAGGAGGCGTGCGAACACCTTTCACGAGCGATTATTCTGGCGCCCGAATTCGCCAACGAGTTTCAGGACGAGCTGTTCAATCGCCTGAACCGGTTTGACTGGCGCGGGTACAAGGCAATCACCGGCATGATGAGCGACCTGATTGCAGCCGGCCGGCCGGTCAGCAGCCCGTTGACCTTCATGTACTATTCCGCCTCGGTCGCCGACATCGGCAGTTGCGCACGCACGTTTGCGACCCGCAACCATCCCCAGCGAACACCGCTCTGGAATGGCGAGGCGCGCAAGCCCGGCAAGATCCGCATCGGCTATCTCTGCGCCGACTACTACGACCATCCCGTCGCGCACCTGCATGTCGGCGTGCTTGAAAACCACAATCACGATGAATTCGAAGTCTTCGGCTTTTCGTCCTGCCCACCCATGGACGATAAGATCCTCCAGCGCATCATCCCGGCGTTCGATCATTTCTTTGAAGTCGCCAACCTGACCGATCTGGCCATCGCTGAACTGGTGCGGGCCCAGGACATCGACATCCTGGTCAATCTCAGCGGCTACACCCTGAACGCCCGGGCCGACGTCATGACCGGTCGCCCGGCCCCGGTGCAGGTCAACTATCTGGGGTATCCCGGCACCATGGGTGCGACTTATGTCGACTATCTGATCGCTGACCGGCAGGTGATCTCTCCGGACGAGACCCAGCACTATTCCGAAAACATCGTCCTGCTACCGCATACCTATCAGCCGACTGACGATAAGGCGCAGGTTGCGGCGAGAACGCCGACAAGGTCGGAGCAAGGGCTGCACGAGAACGCCTTCGTGTTCCTGGCCTACAACGCACCGCGCAAGATTTCGCCCGACACCTTCTCTGCCTGGATGCGCATCCTGGAATCCGTTCCCGGCAGCGTGATCTGGCTCATGGATACCGGCCCGGAAGCCCAGGCCAACGCCCGGCGTGAGGCCGCAGATCGCGGCGTTGACCCGGCCCGGCTGGTGTTCGCCGCCCATGCGCCATCCCGGGAAGACCACCTGGCGCGTTTCCGCCTGGCGGATCTGTTCCTCGATTCCCTTCCGTACAACGCCCACTCAACGGCCAGTGAAGCCATGTGGGTCGGGGTGCCGGTCCTCACCTGCCGCGGCACGACCTTCCCGGGGCGCGTAGGCGCAAGTTTGCTGGAGGCGGCAGGATTTCCAGAGCTCATCACTCACACGGTGGCGGACTTTGAGGCGCTGGCTGTCGAGCTTGCCAAAGATCCCGTCCGGATGGCGAACCTGCGCAAGCGAATGGAGACCGAAGGTCACGCCAGTCCGCTGTTCCAGAGCTCGACCTACACCCGCCATCTGGAGGCTGCCTACCGGATCATGTTCGACAATGCCCAGAAGAAATCGCCGCCCCGGCACTTTGGCGTCCAGCCCATCGTCTGACGTCTTGCGCCGGCCGGGACCGGACGATATACCGCCTGCCTTCCAGGCCCGTCAGGTCCGGCGGACGCGTAGCTCAGCGGGAGAGCACCTCGTTGACATCGAGGGGGTCACAGGTTCAATCCCTGTCGCGTCCACCATTATTTCATTGTAAAATAAAACAAATGTCCTCGACCCACCGGGGAAAACACCTCTGTCGAATTTCCTAGGTACCAAATAGATACCAGCGCTCAGGAATTCACGGCATCGGCAGGGAACGACGGTCTAAGCGTTTGGGGCGGAAAAAACGCGCCTTGGGGAGCCTGGGCGTCGAGTGCTGATGTTATTTCTTCGTCCGCCGCACACAATCCCGCAGTAGCCCACAGCATCGGAGACGCCGCCGAGCGGGCCTACCTACGTGGTGATGCGCTGGAGAAACGCCGACGCCTAATGGCGGACTGGGCGACGTTCTGCGGGTAAGGCCACCCCCCCCCATCGACCCCGGCAGGGGGGGTACGCCATCGCCACATAAGCCCCGTACAAATTTTTTGCCGTCCCTGATGAGAGCTGGCCCCAGGATTTTGAACAGGACGATAGGTGATTAAGCTGCCTCGATGACGGGTCCCGGAGAGGGGCCCGCGAGGAGAGACAGACGTGAGCAGACGACCCCGACGTAACCACACGGCGGCATTCAAGGCGAAGGTGGCCCTGGAGGCGGTGCGAGGCGTGAAGACGGCCGGCGAGCTGGCCGAGCAGTATGACATTCATCCCAACCTGATCACCGGCTGGAAGACGCAGCTCTTGGAGCGGGCGGCTTCTGTTTTTGGCGATGCGTCGAGCCTGGCCGAACCGGCGGGTCCGGATCTGAAGGAGCTGCACGCCAAGATCGGCAGGCAGGCGCTGGAGATTGATTTTTTAGAGGGCGCGCTCGGCAAGGTCGGATCGCCGAGCGCAAGGCGATGATACGGCGCGATCACGAGTTGCCGGTAGTGCGGCAGGCCGAGCTGGTCGGGATCAGCCGGGGCAGCGTCTACTATCTGCCCAGACCGGCCCGTGAGGCGGACCTATTGCTGATGCGGGCGATGGACGAGCTGCACCTGGAGTATCCGTTCGCCGGCGCGCGCATGTTGCGCGACCTGTTGAAGGCCCAGGGCTTCGAGGTCGGCCGCAAGCACGTGTCCACGCTGATGCGCAGGATGGGGATCGAAGCGATCTACCGGCGGCCTAACACCAGCCGCAAGCACCCGAAGCATCCGATCTATCCCTACCTGCTGCGCGGGTTGACGATCGACCGGCCAGACCACGTCTGGGCTATGGACATCACTTACATCCCCATGGCTCGGGGCTTCGTCTACCTGGCCGCGGTGATCGACTGGGCCAGCCGCAAGGTCCTGGCCTGGGAGTTGTCGATCACCATGGAGACCGACTTCTGCATCCGGGTGCTGGATCAGGCCCTGGCTCGCCATGGCCGGCCCGAGATCTTCAACACCGACCAGGGCAGCCAGTTCACCAGCCTGGCCTTCACCGAGCGGCTGAAGGCCGAGACCATCGGTATCAGCATGGACGGCAGAGGCTGCTGGCGCGACAATGTCTTCGTCGAGCGGCTGTGGAGGAGCGTCAAGTACGAGGAGGTCTATCTGCACGCCTATGAGAGCGTCAGCCAGGCGCGCGCCGGCATCGGCCGCTACCTAGACTTCTACAACACCCGCCGGCCTCACACCGCCCACGGCGGAAGGACACCGGATCAGGCCTACGCCGCGACATTGCCGATCATGGGCAAGGCCGCGTAAGATGCTGGTGCGGAGCGCAGCGCACCCGAGTTGCCCACCGCGTCGGCCGGCCGTTCGTCGTGAGGCGACGACCGTCCGCCACCGTGGACAACTCGACTTCAACCCCGGCAGCGATCACCTATCGTCGCCAAGCGCCTGTTCAGACGAACGGAGCCAGCTCT
>CANJPZ010000037.1 GCA_947476325.1 Caulobacteraceae bacterium | reverse complement strand
CTCGTCGGGGAACTTGATGTAGTGGAAGAAACAGCGGCGCAGGAAGGCGTCCGGCAGTTCCTTTTCGTTGTTCGAGGTGATGATCACCACCGGACGGATCACCGCCTTGATCGTCTCGTCGGTCTCATAGACGTAGAACTCCATGCGATCGAGTTCCTGCAGCAGGTCGTTCGGAAACTCGATGTCGGCCTTGTCGATCTCGTCGATCAGCAGAACGGGGCGCGCCGGCGCGTCGAACGCTTCCCACAGCTTGCCGCGCTTGATGTAATTCTTGACGTCCTTGACCCGCTCGTCGCCCAGCTGCGAGTCGCGCAGGCGGGTGACGGCGTCGTATTCGTACAGACCCTGGTGGGCCTTGGTCGTCGACTTGATGTGCCAGGTGATCAGCGGCGCACCGAGAGCCTTGGCCACTTCATAGGCCAGCACGGTCTTGCCGGTGCCCGGCTCGCCCTTGATCAGCAGGGGACGCTCCAGCGCGATGGCGGCATTGACCGCGATCGTCAGATCATCGGTGGCGACATAATCTTTCGTGCCTTTGAAACGCTGGCTCATGAGTCCTCACAGAACGGGGAAGGGCTGCAAACTAGAGCGGGGCGCGACGGTTGCAAGCCATCACGCCCCTCTTCTGTCGTTTTGTCGCGAAATCTAGTCGGCGGCGGGCGAGATCGACACCGGATCGCTGGCCGGGAAGGTTTCCTTCAGGCCGTGGTCGAGCGCCTGTTCAGTGTGCCGGTCGCGGCCTTCCTCGATCTTGTCTGAAGGATCGACGGGCTTGTCGTGGGCGTCGCTGAGGCCGCCCTGCTTTTGTGCGTCATCGGCTTGCATGATGGTCTCCTGTTCGCCGGCCCCCGCGAAGAGGGCCTTGTGGCGCCAGGGAATCAATCGCTCAGCCGGGTTTGTGTTCCATCGGGGATGGTGACGATTTCGCCAGCGCCACTGCCGTTTCGCCCATGACGTCGTCCCATTCGCCGTCCACTGGCCGCGTGAACAGGCGCACCTGCTGATACCAAAGATGCCGCCTGGCGCCCATCTGCACCCACGAGCCTGGCGCGCCGATGAGCCACACATTCGCTCCGCTGGCCGCCGCGATATTGGTGGTGGCATTGGCAAAGCCGATGATCAGATCAAGCGCGCAGCAAAGGCTGGCCAGATCGTCCAGATCGTTCTTCAGATCGATGCCTGGCGGGGTCCAGATGTCGACGCCCAGCTCGGCTTTTGCCTGGGCCAGTTCCTCGGCGCAGTCGCCGTACTGCAGGTTCACGAAACAGACGCCGGGTGTGGTGAGGATCGGCGCCCACTGCTCGAACGGCGAGAAATGGCCGTGGCGTGAACCCGACAGCTTCATGCTCTTCCAAAGGATGCCGGCCTTGAGACCCTCAGGTGCGGTTTTGAGCACCTCGCGCCAGTGCGCGATCCGGCCTTCATCTGGAATGAGGAACCGTGGCCGGTCCGGAAAGGCGGCGTGGCTGGTCCGGAAGCGGCGAAGCGGCGAGGCCAGCGGCGCCCACAGGTCAATGTCCTTGTGGTCGCCCAGGAAGGGGATGGTGCGGATCGTCTGGCCATTGACGTTGTAGGTTACGTGAGCGCCGATGTTGGCCGTCGGGAACGACCGCTGGAACAGGCTGACGAGGCGAGGCTCAAGCGCGATCGATAGCTTTCCGGCCGGGCCAAGCGCCTTGACGATGTCCGGGATCGTGTTGGCGAACAGCACCTCATCGCCCAGTCCCTGTTCGCCGATCAGCAGCAGGGACTTGCCGTTCAGATCGTCGCCCGGCGTCCATTTGGGGCGGTTGATGAGGAACTGGGTGACCCCGGCGAAATGAGGGTCAAACCGCGCCTCATAATCATCCCAGCCTTCGGCGACCCGTCCAAGACACAGGCGTATGGTCGAGCGCGACAATCGCATCATCGCCAGGTCAGTCGGGTCCTTGGCGATCGCCATGGCGGCTTCGCAGTCCACGAGTGCTTCGTCGAACCGCGAGAGCGCGTGCAAGGCATTGCCGCGATTGTACCGCGCCTTGGCGTGAGCGGGATCGAGCCTGAGGGACTCCTCAAAAAAGGTGAGGGCGGTGGCCGGGTCTCCCTGTTCGCACAGCACCGAGCCAAGAGTGTTCCACAAAAGCGGGTTTTCCGGGTGACGACCAAGTGCCGCCTTCAGGGCGTCTATCGCTTCGGCATAGCGGTTCTGGTCGCGCAGAACGCAGGCCAGGTTGTTCGCGCCGTCGGGAATCTCCGGATGGGCGTTGCAGAAATAGGCGAACAGTTTGGCCGCAACATCCTTCTGGTCCAGGCGGTAGGCCAGCCGTCCGATGTCGTTGGCGATCTCGCCCTGGTCGGTCAGTTGGGTCAGGGCTGTTTCATAACAGGTGATGGCGGTGGCGAAGTCGCCCAGCTTTTCGCGCGATATGCCCAGCAGCCGCCAGGCGATGCCGTTCTTTTCGTCGCACTCCAGCGCCTTTACGGCCCACTCACCGGCGCCGACGGCGTCCTCCAGCCTGATGCACTCGACAGAGCGCTGCAAAAAGGGCGCAATTTTCAGCGCCTTGAGTTCGGCCATGGCCCTTTCAAGCGTCGCCAGCGTGCTTTCCGAGGCGCTGTCGCCGGCCAGATCTGCGACGTTCCGTCGCGTCCCAGGGATGTCTACGCGCATCGGCTGTGTGGCGCCGATCAGGGCTGCTCCATCCGTGAGCCGTTGTTTTGCAGAAGGTTTCTTCATCGGGCGCCTGTGTGCAGGATCGAATCCGATTGGCGTTGATTATGCTTAATGCTTCGCTAAGCGTCGCTTTGCGAAGAACTTCAAGCCCTCGTTAACGCAGGCTCGTTAAGCTTTGGGCTGGTTCACTGAATAGCGCCGTAAAAGACGCAGATATTATCGAGGGGCGCGACCCTATTGCCGTTGAAGTTGTCCCTTAAGCCGGGCGAGAGGTTCGTTCTGAACGGCGCGGTCGTCCAGAACGGTGATCGCCGTGCGAGCCTGATCTTGCAGAACAAGGCCTCGGTCCTTCGCGAGAAGGACATCCTCCAGGAAGAGGCGGTCACGACACCGGCCCGTCACGTCTATTTCCCGGTCATGATGATGTACCTGGATGAGGCCGGGGCCGCAAAATATTACGACACCTTCGCCACCCGCCTGGCCGAGTTCATGAGCGTGGTCCAGAACCCACCGGTGCTTCTCGACTGCGTGAGTCTGTCCAGGCACATCATGGGCAAGGAATACTACAAGGCCCTGATGCTGGCCCGTAAGCTTATTGAGTACGAAGACGAGAGGTTAGGGCATGGCGCTTCAAGCGTATGAGCAGGCTCGGTCGCGCGCCGAGAACCCACGCGAAACCGAGTACCGCCTCTTTGGTCAGGTGACCCGCGCCCTGATGAACGCGGCCGATCTCCCGGACGTGGAAATTGGCAAGCGCATGGAAGCGCTGCACTGGAACCGGCAACTGTGGTCGGCACTGGCCGTGGATTGCAGTGCGTCCGACAACGCCCTGCCGCAACCGGTTCGCGCCTCGATCATCTCGCTCAGTATCTGGGTGAACAAGCACACCAGCGCCGTGATGCGCAAAGAGGAAGACTTTGCGCCGCTCATCGAAATCAACCGCATGATCATGCAGGGCCTTGGCGTGCCATCCGCCCAGGCGGCCTGAGACCCGGGCTATTTGCCCAGGTGTGCGGCTATGTCGGGGTCGATCTGACGCGCGTGATCGGCGTCTGCCGTAGCCTTCGCCACATCGCCCTGCGCTTCATAAGCCTTGCCCCGGTTCCACAGGGCCTGGGGGTTTTGAGGATTGAGCTGAATGGACTGGTTAAAGTCCTGGATCGCCAGAGCCGGCTCGCCCTGCAGGACATAGATGGTCCCGCGGACATTGTAGGCTCCGGCATCCTGCGGCGTCTGACGGATCACGTCATTGAGATCGCTCAGGGCCTGCGAGAAATTGTTGCGTCGCGCATAGGCCTGCCCACGCCCTAGTCGGGCCATGGTGATCGACGGATCGACCTTCAGCGCCTCGGTGTAGTCCGCGATGGCCCGGTTATCGTTGCCTTGCGAGGCGTAAACGTTTCCACGGTTGGTCAGGGCGCTGGGGTTCTGCGGAGACAGGCGCACGGCCATCTCAAAATCTGGCAGGGCGCGCGTGTAGTCACCGCGCGAGGCATAGACGATGCCGCGGCTGTTCAGGGCGCCGGCGTTGCGCGGATCCAGTCGGACCGCCTCGTTCAGGTCGGCCATGGCGTGCGCAAAGTCGCCCATCTGGGCGTAGATCGAGCCCCGCATTGAAAGCACGTCGGTGTCGCGCGGATCGATCCGCAGCGCTTCGCCCATGTCAGTGATGGCGTGTGAGAATTCGCCCAGCCTCCCGTAGATTATACCTCTATTGGCGTAGGCCTCCAGCAGGCTCGAAGGCGGAAGACTTCCTGATTCAATAAGGGTTGTGCAAGCGCGAATGGCCGGTTCGACGTCGCCCGGGCCTTGTGGCATGCGGCATGGCGAGCCGGGGCCAAGTCCCTGGGCCGAGGCGGCGCTGGTCACGGCCAGCACGAGGGTCGCGAGCAGTCCGGTAGTGATCGATTTCAACAGCAACATCCATGCCCTCCCTGGGCGCCGTCTTGTCGCTGCTTGGCGCGCCACGGACAAGGCCTGCGAGCCCGATGCGGGTAATTCCTTCCGGCAATAGCTGCCGGTCGGTCATCCGCGACCGGACATCATCAGCGGATCATTCAAAAAACGTCCAAAAAACAAGGGCGTGGCTGGTGCCATTTTGACGAGAGCTGGCCCGAGTCTTGCGATGGCTAGTCCGGGCCAGAAGCGCCCGTGTGGCAAAAGCCGCAATTTCCCCGACCAGAATGGAAGGAACTACCGATGAGCAATTCGGTGAATACGAACTCTGGCGCGCTTATCGCGCTCCAAAATCTCAACGCGACCAACCAGGAACTGACGCAAGTCCAGACCCGGATTAGCACCGGGTTCAAAGTAGCCAGTGCGAAGGACAATGGCGCCATCTGGGCCATTGCCCAGACACAAAAGGCGACTTCGAATGCCTTGAACGCGGTGACCACGTCACTTCAGCGCGCTTCGAGCACCATCGATGTCTCCCTGGCCGCCGGGAGCACCGTCACGGACCTGTTGAGCCAAATGAAGGAGAAGGCCCTAGCTGCATCGGATACGTCGCTGGATTCGGCGAGCCGGTCGGCCCTGAACGAAGACTTCAAGTCGATCCGTGACCAGATCACCAAGGTCATCACCAACGCCGACTTCAACGGCTCCAACCTGATCAAGTCGGGCGCCACGGACATCGCTGTTCTGGCCAATGCCGACGGCACGTCCAAGATCACGGTTTCGGCCCAGGCGCTGAACCTCGGTGGTTCCATCGTTACCCTCGCGGCCACGGCCACGATCGGCACGGTGACCACGGCGACAGCCGCCATCGCGGTTGTCACGACCTCGCTCACCAATGTCGGCGCTGCGCTTGCCAAGATCGGCACCGGTTCGAAGTCACTTACCTCTCACCTGACCTTCGTCACCAAGCTGCAGGATGCCCTGAACACGGGTATCGGCAACCTGGTCGACGCGGACCTGGCGAAGGAAAGCGCCCGACTGCAAGCCCTGCAAACCAAGCAACAGCTTGGCGTGCAAGCGCTGTCGATCGCCAACCAGTCGTCGTCTTCGCTGCTGAGCCTGTTCCGCTAAGGAACGCCTGGACGCGCGGGCGCCGCAAGGCGCCCGCG
>CANJPZ010000036.1 GCA_947476325.1 Caulobacteraceae bacterium | reverse complement strand
CTGAACGCCGCCACAGGCCGCCAGATCTGGAAGACCTACACCATCCCCGAGGCCCCCCACACCTACAGGCCTGGCCAGCCCCAGACAGGACCTGCCGGCGCCGGCGTCTGGTCGTCGCCGACCATCGACCCCAAGCGCGGCCTTCTCTATGTGACCACGGGCGACTCCTACACCGACGTCGCCACCCACCGCGCCGACGCCCTGGTGGCCATGGACCTGAAGACCGGCGCTGTGAAATGGTCAACCCAGGTGACCCAGAACGACAACTGGGTCGCCGGCTGCCCGGGTGGTGGAACTGTCGCAAACTGCCCGACACCGCTGGGTCCGGACCATGACTTCGGCTCAGCTCCCATCCTCCGAACTCTCGCGAACGGCAAGGACATCCTGCTCGCGGGCCAAAAGTCGAGCGAGGTCTATGGGCTCGATCCCGACGCTCAGGGCAAGATCCTGTGGCGGGTCAAGCTCGGCCGCGGTGGCCTGGGCGGCGGTGTCGAATGGGGCATGGCGTCTGAAGGCGACAAGCTTCTGGTCGCTCTGGCCGACCTCGGCCCTGGCGGCAGCCCAGGCATGAACGCGCTGAAGATCGCCACCGGCGAGATCGCCTGGCGCACGCCGACGCCCGTGGTCACCTGCCCACCGCCCCGCCGCTGTCAGCAGGCCCAGTCCGCGCCGGTCAGCGCCATTCCCGGCGTCGTCTTCTCCGGCGGCGTCGACGGCCACCTACGGGCCTATGACACCCGCAACGGCGCCATCGTCTGGGACTTCGACACCGCTGGATCACCCTATGACACCGTAAATGGCGTCAAGGGCGCTCAAGGCGGCGCGCTCGACGCGACCGGCCCAACCTTCGCCGGCGGCATGATGTTCCAGCACTCGGGCTATCCGGGCGTGATGGCCGCCGCCACGTCCGGCCAGAACCTGCTGATGGCCTTCTCGGTGGATGGAAAATAATAATCGGGCGCTGGTACGTCAGTCCCAAGTGGGACCGAAAACCTTAGCCAGCGTTCGGCTTACCCCCATTTCGGTCGCCTATCGCAGACCCCGCTGTTCCGCGGCCAAACCGCCAGATCAACGGTGGGAGCAAAATTAGACTCATAAGGGTCGAGGTAATCAATCCGCCCAAGATGACCTGAGCCATCGGGCCCTGGATTTCGCGGCCGGTTTGGCCGGTCTGAAAGGCAAGCGGTGCGAGGCCCAGGGCGGTGACCAGCGCTGTCATCAGGATCGGCGTCACCCGCTCGCGTGTGGCCTGCAACACGGCCTCCAGCGACCACGGCAGGCCTTCCTCATCGACCACGTGGTCGACATGGCTGATCAGCAGGATGGCGTTGCGGGCGGCGACGCCGAAGAGGGTGATGAATCCTACCAACGAGCCCAGGGAAAGGGTCGCGCCCGTCAGCGCCACGGCCGCCACGCCGCCGATCAGGGCGAACGGCGCCGAAGCCAGGACAAGGGCGACAGACCGTCCGCTCCTGAACGCCACCAGCAGCACGCCGACCATCGCCGCGGCGGCCAATAAGCTGTTGAACAGAAGCTCACGCCTGGCTTCCGCCGCCGCCTTGGCCGCGCCGGCGAATTCTAGATAGACGCCTGGCGGCAATTTAACCCGGCTGGCGATCGCCTGCTGGGTCGCCCGGGTCACGCTCTCGACCTCGGCCGGAGGGGGATTGGCGGTGACGGCCTGGCGACGGCGCCCGCCCTCATGCGAGATGCTGGTCCGCCCGTCGGTCAGATAGACCTCAGCTACCGCCCGCAAGGGCACGAGACGGCCTTCGGCGTTGCGGATCGGAAGCCCGCCGATGGCTTCGGGGTCCTGGCGCAGGCCCGCCGGCGCGGTGACGGCGACATCCAGTGTGCGGTTGTCCTGATAGACCTGTGCGGTCGCCTCGCCCTGGAACACGGCGGCGACGGTGGCCATGGCCTCCCGCGGGGTGAGGTTGTTCTGTGACAGGCGCACGAAATCGAAATCCACACGCACCATTGGCGCCTCGGCCGGGGTCTGAATGCGGACGTCGCGGGCGCCTGGCACGCCTCGCATTACGGCCGCGACCTGGGCCGCCGCCTGGTCGAGGGTATCGAGATCGGCCCCATAGACGCCGACCACCAAGGCCGCGGTTTCGCCTGAGAAGGACTCGCCGATGCGGTCGGAGAGGAAGGTCAGGTGCTCGGCGGCGAGGCCCGGATATTTGTCGGTGATGGCCTGAATCTGCCCGGCGATGCGGTCTTGCTGGCCGCCTGAGAGATTGGGTGCCAGTTCGATATGGAACTCGCTCTGCTCGGTGCCCCAGGTGTCCTCGCCGCCCGGTGCACGGCCCAGCTGCTGCTCGATCTTGTCCACGCCCTTGATGGCCATCAGCTCGCGCGTGATGCTGAGGCCGTACTGGCGCGCGACGTCCAGCGAGGTGCCGGGATTGGCATTCAAGGCGATGACGAAATGCCCCTCGCGGAAGGCCGGCAGGAACTGGCTGCGCATGGATGCAAGGCCGGCGATTGACACCACCAGCGCCGCGACCGTGGCGACCACCCCCACCCAGGGCCAGGCGGCGGCGCGGGTGAGCGCACGCTCGTGCCAGCTCTTGCCCGCCGTCAGCAGCCGGGGCTCGTCGCGGGGTTTGGAACGGCTCAGCAGCAGCAGCGACAGGGCGGGCGTCACAACAATGGCGACGAACAGCGACGCAAGCGTGGCGATGATGAAGGCGGCGGCGAGTGGGGCGAAGAACTTGCCCTGCAGGCCGTGCAAAAAGAACACCGGAGCCAGTGTAATGATCAGAACAAGGGTGGCGTAGATTACCGGCTCGCGCACTTCTACCGACGCCTTCAGCACGGTCAGGATCGCCGGCTCGCGCCCTTCGGCTACGCGCAGGCGCCGGACAATGTTCTCCACATCGATGACCGCGTCGTCGACCACAACGCCGAGGGCCACCGCCAGCCCCCCCAACGTCATGGTGTTCACGGTCCAGCCCAAGGCGTCCAGGGCGACGATCGCAGCCAAGAGCGAGAGCGGTATGGAGACGAACGAAACCAGCACGGTGCGCAGGTCGCGCATGAACAGGAACAGGATCAGGGCGATGAACGCCATGCCGATCAGGAGGTCTTCGGTGATGCCGTGCAGCGCCGTGGTGATGAACGTGGCGGGCCGGTGAATCCCAGACAGCATGGTTACGCCCTGGGCGTCGAGCGCAGGTTTAACCGCCGCTAGCGCCGCCTCGACGCGCTGCGTGGCCTCCAGGGTATTGGCGCCGTATTGACTTGAAATGCTGAGCAGGACCCCCTGTTTGTCCATGATCAGGGCGTCGCCGATTTCCGGACCGGGCGCGTAGACGACCCGAGCGACGTCACCGATGCGCAGCGGCGGTCCGGTCCGGCCCGGAATGATGGCGGCGGCGATCTGCTCCGGCCCGGACGCCTGAGCCGACGGCATGACCTGGATGCGCTGTTGAGGGGTGTCGATGAAGCCGGCTCCGGCAACACCCGTCGAGACGCTGACCGCCTCGGTCAGGTCTGAAAATCCAAGACCGTGAAGCGCGAGGGCGGCTGGGTCGGCCTGCACCTCGATTCGGCGGATTTCGCCGCCATAGATGATGGCGCGCGCGACGCCCGGAATGGCCATAACTTGCGGGCGGATCGTCCATTCGACGACATCGCGCAGTTCGAGGGGGGTCAGCTTGTCGCTGGTAAACCCGACCTTGAGCAGGTCCATGGTCGAGGAGGTTAGGGGCGTCACCATCGGCGCGCCCACCCCGGCGGGCATCTGGGCATGGGCGCCGCCCAGGGTTTCGGAGACGATCTGGCGGGCGCGGTAGGGGTCGAAACCGTCTTCGAAGACCACCTTGACGACGGACAGGCCGGCGATGGTCTCCGAGCGCACCGCCGCCACGCCCGCCGCCCCCGCCACGGCCTGTTCGACGGGCCGGGTGACCAACTCCTCGACCTGCTCGGCCGCCAACCCCGGCGCCTCGGTCTGAACCTCGGCCTCGGCAGGCACGAAGTCTGGGAAGACGTCGTATTTGGCCTGCGTCAGGACGAGGGCGCCGTAGACCAGAAGCAGGACCGCTGCCGCCGCGATCAGCCCCGGCCGTTGCAGCGTCCACCGGACGATCGCGGTCAGCATGCGCGGGCGTTCCTATTCATCGTCCGCTTCCGGCGCCCCCACTTCCGCAGCCAGCAAGGCACCGCCGCCGGTCAGCGCGACTTCCTCTCCGGCTCGGAAGCCGGAAGGCGCAAACAGGCCATCAGGCCGAAAGACCCCGCCATTGATCGCCCGCCGTTCAAACCCGTCCTTCTCGACCCTGACATAGGCGAAGGTCTGGCCGCCGCGGCGCACCAGGGCGGTGCGCGGAATCACCACGCCCGAAACCACCCCGCCGCCGCCCAGTTGCGCATTGCCGGTCAGACCCTTGGAGAGTCGCGCCGCCACGGGGCCTGTTACGCGCGCAAGCTCCCCGGGCGAGCGCAGGTTGGCGTCGGCAGTTCGGGCCGGACCGAGAATGGCCGCTTGCGCCGGACCCACGCCGCTGAAGTTCAGTGTCACCGACCCGCCGGCGCGCATTACGCCGTCCAGGCTGTCTATCCGCACCAGCGCCGCTCGGCCGGCGGCTAGGGCGTCGATCAACTCGGCGCGCTGACTGTCCGACAGAGCTGCGATCGCCGGCCCCCATTCGATGGCAAGGCGCCGGCGCGCAAGTGTCAGTTTGGCCTGATCAGCGCGAAAGACCGCAGCGGCGGCCTCGGCTTCCCGCTGCGAAACCAGGTTGTTCGCAGCATTTAAGGTTCGTGAGCGATCAGCTTCCGCTTGCGAGGCCGCTAAGGCCGCCTGGGTCTGAGCAATCTCTCCGTCCAGCTCCGCCAGAGAAAGCGGGTCGAGCACCGTGGCATATCCGCTCGCGCCGCTCACTGATTGCCGGACGGCGACAAGTCTGGCGATTGTTACGCCAAGCCGGGCCTGGGTGGCGCTGTCCATCTTCACGTGGCCGTTGCCGCTGGCAGGTGCGGCAGGGGAAGGGGCTTCACCGCCCGCGACGGCAAGGCTCGTTCCGGCAAGAACCCCGCCGATCAACAAGGCGGCGATGATCGGGCGGCGCATCAGGGAGCTCCCAACTGTTCGAGCGTCTGGGCGATCACCGCCTGGTCCGCGGGATCGAAGGTGGCGCGGGCCGCATCTTCCAGCGCGGCGAGCGCATGACGATACTTGCGGCGCGCCTCCACGGCGTCCAGCCGCGCCTGGGCGTAGGCGGCCTCGGCGGCGTCGACTTCGAGCCGGTCCGCGCGGCCGGCGCGGGCTAACTGGATGGCCAAGTCGGCCGTCTGGCGGGCGGCGGGAACATCCTGCGCCTCAACGCGCGCGGCCTCGGCCCGCGTGGTCTGGACCTCGGCGGCGGCGGCGTCGAAGTCGTTCAGAACGCTTGCCTGAGCCGTTTCAAGAGCCCGGGCCGCGCTTGTTCGCGCCGCTTCCGCGGCCGCGATGCCGGCAGCGTTGCGGCCGGCCGGGGGCAGTGACAGGTTGAGATCGAAGGGCAGTTTGACCAGGCCCCGCTCCCACTGAAAACCCGGACCGATGCTAACGGCCGGATACTGTCTGGCGATCTCGCCGCGCAGCGCCGCCTCGGCCAGATCGTAATCCGCGAGAGCCGAGAGGATGCCGCTTCTGGTCAGGGCGGCGCGCCCGCGCCAGGATCTGAGGTCGACGCCGTCCGCCGGCGCAGGCTCCGCAGCGAGGACCAGGGTGCCTACATCGTTCACGGCCAGAGCGCTCGCCATGGCCGAACGGGCGGCGGCCTCGCGCTGTCTTGCCGCGCTGACCGCGCCTCGGGCGGCGGCAAGTTCGGTCTGGGCGCGCACCTGTGCCGTTACCGGATCCTCGCCCGCCCGCGCGCGGGCCTGGGCGCCCTGGAGCACGATGGTCCGGCGCGCTTCGAGGTCCTGCGCTCGGGCGATTTCCTCGTCCGCCGACTGGAGGTCGACGGTCGCCGCCCGCACGGCCCGGCGCATGGCCCAGACCTGATCGGCCAGATCAAAGCGGGCCTTGGCGATCCGCAGGTCGGCGGCGCCGAGGCGGGCGGCGGCGGCGTCGCGCCGTTCGAGGGGAATGTCCGAACCCAGGCCAAACATCCACGGCGAGCTGGCCGCCGATTCATCGGCGTATTCCGCCGTCAGGCTAAGGTTGACCGGCGGCCGCACCCGGGCCACGGCGGCCTCGGCCTGGGCTTGGTTTAGAGCGGCCCGAGCCTTCGCCAGCAGCGGCGAGTTGGCCAGGGCGATGCGTAAAAGGTCCGCCGGCCGTGCTGGTCCAGGCGGAAGATCGAGGCGCCGCTGCTGGCGCGCTTGCAGATAAGCCTCTGGGTCGAGAGGTTCAGCGACGAATGATCGAGGCGCGGCGCAGGCGGCGAGCAATGCGGCGGCGCCAATCGCCCAGCCAATGCCACTCAACCCGCGCAAACCCATCCCCCACGATCCGATTCCTGTGCGTACCTTATCGTCATGACTGTCCGCCGTCAGCACCAATGAGACAGATTGAGGGTTCCCGCTAACGGAGGGTTTTGGTCTCATCGCAGTGACGTAGGAACGAAGATGAGAGCAAAACCCTTGCCCCATAAAACGACGCCCGGTGAACGGGTGGCGAAGGATATCCGGCGCGCGACGCGGCGTCATTTTTCGGCGGAAGACAAGATCAGGATCGTGCT
>CANJPZ010000035.1 GCA_947476325.1 Caulobacteraceae bacterium | reverse complement strand
TGGTGGAGCTAAGCGGAATCGAACCGCTGACCTCCTCATTGCGAACGAGGCGCTCTACCAGCTGAGCTATAGCCCCTTGAACGGGATGGCGCAGATACGAGCCCGGGCCCTCCCCTGTCAAGCGTGGTGCACCTTGCGCCGGCTCGGGCGCGACGCTAGCTAGGGGCCATGGGCAGCTTCCTCTACTTCATCGTCGACAGTCTGATTGGACTTGTGATCATCGCGGTCATCGCCAATGCGATTCTCAGTTGGCTCGTCGCTTTCGACATCATCAATCTGCGTAACCGGTTCGCCTATTCGGTGGCGCATATGCTGGACGCAGTTACCCGGCCGCTCCTGTGGCCGTTTCAGAGGATTATTCCGCCGCTTGGTGGCATCGACATCAGTCCGATCATCCTGCTGCTCGTTTTGCAGGGCACACGAATCTATCTGCTGCCGATCATATTCGCGCCGCTCCAGCGCATCCTCGGCTAAAGCGCTGCGGCGCCAGTCTCGCCGGTGCGGATGCGCACAGCCTGCTCGACCGGAATGACAAACACCTTGCCGTCGCCGATCTTGCCGTGGTTGGCGGCGCCGCGAATGGCCTCGACCACTGCATCGACCTGGTCGTCCGAGATCACGGTCTCGATCTTCACCTTGGGCATGAAGGCTACGACGTATTCCGCGCCGCGATAGACCTCTGTGTGCCCTTTCTGGCGACCGTAGCCGCGTACTTCCGAAACGGTCATACCCTCGACCCCCACCGCCGAGAGCGCCAGCCGCACAGGCTCGAGCGCGAAGGGCTTCACCATGGCCATGATCAGTTTCATCGTCTCATCTCCTAGGGCGTGAAGGCGCGCTCGCCGTGCTGGGTCAGGTCCAGGCCGTCATCGACGTGTTCGGGCGGGGCGCGCAGGCCGACGGTGGCTTTTACGACCAGCACGATCGCGACGCTGGCGACGGCTGACCAGAGCATGGTGGCGCCAATCCCTGCAAGCTGCACCACAAGCTGGGCGCCCATGCTGCCGGCGTTGGCTGCATAGCCTCCCCCGCCCAGCGCGGCAGAAGCGAGCACGGCGGCCAGCAGCGTGCCCAGAACGCCACCGACGCCGTGGACGGCGAACACATCCAGGCTGTCATCGACCTTGGCCCGGTGACGCACAAACTCGACCGCAAAGTGGCAGACCACCGCGCCTGAAGCGCCCAGGATCACGCCGCCCAACGGACCGACGAAGCCCGAGGCCGGCGTCACCGTGGCTAGACCTCCAACCACGCCGGTGACCATGCCGATCATGCTGGGTTTACCAAAGCGCACCCACTCAAGCCCCGCCCAGACCAGGCCCGCGGTCGCCGCCGACAGGTGGGTGACGGTGATCGCCATCCCGGCCCCACCGTCCGCCGCCAGGGCGCTGCCGCCGTTGAATCCGTACCAGCCGACCCAAAGCATTCCTGCGCCGATCATGGTCATGCCCGGATTGTGCGGCGGCTTGATATCCTTGGGGAAGCCATCGCGGTGCCCGAGGAGGACGGCGATAGCCAGCGAGCCGACGCCGGCGGTGGCGTGAACCACCAGGCCGCCCGCGAAATCCATCACGCCCATCTGCTGCAACCAGCCGCCGCCCCATACCCAGTGGCAAACCGGGGCATAGACGATGAGTGACCAAAGGGCCGAGAACATCAGGACCGCCTGAAACTTGATGCGTTCGACATAGGCGCCGACGATCAGGGCCGGGGTGATGATCGCAAAAGTCATCTGGAACATAAAGAAGACGGTTTCGGGCAACTTGCCCGTCACGCTGTCTTTGGTGGTGGTCAACAGAAACGCCTTGGACAGATCGCCGATCCAGGACGACCCGCCCGAGAATGACAGACTGTATCCAACGGCCAGCCAGAGCACTGAAATCAGGCAGGTGATGGCGACGCAATGCATCATCACCGACAGGGCGTTCTTGACGCGGACCAGCCCTGCATAAAACAGCGCCAGCCCCGGCAGCGTCATGAACAACACCAGGGCGGTCGCGGTGAGAATCCAGGCTGTTGCAGCTCCGTCGACTTGCATGGCGTCCCCCAATTTCGACAAAATGCGGATACGGCGATTCTTTGGGCGCCGCAGCCCAATATATGAGCGCGCGCCGACGCGGCCTGATGGTTGCGCGTCCGCGCCCGGGACGTTACATGCCCGCGACCCCCTGCGCCTGCCAACGGAGAGATCATGGCCGTCCTGACCGAAGAACAGACCATGCTGCGCGACGCCGCCCGCACCTGGACCCAGGAAAAGTCTCCGGTCACCGCCCTTCGCAAGGCGCGCAATGCAGGGACCGGCTACGATCCGGCGCTTTGGACGGAAATGGGCCAGATGGGCTGGACCGGAGTGGTCATCCCCGAAGCCTTCGGCGGTTCGGAATTCGGCTATGTGGGCCTGGGCCTGATCCTTGAAGAGACGGGCCGGACCCTGACCTCCTCGCCCCTGCTGTCGACCGCGCTGGCCAGCGCCAGCGCCCTGATCCTCGGCGGCTCGCAAGCCCAGAAGGAGGCCTGGCTGCCTAAGATCGCGGCGGGCGAAATCATCGCCGCCCTGGCGTTGGACGAAGGCGCGCACCACGCGCCGGAAATGACCGCGACGCAAGCTAGGAAGACCGCGGACGGTTATGTCCTGACCGGATCCAAGACCTTCGTCCTCGACGGCCTCTTCGCCGACCTGTTTGTGGTCGCGGCGCGCGAATCCGGCAGACCGGGCGAGACTGCGGGCGTGTTCCTGTTCCTTGTGCCGGCGGGCGCCAAGGGCCTGACGGTGAAAGCCCTCAAGCTCGCCGACAGTCGCGCCCACGCCCAGCTGTCGCTCGACGGCGTGGCGATCGGCGCCGGCGCGCGCCTGGACGGCGGCTTTGAAACCCTGGAACAGACCCTCGACCGCGCCCGCGCCGGCCTTGCGGCTGAAATGCTCGGCCAGGCCGCCCAAGCCTTCGATATCACACTCGACTACCTCAAGACCCGCCGCCAGTTCGGCCAGCTGATCGGCAGCTTCCAGGCTCTGCAGCACCGCGCCGCCAAGATGTATTCCGAACTGGAACTTTCGCGCTCAGCGGTCGAGGCGGCGCTAGCCGCGATCGACGGCGGAGCCAACAACGTGCCCGAACTAGTCAGCCTGGCCAAGGCGCGGATGGGTGACACCCTGCACCTGATCTCCAACGAACTGGTCCAGATGCACGGCGGCATCGGCATGACCGACGAACACGATGCGGGGTTATATCTCAAGCGCGCCCGCATCGCCGAAGCCGCCCTCGGCGGCCAGACCTGGCACCGAGACCGCTACGCACGAATTCACGGCTACTGAGGCTTTCCGTCTAGGCTTCGGCCGCCGGGTCCTCGCGCGGCGTCGTAAGCCGTCCAAGGCGCGGTTTCAGCCAGGCCTCAATATCATCAACGATCTCATAGACGACCGGCACGATCACCAGCGAAAGCACCGTCGAGGTGATCAGTCCGCCGATGACCGCCACTGCCATGGGTTGGCGGAAGGCTGCGCCGGCGCCGATTCCCAGCGCGGTCGGCAGCATGCCAGCCATCATCGCCAGCGACGTCATGACGATAGGCCGGGCCCGTTCATGGCAAGCCTCAAGGATCGCCTGGCGCTGGCCAATGCCTTCACCCTCACGCTCAATGGCGTACTCGACCAGCAGGATCGAGTTCTTGGACGCCAGCCCCATCAGCATCAGGAAGCCAATCAGGGACGGCATATCGATCTGCAGGCCCATGACCAGCAGGCCGATGATCGCCCCGCCCACCGCCAGCGGCATGGCCGACAGGATGATGATCGGTTTGAAGAAGCTGCGGAACAACAGCACCATCACGCCATAGACCAGGAAGGTCCCCGAGAAGATGGCGATGGCGAAGCCCATGAACAGCTGCTGGCTGGCCTGCTGCTCGCCGGCCACCGCCGTAGTGACCCCGGCCGGCAAGTTCTTCATGATCGGCAGATTGTTGACCGCGCTCTGGGCGTCGTTGAACTGAACGCCGTTGGTCACATCGGCCTTGACCGTAATCTGGCGTTTGCGGTCGAACCGTTCGATCTGGGCAGGGCCGGCCTGAAAGTCAACGTCAGCCACCGTTTCCAGACTGGTCAGGGCGCCGCTCGCCGTCGGAATTTGCATGGACCGAAGGGCTAGCAGGTCGACACGCGAGTCTTTGGGCAGCCGCACACGGATCGGGATTCGCCGCTCGCCGTCCGTCAGTTTGGCGACATTGGCGTCGATATCGCCGACCGTGGCGATACGGGCGATCTGGGCGATGGTCTGCACCGTAACGCCCAGGCGGGCGGCTTCTTCCGGCTTGGGCCTTATGATGATCTCAGGCGCGGTCGGCGGCGTGCCAAACCGCGGATCCACCAGGAACGGCAGACTGCGCATCTGCCGCTGCAGAGTAAGGGCCGCCTCATCCAGGTTTTCACCTGTCTGGCTGGTCAGGATGACACTGGTCCCGCCCGTTCCAAATCCCAGAGAGGCAAAGCTGATGCGCGCGTCCGGCACCTGAGCCAGATCGTCACGCAGCAGATCGCGGATCTTGTCGATGCGCGGCCGGTTGTCGTGGCGGATTACAGCGGTGACCGTCGCGTGATTGACCCCGCTTGGGCCAACACCTGAATTGGGGTCCAGCGCGCCGGTGCCGACATTGGTGAAGATGTGCTCGGTTTCAGGCCGTTTCTGGACAATGCGGATGACGGCGTTGGTCGCGATATCCGTCTGCTCGACCGTCGCGCCCGGCGCGGTCAGAACATCCACCTGATAGAAGTCGGGATTGCCTTCCGGCACCAGGCCGAACGGCAGCTTGAAGACTACCGCCGCGCCAATGGCGCCGGCCATGGCCAGCACCCCGATCAGGCACGACAGGATCCGGTGATCCAGAGCCCAGCCCAGGCTGAGCTCATAATAACGCGGCAGCGGCGGGCGGGGCTTGCCGATTTTGGGCTTGAGGAAATAGGCCGCCAGCAGCGGCGTCAAAAGGCGCGCAACCACAAGCGAGAAGAGCACCGCCACGGACACCGTCATGCCGAAGGACTTGAAGAACTGACCCGGAATGCCCGGCATGAACGAGACTGGCATGAACACCACGAAAATCGCGAAGGTCGTGGCGATAACAGCCAGGCCGATCTGATCGGCGCCTTCGAGAGCGGCGTAATAGGGCCGCTCGCCCCGGGCGATCCGCTTTTCGATGTTCTCGATCTCGACGATGGCGTCATCGACCAGGATCCCGATCACCAGGGTCAGGGCCAGCAGGGTGATCATGTCGAGCGAAAAGCCCAGCAAGGCCATGATCGCGAAAGTCGGGATCAGCGAAGCGGGCATTGCCACGGCGGTGATTGCGGTCGCCCGCCAGTCGCGCAGAAACAGCCACACAACGACCGAGGCCAGCAGCATGCCTTCCAGCATGGTGTGCTTGGTGGCTTCAAAGCCTTCCTTGGTCTCGACGACATAACTGAAGATCTTCTGGGTCGTAATGCCCTTGAAGTCGGCCTTGTCGATACCGTCCGCCGGCGTCGGCTTGCCGCTCATCTGCAGCATCATCTTTTCGCCGAAGGTCAGGTGACGGTCGGTGAACAGGTCCTTCAGGGTCGCGTCGACGGCCTCTTCCACCGCGACATCGCTGGATTCCTTGGCCTTGTAGACATCGAATCCGACGACGGCCCGCCCATCCAGCCGCGAGTAACGGCGAATTTCGCTGGACCCGTCGCCCACGTCCGCCACGTCGCCCACCCGCACCGAGCGCGTGCCGACGGGAATGGCCAGGGCGCGAACCTGATCGACCGTGGTCGCGGCGCCCAGCACCCGCAAGGTCTGCTCGCGGCCGCCGACCGAGACCCGGCCGCCCGCCACGTCGGCGCTCATCTGACTTATTGCCACATTGAGCTGCGGCGCCGTGACGCCCGCGGCGGCCATCCGCACAGGATCGAGCACGATGTTGATTTCGCGCTCCACGCCGCCGACGCGGGCAACGCGGGCGACGCCGGGCTTGGCCTGCAGTTTTCGCGACAATTCGTTGTCGATGAACCAGGACAGCTGTTCGGTGGTCATGTCCGGCGCGCTGACAGCATAGGTGATGATCGCCTGACTGCTGATCTCAAGCTGCTGGATGATCGGCGCCTCGACCTCGCGCGGAAGCTGGGCGCGGATCTGGTCTACCCGCGTCTTGACCTCATCGGCAGCCTTCTGGACGTCATACCCGATGCGGTACTGAACGACGGTCGTCGAGGCGCCCTGGGTGACGACCGACTGAATGGAGTCAATATCAGACAGGCTGGCGATCGAATCTTCAATCGGCCGGGTAACCTGGTTTTCCAGTTCGGCCGGCGCCGCGCCCGACTGGGCCACCGTGACCGACACTCCGGGAAATTCGATGTCAGGAAACTGACGGACAGGCAGGGTCGTATAGCTGACGATCCCGGCCAGGATCAGCGCCAGAAACAGCAGGGTGACCGGTATGGGATTCCGGATCGCCCAGGCTGAAATGCGCACCGTCTTCATTTGGCCTTCGCTTGCGCCGGGACGGCGGCAGTTTCTTCGACCGGGTTGACGACGTCACCCTCCAGCACGAAGGAGGCGGCGCCCAGAAGCACGCGCGAGCCTTCCGGCGGGCCCCTGACCAGTTCCACAAAGCCCGCGCCTCGGCGGCCGGTCTCGACCGGCACCTGATGGACGCGCCGGTCTGGCCCGACGATGAACACGGACACGCCGTCGGCATCGTAGCGCAGGGCGGTTTCACGCACGCTCAGCACGTCGGACCGCAGATCGGTGAACTGGGCTGTGGCCGAGCCGCCCGGGCGCAGGTCTCCCCGAACCGGCAGGGCGATACGCACCTGGCCCAGACGCGTGTTGGCCTGGACCGTGGGCTCGATGACCCGGACGCGGCCCTGTATGGCCTGACCGTTCGGCAAGGTGACCGAAGCGCCGGCGCCCGGCTGAATGGCGCGCAGGGCCGATTCCGGCACCTGGGCGGAAAGTTCGATCAGATTGTCCCGAGCCAGGCGGAACATCGGTTGGCCGCCGCCCGAAAGATCGCCTGGCCGTACGGTGCGCTCTAGGACCAGGCCGCCGACCGGCGCACGCACCTGCATCTTGCCAGACCGCACCTGCAGATCCCGCAGACCCGCCTGTTGCGCCGCAAGCGCCGCCTGGGTGCTTTCGGCCTGGAAGCGGCGCTGGTCGATCTGTTCCTTGGCGACGGCGCCAGAGTTGTCGAGCCCATTGACCCGCTGGGCCTGGGCGGCCGCCTGACGGGCGGCGACCTCGGCCTGCGAGACCAGGGCGGTCTGCTGCTCGATCTGCGAGCGCAGCAAGGCATCGTCCAGTTCGACCAGAACCTGGCCGGCTTTGACGGTCTGACCAATGTCGGCCAGTACACGGGCGACCCGGAATCCATTCACCTCGGCCGAAACCGCGGCCTCTTCGCTCGTGACCAGAACGCCTGAGGCTGTGACGCCGCCTTGCAGCGCGCGGCGTTGAACAGACCCGACCGTGACGGTGCGGCTGGCGCCGGCGTCAGCCTTGGGCGCAGGCGTCTTGGGTTCCTTGCCGCCACAGCCAACCAACAGCGCAGCCGCAAGGCCGACGGCCGCCAGGGCCCTGATCGTCGATCCAGACATCATCCCCTGCCCCATCATCCTTTGAAATCGTCACCCGGCGTCCAGCCGCCGCCCAGCGCCTTGAAGGTCTGCACCGAGCGCCGCATCGCCTGGGCGCGCGCAGCGCTGGCCTGACTGCGGGCCCCGCGCCAGGCCTGTTCGGCTGACAACAGACTGGTCAGGTCGTCCAGGCCCGCCTCGTAGCGGGTCTTTGCACCATCATAGGCGACACGGGCGCTGCGCTCGCCGGCCGTCAAAAGCGCCAGGCGGTCACGGTCAGACTGCAGTTCAACCAGCGCGTTCTCGGCTTCGCCGTAGGCGGTCTGGACGGCCGATTCATAGGCGATAACCGCCTGCTCGGCGCGCGCACCGGAAGCCCTAGCGGTCGCCAGCAGATAGGGCCTGTTCAGCACCGGCACGCTTAGGCCTGCGCCAATCGACCAGTTGGCGACCACGGACGAAACCTTGCCAAAGGTCGGGGCGCCCGTGGAACTGAAACCGGTAAAGCTGTCAGACGTGCTGCGCGCCAGACCGACGCCCGGCATGATCGTCAGCTTGGGGAACAAGTTGACCCGGTCCACCTTTAACTGGGCGATGGCGACGGCAAGCCGCTGTTCGGCCTCGCGCACATCGGGACGGCGTTGCAACAGCTCACCCGGCACCGCGGCCGGCGGCAAGGGCGGATCACCAACAGTAGGTGAAATAATCAGGCTGCTGAGCGGCTCAGTTCCCCGGCCTGTTAGCACCAGCAAGGACCGGCGGGCGGCAGACAGGTCAGCGGTCAGGCCCACCACGGCGGCGTCGGCCTGGGCGACGTCAGCTGCGGTGCGATCAGCGTCCGCCTGGGGCACGAGACCGCGGCTGGCGCGCACGCCGGCAACCGTCTGGCCCTGCCGGGCAATGCGGGCGCTCTCGCGGGCATCCTCCAGTTGCTGGGCCAGGCCGCGCGCCGCGAACAGACTGTCGGCGACATTGGCGGCCAGGGCCGCGCGGGACGCTTCGATGTTGAAGACCTTGCCGGCGTAGTCGATATCGACCGCCCTCCGCGTGGTCTTGGTTTTGCCCCAGATGTCGGCTTCCCAGCTGACGTCGAAGTTCGCGGCTTCTGACGTGCTGACGCCGTTGCTCTGAAAGGCGCTCTGCGCGCCGGACAACTGATTTGAACTGCGAGCCGACACATTGGCGTTCAGAACGCCGGTCGGGTAGGCGCTGCGGATATTGGCCAGACGCGTGGCCCGGGCCTCTTCCAGGCGGGCCGTCGCGATCTCGGCGGTGGGCGCCTTGATCAGGGCTTCGTCAATCAGACTCTGGAGCTGCGGATCGTTATAGGCGGTCCACCAGTGACTCAGCGGCGCCACACCCGCCGCAACCCGGCTCTCGAACGCCGAAGGCAGAGTCGTGACCGGCGTGCGCACGGGCGCGTTGCTCGCGCAGGCAGCCAGAAACGGCAAAACCGTCAGGAAAATGTAAGCTCGGCGCATGGGGAGGACCGGCGAGGATCTTGGGCCCGCTAGATAGGCCGGTACGGGGCCAATTCCAACCCTTTTCGTATCGATAATCGAAAAAACTCGCCAGCTGATTGCTCACGCAAACGGTGAGTGGCTGGAAGGCTCAAACTTGGTCTAATCGCCTCCGCCGTCCGCTTGGCGATCCGGGCCTGATCGAAAAGGAAACAGTGAGGGGCGATCGATCTTCAGCCTGCCCGCGAATTGCTGTCCGCCAGGATTCGCAATTACTTTTTAGGCCGTTAGGCTCGCGCCGGCCACCCAACGTTTTTGCGCCCAGGAGACCACGCCATGACCGCCAATACGACCCTGAGCAAGGTGCCCGCGGTGACCCTGGGTTCTGGGTCATCAAGATCGCCGCCACCACCCTGGGCGAAACCGGCGGCGATACAGTCTCCATGACCATGAACCTGGGCTATCTGGTTGGCACCGGCATATTCCTTTCAGCGCTGGTGGTGCTGGTGGTCCTGCAGATCCTGGCGAAGAAGTTCCACCCCTTCCTGTACTGGGCAACGATCATCGCTTTGACGACCGCCGGCACTGTACGTCGTCAGAACATTTGGGACAGTTGGGGTCCGGATTTAAAGGAGAGTTGGCCTCATCTGGGGTTGATATTTAGGCTGCGATTTTTCGGTGTTGCAAGCGCCGATGTTCGATGGTCTGCCGTTTGATGCTGGCCCGCTGGCGC
>CANJPZ010000034.1 GCA_947476325.1 Caulobacteraceae bacterium | reverse complement strand
CCCGGCCGCCACCGGAATAAGGCCGTCGGCGCCCTTTTCGATGGCCTTGCGGGCAAATCTTGAATTGATGACGTCGTGCAGAACGATGCCGCCGTGCGCATGCATGGCCTGGTTTACGTCTTCGCGGGCGCCCAGCGAGGTTATGGTCAAGGGGACCTTGTACTTCACGGCCAGCGCGACGTCTTGCTCAAGCCGGTTGTTGGTCTTGTGAACAATCTGGTTGATCGCGAACGGCGCCGAAGGCCGGTCCGGATTCTTGCGATCCCAGTCGGCCAGCGTCTCGGTAATCTGCGCCAGCCATTCGTCGAGCTGGCTGACCGGGCGGGCGTTCAGGGCTGGAAAGGACCCCACAATACCGGCCTTGCACTGGGCGATGACAAGATCCGGGTTCGAGATGATGAACAGCGGCGATGCGATCACCGGAATGCGCAATCGCCCCGAGAGGATGGCTGGCATGGTCATGCTGGAATTCCCGCGTATTGAGTCTGCTGTTTCAGGGCGGCGTTTTCAGGCCGCGTTCCCGGCCTGCCAACTTGTATTGTGTTGTGGAACGGCAGCTCCGGAAACCCGCCCGATCCGTCGCCGATACGCCAATAGCGACTTGCATTGACACCATGATCGCAATCCAGGCGTCCGTCGGAACCAGCGCTAGTGGGCCGCGACGGTCTTGCGCAGCAGAACCAGGTTGTCGATCTTGATGTTGCGTGACCAGACGAACCGGGCGTCGCCAAACTCTTTTTCGAGCTTGGTATAGGCATCCTTCGGTCCGAACTGGGCGCGCGTATAGACCGTCGCCGCCGGCCAGCTGGCGTCGTTGAAGGCCGGCGCCGCCCAGTCTGCAGGTTCGGCAAAGTGCACAGCCTGGCACGTCGCGGCGCGGGCACTGCTGGCGCAAGCCGGCTTGATGGAACAGGCGCTGCTTTCGCGGGCGCCCATGGCCCCGATCTTCAGGCACGTCGTGTTGTCCAGGGGAGCGAGATAGAAGGTCTCGGCCTTCCAGCTGGCGTCGGTCGTGGTCCCGTCGCTGAAATGCGCGACAATGCCGCCGTCCCCGACATTGTATCGATCGTACTCCATGCCGACGCCAAGATGCTCCTCCCAGTCGACGGCGCGGAGCGCATAGGTGATGGGGTACTTCGCCTTGAACCGGCAGGCGGTTGAATTGAACGGGGTGAAGGCGATCGGATCGCGACAGACGAACGTCCCGTTCACATAGAGCTCGAAGTAATTGTCCCCGTGGATCAGTGCGGTGATTTCCACCCCGTCCGGGTCGATAACCACCGTATGAAGTTGCGCGGCATAGCCGGCATTGAGTCCGCCACCCGTGCAGTCGTTGAACAGGTCGGTCCCGGGATCGCCGGGGTGAACCGCCGCCGGAACCGCCCACGTCCCACCCGCGTCATCGGTAACCGTGCCGACACGCGCCTCAACAAACTGGGTTCCCGCGGCGTTGCATTTCGTGGGTGACCCGGCGTTCACGCCAGAGGCGGCGCTGCCCGTGGAAACATGACCGCCAGCAGCGGCGATGGCCTGCCGGGCGGCCGCCAGATCACTGGCCGGCGCCGTCGCCGGAGCTTGCGCGGCGACCTCCCCGCAGGCGGCGACCAGAGTGAAAATTGCAAATGCCAGGCCCGCGCGAATCTTCACTGGATCGTCCTCCCGAGCCGGCCAGCACGACCAACTGCGGCCCGGTTCTAGGCGCCATAGCCGCAAGCGTCACCACAAATATCTCGCGGTCCCGGGCCGTTGGGCCAATTTGCACGAAGACGCGGAAAAGGCGTCCGCCAGCTGTTGATATGCCGAACCATTCTGCGGCATGCTCCTGCCCGCAAGGAGATTGGGCATGTTGGACAGGCGGCAGTTATCGACGGGCCTGCTTGGACTTGGGCTGACGCCAGGCGTCGCCGGAGCCGCCACGGGCGTGGTTGAGGGAGCCGCGACGTGGAGTGAATCCGTCATGGCGCTCTACTTCGATGAGTCCCTGCGCAACGGCTTCAGCCTTCGCCTGTCTCGCTACCCGGACTCTGGGGCGACATGGGTCTGGTGTCATGTTCTTGTCGATGGCGTCCTTTACGCCTTCACCGAGCGCAGGCTGACCTGCAGCACGGTCAGGACCACGGCGACCCAGGCCCTGGCAGTCTATGAGGCGCCTGGACTGGACGTTCGAATGACCCGGGTCGGACCTTCCGCCGCCATGACGGCCCTGTCGTTCAGCGCTTCAGTTCGCGGTCATAAGGCGATGAGTGGTGTCGATGGGCCTGGCGATACGGCGATTTCCGTGGAGGGGATATTCCGGCCAGGACCGCTGCGTGGCAACTCTCCGGAAGGGCGTTTTGAACGTACAGGGATATTCGAGGCTGACCTCCGCGCCGGGCCCCGCCGGGTTTTCGTATCCGGCATGGGCAAAGCCCATGAGCAAACCCAGACCAATCCAAGGTTCTTCCGGCCGTTTACCTACGCGATGCTTTGGGGGCCAGGCGCCTCGCTCATCGGAATGATGAGCCGCGACAGGCGTTATGGGGATTACGACACGGGTGAGCGGGATGCAGCCCTGACTGCGTTCGAGATCGAGGCCTGGGCGCCGACCCGGCGGTTTGTCGCTGTCCTGGAGGGCGGTGCGCGTGTGGCCGGGTCTGCCGATACGGTCTACAGCTATGATGTACCCATCTTCGGTCAGATGTGGCGCGGCCGGATTGTCCGCGCCCAGGCCGAAGGAAAAGCGATGGTTGGCATGATCAATGACTGGCGTCCCGAGGGACAACCCTACGGCTTGAGCTAGGGCCGGCCTGTCACCGGCCTCAGCGCCTGCGCAGCCAGATGGCGTCGGTTGATTTTGAAATCCCCGCCTGCCGGTCCAGATCGGCCCAGCCAGCTGAATCGCCTTTCAGGCTGGCGTTCCAGAATGCGACCTGAACACGCCGCAAGGCATCGCCTTTATCGTGATTGGGGTCGGTCGCGGCGGGATCGAAATCCATGTGCGCGAATCCCTCGACCACGACAGCGTACTTGCGCCCCGGCGGCGCCCGGTCAAACGCCTCAAGCCGCCAGGGCGGTGTTTCGCCGGCGGCGCCAAAATCGCGCGTGCCGGTCACCGCCATCAAAGGTCGCGTGATGCCGCCAAAGCTTGCCTCGTTAAGCCCCATGCGCCCGGCGCCCTGACCGCTGATCGCCAGGCCCGAAGCAAAACCGCCCGGCGCCGGCGATGCGCTGGGCGGAACAAGCGTCGAGCCGCTGACCACAAGGGTCGTGTAGGCCCCAAAGGAGTGACCGGCCATGCCTTGCCGCTCCAGATCACAGCGCTTGACGATTTCGTCGTCCAGGTTCGGCAAGCCCTTTCGCAACCCTTCCTGAATGAAGGAAATATCCTGCAGGCGGCTGGCCAGGTAAAATGGCTTTTCCAGAAGGCGGACCAGTCCGGCCCGTGTCGCCGCATCGGCCGCGTCGCGAAGGACCAGGTTTTGGCGAATGATGGCTATGTCCCCGGCCGGCGCCGAGGGATCGGGAAACTGCACGGAATCCGCGTGGGTCGGATGGATCACCACATAACCGTGGCTGGCCCAGTTCCGTCCAGTGTTGGCAAACGCTGAAAGCGATCCGCCAAACCCGTGGCTGAAAATGATCACGGGATAACGCCCGGTCGCCGCCGGATAATACACCCGTGTAGGCGCCTTCCGGTTCCTCACGCGATCCTGGAGATCGAGCTTTTCCGCAACCACGACCTCGAACGGCCCTGTCGTCCTGGTTTGCGACCTGGCCGCCGGAGCAAGACCCGATACCCATGGAGCAACAGCGCTGGCCTTCAGCAAAGCGCGGCGATCGATCATCCCGTCTTCTCCACCAACTGGCGTTGAACCTGCCCGCGCCGGAGATTACGGCGACGCCTCATATATTCAACTGTTTGTCTCGGTCCCGTCCCATTGGGGCAAATGGGTAAGGTGTCGCCGCATTCGATTGGAAGTTGGCGGCGTCAGCCGTCATCAAGCTTAACAGACCGCTAATATTTATAGGGCGAACGTCACCTGAAAGGGCCCCGGAGAGGCCTTCGGTGAGGGTGACATGGGTCAACATGTTTCGGGATCAACCAGGCTCCTTTTTCTGTTCGGGGTGTTCTCGTTCGGGGCGGTGGCGATTGGCGCCTTGGTATGCGCCATGAGCGGGGTCCCCGCCGGCCTTTGGTCCAGGAACCTCGTTGCCTGGCTGGTAGGGGCGATCGGGGCGGGCTTCCTGGCTCGCACCACCGGTTCGACGCCATTTTGGATAATTCTTTTGTTGTCCCCCATCGCGCTCGCCGCGTCCTTTCTTGGGCGCGATCTGGAGGGCGTACACCGTTGGATTAGCGCCGGTCCGATGACCTTGAATGTGGCGCTGCTTGTGCTGCCAATGACGGTGGTTGCGATGGCGCGGGTGGCAAGGACCAGTTTGCGGCCATGGCTCGTGGCCTTCCTGTGCCTGGGTCTTTTGACTCTGCAGCCGGACGCATCGCAGGCGACCTCGTTCGGACTGGTGATGATGGTCTTGGCGTGGAGCCAATTTTCCTCGGCGAAGGTCAAGGGTGTGGTCACGCTCGCAGCCTTGGGCCTCATCGTCGCCGCATGTCTTCGCCCCGATCCCCTTAAGCCCGTGCCTGAGGTTGAAGGGATCATCAAAATGGCCTCTGCAATTTCGCCGCTGCTGGCTGGCCTCACCCTGGCGATGTCGGCGGGGGTTGCGGTGGCTCCGATCCTTGGCGCACCGCCCGAGGTGCGAAAGGCCGGGGGAGCGCTGGCCGTCCTTTTCGGGGTATGGATGATCGCGCCCTTCTTCGGGGCCTTTCCTGTTCCACTCGTGGGCGTTGGTCTCAGTCCGGTTTTGGGCGCCTGGCTTGGCGTAGGTATGCTGGCGGCATGTTCCCCTGCATCTACGGTGTCGTGAGCAGATCACCCTCAGGTCCGCTCTCCGACGCCGAGTGTCCTGATGAGGACAGCCCCCCTTCCGCCGCCACCTTCCCCCGCAAGGGGGGAAGGGACAGCCGAACAGCCCTACCCCTGCGGGCGGGCCGGGTTGCTGGCTTCGGGCTGGGGCGCGGCGCTGGCGCGGCCGGCGCCGGCCCGGGCCGCCGCAATGCCGGCGAATTCGGCAGCGTCCAGGCCGCCGTCGCCGTTGCGGTCCAGCATGCCGAACATCGGACGCAGGGCCGCCTGCGAGCCGTTCAGTTCGGCCACCTCGATCTTGCCCGACAGGTTCTTGTCGATCATGCCAAAGCCGCGGCTGGCGTTGAGCGCGGTGTCATAGTTGACCCGGTGCGCCGCAGTCTCGCCTTTCCATTGATAGGCGTAGGACATGAAGAACATCTCCTCGAACGATTGCTCGCCCCAGGTGACCGTGCGGTTCGGGTCGGGGTTGGCCGGATTGCGCTTGGAGTTGTCATAGGTGTAGTGCGCAACCAGTTTTGAGCCGGCCGGAATGTCGATCGGGTGCTCGAACACATAGGCGCCCTGCCAGTTGAAATCGTAGTGCGGCAAGGCCAGCAGCATCTGCCGCTTGCCGTCTGGGTACATGATTTCCAGGCTGGTCGACACGGCGCGATAGTGGGCGTGCGGGAAGGCCGAGAACAGCGTCGCATCGTTCGGGAACGTCATATAGGACGTGTCCTGCCAGGCGCCGTCATTGGCCGGAATGCGCAGGGCGGTGTCCATGATCACCGAGTTGTGCATCACATAGGTCGGCTCTTTGCCCTTGTCGTAGAAGTACAGGCCCAGCTTGGTGTCATCCACCGCTTCACGGCCGAACGGAGTGTAGTGCATCTGGAAGCCGATGGCGCCGCCGGCCGGCACCAGGGTCCCGGAATCGGCAGGCATCAGTGAGGATTCCGAGCCGACGGCATAGCCGCCAACCGAGACGCCCTGACCGCCGCCGCCCTTGGTCGGATCACCATTGGTCGGCACATTGGCCAGATAGTGGGTCAGCACATGGTGCAGGCCCTGACGCTGGCCGACCTTGACGGTCGAGGCGCGCAGCCAACGATCGCCCAGGCCCGCGGGCATGGCGACCCACGGAGCCTTGTAGTCGACGACGCCGGTGGCGGGGATGGTGAAGGCCGGGATGTTCAGCACCACATCGGGCTTGCCCAGCGGCCATTCCGGGGCCTGGAAGGTCTGGGCGCCGAGCGGATCGGCGCCGTCGCCGCGCGGCGCGCCGGCTTCGATCCAGTGCACCAGCATGCGGATCTGGTCGGCCGACAGGCTCTTGTCGTTGTGGAAGGTTCCGATGCGCGGATCGGCGTGGAACGGCGGCATGCGCTTGGTGCGGATGACCTCGCGGATCATCGGTGCGTGGCCGCGGATGTCATCATAGTTGACCAGATTCATCGGGCCGATGCTGCCGGGCTGGTGACAGCCGGTGCACTTGGCCTGGATCAGGGGCGCGATGTCCTTTGAGTAGGTGACCTTGTCATGCTGGGTCGCGGCGGTGAGCGCGATTCGGGCGCCGGGGGCCGCGACGCGCGCGGTGGTGATCGGACGGCCGGCCAGCAGCGAATCCAGCGCATCTTTCGCATAGGTCTTGGTGGCCGTGGCCTTGGTGCGCTCGCCGCTCACCCGGTCATCGACGGGGCCACGGAAGACGATGTTCCAGCCCTTGGGATCAATGACGATCACCTCGGCGGTGCGGTCCAAGCCCATCTGCTCGCCGACCAGCTGGTAGGTGTCCTGCAGGATCTGGAAGTCATAGTGATAGTCGGCCGCTTCCTTGAGGACCGCCTCGCGGGTGTCGGCGGGATTGGCGTTGAGCATGAAGAACTCGACGCCCTTGTCCTTGTAGGCCGCCTTGAGCGCGTTGTAGGCGCCGGCGTTGGCCCGGACCGCCGCATCGCCGTTGGCCTGGGTGATGAACACCACCGCCTTGGCGTCAGCCAGCAGATAAAGGTTCTGGGCATGCAGGTTTTGGTCGGTCAGTTCGAAGTTGTCGACCTTCTGCCCGGCGGCGGCCGCCTGGCCGGATTGACCGGTCAGCGTTCCGGCAAAACCCCATACGCCCACAAGGGCGGCGACAGCCGTGGTGGCCAGGATACGGCGCGTTTTCATGATGTCCTCCCGGGACGAGCAGGTGGTCGTTGTTATATTTGGGACCAAGGTTATCCCAAATGCGCCAAACATCAATGACAGGTTGACGCTGGGGAAGGCTGGTAGTCGGGCCACGACACTATCCTCCGGCCAACCGCAACGAATCGCCCCATCCTGCGGAGACGGGACCAGGGGCGACCGTCATGAATTCTGTCTTCGTGCGCTATTCCGTTTTTGTGGCCGTGCTGATCGGCGTGGGGCTGAGTTTCGCCCTGGCGGTGTTCTGGCTGCCGGCCCTGTGGTTCCTGATACTGTTCCTGCCCCTGGCCGCCCTGGGCGTGGCCGACACCCTGCAGACCCACCACACCCTGTGGCGCAACTATCCGATCATCTCGCGCATCCGTTGGCTGTTCGACGATCTGGGTCCCTATCTGCGCAACTATATCGTCGAAGGCGACCAGGAGGGCCGGCCCTTCAGCCGCGACCAGCGCGCCCTGGTCTATGCCCGCGCCAAGGGCCAGGAAGACGCCCACCCCATGGGCACCGAGCTGGATGTCTATTCGCAGCAGTACGAGTGGTTTTCCCACTCCATCAAGCCGTCCGAGCCGCTGGATCACAATTTCCGCATCGACATCGGCGGGCCCCAGTGCGCCCGGCCCTATTCGGCCTCGATCTTCAATATCTCGGCCATGAGTTTCGGCAGTCTGGGGGCCCGGGCCATCGAGGCCCTGAACCTGGGCGCGGCGCGCGGCGGCTTTTACCACGACACCAGCGAGGGCGGGGTCAGCCCCTATCACGTCAAGCGCGGCGGCGACCTGGTCTGGGAGCTGGGCTCGGGCTATTTCGGGGCCCGTGACGCCAGCGGCCGGTTTGATCCGGACCGCTTCGCCAAGCGCGCCGATCACGAACAGATCAAGATGATCGAGATCAAGCTGAGCCAGGGCGCCAAGCCCGGCCACGGCGGCATGCTGCCTGGCCGCAAGGTCACGCCCGAGATCGCCGAGGCCCGCCATGTGCCGGTCGGCGTCGACTGTATCTCGCCCGCCGCCCACAATGCCTTTTCCACGCCGCGCGAGATGCTGCAGTTCGTCGCCACCCTGCGCGATCTGTCCGGCGGCAAGCCGGTGGGCATCAAGCTGTGCGTCGGCCATCCGCACGAGATCTTCGCCATCACCAAGGCCATGCTGGACACCGGCATCCTGCTGGACTTCATCGTCGTCGACGGCGGCGAGGGCGGCACGGGCGCGGCGCCGCTCGAGCTGGCCAACAGTTTCGGCGCGCCCCTGAAGGACGGCCTGGCCCTGGTACGCAACGCCCTGATCGGCACCGGGCTGCGCGGCAAGATCAAGCTGGGCGCGGCGGGCAAGGTCTATTCAGCCGCCGGCATCGCCGCCAACTGCGCCATGGGCGCCGACTGGTCGAACGCGGCGCGGGCCTTCATGTTCTCGCTGGGCTGCGTGCAGTCGATGAAGTGCCACCTCGACACCTGCCCCACCGGCATCACCACCCAGGACCTGGGCCGTCAGCGCGGCCTGGTGGTCGAGGACAAGGCCGAGCGGGTCTACCGCTTCCACGAAAAGACGCTGAAGGCCCTGGCTGAAATCACCCGCGCCGCGGGCCTTGCCCACCCCGTCGGCTTTCGCTCGCACCACCTGCACCAGCACATCCTGGGCAAGACCTCCAGCGAGGCGGGGCGGGCCTATCCGATGATCGAGGAGGGCTGCCTGCTGCACGAGCCCGAGACCACGATTTACGCCCCCTACTGGGCCCAGGCCGACGCCGACAGCTTCAGACCCACTCAGCCCGTCATAATGTAGGCCTGCGACGGCCTTCGGTTCCTTTCGGATTGCAAGGATTGAGAGTAGCAATTGGAAATCGGCGCGGACCAGCACGGTTGCGGCCGGACACCTCGCAGTCGGTCTATGCGACCTCGCAGATCTTCTTCAACTATATGTCCCTCTACGCCCTGGGCGCCGGGATCATTGCGCTTGAAATGCGCCGCAAGCGGATCCGTCAAGCGCTGCAGGCGGGATAACCCTTGCCCCATAGCAAAAGGGCGGAGCCTTGCGGCCCCGCCCTTCGCATCGTCTGAGCTGGTGCGTGGACTAGAAGTCCATATCGCCCATGCCGCCCATGCCGCCGCCGCCCATCGGGGGCGCCGGCTTCTTCGGCGAGTCGGCGATGGCCGCTTCGGTGGTGATCAGCAGGCCTGCGACGGACGAGGCGTCCTGCAGGGCGGTGCGGACCACCTTGGCAGGGTCGATGACGCCTGCCTTGACCAGGTCGCCGTAGACTTCGGTCTGGGCGTTGAAGCCGAAGTTGGCGGTCTTGTCGTCGAGGATACGGCCAACCACGATGGAGCCTTCAACGCCGGCGTTTTCGGCGATCTGACGGATCGGGGCCTGAAGCGCGCGGCGCACGATGGCGATGCCGGCGTTCTGGTCGGCGTTGTCGCCGGTCATGCCTTCCAGCAGCTTGGAGGCCTTGAGCAGGGCGACGCCGCCGCCGGGAACAATGCCTTCTTCGACGGCCGCGCGGGTCGCGTTAAGGGCGTCGTCGACGCGGTCCTTCTTTTCCTTAACTTCGACTTCGGTCGAGCCGCCGACGCGGATGACCGCAACGCCGCCGGCCAGCTTGGCCAGACGTTCCTGCAGCTTTTCCTTGTCGTAGTCGGACGTCGTATCTTCGATCTGGGCGCGGATCTGGTTGACCCGTCCTTCGATGGCCTTCTTGTCACCGGCGCCGTCGACGATGGTGGTGTCGTCCTTGGTGATGGTGACCTTCTTGGCCTTGCCGAGCATGTCGAGGGTGACGTT
>CANJPZ010000033.1 GCA_947476325.1 Caulobacteraceae bacterium | reverse complement strand
TAGCTGTGGGGCATCCACACCACCTTCTCGTCGTAGAAGGCGGTCTGATCCTTCGGAATCACAAACCGGTCGGCGATGATGTAGTCGATATAGGGTGCCCCCATCGTGCCGGGATAGCCGTGGTAGTTCACCTGGACCGGCGCGGGGCGGCGCGCGAAGATCTCGGGCAGACAATTGGTCGTATAGCCGTTCAGGCTGATGGCGATGTCGATTTCCGCATCGCGGATTAGTTTTGCTATCACCTCGTCGCCAGCCTTTTCCAAGTCATGGAACTGATCACACGCGGCGATGATGCGGTCCCTGGTCTGGCCGCCTGTGCCCGGGCCATACGAGATCCCGACAATCTCGAAGGCCTCGCGGTCGTGGGCCTCCATCACCCCAGCGATCAGTTGACCGACCGGGTGCTCATAGAAGTCGGTGCTGAGATAGCCGACCCTGATCTTCGCACGACGCGGATAGGGCTTGTCGCGCAGCGGCTTGCCGGCCGGAAAATGATCGCGGGCAAACATGCATGCGCAGCGAGAGATGGCCTCCGAAGAATCGCTAACCATCATCAGGTTCATCGGGGAATAGAGCTGGTTGGGCCCCTCAAGCGCCCGGTACATAAAATTCTTCAGCTTGTCCCAGCCCCGCCACTCGCAGTCTTCGAGAAAACTGTAAAAACTGACGCCTAATGGGCCAATCAGATCAGGCTTGAGGGCCAGGGCCTTGTGCAGGCTGATCAGAGCGCCGCTGATATCGCCTCGCACAAATTGGTCGAGCCCCACCCAGTAGTGACCCATGGGATAATCCGGATCGTCGGTGACGGCCTTCTGGAACGCGGCGAGGCCTTCTGCAGGTCGGCCCAGGGCGCGCAAGGCCAGACCCATCGACACCCGAGCCGGCGTCAGGCTGGGGTCGCTTGCAAGCGCCAGTCGATAAAGTTCCGCCGCATCGGCATAGGCCTTGGCCTGAAACGCCACTTCGCCAAGACCTTGAATCGCAGGAGCGCAATGCGGGTCATTCGCCAGAACCGCGCGGAAAATGCGCTCAGCCTGGCCCGCCCGGCCGCCATCGAGGTGGCTGCGGGCCGCCTCGCACTGGGATGAGATCCACGGGTCGGTCAAAGAATCTCCAGTCGGGATCGCCAGGGCATCCAGGGCCCGGCGATTGCCGCATCAATTCATACTTTGCAAGACCGGCGGCTCAGGCGGCTTTGCACATGCGCTCCACCTCGGCGACGATTTCGCGCAGATGAATGGGCTTTGACAAAACCTTCGATCCCGCAGGAGCCTGTTCTTTGGCCGAAAGGGCGACTGCGGCAAATCCGGTGATGAACATGATGCGCAGGTCAGGCTGGCGGGCCGCGGCCTGTCGGGCGACCTCTATGCCGTCCACGCCGGGCATCACAATATCGGTGAGCAGCAGGTCCCAGCGTTCGTCCAGGTGCGAGACCGCCTCATCACCGTCGGCGCAGGCCGTGACTTCGTAACCCGCCCGCTCCAGCGCGCGCGCCAGGAAACCGCGCAGAGAATCATCGTCTTCCGCCAGCAAGATCTTGGTCATGGCCTTCGCCTCTATCCCTCTGTCCGCAGCGCAAAGCGGCGTTGTGCGAGAGACCCTAGACAAGACCCTTTAATCGCTCGTGAACCGTACCACGGCGCCGGCCGGGATCAGACCTCGAAGGACCGGGGCGGGCGGCCCGCCTGGCTTGCCTCATGCATGGCGCGAAACGCCGCTTCCAGATTGCGCACATAGCGCTGCGTATCGAACAGTGGGGTCTTGCGCACATCCTCCGCAACTCGGCGCCGGATCGCAGCCAGGCGATCCGCATTACAGGCGAGCGCCACGGCGGTCCGCTCATAGTCCTGCAGATTTTCGGTGATCATGTCGGCCATGCCCGCGACCGTCAAAAGGCCGGCGCAAACCCGGCCCGGGAATGTTGCGCCACGGCAGGTGAGGACCGGAAGCCCTGCCCACAGCGCATCGCTCGCCGTCGAGTGCGCATTGTAGGGCAGGCTGTCGAGGAACAGGTCCGCCAGACGGTGGCGGGCGATGTGATCCGGGCGGTCCCTGTTACGCGCTGCGAATACGAGCCGGTCCGGATCAATACCCCGGGCGGCGGCCTGCCCCCGAAGATTGCCGCTGGTCGCCGCCTCGCCGACCGGCAGCCAGAGGACCGAACCTTCCACCTGACCCAGGATCCGCATCCAGATGTCGAACATGGCCGGCGTGACCTTGTTGGCGTGGTTATAAGCCATGAACACGAACGCATCGTCCGGCAGGCCTTCTTCGGCGCGCGTGGGGGTACGTTCAGCGATGTCCGCCCGATCATCCGTGGCCTGGTAGCTGTCCGGCATCCAGACGATCTTCTCGTCGTAGTGCTCCTGGTCCCGCTTGGGGATCACGTGCCGGTCGGCGATCAGATAGTCGATGTAGGAAACGCCCATGGTGCTGGGAAATCCCATATAGCTGACCTGGACCGGCGCCGGACGGTAGGCGAGAATATCGGCCCGTGCGTTCAGGGTGTAGCCGTTCAAGGTGACCGCAATGTCGATCTCCCGGCCGCGGATCGCCCCGGCGATTGAAGCATCGTCCAGCAGACGGACGTCGAGACACTCATCGAATAGAGGGATCAACCGCTCCCGCGTCTTGTCGACGATGTGCGGGCCATATGAAAAGCCGACCAGTTTGAACGCGGTTCGGTCGATTTGCGCCAGAACCCCAGCCAGCAGATTTCCCACCGGGTGATCGTAAAGTTCGGCCGTCAGGATGCCGATCCGGATGCGATCGTGGGACCAGCGCTCACCCTTCCACATCGGCGGTCGCGCCGGGTGCTGCCGGGCCGCGTAGATGCGCATGGCCCTGGCGATGTCGCGTGGCGAACTGGAACTCAGCAACTGGAATGTGGGTTGCCAGACCTGACGCCCGGCTCGCAACCTTGCCTTGAAGAATGCCACCTGGGCGTCATAACCGCGCCAGTCAGCGTCACCCAGTCGCTGGTGACACCGGTATTCCAGAGTGGCGAGCAGGTCGGGAATCAGGTCCATGTTCGCCCGCTCATAACTTGCGAACGCTTCGTCAAACGCCCCGCGCGCCCAGTCGATCTGGCCGAGCAGATAGTGGGTGGCCAGATGGTTCGGCTTGCCGGAAATGACCTGTTCGGCATGTGCCCGGGCCTGGGAAAATTCTCCCAGACGAAGCAACAGATCCGCGAGATTAAGGCGAGTGTCGATACTGTCGGGCGTGACCTGCAAGGCGCGCTCGAACATGTCCCGCGCCGCCGGCAAATCTCCCTGAGACATGCCGATCAGGGCCAGCCCCTCGATAGCCGCCACGTTGCGTGGATCGGCGGCCAGAACGAGATTGAATGCCATCCGGGCTTCGGCCACACGACCGGCGTTAAAGTGGCTATAGGCCGTCGCGCACTGGGACTGGCTGTCCTGTTTCAGCATACGTCCTCAATCGCCTCCTTCGGCCCGTGCTGTTGACCGATTACAGGCCCCGAACAGGTGCGCAAGCCTGAGCGCGACGGTCTAGCCGCAGCACTCAATGATCGTTGGATAAATATCGAGGCCAGTTGACCGCGCAACCTACCGCCGCGACAACTGGGCGATGGATGCGATCAATCCGCAGGGAGTACTGGCGCTCGAGGCCGGATTGCCGTTCGAGGTTCGGCGGATCGGCAAGATTATGAGCGCACCGTTGATCTTTGCCTCGCCGCATTCAGGCCGGGTCTACCCCACCCAGATGATGTCCGCCTCGAACCTGGACGGCGGCCAGATCCGTTGTTCGGAGGATGCTCACGTCGACGGACTGATCGAAGGTGGACTCGAGCATGGCGCGACGTTGCTGATCAACCGGTTCGCCCGGGCCTATGTCGATGTCAACCGAGAGCCCTACGAACTGGATCAGGCCATGTTCGAGGACGAGCTGCCCGCTTTTGCCCGGGGGCGCTCGGCGCGGGTCGCCGCCGGACTGGGGGCCATCGCCCGCATCGTCGCCGATGGCCAGGAAATTTATAACCGAAAGCTCACCTTCGCCGAGGCCCGCGGCCGGATCGAACAGGTCCACGAGCCCTATCACGACGCCCTGCAGGCCCTGATCATAGAGGCCATGGATCGATTTGGCCGAGCTTTGGTGATCGACTGGCACTCCATGCCGTCCGCAGCGGCCCGCACGGGTCAGGGTACGGCTTGCGATTTCGTACTGGGAGATCGCTATGGCCGCGCCTGCAGCCGCCAGGTCATTGAAGCCGCCGAGCGGACACTGTCCGGTCTGGGCTATCAGGTGGCGCGGAACAATCCCTACGCCGGCGGCTATACAACAGAGCATTACGGCCGGCCGCAGTCGGGCGTGCATGCGTTGCAGATCGAGATAAATAGGGCGCTCTATCTCGATGAAGCCAGAGTGTGCGCCAGTCCGGCGTTTGCCGGCGTCAAAGCTGACCTGGAATGGCTGTTCGCCAGCCTTGCGGCCCTGCCCCTGGCCTGAAGAAAAAAATGCCGCGGCCGAAGCCGCGGCAAGTTCATTAGGGAGGAAACGCCCAGGAAGGGCAGAGGCGACAGGGCCGCCTCACGAGAATTCATATACGGTGCGGCGCACAACAAAGCAACAAAAAAAGCCGAGCTCATTGAGTATATTTACATTGTTAAGATATTTTCCCAGCAATTTCAGTTAGTTAATATGCCTTTCCCGAAAACCTTTTATGCTGCGTCGCACAATGTAATATGTAGGGGAGGGGTGGCTTTCGCCCCGTTCCTCGCGTACAAGCGCGCGCCTCCGCCTCCCCGAGACCAATTCGTCATGTCCTTGAGAAATATCGCGATTATCGCGCACGTCGACCACGGCAAGACGACTCTTGTCGATCAGCTGCTCGCCCAGTCCGGCATCTTCCGCGCCAACGAGGCGACGGTCGAAAGGGCTATGGATTCCAACGACCAGGAGCGCGAGCGGGGCATCACAATCCTGGCCAAGTGCACGAGCGTGCTCTGGCACGGCGAAGCCGGCGAGACCCGCATCAACATCATTGACACCCCCGGCCACGCCGACTTCGGCGGCGAGGTGGAGCGCATCCTCGGCATGGTCGACGGCTGCGTAATTCTGGTGGACGCCGAGGAAGGCGTCATGCCCCAGACCAAATTCGTGCTGGGCAAGGCCCTGAAGATGGGTCTCCGCCCCATCGTCTGTCTCAACAAGGTCGACCGCCCCCACGCCCGCCCGGACAAGATCCTCGACGACGCCTTCGACCTGTTCGCCGCCATCGGCGCCACGGACGAGCAACTGGACTTCCCGCACATCTACGCCTCTGGAAAAAATGGCTGGGCGACGCTGGACCTGTCCAAGCCTTCCACGACCCTGGCCCCTCTATTCGACCTGATCGTCAAGCACGTGCCGCCGCCCAAATCCGAGAACCGCAAGGACGAGCCGTTCCAGATGCTATCGGTGCTGATCGAAAGCGATCCGTTCCTGGGCCGCCTGCTGACCGGCCGCATCGAGTCGGGCAAGGCCGTCCCCGGCGCGCCGATCCACGCCCTGTCGCGCGACGGGACCGAACTGGAACGCGGCCGCATCACCAAGGTGCTGGCCTTCCGCGGCCTGAAGCGTCAGCCGGTCGAATTCGCTGAAGCCGGCGATATCGTCGCCATCGCGGGCCTGTCCAAGGCGACCGTCGCCGACACCCTCTGCGCCATGGAAGTTCTGGACGCCCTGCCCGCCCAGCCGATCGATCCGCCGACCATCTCGATTACCGTCTCGGTCAACGATTCACCTCTTGCCGGCCGCGAAGGCGACAAGGTGCAAAGCCGGGTCATCCGCGACCGCCTGTTGCGCGAGGCTGAATCCAACGTCGCCATCCGTCTGACCGAAACCGCCGAGAAGGATGCCTTTGAAGTGGCTGGCCGCGGCGAGCTGCAACTGGGCGTGCTGATCGAATCCATGCGCCGCGAAGGTTTTGAAGTCTCCATCAGCCGCCCGCGCGTGGTCTTCCAGACCGACCCGGAAACCGGCAAGCGCCTGGAGCCCATCGAGGAAGTGGTCATCGACGTCGACGATGACTATTCCGGCGTGGTCATCGAAAAGCTGTCGGCCCGCAAGGCCGAGCTGAAAGACATGGGCCCGTCGGGCGCTGGCAAGACCCGCATTACCCTGGTCGCCCCCTCGCGCTCGCTGATCGGCTATCAGGGCGAGTTCTTGACTGACACCCGCGGCTCGGGCGTGCTCAACCGCGTGTTCAGCCACTACGAGCCCTACAAAGGCGCCATCGAGGGCCGCCGCAATGGCGTTCTGGTCTCCACCGCCGACGGCGAGACAGCTGCTTTCGCGCTTTGGAACCTCGAAGACCGCGGCACCATGTTCGTGGGCGGCGGCGAGAAGACCTATCAGGGCATGATCATCGGCGAGAACAGCCGTCCTGACGATCTGGACGTCAACCCGCTAAAGGCCAAGCAACTGACCAACGTTCGCGCCTCCGGCAAGGACGAGGCGGTGCGCCTCACCCCGCCCCGCAGGCCTACGCTCGAACAGGCCATCGCCTATATCGAGGAAGACGAACTGGTCGAGGTGACGCCCAAGTCGATCCGTCTGCGTAAGGCGGTCCTGAACCCCAGCTTCCGCAAGAAGCGGGTGAAGGAAGAGGCGTAAAGGCCGCGCGCCGGAACTTCGCGTTCCGGCGGTCGTTTCCCTGCTGGCGGGCCGCCCGTCGGATGGAGCGAGGCGACATGCGACTGAGCGTCTCCGTCTTCCTGGCCGCCCTTGCCCTGGCCCTGGGCTCCTGTGCCGGCCATGACGATCAAATAACCGCGAGCCCCACCCTGCCCGCCAGTGCGGCCCAGGCTCAGACGCCCGCGCCCTAGCCGTCCGCACGTCCCACTCGGCCGTCTCTGCGACAGCTTGACCTTTGCCGTCACTGATCCATTTTTGGGCTTCCAGACGACGATGCGGGCGACTGGGAAAAGGGGGAAATGCGGCATGGCTCAGTCAGCCTCAGCGACGCTGCACAAGACCATGTACTGGGTCATGGCGATCCTTTCCGTGGGCATCGCCCTTGGGGCGATTCGCTACCTGATACCCGGCGCGCCGGGCGGCGCGCCTCAGGTCCTGGCCAATGCCGCGACGCGTTACGGCGTCCTGACCGCTCATGCCGCCTTCGCCATGATCGCCATGGCCATCGGGCCGTTCCAGTTCTTTACCCGACTGCGCCGGAACCGACCGGCCCTGCACCGGCGCATGGGACAGATCTACGTCGCCTGCTGCCTGATCGGCGGCGCCTTTGGCCTGATGCTGGCGATCGGATCAGCCGCGGGGCCCATCGCCACCGCCGGCTTTGGCCTGCTTGCCCTCGGCTGGCTCTTCACCACCTTCACAGCCTGGCGGCATGCCGTTCGCCGCGATTTCAGCCTGCACGAGCGCTGGATGATCCACAGCTTCGCCCTGTGCTTCGCGGCGGTCACCCTGCGACTCTATCTGATTCCCGTTGGGGTCTTTCAGCTCGAGTTCTTCCTGGCTTTCCGGGTGATTTCGTTCTCCTGCTGGGTTCCGAACATCCTGGTCGCGGAATGGATCATCGCCCGTCGCTGGCCGCGCAGGCGCACGGCCAGCTAAAGAAACGGCCTACGCGACCGTGCCGCCGTCCATCACCAGGCCGTGGCCATTGACCCAGCTCCCGGCGCGCGAGGCCAGGAAAACGGCCCCGCCGGCGATGTCGTCCGGCTCGCCCAGGCGGCGCAGGGGATTGTAGGACAGTGATTTTTCCTCGGCTTCCGGGGTGTCCCACAGGGCCTTGGCGAAGTCGGTCTTGACCAGGCCCGGCGCGATGCAGTTGACGCGGATGTTGTCGGGACCCAGCTCGTGGGCCAGGTTGCGGGCCATCTGGAAGTCGGCCGCCTTGGAGATGCAGTAGGCGCCGATCACCGTTGAGCCACGCAGGCCGCCGATCGACGAGACGATGATGATGGCGCCGTCGCGGCGTTCCTTCATCTGCGGCGAGACCATGTTCACCAGCCAGTTGTTGGCGATGATGTTGTTGTCGAGGATCTTGCGGAAGGCGTCGTCCGAAATGCCGCTCAGCGGGCCGTAGTAGGGGTTGGAGGCGGCGTTGCAGACCAGGATATCGATCTTGCCGAACTGCTTGTTGGTCTCGTCGACCAGACGCTGCAGGTCTTCCTTGGACGAGATCGAGGCCGGCACGACAATGGCATGACCGGGGTATTTGTCATTGATGACCTTGGCGACTTCCTCGCAGGCGGCGGCCTTGCGCGATGAGATAACCACCTTGGCGCCGTGCTCGGCCATGCGCTCGGCGATGGCCCGGCCGATGCCGCGCGAGGATCCGGTGATAACGGCGACCTTGCCGGTCAGATCGAACAGTTCACCCATGGCGCATTTCCTTTTTCGAACGCTCGTTTGAATTGGCCGGCAAACTGGCTGGGCGGCGTGGACAGGTCAAGGCCTACTTCTTGTTGAACGGCGTACGGCGCATGCCCTTGGGCGCAGGCTTGCCTTTGGCCTTGGCGGTGATCTCCTTCAGCTTGACGCCCTGCAGCATCGACAGGGCCGATCCGGCCTGTCCCTTTTCGGGGTCAGCGAAGGCGCGGCCGTAAGTCGTCACCCGACCCTCGACAGAGCCCAGAAACTCACCTTCCCATTCAGAGAGGGGAACCCCGGCCGCCTCGGCGGCGCGGCGCGCGCGTTTGAGCGCGTTGAGGGCGGCGCGTTTGGCCGCCTCGCGCTGATCGGTCCGGCTAGATTTCACCGACGGCGGAGAGGTAGAGGTCGAGAATGGCCTCTTCCTCCTGGCGCTTGGCGCGGTCCTGTTTGCGGATGCGGACCACCTTGCGCAGAATCTTGGTGTCAAACCCGTTGCCCTTGGCTTCGGCGTAGACCTCTTTCAGATCGGCCATGACGCCGGCCTTGTCTTCTTCCAGCCGCTCGATCCGCTCGATAATGGTCTTGAGCTGGGTCTGGGCGGCGCCGTTCAGGACATCGATGGAAGAAGCGTCGTCGGCCATGGTGGAGTCCGCAGTCTAAAGGGCTGGAAGGGCTGGAAGGGCTGGAAGGGCCAGACCCTAGCGCTGCGCCCGCGCCCTTACAACAATCCCCGGGCCTCAAGAGCGGGGATAACCTGGCCCGGATCGGTGAAATGCCAGGTGGCGAACCCGAGCCGGTCGGCAACCGCGATGTTTGCGGCGCTGTCGTCGATGAACAACAGGTCCGTGGACGGCATGCCGATCCGCTCGCAAGTCAGATGGAAGATGGCCGGATCGGGCTTGATCAGCTTTTCGGCGCCCGAGACCACCACGTCTGAGAAGTGATCGAAGGCCGGTGACAGGGCGCGCACCCTGGGCCAGATTTCCTGCGTCATATTGGTCAGGCCGAACTGGGTCACGCCGCGCGCCGCCAGGGAGGCGATAGCCGTCTCGCTCTCGGAAATGGTCCCGGAGATCATCTCCATGAAGCGGGCGCGCCAGGCGGCGATCTGGGACGCATAGGCCGGATGCGCGCCGGTCAGCTCGGCTATGCCGTCCTCAAAAGGCCGGCCCCGGTCGAACTCGGTATTCCACGCCGGCGTGCAGACATGGGTCAGGAACCAGTCACGTTCGGCTGGATCGTCAAAGATTTTTGAATAGAGCGTGCGTGGATCCCAGCGCACGATCACATTGCCGACGTCCCAAAGGACGCCGCGGACGGGCATGACTAGCCCTGCCGAGCCTTGAAGCGCGGGTTGGTCTTGTTGATCACATAGACCCGGCCCTTGCGGCGCACGAGCTTGCAGTCGCGATGGCGGCCCTTGAGGGACTTGAGTGAGCTGCGGACTTTCATCGGATCAGTACCTGGGCCCGAAGGGCGTGGAAATTGGAGGCGGTCCTATAGGGGGCGGGGCGCCGCGAGTCAATCACTGGCCCAGGCTCAATCGCGGTGCGGCGCGCCGAGGGGGAAATAGGACCGGTAAGGCCGGGCCTCGTCCACCGCCCGGGCAAAGGACGGCCAGGCAAGAAGACGGGCGCGGCAGGCCTTCAGGTGGGTCAACCCGCCCGGGATTGGATGGGTCCAGTCGGCATAGAACAGGGATGGCGCAGCCGCGCAATCGGCCAGGCTGAAACTGGGTCCTGCGGCCCATTCCCGGTCCGCCATTGGCCAGCCCCCGAGAGGTGATCCAGTTTCATTGTTAGTACACGGCGGTCTGTAACGCCATGGTCGGGGTGGGCGAGCGCGCGCCTCCAACAGCTGGCGCGCTCGCCCATGGCACGATGCCGCCGCTGCGGGGGACGAACGATTCAG
>CANJPZ010000032.1 GCA_947476325.1 Caulobacteraceae bacterium | reverse complement strand
CCATGCCCGATACCATGAGAGCCTGGAGAACGTGACGCCGGCGGACGCCTACTTCGGCCGAGCCGCCGACATCCTGCGCCAGCGGGCCAGCATCAAACGGCAGACCATCGAACATCGGCGCTTGCAACACCGAAAAAACGCCGCCTAAATATCAACCCCAGATGAGGCCAATCCTCCGTTAAATCCGGACCCCATCTGTCCCAAATGTTTTGACGACGTACACGAACAACGAGGCCCTGTGCTCGAACATCAAGGCTAAGAACATCCTGCTCTATACGATAGGGGTCGGCGTCAGCACGCACTCCAAGGGCATTCTTCAGGCCTGCGCGACGACGACGGACAACTATTATGACGTCAACTCGACGGCCTCGAACCTGAACGCCACCTTCGACGCCATCGCCGGCTCGATCCAGAACCTGCGGATTTCGCAGTAATCCGTCAGGCTTTCAGGATGGCCTTCGCGGCTCGCGCGTCGGCCATCACCTGGGCGGTGAGCGCCTCAAGGCCGTCAAACTTTTCCTCGGGCCTGATCCACCCGATCAGCTTGGTCTCGATGATCTGGCCGTAGATGTCCTCGTCGAAATCAAACAGCCAGACCTCCAGGCGCGGCGCGACCTCGCCGGTGGTCGGGTTGCGCCCGATGCTGGCCACCCCGTCAACCAGGCGCCCGTCGGCGAGCCTCGTCCGCGTCGCGTAGACGCCCAGCCTTGGGACCAGATAATCGCCCAGCAGCACATTGGCGGTGGGAAAGCCCAACTGACGGCCCAGCTGGGCACCGCGCTGGACCAAGCCCTCGATGGCGAACGGCCGGCCCAGTATGGCGGCGGCCCGCTCAGGCCGTCCTTCCGCCAGAGCCTCACGCACAGCCGAGGATGAATACTTTCCGGCCTCGCCATCGCCGATCTGGTCAACGATCGAGACAGTAAACCCGAACGCCAAGCCATATTTCGCCAGCGCCTCCGGATCGCCGGAGCGCCCCTTGCCGAAGGTGATGTCAAAACCCACCGCCACATGGGACACGCCCAGTCCCGTCGCCAGGACATCGCGGGCGAAATCTTCATCGCTCATGCCGGCCATGCGCTCGTCAAACGGCAGCAGATAGAGGATGTCGACGCCCATTTCGCCAAGGGCCTGCGCCAGCTGGCCGGGAGTCATCAACCGGAACGGTTCGGCGTCCGGCTGGAAGAAGCGACGAGGATGGGGCTCGAAACTGATGACGCCCAACGGAGCGCCGCGCGCATGAGCCACGGCGGCGGCGGCGGCGGCGGCGGCGGCGGCGGCGGCGGCGGCGGCGGCGGCGGCAGAGATGACCTGCCGGTGACCGATGTGCACGCCATCGAAATTGCCCAGGGCGACTGCTGCGCCACGATCGGCTGATGCAAGTCGTTCCCAGCCTTGGACGATGCGCAAGGGCCCTATGCCCCTCGGCGCGGCGGCATGATCAGGGCCTCGCCTTCAACCACGGCCTTGCCATCGACGGCGCAGACGGTCTCGATGGTCGCCCGGCCTTTCTCGGCGTCGAGCGCCGTGACCCTGGCGGTGACGACGACCACATCCCCGATCTTGACCGGTCGGCGGAACCGCATGGTCTGGGACAGATAGATTGAGCCATATCCCGGCAATTTGGTTCCGACCACCGCCGAGATGAAGCCGCCCGACAGCATGCCGTGGGCGATGCGCGTGCCGAACGACGTGGTCTTCGCGAACGCCTCGTCCAAGTGGACGGGGTTGTCGTCGCCGGACACTTCAGCGAACTTCTCGATCACGGCCTCGGTGACCGGAAAACGCATCTCTGCGGTTTCGCCGATGACGAGGTCCTCGAAATATTTGCCTTGCTTGCTCATGATCGCCTTGCCGCCCCTTGCCCGTAGCCTTCGCCTTTAAGCCTCACCACACCAGACCCGCAAGGCTCCAGGCCGCGTGAACGCCCGCCGCCTTCAGCAGATCAGCTGCATCACCCTCGGCGGCGTGGATGCCGCTGGCGATATAGAGGCAGTCTAGGTTCTGGCCATTGGCGCCCTTCACATCGGTGTTTATGCCATCGCCGATGCACAGCACACGCGCCCGGTCGATCGGCTGGCCGGTCAACTTCTCGGCCTCGAACAGCGAACGCTCATAGATCGGCCCGTACGGTTTGCCGGCCATGGTCACCTTGCCGCCCAGCTCGGCGTAGAGCGCCGCCAGCGCGCCGGCGCAATAGATCAGGGTATCGCCGCGCTGCACCACCAGGTCAGGGTTGGCGCAGATGAACTCCATGCCCTTGTCGGCGGCGAACTGCAGACGCTCGCGATAGTCTTCCGGGGTCTCGACATCGTCATTGAAAGGTCCGGTGCAGCAGATGAAATCTGCGCCTTCCAGATCAGCGAACTCAAGACCCAGGCCTTCATAGAGCGGCGCGTCGCGCTCGGGCCCCAGACGCCACACCGGCCCCGGCGCGCGCTCAACCAGCAGCGCACGGGTCGCATCGCCGGACGAGACAAACCCCGACCAGGCTGCACCCGGAACCCCGAACTGGCGCAGCTGGTCGTGCACCGCCGCTGACGGCCTTGGCGCATTGGAGATCAGCACCACCGGCCCCCGCTCGGCCTGAAACACCGCCAGGGCGTCGCAGGCGGCGGGAAAGCTCTCGCGGCCATTGTGAATGACACCCCAGACGTCGCACAGGACGACATCATAGCGCTCAGCGATACGGGACAGGCCGGATATGGGTTGCATGACGCCGGGGCTAAGGCCGTGCGGCCAATCCGTCAATCAGGTGAACCGCGCACTGGGCTGAAACGTAGTAAGTCGCACAGCCCATGATCCAGTCCGCCCGCATCCAGCCGCTCAACGCCCTGCCTCCCCGCAACAGCGGGCGCTACGTTCTGTACTGGATGCAGGCCTCCCAGCGCGCGGCCTTCAACCCGGCCCTAGAATACGCCATAGAGCGCGCCAACGCCCTGGGCCTGCCAGTTCAGGTCGTCTTTGCCCTGACCGGCTTTCCCGAAGCCAATGCCCGGCATTACGCTTTCATGCTGCAGGGTTTGGCCGATGTCGCGGTCAGGCTGGTCGCGCGGGGCATCGGCTTTTCCCTTCGCTACGGCGCAGTCGATCCAGTGGTGACAGAGCTGGCCCACGACGCCGCCCTGGTCGTTTGTGACCGGGGCTATCTGCGGGTTCAGCGCGACTGGCGCAGGACCCTGGCCGCCGCCCTCAACTGCAAACTGGTCCAGGTCGAGGGCGACGTGGTCGTGCCGGTCAGGGTCGCTTCTCCGCACCATGAGTACGCCGCCCGCACAATCAGGCCAAAGCTCCACCGCGTCTGGGAAGACTATATCGAGGACATGGCGCCGCGGGCCCTGTCGGTCCCGGTCCAGGCCCTGGTCGAAAGCGACGCGCCGCTGGACGATCTTGAAGACGTCATCGCCCATTTGGATCTTGCCCGCGCCCCGGCCCCGGTTCGCCGGTTCCACGGCGGCGAAACCCGCGCCCGCGCCAGGCTCGAAGCCTTCCTCGACGAGGGTCTGTCCCGCTACGCCGGCGAGCGGCAAAAGCCTGAGGCGCACGCTGCTTCGCTGCTCAGCCCCTATCTGCACTTTGGCCAGATTTCACCGGTCGAGATCGCCCTGGCGGTGCGCGCCGCCGGAGCAAGCGCGCCGGAAAGCCGGGCCAAGTTCCTCGAAGAGCTGATCGTGCGCCGCGAACTGGCGATCAATCACGTCCTGCATGAGCCGCGCTATGACACTTTCGAGTCCCTTCCGGACTGGGCTCAGCGGGCGCTGGACAAGGCCAGCGCCGATCCTCGCCCCCACCTCTACACCGCCGCTCAGTTCGAGGCCGGCGCGACGCACGATCCCTACTGGAACGCGGCCATGCGCGAGATGACCGCCACCGGCTACATGCACAACCAGATGCGCATGTACTGGGGCAAGAAGGTGCTGGAATGGTCGGCGAGCCCGCGCGAGGCCTTCGCCACCCTGCTCTATCTGAACAACAAGTATTTCCTCGACGGGCGCGACGCCAATTCCTTCACCAACATTGGCTGGATCTTCGGCCTGCACGACCGGCCCTGGGGGCCGCAGCCAGTGTTCGGCACGGTGCGCTCCATGGGGCAGAATACCTTCAAGAAGTTCGACGCACCGGCCTATGTTCGCGACGTCGAGCGAATGACGGCGGCGGAGCGCAACCCCGTCTGACTACCGTCCGCCCCAGGCGCTGCGGCGCAGGGTCTGGCTGACGAAGGCCGACGGGGGGTCGGCCTCGGCCAGTATGGCTTCCCGGATGGCGCGCGGCTGGCCAAACAGGTGGCCCTGACCGTAGCCGATATTCAGCTCCAGAACGTCGATAACCTGACGCTCGTTCTCGACCTTTTCGGCGATGATCTCGACTCCATAGCGGCGGGTCAGATCGGCAAAGTCGGCGGCGTTCAGGTCGCGCATCGCCTTCAGCGTCAAATGTCCGTCGATCTCCAGCAGTTGCTCCAACAGCACGCCGGCGCTGATCTTCAGGAACTTGACGTCCGAGCGCTGCAGGTCGGGGAAATCCAGGTCCAGGTCATTGACCTTGTCGAGGCTGAACTGGAAGCCTAGGTCCGACAGCTTGGCCATATTGCGCGCTTCGGTCGCGCCGCGCTGGCGGAAGGCGGCCTGCCCCAGTTCGAAAATCAGGGCGCCGTGCAGGTCCTTGTTCTGGGCCAGAAAGTCCAGGAACTGCGGGAAGAACACTTCGTCGGCCAGACTGGCCAGCGAGATGTTGCAGAAGATGCCGACCTTGCGGTCCTGCTTGGCCAGCCGGCGCACGATCTGCACACAGCGGAACAAGAGCAAGTTGTCGATGGCGCTGATCAGTCCCTCGGGCTCGGCCACGGCCAGGTATTCGGCCGGCATCATCACCCGGCCGCTCTCATCGCGCAGACGCGAGAAGCTTTCGTAGAACACCGTGCGGCGCTGGGGTAGGCTGACGACCGGCTGCAAATAAAGATCGACGCGATTGTCCGACAGGGCGTCGCGGATCGAGGCGAGAATAGCGTCCCGCTGTTCGTGACCAACGCCGCCGTGAATGTGCGGAATTTCCGCCGCGAAGGCCTGACGCGCGTCCAGGTTCTGGGTCATGCGCTGGACAAGATCTTCCAGCATTCGCACTTCGCTGGTCAGCTCGACGGCCTCGTCACGCACCTCGGTCGACAGGGCGGCGATGCGCGCGTCCATCTGCTCGATCTGATCGGCCAGGATGACATGGGCCTCACGCACGGCGTGGATTTCGGCCCGCAACGCGGCGCGATCGACGCCGTGGGACACCAGGCCATGCACGCCCAGCAGCAGGCCAAGGCTGCCGATCGCCGCGCCGACACCCGCCGGCCAGCCGCCGGCCCGCCAGACATAGAGCGCCAGCGTCAGGGAGAGCGTGATGTAGGCGCACAGTAAAAGCGCTACAGCGACTTTGCGCATGGTCAGCCCATCAGCAGGGAACGTCCCCGAATCGTTCGATTATCAGGTGCGTCGCCGCGTTAGTCGAGCGCTGCTTCGTATGTCATACCGCTGCGTCACTAGGGCGCCCTGGCGACGCCCTCGCGGCGGGGATCGGCGGCGCCCACCAGGTGGCCGCCAACATTCATCACCCCGTGCAGGCCCGAGCCTTCGCCGCCCGCGCCGCGGAACGTTACCCCCCTCGCCGCCAGCCCGTCCACAACACCCGGCGCGAACCTGTCGGTCTCGGCCTGCGAGGTTGGCCCGCGCGCGATCACATTGGGCAGATTGACGGCGTCCTGCAGCGGCAGCTTCCAGTCCAGCACCGCGATCAGAACTTTCAGATTGTATGCCGGGATCGAATTGCCGCCCGGCGAGCCGATGGCCATGACGAAGTTGCGGTTGCGATCCAGCACGATCACCGGCGCCATTGACGAGCGTGGCCGCTTGCCGGCGGCCACCGCATTGGCGACCGGCTTGCCAGCGGCGTCCGTCGGCAGTTGCGAGAAATCGGTCAGCTGATTGTTCAGAACCATGCCCGCCGCCATCCTGTTCGAGCCGAACGGCGCTTCCACCGAGGTGGTCATCGAGACCACATTGCCCGCGCCATCGACGACGACAAAGTGCGAGGTCGAAGGAATTTCCTGGGTCGCATCAGGTCCCATGGCCAGCGCCCCAGGGGGCGAGCCGGCCTGATAGGCCTTGCTCCTGTCGCCGATCAGGGCGGCGCGCTGGCGCAAATAGGCCGGGTCGAGCAGGCCCTGCATGGGCACCCGCACAAAGGCCGGGTCGGCGACATACTGGTCGCGGTCGGCGTACATCACCCTCTGGCCTTCAGCGAACAGGTACCAGCCTTGCGGATCGGCGGGGCCCGACTTGTCGATGGGCAGGTTCTCGTAAAGTCCCAGGGCCATCATGATGCCCGGCCCGCCCGACGGCGCCGGCGGGGCGCAAACGATATAGACCCGGTAGGGACGGCACGTGGCCTCGGTCTTGTTCGGCTTGTAGGCGGCGATGTCGGCGGCGGTCAGACCGCCGGGATTGGGCGCCTCGGCAACCTTGGCGGCGATGGCTGCGGCGATCGGCCCGGTATAAAAGGCGCGCGGCCCCTGGGTGGCGATCAGGTGGACGGTGTCGGCATAGGCCGGGTTCTTCAGGATATCGCCCTGCTTCCTCCCGCCCGCATAGGCCTGGATCTCCGGCCCGGCCCGGGTCACAGCATCGGCCATGCGGCCGGGCACGGCAAACCCGTCGCGGGCCAGATGCTCGGCCTCGCCGAACAGGTCCGCCCACTTCAGCTTGCCGTGGTCGGCCTGGGCCATTGCCAGCATGGCCACGACGCCGGGCGCGCCCGTCGACTTGCCGGTGCGGATGGCCCGCTGGGCCAGCGGCGCGCCATTGTCATAGAAATAGGTCGGGGTGGCGCTGGCAGGCGCGGTCTCGCGGCCGTCATAGGCTGTGACCTGCTTGGTGCGTGCATCGTAAAAGGTCATGAAGGCCCCGCCCGCCAGGCCCGAGCTTTGAGGCTCCACAAGGCCCAGGGTGGCCTGGACCGCCACCGCCGCGTCAACCGCCGAGCCGCCGGCTCGCAGCACCTTCAGGCCCGCCTCCACCGCCATGGGATTGGCGGCCACAACCATGCCCCCGGCCGGCGCGGGCTGGGACGTCGACTGACAGGCGGCGAGACTGAGCGCCAGGATGGCGGCAAGGGGGGCAAAACGCATGGCGGCGGGCTTTCAGGCGGTGCAGGTGCGAGAAAGAACACACTAACCCATGCAGAAAGGTTTGAAACCGCAAACCGGCGACTTGCTTTGCGAACGCAGCGCGACTAGGTTCCGCGCCTTCGCCGACAAGGCATGTTGCGCGCCCGTAGCTCAGCTGGATAGAGCATCAGACTACGAATCTGAGGGTCGGACGTTCGAATCGTTCCGGGCGCGCCAATTTTCTCCTTTGAACCCATGGGCAAACCCACGGCTGGGCGGCGTTTTCGCAGCCGGTCCGGCCGCGTCCATACCGGAACGCGGGTGTATCAATAATGTTAAAGGACGAACCGGCGGGAGCAGGGTAGGACATCGTTGAAACGGCGGCCTTGAACTGGAATCGCGGCCAACACTGCAGAAACAACCAAAGCCATTGCCTGACCGGTGAAAAAACTCGACTCGCCCATCCAGGACCTGAACGGCGTTGATACGCCGGCCAGCAGCGGGACCACCGAAGTCCTGACCGTGGGCGGCTATGTGTTTGGATCCGCCTCGGATGCTGATCACGACTGGTACCGGGTCACCCTCACCGCCGGTACCACCTACGCCTTCGGCACCCAGACCATCGGCGGCACAGGCCACGATCCGATTTTGTCCCTGCGCGACGCCAGCGGCGTCGAGCTGGCCTTCGACGACGACTCCGGTCCGGGCCAGGACTCCCAGCTGATTTTTACGGCCGCCGTCTCGGGCGACTACTACATCGACATCGGCGAGTTCGGCTCGGTTGGATCGCTCAGCTACGCGCTCAACATGGCCCAGGCCTACGCCCAGCCCGACACCGTCGCGGGCGACGCCTCATCGACCGCGACCCTGACCGCCGGCGGCTCTGCCAACGGCGTCATCGAAACCTTCGGCGATGCGGACTGGTACGCGGTCAACTTGGTGGCTGGTCAGGTCTATCGCTTTACCCTCGACGCCTCGGGCGCCACGCCGCTGAGCGACCCGTATCTGCGGCTCTACGCCGGCGACGGGACTACCCAGCTCGCCTTCAACGACGATGGCAACGGCGGCTCCAATTCGGCCATCCGCTTCACGGCCCAAACCAGCGGAACCTATTACATCTCGGCCCAGGCCTTCTCGATCGAGACAGGCAGCTATCACCTGACCATGGATGTGGTCCCGCCCCAGGATCCCCTGAAGACCATCGACTGGGGCAGCCAGGTCGCCGACACCAGCATCAAGATCTATTTCGCCTCGAGCGGGGAGACCTTCGACGGCCATACGGCGACCCAGGTCTGGACGGCCGAACAAATCGCCGCCGTTATGGCCGTGGGCGCGGCCTATTCAACCGTCACCAACCTGACCTTCACCCAGGTCGGATCCGCCGCCCTGGCCACCACGGTCATGGTCCTGGACGCCAATATCGGGGTTGGCCTGGCCGGCCAGATGCAGACGCCGCCCACAACGCCCAGCGTGGGGATCTTCAACCCGGCCTATCTGACCTCCAGCGCCATTCAGCCTGGCGGCTATGGCTTTGCCCTCCTGCTTCACGAGATCGGCCACAGCCTTGGCCTGGCTCACCCGCACGACAACGGCGGGACCTCCGAGATCATGGAAGGCGTCACCGGGCCCTTCGACTCGTACGGAACCTTCGCCCTGAACCAAGGCGTCTTCACGATCATGACCTACAACAACGGTTATCCGACCGTTGTTGGCGGCGACCCCGGCGGCAACCTGGCCAGCGGGGCGCAAAGCGCGCCCATGGCACTCGATATCGCCGTGCTTCAGCAGAAGTACGGTGCGACCACCCACAACACCGGGGATGACACCTACACGATCGAATCCGTCGCAGGTCGCTACCAGGCGATCTTGGACACCGGCGGGATTGACGCCATCACCTATGGCGGATCGGCCGGGGTCACCATCGACCTTCGTCCCGCCACGCTGCTCAACGGTTTCGGCGGTGGAGGCTATGTCTCCAGCCTAACCAACCTGAACCAGACCGGCGGCCACGGCGGCCTGACCATCGCTTCGGGCGTGGTGATCGAGAACGCGTTCGGCGGCTCAGGCAATGACGTGCTCACCGGCAACGCCGCCAACAACCTTTTGCGGGGCGGCGGCGGCAACGATGCGCTGGACGGCGGCGCCGGCAGCGATACGGCCAGCTACAGCACCGCCTCCAGCGGCGTGACCGTCAGCCTGCTGCTCGCCGGCGCCCAGGCTACCGGCGGGGCCGGATCCGACACCCTGACCAGCATCGAAAACCTGACCGGCTCGGCGTTCAACGATACCCTCACCGGAACCAGCGGCGACAACATCCTGGACGGCGGCGGAGGCGTGGACACCGTCCTCTATTCGGCCGCCGCGGGCGCCGTGACCGTCAGCCTGGCGGTGTCTGCCGCGCAGAATACCGGCGGGGCCGGAACCGACACCCTGATCTCGATCGAGAACCTGACCGGCTCGGCCTTTGACGACACCCTGACCGGCAACGGCGCAGCCAACACCCTGGACGGCGGCGGCGGCGGCGATGCCATGACCGGCGGCGACGGCGACGATACCTATGTCGTCGACAATGCCGGCGATCTCGTCACCGAGAACGGCAACGAGGGGACCGATACCGTCCGCGCCGGCGTCAGCTACACGCTCAGCACCAATCTCGAGAACCTGACCCTGACAGGGTCGGCCGCGATCAACGGCGCAGGTAACAGCCTGGCCAATACCATCACCGGCAATGGCGGCGGCAACGCGCTCAGCGGCGGCGGCGGCGACGACATCCTGATCGCGGTGGGGGGCGGCTCCTCCCTGACCGGCGGCGCAGGGTCTGACACCTTCGCCTTTACCAGCCTGATCAACTCCACGACCAATGTGATCGCCGATTACGCCCTAGGCGAGATCATCCAGTTCCGCGACCTGACCACAATCACCAGTTTCGGCGCCGAAAATGGCGCGCTGGTTGTGCTCGGCGGCGTTCAGTACGCCGTCTCCGGCGGCAACACGACCTTCTACATCGGCCTCAACGCCGCCGCCGGCAGCGACGCGACCATCACGATCCAGGGATTCACCACGCCCCAGGCCCTGTCCTTCTCGGCCAACTCAGTGGTCATCGACACCACGGCGCCCACGGTGACCATCACCGACAATGTCCCCGGCATAGCCAGTGGCAGCGTCACCTATACGATCTCGTTCAGCGAGAGCGTCACCGGTCTGGCCGCCGATGACTTCACCATCACCAATGGCGCCGTGAGTTCCGTCACCGGATCCGGCAGCAGCT
>CANJPZ010000031.1 GCA_947476325.1 Caulobacteraceae bacterium | reverse complement strand
GACTTGCCTTGACCCGTCAGAACATCAACCTGCCGCAGCTTGGCGACAATCTCTTCCGGCTTGTAACGAACCCTTGCCATCTCTCCATCCTCATAAAAGTGGCCCTAAGACCAACATTGCGGGTGGATCACTTCAAGGGGTGCAGACCAGGGGCGGCGGACGCCACCCGGCTCGGATATCGCAGGTGACGAGGCGGTAGAACGCGCGTTCCCATTTGTTCGAAATGCTGGCCTATCCAACAGTTTGTACTATAAACTAAGTCGAAGCCTTCGCTGCGACTCTGATGGAGAAACCCGTGAAACGCGCCTTCGTCGTAGCCCTGGGTTTGGCCCTCGGCGCCGCCCCGATAGCCCTGTCTCCGCTTATGGCCCAGACCTCCGCCAAGGCAGCCACCCCCAAGGCGGCGACGTACCGGGCGCCCCGCAACGCGTTTGGCCAGCCAGATCTGGGCGGGGTGTGGACCAATGCTTCCATCACCAATGAGACCCGCCCGGGAAACCTGGGAAACCGGCTGGTCTACACGCCCGACGAGGTCCGCAGGCTTGAGGGCGATGTGCAGACCGAGATCAAGGACGGCAACAGCATTCGCGATCCGAATGAGCCGGCTTTCGCCAAGGGCGGACTGTCACAGGAGCCCGGTTTCACGGGAAGGTTCGCCGGTGTCGCCACGGGCGTGGGCGGCTACAACCGCGGCTGGCTCGATCCCGGCTCTGCGGTGATGCGGGTTGGCGGTGAGCCGCGCACCTCGTTCCTGACCACGCCGGACGGACGGCCTCCAGTCCGCAAGACCGCCGCAGCAGGCGCCGCGAGAGGGTTCAATACGTCGGGCGGCGAGGGCGATGATCCCGGCCCGGGCCGCGGCGGTCGTGGCGGCGGAGCAGGAGCAGGTTCTGCGCCGGCCCGCGGCGGTGGCGGAGGAGGCCGGGGCGGCCCCGGAGGGCCTGGAGGCCGGGCCAACCCGGAGGAGTTCCCGGTCGGCGAGCGGTGCCTGTTGTCGTTCGGCCGCAACGCCGGCCCCCCTATGTTGCCGAACGGATTTTACAACAACAACTATCGGGTGGCGCAGGGCAGGGACACCGTCGCGATCTGGGTCGAGATGGTTCACGACGTGCGCACGGTGCGCCTGGGCGGCAAGCATCGCACCGACGGGATCCGGCCCTGGATGGGCGATTCCATTGGCCACTATGAGGGCGACACCCTGGTGGTGGAGACGACCAACATTCCCCAGGCTCAGGCCTACAACGGCTCGTGGCAGACTCTGACGGTGACCGAGAAATTCAGGCGGGTGTCGCCGACGCGCCTCTTCTATCAGTACATCATCAGCGATCCGGCGGCCTGGGATCAGCCCTGGGGCGGCGAATACGAATTCGATGCCCTGCCATCTGGGCAGGGCATCTATGAATACGCCTGCCACGAGGGAAACTACGCGCTCGAAGACATGCTGGCCGGGGCCCGGGCCGACGAGGAAACGGCCCGCACCCGCGCCGCGCGTTAGGCGTGTAGACGCTTGAGGGCGGCGAACAGCGCCGCCAGTTCGGCCGGGTCGAAGCGCGAGGTGAAACGCCTCTCGTGTTCGGCGATCAGAGTTCTAGCCTTGTCCAGCGTCGCGGCGCCCTGGGGGGTGAGAATGAGTTCCTGTCGGCGGCGATCGGATTTTGACCGCTCGCGCGTCAGCAGGCCCCGCGCCTCAAGCCGGTCGACCATGGCCATGATGGTGGCGCGGTCAGACCTCAGCTGCGCGGCAATCGCGACCTGGGGCGTGCCGGGATTGGCCGCGACCAGCGACAGAATGGCGACCTGGCGCTGGGTGAGGTCCAGCGGGCTGAGGGTGGTGGCATAATCGCGGTACATGGCGACATTGGCCATGCGCAGATGAAAGCCCAACAGCGCCTCCAGGCCGCCGTCGGCCAGCGCGCGGCTCTCCGGGTCTGCGAGGTCGGCTTCGGCGGTGAGAGCCATAGGTCCTGTCCATTGCACGCGTGGGGCTGGTTCGTTGACGCCAGCATAGCCGATTTGTATGTGTCACATACAACAACGCTTACCGCGAAGGAGCGCCCGAGTGATCGATACCGCGCCCCTGATGACCATCCTCGTCAACGTGGACAAGCCTGTCGACCTCGGGCTCGTGGCCGGTCAGGCGCGCCGGTTCGTGCGCATCCTGGGCGGCAGCGTCAGTGGGGTGCATTCGGGTGTAGTTCTGCCAGGCGGCGCTGACTGGCAGGAGGCGGGTCCGGACGGGATGCTCGAGATCGACGCGCGCTATGTGCTCGATCTTGATGGCGCGCTGGTCGAGGTTCGCTCCACCGGACTGCGCCACGGATCGCCCGAGGTTCTGGGACGTCTGGCCCGCGGCGAGATCGTGCCGGGCTCTGAGTATTACTTCCGCACCGCCATGCGCTTCTTCACGGCCAGCCCCGATCTGGTGGGGCTGAATTCAACCCTGGCCGTGGCGGTGGGCGAACGTCAGCCGGGTCAGGTCCGCTTGACGGTCCACGCCGTCAAATAGGCCTCCTCATGCGTGTCATCATCATTGGCGGCGGTATCTCGGGCCTGGCGACGGCCCTCAGCCTGGAGGCCGCCGGTTTCAGGCCTGTGGTCTATGAAGCGGTGACGAAGCCCGAGCCCCTTGGCGTGGGCATCAACCTTTTGCCCCATGCCATGCGCGAACTCACCGAGCTGGGTCTCCTGGCTGCGTTGCGCGAGGCCGGCGTCGAGATCGAGGAGCTGGTTTATCTGACCAAGGACGGCCGGGACATCTGGCAGGAGCCCAGGGGGCTGGCCGCCGGTTATCGCTGGCCGCAGATCGCCATCCACCGGGGCAAACTTCAGATGCTGCTCCTGGCCCGGGTGCAGGAACGGCTGGGACCAGACGCGGTGCGCTTTGGCCATACCCTGGCCGACGTGGAAAGTTCGGAGACTGGAGCTGTCGCGTACTTCGTTGATCGGGCCAGTGGCCGGCGGTTGGAGTCGTCGCAAGGCGACGTGCTGATCGCCGCTGACGGCATCCATTCGGCCGTGCGCCGCAAGTTCTATCCCGATGAAGGCATACCGAAGTGGAACGGGGTGACGCTGTCGCGCTCGACCACACTGATAACCAGCTCGCCTGGCGGCGCCAGGATGATCTGGGCCGGCCACTCGCGGCAGAAATTCGTCGCCTATCCGATCGGGCGCGACGCGGCCACGGGTCAGACCCTGCTCAACTGGATCTGCGATCTGAAGGGCGAGTCCACGGAGACCCCGCCGCCCGAGGACTGGAACCGCAAGGGCGACCGGGCGGCTCTGCTCTCGGCCTACGACGGATGGAGGTGGGATGAGATCGACGTGCCGGCCATCATCCGCGCCTCAGGCGATATCTATGAGTTCCCGATGGTCGACCGCGATCCGCTGCCGCGCTGGACTTTTGGCTGCACGACTCTGCTGGGAGACGCCGCCCATCCCATGTATCCGGTCGGGTCGAACGGGGCGACCCAAGGGGTTATCGACGCCCGGGTCATCGCCTTTCATCTGTCGAGTGCGCCAAACGTGGAAACCGCCCTCGCGCGCTACGAGGAAGAACGGCGCGAGGCCACCGCCCGCATCGTGTTGATGAACCGGGCGCAGGGGCCCGACAAGGTCATGGACCTGGCCGAAGAACGCGCGCCGACTCGCGAGCACGACCTGGACGCTGTGCTGCCCCATGCCGAGCGCGCCGAGATCGCGGCGGGATACAAGAAGGTGGCGGGGTTCGATCCGGCCAGCCTCAACGCCCGCCCAAGTTATTCCCTGAAGGAAAGGCCTGAATGAGTACCCCGATCTGGTTTTCCGGTGTCGATCTGACGGTTCTGAACCTGCGTCATGAGTCGGACATCAACGGCCATCTTGGCATCGAGCTGACCGGCTATGGGCCCGACTGGCTGGAAGGCCGCATGCCGGTGGACAGGCGCACCCGTCAGCCCATGGGCATTCTGCACGGTGGCGCCTCGGTGGTGCTGGCCGAGACCCTGGCCAGCGTGGCGGCGAATCTCTGCGTCGACCCGGCGGGATTCTTCTGCGTTGGACAGGAGGTAAACGCCAACCACCTGCGCTCGGTTATCGAGGGTTATGTCACGGGCGTGGCGCGGGCCATTCATCTGGGCCGGACGAGCCAGGTCTGGAGCATCGAAATCAGGGATCCCGCCGGCCGGCTCACCTGTGTTTCTCGCCTGACGGTCGCGGTTGTCCCGCGCCGACATCCTGCGCCAGCGGGCCAGCATCAAACGGCAGACCATCGAACATCGGCGCTTGCAACACCGAAAAATCGCAGCCTAAATATCAACCCCAGATGAGGCCATTCCTCCGTTAAATCCGGACCCCACCTGTCTCAAATGTTCTGACGACGTACACTGCCATTGGGGCCATGCCCGATTCCGGACGTTCGTGCGGCCCTCCCATTGCGGTCGGGCGCCGCCCGGCATAACCATAACGCGGTTCTGAGGGGGACATCGTCATGGCTGTAAAGCGCAAGCGAAGGCCCACGACCGAGCCTTCCCCGTCGACGCCCGATCCCATCGAGATCGCCATGGAAGCGGAGGCCGGCGAGGCCCTGGCCCGGCAGTTGAATGACGATCTGGCCGCCCAGCTGAACGCGGCCCGCGACCGGCTGTTGAAGGGCTGAGTCGCCGCTCCAGATCTTTGTGTTGACGCGCATTTATTCCGAAAACCGGTTCCCACTTTTCGGAATGCGCTCTAGCTGAAGTCGACCGTGTACTGGGCGATCCTGGCGGCGATGTCCTGCATTGAAAAGTCTCGGGTCACAGTGAAAACGGCCATGCGGCCGTGCCTTTGGCCAGGTTTGCAGAACTCCTCGACCACAAAGTAATGGGGCCGGTCGAAATAGTCGTCGAAGAGGATCGTCGCGCCCAGGGGCGCCGACAGCAGGCTGTAGAGGAACGCGGCGACGCGAAAACGGCCGTCGATCAGGATGGTGTCAGGCGCATGACCGTACCGGGTGGTGATCGCCCAGGGCATGACCATGTATCGCCAGAAGTCGCCGATGCGATCGAGGGCTACCGGTCGCCCCCAGTCGGCGACCCGGCCGATATCACAGTGCTCGATCAGCAGGCTCGAAGCGGACTGGCTTACCGACGAACGGACCCTTTCAAGCCAGTTGTTGTCTGTTTCCACGGAGATGACGACAGGGGTTTTCGCAACGGCGCAGGCATAGACGGTGCTGCCGCCGCAGCCGTATTCGAGGTAGCAGCGGCTGGTTTCCAGCGCCGCCTTGAAACAGGCGAGGCCTTCCTTGTCCATGTGGGGAGAAGGCTCGATCGGCTCGGTCATCATGCCTCCGGTGCGAGCGCTTTCCACGGCAGGCCATTCGGATAGCGCTCCAGCATCTGCTGATTGCCGCGCTCGAAATGTTCCCGGGGCACGGAATTGGTGCCGCCCAGCCTGTAGCCAAGGGTGTAGAGGCCGGTGCACCGATGATCTGGATGGTGGACGCCGATGACTTTGCAGAATACCGCATCGGTGCCCGCTACGCCGTACCAGATGGGACTCATCATCAGCAAAACGCTCTTTTTTACCGCGTAGCACGAGGTGTCGATGACGCTTCGGTTCTGAAAAGATTGCCACCGGCCCAGGCTTTCGCAGTCGTCACGCAACAGATAGGCGCCGGATTCATCGTAGATCTCGCGCAGGGAATAGGCCCAGCTGAGATTGTTCTGCGAAATCACCCTGACCAGGGATTCGACGTGCTCGGGCCGGTAGAAATTGTCCTCGTCCAGAAAGCATATGAGGTCGGCATCGACGATGAAGGCGCAGCTGGCATAGACCTTGTGGCCGTAAAAACCCCGTCCGCCGATGCGCTTTTCCAGGGCGACGGTGGTGATTTCTTTGTTCCGGGCGCTGGCGTCGATGACCTGCCGGATGGCGGCGAAATGCTCGGCGCCGTCGAGAAAAATATAGTGGGTGATGTTGGGGTAGGTCTGTTGCTGGACGCTTTCGATGCAGGCCCGCAGATGTTTGTTGCCGATGCTCGGCGTGACCACCGCTACCTTCATCTCAAAGTCCCTTGGCGCCGGCAAATCCGCGGCCACGGAGCCGGACTTCTGGCGAGCATCAGACCGACCATTTTTCCCGGTCCGGCGTCAAGGGGAACGGCGTGATGATTTGCCGTAAACTCCGAGGTGCAATCCTCGCTCAGGAATGCTCCCCGCCGTTGCCATGAGCAAGGTCTGGAAAATCGGTGTGGCAGGACTGGGGACCGTCGGCGGCGGGGATGGATCTGACGGCGGCGGACAAGGCCGAACTCGCAAAGGCGCAGGGGCAAGGCTGAGCGGGCAACGTACCGGATACCCGAAACCGGACCTTCCCAACGGCTCAGATGAGTCAGGAGCTGCCGAAAGGCGTTCTGCCACAATTGCGCGTCGCTGCATTTGACCGACACATTCCAGGCCCCGCCGCTTCAGTTCAAAACGCAAAAAATTTGTACGAGGCTTATGTGGCGATGACGTACCCCCCCCTGCCGGGTTCGATGGGGGGTAGGGGGTGTGGCCGGAAGTGGGTTGTGGCGACGGGCGAAAATTCAGGCACGTTCGCGCCCGTTCAGCAATATTATTAGGGGACGCAGTAGGGGATTTTTCTATAATGCCTTGTAACACATTGTAATATATAGGGGTAGGGCGGACACCCTCTCCGCCACTGCCCCTTGTAATTATTGGGGTTTTAAGCCTCGGTAATGTAAATTACCAAAATGGCTCCCCGATACGGGGTTTGCTAGGCACAAATGGGGAGGGGGTACCCCCTTCGTTTTCCCCGTTAGTCAGACCCCACCCCGGGGGCACACCCCCAATTTGTCAGATGGGACCCACGCTTCCCTCTTACATACTAATCTGCTCGACCGATGGCGGGTTTTTAGGGAGGCTTAGCCTTGGTAGCGGCCAACATGAGCATAACCATCCCCGATATTCTGGTCGAAGCGGGATGAAATTTCAGGGGCAGGCCACGTGGTGTGGTGGAGAGAATTAAGAGGCCCCGCCAATCGGGCCTGACGAGGTTGAATCGTTCTGCGACTTTCTAAGCGACCAACTTCTGGCGATAACTAGTTAGGCGTCGATCAGCCTGCCCATGCAGCCAAAGCTGCAGCCAAATCGCCTGCACTCCAGCCCAACTCAGTCATTGCCTTAGCCACATGCTCCCGTGTGAATGCTGGTAACTCGATTGGCTCATAGGAGGGATCGGCTACCAGTTCATCACCTTCGTCGCCGTTCTCATCAAGCTCGTAGCCGCATATTGTCAGCTCAAAGCCGGTCTGTGTCTCACGGGCACCCAGATATTCGCGCCATTCACCGGATCCCGGAGAGGCGCTTTGGATGCGATCAGCTAGTATTGTCCAAGTCATATTTTTTCCTCCAGCCGAGCTGGCCTTACCTCTCGCCATTCAGCTTTACGATGAAAGGCTTGAGCGCCTTTTCGAGCCGGATCATCGCATCAATCTGACTGCCCTGAAGGCCGGGCCACTGTTCGTCCGGGGAACGATAGCCGCCGTCAGTCAATGAGACGCTGATACGGCAGGCCCGTTTGCCCTCCAGACCTTCCCACTTAAGCGACCCGCCATAGGCAGCTTCGATCTCCACCTTATGGGTTTCGAGCTGGTCGAACAGAGCCTTGTTCTCGTCCTCACAGCCTTTGCCGCGGTCAATGTAGAGTTCAGCGGTGCGGCTGTCCTGTTTGACCGAGTAATTCAGGTTCAGGCCACGGAAGCCGGAGCTAACGCCAATCCAAGAATAATCACCGGGGGTGATGTGGGCGTGAAGGCGCGATCTTGGCTTGGACAGTTCGATCAAGTCGGTCCACCAGCGATTGCGTATGGCGTATCGCTCAGCAAATTCCTTGCGAGCCATCCCGACCTCTTTCGCTTCGGCGGATGGGCCTGCAATCAGCGTCAAGAGCGGCGCGGCAGGAGAACTCCCAATGCGCACCGCCTCAACTTTGACCATGAAAAAATCGGCGTCTAACGCCTGATTGAGCCAACCAATCGCCGCAACATGTTCAGGGCGCGGCTCTTTTACGATCCAAATCGCAGCTTCTCGCGCCGCGGCCGCGCCTCGTCCTCCTCCAGCAGCTCATCAAGTCTGGCCTGGAACGGCCCCAGCCTCGGCAACGGCTGCACCGCCCGTCGATAGATGAACTCCGCATCCGGCTCCCGGATCGCCTTGCGCACCACCTTGCGCGACAATCGAAGGTCCCGCGCTATCGCCTTGATGGCCTTCCCGGACGCAAACTCGCGCCGGATCCTCAACACCGTCTCCAACACCAACATCCCGATCTCGCCGCCTGACATCCACCAAGCAGCCACCGTTAGACCTCAGGAATGAGGGGTCCTTATTCGACGCCGATCACCCCGCTAACGGGGTCCCTTTTCCACGCCGATCCACACGTGCGTGGCAAAAGTTATTCGGCCAGGTTCGAGAGCGTGGTCGCGATCGAACGGGATGAAGCCTCCCATCAGACCCTGCTGCTTCGCCACTTTCTGCGCCGGTTCCCCTACGAACAGTTTCCGGATGACTACTACCGCTATCTGCGCGGTGACATTGATCGCGACGAGCTCTACCGCAATCACAAGGCGGAATATCAGGAAGCGAAAAAGAGTGCGCTGAAGATCTCTCTCGGGCCGGAGTCGCACGCCGAGGTGAAGAGCCTGATCAACCGGAAGCTTGCCGGCGAGAAGCGATGGGCACTGGTCGGTGGCCCGCCCTGTCAGGCCTACTCGCTGGCCGGGCGCGCGCGGTGGAAGCAGACGGCCGGCGGCATCCAGATCGAGGCCAAGGACGAGATCGCCAAGCGGATCGGCCGCTCGCCCGACCGGGGGGACGCGGTGTGCCTGGCGCTGATTTCGACGCCGAAGATCGCCCCGGTGCGGCGGGCGCCGCGGGAGACTGCGCCGGCGTCGCGGATGGGGGTGTGAAGTCCAGACCCCTGAGGGAATTGCTGCCTGTCCCCGAATTCTCTACTAAGAGCCTGGACCAGGGTTCGGCGGCGGGCGGCGTATGCACATTCTTCAGAAACAGCGTTGCCGGGTTTGCGGCTGTCCGCACCTGAAGCCGGTGATCGACCTGGGGCCGCAGTACCTGCAGGGCTCGTTCGTCAAGGAAGGCTATCCGGCCCCTCCCCTGCGCAAGATTCCGACGCAGCTGGTGCGGTGCGACACCTCGAAGGAGGAGACGGCTTGCGGGCCGTTGCAGCTGGCCCACTCCATTCCGCCGGAAATCCTCTACGCCAACTACTGGTACCGGTCGGGCACCAACCAGACGATGCGCGATCACCTGGCGGGGATCATGGCCTCGGTGCTTGAGATTGTGAAACCGGCCCAGAAGCGCGTGCTCGATATCGGCTGCAATGACGGGACGGGCCTGCGCGCGGTTCCGGCAGAATTCGAACGCTGGGGAGTCGATCCCTCAAACATCGCCTCGCAGGTCGAGCCGCCGATCAAGGTGATCAACACGGTGTTTCCGTCGGCGGAAACGAAGCACCGGTTCGCGGGCCTGAAGTTCGACTTCATCACCTCGATCGCCATGTACTACGACCTGGAGGATCCGGTCGCCTTCGCCCGCGAGATCGAGTCCCTGCTGGACGAGAACGGCGTGTGGGTGCTGGAAATGTCGTACATGCCGCTGATGCTGGCGACGAATTCGTTCGACACCATCTGTCACGAGCACCTAGAATACTACAGCCTCTCGGTCCTCAACACGATCATGGCGGCGGCGGGGCTGAAGGTGTTCCGCACCGAACTCAACGCGATCAACGGCGGCAGCATCCGCTGCTACGTCTGCAAATCGGGCTGTTTCGAATACAAACGCGGGGAGTGGCGCGACTTTATGCAGGCGTTGCTGGTCCGTGAATTCGAAATGGCTCTGGAAACCGACGAGCCCTACCAGGATTTCCAGCAGCGGATCGCGGGCCTGCGCGATGAGATGACCCGTCTGCTGGACGACATCCGGGCCCGGGGCGAGACGGTTCACATCTACGGCGCCTCGACGAAGGGCAATGTCCTTTTGCAGTGGTACGGGATCGACGCGGGACGCATACCCTTGGCGGCCGACCGCAACATCGACAAGGTGGGCGCCAGGACCCTGGGCACGGGGATCGAGATCATTTCGGAAGAGGCGTCCCGAGCGGCGAGGCCGGACTACTATCTGGTGCTGCCCTGGCACTTCCGCGACGAATTCCTGAAGCGCGAGCGCGAGACGATCCTGGCGGGCACGAAGATGATCTTTCCGCTGCCCACCATCGAAGTCATCGGCGCCGACAATCTTGAAGCCGGCGTAACAGCGGGGCGGACGCCGGAGATGGACCGGTTCGCCGAGTTCGCCTGAGTGCAGACCGCGCTCATTCTCGGCAGCAACGGGCAGGATGGATCGTACCTGGCGGACGTCCTACTGGAGCGCGGCTGGACGGTCGTCGGGGCTGCGTTGCAGGAGACTTCACGGTGGGTAAGCCACCCCCGGTTCCACCACCGCCAGACGGACGTGGGCAATGAGGGTGAATTGACCGAATTGCTGAAGAAAACCCGGCCCTTACGAATCTTCGCGATGTCGGCGATTCACGGCGCGGCGGGATTTGAATATGAGTCGAGGTTCCGCAGCGCGCTCGACGTAAACGTTGGCAGCGTCCACACCTGCCTGGAATATCTGCGCCGAGAGGACCTGAACGCGCGGCTGTTCATCGCCAGTTCGATGAAGGTGTTCGGCGATAACCCGCCGACGGTAATCGACGAGACCACGGAAAGACGCCCCACCTGCCTCTACGGCGTGACCAAGAATACGGCCATCGAGCTGGCGCAGTACTATCGGCGCAGGCACGGGGTGTGGGCTTCGATCGGTTATCTGTTCAACCACGACTCCCCGCGAAGGCCGCCGGACTACTTCCTGCCCAGGCTGGCGGCCCAGGTGGCCGCGCGGGTGCGGGGCGAGCCGCCTCCCCCGCCGCTCAATTCCCTCGACTTCTGGTGCGACTGGGGCTCGAGCCTGGAATTCATGGGCCTCGCCGCCGACATGACGGAACTGGAGGAGCAGGTGGATCTCATCCTGGCGTCAGGCCGCTCGCACCACGCAGGCGATCTGGCGTTACTGCTCTGCCAGGCGGCGGGGGTCGACGCCTCGGGCTTCGCGACGGGCGGCGACGTCCGGACGGATGGGTTGCAAGGCCCACCCTTCAGGGTCAGCGTCGAACGCTTGAGCCAGCTGCTGGGCAAACCCGAGAACGATGCCTTTGATGTCGCCGCCTGGATCCTGCGTGAACGCCACGGGATCGCACTGCAACGTCCCTAGCGGACTTCGAAAGCCTTAGCGGCAGAACGCTCCTTGGCAGGCCCGGCGTCTTCAAGCCACTTCAAGACGGCCGCAGGCAGGGTGCGATCGGATTTCGGATAGAAGACGATGTTGCCGAAGGCGTCGCCGAGCGTCCCCAGACGAACGGCGTCAGCGGCCACATCCACGAGTTCGTGATCCCAGCCGCCAGCACCGAAACCGGGCAGCTTGCGGTACTCGAAGACGATGGCTGCGTAGCCGCGGGATTTCATAGCCGCGATCAGGCGTTTCACATCGTCGATCTGCTGTTGCGGGAAGTGAGCGCCGAATTCCAGCATGATCGCCCGGGGTTTTACGCGCTTGAAATCGATGGCGAGGGCGAAGTCGAAGTCAGCCCCTTCCGCGTCAATCTTGATGACGCCCGCACCACCCCGGCCAGCGACGAAGGCGTTGAGGTTGGTGGCGGGTATGCGCAAGATAACCGCGGCCTCGCCGAACGGACTTTCGCCCATGCCGGAGAGGCCGACCGAACGCTTGTTGAACAGCACCTCGGCGTCGTCGTTTCCGGTGACGGCGTAGGCATGATGGGTCGCAAGGCCGGGAAACCGCTCAACAAGCACTTGCATCGAAGCCGCACAGTCCGGGTCAGGCTCGAACAAGTCCGCGCGAAAGCCCAGCTCCAGAAACGGCAGGGACAGCGCGCCCGCGCAGGCGCCGACGTCGATCATGCGGCCCTCCAGCGTCCCATTGGCCACCTCCGCCGCGGCCCAGGGCGCGAGGATGCGCCTGACGATCATGGTGTCGGACAAGGAACGGAAAGCCTCCGAGCCGTGAAGGCGGGCAAGGTCCGTGCGTTCTTCCAACTTGCGGGACAGGGATGCAGGGGTCGTGGACAACAGGCGGGCGGTATGATCGCGGTCGGCGGCGATCACCTGCCCGCAGAAATCAGAAATCCGCGCCGCGAACTCGTCGGTCCTTGAGCTCGAAGCGAACGCGTCGCCCTTGACGGATGCGCCCGCCCTGACGCTGGCCGCCAACTGCACGGCCCGCGAGACATAGGATTCGAAATCAGGACAGATCGCTTCGTTGAGACCAGCGTGGCGCAACATGCCGGAGGCGAAGGATGAACGAAACGTCCTGCCCGACCGGGCGACAACAGGAATGCCCAGCTGCAGGGGGTCGACGAGCGAACATGCTCCGGAGAACGGGAAACTGTCGAGATAGATGTCGGCGTGGGCCATCACCTGATGCAGGTCGGCGCGTGCAGGCACCTTGCCAATCCATTTCACGCGGCCCGGAAGCACTCCAGCCTTGACGCACGCATGGATGATACGGCGGGCAAACAGATTGAACGGGTAGGCGCTCCCCCAATTGGGGTTGAACGGCATGAGAACGAGGATGCTGTTCGGCGTACGCGCAAGGACTTCCGCCCAGGCTAGAAGAACTTCGGGCGTAATTTTGAAATAGTTCGCGCCGGAAAAGAAAATGACCTCATCGCCGGACGCGCCCAGGGCCGCACGAGAATAGGTCGTCGTGGACGGCTCCTGATCGTGATCGAACGCATAGTAGGTGGCCATGCCCGGCAGGCGCGCGAGGCCTTCCTCGTAGCGTGCTGCGGCTGCCTCGCCGGGTTCGTTCAGAACCGCCGAGAGGTAGAGATCGGCATTCGAGAACCCTGATGTCACCGGCGAAGCCGCTCCCGTTACCTGGATGCGGGCCAGCCGGTGGGCCGCAAGGATCACCTCGTTGGTGAAGCCATAGGTCACATTGTTGGAGATGATGCAGACATCGAGATCATCCTGCCGGATCAGGTTGACCGCGTCGCGCCGGTCGGCAGGCAGGCAGACAATGCGGGTGGCGTATTGCTCGAACAGGGTCGAGAGCGGCGAGTCCGCCGAGCCGTTCAGATAGATGATGACTTCCGCTCCGGATTTCAGAACCTCGGAGAGGTGGGCGAGCAGGTAGAAGGTCTCGGTCCCTGGCGTGAGGGAGCGATGCAGAAACCCGATTTTCGCAGGACCCTTCCTCTGAAGTGAAAAGGAGTGTTCCAAGTCATAATTGTTCTGCCGCAGCCACCATTCGATGATCGTCGCGCGATCGGTGTAAAAGCGGCGAAGCGGCTGCTCGTTGAAATAGATCATCGTGCAGTCCATGCCCGCCGCCGCCTGCGCCAGGTCGCGTGCGTCTTCCAGCCTGTCTTCGACGACAGCCCGGCGCAGTCCGCTCATGGCCCGTTCGCAATGGGCGGCGTATCGGTCCGCCTCGCCCACATGCAGGAAGATCGGCGGGCGCGCGACGATGTAGCGAGCGAAGGTGGCTCGAAGCCACTTCGGCACCTGCGCGAATTCGGGCGGGGTGGGAAAGTGATGCGCGGGCGCGAACGCCATCGCTGCGAGCAGCGCCCCGGCCGCAGGCGCTTGCACCCACCGTGCAATAATCGCTTCGGCGAGGGCGTAGTCTTCAGCCGCAGGATCCCCCGAAAATCCGGAGCGTGCGAAGGCGTCGACCTCGTCCAACCTCGCCGCCAGCGCGGCTTCATCCGGGCCATCAGCCAGGAAAGACCGCGCAAGGTTGCGCCGGCGAATGGCGATTTCGTCTATCGCGGCGCCCGCTTCCGCGCCATTTCCCAGCGCGAGCTGGATCAGCTCGCTGTTGCTATGCATCAGTTGTCATGGCTGTGGTTCAATGCAATCAGGAAGCTGTCCGGTCGCCAAATACGCCCGCGACAGGGGTAGCCGAGCCGCACGCCTCCTCCAAGGCCATTTGTTCGGAGTTTGAGAAGACCTGTGCCGCCCGCGAAAACTAACCCGTTCGACCTCGTGGCGGCTGCGCTCGACGCCCTGGACGTCAACGACTTGAACGCCGCGCAATCGCAGCTGCAGCAGCTGGAAATTCTGGCTCCGTCAAGCCCGGAATTCCTCCATCTGGTCGCATCGCTTTTCGATCGCCAGGGCAAGTCCGGGGGACCCTGGCGGCGCCGCGCCATCATTCAGGCCGCGCTCGACGATGCCGCCCGGCTGCAATCGGCAGGCAGGTCTGACGAAGCCCGCTCGCGGCGCGAAGGCGTACTGGCCCTTGACCCATACAATGCGCAGGTCTGCGATGCGCTTGGCGCGGCGAACCAAAGACAGGCGCCGCCCGATCCAGAGGAGACCCGGTTCGGCAGACCGTCCCTCAACTACTATGAGACGCCCATAGGGAACTATTTCCTGCCCTCGGGCGCGCCCAACGACATCATCATCCGGCGGATGAAGGCGGGTCAGGTTTTCGAGCGGGAGGTCGTCGAAGCCCTCGCCCCGTCCATCACGCCTGGATCGACTGTCCTCGATGTGGGAGCCAACCTGGGTCAGATGTCGCTGCTGTTCTCCGAACTGGCTGGCCCGGACGGCAGCGTCCACGCTTTCGAGGCGGACGACTACATTCACTGGGTCTTGAACAAGAACATCGCTGCGAATGGGCGAACGACAATCAAGACCTATCAGGCGGCGGTCTACGACAGTTGCGGCAGCACGGTGTTTTACCCGGAGCAGGATTTCCAGCGCTTCGAGAGCTACGGCTCCTACGGGATCGACCCCAAGGCTTCGAGCGGACGCGAGGTGACGACCCTGACCATCGACAGCCTGGACATCAAGACGCCGATCAGCCTGATCAAGGTGGACATCCAGGGCTCCGACCTATTCGCGCTGCGCGGAGCGCGCCGCACCATTGAGACCCATCGGCCGACCGTCATCTTCGAATTCGAAGAGCAGTTTCAAAGCGCGTTTGGCACGTCGCTGGATGACTATCTGCGGTTCGTCGAAGAGATCGGCTACCGGGTCGACCAGAAGATCAACGGCATAAACTACCTTATCAAACCGCGCTGACGCATCAGCCCTGCCAGCCCTTCCGGTCCCTTGCCATCGGTTGTATGCGGCGGGACCGCTGACGTGACCCCCTGAAACTCCTCCAGAAATAATTAGAGTCCGGCCCATGGAGAGAAGGGACGGACGGATGAGGAAATCGAGGTTTACCGAGGAGCAGATCATCGCGGTCCTGCGCGAGCAGGAGGCGGGTGTTGGGACGGCGGAGG
>CANJPZ010000030.1 GCA_947476325.1 Caulobacteraceae bacterium | reverse complement strand
TGACCGATCCGGTTGGCGGGGGCAAACCCCCGCCTGCTGGAGACGTGGCCGAGTGGCTGAAGGCAACGGTTTGCTAAATCGTCATACCCCTAAAGGGTATCCAGGGTTCGAATCCCTGCGTCTCCGCCACCTTCCCCTTCGCGTGTGTGCCTATTCGTCGAAGCCAACGAACACCGTCGCTTCATCGACAGACTTGCGTTCGGATACAACCGCGTTGGCAGGGAAGGTTTCGTCCGGCCAGCCCAGGGCAATGCTCTTCATAATCACCTGATCGTCGGCGATTTCGGCGTTTTCGCGCACGACGGGAGATTGCATGATGCCCTGGCTGTTGATCACCGCGCCGAGGCCGCGAGACCAGGCGGCGTTCACGAGGGCCGTCGTCACGGCTCCGCAATCGAAGGGCGTATCGTCGCTGCCGTCCAGCACGCGGTCATAGGTGACGATCACGCAGACAGGCGCGTCAAACTGGCGGAAGCCTCGCAGGACCCAGTCTTGCCGCATGCCCTTGTCGTCGCGCGCGATTCCCATTGCGGAGAACAACTGCTTGGCCACGCCGACCTGCCTGTCGCGATGTTTGCCCTCAAAGGCCTGTCCGGTGCGGAACTCGCGCGATTGCGGGACGCCCGCCACCATCCGCTCGGTGTTGCCGGCGCGGATACGATCCAGGGGTTCGCCGGTGATGACGTAGAAATTCCACGGCTGGGTATTCATCGACGACGGCGCGCGCATCGCCAGGGCGATGACCTCCTCGATCAACGCCCTGGGAACGGGATCGGGTTTGTAGCCGCGAATGCTGCGGCGACCTAAAACAACATCATCGTACTTCAAGGCTCTACCCGTAATTTCCGTGGACCAACCGCTCCCATATGGCCTGCTCCAGGCCGTAGCAATGGCGGAAGGGACAAGCCCAACAGGCTCGCCGGACAGCCTCAGGTGTCCTTTTTGACCTGGATGGCCTTCAGGTAATCGGCCAGCTGGTCGATTTCCTTGGGGGTCAGCCGGAGCTGAGGCATGGCCGGGTGCTTGTTCAGCAGGCCCTGGCGGATCGCTGTGATCAGCTGGTCCATGTTAGCGATGTCGCTCAGGTCACGAAACCGTGGCGCGCGCGGCATGGGGCTGCTTCCGGTCGCGCCGATCGCATGGCACTGAGCACAGTCGCGCTTGGCCAAAACCCGGCCATCGCTTGGCGGCTGGGCCAGCGCTGGCGCCGCGATGGCAAGCAGAACGGCGCAACCCAGGGCGGCGCGCCTTGGCAGGCCACCGGTCCCGGAACGCCGGTTGTCCTTTTGGTCGAATGTCATGAGCAGATGCTCCCTGGCCGAGTGAGATCGTTTCCTGAATGGCGCCCGTCCGCGGTCCGGGCATTGATTCCGATCAAGGGCCAAAGGAGGCGGCCTTTGGGATTGACCGGCCGGCCTTATTCAGGGATCGATCCGGCTTGGTCAGACAGGAGCGGTTCGCCATGAAGTTCTACAATTCGATCGGCCCCAATCCGCGTATCGTGAAGATGTTCATGGCCGAAAAGGGTCTCGAAATCCCCCGGGTCGAGGTTGATCTGCGCGGCGGTGAGAACCGGCAGGCCGACCACCTGCGGCGCAATCCCGCCGGCCAGACGCCGACGCTGGAAATGGATGACGGGCAGTTCCTGTCCGAGGTCACCGCCATCTGCGAGTACCTGGAGGAAAAGCATCCCGAACCCGCCCTGATCGGAGCGTCCGCCGAGGAACGGGCCATGACCCGGATGTGGACGCGGCGCATCGACCTCAACATCGTCGAGCCGATGCTGACCGGTTACCGTTCGTCCCAGGGCTTCAAGTTCTTCCAGGAGCGCATGCGCCTGTTCCCCCAGGCCGCTGACGATCTGAAGATCCATGCTCAGGAAAGGATCACCTGGCTCGACGGTCTGATCGGCGGTCGGGACTACATTGCCGGCGCGCGATTTACCCTGGCTGACATCCTGTTGTTCTGCACGCTCGATTTCGGGGCCAACGTTGGCCAGCCGCTCAATCCGGACAACGCCAACATCGTGGCCTGGTTCGAACGCGTGAAGGTTCGCCCGAGCGTCGAAGCGAGCACCCGTTAGAGCCCCCATGAACGCCATTTCCCCGACAGCGCCCGACAACGAACAGGACAGCCTGGATCAGGCACTGGGGCTTGTCCGCCGCCACGAGATCAGTCCGCAGGGCCGGGCCCGCATCGAGTTTCTCGCCGGCCGCCACATGTGCCACTGGCGGCGTGGTTCAGGGCGGCTTCGTGGCCGGCTGGGTGGACACCACCATGGCGCAGGCGACGATGGCGCTGGTCGGCAAGGCCTTCGTGCCCATGACGCTGGAGATGAAGGTCAGCTATTTTGCGCCCGCACGCCCCGGCACGGTCTTCGCCGAGGGGTGGGTTGAGCGTCAGGGTCGCAAGGTATGCTTCGCCGAGGGACGGTTGCTCGACGCCAGCGGTGCGGTGCTGGCCAAGGCCAGCTCTACGCTTCGCCTGTCGCCGCGCGAACAGGTTGAAGCGGCGTCGCGGGCTGCCGTCACCCCAAACTGAGCGTTTTGACAGACAGGACAATCGACTGGCATCAAGCCGTTTGATCTAGGGAGACAGGGCCATGGGATCGATCGATCCGGAGCGTTCGCAATTTGAGGCCTTCAAGGCTCTGCCGCGCGATGCGCCGGTCGACATGCTCAATCTGGTGCGGGTCAAGGCGCTGGCGGACTATCCGGCGGACCATCCCAACCATGGAAAGGGCATGAGCGGACTGGAGGCCTACCGCGCCTATGGCCGTTACAGCGCCTCGGTGTTCACCCGCGTTGGCGGGCGGCAGATCTGGTCGGGGCGCTTCGAAAACGTGCTGATAGGCCCCACGGACGAGCGCTGGGACATCGCCTTCATCGCCGCCTACCCAACGGCGGGCGCTTTCCTGGAGATGGTCACAGACCCGGTCTACCGCGAGGCCGTCAAGCATCGCCAGGCTGGCGTAGAGGACTCACGCCTGATCCGTATGGCGGGTCTTGCGCCCGGCAAAGGGTTCGGAGAGGCCGACTAGCCCTGCTGCCCGGTGGGCGGCGGCGCCCGTCACACCAGTCTGGCGAGCTCAGCTTGTCCCACGCGCCAAACCTATCAATGCTTTTTCGCGCGAACTCTGGGTCTGGCCAGGGTCTTGGGCGCTGCCTGGATTTCACCGCTGGGAGTCTTGCCCTCCCAGGTCGCAGTCACTGCAGCCGTCACCGCGTGCATCATGGCCAGTCGATTTTGAACGGGCTGGCGGGTCTGGGCGATCATCACGGCAACCGCGTAGGCGTGGCCGTCCGGCGCGGTCATCAGGCCCACGTCGTTGATGCCGATGGACAGGCCCTTGAGCTCCTGACCGGTGCCGGTCTTGTGAGCCAGGGACCAGCCGGACGAGAGTCCGCCCTTGAGACGATTGGGGCCGGTACGCACCCGTCCGAGCACGTCCAGCATGAACTGGGTTGAAGCCGGTGAAAGCAGATCACCCCGTTTCAGAGACGCCAGGGCCCTGGCGATGGCGGCGGGCGACGCCCCATCGATCGGGTCGGCCAGATAAGCCTGCAGCGCCGCCTGGCGCGCCTGGGGTGAAAGCTTTACCCGCGCGTTCTCAAAATTGCGGCCTTCGCTGTAGGCGGGATCCCAGGTCAACCCGGCGACCAGGGCCTGAAGGTGACGCTCGTCGGCGCCCATCTTGATGCCGGCGATTCCCTTGCGCTCCAGGGTTTCACGCACTGCATCAAGTCCGATGAGCCGGATCAGGGTATCGTTGGCGGAATTGTCGCTTTCGATCAGCGCATGTCGCAGCAGATTGGCGACTGTGGTCTGGAAACCCTCGTCCTTGATCGCCCGGCCCAGCGGCTGGTTGAACACGCTACGGTCGGCTTTCACCATCAGGATAGGGCTGTCCAGGGTCAGCTGCCCCCGGTCGATGGCGTCCATTACCGCCAGTGCGACCCAGGTTTTGGAGACGCTTTGCTGGGGAAAGGCGCGATCAGGAGCCACTTGGGCGACCCATCTAGTCCTGACGTCTGAAACCGCAATTCCGACGGGTTCCCCGTACGATCCCGCAATTTTCTCAAGCGCTTTTTGCAGCCCGGCAGGGGCCTGTGGCGCAGGCATCGGCGGTTGCGGCGTCGCTTTCTGGACAGGCACCTGTGTCCGCACGACGGGCGCAGGCGGTCTGGCCGACGTCCGTGTCGTTAGCAGGCGGTAGGCGCCCCATGCCGCAAGGGTCGCGACACCGAGCAGGATCAGCGCAAGGACGAAGGTTTGAACTTTGCGTCGGTTGCGAGGACTAGAACGGCGACCACGCCAGAACGTGCCGCCGCGAGCCGGGGTCGAAAAGGTTTTTGATCGTGTTCGACGTCTGCCCACAGAACCCCAGCGCTCAGGCGCGGGCAAAGTCGCCTCGCGCGGGCTGTCTGTTCCGATACGGAGGCAGAAAAAAGTCTCTCGCCGATAATCCAGACGAATTTTGCCCTGCCGCGTTATGGAGGGATGATTGCTCAGCATCCGCGGTCCCGGCTCCTCGCCGCCGCAGCCTTGATGACCCTTTTGTCCGCTTGCGGCCCGTTAAAGACGCTATCGACCGGCGAGCCGATGGTCAGCCCCTCGATGGTCAGCGCCAATGCCTTGCGCAGCGCAAGCCTTGATCAGCGAACCCGCAAATTCTACGAGGCGCGCCATTGGAAGGCGGCCTAGACGCGGGAGCCGGCTCAGCAGATGTAGCCCACCTTGAGGGACCTGAGCCGTCACGCAATCGATCCGTCCAGGCTAGTCATCCTTCCGCCGGACCAAGATTCGGTGGCCCGGGAGATCGCGCTTACACGAGCGACCATGACCTATGGCGACGCGCAGGCCCACGGCCTGATCGATCCTGCAACCGTGTGCGAGATCTTCGCCCTCGACCGCAACGACCTGTTCGAAGGCGTGATGGAACAGGAGCGCCTCATCGCCGGCGTTCCAGGGTCTGGGCCGCTGGAGCTCGTAAAAAACCCCGAACCGAACCGGCTATATGCGCTCAACCGCGGGAATGTTGCTGATACTGGGCGTCTTGCCCCAGTGCGCGCGGGTCTTGAACTGGAAGTTTGGCGGCCGGCTTTGTAGCCGTCGCGTCGCGAGCCAGAGCCGCTTCAAATGCCGCTTGCTGCCAGAGGCCAGATCATCCTCATAGGCGCTGCGGCCATGCAGGACATGGTAATTGTTGATGAATTGCATGACGCCCGGCTGAAGGTCCATGTAGACATTGAAGTCCGGGTCGCGAGCCATCTTAGAAACGGTGTCGATCGCTTCACGCTGTAGGGCGGTCAAGCGCGGGGCGTCTGGATGCTTCTGGCTGGCCTTAATGTACTGGGGGATGAACTTGACGAAAAGCCGCCCGTCGAACTCGGTGAAGACATTCTGCATGTAGTAGGGCTTTCCGCCCTCTGCTTGTTCGCCGCGATGATCCCAGGGCAGCTTGTCGTACAAAACGGCCACCAGATCAGGTCGCGTATTGACCAGTTCATTGTAAATGGCCACGGCGTTGGCCACGCAGGAAAGTCCGCCGCGGGCGGCGGGCCGCAGACACATCAGGCCGACCAGGTCCGAACCATCGGTGTGATAATCAAAAGCGATTCCGCCGATTTCGTTGCCGCGCGAATAGGGATCATCAGCGCTCTTGCCCTGGTCAGTGACGTCGCCCAGCAGGTGACCGTGCTTGTTCTGCGGCCACGGATCGCCCAGGTGCGCGCCGATGCCCCAGTAGATCAGGGTCAGTTCGTCATCGGTGTAACGAGCGGCGGTCAGGCCTGCGATCCGGGCAAAGCCGCGACCGTCGATCAGCTCGCGCTCAATATCGTCGAGCCGCGCGGCCAGGCCTGGCAGCGGAAATTCCACCAGCCCAACCTCGAGAATGTCGAGACCGGCCCTCTGGACAGACCGCACCGCCATGTCGATCTCGGCCTGATCAGCCGGCGTAAGTTGCAGCGTCCAGTCGGCGGGATCGGCGACGTCTGCCGAGCGCCAATCAACCTGGGTCTCAAGATGTTTCGGCGTGAACGACATTGTCCACCTCGCTTAAAAAAGTTCGGACCGGCGGCCGGCACCGGCCCGATTTTATCGCCAGCCCTATCGGACCGCTGCGAAGTCCTTGTAGGCCGCGACCTTGTAGTCAGCCTGCACCGGCAGGCTGGTCGGGTTCATCTGCAGCATGGTCACGACGCTGAACTTGTTGGTCGGATCGACGAACATCTGGGTGCCGGCGATGCCGAACCAACCGTAGGATCCGGCCGGCTCCTGACCAGGGCGCGCGCCGCCCGGCAGGATCACCTGCATGGCCGCGCCAAAGCCGTTCTGGCCGCCGAACTTGACACCGGCTTCCATCAGGTTGGAGCGGGCAATACGCACGGTCTCCGGCTTGACGATCCGTGCGCCGTCCAGCGTGCCTTCGTTCAGCAGCATCGCATTAAAGCGGGCGTAGTCGCGCGCTGTGGAAACGAGGCCGCCGCCGCCGCTCATGATATCGCGGTCACGGGCGAAGGCGCTGTTTTTGCGGTCCTCGACCACCTCCAGCCGGCCGATCGGCCGGGCCGCGACCACCGAGGTGAAGCGATTGAGCTTGTTGCGCGGCACCACAAAGTCGGTGTCGTGCATTTTCAGGGGCTCGAAGATGTTGGCGCGCAGATATTCGTAGAAGGTCTTGCCCGTCAGTTTCTGGACAACCAGGCCCAGGACATCGATGCCGACCGCATACTGCCAGCGCGAACCGGGCTCGAAGTCCAGCGGCAGCTTGGCCACGCGCGTGGCCATTTCGTCGAGATTGCGGGCCGGGGCGAAATCGGCGCCTTCGGTTTTTTCGACCTGGCGGCTGCCGGGAACGATGCCGTTCTTGATATAGGCCAGCGCCGTGGGCGAGGTATTGCCCGGCAGGGCGTAACCGAGGCCCGAGGTGTGGGTCAGAAGGTGGCGGATAAGGATCGGCTTGGTCGCCGGCCGCGTGTCGGCCGAGTTCGGCGCGACGCGAACCCGCATGTCCTTGAAGTCCGGCAGAATGGTGCTGAGCGGGGTGTCGAGCGTCAGCTTGCCATCCTCGATCAGCTTCATGATCGCCATGCCGGTGACCGGCTTGCTCATGGAATAGACGCGCCAGATGCTGTCGGGCGTCACCTTCAGCGGGGTGTCGAACGCCAGGGTGCCGCCGTTGAGGTACTGCACCGGGTCATTGCCGCGCAGGATCGCGACCGAAATGCCCGCCAATTTCTTCGGCGTGACGTAGCTGTCGATGAAGGCCTGCAGGTTTTTGTAATCGCCGGACGAAGCGGCCCGGGCGAACTGCGGCAAGGCCAGCGCGCCAAACGCGGCCATCAGGGCGCGGCGATCTACGGTCATCATATTGGTCATGGTGGTTTCCCCCGAAAGCGGTGTGTTGTTTTTTACCTTTGTCGCCGCGTGACGCGGGGTAAGGCAAGCCCAAAAGCTAGCATCAGCCATTGAACGGCAAGAATTCAGAGGCGCCGGCGCGTCCGTGCGCCTGCTCAGGCGCTCGCTGTTCTTGCCCGCAAACGCTCGGAGCGGCGATGCTGACGGAACGAGACAAGCCGCTGACCGGCCTCATCCCAAAGCGATAGCCCGATGCAGCGCAGGCTGCCCAGCAGGCTAAGGCGGCTGACGTTGCGAAGTTCCGGGTGATCGCACAGCACCTTGTGCAGGCGATAAAAGGGTATGCGACTGGCCAGGTGGTGCACATGGTGCACACCGATGTTGGCGGTGAACCAGCGCAGAACCGGCGGCAGGTCATAGAAGGAGCTGCCCTTGAGCGCGGCTTCCTGGAGGTCCCACGTCTTGTTCCGTGACCAGTAGGCGCCTTCGAACTGATGCTGCACGAAGAACAGCCAGATGCCGATCATGCCGGCCAGCAAGGTTGTGGGCACGTAGACAAAAACGAGCGCTTTCCAGCCGCCAGCCAGGATGGCGGCCAGGACCAGCAGTGCGATCGCCCCATTGGTGCTCATGGCGCTCGCCCAGGGCTTCCAGCCTTCACGCATAAGGCCGGACGGCAGCCGTTGCTCAAGAAAGAACAGGTATCCGGGGCCGAGCACGAACAGCACCAAAGGGTGCCGGAACATGCGGTAACCCAGGCGCTTGATCGGCGACAGGGCGCGATACTCTTCCGTTGTCAGGGTCTTGATGTCCCCAAGACCGCGACGATCCAGATTGCCCGATGCCGCATGGTGCACCGCGTGGCTTTGGCGCCAGCAATCGTGAGGGGTCAGGGTGAAGACGCCAATGATGCGTCCCATCCAGTCGTTGAGCGCCGCATTGGCGAAATAGGAGCGGTGGCTGCAGTCATGCTGGATCATGAAAAGCCGGACAAGGAAGGCTGAGGCCGGAACAGACAGAAGCATCGCCAGCCACCAGAGACCGTTTGTGGCGGCAAACCAGCCCGCGGCCCAGATCAGGGCCAGGGGTCCGATGGTCAGGAAAATCTCCAGGACGGAGCGCGCAACACTGGGCTTCTGGTAGGCGGCCAGGATCTGGCGCCAGGGACGTTGTTCGGGTGTCTGGGCGGTCAAAGCGGGTCTCATGGTCGCGCCGTCAAACCGGACGAGCGCGGGGTTACGTGAACTGCGTCTGGAACGACCCGCACTGATGTGCGTGAGGACCCGGGTGGAGCTGGGCGAATGGCCTGGTTGCGGCGCTCGCCCTTTCGCAGAAGGCGGGTCGTGGACCGAGGTCGAAGTGAGTCGGTCTGTCGACATATGATCTTTGTTTGCTACAGGAGCAATAAGCCAGAAAGAGGGCGCCCACCCTCTTGCCGACCGCCCTCGTCATGCGCATACCCTCACGTTGAGTGGGGGAGTGGACGAACGTGCTCGAACTGCGTCAGGTCGCAAAAATCGTTGAGGGGCAGACGCATATCGCGCCGACCTCACTTTCGCTCGAGTCTGGCTCCCTGAACGTCTTGCTCGGTCCCAGTCTGTCGGGAAAAACGTCTCTGCTGCGCCTGATGGCCGGACTCGACAAGCCGACATCAGGGACGGTTTGGGAAAACGGCAAGGACGTGACCGGCCTGTCCGTGCGCAAGCGCAACATCGCCATGGTCTATCAGCAGTTCGTGAACTACCCGGCGATGACGGTATTCGAAAATATCGCCTCCCCGCTGCGTCTGGCCAAAACGCCCGCCGCCGAGATCGACCGCAAGGTCAGGTCCGCCGCCGAACTGCTGCGCCTGACACCCTATCTGGACCGCACGCCGCTGACGCTTTCAGGCGGCCAGCAGCAGCGCACCGCTCTGGCCCGCGCCCTGGTAAAGGGCGCTGGTCTGGTGCTGCTCGACGAACCCCTGGCCAACCTCGACTACAAGTTGCGGGAAGAGCTTCGCGAGGAATTGCCGAAAATCTTCGCCGAAAGCGGCTCAATTCTGGTCTATGCAACAACTGAACCGACTGAAGCCCTGTTGCTGGGCGGCAACACCGCCACCCTGCACGAGGGACACGTCACACAGTTCGGTCCGACCGTGGACGTTTTCCGCCGGCCCAATACCCTGACCACGGCCCAGGCCTTTTCCGACCCGCCGCTCAACACCATCGCCGCCCACAAGTCGGGCGCCAGCTTCGACCTCGATGGCGGTTTGTCGCTGGCGGCACCCAAGACCCTCGCAGACGGACCCTACGTGCTGGGGGTTCGGCCCCACCATCTGTCGCTCAGCGCCCAGAACAAATCCGCCCAGCCCCTGACCGCCAAGGTGGCGATTACGGAGATCACCGGGTCGGAAAGCTTTGTGCATTTCCCGTTCGGCGGAACCGATTGGGTGATGCTGACGCCCGGCGTTCACGAGTTCGAGCCCGGCGATAAAGTCAGCCTCTACATTGATGCGGCGCGGGTGATGGTCTTTTCGCCCGACGGGCAGGCGCTGGGAGCCTGACCCATGGCCGCGATCAAGCTCGACCACATCCGTCATGCCTATGGACCAAACCCGGTCTCGCGGGATGACTACGCCCTGAAAGGTGTCGATCACACCTTTGAGGATGGCTCGGCCTATGCCCTTCTGGGACCTTCCGGCTGCGGCAAGACCAGCCTTCTCAACATCATCTCCGGCCTGGTCCGCCCGTCAGAAGGGCAGTTGTATTTCGACGCCCACGACGTCACGGACCTGTCTACGCGTGAGCGCAACATCGCCCAGGTGTTCCAGTTCCCCGTGGTCTACGACACCATGACGGTCGCCGAAAACCTGGCCTTTCCCCTGCGAAATCGCCGCATCGCACCCGCCGAAATCAAGACACGGGTCGCCGAAGTGCTTGAGATGATCGGGCTGACAGCCATGGCCAACAAGAAGGCTCGTGGCCTAAATGCCGACCAGAAGCAGAAGATCTCGCTGGGCAGGGGCCTGGTGCGGGCAGACGTCGGGGCGATTTTGTTTGACGAGCCCCTGACCGTTATCGACCCGCACATGAAGTGGGTGCTGCGCAGCCAGCTCAAGCAGCTGCACCGCCAGTTCGGTCACACCATGATCTATGTGACCCACGACCAGACCGAAGCCCTGACCTTTGCCGACAAGGTCATGGTCATGTTCGATGGCGAGATCGTCCAGATCGGCGATGCGACCCAGCTGTTCAACGAACCGGCCCATACCTTTGTCGGCTATTTCATCGGATCGCCTGGCATGAATGTCTTGCCGGTCAAGGTCGACGGGCGGCGCGCCCTGATCGGCCAGCAGGCCATCGCCCTGCCCTCCGGCGTCACCATTCCGGCCGGCAAGTCGATAGAACTGGGCATCCGTCCCGAGCACCTGACCCTGGGCCGGGCCGGCCTGCCCATCACCGTAGACCGCGTCGAGGATGTCGGCCGCCGCCGGATCGTGCGCGCGCGCCTCGAAGGCCTGGAGCTGGCCATCGCCGCGCCTGAGGACGCGGATATCCCGGCCGATCCCCATGTCGCGATCGACGCGGGTCGCATCGGTGTGTTCGCCGACTCCTGGCGACTGGAGTCCAGGTCATGAAGCCCTGGAACAATCGCGCCTGGTTCCTGGTCCTGCCGATGCTGCTGCTGGTGGCGTTTTCGGCGGTCATCCCGCTGATGACGGTGGTCAACTATTCAGTCCAGGACACTTTTGGCGACAACAAGTTCTTCTGGGCGGGCGTCGAGTGGTTTCGCAAGACCCTGCATTCCGAGCGCTTTGTCTCAGCCCTGATCCGCAACCTGATCTTCTCGGGCATCATCCTGGCGGTCGAGGTTCCGCTCGGCGTGCTGATCGCGCTGCGAATGCCGAAAAAGGGCATTGGCGTACCGATCTGTCTGGTGCTGATGTCCCTGCCCCTGCTGATCCCGTTCAACGTCGTTGGGACCATCTGGCAGGTGTTTGGCCGCAACGACATCGGCCTGCTGGGCGGCACGTTGAAGAGCCTGGGCTTTGACTACAACTACGTCAGCAACCCGGTTCATGCCTGGGTGACGCTGATCGTCATGGACGTCTGGCACTGGACCAGCCTGGTCGTGCTGTTGTGCTACGCCGGCCTGGCCTCAATACCAGACGCCTATTATCAGGCCGCCCAGATCGACGGTGCCTCGGGCTGGGCGCGCTTCCGATATATCCAGCTGCCCAAGCTGTCGCGCGTGCTGACCATCGCGGTTCTGCTGCGGTTCATGGACAGCTTCATGATCTACACCGAGCCGTTCGTGGTCACAGGCGGCGGGCCGGGCAACGCTACAACGTTCCTGTCCATCGACCTGGTCAAGATGGCGACCCGCGAGTTCAATCTCGGCGGAGCGGCGGCGATGTCGCTGATCTATTTCCTGATCATCCTGCTGGTCAGCTGGGTCTTCTACACGGTGATGACGCGCCATGAGGACTAAGGTCAAAGAAAGATGGGCGCGGGTCGGCTGGCTGATACCGGCCTTCTACATCCTGTTCCTGATGGTCCCGATCTACTGGCTGCTGGCCATGAGCCTGAAGACCAACGCCGAGATCACTTCGGGCTTTACGCTGTGGCCCAAGGCCCTGACGTTCGCCAATTATCACGTCATTTTTTCCGATCCGTCCTGGTACAGCGGCTACATCAATTCGATCACCTATGTGGTGATGAACACAGTCATCTCGCTGGCCGTCGCGCTCCCCGCCGCCTACGCGTTTTCGCGCTACCGGTTCCTGGGCGACAAGCACCTGTTCTTCTGGCTGTTCACCAACCGCATGGCGCCGCCGGCGATCTTCGCCCTGCCCTTCTTCCAGCTCTATTCGGCCTTCCACCTCATCGACACCCACATCGCCGTGGCGCTGGCCCACTGCCTGTTCAATGTACCGCTGGCCGTATGGATCCTCGAAGGCTTCATGTCGGGCGTGCCGCGCGAGATCGACGAGACGGCCTATATCGACGGCTATTCCTTCCCGCGCTTCTTCTTCAAGATCTTCACACCGCTCATCGCCAGCGGCATCGGGGTGACCGCCTTCTTCTGTTTCATGTTCTCGTGGGTCGAACTACTTCTGGCCAGCACCCTGACCACGGTCAACGCCAAGCCAATCGCAGCCGTCATGACCCGCACGGTCTCTGCCGCCGGGATGGACTGGGGCGTTCTGGCCGCTGCGGGGATGCTGACCATAATCCCGGGCGCCGTCGTCATCTGGTTCGTGCGCAACTACATCGCCAAGGGCTTTGCCCTGGGGAGGGTCTGACCATGGACCTGTCCTGGATGGCCTGGACCAAGCCGACGGCGATCTTTTTTGTCGTCATCGCCCTGCTGATCGCCGGCATGGCGACCTGGGAGCGGATTTCACCCGGGGGCAGTCCGCGGGTCGGGGTTCTGCGGCTCAAAACCCATCGTGGAGACAGGCTGTTTATCACTCTGCTGGGCTCGGCCTTTATCCACCTGGCCTGGCTTGGCCTTACGCCCTTCTCATTATGGGGCGCGCTCATCGTATCAGCCATTTACGGAACGCTGGTTTTCAGCTTTGTTTGACGATCAACGGCGGGCCAAATCGCCGACTAGAAAAGACCTCGAGGGAGACAACATGACTCTACGATCCGTGAGATCACTGAAGCTGGGCGTAACCATCGCCGCATCGGTGGTTCTTGTCGTGGCCTGCAGCAAGGGCGGCGAAAAGACCGCCGCGACGCCGCCGGCCGCCGATTCCGCGATCGCCGTGTGGAGCGCCGGCGGCAAGACCGGCATGGACGCGGCGAAGTACTTCCTCGACGACCAGATCAAGGACATGTCCAGCCTGTCGCGCGCCGACCAGGAAGCGCAGATGCAGTGGTACATGGACGCGGCAAAGCCTTTTGCCGGAATGGAAATCCATGTGGTCTCCGAGACCATCACCACCCACGAATATGAGTCCAAGGTTCTGGCCCCGGCCTTCTCGGCCCTCACCGGTATCAAGGTGGTGCACGACCTGATCGGCGAAGGCGACCTGGTCAACAAGCTGCAGACACAGCGCCAGACCAACCAGAATCTGTACGACGCTTACGTCAACGATTCCGACTCGATCGGCACCCACTGGCGCTACCAGGAAGCCCGCAACCTGACGGATTTCATGGCCGGCGACGGCAAGGCGGTCACTGATCCCAAGCTTGATCTCAACGATTTTATCGGCCGTGATTTCACCACCGGCCCGGACCACAAGCTCTACCAGTTGCCCGACCAGCAGTTCGCGAACCTCTACTGGTTCCGCTACGACTGGTTCACCGACCCCAAGAACAAGGCCGATTTCAAAACCAAGTACGGCTACGAACTGGGCGTTCCGGTCAATTGGTCGGCCTATGAGGACATCGCTGAATTCTTCACCGGCCGCGATGAGAACGGCACGAAAGTCTATGGCCACATGGACTACGGAAAGAAGGACCCCTCGCTCGGCTGGCGCTTTACGGACGCCTGGCTCTCCATGGCCGGCGCCGGCGACAAGGGCCTGCCCAACGGTCTGCCCGTGGACGAATGGGGCATCCGCGTTGACGCCAATTCGCGGCCCGTCGGCAGTTGCGTCGCCCGCGGCGGCGACACCAATGGTCCGGCGGCAGTTTATTCGCTGCAGAAGTATCTCGACTGGTTGAAGAAGTACGCGCCGCCGGAAGCCCAGGGGATGGTTTTCTCCGAGGCCGGCCCCGTGCCCGCCCAGGGCAAAATCGCCCAGCAAATCTTCTGGTACACCACCTTTACCGCCGACATGGTCAAGGCGCCGGCCGTCATGAACGCCGATGGCACGCCCAAGTGGCGCATGGCCCCCTCGCCCCACGGCCCCTATTGGGAGCAAGGCATGAAGCTGGGCTACCAGGACGTCGGGTCCTGGACGCTGATGAAGTCCACCCCGCTGAAAAACGCTCAGGCGGCCTGGCTTTACGCCCAGTTCGTGACCTCCAAGACCGTCGACGTGAAGAAGAGCCACGTTGGCCTGACCTTCATCCGCGAAAGCTCGATCCAGCATCAGAGCTTCACGGACCGCGCGCCCAAGCTGGGCGGCCTGGTCGAGTTCTATCGCTCGCCTGCCCGTATCCAGTGGTCGCCGACTGGCACCAATGTTCCTGACTATCCCGCCATGTCGAACATGTGGTGGCAGAACATTGGCGACGCCGCCGCGGGTGCCAAAACGGCCCAGCAGGCCATGGACGGCCTCTGCGCCGACCAGGAAGCCTTTATGGATCGTCTGCAGCAATCGGGCGTCCAGGGCGAACGGGGACCGAAACTCAATCCCGTTCAACCTGCCCAGTACTGGTTCGACCAGCCGGGCGCGCCCAAGGCCAAGATTGCCAACGAAAAGCCCAAGGGTGAGACCGTCGACTATGACGAGCTGATCAAGGGCTGGCAGTCGAGCGCCCATAAATGATCCGCAGGGCCTGCGTATGGGCGGTCGCACTGGCCGTCCTGAGTACGCCGGTTCTGGCTCAGGCCAGGACCGGCGTGCCGCAGGTCAGCGGACCCATCAGGGTAACTGCTTCATCCCACCCTTTCGGGGGCGCGGCGCAGCAACTTCGGCCGGAAAACCTCGCCGCGCAGGGCTTCGTCGAGGAAGAGTACTTCGTCAGCGGCAAGGCCAATGTCTATGACTGGGAGCCGGCCGGCGCGGTGATCCGTACGGCTGATGCGCCCTACACCACCCGCGTTCTGGTCCGCCGTCCCGCTACGGCCGCCAGGTTCAGCGGCCGGGTCATCGTCGAGATGATGAACCCGACCAATATCCTCGATCTCAACATCGGCTGGGCGATCCATCGTGACGAAATCATGCGCCGCGGCGACGCCTGGGTAGGCCTGACCGCCAAGCCCATCGCCGTGCTGACGCTGAAGACCTTTGATCCGGCTCGCTATAGCGCGCTGAACTGGTCCAATCCACGCCTGCCGACCGATCCCCTCAACTGCCCGGCCACAGGCCAGCAAACTCAAAACACCGAGAACGGCCTGGTGTGGGACATGAACACCCAGGTCGGCGCCTGGATTCGCAGCAATGGACCGAACAACCCCTTCACCTACGGCGGCCGGATAACCCGAGCGAAATATCTCTACGGCTGGGGCTACTCCCAGACCGGCGGGTTCCTCTACACCTATGTCAACGCCATCCACCCGCTGGTCGTGAAATCAGACGGCAAGTCGATGTTCGACGGCTATCTTATCGCCACCGCCGGCGGGCCCAGCGCCATCAACCAGTGTGCGCCGGCCATTGCCGCAGGCGATCCGCGCCGCAAGGTTCGCGATGTCGGCGTGCCGGTCATGCACGTGATGACCCAGTCGGATTATGCGGGTTTTGCCCCTAACCGGCGTGAAGACGGCAACACACCTGCCGACCGCTATCGCGACTATGACCTGTCGGGCGCCGGCCACGCCACGCCGGATGAGCTCTATTACGGCCCCAGTCCCGCCGACATCACCAAGGGCGGCCAGACCCCGCCGCCGGTGGACTGCAACGAGGGCCCCCGCAGTCGCTTTCCGTCACGTGTGCCGTTCAACGCAATTCTGGAAAACCTCGAGGAATGGGCCGAGCACGGAACCACGCCGCCGCCCGGCGCGGTCATCGAAATGAACGGAACGACGGGCGCGCTCGATCAGTACGGCAATGTGAAGGGCGGCGTTCGTACGCCCTATCTCGACGTGCCGACCAGTGTCTGGGCGGGCAATTCCACCGGTCCGTCTTTCTGCCGCATCGCTGGCCATGAAACGCCATTTACGCCGGAGCGGTTGAAGGCCCTCTACCCGACGCATGACGCCTACGTCCGAGCCGTCGAAGCCAGCGTCCGCAGACTCGTCACCCAGCGGTACGTCACCCGGGCCGACGGCGATGCGATCATCGCAGAGGCCCGAGCCGCAAAAGTTCCCTGAACAGGCGCGGCCTTCGGGATCGAACGGATAACCCTCCGCAAGCGTGTGCCCAATTGGCCAAATATGACCAAAGTTGGCTTTTGAGCATCAATAGCGACGGTTGTTGCCAGTCCTTTTGATGAATAGTTGATCGGAACCCCGCTATTTTCGACGGATCAGGCCTCCTTTTGCGTTAGATCACAATCAACGCCCGCCCGAACTGCATTAATCAACTGTCAGGCGTATGATTTGTACGTCGTCAAAACATTTGGGACAGATGGGGTCCGGATTTAACGGAGGATTGGCCTCATCTGGGGTTGATATTTAGGCTGCGATTTTTCGGTGTTGCAAGCGCCGATGTTCGATGGTCTGCCGTTTGATGCTGGCCCGCTGGCGCAG
>CANJPZ010000029.1 GCA_947476325.1 Caulobacteraceae bacterium | reverse complement strand
TGTCGAGATGATCATGCCTGGCGACAACGCCGAGCTGGACGTCGAGCTGATCACCCCGATCGCCATGGAAGAAAAGCTGCGCTTCGCCATCCGCGAAGGCGGCCGCACCGTCGGCGCCGGCGTCGTCGCCAAGATCGTCCAGTAAGGTCGACCGCCCCGGAAGGGGAGGGTTGAACTGAATGCGGAAAAGGCCCCGGACATTGTCCGGGGCCTTTTTCGTGCGCCTGATATCCGCGAGGATTCGGCGCGACGGCAAGCCAAAGAAAAAGGGCTCCGGCGCTAACGCCGAAGCCCCAATTCAATTGAAGTTCGTCAGGCCCGGAAGGGCCGCGAACTAACGGCCTTGCAGGTACAGGCTCGTCCATTGCTTCAGGCTGGTCAGGACGGGCGCTGCCGGACCCTTTTTGACCTGGTCGGCCAGGGTGCCGCCGCCAAAGGTGGCGACCACGCCGAGTTGAACCTGGTTGCCGAAGCGGTTGAACTGCACGCCGCCGATGATGCCGATCGGGGAATCCTTGGCTTTCCATTCGCCGCCAACGCCGGCGCTCATGACCGGGTCATTGCGGTTGGAGAAGTCCTTGTAGCTGAAGCCGAAGGTCATCATCGCATTGTCGTTGACGAAGAAGTCGCCGGCGAACGACACCTCGGCGAAGTCGATCTCATCCGACACATTCCGGTAGCCAGACGGTGACGCGCTATGACGGGTCGTTCCGGCCGAGATCTGGCCGAAGGTGACGCGAGCCGAGCCGACCCACTTGTCGCCGTTTGTCTGAGCGAAGACGCTGCCTTCAACCTCGTTGATATTGTCGATGGTCTTGGTCAGCGCGCCTGAGGTCGTGTCGGCGTGATTGAATGCGATGCTGCCCAGGTCACCGCCGGCAATGCTGCCGCCAAACGTCCACTTGTCAGTGCGCTTGTAAACCGAAGCGGCCGCCAGGGTCTGGTTGTCGAAAGACGTCCCGCCGATCTTGGCGGTCGTCAGGGCCAGGCCATCCCGGCCGGTGTCCGCGTAGAGGCCTTCAACGGAGAGGTTGACCATGCCGACGGGAACATCGACGCCGCCATTGAGGCTGTAGGTCGTGTTTTGCTGAAGGGCGGCGTGATAACGGTTAGTGCCAACCGTACCGCTTACATAGCCAGTTTGCGCAAAAGCCGACGTGGCCATGGACAGGACGAGCACGGACGCCGCGGCGGACGCAAAATGAGATATCTTCATGGATAGTTCCCCTGTAGCCGGTTAACCGGACTTGAAACGTGTAGTTAGGAGATCATAACGACTTAAGGCCCGCTTGCATGTGTTTCGTGAGCAACAGTCCGGTGGAAATGTGAACCCTTTGCGGCTGTGAATCCGGTGATCCACGGGGGTTCCGGTTTTTTACGGTCGAACGGTTCGCATCGCTTGACGACTCGGGGGTCGACGCCTATAGACCGAGCCTCTGTTGGACCGGCTGTGAGCTTTAATGCTCAGACGCGGCCCGCACATCGACCCGAAAGGCGCTCCATAACGGGAGCGAAGATAGGGTAGGGGCCCGAGCGGCGAACCGCGCGGGCCTTGTTGTTTATGCGGCTAGTTTGCGTTTTCGGGGAGGGAAGCCTCTTCGGCTCTGGTCTTTGAAATGGTCGAGAACACGCAAGCAGGCCTTGTCGTCTGTTGGAGAAGTTAAGAGCGATATGGATCGTCAGAATATCCGCATCAGGCTCAAGGCCTTCGATCACCGCGTGCTCGATCATTCAGCACGCGAGATTGTGAACACGGCCAAGAGAACGGGCGCCACCGTGCGCGGCCCGATTCCGTTGCCGACCGTCATTGAACGGTTCACCGTCAACCGTTCGCCGCACGTGGACAAGAAGAGCCGCGAGCAGTTCGAAATCCGCACGCACAAGCGCGTGCTCGATATCGTCGATCCCACCCCGCAGACCGTTGAAGCGCTTATGAAGCTCGACCTGTCGGCTGGCGTCGATGTCGAGATCAGGCTCTAGGGGAGAGAAGACAGTGACTATCCCCGCAAATCGCACCGGTATTATCGCCAGGAAAGTGGGCATGACCCGCTTCTTTGACGAAGCTGGCACGCACGTGCCCGTCACCGTGCTTTCGCTCGACGGCCTGCAGGTCGTCGGCCAGCGCACCCAGGAAAAGGACGGCTATGTCGCTCTTCAGCTCGGCGCCGGCTCCAAGAAAGCCAAAAACACCACCAAGGCCGAGCGCGGCGTATTCGCCAAGGCCAACGTCGAGCCCAAGCGCGTCGTCACCGAGTTCCGCATCCGTGAGGAAGGCCTCATCGATATCGGCGCCGAGATCACGGCAGATCACTTCCTGCCCGGTCAAAAGGTCGACGTTTCGGGCCTGACCATCGGCAAGGGCTTTGCCGGCGGCATGAAACGCCACCATTTCGGCGGCCTGCGCGCCACCCACGGCGTCTCGCTCTCGCACCGTTCGCTCGGCTCGACTGGTCAACGCCAGGATCCGGGTCGGACGTTCAAGGGCAAGAAAATGGCCGGCCACCTGGGCCAGGAAAACATCACCACGCTCAATGTGACCGTGTTCCGCGTTGACGCAGAGCGCGGTCTCATCTTGTTGCGTGGCGCTGTTCCGGGTTCCGAAGGCACTTGGGTCCGGATTCGCGACGCTATCAAGGGCAAGACCCCCGAGGGTCTTCCGACGCCGGGCGCTTTCCGCCGTCAGGGCGAGGAAGCGGCGCCCAAGATCAGCGATGAGCCGGTCGAGGATGTCGCCGTCGAAGAGGTCCCCGTGATGGAAGCGGCCGCACCGGAAGCCTCTCTTGCTGAGGCGCCGGAAGCCGCTCCCGAAGAGAAGGGCGCAGAATAATGAAACTCGACGTCATCAAACTCGACGGCAAGGCGGGAGGCTCGATTGAGCTGAACGACGAGATTTTCGGCATTGCCGATATCCGCGCCGACATCCTGGCCCGTGTGGTCAACTGGCAACTGGCCAAGCGCCGGGCCGGCACCCACAAGGTCCAGACGCGCAACGAAAATTCGCGCACCGGCAAGAAGATGTACAAGCAAAAGGGCACCGGCGGCGCTCGCCACGGTTCGCGTCGCGCCCCGCAGTTTGTTGGCGGTTCACGGGCTTTCGGCCCGGTTGTCCGCAGCCATGCTTTTGATCTGCCGAAAAAGGTCCGCGTCCTGGGTCTGCGCCATGCGCTGTCGTCCAAGGCCAAGAACGGCACGCTGGTCGTCCTAGACTCGGCGTCGCTGAAGGATCCCAAGACGGCCGGCCTGCGCGCATCGATCGATGCGCTGGGATGGAAGTCGGTCCTGGTCATCGCCGGCCCCGAAGTTGAAAAAAACTTCGGCCTGGCGGCGCGCAACATTCCGCACCTGGACGTGCTGCCGAACGCCGGCATCAACGTCTATGACATCCTGCGCGCCGAGACCCTCGTCCTCACCAAGGACGCGGTCGAAGCCCTGCAGGCTCGCCTGACCGCTTCGAAGGAGGCCGCATAATGGTCGCCGCTGTCCGCCACTATGACACCATCCTGGCGCCCGTGATCACCGAAAAGGCCACGCGCCTTTCCGAGATGAACAAGATCGTCTTCCGCGTCGCCGACGATGCGACTAAGGACGAGATCGCCGCCGCCGTCGAGGCGCTGTTCAAGGTCAATGTCGTCAAGGTCAACACCTTGAACGTCAAGGGGAAGACCAAGCGTTTCCGTGGGACCCTGGGTCGCCGGAACGATGTAAAAAAAGCGATCGTGACGCTGGCTGAAGGCCAGTCGATCGACATCACGACGGGGCTCTAGAGAAATGGCTCTGAAGCATTTCAATCCGACGACCCCCGGCCAGCGTCAGCTGGTCCTGGTCGACAAGTCCGAGCTCCACAAGGGCCGTCCGGTCAAGCACCTCGTACAAGGCCTGACCAAGTCCGGCGGACGTGGTGGCGGCGGCCGTATCGCCGTGCGTTTCCGCGGCGGCGGCGCCAAGCGCCTCTATCGCATGATCGATTTCAAGCGCCGCAAGTGGGACGTTCCCGCCGTTGTCGAGCGCCTGGAATATGACCCGAACCGTTCGGCCTTCATCGCCCTGATCCAGTACGAAGATGGCGAGCAATCATACATCTTGGCCCCGCAGCGGCTGAAGGCCGGCGACCAGGTAATCGCCTCTGAAAAGGTCGACGTGAAGCCGGGCAACGCCTCGCCGCTTCGCAGCCTGCCGGTCGGCGCGATTATCCACAACATTGAGCTGAAGCCTGAAAAAGGCGGCCAGATGGCCCGCTCGGCCGGCACCTACGCTCAGCTGGTCGGCCGTGATGGCGGCTATGCCCAAATTCGTCTCGGCTCGGGCGAGCTTCGCATGGTTCCCGACAGCTGCATGGCGACTGTCGGCGCCGTGTCGAACCCGGATCACATGAACGAAAGCCTCGGCAAGGCCGGTCGCGTTCGTCACATGGGCCGCCGTCCGCACGTTCGCGGCGTGGCCATGAACCCGGTCGATCACCCGCACGGCGGCGGCGAAGGCCGCACATCGGGCGGCCGTCACCCGGTCACCCCCTGGGGCAAGCCGACCAAGGGCCGCAAGACCCGGGTCAACAAGACCACCAACAAATTCATTATCCGCAGCCGCCACGCCAGGAAGTCACGCTAATGACCCGCTCTGTCTGGAAAGGTCCGTTCGTCGACGGCTACCTGCTGAAGAAGGCCGATGGGGCCCAATCATCGGGCCGCAAGGACGTCATCAAGACTTGGTCGCGCCGCTCGACCATCATGCCGCAATTCGTCGGCCTGACGTTCGGCGTCTATAACGGCCAAAAGCATATCCCCGTCCTGGTTTCCGAGGACATGGTCGGCATGAAGCTGGGCGAGTTCGCGCCCACCCGCTTCTTCCCGGGTCACGCCGCCGACAAGAAGGCCAAGAGGAAAGCATGAGCAAGTCCAAGCAACCGCGCCGTCGGGCGCCTGCCGAAGCTCAAGCCAAGCTTACTTCGCTTCGCACCGGCCTTCGCAAGTTGAACCTCGTCGCGCAATCGATCCGCGGCAAGCGGGTTCAACTGGCTCTGAACGAGCTGGAATTCAGCCCCAAGCGCATCGCAAAGGATGTGCGCAAGGCTCTGCAATCGGCGATTTCCAACGCCGAGAACAACCACAACCTCGACATCGACAATCTGATCGTTGCCGAGGCCTATGTGGGCAAGAACCTGACGATGAAGCGCTTTGCGTCCCGTGCGCGTGGCCGTTCATCACGTATCGAGAAACCGTTTTCCGAGATCACCATCGTGGTCCGCGAGCTGGGTGAGGCCGCCTGATGGGTCAGAAAGTCAATCCAATCGGGCTTCGCCTGGGCATCAACCGTACTTGGGATTCGCGCTGGTTCGCGAGCCGGGGTGAGTACGGCAAGCTGCTTCACGAAGACCTGCGCGTCCGCAAGATGCTGAAAGAGCGCCTGTATCAGGCCGGCGTTTCGCGCATCGTCATCGAGCGTCCGCACAAGAAGTGCCGCATCACCATCTATGCCGCGCGCCCTGGCGTGATCATTGGCAAGAAGGGTGCAGACATTGAAAAGCTGCGCTCGGACGTCACCGCCATCACCGGCGGTGAAGTTCACCTCAACATCGTCGAAATCCGCAAGCCGGAAACCGACGCCCAGCTGGTGGCCGAGAACATCGCCCAGCAGCTCGAGCGCCGCATCGCCTTCCGCCGCGCCATGAAGCGTTCGATCCAGTCGACCATGCGTCTTGGCGCCAAGGGCATCCGGATCAACGTCTCGGGTCGCCTCGGCGGCGCGGAAATCGCCCGGATGGAATGGTACCGCGAAGGTCGCGTGCCGCTTCACACTCTGCGCGCGGATGTCGACTACGGCTTTGCCGAAGCCAAGACCACCTACGGGATCATCGGCGTCAAATGCTGGATCTTCAAAGGCGAAATCCTCGAGCACGACCCGATGGCCCAGGACAAGCGTCTGGCCGGTGAATCCGGTCCGGCCGGCGAGGGCGAGCGCCGTGAGCGTTCGGACCGCGGTCCGCGTCGCGAAAGGGCTGGAGCTTAAGTTATGCTGTCTCCGAAAAAGACCAAGTACCGCAAGCAGTTCAAGGGTCGTATCCACGGCTCGTCGAAAGGCAACACGGCCCTGCACTTCGGCTCGTACGGCCTGAAGGCGCTTGAGCCCGAGCGGATCACCGCCCGTCAGATCGAAGCGGCCCGCCGCGCGATCACCCGTCAGATGAAGCGCCAGGGCCGCGTCTGGATCCGGATCTTTCCGGACCTGCCGGTTTCCGACAAGCCTGCCGAAGTCCGCATGGGTAAAGGCAAGGGCGCGATCGAGTACTGGGCCGCGCGCGTCGCGCCGGGCCGGATCATGTTTGAAATCGACGGCGTCAATGACGAGACCGCCCGCGAAGCCCTGCGCCTTGGCGCCGGCAAGCTGCCGATCAAGACCAAGGTCGTCACCCGCACCGATGCGGGCCTGATCATGGAGGTCGTCCAGTGAAAATCGCCGAAGTCAGAGGCATGACCGACGACCAGCTGTCGGAAAACCTGCTCAGCCTGAAGAAAGAGCAGTTCAATCTCCGTTTCCAGAAAGCCACCGGCCAGATGGAAAAGACCCACCGCGTCGACCAGATCCGCAAGGATATCGCGCGCATCAAAACCGTGCTCCGCGCCAAGCCGTCGGCCTGAGGAAGATAGCCAATGCCCAAACGAATTCTTGAAGGCGTGGTCGTCTCCGACAAGGGAGACAAGACCGTTGTCGTGAAGGTCGAACGCACCTTCCTGCATCCTGTCCTGCGCAAGACCGTCCGCCGGTCGAAGAAGTATCACGCCCACGATGAAGCCAACGTCTACAAAGAAGGCGAACGCGCTCGCATCGTGGAATGTCCGCCGAAGTCCAAGCTGAAGACCTGGGAAGTCCTTCCCAAGGCATCGGCCTAAGCGAAGTCTGGAAAGTAACAGCCCATGATCCAGATGCAGACCAATCTTGACGTCGCCGATAATTCGGGTGCGCGCCGGGTCATGTGTATCAAGGTCCTTGGCGGCGCCGGGCGCCGCTATGCCTATGTCGGCGACACCATTGTCGTCTCGGTGAAGGAAGCCATCCCGCGCGGCCGCGTAAAGAAGGGTGACGTCTTGCGCGCCATCGTCGTGCGGACCGCCCAGGGCATCAAGCGCAAGGACGGATCCCTCATCCGCTTCGACCGCTCGGCCGCCGTCATCGTCAACAAGCAGAACGAGCCGATTGGCACGCGGATTTTTGGACCGGTTCCCCGTGAACTGCGCGCCAAGAACCACATGAAGATCGTCTCGCTCGCGCCGGAGGTGCTGTAAGCCATGGCCGCGAAGATCAAAAAAGGCGACCGAGTCATCGTGCTCACCGGCAAGGATAAAGGCCGGGAAGGCAGTGTGACCAAGGTGTTCCCTAAGGAATCTAAACTGCTGGTGGGCGGGATCAATATGGTCCAGCGCCACACACGTCCGACCCGCGACGACCCGCAGGGCGGTATCAAACACAAGGAAGCGCCGATCCACGTATCGAACGTCTCCATCGTCGACTCCAATGGCAAGGCGACTCGCGTCGGCTTCAAGGTCGAAGATGGCAAGAAGGTTCGCGTGGCCCGTACGACCGGCGAGGTGATCAATGGCTGATTCTGAATATACCCCGCGCCTCAAGGCCGACTATCAGACCCGCATCCGTGCGGCGATGAAGGAAAAGTTCGGTTACACGAACGAGATGCAGATCCCCAAGCTCGACAAGATCGTCGTGAACATGGGCATCGGCGAAGCTGTGGCCGACTCCAAAAAACCGAATGCGGCGATGAAGGATCTTGCGCTGATCACTGGTCAAAAGCCGGCTCCGACCCGCGCCCGTCTGTCTGTCGCGACGTTCAAACTTCGTGAAGGCATGGTCATCGGCGCCAAGGTCACCCTGCGCAAGGAGAGGATGTACGAATTCCTCGACCGGCTGATCACCATCGCTCTGCCGCGCGTTCGCGACTTCCGCGGCCTGAAGACGACGTCCTTTGACGGCTATGGCAATTATGCCCTGGGCCTGAAGGAGCACATCGTGTTCCCGGAAATCAACTACGACCAGATCGACCAGATCTGGGGCATGGACGTCGTCGTCTGCACCACTGCAAAGACCGATGATGAAGCCCGCGCCCTGCTTACCGAATTCCAGTTCCCGTTCGTGAAGAACTGACGGGAGAGGACAGAAAATGGCAAAAAAATCAGCTGTTAACCGCAATCTGAACGTCAAGCGCCTGGTTAAACTCCAAGCGCCGAAGCGTGAGGCGCTCAAGGCGATCGCCAACGATGAATCGCGTCCGCTGGAAGAGCGCTTCGAAGCGCGCCTCAAGCTGGCCAAGCTGCCGCGCAACGGCGCGCCGACCCGCTTCCGCAACCGTTGCGAAGTGACCGGTCGTCCGCGCGCCTTTTACCGGAAGATGAAAATGAGCCGGATCGCGCTGCGTCAATTGGGTTCGAATGGCCTTATTCCCGGCCTCGTGAAGTCGAGCTGGTAGGGGAGCAATCAGATGGCAATGAATGACCCCATCGGCGACATGATCGCCCGCATCCGGAACGCCGCCATGCGCAAGCGCGGCAAGGTTCTGACGCCTGCTTCCAAGCTGCGCCAGCGCGTCCTCGACGTGCTCGCCGGCGAAGGCTACATCCGCGGCTACAACCTGGTTCAAAACCCGGGCGAGTTTCCTCAGTTCGAGATCGAGCTAAAGTACTTCGACGGCGAGCCGGTGATCGTGGAAATCGCCCGTGTTTCCAAGCCTGGTCGCCGCGTCTATTCGTCGATTGAAGATCTGAAGCCGATCAAGAACGGCCTTGGCATCTCGATCCTGTCCACTTCAAAGGGCGTCATGTCCGACAACGCCGCACGCGACGCCAAGGTTGGCGGCGAAGTGCTGCTGAGGGTTTACTAATGTCCCGGATCGGCAAGAAAGCCGTCGCCATTCCTTCGGGCGTGACCGTCACGCTCGACGGACAGACCGTGTCCGTGAAAGGCCCCAAGGGGCAACTTTCCTGGACCGTGGCCGACGAGATCGAAGTCAAGCAGGAAGGCGCTGAAATCACCTTCCATCCGCGCCAGGACACGGCGCGCGCCAAGTCGATGTGGGGCCTGTCGCGCACCCTGATCGGCAACATGGTGCACGGCGTCTCGCAAGGCTTTGAGGAAAACCTTGAACTGGTCGGCGTTGGTTATCGCGCCACCATTAAGGGCACGAACCTTTCCCTACAGCTGGGCTTCTCCCACGACGTGGACATCATTCCGCCCGCCGGGATCAGCTTTACGTCGGGCAAGCAAACCGAAATCAAGATCAGCGGAATCGACAAACAGGCGGTCGGCGAAATGGCCGCCAAAATTCGCCGTATTCGCCCCCCCGAGCCTTACAAAGGCAAGGGCGTGCGCTATGCGGGCGAAAAGGTTCGTCGTAAAGAAGGCAAGAAGAAGTAAGCCATGGCCCTCACTCCTCGGCAAACTCTGGCGCGTCGTGCGCAACGCACCCGCACCAATCTTCGGAAAGCGGCGAACGGGCGTGCTCGCCTGACCGTCTTCCGTTCGCACAAGAACATCTATGCTCAGGTCATCGACGATGCGAAGGGCGTAACGCTCGCGTCGGCCTCGTCTTTGGGCGGCAAGGGTGCGGACAAGGATGCGGCCGCAAAGGTCGGCAAGGAAGTCGCGATTGCGGCGATCAAGGCCGGCGTCAAGGACGTCGTTTTCGATCGCGGCGGCTACATCTATCACGGCCGGATCAAGGCGCTGGCGGAAGCCGCGCGTGAAGCCGGTCTGAATTTCTAGGGAAAAGCTTATGGCCCGTGGACCTGAAAATCGTGGCGGTGGTGGCGAAGGCGGTGAACGCCGTGGCCGCAGAGACCGTAACGGACCTCAAAGCGCGGAAGAACGCGCTGATGGTGACATCGTCGAAAAGCTGGTGCACATCAATCGTGTCGCCGCGACCGTTAAGGGTGGACGGCGTTTCTCCTTCGCCGCCCTGATGGTGGTCGGCGATCAGAAGGGCCGCGTTGGCTTTGGTCACGGCAAGGCTCGCGAAGTGCCTGAAGCCATCCGCAAGGCGACTGAAGAAGCCAAGAAGACTATGATCCGCGTGCCTCTGCGTGAATCGCGCACCCTGCACCATGACGGCGCTGGCCGTCACGGCGCGGGCAAGGTGATCCTGCGCTCGGCTCCGGCCGGCACCGGCGTCATCGCCGGCGGCCCCATGCGGGCGGTTCTGGAAACCCTCGGCGTGCAGGACGTGGTCGGCAAGTCGACCGGCTCGTCCAACCCCTACAACATGGTTCGTGCGACGTTCGATGCGCTCAAGCGTCAGGCTTCGCCGCGCCAGATCGCCGGCAAGCGTGGCAAGAAGGTTTCGGACATCATCGGACGGCGCGCCGATGGCGCTGCGGCCGACACGGCCGAAGCGTAGGAACCCCCATCATGGCAAAGATCACCGTCAAACAGATCGGCAGCCCGATCCGCCGCAAGAACGACCAGCGCGCCACCCTCGTGGGCCTGGGCCTCAACCGGCTGGGCCGCGAACGCGAGCTCGACGACACGCCCTCGGTTCGGGGCATGGTCGCCAAGGTCGCTCACCTCGTCGAGGTGAAGTCGTAAGGTCTCCGCCCAGGCGGGGACACCGGACTAACATCCATCACAAAGCCGAGTCGGGTTTTCAGTCCGGCGCTTAGCTCCAAGGAGAAGGCAGATGACCAAACTTAATGAAATCCGTGACAATGCGGGCGCTCACAAGAAGCGTATGCGCGTCGGCCGTGGCGAAGGCTCCGGCAAGGGCAAGACCGGCGGCCGCGGCGTCAAGGGACAAAAATCCCGCTCGGGCGTTTCGCTGATCGGCTTTGAAGGCGGCCAGATGCCTCTGTACATGCGCATGCCAAAGCGTGGGTTCAATAACCCGTTTGCCAAGCAATTCGCTGAGGTCAACATGTGGCGTCTCGAGCAGGCCATCGCGGCCGGCAAGCTCGACGCCAAGAAGCCCATCGACGCCAAGGTTCTGATCGCCGCGGGCGTCATCCGCCGCGCTAAGGATGGCGTGCGTCTGCTGGGCAAGGGCGAGTTGAAGAGCAAGCTCGACATCACCGTCTACTCGGCTTCGGAATCGGCCAAGGCTGCCGTCGAAAAGGCGGGCGGTAAGCTCACCATCACGGCCAAGCCCAAGCCAGAAGCCCCGGCGGCTTAAGGCCGCCCTCGCAAAGGGGACGCACAGGCCCTATTTAGGGGCGGGTTGGAAACAAGAGGGATGGGCTTATGGCCTCGGCCGCAGAGCAGCTAGCCGCGAACATGAACTTCGGGGCCTTCCAGAAGGCGACCGATCTTCACAAGCGGATCTGGTTCAGTGTCATTGCGCTGATCGTCTATCGCCTCGGCACTTTCATTCCGATTCCGGGCGTGAACCCGGCAGCCTATGCCGACACATTCGGCAAGCTGGGTCAGGGTATCCTGGGCATGATCAACATGTTCTCCGGCGGTGCCGTGCAGAACATGGCCGTTCTGGCCCTGGGCGTCATGCCCTACATCTCGGCCTCGATCATCGTTCAGCTGCTGCAGTCGGTTTATCCGCCCTGGGAGAAGCTGAAGAAAGATGGCGGCGAAGCAGGTCGCAAACAACTCAATCAGTACACGCGCTATCTCACGGTCTTTCTTGCGATATTTCAGTCTTTCGGGATCGCTGTCAGCCTGTCGGCGAGCGAGGGCCTAGTCTACCAGCCTGGCGCGTTCTTCATTGCCTCGACAATTTGTACTCTGACTGGCGGCACCATGTTCCTGATGTGGCTGGGCGAGCAAATAACCTCGCGCGGCGTCGGCAATGGCGTGTCGATGATCATCTTCGCCGGCATCGTGGCCCGCATGCCCGCCCTTTTAGGCCAGTTGTTCGCCCAAAGCCGCGAGGGCGCGGTTCCGATTGGCCAGTTGTTGCTCGTCCTGATCATCCTTGTCGCCGTGGTCTTCGCGATCGTCTTCTTTGAACGGTCCCAGCGGCGCATTCTCATCCAGTATCCCAAGCAGCAGCGCGGCAACCGCATGATTGGCGGCGACACCTCGTTCCTTCCGATCAAGATCAACTCGGCCGGCGTGATTCCTCCGATTTTTGCGTCGAGCCTTTTAGTCCTGCCGGCGACGGTGATGGGCTTCGCCCAGACCGCCAACCTGCCGTCATGGCTGGGATGGGTGCAGGGAGCTGCCAGTCAGCTGCAGTCTGGCCAGCCGCTGCACATGGGGCTCTATGCCTTCATGATTATTTTCTTCTGCTTCTTCTACACCTCGGTGGTGTTCAACCCCGAGGACACGGCCGAAAACCTGCGCAAGTACGGCGGCTTTGTGCCTGGAATTCGCCCAGGCAAGCGCACCGCCGACTATCTGGCCCAGGTGCTGACGCGCCTGACGGTGATCGGCGCGGCCTATATCACCGTGGTGTGCATGCTTCCCGAACTGGCCATGTCCTTCAATCCGGCTCTTGCGGGTCTGGCATACGGCATAGGCGGCACCTCGATCCTGATCGTTGTCTCGGTAACGATGGATACGGTGGCCCAGATCCAGTCCCACTTGCTTGCCCACCAGTATGAAGGTTTGATCAGGAAGTCGAAACTTCGGGGTCGCAATAAATGAATTTGATTCTGTTCGGTCCGCCGGCGGCGGGCAAGGGCACTCAGGCCAAGCGGCTGGTTGAGACGCGCGGCATGGTCCAGCTGTCGACCGGCGATATGTTGCGGGCGGCGAGGGCGTCCGGCACCGAACTGGGTAACCGCGTTGCGGGCGTTATGGACCGCGGAGAACTGGTCACCGACGAAATCGTCATCGCCCTGATCGAAGAGCAACTGCATCGCGCAGAAGCGGCCGGCGGCGCGATCTTTGACGGTTTTCCCCGCACACTGGCCCAAGCTGAGGCGCTGGACGTCATGCTGAAGGGTAGGGGCTCCAAAATTGACCGGGTCTTGCGCTTGAAAGTGGACGATGCGGCGCTGGTCAAGCGGATCGAGGGGCGTTTCGCGGCCGAGGGCCGGGCGGACGACAACCCGGAAAGCTTCAAGATTCGCCTGAACGCCTACAACACTCAGACCGCGCCACTGCTGCCCTATTACGCCGATCAGGGCAAACTGGTCGAGCTGGACGGCATGGCTACGATCGACGCGGTCGCGGCGAGCATCGACGTGGCTGTGGCCAAGTGAAGCTTACACGTAAAAATAGACGACTTTACCGTCTTGTAACGGTTGACGATTCTTCAATCACCCCTATAACTGCCTCCTCTCGCGAACAGACGCGCTGACCCTGGCGGAAATCCCGCCGGGGTGGCGCGCGTTTGGCGTCTGGATAGCTCTGCTTCCTTAACGGGGGCAAATTCAAGGAACCGCTCGTGGCCCGTATTGCTGGCGTCAATATTCCTACCAACAAGCGCGTCGTGATCGCGCTCCAGTACATCCACGGCATTGGCCAGGCCAAAGCCAAGGAAATTGTCACCAAGGTCGGCATCGAAGATGCGCGCCGGGTCAATCAACTGTCTGACGCAGAAGTGCTGCAGATTCGTGAAACCATCGACCGTGACCATTCGGTCGAAGGTGACCTGCGCCGCGAGAACTCGACCAACATCAAGCGTCTGATGGACCTGGCCTGCTATCGTGGCTTGCGTCACCGCAAGGGCCTGCCGGTCCGTGGCCAGCGCACCCACACCAATGCACGCACCCGCAAGGGTCCCGCCAAGCCGATCGCCGGCAAGAAGAAATAGAGAGCTGATCGATGGCCAAAGAACCGGGTCGCGTTAAACGCCGCGAACGCAAGAACATCACTTCGGGCGTGGCTCACGTGAACGCCACGTTCAACAACACCATGGTGACCATCACCGACGCGCAAGGAAACGCGATTTCCTGGTCCAGCGCCGGCACCATGGGTTTCAAGGGCTCGCGCAAGTCGACGCCTTACGCTGCCCAGATGGCGGCCGAAGATGCGGCCAAGAAGGCGATGGAACACGGCTTGAAGACCGTTGAGGTCAATGTCGCCGGTCCGGGTTCGGGTCGTGAGTCAGCGCTTCGCGCGCTTCAGGCGGCGGGCCTGGTGGTTACCACCATCCGCGACGTGACGGCCATTCCGCATAACGGATGCCGTCCGCCCAAGCGCCGCCGCGTCTAGCACCAGCGTTTTTTAGTACTTCGTCTTCTCCGCGCCAGGCGGCCTATTTTGACCCTGGCGAGCTACGTTCCGAGGAATTGCCCGTGATCGAAAGAAACTGGAACGAGCTGATCCGTCCTGAAAAGCCCTCCATCGAACCCGGCAAGGACGCCGCCCGCAAGGCGCGCATCATCGCTGAGCCGTTGGAGCGTGGCTTTGGCGTGACGCTCGGCAACAGCCTTCGTCGTGTCCTGCTGTCTTCCCTGCAGGGCGCCGCCGTCACCGCCGTCCAGATCGACGGCGTCGTGCACGAATTCTCGTCCATCGAGGGCGTGCGCGAGGACGTCGTCGACATCGTCCTGAACATCAAGCAACTGGCGCTGCGCATGCATGCCGAAGGCCCCAAGCGCATGACGCTGCGGGCTACCGGTCCGGGCACGGTCACCGCCGGCCAGATCGATGCGCCGTCGGACATCGAGATCCTCAATCCGGATCACGTTCTGTGCACCCTCGACGATGGCGCGCAGATCCGCATGGAATTCACGGTCAACAACGGCAAGGGCTATGTTCCGGCCGATGAAAACCGCCCGGAAGATGCGCCCATCGGCCTGATCGCCGTCGACGCGCTCTATTCGCCGGTCCGCCGCGTCGCCTACAAGGTCGAGCCGACCCGCGAAGGCCAACGCCTGGACCGTGACAAGCTGACCCTCGAAGTCGAGACCAATGGCGCGGTTAATCCGGTGGATGCGGTGGCCTATGCCGCCCGAATCCTGCAGGACCAGCTGCAACTGTTCATTACCTTCGAAGAGCCCAAGAAGAAGACGGAAGGCGAGGCCAAGCCCGACCTGCCGTTCAACCCGGCTCTGCTGAAGAAGGTTGACGAACTGGAACTGTCGGTCCGCTCGGCCAACTGCCTGAAGAACGACAACATCGTCTACATCGGCGATCTGATTCAGAAGACCGAAGCCGAGATGCTGCGCACCCCGAACTTTGGCCGCAAATCCTTGAACGAAATCAAGGAAGTGCTTGCCGGTATGGCGCTGCACTTAGGGATGGACGTGCCGAACTGGCCGCCCGAAAACATCGAAGATCTGGCCAAGAAGTTCGAAGACCAGATCTAGTTCTCTACGCGCTGCCCATAAGGGCCCGGTGACGCCGCAACAGCGGTTGAGGGCTCCGGCGCTTCGTTATGACCCGGCTGGGGATTTTAGCCGGTTTGCTTGAACAGGGCCGCGGCCCACAGGAGATACACGTCATGCGCCACGGTAATGCACACCGTAAACTGGGCCGCACGTCCGCCCACCGTACCGCAATGTTCGCCAATATGGCGGCCAGCCTGATCAAGCACGAGCAGATCATCACCACCTTGCCCAAGGCCAAGGAAATGCGCCCCTTCGTCGAGAAGCTAGTCACCTTGGCCAAGCGCGGCGATCTGCATGCGCGCCGTCTGGCCATCAGCCGGGTCCGCGACATCACCCAGGTCGGCAAGCTGTTCGCCGTCATCGGCCCGCGCTACGCCGGTCGCAACGGCGGCTATATCCGCGTGCTGAAGGCCGGCTTCCGTCATGGCGACAACGCTCCGATGGCGGTCATTGAATTTGTCGATCGCGACGTCTCGGCCAAGGGGCTGGATTCAGGCCCGGTCATGGCCAATGCTGGCGGCGACGAAGACTAGGCCTCGAAGCCAGTTTGAATTCGGAAACGGCGGGGCTTCGGCTCCGCCGTTTTCATTTGCGCCACGGTCTGTGCGCGTGGAAGCGTGGAAGGGCTTGACTCGGTAGTTACGATATTGGTTAACTGTTGCAAATATCAACAAGAACTTGCGTCATGCCCCAAGCGACCGACCTGACTGCCACCATCGTCCCGGCGCTCTGCTATCGCGATCCCATGGCGATGTTCCACTGGCTGGAGGCGGCGTTCGGGTTTGAGCCGTCCCTGCTGATCACCAATGTGGATGGTACGCTCGGTCATTCGCAGATGGCTCACGGCAACGGCATGATCATAGGTGGCAGTGAATGGAGCGCTGACCACAAGAGCCCGGCCACACTTGACGGCAAGAACACCCAGACAGATCACGTCCATCTGGACGAAGACCTCGCCGCTCATTGCGAGCGGGCGAGGGCGGCAGGTGCGACCATCATCGCTGAACCGGAAGTGCAGTTCTATGGCGCGCGCACCTATCGCGCCAGGGATGCGGAAGGCCATATCTGGATCTTTTCCCAGGCCGAGCAGGACATTCTGCCGGAAGACTGGAACATGCACGGCGGCATGACCCAGAAGACATGGCCGTCCACATGACGGAAGCTGAATTCGTCGCCATCGCCCTGGGCCTTCCGGACGTTGAACTGAGCGTCAACCACGGCCGCCCGGCGCTTAACCTGAAAGGCAAGATATTCGCCGGACCCGGCGAGGGGCGAGGTGGCGTGGCGGTGGTCAAGTTCACGCCCGAACAGCAGGAGATGTTCTGCGAGGTCGAGCCGGCCATCTTCCGGCCCGACCCCACGGGGTGGGGTCGCATGGGCTGGACCAGTTTCAACGTCGAGGCGGCCGACCCCGCTACCGCCCGCTCGGCTCTGGTCACCGCATGGCGCAATGTCGCGCGCAAGACCCTGGCCGCGAATCATCCGGACCTGTGAGCATAGACGCCGCCCTGTCGGCCCTGGCCGAGCCGCATCGGCGCAAGGCCATCGAGCTGCTTAGCCAGCGGTCAAGGCCAGCCGGTGAACTGGCGCGCGATCTTGGTCTGTCCGCCCCGGCCATGAGCCGCCATCTGCGCGCCTTGCGCCAATCGGGTCTGGTTGAGGAAACCAGCCCCGCGTTCGATGCCCGCGTAAAGGTCTATGCGCTGAAGAAAGAAGGCATGAACGAACTGAGAGTCTGGCTGGACGAGGCCGAGCGAATGTGGGCCGTGCAACTGGCGGCGTTCAGGCACCACATTGAGACTGCCCCGTGAGCGCCAGGGCCGTTGTCGTCCTGCGGGTGGCGGCGAGTCCCGAGCGGGCGTTCGAGGTTTTCACCCGCGACATCGCACTCTGGTGGCGGCCCAATATAGCGTTTCGGACCACGCCGCGCGATCCCGGCGTGCTGGCGTTCGATAATAACGTGCGCCAGGGTCGAGACCCTGGCGAGCGGCAAGGTCTTCGAAATTGGCCGCGTCATCGCCTGGGAGTCGCCAAAGCGGCTTGCCTTCACCTAGCGTCAAGCGTCGTTTCCGCCGGACCTGATAACCGAGGTCGAGGTAATTTTTCAGGCGGTCGGTAACGAGACCCGCATCAGCGTTACCCACGCCGGTTTCGACCGCGTACCGGCAGACAACACGGCGCGTCACGCCATGTCTGACGCCACATTGCCCCTACACATTGGGACTTGGTGGCGTAACTTGCTGAAGGGCTTGGAAACGGCTGTCTAGGTCACCAGCGGGATGGCGGGCGAGGCCGAGCCGTCGCCCATGGCGGCGATGGCCGGCAAAAGCTCCTCGACCCGCTCGACTGACCGCCAGCTGTCCAGGAACTCGGGCGGAGTCAGCCGGTGATCCACGGTGTGCCGGATCAGGGTGAAGAATGGCTCCCAGTAGCCATCGAGATTGAGAAACACGATTGGCTTGGTGTGCAGCGACAGCCGCCGCCAGCTCATCAGCTCGATCACCTCTTCCAGGGTGCCGACCCCGCCGGGCAGGACGACGAAGGCGTCTGACCGCTCGAACATCAGCTGCTTGCGCGCGTGCATGGTCTCCACCACCACGGTCTCGACGGTTTCGTAGACCACCTCTCGGGTCTGCAGGAACCGCGGAATGACGCCCAGAACGCGGCCACCGGCGTTGTGGGCCGCGCGGGCGCAGGCGCCCATCAACCCGACCCCGCCGCCGCCGTAGACCAGACACACGCCCTCATGGGCCAGCAGGGCCCCAAACGCCGCTGCAGCCTCAAGAAAAGACGGGTCCGCGGCATTGGACGAGCCGCAGAAAACACAGACGGAATCAATCGCTGGCGATTTGGTCATTTGCCCTTACATAACGCCCACAATGTGATCGCGCGCCACCGGGCTTTTCAATTTGACCGCTGCAATGATGAGGGGCCACGGCGGCGGACCGGTGGCGGGGCGCGACGTCAAGGTCGATGGATGGGCGTCGCTGCGCCATCTGTTCGAGCTGCAGATCCGCTCCAAGGCGCCGCAGCTCAAGGCGCGGCTGGCCGCATCGCTGGCGCTGGTGCTGGTCGGCAAGGGCCTGGGGGTCTGGGCGCCGCTGTTGATGGGCAAGGCGATCAATGAACTGGCGGCCGGCAAGGATGCGCCCGAACAGGTGGCCATCGCCTTTACGGGCCTGATCATCGGCTGGAGCCTGATCCGTCTGGTCTCCAGCCTGGCGCCTAATCTGCGCGACATGGTGTTCATGCCGGTAAGCCAGGCGGCCCAGGCGCGGGCGGCGGCCGAGACCTTTGGCCATGCCCTTTCCCTTTCGGTCAACTTTCACCAGAGCAAACAGACCGGATCCCTGGCGCGGATCATCGACCGCGGCGCCCGCTCGATGGACTTTCTGCTGCGCAGTTTTGTCTTCAACATCGGCCCGACTGCCATCGAGCTGGTGCTGGCGGCCATCATCCTGACGACCCATTTCGACTGGCGGTTCGCCGCCTGCGCCCTGGTGACGGTGGCGGTCTATGCGGCCATGACCTTCGCCATCTCCGACTGGCGGATCACCCACCGGCGGGCGATGAACGAGGCCGACACCCGCGCCGCCGGCGTGTCGGTGGACGCCCTGATCAACTACGAAACGGTCAAGTCGTTCGGGGCCGAAATCCGGGCGGCGTCAGCCTATGACCAGGCGCTGCAGGACTACGCCCAGGCGGCGGTCCGGTCGAACTCGTCCATGGTGCTGCTCAACGTTTTGCAGACCCTGATCATGAGCCTGGGCCTGGGGGTCATGGCCATCATGGCCGGCGTCGACGCGGCCCACGGCAAGCTTGGCCCCGGCGATGTGACGGCGGCCATCCAGATCCTGATGAACCTTTATATGCCATTGAATATACTGGGATTTACCTACCGGGAAATTCGTCAGGCCTTCGTCGATATGGAGAACATGCTCGATCTGCGCAAGGAGGTTCCCGCCATCCGCGACGCCGCCAACGCCGGCGATCTGCCGCCGGGCGACGGGCGGGGCGGGCGGCTGGACTTCGCCCATGTCGAGTTCCGCCACGGTGGGCGTTCGGCGGGTCTGGACGAAGTTACGTTCACGGCAGAGCCGGGGACGACGGTGGCCCTCGTCGGCCCGTCCGGCTCGGGCAAGACCACCATCGTGCGGCTGGCCATGCGGCTGATCGATCCGGAGGCCGGAGAGGTCAGGCTCGATGGCGTCGATCTTCGCCAGATCCGCTCGGATTCCCTGCACAGTGCGGTGGCCCTGGTGCCCCAGGATGTGGCCCTGTTCAACAATACCCTGGCGTCGAACATCGGCTTTGCAAAGCCGAGCGCGACGGACGCGGAAATCCGGGCCGCAGCCGATGCGGCCGAGCTGGGCCCCTTCATCGAAAGCCTGCCGGCAGGGATGAACACCCCGGTGGGCGAGCGCGGCCTGAAACTTTCGGGCGGCGAGCGCCAGAGGGTCGGCATCGCCCGCGCCCTGCTGGCCAATCCCCGGTTGCTGATCCTGGACGAGGCGACCAGCGCCCTGGATTCACGCACTGAAGAGGCGATCCAGCAGACCCTGAAGCGGGCGCGTCAGGGCCGCACGACTCTGGTCGTCGCTCACCGGCTGTCGACCATCGCCGACGCCGACGCCATTCTGGTGATCAAGAAGGGCCGTATCGTCGAGCGTGGAACCCATGCCGAGCTGCTGGCCCTGGACGGCGAATATGCCACCTTGTGGCGCCGCCAGACCCGCAAGGACCGCCAGACCCCGAAGGGGGCGTCATGAGATACCTGCACACCATGGTTCGGGTACGCGACCTGGACGCGGCGCTGGACTTTTATTGCACCAAGCTGGGCATGGTGGAAATCCGCCGCAAAGATTCGCCGGCCGGCCGCTTTACCCTGGTGTTCCTGGCCGCGCCGGATGACGCCGGGCGCGCCCGCGCGGATGCGGCCCCGACGGTCGAGCTGACTTACAACTATGACCCGGAAGACTATCAGGGCGGGCGCAACTTCGGGCACCTGGCCTATGAGGTGGACGACATCTACGGGACCTGCGCGCGCCTGGCCGCTGGCGGCGTCACCATCAACCGCCCGCCGCGCGACGGGCGGATGGCTTTTATCCGCTCGCCGGACGGCATTTCAATCGAGCTGCTGCAGAAGGGGGATGCCCTGCCGCAAGCCGAGCCGTGGGCGTCAGCGCCCAATATCGGCGTCTGGTAGGGTCTAGATATCGCCCAACTGCTGGGTGACCGAGCGGGCGAACTGGCTGTCGGAGAAATCGACACAGAAATTGACCTCGGCCTTGCAGCGCTCGCGGTACATCACCTGCTTGCCGGCGATGGCCCAGACGGTGGCGTACTGAGGCTGTCCGTTGACGAGCGGCCCGCGGCGTCGCGCGGTGTAGCTGGGGGCGCCAAACTTGGCCTTGAGCCGCTCCATCGCCCATTCAGCATCGGCGGGACCGCCCCGGATCGACATATTGATCACCCGCTCGATGCCTTGGGGGTCGGTGGACATCAGATAGTTGACGGTCATCTGCGCGCCGGAGGGCGCCGGGTTGATGAAAATGCAAAGGCCGACGCGGGTATTTCGGGGCGGGCCGATCAGATTGATATGAGAACAGTCCAGCGTCTTGCCCACCAGATCCGGCAGGGCCAGCAGATCGCCGCGGGCCATGCCCAGACGTGCGCCATGGAACAGGACGTCAGGTTCCGTCACGCCGGCGGCGCTGCCGGCCATGCCCAGCGTCAGCACGGCTGCGCCAAGGGCGAGGCCTCGTCCGATTGTCACGCGCAAATTCCCCGGCATCATCACCGTTCAAGACTCCGATTGTACGTCGTCAGAACATTTGGGACAGATGGGGTCCGGATTTAAAGGAGAGTTGGCCTCATCTGGGGTTGATATTTAGGCTGCGATTTTTCGGTGTTGCAAGCGCCGATGTTCGATGGTCTGCCGTTTGATGCTGGCCCGCTGGCGCAG
>CANJPZ010000028.1 GCA_947476325.1 Caulobacteraceae bacterium | reverse complement strand
TCGTGTTCGAAGAATCCGCGCCCAATCAGCGTGACGATTTCGCCCTGGCCGGGATTTCCAGCCCCGAGGACGTGCGGGAGCGGTTCGTGGACAAGTTCTTCTTCGGCTGCGAGGCCGACGACGGCCTGAATGCGCTGGCCTTCGATCGAAAGATCAACCCGCTGGGCGCCAGGCTCGGAGCGATGTTCGGCTCGGACATCAGCCACTGGGATGTCGCCGACGCCACCGAGCCGGTGCGTGAAGCCTACGAGCTGGTCGAGGATGAGTTCCTGGGCGAAGAGGACTTCCGCGACTTCATGTTCGGCAACGCCGCCCGCCTCCACGGTAGCCTCAACCCTGATTTCTTTAGGAACTCGCGGATCGAGCAAGAGGTCGACGTGCTCGGAATATCAGGGCTCCACTCAGAGAATTGTGTCGCGCCGGAATCTGTGAGCGCGGGAGGGACTGTGAAATGAAGGTTTGCAAGCTGTCGGATGTTGGCGGAGTGGATGTTGACGGCGTCGACTTGGCCCATCCTCGCGGCCCGGAGGAGCAAAGCGCACTGAGGCAGCTATTCGATGAGCAGGGTCTCATCGTCTTCCGCGATCAAATGCTGACGAAGCAGCAGTTGGTCGCGGTCGGCGATCTGTTTGGCGGTGCGATGCTCAAGCGCGCGGTTATCCCGACCGACCCGGAGGCGCCCGGCATCTCGACGATCACAAACCGTGGGCCGACGGGCGACGTCATGCCGGAGAGGCTCGACGAGCTGATCGGAAAGGCCGACTGGCATATGGATCTGGGTTACGTGACGACCCCGGGTAGGGGAAAGATTATATATGCCGTGCAGACGCCCGAAGTGGGCGGATTGACCGGCTTCATTGACTTGTCCGTGGCCTACAGCACCCTTCCGGAGGCATTACGAGAGCGCATCGAGAACCTGCATGTGATCCAGAGCTGGGATAAAGCTCAGGTGGGCCAGTCCAACGGCCCGCGTGGCGCGGGGACGCTGATTCTCCAAGAGTTTCCGGATGTGATCTATCCGATGGTGCTCACCCATCCGGTGACCGGCGCGAAGGTGCTCAACTGCCCGCCGCTCTGGGCGACGGGGATTCTGGAAGCGCCTGGCGAAGAAGGCCTGGCCTTAATGCACGAGGTGATTGCGCATATCACGCGACCGCAGAGCCAATACTGGCACAGGTATCGCCCGGGCGATGCGATCCTGTGGGACAATTGCCGCTTCATCCATGCCGCCTCTGGCACCCTGGGATTATATGCCCGGACTCTGTGGACCCTGACCCTCAAGGCCGGTCCGGAATTTGGGCGCCTCGCCGACCAGCAAGCCGCCTAAGGTCCGTAGCGGACGTTCCCCGACCGACCTGGCGAGGTTTCGCGACCGCCACACTCGGACGGCGTCGCCGTCAAGCTTTCAGACGCCGGCTCACGGTTTGGGCGAATGGAATGGCGCCGGAATGATCGAGCGATCCCATTTGGACGCGGCGGTGTGGATGGCCTTGGGGTCAGTTCCGCCCATCGCAGGCAGCCACGTCTCAACCATTTTGCCGCCTTCGATGCGGAATGCCTGCACCCAATCCCATTGAAGGTTTCCGCCCATCTTCCAGGTACCGATGGCGACCACAAGATCGCCTTCGGAAATCAGGAAATAATCGAAGTCGGTAATGCGCCAGTTCCCCCCGACCGTCTTCAAGGTGTCCCGATACTGTTCAGCCGTGAGGGCCCGCCGAGCACCTGCGAGATCATGTCGGGTGTAGATAGGCCCTGCGATCTGCGGGATCAGGTCGAAGTCGCACTTGGCCCACATCTGGTCGTACCAGCGCGCGAGGATCGCCTTGGGACCGGTGGCCGGGCCCATCTTAGGCACCTCGCCACCGACCCACGCGGCCTCCCGGCGCGGATAGGTGCGTGGATCTGTGCCGCCCATTCCGGGGAGCCAGGTCTCGACCATCCGCCCGTCGGCGAGGCGGAACATTTGCACCCAGTCCCATTGATGGCCGCTGTCGAAGACCATCCGACCGATGGAGCCCACATAGTCGCCTTCCGCCACGAGCCGGTAGTTGAAGTCGACGACTTTTGCGCCCGGCTCGGTGCCTGCGGCCATGCGTACATATTCCTGCGCCGGAATGGGATCGCTCGCCCCCCTGGAGTGGTGGCGCATGTAGATCGGGCCGGCCAAACTTGGGATGAGGTCGAAATGGGTCTGCGCCCACATCTCGTCGTACCAGAGGCGAAGGATAGTCTTGTTGGCGTCCTCCCTGACCGTGTTTCCCCCGGTGCCGGGAGCAAGCGGACCAATCCCCGCACCGCTTCCCCCAGCGGAGAGAGAGACGAACGACATCAATCCGGCTCCGGCAACATCGCGTCGACTGAAATCCGGCATGCTTTTGTCTCACCCCAGCGGTTCGATCTGCCATCCGATCGCGAACTAAGGCGTACGTCCCCGGTCGTCTGAGATCGACTAGAGCACCGGCGTAGATAGGGTTCAACCCGATCCCATGAGGGTACGCCAAGGGCGGCACCGGCCTTTGCGTCGCGCCCGCCGCGGCGTCCCGACGTAACCACGTGGTCGGAAATGAGCTCGTTCTGCCGCGCGCAAAACTGATCCCGCCAACGTCCGCCTCTCGGCGGACTCTGAAGGACTGCTCCTGTTGAGGGGGTGCTGGCAGGCAAACGGTAAAACGTCTCCAGTTCGGGCCGTATTGGCCTCAGCTGGAGGCAAACCGTGAATCCGATCTCGTTCAAACGGCACCGCTTCCCGCCGGATGTGATCCGTTACGCCGTGTGGCTCTATTTCCGCTTCACTCTGAGCATCCGGGACGTCGAGGAGCTGCTGGCCCAGCGCGGGATCGATGTCAGCCGGGAGGCGGTGCGCTGCTGGGTGAATAAGTTCGGGCCGCTGATCGCGGCGAACCTGCGCTGGCGCCGAACGCCGCCGACGGGCAGATGGCATCTGGACGAAATGGTCGTGAAGATTGGCGGCCGGCGGATGTTTCTCTGGCGCGCCGTCGATGACGAGGGGGAGGTTCTGGATGTCCTGGTGCAGAAGCGCCGCAACAAACATGCGGCCCTGAAGCTGCTCAGGCGGCTGCTGAAGAACCAAGGCATTCACCCCGAAACCATCACGACGGACAAGCTGGTGTCGTACCGCGCCGCGACCCGAGAGCTCGGCCTTTCCAGACGTCACAGACCAGGCGGGATGCGTGAAAACAACCGCGCCGAAAACTCGCACCTGGCCATCCGACGACGAGAGCGAAAGCAGCAGAAGTTCAAATCCCAGGGCTCAGCTCAGAGGTTCCTCGCCAGCCACGCCGCCGTCTACAACACCTTCAACATCCAGCCGCACCTGATCTCCCGACCCGGACTTCGAACCCTGCGGGCCCAGGCTCACGAGGCCTGGGCGGTCGCCACCGCGGCCGCATGAGGGAAGGGAGGGGATGGGCCCATTGCGGGATCGGCCCGGTTAAGTTGTCAGCACCCGGCAGCGTACTCCATCATGGAGTGGCTGAGCGGCTATTCCGGTGCGATGTGATCTTCTGCTGCACCGACACCCACGGCAGTCGCGCGGTGCTCAATCAACTTGCCTATCAACACTGGCTGCCAACGATCGATATGGGTGTGCGCATCGACGCCACTGATGGCCAGATCTCCGCTATGGCTGGGCGCGTCCAGATGCTCGCTCCGGGCCTCGCCTGTTTGCAGTGCGAAAGCCTGCTAGATGCTGAGGCGGTGCGCCGTGATCTATTGACGGATTCGGAGCGGCAGGCGGATCCCTATATCGTCGGCGAGGCCTCGCCACAGCCGGCGGTCATCAGCCTCAATGGCACAGTCGCCTCGCTGGCCATCACCACCTTTCTCGCTGCCGTCGTCGGCCTTCCGGCACGCGCGCGCCGCTTGAATTACCGTGTCGCCGAAGGCATCGTGCGCCCAGTCGCAACCGAGCCTAACCCCACCTGCATCGTGTGTTCCGCAAAACGCGGCGCGCCAGGTCAGGGCGACCGATGGCCAATGTTCTGGCGTCGAGACTGATGGTTGTCGCCCTACGGCCGCGGGTCTTCGTCGAGTCAACATTGCACCCGTCTGTGAGCGACGAGCTGGTCGCACGCGATCTCTTGGCCCTTCCTGTTTCCCCCGCACTCGCCGACATGCGTATCGCGATCGACGATCCAAAGTGCCGTGCGCTCCTGGTCCACGTAAAGAGTCCGACGACTGACCCCAATCAGGCGACGCGCCTTGCCGCGATCTTGGATCACCTCGCTCGTCCCGCGCTCGACAACGGCGTGTTGGTTACCCTGGTGATCGAAGGTTCAGCCGCCGACCAGGTCAGCGCGATCCAAGCCGTCTATCAGCGCTTCAAGCTTACGGGGAACGTGGACACCTTCCGGTATCGCCCCAACATCATCGCCTGGGTCCCAACCGTTGTCGGCCCTCTCGCCCAGGCCTGCGCCCGCCATGAACCAGGTCCGGCCTGGAGGGCCCTCACCGTAGTTATGACGACGGACAAACCCATTCATGCTTCCGACCGCCGGTTGCTTGAGCGGGCATTTAGTGATTGCGATCGGCTGGAAGTCACCCTGCTGCAAGAGCGCAGCGCCCGCGTCGGCCGAGTAAGTGTCTACCGCGTCCAGCCAGCCAGGGCAGACCGTCCAGACCCGGTCCCGTTTATCGTCAAGATCGGACATCCGGAGGTTATCGATGCGGAGGAAGGCGCCACGGCCTGGGCCTGCGGCGATCACACTCCCTACCCCTATTTTCCACCGCTGACCCCCGATCGCAACGTGTCTGGCCGCGACCGCCGGGCCCTCGTCAGCCAGTTTGTCGATCGAGCGATCCTGTTCGAACATTACATCCGGTCGCACTCCCCCGCCGTGGCGGTCGCCTCGCTGTTCGATGGCCCGTTGCGCTGCTGGCGAAGCCACTCCCGATCAGAACAGGTGCACATCGGCCGATATGTCCTGGAGAACGGCCTCGTCCGGCGTTGGCTGGGCGCATACCGCAACGTTTATCGTCGTGCGCAAAGACTCCACGCCGGCGTCCGAACGCCTGCGCTGCTCATAGATGCGCTACGGAACGTGCCGGCCATGGCGGTGAATATATGCGGCGCGCATGGCGACCTGCACGTCAGGAACCTGTTCGTGCGGGAGAACTCGGTCGATATCGTCCTCATCGACTTCAATCGTGCAGGCGAAGCTCCAGCATCGCGCGATCCGGCCGAACTAGAGGTCTCTCTCGCCTTTTCGCAAGCCGCGCCGGGCGAAGCCGCCATAGACGCAACCACGCTCCAAGCTCTCTACTCAGGCCCGTTGCTAAAACGCACCGACCTTGCTCGCCAAGGCCATCCACGTGTCCTCGCTATCGAGCAGGTCCGCCGTCAAGTCGCCGGCGCGGTCACAGAGGCGGAATATAGCGCCATGGTCGGAGCCCACTGCCTCTATTTCGCGCGCAAGGGAAACGTGGACGCGTATTTGGCGGCGAATAGGCTGATCTGAGATGTGGCGATGGCTCAGAAAGTGGCTGGGATTTGCGCCGGAAACGCCGTCGGCGCCCTCCGCCCCGGTTCACGATGACACCAGACCGCTCGACCCTTCAGGCCGAGGCGGCCGTGAGCTGCGACCGCGCCGGATCGTGGCTTATCCGCGCGTGGTCCAGGTGCAAACTCAGAGCGAGGGCGCGGCGGCAGCCGAAGACGGCCAAACACTCGCTTTGGTCGCCGGCGCCAATGGCCCCAAATGGCTGATTATGCGGTGTCCTTGCGGCTGTCGCGAAATCCGTCGCATCAGCCTCTCGCCGCAAATTCCCCCTGCCTGGCATATCACGATCGAACCAGGCCCATTGGTGTCGTTGTCCCCTTCGGTGTTCCTCCGGCGGGAATGCCGCGCTCACTTCGTCCTGTCACGCAGCCGTGCCCTGGTGATCTGACTCGCGCCGTCGCGTTGAGGAAGCCAGTCCGTGGTCTGGTCGGCCCCGAAGAGCGGCGTGAACTGGACACCATTTCAGATGGGCATCTTTCGAGGCATGTAGCGAGGGAAGGGCCGGAGTGGGGTGATCTGAAAACCAAGAATACCGTCGTATCGGGCGGTCGAATGGCCGTATTCTGGAGATGAGCTAAGGACCGCTTTTGGCGGATTCTGTTGAAAAAGTCGGTGACCGCCAATCGGCGGGGCATGGTCGCGCTCAATTCGCACGTCGTCCGTCATAACGTGCTCGAATATGCTGACGGTGCGCAACGGCATTGCTCAAAATCGAGGGCCAAATCGGGCTTCCCGACTTTTTCAACAGAATCGGCGCATCGCGGACACACGGAACGTGAGTACGTGACTCGTCTGTGACGTTGGGAACGTCCGCTCCTGGGCGGTACCGAACCGGCTCCAGCAGGAGGCGAGCCAGCCACCACCTTGCCGCGGTTGAGCACGCTCCATGCGCGGCGGGGCTCCCTATCCCTTGAAAGGCGTGTCGGACCGAACAACTTCGAACCGCCCCGCGCTCAGCCCCTCCGCTACCTTCATCCCATCGTCCTGGAGCAGGGAAGGCCCAACGATGACGCGCTTGATGGGCAGCGGCTGGCCGTTGCCGCGGAAGAGTTCGATGTACCGCTTCCCGGGGGCTCCAAGCTGCTTCTCAGGGCGCGATTCGCGGATGACCTCGTCCGGGTACTCCTCGGCAATTGAGCGCCTCATGCTGTCGCTGATGGGGATGGCGACGACCCGCACCTCACGCTCTTCCCGAAAGGCCTGGTGCTTGACCAAGGTGGCGGCCGCCATGAACTGCTCGATCCCATCGTTGAGCGTCGGCCGTCGATTGAGCGCGGTTTCCACGAACTCTTCGCAGCAGTCGACGAGGCCAGGGAACAAGGTGGCCATCGAGACAGAGGGGACGGCGTAGTGTGCCGGGCTCAGGTTGAGATGCGTGTATCCGAAGGCGTCGTACTCATGGCCGAGCAGGTCCGCGAGCCGCTTCGTATCGAAGACGATGCAGAACCCGGCCTTTCCGCCATAGCCGCGCCATTGGCTCAGGAGCCCGTTGACCGCCTCGTACTCGTCATAGGTATGGGTGCAGAGGGAGGCGATGTAAGGCGTGCCGATTGCTTCTGGCACGGGGCTCTCGTCCATCGGCTCGAACGTACTCTTGTAGAACGAGCGCAGCAGGTCCGACGCCAAGTCCCTAGCGCACTTGTTCAGCCCGCCAGACTGCTCGATGGCGGTGTTTATTTTAGAGTTCAGGCGCCGCCGACGGAGGATCTTCCGGAACCTCGCTTCCAGTTCCGGCTCAAGGCGTTCGCGGAGGTGCGTGACCTCGCTGCTGTCGTTCAAGTCTTCGTAGTTCGTTGCCCAAAGTCCGCCAGAACGAACGATGCCGGCGAGCCCGGCCTCGCCGGTGTAGTGATGCAACTCCGGATGTTCGGCGACGACCTCTGCGCCGACCACTGTAAGCGTGACCTCTTGCGTCTGCCCCATCGCCCCCGCCCCAGGCCAACACGATCACCGGGCACTTGAGCGCCAGACGTTCGTTTCGTCTACCGACGTTCCGCTGTGCCTCATGCCCAGTTTAGGAGGTCGTTTTTCAGCGTGAGGCCACATCCGAAGGTGATGGTGATTTGGTCGCCGCTCCGATCCACTTGGCTCGCACCTACCTCCACGTCGATTGCGTTGCCTACGACCAGGTCCCACAGAAAGCCCCGCCGGTCGGTCCCGTCGGGGTCGCGCATTTCCAGATGGATGGCGAGCGCCGGGCCAATCGGGGAGGCGTAAGAGATGGGAGCGCCTGTCCCGTCCGTATCGAACGACGAACACACCACGCCAAAGACGTTTCCGGAATGATCCGCGAGCGGACCGCCGCTCATCCCGCCATCGAACCGGGCTGACGTCCGGAAACACGGAAAGGGCATCACGACCCGATCCCGGCCGCCAATGTGCACCTCCTCCACCTTCCCCTTGGTTGCAGAGTAACGATGGTCGAGCGCGCGCCCCTGGGGCTGCTTTGCCCATGCTCCACTCGGCCTCTCGATAGCCCGTCGCGAAGAAGGGTTCTCCGGGCACAGGAAAGTCCATGCGCAGCCGATGCGAGGGGAAGAAGATCGTCTTTCCGGTGCGAGTGTCGGTGGGAAGGTTGAGTTTGAGCAGGGCAACATCCATCCCATCGTTGAAGTACACCCGATGCATGGGGAGGAGACCGCCGACGATCTGGCTCGGGTTGTCAGGGTGCACCTCGTCTGAGACGTACAGGGCGGCGATGTAACCGCGCTCGTCGTCCAGCTCGATTAGGTCGGGGCTCGGAGCGATTGCTCCGAAAGCATCCTCGATGACGTGCCGCGCCGTGACACACAGGCCGTCGTTGGTGATGCCGAAACAACTCCCGACGCTACGAAATGTACCGCGCCTCACGTGCACGACCGGCATCACGGCAACCTGCATGATGTGCCAGCCCAGATCGACAAAAGGCGCTTCCCCAAAGTCGATGTCCGAATTGAAGTCGTCTCGGCGTTTGGGTTCGCTTGTCATCCATCTTGTCCCCCGCGCGGCCCACTATGGCGGGATCGACCGGGCGGGGCCATGGCGTCCGAATAGTCACCGCCGCCACCACTGGCGCCCGAAGTGACGCATTGGCGGCCGCAGGTTAGCCCCTCGTTTTTGAGGGGTCCCGGCGGGGTCAACGGCCGGTGATGCCGGTGCTTGTTGGCGAGGGCCGGCACCCATAACCTCCCCCTGGTGAAGCCGCCCGATCCGAAATTGCTACCGGCCGACCTGAAGGCCGCCCTTGGCGATTTCACCTCGGACGTCGAGGGGGGACCCTTTCAGGACTATCTGGCGACGCTAGAGGCGCAGGCGCCTCCGCCAATCTTCCACTACACGCGCGACGGCGGGCTCAAAGGCATCCTGGAAAGCGGCGCACTTTGGTTGACGGATGCATTCCAACTCAATGACCCGACCGAGCTAACGCATGGGGTCAAACTACTGGATGACGTGCTTGTTGAGGCAGGCGCGAATGGGCCCTCCGAGCTTAGGGTCTTCCGCGACCGGATGAAGCGCTTCGTCGATGACGGCGGCGTTCCTAAAGTGGCGCACTACTTCGTCGTTTCGTTCTCGGTGCTCGGCGACGATCTGCCTCAATGGCGCTCGTACGCTGATGACGGCCGCGGATTTGCGTTGGAGTTTGAAGCCGGCAAGCTTGAGCGGGCGTTCGCCCAGCCTCGGGGCGGCCCGTTCAACACTGCGACGTTCCCGGTGAGTTACGACGAGCAGCAAATCGCCGGATTTTACCGGGAGCTGGTTCAACTGGTGGCGCCGTTGGTGTCGCTCCCTCACCAGCGGCGCATGACCGAGGAAGACCTTCGCGCGTACTTCTTCGACTTGGAGATGCGCTTCACGCTGGCTGCGCTTTACCGAAACCTCTTTTTCAAGCACCCCGCGTACTCATCCGAGCGCGAATATCGCTTCCTGCAAATTCATCAGGCTTTCGCCGGCAAGGAGGTCGACGCCCAGCTTCGCCATCGGGGCGAAGAACTGGTGAGATACCGGACGCTCGACTGGCTCGCGCAGGCCCCGCAGGCGCTCAACGCGGTCATCGTCGGGCCAGCGTCGGTTGGGCTTCCGGGGCCGGCGCTTCGAGCGCGAGAATGGCTCGACGCCGCGGGTCTCCCGGATGTCCCTGTAAGAAACTCGGCGGTTCCCTATCGAGCATTCGAGACGTGAAGGTCCAGTGCCTGGACCGAGGCGAGAGTACGCAACTGGCGGATTTCGTTGAAAAAGGCCGCTGTTGCGGCGGCGGGCAGGCCGAGGCGCGCCGAGGGCGCGGCGCCTCAGGCCGTAGCAGGGGCCGGCGGGGGATGAGCTTGGCGAGTTTGCGGAGGTTCTGTGCGGTGGCGGCGAGGAGAAACTCATCTCGGGCGCCGCAGGGACCGCGTAGTCGCAGGCGGTCGAGCTTCAGGATGCGCTTGAGGTGGGCGAAGAGCATCTCGACCTTCTTCCGCTCGCGCCGGGAGGTGACGTAGGCGTCGGTGGTGGCGATCTCGCGAGCACGATCCCGGGCCTCTTCGTAGATGGAGCGGGTCACTTTGCGCGCCGGCGTGTTCGGGCAGCAGCGGGTCTTCATCACGCAGGCGTCGCAGTCGGCCTTGCTGGCGCGGTAGCGATAGGTGTCGTCCGGCGGGACATCCGGGTGATCGATGCGGAAGGCTCGCCGGTGCTGTTTCAGCTCCTTGCCGCCCGGACAGCGGTAGAGGTCGGCTGCCCGATCGTAGGTGAAGTCGCTGCGTGAGAAGGTCCCGTCGTCGCGCTGGGATTTGTCGATGACCGGGATGTGCGGTTCGACGCCCTGGTCGTTGACCAGCCAGTCCAACATCTCGGCCGCGCCGTAAGTGCTGTCGGGGCGAGCCGGGTGACAGATCGTGCTGCTCGCGCACTCGCTCGATCATCGTCCGGGCCGCAGTGACTTCCGCCGTGCGCACGGCGGTCGAGGGCTCGACGTCGACGATCACCGCATGGTCGAGGTCGATCAGGTAGTTGGTGGCGTAGGCGAAGAAGGCGAGCCCCTTATTGGCTCCGGTCCAGCGCGATGCCGGATCGGCCGGCGAGATGAACTTCGGCGTGACGGGCGTCGCCGCGCCGAAGGCGGCGTCGTCCAGGGGACGCCCGGCGGTCCATCTGAACTCAACGATTGTACTTGGGTCGTAGGACATCGTCCGGTTTGACCGTCACCTCCGCGACCATGTTGAGCACGGCGCCGCACAGGTTTTTGCCTTGGGCTTTCGCCGCCTCGACGACCCAGGGCAGAACCTTCAAGGTTTTGTCGTCGCCCACCTCGCAGACGGCTCCGAGCATCAGGAGGGCTTGGTGGCATTTGTCTGAAAAGGTGAAGGCCTCGATGATGACCTGGACCGGCTTGGTCTTTTCGTCCTCGGTCCGCGCCTGGCTGACCTGGTCAGCGATCTTGAGGAAGTCCCGCCGCGCAGGAGCATCGCCAGCCAAGGCGCCCTGAAGGAGCTGCATCAACAGCGCCTCGGTGACCGGGACCTGTCGACGCTTGCCCTCGACAGTCATAGCAATCGTCCGCGCCGCGACCTTCTCCATGGCGCTCCGCACGCCGGCCCCCTTAGGCCGACCACGAGGATTGCCGCTTCGGCCCTTTCTGAATTGAGTTCGCCGGGGCGGTTTGCCGTAGCCAACATGCTCGACATCCGCGTCGTAATCGCTGGCGCTGGTCATGGTCAGGCCGCCTTCGCTTGGCGCAGAAGTTCGGGCGTGCCACCGGTCAGTGCACGCCAGCGCTCGACCACCAGATCGACGTAGAGCGGGTCGATATCCACTCCCCGAAATCGCCGCCCGGTGCGCTCGGCCGCGATCAGGCTGGCGCCGGACCCAAGGAAGGCGTCCAGCACCAAGTCACCGCGTTTGGTCACATCCTGAAAGGCGTCGGCCACCATCGCCACCGGCTTGACCGTGGGATGTAGCGCCAGGTCCTGCTGGCGGCTGCCGCCAAAGGTGTTCACCGAGGCGTAGTCCCAGACATTGGTGCGGTTGCGCCCGTGGCGGCCGAGCTCGACGGTGTTGAGATGCTGGGCGGCGCCAACCCGGTAGACGAAGACAAGCTCGTGCTTGGACCGATAGAGCGAGCCCATGCCGGCGTTGGATTTGTTCCAGATGCAGAGGTTCAGCAGGTCGCCGTAGACGTTTGCGCCAACGGCCTCGACATCGCCCATGTGCCGCCAGTCCATGCAGACAAAGTGGACTCCGCCATCACGCGATACCGCCGCGCAGGCGCCCAACGTCTCGGCGAGGAAGGTCCGGAAGCCGGACTGGTCCATCTCGCCCGAGGCCATCGCAAACTCCCGATGGCGGGAGGTGACGTTGGCGTGACCCTGGATCTTGACGTTGTAGGGCGGGTCGAGGAACGCCGCGTCAACCTTGGCGCCATCGCCCACCACGGCCTGGATGAAGCCAACGTCACGACTGTCGCCGCAACCGATCCGGTGGTCGCCCAGGATCCAGATGTCGCCCACCTGACTGATGGCGCTCTCGGCTAGGGCCGGGATCACCTCGTCATCCGGATCGGCCGCGCCCTTCGACAGGATCACATCGATCTCGCCGGTGGCGAAGCCCATGGCCTCGACCTCGAAGCTCAGGTCGCCGACCACGATGGCCTGTAGCTCGATTTTCAATAGGTCGGTGTCCCAGCCGGCGTTGAGGGCGATCTTGTTGTCAGCGATGCGCAACGCGCGGACCTGCATCTCGGTCAGGTTCGACAGGATGATAGTCGGGACTTCCGCCAGGCCCATCTTGTGGGCGGCGAGTAGCCGGCCATGACCCGCAATCACGGCGTGGTCCGGGGTGAGTAGGATCGGGTTGGTGAAACCGAAAGCGGTGATGCTGGCGCAGATCTGCGCGACCTGTTTGGCCGAGTGGGTGCGGGCGTTGTTCGGATCGGGCTTGAGGGCCTCTGGCGCCATGAAAGTCAGTCGCATCGTGTAAACGCTCCAGGAGCTAAGTAATTGGCGGGGCTTATCGAATCGAGACCCTGCGCCCTGGATCGTCAGAGCCAAAGATCTTTGCCCACTTCCTGTGACTTGGCGCCGGTTCGACTGGACTCGGCTCCTGAGCAGAGCGCTAGTCGGTCTCGTCCCTGCCCGGTCTGAACCGGGCTCGCCTCGGTGCAAGCCGCGATTTCCGCGGCTTGGAAAACACCGAGGATCCCATGGCCAAGCGCAACGACATCCAGCCCGACCTGCTGCCCGAGACCCTTCCGCCCAAGGTCGCGACCGGCAAGATCGCCATCCTGCTGGACCTCCTCCACCGGCCCGACGGTGCGACCATCGACGCCATGATGGCGGCCACCGGATGGCAGGCGCACTCGGTGCGCGGCGCCATGTCCGGCTCGATCAAGAAGGCGCTGGGGATCACTGTGCTCTCGGAGAAGAGCGACGGGACCCGGACCTATCGCATCGTCGCCGAGACCACGGCGTGAGCCAATCGGTCACCGAGGAGGTCCGGGCGCTTGAGCGCCTGGACCTCGAGGGCCTGCGCGCCGAGTGGCGACGGCGATACGGGCTCGCGCCCAAGGCTCGGTCGCCGGAGTTGGTCCGCCTGTCGCTGGCCTGGAGGATTCAGTCCCAAGCCCTGGGTGGGTTGGATGTCGTGACCCGTCGCAGACTTCGGCAGTCTCCCGGCGCGCCAGCGCGATCCGATCACCTGGGCGTCGGCGCCCGGATCACCCGGGAGTGGCGCGGCGTCCTGCATGAGGTGGACCGGGCGGCCGACGGCTTCCGCTGGAACGGTGCGATCTATTCGAGCCTCTCGGCGGTGGCCAAGGCGATCAGCGGGGTGAAGCGCAACGGTCCGCAGTTCTTCGGATTGCGCGGGGATCCTTCCACGTGAGCCGGCCGCCTCCGCCCAAGCGGCTGCGCTGCGCTATCTACACCCGCAAGTCCTCGGAGGAGGGCCTCGATCAAAGCTTCAACAGCCTGCACGCCCAGCGCGAGGCCTGCGAGGCCTATGTCCGCAGTCAGGCCGGGGAGGGGTGGTCAGGCCTGGGTGACCTCTATGACGATGGGGGTTTCTCCGGCGGTTCGATGGAGCGACCGGGCCTGAAGCGGCTGTTGTCCGATATCGACGCCGGCAAGATCGACGTGGTGGTGGTCTACAAGGTCGATCGCCTGACCCGCTCGCTCACCGACTTCGCCAGGATCGTTGACGCCTTCGACGCTCGCGGGGTCTCGTTCGTGTCGGTGACCCAGGCCTTCAACACCACCACCAGCATGGGTCGGCTGACGCTCAACGTCCTGCTGTCGTTCGCGCAGTTCGAGCGGGAGGTCACCGGCGAGCGGATTCGCGACAAGATCGCCGCCTCCAAGGCCAAGGGCATGTGGATGGGGGGCAACCTGCCGCTCGGCTACGACCTGCCCAAGGATCTCACCACCCGCGCGCTCACCGCAAATCCCGTTGAGGCAGAGACCGTGCGGCTGATCTTCAGCCGTTACCTGGAGCTCGGCTCGGTGCATGCGCTGGAGCGCTGGCTGCACGATCAGGATATCCGGTCCAAGGCTTGGCTAACCATCAAGGGGCGCGCCATGGGCGGCGCCCGGTTTAGCCGGGGCGCGCTGTTCCATCTCCTGAAGAACCGCACCTACCTGGGCGAGATACCGCATCGCGATCTCAGCTATCCCGGGGCCCACGGCGCCATCGTCGATCCGGACCTGTTCGGCTCGGTGCAATCCCTGCTCGCCGGTCAGACCCGTCGCCACCTTGATCGGCCGACCCGGGTCTCGACCATGCCGCTGCGCGGGATCCTATTCGACGCGGACGGCGATCCCATGAGCCCGACCTTCACCCACGGCGCGCGGGGACAGGTATACCGGTACTATGTCTCGACCGCGTTGCAGTGCGGCGATCGGCGGGCTGCGGATGACGAGGGGATCCGGCGGGTTCCGGCTGACGCGATCGAAATCTTGATCGAGCGGTCGCTCGCATCGCTCCAGACCCGCGACCCGCTTCCGCTCCGAGAGCTCGCGGCCCGGGTGGAAATCCACCCCACCACAGTTCAGATCGTGGTGCGCCGCGTCGCGTTTTTCGCCCGCGCGGGCGATCCGATCAGTCAGCTACAGACCCTCGCCAGTCGGCTGCCTGTTACCCATCGCTTGGCCCCGGAGGCCGATGATCTCGAACTCGTCCGGATCTCCGTTCCCTGCCGGCTCAAGTTGCGGGGCGGGCGGACCGTGGTTACCGACGCGTCCGGACAGCTGGTCGACGGACAGCCTCGGCCAGATCCCACCCTAATCAAGGCCCTCAAGACCGCCCATCGGCTGCTGGGGGACGTCGGTGGCTCCGCGATCGCCGAGCCCGGCCAGGCCTTGCTTCAGGCCTCGCCGGTTGTGCCGTACGAGCGAAACATGCTGCGGCTGGCGTTCCTGGCGCCCGATCTGCAGACCCAGATCCTGGAGGGCCGCCAGCCCGCGGGCCTGACCTTTCAGCGGTTCCTCGCAGCCAGCCTGCCGCCGGCCTGGGAGGATCAGCGCAAGCTGTTTGCCAGCCTCGATTGAGCGGTCCTGTTAATTCCCCGCGGCTCCCTGTTCCGGCGAATTAATTCCCTGTTCTGGCCCTGTTAAATTCCCTGCTGATCGCGGGATCCTGACGGCCCGGGAGGTGCTCAAAGCACTGTAGTTAGGAGGTAATTCTCACTTGGCCCCATCGGGGAGACGGCCGCGAAAAACGCATTTCCCTGTAAAAGTCCCTGTTAGCAGGGAAACTCACCTGGATCTCAGACGCGCGGAGACGAGGTCGGGTTCAGGGCCCGGAAGGGCCCGGAGACAGGCCGGAACCGCAGGCGTTGAGGTGAGTTTGGGCGGCTTTAGCGCCGCGTCTTCCGCGCCTTAGGGATTAACAGGACCGCGGGAGACCTTTTGGGGGTCTGATTGGCGGTGGAAGGGAGCCTGAAGGCGAACTCTCGCCAACCCTGGCCCTCGCCCCTTATTCCCTCGCCACCACTGTATCGTACAGCCCGTAGTGCGTGAGCCCCTCGTGGCTATCGATGCCAGCGTACCGTAGCGAGGCGTCCTCGTAGCGGCGGAAGGCGAACACCGCCTGGTTCATGTGCTCGGTGTTGAAGACTTTGAGTCGCACGAGCAAATGGAAGTCCTTCACATCCAAGCCGGTGACGGTCCTGAACAAATCTGGTTCCAGCTTCGTGATTACATCTTGTAGCGTGTTTTCGCGATAGTCCGTCAGGTACATGAATGCAGGGATTCGCGTCGCGAACTTGATGAGCTTTTCTTGAACGAGCTTTCTCTTGGACTTGTATTCCTTTTCCTCGTCAGTGAGATCCTTCTTTTCACGGTCCGTTAGCGCACCATCTTTGGCCTTGGTCTTGAGATCCTTTACCTTTTGGCTCTTGTTGATGATGGTCTCGATGACGCTGTCGCCCAGTGCCCGCCAGCCCTCGATCCGCTCAACAGCGGCCATTGCATCTGGATTTTCCAAGACCCTGCGCAAGGTGTCATTGTCCACATTGACGAGCAGCGCACTCTCCCATTTGCGCGCCAGCAGCGTCGCCGAGGTGCCCGCCATCGCGATGTCGAGAATGCCTCCCGCATCGATCTGAGTCATGTTCGCGCCGTCGTAGGCCAGCACTGGCAGGAATGACACGAGGTCTTTTACAGCGTTTTCCGGATTCGATTCGTTGGGCGAGAGTCCGATGCCATACTCAGAGAGCTGGCGGAGCGCACGCGTGGGCGCGAAGTCAAACACGTAGCAAACGGGCTTGAGGATTTCCTCCTCGTTCGGATTGTCGCCGTTCGGGTTCTTGATCGACCATGGCGACTGCACGCGGAACGCCGCCTGGAAGTAGGACTCAGGGGACTTCAGGTTTCGGAGCATCAGGATGGACGACCATTGCGGCACAGTGACGCCCGTCGTGAGTTTGCCGCAGGAAAGTGTGATGGTCTTGGTGTCGAAGCCACTTCCGATCGCCTTACGCACCGGCGGCAGGGCCTCTAGACCGATCCCTGCCGAAGCCCCCGCCGCCACCAGGACCGAGTAGTCGTGCCAAAAGATATTGTGCTTCTCCGTCAGCAGATTTGCCATCGCGTGGCAGGCAGCGACGTTGGGAAGGAACCAGAACGAGTGTTGTAGATATGGCAGTAGACGCACGTCTGAGTAGGGGAAAGGCGGCCGGGTGCCGGTCTTGAGATGCTCGACCGCCGTGGGGACATACGAACCCCGGATGATGTCCAGCCATTTTTGTACATCGCTCTTGTGCGTGAACTGCGCTGCCTCGCCCGTCCCCTTGGCCGCGAAGAACGAGTTGAGGTCAAACTCGTCGAATTCGCCGGCGCTGGCGATGGCCACCAGTTCGTCCGGCATTTGGTAGGTCAGCAGACGCATCTGAGGCAGCTGACCGTAGGGGTTCCAATTGGCCGGATACTTGGCCGCGAACGCCTCCTTGGCGCGCTGCTCGTCCGTGTATGTCCAGTTGAAGATCTGCTCTTCGATGAATTCACCGGTGGCCAGCGCCCTGAACGGCGTGCCGGATAAGTAGACGTAGGCCTTTGTGGTAATAGGGAGGAAATCTGTCTCCCGATCCGACAAGATGGTAAGATCTTCGTTCACATCCTGAAGACCGGAAGCGTACTCGAGCTTGGCCTCTTTCTTGGCGACCGCATCTTCCTCGCCCTCGAAAAGCTCCTTCGCAGTGTCGCGCCACGCGCCAAAGTGATATTCGTCGAACACGACGAGGTCCCACATCACTTTGTGAAGCCATTCATTCCTAGGCTTGATATTGCCCGCAAAGTCGCGGCCGAGCAGATCCTGGAAGGAACCGAAATAGACGACCGGCTTGCCCAAATCGATCTCAGTCGGATCGCGGCCGGAGGACTTCGAAAGATACTGCCAGCCGTCGAAGTCCTTGTGACCTTCCAAGTCTGTCTGCCACGCGTCCTCGACGGCAGGCTTGAATGTCACCACGAGGACCCGCTTGGCACCGAGCTTCCTGGCGAGCTGATAGGCCGTAAACGTCTTGCCGAAGCGCATCTTCGCGTTCCACAGGAATCGCGGGACGGCATGCATGTCCTCTTTCCAAATGGAGTGGAAGTAGGCGTGCGTCTTGTTGACCGCCTCGGCTTGTTCCCGGCGCATTGGAAAGGTCTCGGAGTGCGTACCCGCAAATGTCTGGCCGGTTCGCAATTCGGTAAGCACGGTCGTAACGTCCGCGATTGAACAGCGCATCCATTCCAGCGCTGCATTCTCAAAGCCCTTTTTGGTCAGGGCGGCTCGGACCTGGTGATCGGTGAAAACAGATCCGTCATCGCGCTCGGCGGGTTCTTCCAATACGATGGTGTAGTTCTGGATGGCAGCAGTCTTGAGTTGTTCGGCGACGCGCTGCTTCACATCGCGCGTGGTTTGCCCAACCTTCAGCAGACCCATATGCGCTTCGTCCGCAATAGAGTAAGCGTAGATGCGCGGTCTTGCGTCCGGCTTGGGTGCTAGGATTTCGTCGATATTAGGCTTATTCATCTTGAGGTTCGTCAGGAGAGGTCTCATCGAACAGTTCACGGTCGTGCGCCGCCACTTGTGACTCGATAAACTCAATTTCCTCCCGGCTTAACCCGTAACGCTTGTAGAGTTTGGAGTCGGTCCATTCCTGATCAAGCGGCAGGTCGGGAATGAAGGCATAGACATTCTTCGGCGCATCTTGCGTAGACTTGCGGAGCGAAACTAGGAAACGAGCAAAGCGCGTACGCAGGTAGCTCGCGTAGTTCGTCGCTTCGATCTCAGTATCGAAGAGGCCCGCGACAACATAGCTCTCGGTACAAGCTGTGGGGGGGCCAGCGACGATCGGCTTGCTGAGGAACTTGGTTTCGACCGCGGCGCTTGTGCCCTGGACGCGAGTCATCAGAACCTTCCACTTGTCGATCCACGGAATGTTCGTTGGGATTTCAGAGCGATCGACCCAACTGATCTTCTGGGATCCGAAGAGCTTCACCGGATCTTTGATCCGCTTGGGCTCTGGCTTGCCATGGAAGAACGTACGGAGGCCAAACGGCTTTTGGCTCGAGACGCGGGCATCTAGCGTCGGCTCACCTTTGGCCCTGACCTTCTCTACAATCGGCACGGCTTCGTTGCGGCGGACGAGGATGTCGTATGCGTCGAGGTGGCGGGCAATCGCAGGTCCGGTCGGCTGGCCGTCCCAGATTGTTTGCACCATGCACGGACCGCTGTGCTCGCGGTCCCACAAGAAGTACGAAATGCCGCCGCGAATCTTCACGCCTGGAAACCCCTCGTAGAGTTTCGGGAAGTCGACGATGCTCCTCATCCGCTTGTCCGAAAGCATCCGCTCTCGGTACTTGTCGAGCCCCTTGCCTCCTGCCATCCATCGTGAGGGCGTGACGAATACTGCGTAGCGCGGATCAAGGTGGAGCGCCTTCTCCACGAACAGCTGGTAGATCGGCGCCGCACTCGTGCCGTAGCCGCCGTCATCCAACTGGTATGGCGGGTTACCGATAATTACATCGAACTGCATATCGTCTCCAAACAACTCGGCGACCCGAGTCGCAATGTTGTCGGTGTGAATAAAAGCATATGCGTGGCTCTCTAGCCCCTCACCGCGATCCAAATTCTTCTGGGGTGTACCGCAGTAATTGCATTTGCCATCCACCCACCTATGCTCGGTCCTTTCGAACCAGATGTTTCCGGCGTCTTTGTTGAATCCCTTGGCGATGGAGTGTTCGCCGTTGGCGTGCTTCGAGCAATAGACGCTGCGCCGCGCGAGCAGGCTGGTAAGCTGCGTGATGCCAATTCCGAAAACCTGCCTTGTCAGGATGTGATCGACACGCTCCTGAAGGTTCGGAATTTCGTCGGCCAGTCCCTTGATGAGGCGGCTGGTGATCTCTCGCAGGAACACGCCTGACTTGGTACACGGGTCGAGGAACTTCACCGTTTTGTCGGCCCAGAGATTCCCGTTGCCGTGGTCGGCCGCCCAGGCATCGGCCAGCGTGTCCAGCATCCGGTTCGCAAACTCAGGCGGCGTGAACACCTCGTCGTTCGAGAGGTTCGCGATGCACGTAAGCACATCCGGGTTGCGGCCGCGCAGAGCGAAGGCAGCTTGCGCTTCAGCAGTCATGAGCCAGTTCCTTCACTGTCATGATCGGGTAGGTTCTGGTCGGCGTGAACAGTTCGTGCTTGCTCAACTGGGCGAAGAGGGAACCTTCAGCACTGAATGCAGACGCCCCCGTCAGAACGTCGAGACGAAAGTCACGGCGTTGGAACTTGCCCCTACCAAGGTATCCCCACTCGGCAAAGCTGATCGGTTGGCCGTCGCACGCGCGCATTGTTAGCGCATCACCGTGCACGAGGTTCTGCGAGAGAACATAGAATGCGGCGCGATACAGATCGTTCGCTTCATCTACGTTTAGATAGTCGGCAAGGATTTCGAGAAGATTGGCTCGGCACTCGGCTATATTGTCGACAAGCAGCTCGATGCCATAGATGCTCATCAGGGCGAGCAGGGCATAGTGCCGCCTCTCGAATTCGGACTTGCCGTACTTTGCCTCAACAGCGGCCAGCTTGCGTTGCAAGACCGGCACAAGAAAATTGCCACTGCCGCACGCGGGCTCCAGAAAACGTGCATCGATGCGTTCGGTCTCGCCCTTGACGAGGTCGAGCATCTGCTCGACCAGCCACCGAGGTGTGAACACCTCTCCGTGGTCGGCAACACGCTTCTTAGACTTTATCAAACTCATGGGTGATGCGGACCAGAATTGGTCGCCCTATAGACCCGGCTGGCCGTTTTCGCCGGGGGCTTCGAACGCGCCACCAGTCGCTCGTATTCTTCGACTGCCATGACCACAACGACAGCTCGCCCATGTTTTTCCACAGTGACGGGCTCCGCGCGGGCGGTGTCGATCAACCTGCCGAAGTTGTATTTTGCGTCCTTGGCCGACATTGACTGCATGGTTTGACGCCTGCTTCCGGTCTGCTACTTCTGGCCAAAGTGGCCATTAATGCAAAGCGTTTTTCATGCGCCCTCGCTCGATTAACATCTTCCTGCTCGACGGCGACCCGGACGGCATCCGGATAGCCCAGATCTCGATGTCGACGATCCAGGCCATCGCTTTCCGCAAGCTACAGATGAAGCAGGTCCGGGGCACCTTTCCCGAACTGGCGCGGCCGGGTGTCTACATGCTGCTTGGTTTTGACGAGACCCAGCCGGATCGGCTCTTAGCCTACATCGGCGAGTCCGAATGTGTGGCCGACCGGCTCCAGTACCACGCCGGCAACGATAAGGGGAAAGGCGGTAAGCCCTTCTGGGTCGAGACCATCGCTATGGTCAGCAAGGACGAGAACCTCACCAAATCGCATGCTCGATATGTGGAGGCCCGCCTGATCGCAGACGCTGGCCTGAACCCTCGCTGGCAGCTGCAGAACACCCAGAAGGCCGGCGAGGAAGGCAAGCTCCCGCTGCCTGACCGGGCTGCGATGGAGGAGTTCATCGATCAGACGAAGACCCTGGTCGGGGCCCTGGGCTGCGACCTGTTCAAGGTCGTTTCGGGGGACATTTCCAGCCAGCCCAAGAGCACCAGCCCCGCCCCCTCCTGGGCGGAGAGCGTGCTGTTCGAGTTCCGCGGCCAAGGATTCGCCGGACAGATGCTGGTGACGTCCAGCGGCGAAATCGTCGTCAAGAAAGGGTCCAAAGCCAGGCTGAAGACTACCCCAACAATCCCCAAGGGCACGGTTGCACTTCGGGCGGATCTGGTCGCCAGCGGCATTCTACTGGAGCAGCAAGATGCCCTCCTGTTCACCTCGGACTACATATTTTCGTCGGTCTCCTCGGCCGCCGCCGCGGTGACCGGGGCCAGCGCGAACGGGCGCGTTTCCTGGCGTTTGCCCGACGGCCGCACCTATGCGGAGTGGGAGGAAGGACAAAACGCCTCGCCCATCCTGATTGAGGATGAAGACCTGACGGGTGGAGCGATTCAGGCGGACGCCATCGCTAGATCGCCGTCCTTGTGAACGTGGTGCTCCCCACCGCCACCGGCGCCGCCACCACCAAGTTACCCAATCCGCGCCTTGGCCGTTTTGCGAAACACCACACCGCCGATGCCGGTGATGGCCAGAACCACGGTCAGCACGTCGGCCTGGCTCAGGCCCTCAGGCAGCAGGCCCAGCGTGCCAGCCACGCCCCAGGCGCTGCCGATCAGGCCGGTCCAGATGGCCTTGGAGGTCCACCAGGGTTTGAAATCTTCCATGTCGTTTCTCCATAAGAAAAGCCCGCATAAGCGCGGGCGGTTGGGCAGTTGATGAAGGGTGAGGTCAGGCCTCGTTGGCCGAAATCCCGCCTGTTACCGCCAGCTGAATGGGGGCCACGCTGGCCGGCTGGACCTGGTAGATCGGCCGGCGGATGGCGATGCAGCGGGTCTTCGCGATCCTGGTGATGCTGACCGCATCGGACTGGTTGCCGCCCAGCACATGGAACGCGGTCTCGTCCTCACCGACATACAGACCGACATGGCCGCCGCCCTTGGCTCGGGAAAATACCAGGACATCGCCCAGCGCTGCTTCCGGCGCGGCCACACCAAACCGGCTCCAGCTTCGCGCCCATAGCGGTTTGGCGGGCGCGGCCTTCCCGGCGCGCCTGGCGACCAGCCCCATGAACAGCCCGCACCAGGGCACGGTGTCGGATGAATAGGCCTTCGAGAGCCCTGCCTCCCTGGCCCAGTCCAGAATGATCGGATTGTCGGCAGGGCCCGGCGTCTCGATCGTGCCGTAGAGCTGGCGGGCGGCCTCTACCATCCTGGGCAGCGGGCGCACTTCGTCGATCCAGCGATAGGCTGGAGGAAGCTCGGTCATCGATGTCTCCGGGAGGTTAGCGGGGCGCGAGGCCCTTGATCGCGGCGTAGATCAGCGTGACCGCGGCCACGATGCTCGACAGCCATTTGACGAACTTGACCAGACCGGAGGCGGCCTTCCAGGCGGCCACCAGATCCTTCACATCGGTGCGCAGGGCATTGAGTTCTGACCTGACCGCGGCGAGCTCGGCCTTGAACGTGGCCGCGCTGTATTCGGGCTCATCCATGGGCACGGCTCCTTTTTTTAGATTGAGGAAGGCGCAGCACTTCGTTCGATCCGGTCGAACCGGTGGCGGCCACGGTGCCTGCAGTCGTGGTTACGGAGCGAGTGCCGCGCCAGCGGCGAAGGCGTTGTCGAGGTGGGTGAGCGTCACGGTCCCGGCCGCCAGGCGCACCACCTCCAGGCGTGGATCGTCCCGCCGGAAGGCGGACCCCTCCTTGAAATAGACCTGAGCCTCGTCGTCGGCCGGCAGGCCATTGGCCGCCGTGCGCATGGCCGCCAGGCGGTTGACCGCCTTCAGGCCCAGGATGAGCTGCGGACGTGTGAGCACCGGGAACACCGCCGGATCGGGGACGATGACGGGCACGTAGCCGGTGTTGGCCAGGTTCAGCTCGGTGATCGCGCCCGGGCTCAAGGCTGCCGGCAGATCGGCCAGGCTGGCGTCGGATAGGCCCCGCAGATGAGTCGGCAACGGACCTGGTGCTCCCACGTCCGCTGCGGGGACGAGGGTGCGCTTCTGGTAGAGGATCATGGTGTCAGGTCCCGTAGTGCTTGAAGCCATTGGGGAGCGAGTACTTGGTATTCCCGGCTCCAAAGCGAACGTCGAAGGACGTCACCGCTCCAATCTGAATGGCGACGGTGGGATACATGGGATTGGACGCAATGCCGGTCGTGTCGCTGGTGCCGGAGTAGACGTTGTTCAACAGGAACGAGAGGGTTGCGGTGTTGCTGTTGTAGAGCACGCCGAGCGTGTCGCCCGCGCCCATCGCCGCGAAGCCGGTCAGATCGCCCCCGGTCGCCGGTGATTTCGCCCAGGCGGCAGGGCCGCTGTTGTACCAGCCGTAATTGATGGAGCTGTAACCCATATAGAACCCTGGGTTCAGGATGTTGTCGGCGATGCCGATGAGGGCCCACGATCCGCTGCCGTAGACCTGAACTTCCCAATACCAGGCCCCCGACAGCGGCTTGATCGCCTTTGGCAGGTACATGAAGGCGTTAGCCACGGCTCCGCTTACGGCAGCGTTGACGACCACGTTGAACTTGCCGCCGCCGCCGCTCCATTGCGGACCCACCGAGCCGGGACCGAAGGCCGGGGCGAGGTCGGTCGATTTCTTGCGTTGGTCCAGACCCTGGCGCTGGAAGCCTGGAAGGCCTCCGGGGCTGGGTACAAAGAGCCCCTTCGGGCTTCGCTGGAAGCCGTAGACCATGGCCTAGTAGGCCCCGCCTTCGGCGCGGGCGACGATGCCGGTGTTGGTGACGCCGGTGGCGAGCCAGATCTGCTCGCCGGCCTGGACGATCAGCGGGGTCGTGTCGCTGAAACCAAAGTCGGCCTCGGTCTGCTTTGTGGTCTGGGCCACCGTGTAGGCCGGCAGCAGGACCGACTTGATGAAGCGTTTCACCGTGCC
>CANJPZ010000027.1 GCA_947476325.1 Caulobacteraceae bacterium | reverse complement strand
GTTACTCACCCGTCCGCCACTAATCCCGAAGGATCCGTTCGACTTGCATGTGTTAGGCCTGCCGCCAGCGTTCGCTCTGAGCCAGGATCAAACTCTCAAGTTGAGTTGACATTTGACTCCAGTTTTTAGTCCCTGGGGGAAAACCCAGGGTCTGCGTTCTGGTTTTGCATAGTATCTTGACGAGTTCCCATTCGATTGGCGTCCAGCCCCCTCACTCGTAAGCAAGGGTTCGGACACCGATTTCATGGTGTCTTTTCAAGAGACCGCAAGTTGTCAGTGTCGAGGTAGCCTAAAGCTACCGCCAGGACACCGCCGCCTGCGTTTCTCTTTCCAATTCAACGATGTCAAAGACCAACCCGGTTTCCCGAGCCCGCCGTACAAAGCCCGGCGGCGGCGAGGAGGGGCGCTTCTAAACGCTCCAAATTCTAAGTCAACCGGCTCTTTTGAGCTTTCTGCTTTTTCTCCGGAACCTCCGGAAAAACGGCGCAAAACACGCCCCTGGGCTGCGAAGGAGCTTCCCTCTTCAGTCCGGTGCGAGTCGTTTGAGGTCGCGGAAGATAGTCGTTTGAGTGGTCAAAGGCAAGAGTTTTTAAGGCTCCCGCCTCGCCCCCGAAACAACCGTTCCTCAGCGAGGGGCGGGCTATAGCGAAGGCCTTGCTGCGGTGCAAGAGAAAAAGGCACGGATTTGTGACGGGACAAGGGGCGAAGCGCCGCACCGCGCCAGGACTGGCGATTTTTTCCAGGCTCCCGTGTCGGAACACGCCGGCCTCGAACGTCCTTTGGGCGTTACGATCACGCCGCTTGCGGCGCCGTATTTACAAGCTGGAGGACGCCATGCCGAAGATCACCCCATTTCTGTGGTTCGACACCCAGGCTGAACAGGCCGCCAATTTCTACGTCTCCATCTTCCCCAATTCGAAAGTCGGGACCGTGACACGGTATACCGACGCGGGCCCCGGCCCGGCCGGCAGCGCCATGGTCGTGCAGTTCTTCCTCGATGGCGTGGAATTCTCCGGGATCAACGGCGGGCCGATCTTCAAGTTCACCGAGGCGGTCTCGTTCACCATCGACTGCAGCGACCAGGCTGAGGTCGACATGTACTGGGACGGGCTGACGGCCGGCGGCGGCTCGCCCAGTCAGTGCGGCTGGCTGAAAGACAGGTACGGCCTGTCCTGGCAGGTTGTGCCCCGGGCCTTGCCCCGTCTGCTGTACAGCCCGGACCGGGCGGCGGCCAACCGCGTCATGCAGGCCATGTTGAAGAAGAAGAAGATCGACATCGCGGCGCTCGAGGCCGCCGCCGCCGGCTGACCCTGCGGATCACCCCGCCGAGATATAGGCCTTCAGGCCGTCGGCCTCGGCCTCGATCTCGGAGATCTTGTACTTTACCAGGTCGCCGATCGAGATAATGCCGGCCAGTCGCCCGTCGACCAGCACCGGCAGGTGCCGCAGCCGCCGGTCGGTCATGCGTGACATAAGACTGTCGAGCGTCTCGTGCGGGGCGGCGAACACCACCTCGCGGGTCATGCAGTGGCTGATCGGCCGCGTCAGGGCGCCCTCGCCGCCTTCGGCCACCAGGCGCACCAGATCGCGTTCGGAGAGAATGCCGACCACCTCGCCGTGCTCGACCACGACCATGGCCCCAACCCGGCGGGAATGCAGCAGGGCGGCCGCCGCGACCACCGTATCGCCGGGCGAGGCGGTGAACACCATATCGCCCTTGTCCTTGAGAATCTGGGAAACAAGCACGTCAAAGCCTCCCTAATTTATTGTTTTCAAGTCCAGAACCGGCAGCGTCACCCAATTATTGCAGCATTGCAAATCGCCATGCCGTGATGATCACACCCGGCCCGCCAGACGGGCGGCCGGACCGATAAGCAGCAGGCCTGCGATATATCCGGCGACGTGGGCCTCCCAGGCGATGTTCATGGCCGCCAGTCCGCCCAGCAGGCCGACCACCACATTGACCACCATGAAGGCCGCGCCCTGGGTCAGCGCCATCCGGTTGGTGATGGGCGCCAGTTGTCCGCGACCGATCAGCAGGCGAGAGGCTGCGCCCCAAAGACCCGAGATCGCGCCCGACGCGCCAACCGCCAGATCCGACTCGCCCCAGTGCGGGATCACGTAACCAAGCCCTGACAGAACCCCGCAGATCAGGAAGAACGCAAAGAAGCACGTCACGCCCCGCGCGCTCGCCCCCAGACAACGCGCCACCGGCGGTCCGAATGCAAAGGCCGAAAGGCTGTTCACCGCCAGGTGGGCCCAGCCGGCGTGGATAAACTGATAGGTGAGAAGGGTCTCGTATCGCCCCCCCGCGATGCCGATCGGCGACAGGGCCATGTTCATCGCCACCACGTCCGAGCCCGGCAGGCTTTGCCACAGATAGGCCGCCACCAGCACCACAGGCACGGCCACCGCCGGCCAGGGCGCCCTGAACAGCGGCTCGCGGACCGGAATTTCGTCTTCGTTCATGTCGTCCCTTCAGTCCTCATTCCGGTGAGAAACAAGGCGTTCGCCCCGCCGCCTTAACCAAATCATGGTGTTTTGAACCGATCTTGAATCCTGTTTTGGCACGCCCGGCGACGGCGCGCGCCAGGATTTTCGCCTACCGGAGACCCGCCTCGATGTCAGTCCGATCAACGCCCAGGCTCAAGATGGCTGCGGCGCTAATCCTTTGTCTTGCGGGCGCCGGCGGCGCCAGCGCGCAAACTTCGGCCGCCAGCTCAGCCTCGTTCAACGCCGGCTATGGCCGCACGCCGGGCCAGGAAAATCGCCAGGTTGCGGTCTCCAGCTACGGCGTACGCGACGCCAACGGTAACTTGTCATTATAGATGGTGTCATCCAGAGCGCCGGGGCTTCGGCCTATTCGGCCTCCAGCGCCTCGGCCAGCGCCAGCGCTTCGGCCAGCGGATCCTTCTCCGGCGGTGTCGGCGGCGGCGCCAGCTCGACGGCCATCGGCAACAATCTGTCGGTGATCACGCAAGGCGACAACAACACCGTCATCGTTAACTCCACCCAGATCAACAACGGCAAGGTTACTGCCGGGGCACCCGCAACGAGCACAGGGGCTTCGAATGCTCAATAAACCCTTCCGGATCACGGCGCTTGCCGGCGCCGCCGCCATTGCCCTTACCGGCTGCTCCACCACCAGCGTCAATTCCGCCGGGCTTTACGCCACGCCGGTTGTCCGCGCCCCCGTCACCGCCAACCCGACCCCCTACTCCGCCGCCCTGGTCTGCCTGGCGCAGTACGCCCGGACCAACGGCCTTTCCTCGCCGCGCCTGACCATCGGCCGTATCGACGACAAGACCGGCAAGGCCGAAGCCGACGGCTCGGGCCGCCAGATCACCATGGGCGCTTCGGAAATGGCCATGAGCGCCTTTGCCAAGGCCGGCGCCAACCTGGTGGAACGCTACGACACCTCGGTTTCCGAAATGGAGCTGAAGTACGCCAACAACAAGCTGATCAGCGACACGCCCGCCGCGCCCGGACAGGCCGGCGACTATCGCCGCATCTACTCCGGCCAGGTCAGCGGCTCTGACTTCTACGTCGTCGGCGCGATCACCGAGCTGAACTCGAACATCTATTCGTCCGGCGCCGACCTGACCGCCGCCCGGGCGACCAGCACCGGCCTGCACGGCCGCATCGGCGGGCGCAAGTTCGTGATGAACGTGGCCATGGACCTTCGGGTCGTCGACACCGTCTCGCAGCAGGTTGTCGACGTCATCTCGTTCCAGAAGCAGATCATCGCCAATGAAGTCGGCGGCGGCATGTTCGACGTGCTCGACGGCAACCTGTTCGACCTGTCGGCCGGCTCAAGCTCGCTCGAGCCCAAGCAACTGGCGGTCCGCGCCCTCATCGAGCGCGCCACGGTCGAGATCATGACCAACTTCTACGGCATGCCTGGCCCCGAGGCCTGCATGCACAACGATCCGCTGGGCGTGGCTCGCACCGCCGGCACCACGGGTGCGTTCGTGCCCGCATACAACAATCTGGGGACCAACAATGCGCAAAGCCGCGAAGATCCTAATCGCTGGAATGCTTCTCGCGATGCCGATGTGCCCGCCATTCGTCGCGGCGGCTATTAGCCAGAGCACAGTCCTCAACAACCAGATCCAGCTGGGCGACGTCCTCGCCAACCAGACCCTCGACGTCATTGACGTTTCGGGCTCGACCAGCCTTGTCACGGCCGCAACCGCAAATACCTTTGGCGGCTCGGTGGTCGGCGGCGGCAGCGCCGCGGTGACCTCGACCCAGTCCCTGCAGGCCAATGTCTCGACCAACGCCCTGATGACCGTCGCCCATTCGGCCGGCGACCTGACCGTGCTGTCGACCGCCACCACCGGCAACAGCGGCGAGGCCAATATCTTTGACGGCGGAACCCTGACCGGAACCACGACCCAGACCGTGGGTGCCTTCGGCGTGACCGCGATCGGCGATTTCCAGGGCGTGCTGGCCACGGCAGGCGATATCTCGTCCTCCGTCCAGGCCATCGCCAACAGCCAGGGCTATGGCGTCGAGGGCAGCACCTCGGTCGTCACCCTCAACCAGACCAGCGCCGCCCTGACCCAGGCCGACGGCGGCGGCAATGTGCAATACACGCCCGGCTCGATCCTGTTCTCGGCCCTGGCCACCTCGAACAACCTGACCGCCACCGGAACCTACGGCTCGGCGGTCACCGTCACCGCCAATCAGGTGATGACCGGAACCCGCACCCAGGCGGCGGTTTACGCCGGCACCGGCAACGCCCAGGAGATCAACGCCCAGGCCACCACGGTCGGCAACAACATCTCGGCGAACAACACCGGCAACTATCTCGAGGTCAACGCCACCCAGAACAACGCCTCCTACGTCCGCTCGGAAGCCAACCTGACCAGCTTTGAGTTCGGCGCGGCCACCGCCAGCGCCTACGGCGTCGGCAATTCGCTGCTGGCCGGCAACATCGGCCATGAGATCGTGCTCAACAACACCCAGGTCAATTCGGGCGGCGGCGTGGAAGTCATCGCGGGCTTTACCGGCGACACCGGCTACGATGCCTATGTCACGGCCACCGCCATCGGCAACGCGGCGACGGGCTTTGCCTGCGCGTCCTGCGACGGCCGCATGACCGTTCACAACAGCCAGACCAACAGCGCCGAGGTCGGCGCCTTCTCCGGCGCCCAGATCACCACCTCGGGCCGCTCGGTCACCGGCCTGTCCGCCGCCACCGGCAACTCGGCCAGCTTCTACGTCACCAGCCCGACGCAGTAGCCGCCGCGCGTTATGCGGACACCCCGCATGACGCCTTGCGGCCGCACCCGGATGCGTTAAGAGACTCGTCCGCATAACGGCGCGAAGCCGTTGCCGTGCACAGGTCCACGACGTGATCACTCGACGCCAATCTGTTCTTGGACTGGCCGCCGCCTTCGCCGCCGGCGTTCGCCCCGCCTTCGCCGCCGAGACCCAGGTCGCCGTCGCCACCAATTTCACCGAGCCGGCGCGCGAAATCGCCGCCGCCTTCAGGGCCGCCACCAGGCATGTCGCGACCCTGACCTTTGGCTCGTCCGGCCAGATCTACACGCAGCTTTCCCACGGCGCGCCCTATGAGGTCTTCCTGTCGGCCGACCCCGACCGGCCGGCCAAGGCCGAGCAGGATGGGCTAGGCGTGCCGCGCTCGCGCTTCACCTACGCCCTCGGCCGCATCGTGCTCTATTCAAGGACGCCCGGTCTGGTGGATGCGAAAGGCGCGGTGCTGTCGTCCAGCCGGTTCCAGAAGATCGCCATCGCCGATCCGGCCGCCGCGCCCTATGGCATCGCCTCGGTACAGACCCTGCGTCGCATGGGCGTCTACGACAATGTCAAGTCCAGGATCGTCATGGGAGCCTCGATCACCCAGACCTTCCAGTTCGTCGACACCGGCGCCGCCGAGCTGGGCTTTGTCGCCCTCTCGCAGGTGATCAACATCGCCGGCGGCTCGCGCTGGGTCGTGCCGGCCTCCAGCCATTCCCCGATCAACCAGCAGGCCATCCTGCTCCATACCGGCCAGGCCAATCCCGCCGCCAGGGCCTTCCTCGATTACCTGAAGACTCCCGCCGCCTCCGGCATCATCCGGCGTTACGGCTACGAGCTGCCGTAAGCCATGGGACAGGTCATCTGGACAACGGTCAGCCTGGCGGGCGTGACGACTTTCCTGCTGCTGATCCTGGCGACGCCGCTGGCCTGGTGGCTGGCGCGCAGCCCGCGCTGGTGGAAGGAGATCGTGGCGGCCGTCACAGCCCTTCCGATCGTGCTGCCCCCGACCGTGCTGGGCTTTTATCTGCTGGTGGCGCTTGCGCCGCAAAGCCCGCTTATGGCGCCCTTGCACCTGTTCGGCATCCGCACCCTGGCCTTCACCTTCACAGGTCTGGTCATCGGCTCGCTGGTCTATTCCCTGCCCTTCGCCGTCCAGCCGATCCGCAACGCCTTTGAGGCCATGGGCCCGCGCCCCATGGAGGTCGCCGCCACCTTGCGCGCCAGCCCCGTGAACGCCTTTTTCACCGTCGCCCTGCCGCTCGCGCGCCGTGGATTCCTGGCCGCCGCGGTGCTGGTCTTCGCCCACACCATCGGCGAGTTCGGGGTCGTGCTGATGATCGGCGGTGCCATTCCGGGCAAGACCCAGGTCATCTCGACGAACATCTTCGAACTCGTCGAGTCCGGCCGTTACGGCCAGGCGCACATCCTGTCGGCCGCCCTGCTGGCCTTCGCCTTCTGCGTCATGCTGGCCATGTTCCTGATCGAGCGCCGCGCCCAAAGGCCCGTCGCATGAGCGGCCTTACCGGACAGTTCTTGGGCCAGATCGGCGGCTTTGCGCTGGATGCCAGCCTGACCCTGCCGCCCACCGGCCTGACCGCCCTGATCGGACCCTCGGGCAGCGGCAAGACCACCCTTTTGCGCTGCATCGCCGGCCTGACCCGCCTGCCCGGCCGCCTGACCGTGGACGGCGAGGTCTGGCAGGACGAAAACTCCTTCCTGCCTCCTCACCGCCGCGCCATCGGCATGGTCTTCCAGGACGCCGGCCTGCTGCCGCATCTGTCCGTCGAACGGAACCTGGTTTTCGGCCTCTCCCGCACCCGCGCGCCGGTCATCGTGGCCCGGGACGAGGTCGTGTCCCTGCTCGGGCTGGCCCCGCTGCTCTCCCGCTCGACCGCCAACCTTTCCGGCGGCGAGCGCCAGCGCGTCGCCATCGGCCGGGCCCTGCTCTCCCAGCCGCGCCTGCTGCTGATGGACGAGCCCCTCTCCAGCCTCGACGCCGAAGCCAAGGCCCAGATCGCGCCCTATATCGAGCGCCTGCACCGCACTCTGGCGCTGCCGGTCCTCTACGTCACCCATGACGCCGGCGAGGTGCGGCGCCTAGCCGATCAGGTGCTGGTCATGCGCGACGGCGCGGTTCGCCTGGCGCCGGAAGCGACAGCCGGCGCGCCGGATCTTGAAAGCCTGGCGCCGGAGGAAATCCGGCGCCTTGCCAGGGCGGCCCTGAGCGCGGGGCTCTAGCCCGGACCGCGCCCGGCGCCGGGCGCGCCGCCACCGCGCGCCGGCGGAGGCGGAGCGTCGGGATCGACCGAACCGAGTCCGACCACTTCGCCGGACGCCAGGACGTGATCCTTCATCGCCGCCGTCAGGGCGTCATAGGTGATGGCCGGATCGGCAGTCGCCGTGGTGTCCAGGGCGAAGACCTGCAGGTGATAGTGATGCTTCGGGCCAGCCGGCGTGCGCGGGCCCATGTAAGCCTGAGCGTTGCCGCGATAGTTGGGGCCATAGGCCGATCCGGCCGGGTTGCCCGTCGCCGCCATGCCGGGATCAAGCTTCGTTACATTTGCCGGGACGTTATAGAGCACCCAGTGCAGGATCGGCGCGCCGCGCATGACGCCGTCTGTGTCCTGCATGATCACGGCGTAGGACTTGGTCCCCGAAGGTCCCGCGGTCCAGATCAAGCCGGGAAAGGTATTGGTCCGGTACTGGGTGTTCTCGTAGGGAATATCGGCCCCGTCACGCCACGCGGGCGTTGTCACCGTTAGCTTGGCGCCGCCTCTGGCCGGAAACTCCACTAGCGCGTTGGGCCGGGTTGCGGCCGGTGCGGCCGGGGCCGGCGGCTGGGCGAGAGCGGGGGTAACCACGGCGCCCACAAGGACGGCGAGGGTCACAGCAAGGGTCTTCATGGTCAGTTCCTCCGTGTTTGACAAAACCCTACTCCCGATCGACCGGTAAGGTGAAGATGCGATGCAGCGGGCCTATTCCACGGCCAGGATGATGTCCGAGGCCCTGATCAGGGCAAAGACCGGATCGCCCGGTCCCAGACCCAGGGCGTCGGCGTCCTGGCGCGTCAGAGTGGCGACAAGGGTCTTGCCGGCCGCCAGCGGAATGGCGAACTCGGTGCTGGCCTCGCCGTCGATGCGGTCGGCGACCGTCCCGGAAAGCCGGTTGCACCCCGGGTCCGGCGCACCTTGTACGGCCGTCAGGTCGACGAAACTGGCCTTGATCAGCGCGATCGCCGCCGAGCCGGGCTTCAACCCCAGGTCCTGAACGCTCTGGCGGGTGATCACCCCCGTCACCGTCAGGCCCTCGGCGATGCGCAACACCACCTCGCTGTTGACCCCGCCCTGCGAGATGCTCTCCACCACCCCGCGCAGGGCGTTGCGGGCGCTAGTGCGCAGGCCCAGGCTCCACAGATCGGTCCCGTCGGCCTCGACCTTGGCCCAGGCCTGACTGAGCCGCTGCTCCATGCCCCGATAGGCCGCGATCAGTTTCAGCCCCTTTGGCGTCACCTCGGCCACGCCGCCCTTGGCGCCGCCGGGACTGGCCAGAACGAGCGGTTCGTCAAACAGGTTGTTCAGCGCCTGCACCGCATCCCACGCCGCGCGATAGCTGATGTTCAGGCGCTTGGCCGCGCGGCTGATATTGCCGTCCGCCGCTATGGCCTCGATCAGGGCGATGCGCTCGGCGCCGACGCGCCCGGTGGGGCCGCGGCTCAGGGTCAGGGCGGAGTTCAGCGGCGGCAGGCTCATGGCCGCCAGACTACAGCGCCCGACCCTTGCGGCAAGGGCCGTCCGGGGCGATGCTGGCCCCCACAAACGTCGGGGGACGAATCCATGAGACCTGAGTTTCGATCCATTGTCGCCATCGCTACACTGGCGGCCCTGACGGCGGCCTGCGCCGACCCGCAGACCCGGCTGAAGGACGCCCGCGCCTGCCTGCAAAAGCGCGACCTGCCCTGCGCCGAGCTGAACCTCAAGACCTACCTCAAGCGCTATGACCACGACGCCCGCGACACCGCGCTTCTGGCCATCATCCTGACCCAAGAGCGCAAGCACCTTGAGGCCATCGACATGCACAAGAAGGCCACAGACCTCGGCGTGGCAGATCCCCAGCTGTTCGCCAACTACGCCACCAGTCTGGAGGCCACCGGCGACATCCCCGGAGCCATCACCTGGAACCGCAAGGCGCTGGAGCTTGACCCCACCCTCGTCGATGTCGCGGCCACCACGGCCCGACAGCTGAACCAGACCGGCCACACCGCCGAAGCCGTCTCGGTCCTGACCAACTTCGACGCCGTACAGACCGCCCACGGCCAGCCGGCCCACTTCGCCGCCCTGATCACCACATTGAGCAGCAGTCTGACCCCGGCCGCGCCCACAGCGCCCGACCCGTCGCTGCCGTAATCTGCGCCGATGTTCTGGCTCCTGGTCCTGGCCTTCGCGGCCATCAACGCCCTGACCGTGCTCCGCTTCTGGCAGGACAAGCAGTTCGCCAGAACCGGCGCGCGGCGCGTCCCGGAAGCTGAATTGCTGCAACTGGCCATGCTGGGCGGCTAGCCAGGCGCCCTGCTGGCCCGCCAGGTCTTTCGCCACAAGACCCGCAAACAGCCCTTCTCGACCCAGCTGATGATCATCACGGCCGTCCAGGTCATGGCCCTGATCGGCCTGCTGGTTTTCCGCCCGCGCTAAGCTTTGCAAAAACCGCCTTGCGGTCGCCACAAGCGGCGGCGATTGTGCCGCAAAATCTCGCAACACCCAGGGCTGATCCATGACCTTTGACTTTTCGCGGATGCTGTCGAAATCCGCGGCGGGCCTGACCGCCCTTTCCCTGGCCCTGACGCTCGGCCTGGCCGGCGCCTCGGCCAAGCAGGCCGCGCCCAAGGCCAGGGCTTCCGCGCCCCGCACCGCCGCCCAGCCCAAGGCCAGCCCCAGCCATCCGGCCTTCGGTCCCGGCGAGATCGTCCTGCCCTATTCCAAGCGCGTCTGGGCCCAGACGTTCTCGGATGTCGCCCCCGACCCGGCCATCCGCTTCGGGACCCTGCCCAACGGCATGCGCTATGCGATCATGAAGAACGCCACCCCGGCGGGTCAGGCGTCCCTTCGCATGGTCATCCAGGCCGGCTCGCTGATGGAGCGCGACGACCAGCAGGGCCTGGCCCACTTCCTCGAGCACATGGCCTTCAACGGCTCAAAGAACGTGCCCGAAGGCGACATGATCAAGATTCTTGAGCGCCTGGGTCTGGCCTTCGGGGCCGACACCAACGCCTCGACGGGCGACACCCAGACCATCTACCAGCTGGACCTGCCGCGCACCAATGACGAGACGGTCGACACCTCGCTGATGCTGTTCCGCGAGGCGGCCGGCAACCTGACGATTGCCCAGGACGCCATGGACCGCGAACGCGGCGTGGTGCTGTCCGAGGAACGCTCGCGCGATGATCCGACCTACCGGCTCTACAAGTCCGAGCTTGCCTTCGTCATGCAGGACAATCTGGTCGTGCGCCGCATGCCCATCGGCCTGCCCGAGATCCTGCGCAATGCGCCCAACACCCTGATCCAGGACTACTACCGCAGCTACTATCGCCCCGATCGCGCCACCCTGGTGGCGGTCGGTGACTTCGACGTCGACACCATGGAGGCCAAGATCAAGGCCAAATTCGGCGACTGGGCCCCCGTCGGCCCCGCCGGTCCCGAGCCGCGCCTGACCCTTCCCGTCCGCCGTGGCCCCGAGGCCAAGGTCGCGGTCGAGCCGGGCAGCCGCCTGGATGTTTCGATCAACTGGGTCTCGCCGCCCGACCTGTCGCCGGATTCAAAGGCCCAGCGCACCGCAGACCTCATTGAGAGCATGGGATTCGCCGTCCTCAACCGCCGCTTTGAGCGTCTGGCCCGCTCGGCCGAGCCGCCGTTCATCGACGCCGGCGCCTATGTGGATTCGGTCTACAACACCGCCAAGCGCGTCGACATCGACATGACCGGCCAGCCCGGCCGCTGGCGCGAGGCGCTGAACGCGGCCATCACCGAACAGCGCCGCATCGTCCAGTTCGGCGTCACCAAGGCCGAGCTCGACCGCGAGATGGCCGGCCTGCGCACCGCCATCGCCTCGGCCGCCGCCCAGGCCTCGACCCGCCGCACCCCGTCGCTGGCCAACCGCATCGCCGGCTCGATCGACGATGCCATGGTGGTCACCAACCCCGATCAGGATCTGGAGATGATCAACGCCGCCCTGGCCCAGGTCACGGTGGAAAAGGTCAACGCCGCCATGCGCGAAGTCTTCGCCGGCGCCGGGCCCTACACCTTCATCGGCTCGCCCACCGAGATCACCGGCGGCGCGGCGGCCGTCAACACCGCCGTCGCCGCGGCCCTGGCCGCCCCGGTCACCGCCGGCGCCGACCAGGTCGTCAAGACCTGGACCCACACCAGCTTTGGAACCCCCGGCAAGGTCGCCGAGACGCGCGACATCACCGACATCGGCACGACCTTCATCCGCTTCGAGAACGGCGTGCGCCTGACCGTCAAGCCAACCAGGTTCCGCAAGGAGCAGATCTCCATCGCCGTCCGCATCGGCTCGGGACGTCTGGGCCTGCCCAACACCCGCGCCCTGGCCGACTGGGCCTTCCCCACCGCCTTCATCGAAGGCGGCCTCAATGACCTGACCGCCGAGGAAGTCGACCAGGTGATGACGTCAAAGATCGTGGGCGTGAACGCCGACGTCGACGACGACGCCATCTCCATGGGCGGCGGCACGCGGCCTGAGGACCTGGATCTGGAGATGCAGCTGATGGCGGCCTATGTCACCGCCCCCGGCTGGCGGCCCGAGCCCTTCCAGCGCATCAAGACCTCGGCCCTGACCGCCCACGACCAGCAGGACGCCACCGCCGGCGGCGTGCTGAACCGCGAGATGGCGCCCCTGCTGCGCTCGGGCGACAAGCGCTGGGCCTTCCCCTCGACGGCCGAGATCGCCGCCACCACCCTGGCGGACGTCCGCGCCCTGGTGGACCGCGACCTCAACTCCGGCCCCATCGAGATCGTCATCGTCGGCGACACCACGGTGGAGAAAGCCACCGCCGCCGTGGCCGCCACCTTCGGCGCCCTGCCGGCCCGTCCCGCCGCCGGCTGGACGCCGCCGCCCGCTCCGGTGGTCCGCTTCCCGGCCCCCACCCCAACGCCGGTACAGCTGACCCACAAGGGCCGCGCCGACCAGTCGATGGGCGTCATGGCCTGGAAGACCACCGACTTCTTCGCCGACCCGCACAAGTCGCGCGCCCTGCGCGTGCTGGGCGAGATCTTCGACATTCGCCTGACCGAGGAACTGCGCGAGAAACAGGGCGCCACCTATTCCCCGCAGAGCAGCTTCTCGGGCTCATCGGTCTTCCCCGGCTTTGGCTACGGCATCGCGCTGGAGGAAACCCCGCCCCAGAACCTGCCGATCTTCTTCACCACCGTGGAGTCGATCGCCGCCAACCTGCGCGGCGTGCCCGTCACGCCGGACGAGCTGAACCGCGCCAAGGCCCCGCTGATCGAGTCCGTCCAGCGCCAGTTCGACAGCGACAACAGCTTCTGGCTGGGCCAGCTGATCAACGCCCAGACCGACCCGAGGCGTCTGCCCGCCCTGCGCTCAGCCCTGGCCGACCTGCGCACCATCTCGGTCGCCGACATCCAGGCGGTCGCCAAGGAATACCTGCTCCCCGGCGGCGCCTGGAAACTGGAGATCAAGGCGCAGACCTCCCAAACCTCCCCCTAAGGGGGAGGGGACCGCGCCCGCAGGGCGTGGTGGTGGGGGCTGCAACGCACCAGCTCCCACCTCCGCTCATCCCGGCGAACGCCGGGACCTCAGGGCGAAGCCACAATGCCCACCTCCCCCATCCCACGGGGGAGGCAGCTGCGCAGCAGCGGAGGGTGCGAGCCACAGTCACCGGCCCGACCGCATCATATCCTCCCCCCCCCTTGGGGGAGGGGGACCATGCGAAGCATGGTGGAGGGGGCTCCAAGCCCCCCCCGTCACACAAAACCCCGCTTGCCAGACCCCCCTAGCGTGGGACTCTGGCGGATTATGCGCCCCGCCCTTTCCCCGCCTGAAAGCACCTGCCCGCGAACGGCCGCGGGCGGACGGCGCAGGCACGGCAACCTGACAAAACCTGACGAAAAAGCCACGGTTTGCGGACCGGTCCGGCCATGCGGCGAACGAGCACGCCTTGCCGGGCAAGGGATGGTAAAAAATCACCCGCGCTCAAAATGCGAAAAAAGCTGAAAATGCTGACGGTTTTGCCCGCCGGCGCCCACGCGGGGCCAGGGCCGGTCAGGGTTTGGCGTGTATGACGCGATTGCCGTCGCGCGGGCCGGCCGGCTGGATCCCCGCCTGCGCGGGGATAATCGGGATTGGGGGATCGGCAGCGAACCCTCGGCGAGCGTCAGGGCGTACGCTTACCCGCCCTCAAGCAGCGAGCCTTCGGCGAGCGTTAGGGCCTACGCTAGTAAGCGTAGCCGCCGACGCCGCCCGAGAACGACATGCTGGACGAGGAGCTCGACGCGGTCTGCACCTCTTCCTCGCGGTAGGCGGTATAGGTCTCGACCGTGATCATGGTCAGGATCTTCACGCCGGCGCCAAAGCGGCGCAGCAGGCTGCGTTCGTTGCAGTCGCGGGCCGCGGTCTGGGCGCGGCATTCCAGCTTGCCCTCGCGGCCGTGCCAAAGGGCCTTGTCCTTGTCGCAGGTCACGGTGTGGCCGCCGTCAAAGCTGACGTGGTCGAAATATTCGGCCCAAGTGTACTGCATGCGGGTGCCGGCGATGCAGCGATAGAGCTCGCCCTCATAGGCGTCGTCGACGTCCTTTTCGGGGAACACCTGGCTGGCCGGGTGGGGAACGGACTTGTCGTCCAGGCAGAAGGCCTGGATGACCACCTTGGTGGTTTTGGTGCGGCTGGCCTGATAGGCGACACGGCGCATTTCGCGGGCGCCCTCGACGTTCAGGCCGCCGGTGACGGTGACCGGGTTGGGGGCCATGCCGCCGCCGTATCCGCCGCCGCCGCCATAGACGATGGTCTGGCCAAAGCCGCCCGCCGAGGCGCCGGCGCCGGCTGTGACGCGGGCCTGAGCGTTGACGTTGGCGTTGACGATCACCGAGGCGTTGACGTTCACATTGACGCCGGGGACGTTGATGCTGTGGCCCGGCGGCGTGCAGCAGGGCGTGCTGGGCGGCGTGGGCGGGGTTGGCGGGGTGCAGCAGGTCGGCGGCGGGGTGCAGCACTGTTGCGCCACGACCGGCGCGCTGCCGGCGATGAGAAGAACGGCCAGCCCCAGAAGGGCTCCGAACATCGTCTTCAAACCCAGGTTCATGAACCCCTGCTCCCTGTCCCGATCCGGGACGATAGACCCTGGCCTGATCCTTCCCCTGCAACCGGCGTGCGTTTGCAGTTGGCGAGGAGCGGGCCTTAGATGTCCCATTCGAACACGGAACTATTGATAGACTATTGGCAAAAACGGATTTTCAGCGGCGCGGCGCCCCGGCGGGCGGCCATCGATCCGGCTGATTTTCCGACGCTTTTGCCCCAGGTTTTCATTCTGGGCCGGTTTGCGCCGGGCAAATATGCGTTCCGGTTGTCGGGTGGATTGCTGCGCGACCTGCACGGTCGCGACCTGCGCGGGGTGGAGTTCACCTCGCTGTGGGCCACCGATGCCAGCCTGTCGCTGCAGACCGAGATGGAGCGGGCGCGGCGCACGGCCAGCCCGCTGAAGCTGCGCGCCCGGGCCGTGGCGGGCGACGTGCTGGCCGATCTGGAGATCACCCTGATGCCGCTGTCCAATGACGCGGGCGGGGTGGATCGCATGCTGGGCCTTTACCAGCCGATCAGCCCCCTGGCCCGGCTGCGCGGTCAAGTCGTTGAAAAGCTTCTGCTTGTTCGCTCTGACGCCGAGGACAATGTGGGCCGGACCCATATCCGTCTGGCGGCGGTCGGCGGCCAGAGGGTGGGCTAGCATGGGATATGGGCCTAGAAGGCGGCGATGAGCACACGCACCCTATTTGTCACCCGCCTCTATGAGGCCGATCTGACCGGCGAGCCCGGCTTTGACGCCGACCAGTTGTCGGACGCCGCCCGCGCCGTCGCCGACGAGGACGAGGCCGGCCAGGCCTGGGCCGCCGCCAACGCCTATGGCGGCTATACCTCCTACGCCTCGCTGGACGACCTGACCCGGCGCGACAGTCTGTTCGACGACCTGCGCCGCAGCCTCGACCGCCACGTCAAAAAATTTGCCGCCGACCTTTTTCTCGACGCGCCGCGGCTCAAGCTCGACCATTTGTGGATCAACATCCTCAAGCCCGGCGCCGCCCATTCGGGCCATATCCACCCGGGCAGCGTGATTTCCGGCACCCTGTATCTGGAACTGCCAAAGGGCGCCTCACCGCTCAAGCTGGAAGACCCGCGCCTGGGCCTGATGATGGCCGCGCCAAAGCGCCGGGCCGATGCGCCGGAGACCGACCGCACCTTCATCGCCCTGACGCCCGCCGTGGGCACGCTCTACCTGTGGGAAAGCTTCATCCGCCACGAGGTCCCCGCCAACGCCGCCCGGCGCGAGCGGGTCAGCCTCAGCTTCAACTACGCCTGACGGTTATTTGGTCGGCTTGCCGCCCTTGAACGCCGCTTTCAGATCGTCCTCAGTGATCCGGGCCGCCGGATCGCCGCGCTGGTCAAGGTTCTGTTCCTCGGTGCCGTCGCCCATCATGCCGGGGTGTGGATTGGAAGCCGGCTTGCGGGCGTGTTTGGGATCGGGGGTCTGGGTCATGTCGCTCACTCCGGGAGGCAAAGGCTCCGCTTGGTGAACGTCTGTGGACCGGCCTCGTTCCGTCAGGCCCGCAGGTTGGCCGCGCCGCTCGCGTCCAGCCCCAGGGCCTGGATGGCCGCCCGGGAGATACCTTCAGCGTTCAGGCCCGCCAGGGCATACTGGGCCTCGGGTTTGTCGTGTTCCTGGAAGATATCCGGCAGGCACAGGCTGCGCACCTTGACGCCCCGGTCCAGCAGGCCGCGCCCGGCCAGGTTCTGCAGCACAAAGGCCCCGAACCCGCCCATGGCGCCTTCCTCGACGAGGATCAGCGCCTCGTGCTCGCGCGCCAGCCGGCCGATCAGCTCTTCGTCCAGCGGCTTGGCGAACCGCGCGTCGGCCACCGTCGCCGAAAGCCCTCGTGCGGCCAGCAGGTCGGCGGCCAGCAGGCTGTCGGCCAGTCGCGTGCCCAGTGACAGGATGGCCACCGCCGTTCCCTCGCGCAGGATCCGGCCCTTGCCGATCTCCAGCGGCTCGGCCAGCTCCGGTATCTCGACCCCCACCCCGTCGCCGCGCGGATACCGGAAGGCTGACGGCCGGTCGTCGATGATCGCCGACGTGGCGACCATCCGCGCCAGCTCGGCCTCATCGGCCGCTGCCATGACCACAAACCCCGGCAGGGCGCCCAGGTATCCGATGTCGAACGATCCCGCGTGGGTCGCCCCGTCGGCGCCGACCAGACCCGCACGGTCGATGGGAAAGCGCACCGGCAAGCTCTGGATGGCTACGTCGTGCACCACCTGGTCGTAGCCGCGCTGCAGGAAGGTCGAATAGATCGCGCAGAACGGCTTCATCCCGTCGGCGGCCAGGCCGGCGGCGAAGGTCACCGCATGCTGCTCGGCGATGCCGACGTCAAAGGTCCGATCCGGAAACCGCTGTCCGAACAGGTCAAGGCCGGTGCCAGACGGCATGGCCGCGGTAATGGCCACGATCTTTTCGTCCCGCTCGGCCCGCTTGATCAACTCCTGGGCGAAGACGCGGGTATAGCTTGGCGCATTCGCCTGGGGCTTGGCCTGCTTGCCGGTGATGACGTCAAACCGCGCAACGCCATGGTACTTGTCGTCCGCCGCTTCGGCGGGCCCGTAACCCTTGCCCTTTTGCGTCACCACGTGCACCAGCACCGGCCGGTCCTTGATGTCGGCGGCGTTCTTCAGCACCGGCACCAGCGCGTTGAGATCGTGCCCGTCGATGGGGCCGATGTAGTAAAAGCCCAGCTCTTCAAAGAAGGTCCCGCCGGTGACCATGCCCCTGGCGAATTCCTCGGCCTTCTTGGCCGCGTTCTGCATGCGCTTGGGCAGGACGCGCGACATCGACCGGCCGATCCGGCGCAGGCCGCGATAGCCGCCGCCGGACACCAGCCGCGCCATGTAGGAACTCATTCCGCCGACCGGTGGGGCGATCGACATATCATTGTCGTTCAGCACGACGGTCAGCTGACTGCCGGCCGCCGCGGCATTGTTCATCGCCTCATAGGCCATGCCGGCGCTCATCGCGCCGTCGCCGATCACGGCCACAACGCGATTGTCGCCGCCCCGCTGATCCCGCGCCGCGGCAAAGCCCAGCGCCGCCGAGATCGAGGTCGAGGCGTGGGCGGTCCCGAAGGGGTCGTATTCGCTTTCGCTGCGGCGTGTGAAACCCGACAGCCCGCCGCCCTGGCGCAGGGTGCGAATGCGGTCGCGGCGGCCGGTAAGGATCTTGTGCGGATAGGCCTGGTGGCCGACGTCCCAGATCAGGATGTCGCGCGGCGTCTCGTAAACATGGTGCAGGGCGACCGTCAGTTCGACCACGCCCAGGCCCGCGCCCAGGTGTCCGCCGGTGACCGAGACCGCATCGATAGTCTCGGCGCGCAACTCGTCCGCCAGCTGGCGAAGCTGGGCCAGCGACAGGCCGCGCGTATCGGCGGGGCTCAGAATGGTATCGAGCAGTGGCGTTGCGGTCATCGCTTTGGTCATTTGAGCCTAGCGCCGCCGCTCTAGCATGAAATCGGCGATACTACGCAGTGAACTGGCGCGTTCACCGAAAAGGTCAAGCCTGGCCTTGGCCTTATTCACCAATTCCTCACCGCGTCTGCGCGCTTCCACCACACCCATCAATGTGACGAGATTGGCCTTGCCCGCATCGGCGTCCTTGCCAGCCGCCTTGCCGAGTGTCGCCGTATCCCCTTCGGCGTCCAGCAGATCATCGGCGATCTGGAACACCAGACCGATGTCCTTCGCATAACCGACCAGCGCCTTTCGTTCGGACCCTGCCGTGCCGGCGATGATCAGCGGTATTTCGACCGCCGCCTCAATGAGTGCCCCGGTCTTCAGCGCCTTCATGGTCTCGATCTCGTCCGAACCCTGCAGATCGAGCATCTGGCCGCCGGCCATGCCGCCCTGACCTGTCGCCCGCGCCAGACTTAACACCAGGCCTGCCCGCACCTGGGCGTCAGCATGCGAAGCCGGGTCGGCCAGCACTTCAAAAGCCAGGCTTTGCAGGGCGTCGCCCGCCAGAACCGCCGTGGCCTCGTCAAACTTGCGGTGCGTAGTTGGCCGCCCCCGCCGCAGGTCATCGTCGTCCATGCACGGCAGATCGTCGTGCACCAGGCTGTAGGCGTGGATCAGCTCCAGCGCACATGCCGCCGGCATGATCGCGGCCTCATCGACCGACAACATCCTTCCGACTTCAAGCGCCAGAAACGGTCGAAACCGCTTTCCAGGGGCCAGGGCTGCGTAGCGCATCGCCTCGGCCAACCGTCCGCTGCGGGGCAACAGGCGGTTCAGGGCCGCGTCCACCCGCGCGGCCGTGGCGTTCAGGGCGGCCTGGGTGGTCAGTTGAATTCCGCAGGTTCAGCCGTCGCGCCGCCAGGGCCGACGACGATTTTTTCAACGCGCAGACGGGCGGCCTCCAGCTTCTTCTCGCAGTGGGCCTTCAGGGCCGCGCCACGCTCGTAGATCTCGATGGATTTCTCCAGCGGCGCCTGGCCGCTTTCCAGTTCGCCGACGATCTTTTCCAGCTCGGCCAGCGCCTGTTCAAACGACAGGCCCGCAATATCGGAGGTTTCAGCCATGATGCTACCTAACGCCGCTCATAGCGTCGCGTCGACCAGTATTTCCAGCCCCGGCCCCACGTCTTTCGCCAGCCCAGCCGGCGCAGCTCCACACCCAGCATGGCGTTGAAAAAGCCGTGGGCTATGACCAACACCGTCTTGCCGCCTTCTGCCGCAGCCGACAGGTCCGCGGCGACCGCCTTGGCCCGGGCGCTGGCCTGCTTTTTGGTTTCCTGGCCCTTGTGGTGATTGAACCACCACCACCAGAATCGCGCAAAAAAGCCCCACAGCCGGGGCGACATTTTCAGCACGGCGGGGAATGGCGGCGCGGGCAGCGGCGCCTCGATCAGTCGGGCGTCCTCGACGATCTTTCGATCGCCCACGAGGATTCGCGCCGACTCGATCGCCCGGCGACGGGTCGAGACGAAGACCACATCAGCCCTGGCCGCCGTCTCCATCAAATCGTCCGGTGCGCTCTGATCGGGCTTCAAGCCGCCGATTTCGTACTGCGCCCAGAAGGTTTCATACGCAGCCGCATTCAGCCGCACGTCGCGCGACAGCGCGGGCTCCCCGTGCCTGGCAATGGTTATGGCGCCGGCCGATATGGCCATGTTTCCCCAAACGTCACGGCGCGGTCAGCGCCCGCACATGCGCCGCAGCAGACCTGCCCAGCGCTTCAAGGTCGTATCCGCCCTCCAAGGATGACACAACCCGTCCTCGCGAGTGTTTGCGCGCAAGCGTGAGAATTGCGCGCGTCGCCCAGTCATAATCCTCGGCCTCCAGCTGCTGCTGGGCCAGGGGATCTCGGGCATGGGCGTCAAACCCGGCCGAAATCATGATCAGCTCCGGCGCGAACGAATCAACTCGATCGATCAGGCCTTCAAAAGCCCGCCGCCAGGTCTGGCGATCCGCCATGGGCGCCACGGTCGCATTGACGATGTTGCCGACACCCGTTTCGGACGGATCGCCGGTGCCCGGATAGGCCGGCGACTGGTGAACCGACGCGAACATAAGATCAGGATCGGCCGCAAAGGCCGCCTGGGTGCCGTTGCCGTGGTGGACATCGAAGTCGATGACCGCAACACGAGCCGCCCCTTGCGCCTGCGCAACCCGCGCGCCGATCGCCACATTGGAGAACACGCAAAACCCCATGGCCTGATCAGGCTCGGCATGGTGACCCGGCGGGCGAATGGCGCAAAAGGCGCGATCAGCTTCACCCGCCATCACGGCCCGCACAGCCTGGGTCACGGCGCCTGCCGCCAGATAAGCCGCCTCAACACTGCCCGGCGAAAGCGAGGTGTCCGGATCGAGAAAACGGTACTCCGCCTTTGGCGAAGCCGCTTCAATGGCCGCGATGTAGCGGGACGAGTGGACCCGCCCCAGATCGGTGAGACTCGCCCGGTCCGCCAGCCGCCGGTCGCCGCCAAGACCATCGTCCTCAAGCGCGTCCAGAACAGCCGCCAACCGGGGCGCCCGCTCGGGATGACCATCAGGCGTCTGGTGGTCTGACATGGCCGGGTGGGTGAATATCGGGACGGTCATAATCTGATCCTAGCGCTACACGCCCCCGAGCCCAAGCCATGCCGGACATGACGGTTTGCCAAATGCTCCGGGCCGGTTAGTCTTTGAAAAACAAATATTGGGGGAACGTCATGAAACGCCTGCTTGTCCTGGCCTCGATCGCCGCCTTGAGCGCCGGCGCTGCTTTCGCCGCCGCGCCCGCCCACTGGATCGGGACATGGGGCGCGCCGCCCGCCGTGCCGTCGCCCAACAGCCCCGCCTTCGAAAACCAGACCATCCGCCAGGTCATGCGCATCAGCGCCGGCGGACCACGTGTGCGGGTGCGCATTTCCAATGAATATGGAACCACCCCCCTGGTCATCGGCGCAGCGACCATCGCCATGGCCGGCGAAGGCCCGGCGCTGGCCGGGCCCGCCAAGCCCCTGACCTTTGGCGGCAGGACCTCGATCAGCATCCCGGCCGGCGCACCCGTGCTGTCCGACCCGGTCGACTTCCCGGTCACGGCTCTGAGCTCGGTATCGATCAGTCTGTTCACCCCTGAAAAGACCGGCCCCTGCACCTGCCACCCGCAGGGCACGGCCACGACCTATCTGTCGCCGCCGGGTGATTTCACCGCCGGCGCCTTTACGCCCGTTCCCTACGTTGCACCGGCCCGGGCCGGCGGGGCGCCAGCGCCCAACGCCGCCGCAACGGGCGCCGCAGGACGTGGTGGACAGGCCGCCTCTGCCCCCGCTGGCGCCACAGCGCCTGCCGCGCCGCGCCCGCCCGCCAGCCTGACCCAGCGCGCCTTTGTCACCGGGATCGAAGTCGAAGCGCCGCTGACCGCGAAAACCATCATCGCTTTTGGCGATTCCATCACCGACGGCACCCGCTCGACCAACGACAAGAACGCCCGCTGGCATGACTATCTGGCCCAGCGTCTGGTCGCCCGCAACCGGGCCCAATCCTGGGGCGTAGTCAACGAAGCCATCAGCGGCAACCAGGTGCTCAGGCTGGGCTCGACCAACTTTGGCGATCCGGCCCTCAAGCGCTTTGACCGCGACGTGCTGTCGATCCCCAATGCCGCCTACATGACGGTGCTGGAAGGCATCAATGATATCGGCATGAACCCGACCGCCCGGCCCACCGCCGAGCAGATCATCGTTGGCTACCGCCAGATCATCGACCGCGCCCACGCCCACGGCCTCAAGGTTTATGGAGCGACCCTGATGCCGTTCGAAGGCGCCTCGTACTATTCGCCCGAGGGTGACGTCATTCGCCAGGCCGTCAACGAATGGATCCGCACCAGCCACGCCTTCGACGCGGTGATCGATTTCGACGCCGTCATGCGCGATCCGGCCAACCCCAAACGCCTGAAGGCCGACAAGCAGTCCGGCGACTGGCTGCATCCGAACGATGCCGGCTACAAGGACATGGCGGACGCAATCGATCTGAAGCTGTTCAAATAGGCTTCATCGGCGTTATCTAGTCGCCATGTTCATGCACTTCTTCTCCGAGCTGCGCTCGGCCCGCGTGCCGGTCACGCTAAAGGAATACCTCATGCTGATGGAGGCGCTCGACAAGGGCGTCATCGATCGGTCCGTGGATTCGTTCTACTACCTGTCGCGCTCGGCCCTGGTGAAGGACGAGAAGCACCTGGATCGCTTCGACAAGGTTTTCGGCCATGTTTTCAAGGGCCTGGAGCGGATCGAAGGCGGGATCGAAGCCGACATTCCGGCTGAATGGCTGCGCGCCCTGACCGAGAAATTCCTCACCGAAGAGGAAAAGGCCGAGTTGGCGGCCCTGGGCGGCTTTGACAAGCTGATGGAAACCCTGGCCCAACGGCTCAAGGAACAGAAAGAGCGCCACGAGGGCGGCAACAAATGGATCGGCACCGGCGGCACCTCGCCCTTCGGCGCCAATGGCTATAATCCCGAAGGCATCCGCATCGGTCAGGACAAGTCGCGGCATAATCGCGCGGTCAAAGTCTGGGACAAGCGTGAGTTCAAGAACCTCGACGACTCGGTCGAGCTGGGCACCCGCAATATCAAGGTCGCCCTGCGCCGCCTGCGCAAATTTGCCCGCCAGGGCCAGCCGGACGAGCTCGATATCGATGGCACGATCCAGGGCACGGCCGAAAAGGGCTACCTTGACGTCGTCATGCGGCCAGAGCGGCGCAACACCATCAAGGTCCTGCTGTTCTTCGACATCGGCGGATCGATGGACAGTTTCATCAAGGTCTGTGAGGAGCTGTTTTCGGCGGCCAAGACCGAATTCAAGACCATGGAATTCTTCTATTTCCACAATTGCCTCTACGAGACGGTGTGGAAAGACAATCGCCGGCGCAACGCCGAGCGCCTGAACGTGCTCGACGTCCTGAATAAATACCCCAAGGATTACAAGGTAATCTTTGTCGGCGACGCGACCATGAGCCTGTACGAGATCACCTATCCCGGCGGATCGGTCGAACACTGGAACGAAGAGGCCGGCGCGATCTGGATGGACCGGGTCATGAAGACCTGGCCCAATGTGGTCTGGCTCAACCCGACACCGGAACGCCACTGGGACTACACGCCGTCGATCGCCGCCATGCGCCAGCTAGTCGAGGACCGGATGTATCCCCTGACCCTAAAGGGGCTGGAGCAGGCGATGAAGAAACTCGTCGCCGGCTAGCGCCGTGGCCATGTCCGCACCTGTCGACGAAGGATTTATTTCCGGCTTCGATAAGCTGGATCACCCGCGCCCCACCTAGAAAGGTCCGCGCGGCTGACGCATCGTCTGGCAGTGATTCACCAGACCTATGTCGCCGGGCAGGTCGAACTGATCATGGCCACTGAATACTGGATGCGGATCGGCGGGCTGGCACCCTACACCTACGCGATCTATGCGCGCTCAGACTTGGGGTCGACCCTGACATCGTTTCTCGCCGCGTCTGACCGGGCGTCCGGTTGGCGGCTTACCGGCATTCAGCGGGGGCCGCGACACCCGTGTCGCTCATCGCCAGACTTTTGGCGCTGTGGTGCAGGTTGAGCTGCACCATCACCACGCAAGAAAAAGGGGCGCCGCGAATGCGACGCCCCCTATTTATTTGGTGGAAGGCCCGACTAGAGCTCGGGCATCTCCAGGACCGGCAGGGCCGGACCGCGACCGCGGCCGCTCGCAGCGCTGGTTGCAGCGTATTCCACACGGGTCAGCTTACCGTCGCCGTTACGATCAAGCATCGTGAAGTTGGCGAGAATGGAAGCCGAACGCGTGCCGCGCAGTTCATCGCGGGTCAGGAATTCGTCAGCATTGTCGTCCAGGGCGCCGAAGCCGCCCGAAGCCGACAGTTGCTGCTGCAGGTCGTTGCGCAGGTGATCCGACGTTTCATCCGCAAACCGGTAGTTGATGCGGAAGTACATCATTTCATTGAAGGTCTGCTCGCCCCAGGTGATGTCCTTGGTCGCATCCGGGTTGGCCGGGTTGTGCGTCGAGTTGTCATAGACCCAGGTGGCGATCAGACGGGTGCCGGCCTTGACCAGGATCGGCTCAACCGGATCATAGTCGCGCTGCCAGTTGAAGTCGTACTTCGGCAGCGACAGCAGCATGGTTTCCTTGCCGTCCGGGGTCTTGGTCTTCAGCTCAACGTGCATGCCCCGGTAGTGGGAGTGCGGGTAGAGCGTGTAGAGGTACATGTCCGCCGGGGCGGTCATGGACGCAATTTCCGTGTGGCGCGCTTCGCCGGCCGGAATGCGCATGCCGCCATCGGAAATGACCACCGCGCGCTTCACGTACTTGGGGACATCCTTCATCACGTAGAAGCCGACCTGGGTGCGGTCAGTCGCCTGCGCGCCGACGGTCGTATAGTGCATCTGGAAGTTCAGCATGCCGCCGCCGGGAACCGGAGCGCCAGAGCCTTCGGCCATAACCTGGGGCCGCGCGCCGGGGGTGTACGAGCCCACCGAGCCGGCGGGAATGCCCGACGAAGGCTTGGTGCGGTCGGCGATCTGGTTTGAGACGACGTGGTGCAGGACGCGACGATCGCCCGGCTTGATGGCGATGGCGCGCAGCCAGGTGTCGTTCGCAAACGGGTTGGCGACACGCTGGTTCTGATACTCGACAACGCCGGTCGCCGGAACGGTGAAGGCCGGCAGATCGACGATCACGTCGGGCTTGCCCAAGTCAGCCGGCCAATCGGGCGCGACCTTGCCGCGGTTGGCGAGCAGCGGGTCAGCGCCGTCGCCGCGCTTGGCGCCGTCTTCGATCCAGTGAACCAGGGTTCGGGTTTCCGCCGCGGTCAGGCCCTGGTCGTTCTTGAAGTGGCCGATATGGGGATCGGGGAAGTAGGGAGGCATCCGGCGGGTCCGCACGGTTTCGCGGATCATCTGGGCCTGGCCCTTGACGATGTCATAGCCTTCCATTGCGAACGGCGCGATGCCGCCCGAGATGTGGCAGCCGACGCACTTGTCCTGAAGGATCGGCGCGACGTCCTTGGAGTAGGAGATCGTCTTTACCGCGGCGGCGCGGAGCCGCTCCGGGAAGGCGACGGTCGCGCCGGCCTTCACGTCGATGCGGGCGTTGGAGACAGGCTGGCCCTTGAGGACCGCGTCGATCGCCTTGGCGGTATAGGCGTCGCTTGCGCGAGCGTTGACGTTCGGCGTGCCCGAGGCGAAGCGGTTGTCCAGCGGGCCGTGATAGGCCACAGACCAATCCTTCGGGTTGATCACGAAGACTTCGCCTTCGCGCTGAACGCCGAGCGATTCACCAACCAGCTGATACTCGTCCAGCAGGACCGGCATCTTGAAGCCCTGGCTTTGCACTTCGGCGGCCACCGCATCACGCGAGTCGCCAAGGTTGGAGTTGACCATGAAGAAGAGAACGCCGCGGTCCTTGTAGGTGTCGGCGATCTTTTGCAGCTCCGCGGCGGCGGCGCGCGAAACACTGGAGCCGTCCGTCTGGGTCATCAGCACGATCGCCGGAGCGTACTTGTAGTAGTACAGCTGGTAGGCCATCCGCGTGGAGTCGGTCAGCTGGAAGTCATCCACGTGGGTGACGGTTCCGGCTGCGCGCGTGGGCTGAAAGCCCGATACGCCAAACGCTGCTGCGCAAACGGTCGCAACCGACGCGGCAATAAGAGCTGATTTCATCTTCCTGGCTTCCTTATCTGCGGCTTCGCCTGACGAGGGTTACACCCACGCGGGCCTTTTCGCCATTGCTGGCGATTGTGGACTCATTGTTACAATTTAGACCCCAATTGCCACTCAAATATTTCAATTGGCTTCAAGATAGCGGAAATCCTGATTGACGAAGCGTCAATCCTGAGGCGTCCGCGCCCACCGCAGGGCCTTCCTGTCCTTCATGATTTTGGCCCCGCCGGCGAGGGGCGCAAATCGGGACGAAAAACCGCGATCAAAACGCGGTTACGTTAACGGTCGGCATACACACCGCGTGTCAGTAGTGACGCCTTGTTTGCAACGGGAGGCGTCATTGACGTGACCCCCTGAAACTCCTCCAGAAATAATTAGAGTCCGGCCCATGGAGAGAAGGGACGGACGGATGAGGAAATCGAGGTTTACCGAGGAGCAGATCATCGCGGTCCTGCGCGAGCAGGAGGCGGGTGTTGGGACGGCGGAGGT
>CANJPZ010000026.1 GCA_947476325.1 Caulobacteraceae bacterium | reverse complement strand
CGCCAGCGGGCCAGCATCAAACGGCAGACCATCGAACATCGGCGCTTGCAACACCGAAAAATCGCAGCCTAAATATCAACCCCAGATGAGGCCAACTCTCCTTTAAATCCGGACCCCAACTGTCCCAAATGTTCTGACGACGTACAATCGACCTTGCCATCGCTCAGGTCGCCGGGCTGGGCGTCACCATAGCCGGGGCGTTTTCGGCTGAGCCCGCCGGTCTGACTGTGCAGGTCGCCGCCTGTACGGCGGCGCTGGTCGGAGCGCTTCTGCTCACATGGACCGAAAAGAAGTGGCCCGAGGTGCAGGAGGCGTTGATCGGCGTCCTGTTCGTCGCCGCCGCGTCCATCGAGTTGCTGCTTCTGGCCAACAATCCGCACGGCGGCGAGCACCTGAAAGATTTGCTGGTCGGCCAAATTCTGTGGGTCTCGATATCGAGCCTTTGGCCGTTGGCGATCTTCTACACGGTCGCCCTCGGGATCTGGTTCCGTTTTCGAGAGCGTCTGGGACAGATCGGCTTCTACGTCCTTTTCGCCCTGGTGGTGACGCAGTCCGTGCAGCTGGTCGGGGTTTATCTGGTGTTCGCCAGCCTGATCGTTCCGGCGCTGGCGGCCCGGCGGTTTGCCCCAAGACTCCGTTTGTGGGTGGGATATGGCGTCGGCATCGCCGGCTATATGCTTGGATTGATCGGCTCATCGGTGCTCGACCTGCCGACCGGGGCGGCCATCGTGGTGACGCTCATCCTGGCCTTCGCCATTGCTGTCGTTCTGTCTCAGACCCTTCCGCCCGCGCTGAGGGCGGAGGCCGTATCGCCACCGTGAAATGTGGGGGAGCAGGAACCGGACCTTCCCAACGTCTCAGAAGAGTCAGAAGCGGCCGTTCAGGACACACATTTCGAACGTCTACTAGGAGCCAGAAGCGGCCCCTTGGGGTTTGCAGATGTCAGCGGCGTATCCGCCGTACAGCGCCGCCCGCACGGCCCAGGCCGTATCAGGCTGACATGATTTCGCTGACGGACCTGGTGGTCCTCATCGCGCCTTCGCCGAAAACGCCGGCCGGCAGGCCCACCAGCTGCTGGGCGGTCAGGGCCACGCGGCTGACGGTATCGCCGTTGCCCTGGATATGTCGGCCCGGCTTGTGCGCCCCTCCGGCGCCGCCAGCCATGAACATCGGGATGTTGTCCAGGGAGTGGATCCTTGCGTAGCCTGTGTCGCTGTAGCCAAACAGCAGGCAGTTATCGAGCAGGGTGCCATCGCCTTCCTTGATGGCATCCAGGGCGCGCACGAAATCAGCGTAGCCCCGCACGCACAGTTCGGCGCACTTTTCAGAAATCGGCTGATAGCCCAGCTGCTGGTCGATCGCCTCTTCGTGGGTGTGGAGGTGATAGATGGAAGGATCACCCGGCAGGAAGACCCCGTTGGTTCCGTCCGAATGCAGGACCGTGAAGACCTTGGTCTGGTTACAGGCCAGACCCATGGCCATGAGCTGGGCCATCTGGCGGTTGTTCCGGGTGATGGTGTCGAGGTCGCGGGCCAGCGGGGCGTCGGCGGGCCGTTCGGGTACGGCGCAGGATTCGGACTTCGCCGGTTTCTGCAGCTCGACCGCCAGCTGGTTCTCCATCGATCGCACCGAGGTGAAGTACTGGTCGAGCGCGCTCCTGTCGGCTGCGCCAACGGAAGACATCAAGGCCTGACGCTGGTCGGTCACGGCCGAAAGCACCGATTTGCGCAGCATCACCTGCGGGTCTGGCGTGAAGGTATCCGAGTTTGGATCCTGGAAGCCCTCGCCGAACAGCCGGGTATAGAGCTCCAGCGGGGAGGCGTCGGCCGGGGCGACGGCCGAGCCGGCGGTGCGGGTCGAATACGACCGCTTCGAACCATAGGGCGAGACATCGATACGGCGGAATCGCGAGCCCCCGCCGATCGCGTCGGCGACGAAGGTGTCGAAGGTCGGCGCGTCGTAGACCTTGTCATTGCGCGGCGTCTGGCCGGTCAGGATGGCGACGGTGCCGCTGAAGTGGGGGACATTCGATTTTCCCTCAAGCTGGGCCTTGAACCCCGAGAACACGGTGATCTTGCGCTCCAGGCCGGCAAACGACTGCAGCTGCGGGGTGAGCGTCCAGGGGGTGGATCCGGTCTCTTTCGGAACCCATCGCGATCCGCCATCGACGGTCGGCGTCAATCCCAGGCCCCAGAACCAGGTTCCAAAGCGGACCGGCAGCTTCTGGCCGTTCGCATAGGCCTTGCCGTTGCCGTCCAGGAACAGGTCCAGGGCCGGAATGCCCATGCACACGGCCGTTCCCCCGAGGGCGCCGCGCAGAAGGGAGCGACGGGTAAACTTGCTCATGACGCGTCCTTTCATGGCCGGCTTGCGGCCAATGCCCCGCCGGCGGGGTTCGGAATCGCCGGCAGTGGCTCCACCGGCGAGGCCAGGCCCGCTGCATAGTAGCTGCCGCGCGGATCCTGGATCGCCCTGGCCCAGTAGAGCGGGTCATTCGGCGGCTGAGGTTCATTGGGATTTGGCGGGTTGGGCCACGAGCGCGCGCCGCCGGTCAGCCTGAAGCCCGGATCGGCGCCGAGCAGGCGCATCGCGGTGGCAAGTTGCTCCGGCGTCCGTGAAGCCGCCTGGGAAACGCCCGAGAACACTTGCGCCCACGTGACCACCTGATGGCTGCCGGGCGTGATCACGAACGCCGGGACGGCGTCCATCATGTAGAAAGTCGAAATGTGCGTGTTCGGCCCTGCCACGCCCGCCGGCTTCCAGTCGGCCAGCTTTTGCCAGTTGTACCACAGCGTTTCGAACGGGTGGGACAGGGTGTGTTCCGCAGCGCTGCCGTGGGAGGCCAGGCCCACGTACATGGCCCGCCAGTTCCGATAGCCGCCGATCTCCGCGGAGAGTTTTCCATCCGCCTTCAGGGTCAGGCGCGCCTGCGGCTGTTCGAGCACAAGGTCCTGTCCGAAGCCAAAGCGCGCGCCCGGTTCACGCAGGCGCAGCCGCTCAAGGGGCGCCCTTGGCGTGATGACGCCATCCACGGACCTTGCGTCAAACACCGACATGAACCGCGGATCCGGATCGATACGGTAGGAGTCGTCGTCCCCGACCGCGCCGGCGCCGTTGATGCCCAGCTTGTCCTTCGACAGGTAAAAGCCCACCCGCATGTTGGGGTCGTTGCGAGGGTCATTCCCATCGCCCGAAAGCACGATGACGACCGTGAAGTTGCCGGCCCGCATCTCGGCCATTTCGTAGTCTTCGTTGCCCCGTGGCTCGGCCGAATAGCGACCTCCGCCCCGGTATTGCTTGATGCAGCCCACGGCGCGGTAATACTGGTTGTCGAGACCCGTCTGCTTGCCGTCAGGACTGACGAAGCCGGTCTGCGGGTTGTGGTCGAGGTCGAAGCCATATCCGGTGTTTCCGACCACCATCGGCGTCATCGGGTCGGGAACAAGGGTCGGGTCCCGAGTCACGTTCATGCCCGGCGCCGGCCCCCGGTTGGAGAGGGGGATCGCGCCGATGGCGGCGCCGGTGACAAGTCGTCTGGCCTCGGCCTCGGTGCGCCAGGAGGTGGTCATCATCTTGACCCAGTCGGGGGCCGGCGTATCGCCGTTGGGACAGTTTGAATCTTTGTCCCCGGCCTTCCAGCCCGGCTCGGCGAAGTAGTCGACGACGAACCCCCTGGACCATTCGGCAAACGCCGGCGCGGGTCCGCTGACCGCAGCCAGCCCCAGAATCATCGAAAGCAGCAACTTCGTCTTCATCGGCAGCCTCCTGAACCTTGTCGCCAAACGCTCGACACCGCCCTCAACCTTTTTGCGCAGCAGCGCCCGCCGGCGCAGGCGCCGCCGCGACGCGATAGAAATCGGGCTTGGCCGCGATATCCGCGATCAGCGCCGGCACCTTGTATCCGGCCACCGAGAAGGCCCGGGTCTCGCGGTCGATGAACGCCCGGTCGGCCGGGTCGGGCGCGCGGCCCAGACCGTAGGCGACTAGGTTGTGAACCAGGCAGGCCGGGACCCCCGGATCATCCCGGAAGACCATGCCGAGCCCTTGCGGGCCGTCGAATTTCCTGCCCATCCACTCTACAGCGACGTCGATTTTCTGGCCGCTTTCCATGGTGCGGTACTGGCCAAGCCCGTCGAAGTTTTCGAGCGCCAGACCCGGCGGATCACTGAGCAGATGACAGCTTGAGCATCCCGCGTTGTTGGCGTGCACAAGCAGGCGCTGGCGCACTGTGCCGGCGCTCGAGCCCAGGACCTTGGAGAAATCGACGTCCCCTGGCGGCGGCGGAATGTGCAGGCACATGAAGATCTCGGACAGCTTCACCCCGCGAACGGTCGGCGAGGATTTGCCCGGGTGGGAGAACAGCATCATGAAGGTGGCCTGGGTCAGCAGACCCGACTGGCCGGACTCGGGCGGAAAGGTCTGTCGGGCCCACTCGCCATCGTAGGTGTAGGGAACCTTGTAAACTGGCGCGAGGGTCCGGTTAATGAAGCTGTCGCGGGTGGTGAAGACGTCGCGGTAATCGCGATTTTTGGTGATCAGGTGATCGACCAGCACCCTCAGCGTCTGCTCGCGGGCCCCTTCGGCCACCGCTAGGCTGAATTTCGGGTAGGCGGTCGGATCCTTGGTCAGGTCGTCAAACATGTTGAAGTCGAGCATGTCGGCGAAGAAGGCGCGCAGGCCGGCCTCCATGCGCGCCGGGTTGGCGGCAAGTCGGTCGATCTGGGCCTGTAGACCCGCTGTTGTATGGATCGAGCCGTTCTTCGCCGCGGCCAGCAGTTCGGCGTCGGGCTCGGCGTCCCACATCAGATAGGAGAGGCGCGAGGCCTTGGAATAGCCATCGAGGCGCACGGAGCCAGGATGGGCGGGATCGGGCTCGACGGCTTCGAGGCGAAACAGGAAGTCAGGTGCGGTGAGCAGGCTGATCAAGGACAGCTTCAGGCCTTCATAGAAGTCCTTGTTCTGGACCGCGCCGGCCTCGGCAAGCTGGACGCGCGTGGCGACTTCCGCGTCGGTGAGAGGCCGGCGAAACAGGCGCTCGCCATAGGTGCGGACGAAGCGTTCGGCGCAGGCCGCGTCGGCCCCATCCGCCCTGGCCGGCGCGCAGCTTACAACCTTGTCGCGCGCGTCCTGGATGGCCGCCTGCCGATCCCGCTGCGCCGGGGTGCTCAGCAAAACCTGGTCGGCGACCCGGCGGGCGATGGCGAAGTACTGGGCAAAACCGGCATCCGAAATTGAAACCTCGCTGGCGCCGATGGCGAGCAGGCCTTCCTTGCGCAGCTCCGGCTCGAAGCGGCCGTCCACCTTGATGGCCGGCCCGAAGAGGTCGGCGATGGCGGTCTGGTACTGCTGCTCGGTGATCCGGCGATGCGCCACCACTGTCAGCTTTGCGTTTTGAGCTTGCGGCGTCCGATTGCCGGATCTGTTCGAATCGACGGCGGCGCTCGAGGCGGGCGCTCGCGCCTGGCTCGTCCCGGCGGCCGGGTCCGGAACGACTGTCTGTCCAGGAGCAACGCAGCTTGAGACCAGCAGGCCCGCAATCCCGAAGGTCAGGCCAAGGCGCGATACGGCTGAGCGCCCGCGGACGATCCTTTCGTCCCGACCTGCAGTCCTGCGCGGCGGTTTTGCGCCAGGGCCCATTGCGTGCTCCTCCCGAGCTTGGTCTTCTTTTTTTTCAGGAGGTTAAGGCTGTGAACCGGCGACGACAAGTGAGAATAGGACGCGCGGCGATATTGAGGGTCCGGGCGGGGGTGGCCGCCGGGGCAGGCGGTTGCGTTGGCGGGCGACAAAAAGAGAGCGCCGCAGGGGTTGCCCCCCGCGGCGCCCGCCAATGTCTAGAAAACCGCTGGGTCCTTAGGTGAAGAGACCCTTCACGGAGATTCCCAGCAGCCTTCTGTGATGACATTGAGACACTGGATCACCTCCTTTCAATTGTTGAACGACACCGCAAAGGTGGAGGCTCTTGCCTGATTTGCCAAGGGGGGTAATTGCCCCTGATGTTCGACGCCGCCCATCTTCCGGTCTGGGGCGCCTATGCGGCCTTTGTGACCCTGTTGTCCCTGACGCCGGGGCCGGCGGTGCTGTTCGTGGTCAGCCAGGGCGTTTGGCGCGGGCCGGGCGCGGCCTTGCGGGCCAATGTGGCGATCAACATCGTCAATTCGGTCTATCTGGCGCTCAGCGGTCTGGGCCTGGCGGCGCTGGTGGGGTTGTCGCAGACGGCGTTCACGATCCTGAAGCTGGTGGGCGCGGCCTATCTGGTCTGGCTGGGGATCAAGGCGATCCGCGCCTCGTTCAGGCCCCATGACGCGGCGGTGGACACCCGGTCAGGCCGGCCGTTCGTCGACGGGCTGATCGTCCAGGGCTCGAACCCCAAGGTGTTCCTGTTTCTGGGCGCGGTGCTACCGCAGTTCCTGGACAGGGATGCAGCCCTGGCGCCTCAGTTGCTGGTGCTGTGGGTGATCAGCTTGGTTGTCGAGTTCACGGTGCTGGCCGGCTATGGTCTGCTGGCCGGGGTCATTCGCCAGAGGGCCAATCTGCCGGCGGTGCGGGCTTGGCTGGAGCGGGCGGGCGGCGGCATTCTGATCGGAATCGGACTGTTGACGGCGCTCTATCGCAGGAGCTGAGCGGGGACGTGCTCGGCGGTCTCCTCGGTCTTGGCCAGCCGGCGGCGCAGGTCGGTGACCGGGCGCTTGAGGCGGGACAGCGAGTCCTTCGCGGCCTGAAAACCGGAGTCCACGGCCGGCTCGAAGGCGCGCCAGTTGCGGATTTCCACCCCTTCCACAGACGGCAGGATGAGGACGTCTGTGGCCTCGCGGCTGGCGATCAGGTCGCGGCCCGAGGTGACGGTGGCCGCGCGCATCAGCAGGGAGACGATCGGCGGACCGCGGCGCCAGTCACCGGACAGGATCCAGCGCCAGACGGTGCGGGGTTTGACGTCTTCGGCGGTGATGCTGCGGCCGCGGGTAACGTCAACACCGACGATGGGGCCAAGGTGCAGGCTGCGCATGACGTCGGCCGGGTAGTTCTTCATTACCGCGCCGTCGACCAGCACATTCTCGCCGTCGGTGACGGGCGGCATTACGCCGGGCAGGGAGATCGAGGCCAGCAGGGCGTCGCGCAACCGGCCGCGCCGGTGCAGGTGGTAGGCGCCCGAGGTCAGGTTGGACGAGACACAGAAAAAGGGCAGCCACAGATCCTCGATGAGGATGTCATCGAAGTGCTGGGCCAGGCGCTCCTTGACCTTTTCACCGCGGGTCATGGCGATCAGGGGCAGGGAGATATCGTCCAGGGGGCTGGAATCGACGAAGGCGGCGCGGATGCGCTTTTCCATCTCGGCGTCGTCCCAGCCTATGGCCAGGCCAGCCGCGACAATGGCGCCCATGGAGGCGCCGCCGACGAAATCGATGGGCACGCCGGCCTCGCGCAGGGCGCGGATCGCGCCGACGTGGGCGTAGGCGCGGGCGCCGCCGCCGGACAGCACCAGTCCGACCGATGTGCCGGTGATCACCCGCGCGATGCGCGCAATGTGACTCGCATCGCCTTCACGCAGGTGAAAGACCCGTGAGACGCCGGTGGCGTTCAGCCAGGCGTCCGAACCGGACGGGCGTTCCTTGTCGGGGCCGTGCAGCAGGATCAGGTCGACGAGGTTCTGGTTCTTCAGGGGCTCGGAGGCATAGGTCTCGAGACGGACGGGCGGCTCGAAGCTGCCGCGGCCGAGCAGGAAGAGGCGGTCGACCTGGCGGCCGACCAGCTGGCGCCAGCCGATGTCGTCGAACTCGGCGGCGTAGATGACAAAGTCGTGGGAGGCCTCGACGCTGGAGTACCATTCGGTCGGGGCGGCCAGGGCTTCGTGGCCAACGACGACGGCCGTGTAGCCGAGGGCCTCGACGGCGTCGGAGAGGCTTTCGCAGAAGGCGCGGACCGGTTGGCCCTCGTTGACGGCGACGACGCCGAAGACGCTGGGCTCGCCGGCCGCGGCGCGGTCGCCGGTGTTGCGCGTGCGCTTGAGCATCAGGCGCGACAGCTCGATCATCACCGTCGGATTGTGCTCGACAGCGGCGAAGAAGGCGTGGGCGGGCAGGGCGATGACTTCGGAATCGCGCAGGGCCACCACGGTCGCGCGGTGCGGTATGCCGCCGATCACCGCCATCTCGCCGGCCGGCTCTCCGGGGCGGATGACGCCGAGAAAGCGGGGCACCTCGCCTTCGATCCGGTGGATGGCGCCCAGCCGGCCGGCGCGCAGGAAGTAGACGAAATCGGGCGCATCGTCGGCGTCGAACAGGTGCTCGCCGCCCGGCAGATGGATCAGTTTGGCGTCGGGCAGGGCCTGGTCGCCCGCGAACAGGCGCGACAGGGCGGTATCAGCGACGTTGTCCGGCAGATGGGCCACGGCGGCAACCTAGGCTGCAGAGTGAGTCTTGGCGAGGGCGTGCGGCAGGGTTAGGCAGGGGGCATGAGCGTGCACCTGATCAAACTTTGCGTCGGCGTCTCCGAGGTGGGGGAACTGGCCGAGTGGGTGAAGACACGCCGGCCCATCGTTCACACGCGAATGACGCCCAAAAGGGTTGATGAGCTGATAGACGGGGGCTCGCTCTACTGGGTGGTCAAGGGCCAGATCCTGGTGCGTCACCCGATCATCGGGGTGACTACTATCGTCGAGAACAATCGCAGCCGCTGCGAGATCGAGGTTGGACGCTCCGCCGTGCTGACCGCGCCGCAACCGAGGCGGCCATTTCAGGGCTGGCGGTATCTGGAGACCGGCGATGCGCCGCCGGACCTGCCGACCGGCGGCGACGAGGCGATCCCGGGCGACCTGGCGGCGCAGCTGCGCACCCTGGGGGCGTGGTAGGCGCGCTCAGACCGCGACGTTGTCGATCAGGCGGGTCTTTCCCAGGCGAGCGGCGGCCAGGACACGGGCGTGGCCGGTGACGGGGCCGGGACCCAGACGCTCCAGATCGTGAGCCCCGCGAACCTCGACATAGTCGACGGGCGCGAAGCCGGCGGCCTCCAGGCGGCTCCTTGCATCCGTCTCGGCCGGGCCGACGGGTCCGCCGAGGGCGACGGCGCGGGCGACTTCGCTGATCACCTCGTGCAGCAGAGGGGCGATGTGGCGCTCGGCCGGGGTGAGGTAGGCGTTGCGCGACGACAGGGCCAGGCCGTCCGGCGCGCGGCGGGTCGGGCCGCCGATGATGGTCACCGGCAGATCAAGGTCGGCGACAAGGCGACGGATAATCTGGAGCTGCTGATAGTCCTTCTCGCCAAAGATGGCGACGTCGGGGCCGCACTGGACGAGCAGCTTGGCGACCACCGTGGCGACACCATTGAAATGACCGGGCCGGGCAGTTCCATCGAGGGCCTCGGAGACGCCGCCCACGATGATCGTGGTCGAAAAGCCGGGCGCGTACATTTCCGCGAGGCCGGGCGCATAGAGCAGGTCGCAGCCGGCGCCGGCCAGCAGACCGGCGTCCCGGGCCTCGCCGCGGGGATAGGCCTCGAAATCCTCGCCGGGCGCGAACTGGGTGGGGTTGACGAAGATGCTGGCCACAACCCGATCAGCATGGGTGTGGGCCAGTTCGACCAGGGACAGATGGCCTTCGTGCAGGGCGCCCATGGTCGGGACCATGGCGACCTTTTCGCCGGCCGCCTTCCAGGCGGCGACGCGGGCGCGGAGATCAGCCACGGTGCGGACGGTGTCGAGCGGATTTTGCATGGGCAGCCCGATAGCGCAAAAATGATCGGTTTGCATCCTTGCTTGGCGCGCCGGGCATTTCAGGCGATGAGCGAGACATGTTCAGATTCCTGGTCATCGGCGGCGCGATCCTGTTCCTGGTGCTGACGTTCGGCGGCCGGTTCCTGCGCCTGCCGACCTGGCGCATCGGCTCGGCCATGGGCTCGCTGTTCGCCTTTGCCGGGGCCGGATACTTCATGGTCCGCGAGATCTGGCCGGTGGCCATCGTGCTGGCCGTGCTGGGCGTGTGGATGGCGGTGTCGGCGCGTTTCCCGCGCGCCTCGCCGCGCGCGGCGCCCAGGCCGCGCCGGCCCGATCCGCCAGCGCCACGCGGCGCCATGCCGCTGACCCAGGCGCGCTCCATCCTGGGGGTCGAAGAGTCGGCCTCACGCGCCGAAATCCAGGCCGCCTATACCCGGCTGATGAAGCGGGCCCATCCCGACAAGGGCGGCTCGGAAGGTCTGGCCGCCCAGCTGAATGCGGCCCGCGACCGGCTGCTCAAGGGCTAAAGCATCAATTTCCGCACATCAACGGGGTGCATTTGTCCCGCAGGAATGCTACCCGACCTTGTCATGAGCAAGGTCTGGAAAATTGGCGTCGCGGGGCTCGGGACCGTCGGTGGCGGGCTGGTGAAGTACCTGGTCGAGCATCCGGGTTTCGCGCCCGCAGGCGGCAAGGCCGTGGTGACGGGCGTATGCGCCCGCTCGCGGTCGCGGCCGCGAGACTTCGATATCGCCACCTTTGACTGGTATGACGATCCGGTCTTGCTGGCCCAGTCGCCGCAGACGGATATCTTTGTCGAACTGATCGGCGGCTCGGATGGACCGGCCAAGGTCGCCGTCGAGGCGGCGCTGGCCCTTGGCAAACCCGTGGTCACCGCCAACAAGGCGCTGATCGCCGAGCATGGCGCGGAACTGGCCAGGCTGGCCGAGGCGCACGGCGCGCCGCTGCTGTTCGAGGCCGCGGTCATGGGCGGCACCCCGGCGGTCAAGATGCTGCGCGAGGCCATGGTGGGCGACGAGGTGATCTCGGTGGCCGGCATCCTGAATGGCACCTGCAACTACATCCTGACCGAGATGGAAAGCCACGAGCGGGCCTTTGCCGATGTGCTGGGCGAAGCGCAGGCCAAGGGCTATGCCGAGGCCGACCCGACCATGGACATCGGCGGGTTCGACGCGGCTCACAAGATCACCATCCTGGCCGCGCTGGCCTTTGGCTGCGCGCCCAACTATGCCGCGGCCGAGATCGAAGGCGTTGAACGGGTTGAGCTTCTGGACATCCGTCTGGCCCGCGAGCTGGGCTATCGCATTCGCCTGACCGCCTCGGCGGAAAAGGCCGGAGACGGGATTTCGGTGCGGGTGCACCCGGCGCTGGCGCCCATCGCCCATCCCCTGAGCCAGACTGTGGGCGCGACCAATGCCCTGTTCATCAAGGGCGTGCGTATTCCGCGTATCTTCATCCAGGGACCGGGCGCGGGCGAGGGGCCGACGGCGGCCGCCTGCTGCGCCGACATCGCCGATGTGATGACCGGCGCGGTGCGGCCGGTGTTCCAGAAGCCAGCGACCCAACTGAAGACGCCCAAACCGATCGATGCGGCGCATCGCACCGGGCAGGCCTATCTGCGCCTTATGGTGCGGGACGAGGCCGGCGCCCTGGCGGCGGTGACGGAGGCTCTGGCCGAGGCCGGCGTCTCGATCGACAGCTTCCTTCAAAAGCCCGTCGAGGACGAAGGACGCGTGCCCATCGTTCTGACGACGCACGAAGTGGCTGAAACGAAGATCATGGATGCGGTTACAAGGCTTGCGGCCCTGCCCCAAGTGCTCGAAAGTCCGCGCCTGATACGCATCGCGCGAGCCTGACGAATCCGGTCATAAGGCCGGCCAACAAGACATCCCCCGGGGAGACGACCCTAGACCATGGCTAATACGGATTTTGACCGCACGCTGGTGCTGGAAGCGGTGCGCGTAACCGAGGCTGCCGCGACGGCGGCCTGGCACCTCATCGGCCGCGGCCACGAGAAAAACGCCGACCAGGTGGCGGTGGACGCCATGCGCACGGCGCTGAACAACCTGAACATCAACGGCGTCATCGTCATCGGCGAGGGCGAGCGCGACGAGGCGCCGATGCTTTACATCGGCGAGAAGGTCGGCTCGGGCAAAGGCCCCCGGATCGACATCGCGCTCGATCCCCTGGAGGGCACGACCCTGACGGCCAAGGCCATGTCGAACGCCCTGACGGTCATGGCCTGGGCGCCGCACGGCACCCTGCTGAATGCGCCCGACACCTATATGGACAAGATCGCCTGTGGTCCGGGCCTGCCTGACGGGGTCATCGATCTGGACGCCAGTCCGGCGGACAATGTGCGGGCGGTGGCGAAAGCCAAGGGGTGCTCGACCTCTGAGGTCACGGTCTGCGTGCTGGACCGGCCGCGTCACGCCGAGATCATCGAATCGCTGCGCAGCGTCGATGCGCGGGTCTATCTGATTACCGACGGCGACGTGGCCGGAGTGATCCACACCACTGACTCGGCCACGGGCATCGACATGTACATCGGCCAGGGCGGCGCGCCGGAAGGCGTTCTGGCCTGCGCGGCGCTGAAGTGCGTCGGCGGCCAGTTCCAGGGCCGGCTGGTGTTCCGCAATGCCGATGAGAAGGCTCGCGCCGCGCGGCTGGGCATCAAGGACCTGGACAAGAAATACACGCTCAACGAGATCGTCCAGGGTGAAGCGATCTTCGCGGCCACCGGCGTGACCAAGGGCGCCATGCTGGACGGCGTGCGACACGAGGGCGGCTATGTACACACCCACTCGATCGTCATGGCCTCGTGGAGCTGCACGCTGCGCGAAGTGCGGATGAAGAAAAAGCTGGTCTGACCGCCGGATTATCCTCAACGGCATCTTAACCCGCCGCGGCGACATTGGCCGCCTCAGTTCAAGCGGGGTAGGGCATGTCGCTCGGCGAAGCCACAGTCACAATCAAGAAGGTCAAGAAGGTGATGGCCGCCGGCCACCACGGCGGCGCCTGGAAGGTGGCCTATGCCGACTTCGTGACCGCGATGATGGCGTTCTTTCTGCTGATGTGGCTTATCAACACCGTCAGCCCCGAGCAAAAAAAGGGCTTGGCCGATTATTTCGCGCCGGCCTCGGTTTCGGCCACCTCCAGCGGCAACGGCAGTATCCTGGCGGGCACGGCGCTGGGCGACGATGGGGTCAAGGGCGCCGGTTCGATGTCCGTCGTCGAGAAGCTGTCGCCGGAAAGCCCCAATCCGTCCGATATCGGATCCAGTGACCAGGCGAGCCTGAACTCGGCCAGCGAGGACCAGCTCAAACAGGCGCTGCAACAGAAGCAGGCCGCCGATTTCGCCAGCGCGGCTGAATCCATCCGTCAGGCCATGCAGCAGATGCCGCAACTGGCCGAGCTGTCGAAGCAGGTTCAGATGACCCAGACCGATGAGGGTCTGCTGATCCAGCTGGTCGACCAGGAAGGCCGCTCGATGTTCGACCAGGGCTCGGCCGCGCCGACCCAGCGGGTTCAACTGTTGCTCCAGTCCATCGCCAAGACCGTGAACGCCCTGCCCAACCAGATCCGGATTTCGGGTCACACCAATGTCGGCTCGACGGGGCGGACAGAGGATTCTGACTGGACCCTGTCCGGTGCGCGGGCCAACGCCGCGCGGCAGATCCTGGTGCGCGCCGGGGTCAATCCGGACCGCATCCGCGGTGCCATGGCCATGGCCAATTCCGAGCCGCTGTATCCGGACGATCCCAAGCTGACCGGCAATCGCCGCATCGCCATCCTGCTGCTCGGCGCCAAGCCGGTTCTGCCGCCGGATCGCGGGCTTTGAGTCCGGGACTTGCGAAGCGCGAGGGGATTTGACCTAATCAGCGACGGGCTCCTCAATCGGGGGAGTCGTACAAGGCCCGTCGCCCCTTGAGTCAGCTGTTTCCGTCCCGCGAGTTACGGTTCTTCCTGACGGCTCCGCAGCCCTGCCCCTATCTGCCCGGCCGGCTGGAGCGCAAGGTGTTCGCCCATCTGCCGCTGAACGAGGGCGCTGCGGTCAATGACGCCCTGACCCTGGGGGGCTTTCGCCGCTCGCAGAACATCGCCTACCGGCCGGCCTGCCCCGGGTGCGACGCCTGTGTCTCGGCGCGGATACCGGTGCAGGAGCATGTGGCCTCGCGCTCCGAGCGGCGCGTCCTTGAGCGCAACGCTGATCTGACCGTCTCGCGCGCCGGGGCCGAGGCGACCAGCGAACAGTTTGAGCTGTTGCGGCGCTATCTGGATGCGCGCCACGCCGACGGCGGCATGGCCGGCATGAACTGGCCCGACTATGTGGCCATGGTCGAGGACACCGCGGTCAGGACCCATGTTGTCGAGTATCGTCTGGGCGATGATGCGACATCCCCGGGAACCCTGATGGCCTGCGTGCTTATCGACACGCTCGTGGACGGGGTGTCGATGGTCTACAGCTTCTATGATCCGCAGGCGCGCCGGCGCAGCCTGGGTTCATTCATCATCCTGGATCATGTGGCGCGGGCCCGGCGCGCGGGCCTGGATTACGTCTATCTGGGCTACTGGGTGCGGGGCAGCGAGAAGATGGCCTACAAGGCGCGCTTTGAGCCCCTGGAGATCCTGCGTCCCGAAGGCTGGCGCGTGATGACGCCGCAGGAGCGGGAAGACGCCGGCGTCTGACCCATGAAAAAGGCCCAGACGTTTCCGCCCGGGCCTTACATCAGATCGTCCGCGCTTGGGAGAGGTTAGCGGACGGCCTGGAACTTTTCGATCGTCGCGGTGACGCGGGTGTTGAGCGGAACCATCAGGTCCTTCATCGAGGCGGCGACGACTTCCGAAGCCTTGTTCATTTCGGCCAGGTAGCCTTCCATGGCCGACTTGGCCCACGCGGTCTGCAGTTCGACAACTTCCTGAACGGTCTTGGCGCCCGTCAGGCTCTTGGCGGCAGAGACGGTGTCTTCAACCGACTTCTTGGAATAGGCGATGGCCTGGGCGCCCAGGGTTTCGGCGCCCTTGGCGGCGGCGGTCACCGATGCGACAGCGGCTTCGAGGTTCTGCTTGGATTGGGCATTGATGTCGTTGAGGGCGGTGAGGGACTTTTCAACGCCGTCCTTGAAAGCCTGGTTTCCGGCGGTGGTGTATTGCTCGATCGTGGTCTGAATGGTGTCAGCGGCCTTGGCCATGGAGTCTCTCCTGAGGTGCGGCGGGGTTTGCCGCGTTGCAGCGTAAGAGTTTGGTACGTCTGTCTAAAAATCCGACATTCACCATATAGAGCATGTGGTTGGCTGGATCAAGGGAAAATTGTGCACTGCACAAAATGCTTCACAAAGTCGGGTTTCTCGCGACCCGCGACCGCAGGTCGCATCATCCTCACCAGTTGTTTACTTTGGTGAAATGGGAAGGGTGGATGATACCATGGTCCTAGCGGCTTTGCGGGGGCGACCGTGAATGAGTCTGGTTTGTGGTATGATTGAACAACTTCGGCGCAGGTTAGGCGCCATTTGCCTGGGAATTATCGCGGTGGCGTGGGCGTTGAGCCTGCCGGTCGCCGCCAATGCCCAGACGAGAAGCAACTCGCAATCCAAGTACGCCGCGATCGTCATCGACGCCCAGTCGGGCGAGGTGCTCTATTCGATCCGCGCCGACAGCCCGCGCTATCCCGCCTCGGTCACCAAGGTGATGACGCTGTACCTGACGTTCGAGGCCCTGGCCCGCGGCGACCTGCGCCTGACCGACCAGATCACCATGTCGCGCCACGCCGCCAGCATGCAGCCGACCAAGCTGGGCATCGCGCCGGGCGGTACGCTGAGCGTTGAAGACGCCATCCAGGCCATGACCATCCAGTCCGCCAACGATGTGGCCGTCGCCATGGCCGAGCACCTAGGTGGCACCGAGACGCGCTTTGCGGCGATGATGACCTTGAAGGCCCAGGCTCTGGGCATGGCCAACAGCCGGTTCGTCAACGCCTGCGGTCTCCCGGACAGCCGGCAGATTTCGACGGCGCACGACATCGCCATCCTGTCACGGGCGATAATGCACGACTTTCCGCAGTACTATTCCTACTTCGGCCAGAAGGAATTCACCTACGGCCGCAAAACAATGAACAACCACAACAACCTGCTGCGCACCATGCCGGGCGTGGACGGTCTGAAGACCGGCTACACCAGCGCCTCGGGCTATAATTTGGCCGCCTCGGCGGTGCAGGGCGACCGGCGGCTGATCACGGTGGTGTTGGGCGGATCATCCGGCGCGGCCCGCGATGGCGAGGTCGAACACCTTCTGGAGGTAGGCTTTGACGTGGCGCGCCGCCGCGACGCCGGCGAGCAGATCGCCGACGCCCGCAGTCTGTTCGAGGGCCCGCAGTTCAACCGGTTCGTCGATCCCGCCGGCGTGGCCCTGGCCGCCAATGACGACGAGGATGGCGAGGGCGACGAAGCCCCCGCCGCCGTGGCCACCGCGCCGGTGCGTATCGCGGCCGGCACCCCTGCCGCGGGCAGCTATGCCGTGCAGGTCGGAGCCTTCCGCCAGAAGAGCGCGGCCCAGAGCCAGATCGACAGTATCGGGCGGCGATTCACCGACGTGTTCGGGGCGTTCGAATCGAACATCGGCGATGCCGTGAACGGCTTCTTCCGCGCCCAGTTCATGGGCTTTACGGCCGAATCCGCCAGCGCAGCCTGCTCGACCCTGAGGGCCAAGCGGCTGAGCTGTATGGTCATAGCGCCCTAGAGCGGGTTGCGATCTTATGGAATCAGATCGCCGCTCCAAGTCTTTGTTTTAAAGCGCATTTATTCCGGAAACCGGTTCCCGCTTTTTGGAATGCGCTCTAGACGCCTTCGGTTTCCAGGTCGCGGACGCGGCTGAGAATCTGGCCGGACTGATCAAGGAACTTCTTCACGTTGCGCGCCGCCTGGCGGATGCGCTGCTCGTTCTCGACCAGACCGATACGCACATAGCCTTCGCCGTATTCGCCAAAACCGATGCCGGGAGCGACGGCGACGCCGGCTTCCTCGATCAGCAGCTTTGAGAACAGCATCGATCCGGCGTCCTTGTATTGCTCGGGCACCTTGGCCCAGGCGAACATTGAAGCGGGCGGCGAGGGGATGTCCCAGCCGGCGCGCTTCATCGACGAGACCAGAACGTCGCGGCGCGACTTGTAGATGGCGCGGATCTCGTCGACGCAGTCCTGAGGCCCGTTCAGGGCGGCGGCGGCGGCCACCTGGATGGGAATGTAGGCCCCATAGTCCAGATAGGACTTCACCCGCGCCAGGGCCGCGCAGATGCGGGCGTTGCCGACCACCATGCCGACTCGCCATCCGGCCATGGCATAGGTCTTGGACAGTGAGTTGATCTCGACGGAAATGTCCTTGGCGCCCTCGACCTGGAGGACCGACGGCGGCGGGTTGTCGTCGAAATAGATCTCGGAATAGGCGACGTCCGACAGGATCAGAAGGTCGTGCTTCTTGGCCAGACGCACGGCCTCCTTGTAAAAGTCCAGATCGACCCACTGGGCGGTGGGGTTGGACGGGTAGGACAGGATGAGCACCGAAGGCGGCGGCGCCGAGTGCTTGATGGCCCGGTCGATGCCCGAGAGATATTCCTCCGGCGACAGGGCCGGCACGTGCCGGATGACGCCGCCTGCCATGATGAAGCCGTAGGCGTGGATCGGATAGGCCGGGTTCGGGCAGATGACCGTATCGCCCGGCGCGGTCAGGGCCTGGGCGAGGTTTGCAAACCCTTCCTTGGACCCCAGGGTGGCGATCACCTCGGTGTCGGGGTTGAGTTTTACGCCGAAGCGTTTGTCGTAGTAGCCGGCCATGGCCTTGCGCAGACCGGGAATGCCCTTGGAGGTGGCATAGCGGCCGGCCTTGGGGTCGCGGGCGGTCTCGCACAGCTTGTCGACGATGTGCTGGGGGGTCGGCATGTCGGGATTGCCCATGCCGAAGTCGATAATGTCGACGCCCTGGGCGCGCAGCTTGGCCTTGAGGCGGTTGACCTCTTCAAAGACGTACGGCGGCAGACGTCGGATGCGGTGAAACTCTGGTGTCATGGCCTTGGCCCCTCCCTCGGGGCCCGTATCGTTCAAGATTCTGGAATCCATGGATAGCCCGTCGCGGGGCTCAAATCCATGAGCGCGATGAAGCGGATCGGCCTCCGGAAAGCCCCTATTTAGGGACCGGAGGCGGAATAGCTCGTGCGCGGGCCGCTGCGGCGAAGGCCTCGATTTCAGCGATATCGGTGGCGGAGGGCACAGGCACGCCCGCCAGAAGGGCTTTCTGCTGGGTTGCGTAGGCCTCGATCGCAGCCTGATCGATGGGCGGCGAGGCGGCCGCGGCCGCGCGCAGGCTGTCGGCCTGAGCCAGCAAGGCGGTGTTGCTCATCGTGCTCTTCATCGGGCCCAGATCGTGGGCGTCGGCCCTGGGGATGCCGGCAAAGGTGGGGAAGGCGCCTGGATTGCGCGCTGCGTCCCGGGCGGCGATGGCCACTGGTGAATTGGCGGGAACCGGCAGGTCGCCCATCGCGAAGGAATCGACATTGGCGCAGCCGGTCAGACTCGCAGCCACGAGGGCGGCGATGGAGAGTTTCCCGACAAGAGCAGTTTGAAGACGCATGAGCCCCTCATAATGGATGACGGGGCGATTAGAAAGTGGAGCACGGCAACGGCCCTGCGATCAGAACGGGGCTAGGTCGATCCTGGCCGACGCCAGCCGCAGGTAAAGGCGGCGGCGGCGGACATAGGGCCACCAGTCGTAGAGAAAGATCTGCAGTGGCCGCCAGTTGGCGACCCAGCCAACGATGATCAGCCCTTCATTGAAGAATCGCGCGGCGTAACCCTGGCCAAACAGCGGTGAGAGCGCTGAGCCCAACAGAACACAGACGCCAAGTACGGCGATGCCGATCGCCAGGGCCGTGCGGCCCTGACGGATCAGTTCGCGAAGCTGCAGCTGGGTCATCTCGGCGCGATAGAGAAAATAGCCGCGGATCGCCTCGTCGATTTCAGCGGCGCGCGGCCTGGCCGCTTCGGCGGCGGGGAGGTGAACGACCAGCTGGATCGGTGCGTTGCGCGGCAGCTCGAGCGCCCAGTCGACCACGAATTCCTCGACGGCCGGATCAAGATCCCTTTCCCGGAAGGGGTGGGGGTCAAGGCTCTGGAAAAGCTGGTTGGTGTCCTTGATGCTCAGTTCGATGGGCGCGCCCGCCCGCGGGTTAATGTGCGGGGAGGCGGATTGTCCTGGCGCGGGCGGTTCCGGTTTCATGGGGCCTAACGCGGGACCAGCTTGATCTCGAACATTTTTGGCCAGAGCTTGCCTGTGACGAAGATGCGGTCGGTGGCGGCGTCATAGGCAATGCCGTTGAGCACATCGACCTGACGGCCGGCCCGGTCGGCAGGCGTTAGCAGGCCCGACAGGTCGATGCGGCCAATGACGTGGCCGGTGGCCGGATCGATGCGGACAATGACGTTGGTCTGCCAGACGTTGGCCCAGATCTCACCCTTGATCCATTCCAGTTCGTTGAGGTTCTTCAGGCCCTGGCCGTTCAGGGTGACGGTGATCCGGTGGTCCTCGGCCAGGGTGTTGTGCTTGAGAAAACGCAGGTCTGCGGTGCCGTCGCTCATGATGATGAACGTATCGTTGCGGGTCAGCGCCCAGCCTTCGCCCGGATAGGTCCATTCGCTCTTCGGTTTGAAGTCCGCGAGGTTGTAGATGAACCCCTTGTGGGACTGCCAGGTCAGCTCATAGAGCTGGTCGCCCCAGGCCACGATGCCCTCGCCGAAATAGGCGGCCGAGATGTCGCGCTGGAGCAGCACCTCGCCGGTCTCAAGGCGCTGCTTGCGGATGAAGGAATTGCCTTCAAGCCCGGTGCTTTCGTAGAGCAGGCCGTCCTGGAAGAAGAGCCCCTCGGTGAAGGCCTTGGGATCATGGGGGTAGGTGTTGACCACCTGGACGCGATACAGCGGCGCGATGGCGGGCGCAGGCGCAACCGGCGTTGCGGCCTTGTCCTGCTGGGCGCCGCAGGACGCCAGCGCCGCAATGATCAACAGGAGTGGCGTTCTCATGAGCGGCGACCTTAGTGCGGATCAAGGCTGGAGCAAGACGCGCCGTTGCCCCGTGCGGCCGGGCGTGTCATGACGCGGCCGTTCGGGGCGTAGCGCAGCCTGGTAGCGCATCTGCTTTGGGAGCAGAGGGTCGCAAGTTCGAATCTTGCCGCCCCGACCAGATCCCTACCGGAGCGAGCCCTTGGGAAGGGGCGCGACCTGGGCCAGACCGGCGGGGTTGTAACCCTTGCGCTGGATCAGGGTGTTGAGGGTCTGAGACACCGCCACGCCGATCTGCATGGTCGGATTGGCCCGGCAGGTGGCGTCCACCTGGGCGGCCACGGCATTGATGTCGATGCCTTCGGTGACATTGCGCGACGGCTCAAGGCCGGTCGCGTTGAAAGCGGTCAGGTAGCCCGTCACCCAGACCACCATGGCGCTGCCGAAGGCGGTATTGGCCGTCCGCTCGGTCGTCCAGGCCGAGCAGGCGAACGAGCCGGGTCCCAGGACGACGGCGTCAGGGCGGGCGCCCTTGGCCTGGGCCTTGGGTTGCTGCGGCGCCGCGGCGGTCGCGACGGCGATTGCGGCCGCAAAAGCCACGGTTGCGAAGATCGGCTTCATCAATGTTTCCCCGTTTACTGTCGAAGGCCGGAGGCAAGGATTGCTGCGCACCGAACCAGCTTTGGCTCTTTATAGCCGATCTGCGGCCAAGGTCTAAGGAGAAGCGCGCGGCAGGCGAAGTTGTCGAGGCGGCGATCCGGCGAGGTGCGTCTTTGCAATTTTATCCCGGATTGACGACGTGACGCGCCCGGTCGCCCGCGCCCATGGAGCAGATTCCCGGTCAAAAACATTGCAAATCGCAAGTCTCGACGCGTGAGATCAGGCGATCTTGCGGAAGGTGTTGAGAACTTCCATGGCCTGGGCCTTGCGGTCGTCGGGGATGGAAGCCCAGATGTCCAGCAGGTCGGTCGGCAGGGTTTCGGGGTCGTAGTCAAGCAAATGGCCGGGCGTTGTGCCCAAAACAGGCGCCAGACGGCGCAGCCATTTGTCCGACAGCCGCCGGTCACCGCTTTCGAGCAGGGAAATCACCGAGCCGCGCGTGCCGATGGTTTCGGCCAGCTTTTCCTGGGTCATGCGGCGAAATTCGCGCCAGGCCCTGAGGTGGTTCGGACTGCTCATGTTTGCAGTATCGAATAAACGTATGACCAAGTCACGCCCAAAATGACCGCAATCGCCATTGCCCGAAAAATTGCAATATGCAATTATTCAACCCTCGAAAGGAGGTTGGCATGGTTGCCACGACAAGGACGGGAAATGCGCCACGGCTTGAAGGAGGCAAGCGCCTGAACCTGGTTCAGGCCCGGCTGAACGATGGAGAACGCCAGCGTCTGGACGCCTTGCGGCGGCAAACGGGATTGAGTGATTCCGCCCTGGTGCGTGTCGCGCTCAGCGGTCTGGCCCAGAACATCGCCATCGAGCCGGATCAGCGCCAGGTCGCCTGAAGGCGCGGGCCGCGGCCCTGCGGCCGGTATTGGCGGTCTGCGCCTGGCCTGCCAAATTGATCCTGCGCATGGCGCCGCAAGGTCAGGCGGGTTTGACTGAGAACTCATATTCACCGGAGTTGCGCCAATGGACCGTTTGCAAGGCAAGATCGCCATTATCACCGGGGCCTCGCTCGGCCTCGGCCGCGCCACGGCCATCCGCATGGCCGAGGAGGGCGCATCGATCGCCGTTCTGGATCGGGACGTCGAGGGCGCTTCTGCTCTGGCGGCCGAACTTGCGGCCCGGGGGTTTCCGGCGCGCGCCTGGGCCTGCGATGTGTCCAGCGAGGCGCAGGTTCAAAAGGTCATCGACGAGGTCGCGCTCCACTTTGGCCGGATCGACGTGCTGGTGAACAATGCAGGCGTCTCCGGCGCCAGCAAGCCGACCCACGAAATCACCGAGGCGGAGTGGGATTTCGTGCAGTCCATCAATGTGAAGGGCGTGTTCTTCTGTACCAAGCACGCGATCCCGCATCTCAAACGCGCTGGCGGCGGCAGCATCATCAACCTGTCCTCGATTTACGGCCTGGTCGGCGCGGCTGATGCGCCGCCCTATCATGCATCCAAGGGCGCGGTGCGACTGATGACCAAGACCGACGCCATGATCTATGCGCCGGACAGGATCCGGGTGAATTCCATCCATCCGGGCTTCATCGTCACGCCCATGGTCGAGCATTTCCTCGGTCAACAGGCTGATCCCGCCGCCAGCCGAAAGGCGGTGGACGGTCTGCACCCCCTGGGACACATGGGTGAACCCGATGACATCGCCTGGGGCGCGGTCTATCTGGCCTCGGATCAGGCCAAGTTCGTCACCGGATCCGAACTGGTCATCGACGGCGGCTATACGGCCCGCTGAGCCTTGAAACGGCGTGGGCGGCCCTGCGCGGCGGTCAATGGCAGCTCCTCACCCACGCAGGAGCCTATTGCCGCGAGCATTACAACGTCAAGCTGTAGTCCTTCGCAGGGCTGGAACCGGACGCGGGAGTCCGGTTATGGTTGGGACATGACCTGGACGAGGGCTTATATCGCGATCGCGGCCGTTCTGGCGCTGGGGTGTGGCCTGGCGGCGGGAGGGGCGGCCTGGGCGCAGGTTTCGTTCCAGTCGGCCGAGGTGCTGGGCGTCAGCAAGGCCGATCGCGAGGCGGGCCTGACGGGCGCGGCGCCCAAGCGATACGCAGACGGCAAGGTCCGGTTCTGGTCCGACGACCGGCGGACCTATCAGCTGGAAGGCTTTGGCTGCCAGTTCGAACTGGTGCGCTGGCCCGGTCCGGCCTCGGACGCCGCCGCTGAACCCGAATCCGTGCTGGAAGAAGACATCGCGCTCTATCGCAAGGCAGCCGGCACGGCGGTGGCCCAGGACGGAACCATCCTGCCGATCCAGACCGGCGCGCTGTACCGCGTGGCCGCGACCACGGCTCAGCCGGAAGCCTATGGCCTGGACTGCTCGGACAGGGTCTCGACCGCTGTGGCGCTGGATGTGCTGCGCACCCAGACCGGCCGTCAGCTGCGGATCTTCATCGTCCAGGTGGAGCTGGACTCGCTGGCGCCCGGCCAGACGCCGCGCAAGACCATGGCGGTGGCCTTCATGCAGAACGTGCTGTTCCTGCGGGGCGATGCGGAAACCCTGGCGCGCGCGGCGCCGGTGACCAAGGATCTGTACGAGGCCCTGGCCAACTAAAGGCCGGGCGCCGGTCCTGGTGTTGGTCCCGCGATAGTCGATTTGCCGGTTGAGACGGCCGGCCAGAACGGCTCAGTCCTGCGTCCCGGGCGTCGCCAGATCTCGCCAAGGTCAATGTCCAATATTGCCCGGCGCCGGATTCGTCATACGCAACGGCTGTCGCGGTGAACTTTGCGACATGCAATAATGTTGAGATGGGAAAAGGCTCAAGACCGCACCGGTCAATCAAGGCGGCCCGCAAGGGCGGCGCAGCCCCCGCCGGCCATTAGCGGGCCGGGCGGCCACGCAAGGACGGCGAGCGCTATGACAATGGCAGGCTGAAGCCGCCGGGACCCAACGACCGGGTGCTGGCCATCCGGCGCGCTCTGCTGGGCGATGTCGCGGCGGCGGGCGGGGCGCTGAAGGCGGCGGAAATCCGCTGGGCCTGCTGACGGCGCGCGGCTGGCTGAGCCGGGATCTGAACGAGGCGGGCAAGGCATTTGCCCGGCTGCACGCGCGGGCCCGGCTGAACGCGGCGCCGATCCGCACCTCAAGCCTGGAACGGCGGGTGGGCGCGGTGGGCGCATCAGGCAGCGATCCAAAAGCCCTGTGGCGGCTGAACGAGGTTTGGCGGATGGTGACGCGTGATCAGTGGAACGGACTGATCGAGGTTTGCATTCTGGAAGCCTGGCCTGCCTGGCTGGCGCGGGCGGCGGTCAGCGATGAGCCGACGGTGCGTGGGGCGCTGCTGGCCGGGGCGCGGCGGCGTGATCTGGAAGCGGGCCTGACGGCGGCGGCTGAAGGGATGCGGCGCACGGCGCCGGATGGCCTTGCGGCCGGCTTGGATCTCAGCGTGATGATCGCCCAGTTGCGGACGGGCTGAATCAGCCCATCCGCAATCGCATGGGACTAGCTGTTGTCTTCGGTCTCGGCGCCGGGAGAATTCTTCTTGATGGATTCGATGCAGTTCTGGGCGCTGGCCTTGGAGGCATAGCCTTCCGAGGAGACCATGACTTCATTGTTGAACTTGAAGCGGACGCGGAACTCGCCCTTCTTGTCCTTGTAGATTTCAAACTTGTGAGCCATCGGGCATCTCCTGAGATGAAGCTGAACAACGAAAACCTTCGTCGCTAGACCGGCGCCGGGTGTCAATGCAACGTGAGGCCCGGGCCGGTTGGTTTTGCAGACTAGCGTAACCTGATTGCAGGATGATGACGCAGCCAATGCGCAAAGTCAGCCGTCCGCTTACCCAGGGTGAGATGGCGGGCCTGCGCCCGGTGTTCGGCGATGCGGTAGACGTGCAGCGGGTGAGGGTTCACCGGGGCTGGGACGGAAACCTGCTGGCGCTGGCCGCCTTCTGGTTCGGCAACCGGGCCATCGCCCTGGGACGGCATATCCATGTGGCGCGCGGGGCCTACCGAGACGATTACGCGGGCGATGCCGCCGGGCTCGGCGATTTCATCGTCCACGAGATGGTGCATGTCTGGCAGTGGGCGGGCCGGCGGCTCAATCCGGCCCTTTACCTGTCGCAGTACCTAACCTGGCCGCACCGTGGTTATGACGTGCGGCATGTGACGGCGGCCAGCCGGTTTGATGCCCTGGGCTATGATCAGCAGGCCGAGGTGGCGCGGTTGTGGTTCCTGGCGACTTGCGGGGCGGGGGCAGTCTCTGACGCTGAACGGCTTGGGCCCGTGCTGCATCAGTGCTTTCCAAAGCCGCAGCGTGAGGCATTGTGAATCGGGCGGGGTACGAAAATAGGATTGTCAGGACGGGGAGCTTGCCGCATGTCCAGAGCAGACAAGGGGAGAGTTTATGTTTTCGCACATCATGATCGGCACCAGTAATCTGGACCGGGCCAAAACGTTCTATGACGCAGTGCTGGGGACTCTGGGCGTGCCGCCGGCCCACGTGGACGGTCACCGGATATTCTATCGCACCCCGGCCGGGGTTTTCGCTGTGTCTCTGCCGGTCAACGGCGAGCCGCCGACGGCAGCCAATGGCGGGACGATCGGCTTTGCCTGTTCATCGCCCGAACAGGCCGACGCCTGGCACGCGGCCGGCCTGGCGAACGGCGGGATCACCTGCGAGAACCCGCCCGGCGTGCGCGAAGGCGCCAAGGGCAAGATGTACCTAGCCTATCTGCGTGATCCCGACGGTAACAAGATCTGCGGCCTGCACCGGATGTGATGGCGGGATGGGGGGCTTCAGCCGCCCATCCCGTAGAGCTTGACCACCTCGTAGAGGAAGTCGCGGCCTTCATAGAGGGAGCGGACGCGGACGCGTTCGTTGAGGCCGTGGATGCCACCGCCGTCGGGGTCGGAAAAGATGCCTGACAGGCCATAGGTCGGAATGCCGGCGGCGTTGAGGAATTTTCCGTCCGTTGCGCCGGTGGACATCATCGGCACCAGCGGGACCTTGTCGCCCCACAGCCTGCGGCCGACCTGCTCGGCGGGACCGATGACCTCGAACGAGAGCGGCGGGGACACACCAACCGTGCTTGGCTCGGCCACCAGACTTATCCGGATCTTCGGCTCGGCGATGATGCGGGTCAGGTCCGCCATCGTCGCAGGCACGGTGTGTCCGGGCAGGATGCGGCAGTTGACTGTGGCTTTGGCCCGCTGGGGCAGGGCGTTGGGCGCATGGCCGCCTTCGAGCATGGTGGCCGTGCAGGTGGTGCGCATCATGGCGTTCCAGCTGGGACTGGCTTCGGAGACGACCTGGGCGGCGGCCAGATCCGGCGGGCCCTCGCGGCCGAGTTTGGCCATGGCCTGGCCGACGGCGCCGGGTGTCAGCGGGGCGTTGCCGGCGAAGTAGGCGTGGGTCACCGGATTGATCTCGACCGGGAAGGCGTACTGGCCCAGTCGCGTCAGGCCGCCGGCCAGTTCGTAGATGGCGTTGTCCTTGACCGGGCGGCTGGAGTGGCCGCCGGGATTGGTCGTTTCCAGATAGAAGTCCTGGTAGATCTTTTCACCGACCTGCAGGCCGTTGGAGATGCGCTCACCCTGCTCGTTGAGACGACCCCCGCCACCTTCGTTGAGGGCGAAGGCCGCGTCCACCGCTTCGTGGTTATGTTTCAGAAGGTAGTCCAGACCGTCGAAGGTGTCTTCGGTTTCCTCGCCGCAGGTCAGGGCCAGCTTGATGTCGCGTTTCGGTTTGAAGCCCTCGGTGCGGTAGCGGATCAGGCTGTCGGTGAAGATCGCGGCCATGGACTTATCGTCGCTGGCGCCGCGGGCGTAGAAATAGCCGCCTTCCTCGATGAGCTTGAAGGGATCACGAACCCAGTCCTCGCGTTTGGCCTCGACCACGTCGATGTGGGCCAGCAGCAGGATGGGCCGGGCGCGCGGGTCGCTGCCCTTGAGCACGGCGGTCAGGGCCCCGAATTTCGGGTGGCCTTCGGGGATCAGAACCCGGACGTCCGAGGCGGGATAACCGGCGGCGCGCAGACGGGCGGCCATGGCGTTGGCGGCAGTCGTGCAGTTGCCCACCGACAGGGTGGTGTTGATCTCGACCAGCTCCTTGTAGAGCCCCTTGAAGGCGGTCTGGTCAGGGCGCTCGGACTGGGTCCAGGCGGGACCGACGGCCCCCAGCGCGAGGGCCGTGGCGGCGATGGCGATCTTGCGGATCATGGCGGCGTTCCTCCCTGAACGGCGTTCAAGGCGAAAGCTAGATCACATCAAGCCCGGCCGCTAGGGCGCGGCGTCCATCCAGCGGGCGTGGATATAGGCTGTGCCGCAGGCCGGCTCGTAGCGGTTCTGTTCGTAGGTGAACAACGGATCGCGCTCGGCCTTGTGGTAGGCGCCGCGGATCCGGTAGCGGCCGGACTCGAACTTCTTCTGGTCAACGAAATAGGGCAGCAGCACCTGGATGCAGTCGCCGGCGCGGCGCGAGGCGGCCTGACCGTCGCCCAGGCGCAGGTCGATAACTATCTGACGGTTGAAGCGTCCGTCGACCGGAGCGGTGATCTCGATGAATTCTCCATCGCGCAGGGTGCCGTCCCGGACGGTCTTGGCCAGGCCCGCTAGGGTCATCTGACGATAGACGGTGCGGTCGGTGGCCGAAACGTCCTGCTGCGGCGCGCGTGCGCGGCCGGTGAAGATGCTGCGGCGCTCGGGCGCCGGCGCCGGGGCGGCGGCGACGGGGGCGGGCGCGGACTGGGCGGCGCCGACGCGGGGGGCGGCCGGGACGGCGGGCGCCGCGGCCTGCTGGGCCGGGGCGGCGGTGGGCGGCGGCATGGAGGCGGGGGCGCGCGGGATGGTGCCGATCTGGCCGTGGGCGACATCATTCAGCTCGCCGGCCGCTTCCTGCAGGCGGGCGCAGCCGGTGAGTGCGGTGGTCGCGGCGATGAGGACGAGCAGGCGGCGCATGGGGTGATCCCTCCCGAGGACTTCTTGGCCTGACCTTCGCCATGCGCGGGCGAGGGCGTCAAGGCTTGAGGTTCGTCGGCAGTAGTTCATTCTGAATTTGCCGACCGCGTTTTGTACGGCGAGCGCTTTTTGGCAGGGGCATCCGCAGCTTCGACAACCGCGACCAGATCGGCCATTTCCCAAAGCTTATCAGTCATGCCAGCGGCCATCGCCGGGGTAACACGCAGCGTCATATGTACGCGGACGAAGTTGGAATACGCAAAGTGCAGCGCGACTGCGCGAGCATGGTCCTCGACGGCAGCCAGCTGACGGCGGCGCTGCAGGCGATGAGCGCAGACCGGCCAGTTGAGCAGCAAAAGGTGCTGGTCCAGGCCTTCAATGCCGAGACCCAGCGCCTGAAGGCGGTGAGCGACGCAGGCGGTCGACCTGCTGCACAAGGACGGGGTGCCGGATCAGCTGAAGCAGAAGGGTTTTACGATCACCCTGCCGAACGTGACGCAGGACTAGACCGAAAAGGACCGGGGCGATTCGCCGGCCAGGGTCATCCGGTGGATGGTCTGGAGGGCGGTTTCAAGGCCCTGGGTATAGCGGGCGCTATCGAACAGAGGCGAGGTGGCGGCCGCGGCGACGCGGGCCCGGATCGCCGCCAGACGGACCGGATCGAGGGCCAGGGCCACGGCGAGCTCTTCGTAGGACGAAAGGTCTTCGGTGATCAGGTCGGCAAGGCCGGCTACCTCGAGGAAGCCGGCGCAGACCCGGCCCGGGAAGGTCTGGCCCCTCTGGGTGATGACCGGCAGGCCGGCGCGCAGGGCGTCGAGCGCGGTGGAGTGGGCGTTGTAGGGCGCGGTGTCGATGAACAGGTCGGCCAGGGCGTTGCGGGCCAGGTGGTCGGCGCGGGCCGGACGGTCGGCGGCGAAAACGAGGCGGTCGGGATCAATCCCCGCGCCCTGGGCCTCGCGGCGCAGATTGGCCTTTGCCTCATCGCCGCCGTCGGACAGCCACAGAACGGATGCCGGAACGCGGGCAATGATGCGCATCCAGGCGGCGAAGCGGGCCGGTGCGATCTTGCGCGGCTGGTTGTAGGCCATGAAGACAAAGGCGTGCTCGGGCAGGCCCTCGGCGGCGCGGGTGGGCGGCGATGCGGGCGCCTCGGGTGCAGGCGTGCTGGGGTGATAGCTGTTCGGCAGCCGGGCTATGGCCTCGTCGTAATCGGCCTCAGCGCCGGGCGGGATCACGTAACAGTCGGCGATCAGCCAGTCGATGCAGGGCGAGCCCAGGGTTCCCGGCCAGCCGATATAGCTGACCTGGGCTGGGGCGGGCCGGTGGGTGAGGATGCCGGGCCTGGCTGCACTCGTGTAGCCGCTCAGGGTCACGGCGATGTCGATGCGGCATTGGGCGATGGTGCGGGCGATCTGTTCGTCGCTCATCTGTGAGACATCGACGAAGTGTTCGAATCCGGCGCCCAGGCGGGTGCGGATCTCGTCCGGGCGGGCCGGGCCATGGGAGAAACAGAAGAGTTCGAAGACCTCGCGGTCGTGGTGTTCGAGCACGCCGGCGAACACCTGGGCGACGGGGTGGTCATGCATCTCGCCGGTGACATAGCCCAGGCGGATGCGGCCTTCGCCGAGCGCGCCAGTGGGCGCCAGGGCGGGCTGCGGCGGACAGCGCCAGCGGGCGTGGGCGCGGGCGGCGGTGGCCAGGTCGGCCGGATCGTCGCAGATCAGCATCGGCAGAGCCGGCTGGGCGATGGGACGGCCCGAACGCAGGCGCTCGAGCAGCAGGCCGGCCAGGGTTTCGTAGTCGCGCCAGTCGCAGACATCGATGCGGCTGTAGACCAGGCCCTCGATGTGGCCGCCGACGGGGTCGGACAGCCCTGCGGCGGTCCTTAGACTTTCAAGGCCTGCGGCGGTGTCGCCCAGCTCAAGCTGGGCCTGACCGGTGATGAAGTGAGCGACGGCGTGGCCGGGCGTTTTTGCGATGACCGGGCGGGCCAGGGTCAGGGCCTCACGGAATGCGCCGTCGTGCAGACGCATGTCGGCCAGGTTGATGCGGGCTGTGGGGCGGGCCGGATCGGCTTTGTGGGACTTTTCAAACCAGCGTTTGGCCTCGTCCCTCTGGCCCCGGCCGGAGGCGGCCAGGCCCAGGCCCTCCAGGGCGTCGGCGTCCCGCGGGTCGATGGCCAGTACGGCGCGCCAGAACCCCTCGGCCTCGCCCGGCCGGCCCGCCTGCCAGCGCGCGCGCGCGGCGGTGCGGTTGGTCTCTATGGCCTGACGCTGATGGGGAGAGAGTTTCAAAAAGGCTGCTCGATTTGGCCAGGAAGGGCCGGCCAGCGATTAGCGGGTCGGGGTTTGTTTATCCAGAGCCTGCGGGCGTGACCGCGAGGCGGCCCGGCGATAGTGTGGCCCCATGTGCGGACGCTATGACACCTCGCGCCTGACCTGGGCGGAAATTCACGGACAGCTTTCGAAGTTCGTTCCGGTCAAAACCGCGCCGGTCAATCTAGAAGCCAATAACGATGTGCGGCCGACCACGTCGCAGCTGACGGCGCGGATCGAAGACGGCGGCTGGGTGCTGGAAAAAATGCGCTGGGGGCTGGTGCCGTTCTGGCGCAACGGCAAGCCGCTGAAGGATACGGCCAAGGGCGCGGGCGACGGGTTCAAGCTGACGACCTTCAATGCGCGGGTGGAATCCTGCGCCAGCGCCGCGACCCTCAAGGCCCCTTTTGCGAGGCGGCGCTGCATCGCGCCGGCGAGCGCCTGGTACGAATGGACGGGCGAGGCGGGCGCCAAGACCAAGCATCGTTTCGCCCGCAAGGACGGCGCGCCGGTGTGGTTCGCCGGGATCTGGGACCATTGCAACACGCCCGACGCCGGCGAATTTTCCAGTTTCACCATCCTGACCGGTCCGTCGGACGGCTGGCTGGGCGGGCTTCAAGACCGGGCGCCGGTCATTCTAGAGCCGGACGAGTTCCTGACTTGGCTGCAGCCCGGGGCGGATGTCTCGGGCCTGCTGGCGGCAGTGCGGCCGGAGCGGTTCGAGATCCAGGACGCGGCGTAGGGCGCGAGTTCCCCCAAAACGGTTCCACCAGAAGTAACACGCTTCAGAATTGAAGGGCCAATTTGTTGCTGTAACGATCCTTTCCATAACCTGTCGGGAGGGAGGCCATCTGGGACAAGCCGCTAAGGCAAACGCAACGAACGCTAGTCATTCCTACGCCACCGCGGTCGGAGTTGGCGCCACTACGGGGGCGGCAAACGAAATCGCTCTTGGGCGTGACGTGACCCCCATTTCTCATCCAGTCATAATGAGAGTCCTGAGCTGATTTGAACCGTCCTGGTGGTGGCTTGCAAGAGGCCATGGCGCGTGACCGCAAGAGTCGGGCGCGCCTTGGCCGGTCTTTCCGCAGATGGCGCTGGCGT
>CANJPZ010000025.1 GCA_947476325.1 Caulobacteraceae bacterium | reverse complement strand
CTGCGCCAGCGGGCCAGCATCAAACGGCAGACCATCGAACATCGGCGCTTGCAACACCGAAAAATCGCAGCCTAAATATCAACCCCAGATGAGGCCAACTCTCCTTTAAATCCGGACCCCATCTGTCCCAAATGTTCTGACGACGTACAGTCGCGCAAGGGCGGCCCGGCGGCGATAGTAAACGCCGCAAAATGCAGTAAAACAGGGTGGGCGGGCGCTGGCGCTCCCTTTCAGGGACGCCCCGCCCCCTACTTGCCATCCACCGTATAGGCAATCAGCACGTTCCGCCCGGTCGGGGTCGAGCCATAGTTCGACGCCCCGCTGAAGCCGCTGGTCACGAACACCGTGCCTTGCGCGATGGTCGGGCCATTGCCGTCGACCCCGCCGCCGGGCTGGTCCGGCACACCGTTGACGGTGGCGTAGGTCTGGCCAGCGGTGTTGTGCGCCCACAGGATACGTCCCGTGGCGGCGTCATAGGCGCGGAACCACCCGGCCGTATCGCCGGCGAAGACCACGCCCGGCATCACGGCCGGCGCACCGGAATTGCCGGCCGCGCAGCTGCCTTCAGGCACGGCGGTCGAGCGGATGTTGCAGGGCGCGTTTGGCGTGGGCGTCTTCCAGATCAGCCGGCCGGTGGCCGGATTGACGGCCGACAGACCCGGCTCCGGCGGCGGCGGCGCAACCCTCAGGGCGCTCTTGCCCTGGGGGCGCATCAGCGCATCAAAGAGGCCGCGAATGTCCGAGCTGCCGGCATAGACGCGGGCGTTGTCCGAGGCGATGCCCCACTCGACGCCGCCCAGCGAGCCGCTGCCCGCGCCGACGCGCACGCTCCAGAGCAGGCGGCCGGTTTCCGGGTCCATGCCGTGCACCAGGCCGCTCTTCTGGCCCGAGACGACGACTTGGCCGCCGCCGGGCTTGTCGACCAGCACCGGCGAGGCGCCGAAGTCGTAGTCCGGCCCCAGCGGGCCCGGGCAGTTGGCGGGGGCGGCATCGTCGCCCGCCCGGTTGCAGTTCATCACATAGTTGTCGTTGGGGGTGACCTGGGTGTGCCAGCGCACCCGGCCGGTGGCCATCTCATAGGCGATGATCGAGTCCGGCCCCTTGGTCGGGATCTCGGTGTAGGAATCGCCCGTGGCCACAAAGACCAGGCCGCGCCGGGTATCGAGCGTCGGCTGCGACCAGATCGCCGCGCCGGCCGGGCCGGTCAGGGTGACGCCGGCGGGCGTCACGCGGATCGGGCGCATGGGCTCGGTGATCGGATAGACCTGCCACTGCTTGCGCCCGGTGGCCAGGTCGAAGGCGGCCAGCGAGCCGCGGAACGAACAGCAGGCATAGCCCGCGGTCGCGCCGGCGGCCTCCTCGCCCGAGGTGATGGGCACGAAGACCTGGCTGCCGGAGACGATGATCGAGCCGGTGATGCCGGACGAGCGGTGGGTCTCCAGCGCCTCGCTGACCCACAGCTCGCGCCCCGTGGCGGCGTCGAACGCTTTTACGGTGCGGTTGCGCAGACCAATCACCAGGGCCCAGCCGCTGGGCGAAAAGCTTGCCTTCACCGGCATGGGCGTGGTGCGGGCCGAGACCCCGTCCGTGTGCCAGCGCACGCAGCCGGTGCGGGTGTCCAGCGCGTAGAGGCCGCCTGTGGCGTAGACCCACAGCCACTGGCCCATCACCGCCGGCTGGCCGTTGCCCTGCGTCAGAGCAAAGGTCCACTTGGGCTTGAGCCTGGACACGTCAGCCGCGCGGATGCCAGGGTTGGGCTGATAGCGATGGCCGGTCAGGTCGCCGCCCGCGCCGATCCAGTCGGAATTGGTCGGGGCGATGGGCGGATTGGCCGCACAGGGAACATCCAGGGTGGGCGCGACAGCGGCGGCCGGCGCCGCCCCGCGCCCCGGCGCCTGCTGGGCCAGGCTCGCGCCTGCAACTGCGGCCAGCAACAGGGCGACGCCCCCCGCAGCCGCGATCATTGGCCGAGACGTCATGCAACTGCTCCCCTTACCCCAGGCGGCCAACCTTAGCCGATCGCGGTCCGGGAAGAAGTCAAAAGACGGGTACGGTATTTAGCGCGTGACCGCGGCCGGCGTGGCCGATGCCCGGGTGCGGGCGGCGGCTTCCTCAGCCCGCGCGCCGGCCAGCATGTTTTCCATGGCGTAGTTGCCTTCGTGGCAAGCGTACTCATAGACGTGCTGACCCTTCGGCAGCGCCGCGAATTCGTACTCGCCGCCCCAGTCGGCGTCCCATGCGGTCGGATCATGGATGACGTACTGGTAGTACAGGCGGTCAGGCCCGACGCGCCGGAACTTCTCGGTGACGGTCAGGTGCTCCCACGAGCCGTTGTAGGCCTGCACCTGCGGGATATTGGTGGTTTCCACCACCAGGGTGTCGCCCTCGTAGTGGCCAATGGAATCGCCGAACCAGGGCCGGACGCCATCGGTGCGATGTTTGGCGTTCAGCCGCACGATCCGCACGTCGTGAACCATCTCCACCCAGATGGCGACCGAGTCCTTGCCCTGGGAAAAGTTGTAGTTGTTGTTGTAAAAACCGTTGGGGAACATCGGCGGGCCGGCGTTGCGGCCGAATGAAATCATGCAGCGCTCGGACAGGGGCCACTCCTCGGGATTGGCCCGGGTATTGCCGCCCCGGCCTCCACCGCCGCCGCCACGCCCCGCCGCCGCAGCGCCGCCACCTGCTCCGCCGCGTCCTGCATCCTCGTTTTCGCCGCCCTCGGTATTGAAGCCCCGGACGGTCGACGCGGCCACGGTCTTTCGCGCGGGCGGGCGGCCATCGGGCGTGGTCAGGAAGGACGAGCGCGGCTGGCCGTTCACCCGCATGACCGATGAGCCCGGGTCGAGCCAGCCGCGATTGTAACCCCCAACGTTGCTTCCCAGGGTGCTGGTGTAGCGCGAGCGGATGCCATCCTGCAGCGAGGTGCCGCCGCGCGCGTCGATCGGCGCGTTGGGATCGGTAGGCCGGTTGCCGGCCGCAACCTCGGTCTGAACCTCACCCTCCAGTCGGCGCGCTTCGTCGGGCGTATAGTTCAAGTTCGAAACGCCGGCCGGGCGGGTTTCCCCGGTGATGGAGGCATTGGTCCAGGCACCGCCCATGTCGGGCTGGCCGAAGGAATTGCGCGGGGCCCTGTAGGCGCCGGCCCTGGCGGCGGGTGCCGGGGCCCGGGCCGCGGGTGATGCGACCTTTGCGGGCGGGACTTTTGAAGCGGTCTGGGCCAGGATCGGCGACAGGGCCAGCGGAGCAGCGCAGAGCGCGGCGCCGAGCGAAAGTACCAGGGCGCGTTTCATGCAATCCTCCAGGGACAATGGCGCCGCCCCCAACGGCGGCCGGCCGCGAGCCTATGCCCTGAAGCCCGATGCGGCAACAACCGCCCAGACTGAGGGCATTTCGTAGCTCGGTGACAGTTTACTAAATCCCGAAATTCGCTGTCCTGCCTACTGCACCACGATGGTTCCGTGCATGCCCAGGCCGTGGTGGGGCATGCAGATGTAGTGGTAGGTCCCGGCGACCGCGAAGGTGTGGCTGAACACCTGGCCGGATTTGATGTCGCCGGAATCGAAGGGCGAGACGCCTGCCGGCAGCGAGATTTCGCCCGGCTTGCCGGCATTGGCCGGATCGAAGGTGACCGTATGGGTCTCGACCGCCTTGTTCAGCCATTCAACAGTCTGGCCACGGCTGATGGTCAGGGTTTCGGGGGCAAAGCGCAGGGGCGAGCGCATCTCTACGATCTTCACGTTCGGCGGCGGCGCATTGAAGGCCGGGCCCTCGTGGGCGCAGGCGGCAAGCGTGGCGACGAGGGCCAGGACGGGCAGCAACTGAAGAGTCTTCATGGTGGTCTCCTTGGCCCCGTGGTCGGGAACCCTACGCCCATAACCCGTGCGCTCAAGCGGGGGTTCCAGACTGGCCCCGGCCTTGCTGTCTCAGAGCAGCATTGCACCGCTTTGAGACAGAAACGCAGATGAACCTTATCGCCGACTGGAATAGGACCGCCCCCCGCAAAACCCGCACCGAGATCGTCCGCTTCAACCACCGCATGGCCGAGACCGGCCTGTTCACCGACGAGGCCCTGGCCCGGCTGCTGGACGAGACGCCGCGCGAAGAGATCACCATCTGCACCATGCCGCCGCGTCCGCCCGCCGACCTGCGCTGGATCGCCGGCGATGCGCCCGGTATCGATGGCGCGGGTCTGGTGGAAGCCACCCGCCGTGGCCGGCTTTGGGTCTCGCCCCGCAGCGCCATGACCAAGCATCCGACCTATCGCAAGGTTTTCAACCAGTTGATGGGCGAATTTTCGAAAGCCACCGGCCAGCGCGTGCTGTCGGCCGACGCCGCCGTGCTGATCAGCTCGGCCAATATGGGCATCTTCTTCCACGTCGATCCGGCCGAGACCATGCTGTGGCATATCCGCGGAACCAAGACGATGCTGGTCTATCCGCCGAAGGAAGAGATCGTCACCGAACTGGCGCTGGAAGCCATCCTGCTCAAGGAAACCCTGTCGGACCTGCCCTGGAGACCAGAAATGGAAAGCCAGGCGGTGTCCGTCACACTGAAGGGCGGCGAGGCGGTCTCCTGGCCGATCCATTCGCCGCACCGGGTGCTGAACGGGGACGACCTGAATGTCTCGATGTCGGTTGAGTTTTCGACCCCTCGCTCAATGCTGACCAACGGCGTGTTCTACACCAACGGCATCCTGCGCCGCCGGGCAGGGATGAACCCGACGTCACGCGGCACGGCCGATATTCTCAAGCCCGCCTACTGGGCCGCCTCGCGCGCGATCAAGGCCTTGGCGCCGCCGAAGAACAACGTCGAGCGCGCCCACGACCGCCGCTTTGACGTCGATCTGTCCGCCCCCTGGTGCATCAAATGGCGCCCCGGTTATGAGCCGCAAGGCGCCTAGGGGGCTGCGGCCTGATTACGCGCCGATCAAAGGATGACGAAGGCCCCCGGCTTCCGCTATAGGGCCCCATCTCAATCCTTCGAGCCCCAGGAAATCGGCATGGCCAAGATCGTTGTAAAAAACCCCGTCGTCGACATGGACGGCGATGAGATGACCCGCATCATCTGGTCGCTGATCAAGGAAAAGCTGATCTTCCCCTACCTGGATCTCAAGCTCGACTACTACGACCTGGGGATGGAACACCGCGACGCCACCAACGACCAGGTGACCATCGATGCCGCCAATGCCACCAAGAAGTATGGCGTGGCCGTCAAGTGCGCGACCATCACCCCCGACGAAGCCCGGGTGAAGGAATTCAACCTCAAGAAAATGTGGAAGTCGCCGAACGGTACGATCCGCAACATCCTGGGCGGGGTGATTTTCCGCGAGCCGATCATCTGCTCGAACGTGCCGCGCCTGGTGCCTGGCTGGACCAAGCCAATCGTCGTCGGCCGTCACGCCTTTGGCGACCAGTACAAGGCCACCGATTTCCTGTTCCCCGGTAAGGGCAAGCTGACCATCAAGTTCGTCGGTGAAGATGGCAAGGTCATCGAGCATGACGTGTTCGATGCCCCCGGCGCCGGCGTGGCCATGGCCATGTACAACCTAGATGATTCCATCCGCGACTTTGCCCATTCGAGCTTTGCCTACGGCCTGCAGCGCGGCTATCCGGTCTATCTGTCGACCAAAAACACCATCCTGAAAGCCTATGACGGCCGCTTCAAGGACATCTTCGAAGAGGTGTTCGAGGCCGAATACGCCGACAAGTTCAAGGCCGCCGGCCTGACCTACGAGCACCGGCTGATCGACGACATGGTCGCCTCGGCCCTGAAGTGGTCGGGCGGATATATCTGGGCCTGCAAGAACTACGACGGCGACGTGCAGTCCGACATCGTCGCCCAGGGCTTCGGCTCGCTGGGCCTGATGACCTCGGTACTGGTCACCCCCGACGGCCAGACCCTCGAGGCCGAAGCCGCCCACGGCACCGTCACCCGCCACTACCGCCAGCACCAGAAGGGCGAGTCGACCTCGACCAACTCCATCGCCTCGATCTTCGCCTGGACGCGTGGCCTGGCCCACCGCGCCAAGCTGGACGGCAACCCCGAGCTCGACAAGTTCGCCCACACCCTGGAAAAGGTCTGCGTCGACACTGTCGAGGCCGGCTTCATGACCAAGGACCTGGCCCTGCTGGTCGGCGACAAGCAGGCCTGGCTGACTACCGAAGGCTTCCTCGACAAGATCTCGGAAAACCTGACCAAGGCGATGGCGGCGTAAGCCACATCTGCGACGAGCCGACTCCTGATATGAGGGTGGGATGATCCGCCCCGCCCTCCTATCGGTCCTGATCCTGCTGTCGGCCATTTCACCGGCCTGGGCGGTCGATGAAACCACGCCAGGTCCGGCAGGCGCCCAGGCGTTCCTTGAAGGCGTCTACCGGATCCAGTTCGGCGACAACGACGCCCAGGCGATGGACAAGGCCCGTATTTACGACGCCGGCATGGTTCAGTTGATGGCCGAGGATCGCCGGTTGAACGAAGGCTTTATCGGCGCTCTGGATAACGAGCCCCTCTGCCAGTGCCAGGACTCAGACAAATTTCACGCCGTGGTGAAGGTGGCGCGCTGGAAGCGGGCCAAGGCGCTGGCCCATGTACAGATCGAAAACCTGGGGCGCAGCCAGGCGCTGACCATTGACCTGGTTTACGAACATGGCCACTGGCGGATCGCTAACATCATGCCCCAACGCGGCCCTGGCCTACGCAAGATGCTGGAGCGCTCGAACAAGCACATCCGCCACGAACGGGGGTTGAAGCGCTAGCCTGCCAGCGCCGCCTTGACCGCCGCAAGCCCTTCGTCTGCTTTGGAATCGTCCGGCGCGCCGCCTTGCGCGAAATCAGGTTTTCCCCCGGCGCCCTGGCCGCCCATGGCGATCACGGCCGCCTTGGCCAGCTCGACCGCGTTGAACCGGTCCGTCAGGTCGGGCGTGACCGCCACGGCTATGGCCGCCTTGCCGTCGGAGATTCCGACCAAGGCGACGATGCCCGAGCCGATCTCCTTGCGGAATCCCTCGACAATGCCTCGCAGGTCCTTGCCGCCGACGCCATCGAGGACGCGGGCGATCAGTTTGGTCCCGCCGATATCTTCTGGCGCCACCGCCGCGCCGCCGCCGGAGCCGCCGCCCATGGCCAGTTGCTTCCTGGCATCGGCCAGTTCCTTTTCCAGCCGCTTGCGATCGGCGATGAGGGCGTCGACCCGCGCGGTCACTTCCGACACGGGAACCTTGAACTGTTCGGCCAGCCCTTTGGCCACGGCGGCCTGATCCATCAGGAACTTGCGGGCCGCATCGCCGGTAAGGGCCTCGATCCGCCGAACACCGGCCGCTACGCCGCCTTCGGAAACGATCTTGAACAGGCCGATGTCGCCGGTGCGGGCCACGTGGGTGCCGCCGCACAGCTCGACCGAATAGGCCCCATCGCCCTCCAGGGCTTCGCCGAGAGTCAGGACCCGGACCTTGTCGCCGTACTTCTCACCGAACAGGGCCACGGCGCCGGCGGCGATCGCTTCGTCGGGCGCCATCTCGGCGGTGTTGGTGGTGACGTTCTGCAGGATGACCGCATTGACCTCGGACTCGATGCGGTCGAGCTCCTCGCCGGACAAGGGCGCGCCGTGGCTGAAGTCAAAGCGCATACGCTCGGCGTCGACCAGCTGGCCCTTTTGGGAGACGTGGGGACCCAGCACGCGGTGCAGGGCCTTGTGCGCCAGGTGGGCGGCCGAGTGGTTCGAACGGGTGGTGGCGCGCTTGCCGGCGTCAACGCGGGCCGTGACCGTGTCGCCGACGCGCAAGGCATGCTTCAACTCAACGACATGCACGTGCAGGTCGCCGGCTTGTTTAAGTGTGTCGGTGACGCGGCCTTCGCCGCCGCCCGGCCAGGTCAAGGTTCCGGTATCGCCGGCCTGGCCGCCGCCTTCGCCGTAGAAGGGTGTGCGCTCGAACAGGACGTGCACTGTCTCGCCGGCCGCCGCCGTCTCGGTTTCCGCCCCGTCACGGACGATGGCGCGAACCTCGCCCCGATCTTCGAGGTTGTCGTAGCCGGTGAACTGAGTGCCGCCCAGGCGCTCGCGCAAGGCCAGCCAGACGGCCGCCTGCCCGGCCTGACCCGAGCCGGTCCAGTTTTCCTTGCCCATGGCCTTCTGGCGATTCATGGCCGCATCGAAGCCGTCGACATCGACCGACAGGCCTTTGGCCCGGACCGCGTCCTGTGTCAGGTCCAGCGGAAATCCATAGGTGTCATAGAGCTTGAAGGCCGTCTCACCGGCCAGCACACCGCCAGCCGTCAGATCTTTTGTCGCCTCATCCAGCAGGGACATGCCGCGGCCAAGGGTGGTGCGGAAGCGTTCTTCTTCCTGGCGCAGGGTCTCGACGATCACCGGAGCTGCGCGGGTCAGTTCCGGATAGGCCTCGCCCATCTCCTTGATCAGGACGGGCGCGAGGCGGTGCATCAGCGGGTCGGCCGCGCCCAACAGGTGGGCGTGGCGCATGGCCCGGCGCATGATCCGGCGCAGCACATAGCCGCGGCCTTCGTTGGAGGGGCCGACGCCGTCCGCAATCAGGAAGGCCGAGGCGCGCAGATGGTCGGCGATGACCCGGTGGCTGGGAGCACGGTCGCCTTGCGCGGCGACGCCGGTCAGGGACTCGCTGGCGCCGATCAGGCTACGGAACAGATCGATATCGTAGTTGTCGTGCACGCCCTGCAGCACGGCCGCCAGACGCTCAAGGCCCGAGCCGGTGTCGATCGAGGGCTTGGGCAGATTGACACGCTGACCGTCCGGCTGCTGGTCGAACTGCATGAAGACCAGATTCCAGATCTCGACGAAGCGGTCGCCGTCCTCGTCCGGGCTGCCGGGAGGCCCGCCGGGAATGTGGGCGCCGTGGTCGTAGAAGATCTCCGAGCACGGACCACAGGGGCCGGTATCGCCCATTGACCAGAAGTTGTCCGAGGTGCCGATGCGGATGATCCGGTCGTCCGACAGGCCGGCGACCTTCTTCCACAGGGCGGCGGCCTCATCGTCGGAAGCGTAGACGGTAACCAGCAGACGGCTGGCGTCGATTTCCATCTCTTTGGTCAGCAGGCGCCAGGCGTGGATAATCGCCTGTTCCTTGAAGTAGTCGCCGAACGAGAAGTTGCCGAGCATCTCGAAGAAGGTGTGGTGGCGGGCAGTGTAGCCGACGTTATCGAGGTCATTGTGCTTGCCGCCGGCACGGACGCACTTTTGCGACGACGTAGCGCGCGGCCCGGGCGCGGTCTCGGCGCCGGTGAAGATGTTTTTGAACGGCACCATGCCGGCGTTGACGAACAGCAAGGTCGGGTCCGACTGCGGCACCAGGGGCGCGGACGGAATGATCGCGTGATCGTTCTTCCCGAAGTAGTCGAGGAAGGCTTTGCGGGTGTCGTTCAGACTGGGCATCGGGGGCACATACTACAGCTTCTGCGGAGCGCCCTTATAGGGATGCAGCGGGCGGGAACCAAGCGTTTGAACCGGCCCTAGGGGTTCGCGGCGAAAGATTGGGCGCCAGAGCGCTTTGGGCGCGCAGGAAAGCAGGAAAGCAGGAAAGCAGGAAAGCTACAAAGGCCGCGCCATAACGCTCTTCATATCCGCTTCGGCTCAAAAAAGAACGCCCGGTCCCTTGCGGGGCCAAAGCGTCTTTCCGTTGCGAGGCCGCGGGCGGGTGCCTACGCCTTGTCTAAGGTCCGGGTCGTTGGCGGGTCGCCGGACGCGCGGGGCATCGCGGCCTTGCGAACGCCTATTCGCCGGTGGTGTCTTCCTGCGGGTCAGGCCCGCCGACCAGCAGTTCCTCGACGATCTTGGTCGAGTGGGCGCGAACGGCCTTTTCGATGTCGTTGGCCATGTCGGGATTGGCTTTCAGGAACTCGCGAACATTGTCGCGGCCCTGACCGATGCGCTGGGAATCGAACGAGAACCAGGAGCCGGATTTCTCAACCACGCCGGCCTTGACGCCCAGGTCGATGATCTCGCCGAGCTTGGAGATGCCCTCGCCGTACATGATGTCGAACTCGACCTCGCGGAACGGCGGGGCGACCTTGTTTTTGACCACCTTGACGCGGACATTGTTGCCAACGACCTCGTCGCGCACCTTGATCGAGCCGGTGCGGCGGATGTCCAGGCGCACCGAGGCGTAAAACTTGAGCGCATTGCCGCCGGTCGTCGTCTCGGGCGAGCCATACATCACACCGATCTTCATGCGGATCTGGTTGATGAAGATGACGATGGTTTTGGCCTTGCTGATCGAGCCGGTGAGCTTGCGCAGGGCCTGACTCATCAGGCGGGCCTGAAGGCCGGGCAGGGAATCGCCCATCTCGCCCTCGATTTCAGCCCTGGGCGTCAGGGCCGCGACGGAGTCGATGACGATGATGTCGACGGCGTTGGACCGCACCAGGGTGTCGGTGATCTCAAGCGCCTGCTCACCGGTGTCCGGCTGGGAGACCAGAAGGTCGTCCAGATTGACGCCCAGCTTGTGGGCATAGGCCGGATCGAGGGCGTGTTCGGCGTCGATAAAGGCGGCGGTGCCGCCCAATTTCTGCACCTCGGCGACCACATGCAGGGCAAGGGTCGTCTTTCCCGAACTCTCGGGGCCATAGATCTCGACCACCCGGCCCTTGGGCAGGCCGCCGATGCCGAGCGCCATGTCGAGTCCCAGAGAACCAGTCGGCACCGACTCCATTTCGCCAACCTTGCCGTTGGCGCCCAGCTTCATGACGGAGCCCTTGCCGAACGCGCGATCGATCTGCGCCAGCGCCGCTTCCAGGGCCTTTTGCTTGTCCGGATTGTCGTTGTTGGAGACCACTTTCAAAATCGCCTGAGCCATTTGAGTTACGTCCTTATTCCACGATTCCGGAGGCGGCGCCCGAGTCCGCCGAGCAAGGAAATCACCCCCGGTCGTGACACCATATGTGCATGGTTTGTTCTCGTTCGCAATATGTTCCGGAAAGTTTGTATGACAATATTGCGGGGCCTGCGAAACCAGAGCCATGCAACCAGCGGGCGGTGGCCGCGTTTAGGCGCCAGAGGGGCAGCGTCCTGCGCACAGGGAAACCAGTTATGGATGCCACCCATTGCGAGACCCTGCTGATCGTCGAAGATGACGTCTTCACCGCCATGTGCGCCAAGGATGCGCTGGAGGATGCCGGTTATGTCGTCATGGATCTGACGGACCGCAATCGCGAAGCTCTGACGGCCGCGCGGGACTGCAAGCCGGCTCTGGCGCTGGTCAATATCGATCTGCGGGGCGGCGATGACGGTGTCGCCCTGGCCCGGGGCCTGAAGGCAATGGACATACCGGTCGTCTTCATCAGCGGCCAGACCAGCCGGGCGCAATCGGCCCGGACTGTCGCCATCGCCTCCATGCCCAAGCCTTAGGCCTTTGAGGATCTGGTCCTGGCGGTCGACTATCTGCTGGCTCACCTGAAGGGTGATGAGTCTCGGCCGCGTCCAAAGGGACTGGAAATCTTCGATTCGGCGCCGGAATTAACCTGACTGGCGTTTTACGACGCCTGCAGCTGCTGCTTTACGCGCTGGGCCAGGGTCTTGATGTCCAGCGGTTTGGCAAGGAACGTGACGCTCTCCTCACCCTCAAGCAGGTCGGAAAAGTCGCTCTCGGCATAGCCCGAGATGAACATCACCGGGATCGGTCCCAGATACTGGCGGGCTTGCTTGAGCAGCTCCGGTCCGCCCATGCCGGGCATGATTACGTCGCTGATCAGAAGGTCGATCTGGCCAGCGTTGTCCTCGGCTATAGCCAGGGCCTCTTCGCCGTCACAGGCTTCGATCACTTCATAGCCCCGATCGCGCAGCAGGCGTGCGGCGATGCCCCGCACAGCGTCCTCATCTTCGACGAACAGGATGCGGCCATTGCCGGACAGGTCGCGGGGCGTCGGCCGGACCGGCTTGGGCGCATCGACCGCGGCGGCGCCTTCGACCGGCGTATAGACGGGCAGAAAGATGCGGAACGCCGCCCCGCCCTCTTCGCGATTGGCCGCCTCGATCCAGCCATCGGCCTGTTTGACGATACCGTAGACCGTCGAAAGGCCCAGGCCTGTCCCCTCACCCACCGCCTTGGTGGTGAAGAAAGGTTCGAACATCTTTTCCCGGACGTCGTCGGGGATGCCGGTTCCATTGTCGGCGACCTCGATCATGGCCACCTCGCCGTCGCCGGCTTTGGGATCGCCGTAACCCAGCTCAACCGCTTTTTCGTGGGTCAGTCGTGCGCAGCAGATGGTGATCACCCCGCCCGGGCCCGGCCGGTGGGCCTTGATGGCGTCGCGGGCGTTGACCACCAGGTTCATAACCGCAGTCTCAAGCTGGCTCTTGTCGGCGCGCACCTTGGGCAGATCACGAGCGTAGATGGTATTGAGGCGCATGTCTTCCGGCAACAGGCGGCTGAGCAAGACCTCGGACTCGCTGATCAGTTCGCCGACATCAAGGGTGACGCGCTGGACCGTCTGCTTGCGTGAGAAGGCCAGCAGCTTGCGCACCAGGTCAGCGGCGCGTGCGCCGGTCTGGCGGATCTGGTTCAGGCCCTCATAAGACGGATCGCCCACCGGATGGCGGGCGAGCAACTCGTCCAGGCGCAGCTCGATGGCGGTCAAAAGGTTGTTGAAGTCGTGGGCAACGCCTCCGGCCAGCTGGCCGATGGCCTGCATCTTCTGGGACTGCTTGAGCTGCAGCTCCATCTGCTTCTGTTCGGAGACGTCGACCAGATAGGCCATGAACTGTCCGTCAGCGCGGGTCAGATAGAGGTGGGCGATCCGGGCTGTGTCGGCCGCCAGCTTGACCTCGAACGGACCATCATGGCCCTCGGCGATGCGCTCGGCCACCTCAGCGCGGGACGCCGGCTCTATAAGGTCGCCAAAGGCGCGGCCAACAGGCGAGTCCTCGCCCGCCATGTGCAGCAGGGCGGCGTTGGCCTCGGTGACGACGGCGGTGAACGGATCCTCGCCCTCAAGCATGGCCGCGCCGAACGGAGCCAGCACCGTGGGCAGTTCCTTGACGCCGGGAGTTGGTGGGGCGGAGGCCCGAGGCGCGGCTGCGGGCACCTCGGTGACAGGCTCAAGCCGAACGACCAGCCGTTGCCGGCTGAGAGCGTGAACATGGGCCTCGCGCTCGCCGCCGACCACCTTCAGGGACGCAACGCCCGGACGACCGCGCAGGGCCCCGCGCACAGCGCCATACAGAGCCGCGCCGGACGGCAGACGGCGAGCCAGCCCTACCCGCTCCCGCCAGGCCGTGTTGGCGGCCAGTATGCGCCCGGCCGGCGAGACCAGGGCGGCCGGCTCGGCGAAGGCGTCAATGACGCGCAGGGCTTCTTCCTCATCGGGCGTGTCCGGCGTCCGGAAGGCGATGAGACCAAGACCTGTGACCACCGCCAGGCCGATCAGCAGCAGCAGGGCCGCCAGGGTCTGGGGTCCGGCCTTGACTGCCGGCCAGGCCGCGGCGGCGGCGGCGATGACAAAAGCGACTGCGCCAAGGGCCCAGACCCCGTCGAAGGCTTTGGATGGGCGGCGCGGAGTCATGATTGATCACCGGAGCTTGTTTCGTGAGCGGGCAGTCCCACGCGAATCAGAGTCGCATCATACCGCACCGGCGGCCAGAGGCCTTGCGCCCGGGCCACGACGCGCGCGGTTCATGATAAAGCCGATGACCTTGGCCACTGCCTGGTAGTGCGCTGGCGGGATTTCCTCATCGACGTCAATGGCGGCATAGAGCGTACGGGCCAGCGGCGGATCCTCGACCACGGGCACGCCGGCCTCTTCGGCGACAGCGCGGATCTTGAGCGCCAGGCTGTCCAGTCCCTTGGCTACGCACTTGGGGGCGCCTGACCCGGACGAGTCATAGAACAGCGCCACCGCATAGTGGGTCGGGTTCATGATCACCACCGTCGCCGTCGGCACGGCCTGCATCATCCGGCGGCGCGAGCGCTCGATGCGCATCTGACGCAGCTTGGCCTTGATGTGCGGATCACCCTCCGAGTTCTTGTGTTCCTGCTTGAGCTCGTCCTTGCTCATCTTCATCCGCTCGAGAAAGCGGAAGCGCTGCCACATGTAATCGGCCCCGGCGGTCACCGCCATCAGCACGATGACAGCGATGAACAGCGCCTTCATGATGTCCATGGCCAGCGGCAGGATGGCCACCGGATCGAGCAGGGCCGCGCCGGTCATCTGGTTGAGACAGGGCTTGAGATTCAGCCAGGCGACGGCGCCTACCGTGGCGATCTTGAGCAGCGACTTTACAAACTGCGCGAGGCCATCGATGCCGAACATCCGCTTGAAGCCGGCGCCCGGCGAGATCTTGCTGAGATCGGGTTTCAGCTTCTCGGCCGTCCACAGAAAGCCGTGCTGCATAAGGTTGCCGAGCACGCCTGCGGCCGCGGCGGCCAGCAGCACCGTCAGCAAGGGCGGCGCCGCTGCGTCCATAGCCATACGCAGCACATGCACGCCGTCAGCGCCCGACACGCGGATCTGATCGGGACGCGACAGGAACGGCGTCATGGCCTCGATCAGTTTTCGCGACAGGGCGCCGCCGCCATAGACCACCACCGCAAAGGCGGCCGCCAGCGCCATCAGGGGCGCGATGTCCTGGGTCTTGGCGACATCGCCCTTCTTGCGGGCCTCCTCCAGTTTCTTTGGGGAGGCCTCTTCGGTTTTGGAGGCTGCGTCCTCACCAGCCATCTAGGAGCCGCCTGCAAAGCTGTTGATCAGTTCCCGATAGCGCTGGATCCAGACCATGCCGATGGTCCCCAGGCTGAGGGCGAAGATCGACAGGCCAAAAATGACCGACAGCGGCGAGGCGACGAAATAGATCTGGAACTGGGGCATCAGCCGCCCGATCAGGCCAGAGGCGATATTGAACACAAGGCCAAAGACGATGACCGGCGCCGCCATCTGGATGCCCAGCGCGAACGACTTGCTGACCGTCTCGATGGCCAGCCCCACCGAGTCTGCCAGCGGCAGATTGTGGCCCGGCGGGAACAGGCTGTAGGAGCCGAAGATCGCCGACAGAAAGACGTGGTGCAGGTTGGTCGCAAAGATCAGGGCCAAACCCAGGACGCTCAGGAACGTCGAGACGCTGCCGGTTGGCTGGGCCTCCATCGGATTGGCGGTCTGGGCAAAGCTGAGCGTGGTCTGCAACGAGACGACCTCGCCGGCTACGGCCAGGGCGCTGAGCATCAACCGCAAGACGGCGCCGATCATCAGGCCGATCAGGATTTCGCGGACCAGGGCGTATTCCAGCGCGCCCGGATTGTCGGGCATGGGCGGCAGGTGCGGGCTGGCGATCGGAAAGACGCAGATGGCGATCATCAGGGCCAGGCCTGTGCGCACCCGCGCTGGAATGGTCGCCTCGCCCAGGCCGGGCAGCAGCATCATGATCGCGGCGACTCGGGCGAACACCAGACCCGCGGCGTAGACCTGAAACGCGGTGGCGTATTGGCCCACGGCCCGTCACATCCCCGAGATCTTGGTCGTGATCTCGCGGAAGAAGCCGCCCATCAGCGCGCCCATCAGCGGCAGGAAGACCAGCAGGGAGACAAAAATGGCGACGATCTTGGGCGCAAACACCAGGGTCGCTTCCTGGATCTGGGTCAGGGCCTGAAACAGGCCGATGGCCACGCCCACCACCAGTCCGACGATCAGCACCGGCGCGGCCATCTGGATGGTCAGCCAGATGGCGTCGCGGCCAATGTCGAGAACCTCGGCGCCGTTCATCGGCAGGCCTTTCGGAGCAAGGTGTTGAATAGCCCCTGCAAGGTCGCATTTTTATGGTTAACGAGGCTTTACTTTTGGGGTGCGCTAGATCGGCATCCGCATGATTTCCTGGTAGGCCGCGATCACCTGGTCGCGCACCGCCATCATGGTCTCAAGGCTGGTTTCGGCCGAAGAGATGGCAGTGACCACGTCGATCATTTCGGCCTTGCCCTGGACCTGGTTGGTCATGGCGGTCTCGGCGGCCTTGGACTGGCCGACAGCCTCGTTCAGGACCTGTTTCAGCATGTCGCCGAAACCGGGACCTGCGCCCTCGGCGCCGCCAACGCCGGACGAGGCGGCGCTGCTCATGGCCTTTTCGGCCTGGGCCTGCATGGCGGCGTAGGCGCCGGCTCCGGTCAGGGCAACCATGGTCTAGCCTCCTATTTCTTCAACAGGTCGAGGGTGCGCGCCTGCATGTCACGCGAAGCCTCGATGACGTTCAGGCTGGCTTCGTAGGCCCGCTGGGCCTCGCGCATATCGAGCGCCTCGATCAGCGGATCGACGTTCGGCATCTTCACGTAGCCGTTGGTGTCCGCCGACGGATTGCCGGGATCGTATTCACTCTTGAACGGCGTGCGGTCAGGCTGGACGCGGGACATGCGCACGCCCTCGGCGCCGCCGGCGACTGTGTGTGGCTCGAATATGGGCACCTGCCGGCGATATGGGTCTCCGCCGGGGGTCTTGGAGGTGGAATCGGCGTTGGCCAGGTTCTCGGCGATGACCCGCATGCGGGCTTCCTGCGCGCGCAGGGCCGAGACGGCGACCGACATGGCCGAAGACGACGAGGTGACGGAATCGGCCATGATCTAGAGGCTCCTCACGATCCGGGCCGGCGGGCGGCCATGCGGATCAGGCTCATGGACTTCTGGTAGAAGCTGATGGCCGCGTCGTAGTCGAGGCGGGCCTCGTTCATCTTGACCATCTGGTCCTCAAGCACGACCTTGTTGCCGTCGAGGGTTGTCTCGGAATCCGGCGCAGCTTCCGGCGCCCAGCTTGTCATGGCGCGCGATGCAGGCGCTGCGATATGGCCCGGCTGGGTCGCAGCCATCTGGATGCCGCCGCCGCCCTTTGCCGCTTCGAGCTGGCCCTTGAAGGTGAAGCTCTTGAGGTCCTTCGGCGTGTAGCCCGGCGTGTCGACGTTGGCGACATTCTGGGCGATCAGCTGCTGGCGCTGGTTCAGATAGCCCATGCGGCCGCGCAGCATCGAGAACAGCGGGATGGCGTCGAGGTTCATGACTCAAGGATGGGGGAACAGGGTTAATTGCGCATTAACCATGCGGGCCCAGAGGATGGCGCAAAGCCCCCTTCCCGCCCGGACCTTCGCCGCCATGACCTTTGCTGATATCGCCCAGATGATCGCGGCCCTGGCCGTGACGCTCGGCTTCTTCGGCCTGGGCGTCTGGGCCCTGCGCAAGTACGGACCCGAGTTCACCCGCAAGCTTTCGGCCGCGCGCGGCGACCGGCGCCTGGCGGTGATCGAGACGCTCATACTGGACCAGAAAAGCCGCCTGGTCCTTGTACGTGTCGACGGCGCCGAGCGGCTGATCCTGATCGGCCAGGGGCAGGCGGTCGAACACGAGACCAGGAAGGCCAGCTCATGACCAAAGCCGAGCGCTCCGCCCTGATGAAAGACGTCAGGAAAGCGGTATTTTTCTCCCTTATAACAACGCTTTGCTGCCTGGTCTCCCCGGCGATTTCACTGGCCCAGGCGATTAACATCGACCTAGGGTCCGGGGCCGGCCTGACCGATCGCGTAGTTCAACTCGTTGGGCTTCTCACCGTCCTGACACTGGCGCCGTCCATCGTCATCATGACCACATCCTTCGTGCGGATCGTGGTGGTTCTGTCCCTGCTGCGCACCGCCATTGGCCTGCAGCAAAGCCCACCCAATGCGGTGATCGTCAGCCTGGCGCTGTTCCTGACGGCCATCGTCATGGCCCCGACATTCCAGTCAGCCTACGATGCCGGCGTCAAGCCGCTGCTGGCCCACGAGATGGAATTGCCGGAGGCCTTCACTGCGGCCTCGGATCCGGTCAAGTCCTTCATGCTGGCCCAGGTCAACGAGGACGATCTGTCGCTGTTCGTGCGCCTGTCGCAGACCGCGCGGCCTGCCGATCTGCATGACCTGCCGATCCAGGTCATCGTCCCGGCCTTCATGATCGGCGAGTTGAAACGCGCCTTCGAGATCGGCTTTCTGCTGTTCGTGCCCTTCCTGGTCATCGACCTGGTGGTGGCCAGCGTGCTGATGAGTATGGGCATGATGATGCTGCCGCCGGTGGTGGTGTCCCTGCCCTTCAAGCTGATTTTCTTCGTCCTTGTGGATGGCTGGCGGCTGGTCGCCGGCTCGCTGGTCGAGAGCTTCCACCGCGTCGCAACCGGCTAGGTCAACGCCTCCAGAGCCCCGCCCGACAGACCCTCACAAAACTGCAGGCCAATGTTGGTCGCCCAGATGCTGTAGTCCTTGCCATCGCTGGCGGTCACCTGCTCACCGCCGATCGAGCGACCCCTGAGCCGGCCCTGCGCGTCGATGATCAGGTTGCAAGGCAGGCCCGCGCTTTTTGAGCCCGGCGCCTTTCCCAGCGTGGTGATCAGCTTGTCCTTGCGCGGCGAGCCGTCCAGATGGACGACCATGTCGCGGATGCCGATCCGCTTGAGAATGTCGTCGGCGTCGGATGGCACGTTGTATTCGGTATTGGTCAGGATCGAAACCAGCTCGAACCTGTCGCTGCGCATCCTTTTTTGCAGGATGGCCATGCCGGGCATTTCCACAAGGCACGGCAGGCACCATTCGGCCCAAAGGCTGACGATCAGGGTCTTGCCGCGAAACTGGTCCAGTTTGATCAGCTTGCGGTCCGGCATGACCAGCTTGACGTCCGGCCAGGCAAGGCCCGCCGGCGCGACCTTGAAGAATTCCGCCAGCTGGTTGTTGACCAGTGCGCCCGAGGTGAAGAGCGGTGGCGAGGTGTCCTCCGGCAGGGTGGTGGCTGCGCCGGTGAGGATCGCCGCTCCGCCCGCCAGAACAAGGCGCCGATCAGGCATGTCTCTCGAATTCATGTGGACATCCCCCGGATCGCGATCGACCCAAGGAAACATCATTTCGGCGCACGCGGAAAGGTCGTTGGCTTCAACCGGCCTTGGGCGCGCCTGTTGTGGGCGCGGTGGACGCGGTCTGCTCGCGGAAGCGTTGCTTCATGCGATTGACCCAGCCGGTAAAGGTGTCGCCGTCGGTCATCACCCGGTTCAGGTCAGCGGGCGTCAGGCGCGTTGCATCGACTCCGGCCATGGCAACCCGAAGCGAGTCGGGCGAATGGGCGGTCTCAAGGTACTTGCTGAAGCGGTCGCGCAGCCGCGCCAGCGCGGCATCGTCGTCGGCCAGACTGAAACTGATGGCCGCCCGCAGCAGGCGCGCTTCTTCGTCAACCGTCAGGGGCGTGGCGTTTTTCCACCGGTTGCCGAGGCGCTTTTCGTAGGTCGGACCCGATTTGCCCCAATCGTGTTTGCCCCAGGCGATTTCGCCGCGGAGGTCTTCGGCCTCGGGCGTTTTCTCGGCGTCGATCATTTCCAGAGCATCGTCGAACCGGCCCAGACCCATCAGGGCGCGGGCAGCCAGCACCCGGCGCTGGGAATTGAGGGCGTTGGGCAGGACGGTGGTGCGCGAGCGATTGATGGCGTCCAGCGCCTGCTCGGGCTTGCGATCCATCAGATAAACAGTGGCCAGCGTCGTGGCGACCTGGGCACGGGCGACACCCTCCTGACGGTTGAAGGCCTGCCATTCCAGGTCCTTGGCCGCTTCGTCCAGCAGATCGACATCCACCAGCCGCCGCGCCATGTGCAGCACCATCTGGTCGCCCTCGGCGCCGATGGGGGCGACATCCTTCCAGAAGTCGTCCCACAGCGCGACCGCGTCCAGGGGCTGAAGGCCATCAGCCTTGCCGTCGATGAACAGGGCATGGAACACATTGGACAAATCGGTGCGCAGATTGACAACTTCCGGCAGATCGCTGTCGCGCTGGCTCGCTGAACGCAGGGCCTCCAGCGCCGGGCGGTACTGGCCCAGCGACACATAGAGGGCGCCTAGCGCGCGGATAGTTTCGATCTCGGTCGCATCGCCGCGCCAGCGGAACCGCAAGCCGTCAAAGGTATCGGCGGCCTGAACCGGAGTAATCTTGCCGCCGGCCAGACGCAGTTTGGTCGCCCGCAACGTTGCGGCTGAGGACAATTCACCGCGCGGCGAGGCCATGACGGCGTCATAGATCCCCAGGGCATGTTCGGTATCACCCTGGGCCTCGAACAGACGGCCGCGCATCAGGCTGGTGGCCATGTTCTCGTCAGTGCTTGCGCCGGCGGCGGCGGCCTGAATCAGCTGGGTGTTGGCGGTGCGAAGATCGTTCAGATTGAGCGCCGCTTCAGCGTCGGCGCGGGCGAACCGGGCCTTCCAGTCCGGCGCCACCTGGCCGAGGACTGAATAACCGTTGGCGAAAGCCTTGCGCGCATCATCCCAGCGACCTTCCTTTGTCGCAACGTAGCCACGCCACAGAGCGGCCGAAGGGTCGTTGCCCAGGGCGGGCGAGGCAAAGTCCGCCGTCGCCTCTTCATAGCGTCCGGCCATGACCTTCGCCGCGCCACGCAGTCCCCGGAATTCTGCGTCCGACAGCATCTGCGGATGGGTCGCTCCCAACAGGTTGAGCACGCCAATGGCTTCGAATTCCAGGTCCGAGCCGACCAGATAGCGGGCCAGCGCCATGCGCGCCTGGACCTGGGGTGTTTTCGTCGCCGTGGCCGCAGTCGCATCGTCGTTCAGCGACTCTTCGGCGGCGGCGTTGCGCAGCACATCGTAGCGCTTGAAGAAACCTTCAGGGCCAAACTTCGACCAGTTTGCAAAGTCGATCAGCGCCGGCAACGCCGCGGCCTGGGGCCCGTCGGCGACCGCCAGGCTGTCGGTGATGGCAGTTGGGGACGACAGGGCAAGGCCGCTCGGACGCCCCAACCGCACCAGATCGCCCTCTACAGCGATAGCCAGGTCCGGAGCCCGGGGCTCGACAACCAGTCCCTGCGCCGTCGGCAGCAGCACCATGTCGGCGTAGCGGCGTCGGGTTTCCAGTCCCTTGGCCGGGCCCAGGGCCGTAATGGCGGCGAACCGGTCACCTGTCTTCGGATCATCGATCCAGATCGCGCGTGTGGCACCGGCCACCGCAGCGGCAAGGGCCGGAACGTCAGCTTCCTTGTCGCGCGCAATCGTCACGCCTGTGGCGGCCGCGGCGGGCGGACCGCCGAGCGTGACTGTCCACAGGCTACCGCCGCCGGATGCGATCACCGGAACGGTTACCGGCGAGTCGATGCGTATCGCCGTATAACTGGGTCCCCGGATTGTCTCGAATTTGGAGAACTGCGGCGAAACCTTCTGGACAGCGGTAAAATCAAGGTTGGCCGGCGTATCGAAAACGATCCAAACGCTCTCGCCCCGCCGGAACACGGCCGCCGCGACGGTTTCAGACCAGGGGAACCGGAAGGTGGTCTGGGCCTGGTTGGCTTCGGCCTCGACCTTGACCGTGCGAACCGGCGCGGCGGGCGCACCGGCTGCGGGAGTCGCGGCAACTGTTTCAGGCGGCGGCGCGGGAGGCGCCTGGAACAGGTTCACATAGGTCGCGCCGTCGGCCTGTCCGACCTTTGCGTCCGCGCCGTCGGCCAGGGTCAATTCGACCTCAAGGCTGCCACCGACCGTGCGTGATTGAATTGTCTTCAGCCAGCGGGGCGGGAAGACCTTGAGATTTGCCAGATCCGGCGAGGCGTTGCGGTTGAACCGCAGGGTGAGCGTCTGGCCATCGCGCTTTGCGGCCGCACTGGCGCCGCCCGCCCAGCGGAACTCGATGCGCGAAAACGCCGGCGCCTGGCCGGCGCGAACCTCCAGCACCGAGGTGCTCGGCGCGGCCTTTTCCGGCTGGCCAAACCCGCCCGCGGGCGCGCCAACCACCGCGGCGAAACAGGCCGCTGCGACGCTGGAGCGCAGGAGGGTGGAAAGCCGGGCCATGACTATCCAGTCTTGCTGGCGGGCGAGGGAGCGGTTCCGGCAGGGGCTCCAGCCCTAGCCGGCGCGGCGGCGGGCGTGGGCGCCGCGGACGCTGACCTGGCGGGCGCCGCCGGCGTCGTCGCTGGCGCGGCGGCTGAACGAGCCGGAGCGGCGGCCCCTGCACGGGCCGGAGCAGGCGTTGCTGTCGCGGGCGCGGACGTCGCAGCTCCTGCCCTGGCGGGTGCGGCGGCGGTCTGTGCCGGCGCGCCGGATGCGACGGCCACGGCGGCGCGGGCCTGATCGAGAGCAAAGGCCTCGCGCGTGCGATTGGCCAGCTTCTGGGTGATTTCAGCCGCCTGGGCCGGAGTCATCTCCTTGAGACGCTCGGCCAGCTTGGCTTCCTTCATATGGGCCATGATCGGCAGGCGGACATCGTCGGTCATGATCGCCAGGGCGTGGGCCGCGGCCTTCTTGTCCATGGTCTCGTAGGTCTTCACCAGACGGGCGTTTTCGGCCTGCTCCTGCTGGTCGGCCTGGCCCAGCAAAGCCTGCATCTGTTTGATGAGGTCCTGCATCGAGGCCAGCTTGCCATCGATCTTCTGCTCAGCGGCGCTGAGCAACTGCATCTGACTGCTGACCGTCTGCTCCCGGGCGTCCAGCGCCGTGCGGCGCGCGCCCAGGCTCTGCAGCACCTGCAGTTCCGCAGGCGACAGTCCAGCGCGGTTGGCCAGATCAGCCTGGGTCGGCGCGCAGGCCCCGACCGTGGAAACCGGGGTAAGACCCATCGGACCAGACGCTGCGGCGGGCGGCAGCGGGCTGTCTGCCTTGGGCTCAACAGCGGCCGGCGTGACTGCCGCTGCGGCAGCGGGAGCCGCCTTCGCCTTGGACTTGGCCTTGGGCGCCAGATCTTCCGCCCAGGCGCGGGCACCCTGAAACAGCTGGGGCGCGCTGCTGGCGCCGGCCATCAGGTTGATCACCAGAACGCCGCCGACCGCGACGGCGACCAGCGGTAGAAGGCGGGGCAGACGGCTCACGCGCGGCCTCCGGCATCGTCAAACAGATCATCGTCAACCATCGACCGGAAGGCCGCGGGGGGCCGCTCGAGCGAACGCGCCGGCGCCGGCGCCGGCTGCAGTCGCGGCGCGCCCTCGGCGGCCTTGAGCTCGGCCAGCAGGGCGGAAAGGCCGCCCTCCGGGCCTTCTTTCGGAGCCGGTATGGCTTCGGCCCGGGCCAGCTGACGCTCGAGCCGTTCAGAAACCTCGCGGGCGCGCGCAATGCGGCCGCCCAGATGGTCCGTGGATTCGTCGGTCGTGGCCCGAAGCTCGGCCAATCCGCTGCGCGCCCGCTCGGTGGCGGCGTCCAGTTCGGCGACGGCTCTGCCGAAGGCCAGCTGGCCGTCGCGGATGGCCTTGAGTTTTCGCTCCAGACGGATGCCGTAGGCCAGGGCGCAGGCGAGAAGCCCAATGAGGATCAGGTTCAGAGAAATGGCGATCAGGCTCATGCTTGCTCCCGGACAGCTTGGCGGGCGGCCTCGGAAAGCGGTCCGCTGCATCGCACAGAGATCTGGTGGTTACGGCGGCCCATCTGGCCGTGGGCGAGGAAGACAGTGCCGGCCCGCAGTTCAACCGGATCATCGGGCATGGCGTTAAGCATCAAGGTGTCACCGACCTTGAAGTTCAGCACATCCTTCAGCGGCACCTGATGTTCGTCGAGCACGGCGCGAACTTCCATCTGGGTGGTCCACAGCTCGGTGGCCAGGTGGCTTTCCCAGATGTTGTCGCGCCCGAACTTCTCGCCCATGAACTGCTGCAGCAGCATCTTGCGGATCGGCTCCAGCGTCGCATAGGGCAGCAGAAGCTCGATCCGTCCGCCGCGGTCTTCCATATCGATGCGCAGCTTGATCAGGATGGCGGCGTTGGCCGGCCGGGCGATGGCGGCGAAGCGCGGATTGGTCTCCAGCCGGTCCAGGTTGAAGGTCACGGGCGTCAGGGGCTCGAAGGCGGCCTTGGCGTCGGCCAGAACGACCTCGACCATCCGCTGGACCAGGACCCGTTCGATGGTGGTGTAGGGGCGGCCCTCGATGCGCATAGCTGCGGTGCCACGGCGCCCGCCCAGCAGCACATCGACGATCGAATAGATCAGGTTGGAATCGACGGTCAGCAGACCGTAGTTGTCCAGCTCCTCGGCCCGGAACACCGACAGGATGGCCGGCAGGGGAATGGAGTTGAGATAGTCGCCGAAGCGGATCGACGAGATGTTGTCGAGACTGACTTCAACGTTGTCGGACGTGAAATTGCGCAAGGACGTGGTCATCAACCGCACCAGGCGGTCGAAGACGATTTCCAGCATCGGAAGGCGCTCATAGCTGACCAGCGCCGAATTGATGATCGCCCGGATGCCGGTCCGCTCGCCATCTTCACCGTCTGACAGCTCAAAGCCCAGCAGGCTGTCGATTTCGTCCTGGTTGAGAATGCGCTCCGAGGCGCCGCCGGCCTGCCATTCGCCCTCGCCGCCGCCGGCCGCCGCCGGATCCGACGCGTTCTCTGACGCCCACGCATCCATGTCCGCCGGGTCGGCTTGTTCAACGGCGGGTGCGGGTTCGGCCATAGGATTCCTTGATCGTCCGGTTCAGGCGGCATCGATGGTTCAAGTTTGCAGCATCTCTTCGATCAGCACGGCGTTGACCTTGGCCGGAGCAATGACCAGGTTCACGCGATGCTGGATTTCCTGGCGCAGCCGGTAGTCGCCGGCGCTGCCGTTCAGGTCTTCGGGCCGCAACTCACGCAGGAATGACTGCATGAGATCCTTCAGGCGCGGCATCTGCTCGCCGATCGCGTCGGCGGCAGCTTCGTTGGGCAGCTCAAAAGTGATCTTGAGGCTGAGGTTGTGGGGCCGCCCGTCCGTCGTCTGGGTGTTGGTCATCAGGTCGGGAATCTTGCAGAACACCACGCCTTCCGGACCCTCGCTGATGGTGCAGCCGTTCGGATTGACCTCGCCTTCCTTCAGCGCGGTCTTTTCTTCCTTCTTCTTTCCCTTTTCGGCGGCCTTGGGATGGGCGGCCGTTGCGGCGCCGGCCTTCGGCTTGAGCAGGAAGAACCAGGCTGCGCCGCCGCCGCCGAGCACCAGCAGGGCGACCGCCGCGATGGCGATGAGCTTGATCGGCAGGCCCTTTTTCTTGGGAGCCTCGCCTTCGCCCTCGCCGCCTTCACCCTCGGGCGCAGCCGCGGGCTTTTCGGCGTCAGCCGCTTCAGCTTCGGGCGCATCGCCCTTGGCCTTCTTCTTTTTTCCCAGTCCGAGCATTCAGATCTCGCGCGTGCTTTATAAACCTAAGCTCCGATCAATGGCTGGGGATGGTTAAGGACTGGTTTTTAACACCCCTTAACGCGGGCAATTTCTGCCGGGCCCGATCTTGCAGGCGGCAATTCATTAACCATCGTATTTATTGTTTTTATTGAACTTTCAGACTGGCCCGGTCGTTGCAGTCAACCATGCGCCGTAACACCACGTCGCAGGGAGGGCCGCACCAGATGGACAACACGCTTTACGTCGCCCTGTCGCGCCAGATGATTCTCGCCCGCGAGATGGACGTCATCGCCAACAACATCTCGAACGCCGACACGCCCGGCTTCAAGGTCGAGCAGATCATGTCCCAGACCAATCCCAAACCCCTGGCGGACGGGTCGGTGCCGGGATCGCCCAACCTGAATTTCGTCCTCGACGTCGGCGTTGCGCGCGATTTCAGCCAGGGCGCCCTGTCGCAAACCGGCCGTCCGCTGGACGTCGGCATCGAAGGCGACGGCTTCTTCAAGATCGCCGCCGCTCGTGGCGAACGCTTCACCCGTGACGGCCGCTTCACCATGGATTCCAAAGGCGTGCTGGTCACCGCCTCCGGCGAGCCGGTCAGCGGAGACGGCGGGCCGATCACGCTTGACCCCTCCAAAGGTGAGCCCACGATCGCCTCGGACGGCGCCATAAGCCAGGGCGGCGTGCGGGTCGGCAAGCTGTCAGTCTATCGGTTCGCCGCCATGTCGGCGCTCGAAAAGGATGGCGACGGCCTCTATCGCAACGCCGGCAACCAGTCGCCCGAGGCTGCGCCCGATGTGCGCCTGTCCCAGGGCTCGGTCGAGTCCTCCAACGTCAAGCCGGTGATCGAAATCACCCGGATGATCGAGGTCTCGCGGGAATACGAACGTATCGCAAAACTGATGGATCAGACCTCACAGCTCAACGCCGAAGCCATTCAGCGTCTGGGCAAGGTCAACTAGGTTAGGGAACTGAAACGATGAGAGCTTTGCGCACCGCCGCGACCGGCATGGCCGCCCAGCAGCTGAACGTCGAAGTCATTTCGAACAACATCGCCAATATGAACACCATTGGCTACAAGAAGCAGCGCGCCGAGTTCCAGGACCTGCTCTACCAGAACATCGAGCGGGCCGGCGCCCAGTCCTCGGATGCGGGCACCGTCGTTCCCACCGGCGTGCAGGTCGGCTCTGGCGTCAAGGCCGGCTCGGTCTACCGCATCACGACGCAAGGCTCGGCCACCCAGACCGGCAACCAGTTTGATCTGATGATCCAAGGCCGCGGCTTCCTTCAGGTGGCCATGCCCTCCGGCGAGACCGGCTATACCCGCGCCGGCAATCTGGCGGTCAACGATCAGGGCAAGCTGGTCACCGAGGACGGCTACGAGGTCCAGCCCTCGATCACCATTCCGGCCGATGCGACCGCCGTCTCCATCTCGGCCAGCGGCCAGGTTCAGGTCACCCAGCCGGGCAACGCCACGCCCAGCCAGGTCGGCCAGCTGCAGCTGGCGACCTTCTTCAACGAGGGCGGCCTGGAAGCGCTTGGCGGCAACCTGTTCCTGGAAAGCGGCGCTTCGGGCACCGCCACGACCGGCGCGCCGGGATCCGCCGGCTATGGTCGTCTGCTGCAGGGCTACACCGAAGCCTCCAATGTCGATTCCGTCAGCGAAATCACCGCCCTGATCGTTGCTCAGCGCGCTTACGAGATGAACTCCAAGGTCATCACCACCGCCGACCAGATGCTAGCCGCCACCTCGCAGATGAAGTCATAAGCTCATGAGAACGCTTGCGAAAATCCTGCCTCTGACCCTGGTACTGCTGGCCGGACACGCCCTGGCCGGTCAGGCTGTGACTCTGAAACCCGAGACCACGGCCGAAGGCGCGATCACCCTGGGCGACATTTTCGACGGCGCCGGCCGCGCTGCATCGGTGCCCGTCGGCGCAACCCTCGGCGCGGGCGGCAGCACGGTGCTGAGCGCCGCCCAGGTCCAGCGCCTGGCCATGCAGAACGGCCTGTCCTGGGCCAACGAAACCGGCCTTCGCAATATTATCATCCGCTCGGGTCTGCCCGCCGCCGCGCCTGCCGCGGCCGCCGGCGCCAGCGCAAACGCCAACGCCAACGCCCAGGGCGAGGAGGTCCTGACCTTCGCCCACAGTCTGGAGACCGGCGACATCGTCGCCGCCGAAGACCTGACCTGGACCACCATGCCCAAGGCCCCTGCCGGCGCCGCCGAGGATGCCGATGACCTGATCGGCAAGGCGGCCAAACATCCCATCCGGTCCGGCGCGGTCGCCTCGCGCCGTGACGTGACTTCGCCCACTGTGATCAAGCGTGACGACATGATCACCGTCAGCTTCACCCAGGGCGGCGTTCATCTGGAACTGCAGGCCAAGGCCAAGGCCTCTGCCGCCATCGGCGAGCCTGTCAGCGTCCAGAACATGAGCTCAGGCAAGGTCTTCCAGGCCGTCGCGTCCGGCCCGGGCGCCGCCGTCGTCGGTCCCGAAGCCAACGCCCTGCGCGCCGCCGCCATCACTGATCCTTCCCGTCTCGCGCTCCGTTAGAGGTCCAGTCTCATGCGTACCCTTGCCCTGATCGCTCTGCTCTCCGCCACCGCCCCTCTGGCCGCTTGCGGCACCGTGCAGGAGGCCGTGCACGGTCCCAGTCTCCAGCCGATGAGCTATCCGGCGGCCCTGGTGCCGACACAGCCGAACGTTGTGCTTCAGGACACCCGCGCCGAGGCCCCTCGCCCGGCCTCGCCCAACTCGCTGTGGCGGGCCGGCGCACGGGCCTTCTTCATCGATCAGCGCGCCGCCAAACTCGGCGACATCCTGACGGTCCAGGTCGAGATCGACGACAGCGCGGCGACCAGCAACGCCTCGACCTCCAGCCGCACCTCGGGCTCCAGCCTGGGCGTACCCAACTTTCTCGGCCTGGAAAGCAGCATCGGCAAGATCCTGCCCAGCCCGGTCGATCCGTCTAACCTGATCAATTCCAACTCCAAGAACTCCAACGCCGGGTCCGGCGCCGTGGTCCGTCAGGAGAAGATCAGCCTGACCATCGCCGCGGTCGTCACCCAGGTTCTGCCCAACGGCAATCTGGTGATTTCGGGCACTCAGGAAGTCCAGACCAATAACGAAATCCGACACTTGTCCGTTGACGGAATCGTTCGGCCCGAAGACATCACCTCGGCCAATACCATCCGCCACACCCAGATCGCCTCAGCCCGCATCCTCTATACCGGGCGCGGTGACCAGACCCAGGTTCAGAAGACCCCGGCCGGTCAGTCGCTGCTGGAGCGCCTGTCGCCGTTCTAGCGGCGCACGCAGCTGTCACCGGCGCCGGCGTCGATATCGAGGCATCGGCCGTCTACATCACCGGCCGGAATCGTCAGCCCGATCAGCGCCGCCAGACTCGGCGCAATATCCACCGTCTCAACCGGCAACGGTTGCTCGAAACCGGTCATGCCGGGCCGATAGAAGACAATCGGCACGCGCCGGTCGTAGTTCCAGGGCGAGCCGTGGGTGGCGAGCGATCCGCCGCCGGGCTGAAGCGGGGTGACGTTGGGTTTCAACGCCACCACCAGATCGCCGGATCGCTTCGGATCAAAGCTGGTTCGAAACCGCTCGATCAACGTCCATTCGTTGGCCGGCCCCCTGGGCGCAGGCGTCGCGCGAAGCTGAGCGCCCGTGAACACCGCCTGAACCTGGGGAAAAGTCAGGAACTTCGCCTTCAGGGCTGCGAGCACCTGAGGCCGGATGCTGGCGCGAACACCATACAAATAAACGTCGCCCGTAGCGCCTTCGCCGTACAGCCATTGCCCCTTCAACCCGAATGCGGGCCCTACCGCAGCGCCGATAGCGTTCAGGTTCAGGGCCGGATTGATGCGCTGCGCATCAGGCGCCGCATGGATATCATGTCGTTCAGGAGCGTCGTGACCGCCATGGTCAGCCGTCAACACCACGACGTAGGGCGCGCCCGTCGCGTCCAGAGCGCTCAAGATCCTGCCGATGTTCTGATCCAGGTCTGCCATTTGGGCGCACATCTCAACGCCCTCCGTGCCGTAACGGTGGCCAACGTAGTCCGTCGCCGACAGGCCGATGGCCAGCAGGTCAGGGGCCGGGCCCTGACCCAGTTTCAGATCCCGGACCAGATTGATGGCCAGATCGGTCGTAAGGTCATCCAGTTCACTGCCGGCCTTAAAGCCATCCAGATTGTCGACGAGGCGCGGCGGGATCACGCCGAACGTGCGCTGGGCCGAGACGATGGGCATTGACCTTGAACGGCAACCCTCCGGTGCGACAGGTGTGACATCCCTGGCGAGAAGTTCAGCAGCATGGGCGTTTACCGGGCCGATTGCTGCCGGCCGCGGGGCGCTGGCGCGTGATGCAAGGGTTACAAACGCCTTTTCCCGGTCCATCCAGTACCAGAGCTGGTCGGTGTCGTGTCCACCCATCATGACCGCCGCACGGTCCTTGCCGGCCACGGAGACGACGCGAGACCGGGGGTCAGCGGCTTTCATCCGATCACCCAAGGTCGGAACCTTGAGGTGAACGGGCGAAACCACATAGTTGCCCGCCGCGCCGTCCGAGGCCGACGGATCCTCGGCGCAGTAAATCTGGACGGTGGCGCGGCTGATGCTCAGGTCATACCAGTTGTTGGCGATGACGCCGGTGCGAGCGGGATGATCGCCCGTCAGGATCGTCGAATGCCCCGGGCAGGTCTCGGTCGCGGCGTGGCTTTGATATCCGGAGGGAAACACCACTCCGCCCGCCAGGCGCCGCATGCCGCCACCAAAGGTCGAGCGGTATTCGGAGAACAGGTCGGCGGAAAACTGATCAACCGAGATCGCAACCACCAGTTTGGGCGCGGTCGGCGGTTGGGCATGGACCGAGGTTGAAACTGTGGCCGCAAGAACAGCACCGATCAACAGACTCATACGCATGGGGGGCTCCTTTCACCCTCACCTAAAGTCCGTTCGCAGCAGTTTCGTGAACGAGCCGGCGCCTTTGTCATCGCACCGTCGCGTGCAAAGCTTACCCACAGCCGGGGATCATGCGCAAATGAGTTCGCAAAGGTCTCGACTGGCTCGGAGAACGCCTGATGGCTGCAACGGATCGTCGCGCTTTCTTGCTGGCGGCAGGCTCGGCCCTTGGCCTGCCTCCCGCCATTGCGCGGGCCCAGGCGATTGGCGCTGCAGTTCGTACCGGCACGATCCGCGACGTCGAACACGTCGTCATTCTCATGCAGGAGAACCGTTCGTTCGATCACTACTTCGGCGAGATGAACGGCGTTCGCGGCTTTGCGGACCGCTTCCCAATTCCTGTGGCTGATACCGCGGCAAGATCGGGCAAGACGGTCTGGACCCAGACCAACACCCGCCCGCAAGGCGGCCCGCCCGTCATTGCGCCCTTCCCCCTGAACACCAGCCAATCATTCGGCCTGATGCGGGTTGAAGGCACGCCTCACGGCTGGGTGGATGCCCAGAACGCCTGGGATGAGGGCCGGATGAGCGCCTGGCCAACGGTCAAGGGCGAACACGCCATGGGACATTTCCGCAAGGAGGACATCCCGTTCCAGTACGCCATGGCCGACGCATTTACAGTCTGTGACGCCTACCACTGCGCCATGCAGGTCGGCACCAATTCGAACCGGCTCTTTCTGTGGACGGGCACGAACGATCCAGGCGGTCAGCACGGCGGGCCGTCGCTGTCCAACTCCCACGACCATCTTCCCAAGCCCGGCGAAACCATCAATCCCTATACCTGGACAACCTACGTCGAGCGTCTTCAGGCGGCGGGGATCAGCTGGCGTGTCTATGAGGACATGGCTGACAACTTCACCGACAATCCCCTGGCCGGCTTCAAGACCTTCCGCGACAGCTACGACAAGGCCCCCGGCTCCGACCCGCGCCTGGCGCAATTCGGCCTGTCCACCTGGCATCTGGACAAGCTGCGCGAAGATGTGGTTGGCGGAAGACTGCCCCAGGTGTCCTACATCGTCGCTCCATCCAAGGACTCCGAGCACCCGGGCCCTTCCAGCCCGGCCCAGGGCGCCGACTATACGGCCAGTGTCCTGGACGCGCTCACCGCCGATCCCCAGGTTTGGGCCAAGACAATCCTCTTCATCAATTTCGATGAGAACGACGGCTTCTTCGATCACGTCCCCCCGCCTTCGCCGCCATCGCGCGATCCGGACAAGCCGGGCGCCTATCTGGGCGGATCGACCGTCGACACCATCGGCGAATACCATCTCAACCACGCCGCCAGTGAGGCTGGAACCGATCGCCCGGCCCTGGTGGGCCGTCCCTACGGCCTGGGCCCGCGCGTGCCGATGTATGTGCTCTCGCCATGGAGCCGCGGCGGCTATGTAAACTCCCAGGTTTTCGACCACACTTCGGTCATCCGGTTCCTCGAAGCGCGGTTCGGGATGCATGAGCCCAACATCTCGGCCTGGCGTCGCGAAGTTTCGGGCGACCTTACCAGCTGCTTCAATTTCAAGACGCCGAATGAGGCGCCGTTCGCTTCAGCCTTGCCGGTGACCGCAGCCCTGGCGGCGCGCGCCGCCGCCCTTCCAGGTCACACCACCCCGCCGACGCCGCCGACGCCTGGCGTTCCGGTTCAGGCCGCAGGGGTGCGACCCTCGAAGGCCCTGCCCTATGCGCTGAATATTGGTGAAGGCGCAGAGAACGGCGCCATTCGCCTGACCTTCCGAAACGACGGCGCGGCGGCGGCGGTTTTTCACGTCTATGACCGCCATCACCTGGACCGCGTGCCGCGCCGCTACACCGTCACCCCGGGCAAGACGATCGATGGGGTTTGGGACGCCGGACCCTACGACCTGTGGGTGCTGGGCCCGGCAGGATTTCACCGCCACTTCGTCGGCGACGCCTCCAACGGCGAGCCGACCGTTGAAGCGGCCTTCGACAAGACGCGCAACACTCTGACCCTTGCGGTCTCCCTGCGGGGCACGGTCCAGCGCACCCTGCCGTTCACGGTCACGCCCAACGCCTATCAGACCGTGCTTGCGCCCTGGCAAGCGACCGCAACCCCGGGCGGACGCCAGCGGCACAGCTGGGCGCTGGGCCCTGCCATGGGCTGGTACGACCTGTCGGTGCGCGTCGCAGGCATGACCTATCTGCGCCGCCTCGCTGGCCGGCTAGAAACCGGCAAGGACTCGGTCAGTGACCCGGCCATGGCCGGTCCGGCGCTTATGGAGCGTTCATGAAAGCCCTGCCTGTCCTCGCCGCCCTTGCCCTGCCGCTGTTCCTGGCCGGTGGGACGCGTACGCTGGCCCAGGCGCCGGCCTGCAACGTCCTGGCCGCCACGGTCGATCAAGCCGGCGCAGGCTGCCAGCGCGTCTGGTTCGACCGGAACCTCAAGCTCAACGACCTGATGAGCGTCGGCACCCACAACAGCTACAAGACCCAGATCCCCGACGCGGTCCTGGCCCTGCTTCGCGCCCAGAACCCGAACGCCGCCATAACACTCGACTATCGCCACCCGCCGCTGGTCGACGAGCTGAACGCCGGCGCACGCCAGCTGGAGATCGACGTCTATTACGACCCGCAAGGTGGACGCTTCCTGCATCCGGTTCTGCCGACCAAGGCGGGCCTGACCCAACCCGACGCCTGGAAGGCTGAATTCGCCAGGCCCGGCTTCAAGGTCATGCACGTGCCGGACGTCGATGTTCTGTCGTCTTGCTGGACCCTGGTCGATTGCCTGACCGTGATCCGCACCTGGTCGCAGGCGCACCCTGCGCACACACCGGTCCTGCTGATGTTCAACACCAAGAACGACAAGTCCTCGCAGGCCGGTGGAACCGACGCCATACCGTTCGACGAAGCCGCCTATGATGCGCTGGACGCTGAAATCCGCTCGGTTCTGACCCCGTCGATGCTGATCACCCCGGACGATGTGCAGGGGCGCTTTCCCACCCTTCGCGAAGCGGTGCTGGCGGACAACTGGCCAACCCTTGGGGCAGCGCGCGGAAAGGTCCTGTTCGCCCTGGATGAAAACGCCGCCAAGGTCGCCCTCTACCGCGGCCAGCGCAAAAACCTTGAGGGCCGCGTCTTCTTCATCAACACCGACGAAGCCTCTCCCGCCGCCGCCTATCTCACCCTGAACGATCCCGTCGCCCAGGCCGACCAGATCCGGCGCGATGTCGCCGCCGGCTTCATCGTCCGCACCCGCGCCGACGCGGACACCCGCGAGGCTCGCGCCAACGACACATCCCGCCGCACCGCGGCCCTGGCCTCCGGCGCCCAGTGGGTTTCCACCGACTACATGTTCACCGATCCCAGTCTCCATAACGACTACCAGGTGCGCCTGCCCCAGGCCCGCGCGACGGTGTGCAATCCTGTGCGGGCGGCCGAAAAGTGCGGGCGATTTGCCGTTGACGTGACCCCCATTTCTCATCCAGTCATAATGAGAGTCCTGAGCTGATTTGAACCGTCCTGGTGGTGGCTTGCAAGAGGCCATGGCGCGTGACCGCAAGAGTCGGGCGCGCCTTGGCCGGTCTTTCCGCAGATGGCGCTGGCGTAG
>CANJPZ010000024.1 GCA_947476325.1 Caulobacteraceae bacterium | reverse complement strand
CCGGATATCCTTCGCCACCCGTTCACCGGGCGTCGTTTTATGGGGCAAGGGTTTTGCTCTCATCTTCGTTCCTACGTCACTGCGATGAGACCAAAACCCTCCGTTAGCGGGAACCCTCAATCTGTCTCATTGGTGCTGACGGCGGACAAAATCCGGACCCCATCTGTCCCAAATGTTTTGACGACGTACAATGTGAGTTCCGGCGCAGAGATGTCGGTGTGGCATTGCGCCACGTTCATTCAGCGCAAGTCCGCCCATGATGCATAGGAACATGTATAGGGGATGTCTGTAACTCCGAGATTGCGCCAAAAGCCCTTACAAAACAAGGGGCGATGGCTCCGCGGGTAGGATTCGAACCTACGACCAGCCGGTTAACAGCCGGCTGCTCTACCACTGAGCTACCGCGGAATAGGTTCGCTCGAAGGAGGGCGGCTATACGATGCACTTGCGCCGTACGCAAGCGGCCAAACCCTGACAGAAAAAGAGCCCGGCCGTGAGGCCGGGCTTTGAAAGTCGGTGATGGTGGGGTGTCTTCACAGAAGACAGGCTTCAAGTTGCACCAGTATGGTTAATCGCGGGTTAAGCGGGGCCGGTCCTGGCCGAACTTTTGGGGGCGGGCGAGGGTCTTTTGCGCGGCGGCCAGCGACCCCAGGCGGCGTAAATCTTGACGCCCATGGTGACGAAGAAGGCCAGGCTGAAGCCGTTGGCGAAGGGCTTGAGGGCCGTTTCAACAGCCGGCGAGACAAAGATATCTCCATAGCTGAAGTGCCAGCCCAGCTGCCAGGCGATGTGAAACATCAGGGCGATATCGAAGAATCGGGTGGTCGCGCGCCAGCGACCGTCGACCAGGACTATCCCGTACAGGATGGCATAGGCGGCCAGAACCATGGCGAGCCATTGCATTCGCCAGCCATGGATGAAGCTGTGTGAATAGGTCAGACCGCTGGTGTCGATAGCGCCTCCGGTCAATGCGCCAATGACCGGCCCTGGCCAGCAATAACTGACCAGCGCGGCCAGGGTGACCAGGAGTGTGAAGGCGCTTCCGATACGGTTGGCCCTGTCGGATGATGCGCGAAACCGGGCCCGGCCAGGCGACCAGGGGCGTTTTTCCGCACCCGCCCGGTCTGTGAAGCCCTTGATGGCGAAAACCACGACCATGAGCCCGGTCCACCACATGATGGCGATGTCATTGTTTCTCGGATCAATCACGGCCTTAGGCAGTCCAATGACGGCCAGGCAGATCGAGCCGATCACGCAGGCCAGCACGAAGCTGCGCGTATCTGTCGGCTCAATGATAGTGATGGGCGTATGGTAGCGCGCGGCGACCTGGGCTGGACGGCCGAACTGGCGCACCATGGCCAGAGCCATGGCCTCGTCCGCCGGCCGGCCAGCCTCTTCGGCGCGCGCATAGAGGCTTTCGGTGAGCAGTTCGGACAGCTCAAGGCCCACATCATCCCGTTTCCAGCGGGGCAGGTTGCCGGTTACCTCGGAGACATAGGCGTCGATCACTTCCGTGGGCGTCATTGGCCGTCCTCCAATAGCCGTTCGACAACGGCGGTCAGGTCACGCCAGCTGGCGGTCAGGTCTTTGAAAAGTTTCATGCCTTCGGCGCTCAGCACGTAGTAGCGGCGGGGCGGGCCGTCCTCGATCCGCCACTCGCTGACCAGCAGGCCCTGGCCTTCGAGTCGGCGCAGGAGGGGATAGAGCGTGCCCTCCTCGATGATCATGTCGCGCGCGGCCAGCGCCTGTCTGAGGGAATAGCCGTACTCGGCCTTGCGCAGCTGGGAGAGCACGGCGAGCACCAGCACGCCTTTGCGCAGGTCCAGTTCGAGCTTGCCGAGGGGATGTTCCAGAGCGTCCACAATGTCTCGCTATGTACTATTGCAGAAATAGTACATAGAGAAACATAGTATGAAACTGGATTTTTCCGGGCATCGTGGCGCGGCCTTGCGCAACAGTTTGGTGGTTTCGGAGACAGGCCTTGTTCGATCTTGACCAGTTGACCGCCGATTGCCGGGCGGCGCTTGCGGGCGAGCGGAGTGTTCACAATGTGCGCGAGGTCGTGGCGCGGGCGGTATCCGACCCTGCTGCCCTTATCAGCGCCCTGGGTGATCCGGAGCGCGGCGGGGTTCAGACCCTGCACCGTTCTTCAGATCTGACGATCATCAACGTCCTGTGGCGCCCGGAAATGATTCTGATGCCGCACAATCACGAGATGTGGGCGGTGATCGGCGTCTATTCCGGCCGCGAGGACAACATCCTGTGGCGGCGTCTTCCAGATGACGCCGACCGGATCGAGGCGGCGGGAGCCAAATCGCTGAGCGAGGGGGACGTCCTGGCGTTTGGGCCCGATGTCATCCACTCGGTGATCAATCCGATCCCCCGCGTTACCGGCGCGATTCACATCTATGGCGGCGATTTCTTTGGGGTTGCGCGCAGCGAATGGGACCCGGAGTCCCTGCGGGAAAGGCCTTATGACATGGACAAGGTCCTGCGCATGTTCGCGGGGCAGGGCTGACTGAAAAAATTGGAGGCCTGGCCGAGAATCGAACTCGGGTACGCGGATTTGCAGTCCGCTACGTAACCACTCCGCCACCAGGCCGTCTTGTCGCCGCGTCGCTACCAGACGCGAGCGCGGCGAACAATGCCTCTGTTGCATTGCGTGCAGGTTAAGGCCGCGCCTATATACGCTCAAGACTCAGAGATTTTTTGCCGGAGCCGGCGCCGATGACTTTTGACTTCGCCAGGGCGCGTCAGACCATGGTCGAGACGCAAGTGCGGACCAATGACGTGACCGACCTGCAGATCCAGTCGGCCATGCGGTCTGTCGCGCGCGAAACCCTTTGCGGCCCCAATACCCATCTGGCCTATGCCGACACCGAAGTGGGCTATGCGGCGGGCCGGTGGCTGATGCGGCCGCGCGACGTGGCCAAGCTTCTGCAGGCGATTCGGCCCGTTTCGGGCGAGCGGGCGCTGGCAATCGCCGCGCCCTACGCCGCCGCCGTACTTGAGGCCATGGGCCTGCAGGTTGAGCGAAGTGATAATCCAGGCGGTGTTACTGGTTTGTGGGACGTCATCGTCAGCGAAGGCGCGCTCGCCACAGTTCCGCCGTCATGGGCCGAAGCCCTGACCATGGGCGGGCGGATGGGCGTCGTCGAGCGCGTCGGCGCGGCGGGCAAGGCAATGATTTATCTGCGCGGCGCCGACGGCGTTGGCGGGCGAATCGCATTTGACTGCTCGGCTCCCCTGCTCGGCGGCGTGGAGTCCGCACCGGCCTTTGCGTTTTAGGCGACGGGGCGGGTGATAAATTCCTAGCCTTGCATATCAATTATCGATAAAGGACGGCTGAGCAGGCTGGATTGTGTCATAGTCGCTATCACGCGATGCACGGTAGTGCGTACAATCGGCCAAATTGTTGAAACACGTTCGAAACACGCTCGTGACAGAAGCGTCGCCGGCCGGCGAAAGCGGTCAGAGTCAGAGGTTCTCAGGTATGCGAAATAGCCGTCGGGCAGGCCTACTGGCCGCCGTTTTCATGTCAGGTTTTGTGACGACGGCGATGCCGGCGAGCGCTGAGTCGCTTGCTGACGCGATTGCACTGGCGTTCAAGACCAATCCCGCCCTGCTGATTCAGCGCGGCAACCTTCGCAACGGCGATGAGGCCTACTACAGGTCACGCGCCACAAACCTGGGACCCGGCCTCACCGCCGATCTGGGCCTCAGCGCCGGCAGCACCACCGATTTCCTGCATGGCGATCGGCCAGGCGACAACACCAATTCCAATATTGCGGTCACAGCCAGCGCCACAGCGACCCAGACCATCCTGTCAGGCGGCTCCAAGGCCGCGGCGGTCGACAGCCAGACGGACGCCCTGCTGTCCCTGCGTGAAGGCCTGCGCTCCAGTGAGCAGACCCTGCTGCAGCAGGTCGTCAACGCCTATACCGGCGTGCGCAACGCCGAACGTCAGGTCACGATTTCGCAGCAGCAACTGCAAAGCGTCGGTGAATCGCTCGACCAGGCCAAGGCCAAGTTCCAGGCCGGCGCAGCGACTATCACCGACCAGGCCCTGGCCGAATCGCGGGTCGCGCAATCGCAGACCTCGCTGACCACAGCCCAGAACAACCTGAACAATGCCCGCATCACCTACCTGACCGTCATTGGCCAGATGCCCGGTACCCTGCAGCAGGAGCCCACGATCGCGGCGTCCCTGCCGGCAACCAAGGAAGCGGCTTACGAAATCGCCCAGCGCAACAGCCCGACGCTGCGCCAGGCCTATCTGACGGAGCGTCAGTCAGCCTTGGCCGTCGTTACCGCTCGGGCCGCCAAGCGGCCGACGGTCTCGCTCTCGACCGGCCCCAGCCTCGGCGACACGGTTCGTTTCCCTGGAGCGCCGAACTCGGTCTTCGGCCTGAGCACGGCGACCGGAACCTGGACTTCCAGCGTCCGCCTTTCGATGCCGATCTATCCGGGCCGCACCACCGAATCCACGATCCGGTCGGCCGAGGAAACCAATCGCCAGGACGGCATTCGCATCGAGCAGGCGCGCCGCACCCTGAACCAGCAAGTCAACACTGCCTGGAACGCCCTGATTGCTGCCCGCGCCCAGAAGGCGTCGCAAACCGAAGCCGTCCGCGCCCAGACCCTGGCGACCGAAGGCACGATCGAGCAGTACAAGCAGGGCCTGAGCACCGCGCTGGACCAGCTTAATTCGCAACTGGATCTGCGCACCACCCAACAGGCGCTCGTTAACGCCGAGTTCTCTGAATACACCGCCGGTGTCTCACTGCTGGTCGCCATGGGCCAGATCTCGCCGGAAACCTTCGGCGCCACGGTCGAGGCCTACGATCCCCTTGAGCACTTCAACCAGATCAACGGCAATGCCGACCTGCCCTGGATGTCGTTCGTCGAAAACCTTGATCGCTCTATGGGCGCTCCGGTCCGGGCCTATACGCCGGCGCCGGGCGAGATCGTGCCTGACTTCAAGGCTCCGTAAGCGCTTCGTAGCGGCGATCCACGCCAGGACAGGCCTGAAGCGAACGATGCAACAGGTTTGAACATTCGCCTGTCAGGAGAAAGGCTTCTCTTGCCAGGCGAGCTGAAAATTGCAGGATCGGCGCAACGCGCCTAACCTGACGCGCCACAATCATGATTCTGTCCGCGGTTAGGGGCGACATGTCCGAACAGGCTTCTCAAGAACCCACCATGGAGGAAATCCTCGCCTCCATCAGGCGGATTATCTCCGAAGACGAGGTGCCGGCCGACGAGGCTGCGCCGGAACCGGCGGCCGAGGCGGAGCCCGAGCCGGTGGTTGCGGCCGCGCCCAAGCCGGAACCCGAGGACGATGTCCTGGAACTGACCCAAAAGGTCGAGGAAGCCGAAACCATCGGCGATCTGGACGTCTTTGAAGCCCCGCCCGAACCCGAGCCGGTGGCCGTGGCGCCGCCCGAGCCTGCGCCTGAGCCCGTGGCCTTCGCCGCCGCCTTCGAAGCCGAAGACGCTCTGGTCAGCGAGCCGATCTCGGCCGCTGTCACCTCGGCTTTTGGTCAGCTTCAGCAACGCATTGGCATGCCCTCGCCGTCGACCACCCTGGACGGCGTGGTGCGCGAACTGCTGCGTCCCTTGCTCAAGGAATGGCTCGACGCCAACCTGCGGGGCATTGTCGAGGCCAAGGTCGAGGAAGAAGTCGAGCGTCAGGCTCGCCGCTTCCGCAGCTAACGCTTCCGCTGGCGCAATCAGGCGTGTAGCAACGCGCCATGCTTGAGAAGACCTTCGACCCCGCCGCCGCCGAACCGCGTCTCTATGAGGCTTGGGAGCGCTCGGGCGCCTTTGCGCCGTCGAACGCCGAAACGACCTTCGCCATGGTCATTCCGCCGCCCAATGTTACCGGCAGCCTGCACATCGGCCATGCGCTGAACAACACCCTGCAGGACATTCTGGCCCGCTATCACCGCATGAAGGGCGAGGCGGTCCTGTGGCTGCCGGGCACCGACCACGCCGGCATCGCCACCCAGATGGTGGTCGAGCGCCAGCTTGCCGCCGAGGGCAACATCAACCGCCGCGACCTGGGCCGCGAAGACTTTGTCGCCCGCGTCTGGCGCTGGAAGGCCGAGAGCGGTGGCACCATCGTCGGCCAGCTGCGCCGGCTGGGCGCGACATGCGACTGGAGCCGTGAGCGCTTTACCCTCGACGAGGGTCTGTCGGAGGCCGTGAAGAAGGTTTTCGTCCAGCTCTACAAGGAAGGCCTGATTTATCGCGATAAGCGGCTGGTGAACTGGGATCCCCACTTCCAGACCGCGATCTCCGACCTGGAGGTCGAACAGCGCGAGGTCGATGGCCACTACTGGCACTTTGCCTATCCACTGACAGATGGTTCAGGCGAGATCGTCATCGCCACTACCCGGCCGGAAACCATGCTGGGCGACACCGCCGTCGCCGTTCACCCGGACGACGAGCGTTATCAGCCCATGATCGGCAAGACGGTGCGCTTGCCGGTCACCGGCCGGGAAATTCCCATCGTCGCTGACGAATACGCTGACCCGGAAAAGGGCTCGGGCGCCGTGAAGATCACGCCGGCCCACGATTTCAACGACTTCATGGTCGGCAAACGGCACGACCTGCCGCTGATCAACATCCTCGACGCCTTTGGTAAAATCAACGAAGATGGCGGCGAATACGCAGGCCAGGACCGCTTTGCGGCCCGCAAGGCCATCGTCGAGCGCGCCGAGGCCGAAGGCTGGCTGCGCGGCATCGAAAAGACCCGCCATGTGGTGCCGCACGGCGACCGCTCCGGCGTCGTGGTCGAGCCGTGGCTGACTGACCAGTGGTACGTCGACGCCAAGACTCTGGCGCAACCGGCGCTGAAAGCGGTCGAAGACGGCGCGACCGTGTTCGAACCGCGCCACTGGGAAAAGACCTATTTCGAATGGCTGCGCAACATCGAGCCCTGGTGCATCTCGCGCCAGTTGTGGTGGGGCCACCGTATCCCGGCCTGGTTCGACGAGGACGGCAATATCTACGTCGAGGAATCCGAGGCCGCCGCCCTTGCAGCGTCCGGCGGCAAGGTGCTGCGCCAGGATGAGGACGTTCTGGACACCTGGTTTTCCTCGGCCCTGTGGCCGTTCTCGACCATGGGCTGGCCAAAAGACACCGAGGACCTGAAGCGGTTCTATCCGACCCACACCCTGGTCACCGGCTTTGACATCATCTTCTTCTGGGTCGCCCGGATGATGATGATGGGTCTGCATTTCATGGACGACGTGCCGTTCCGTCGGGTGTTCATCAACGCCCTGGTGCGCGACGCCTCGGGCGCCAAGATGAGCAAGTCCAAGGGCAATGTCATGGACCCTCTGGCCCTGATCGACCTTTATGGCGCCGACGCCCTGCGCTTCACCCTGGCCGCCATGTCGGGGCAGGGAAGGGACATTAAATTACAAGAACAACGCATTGAGGGTTATCGTAATTTCGGGACAAAATTGTGGAATGCATCCCGTTTTTCCCAGATGAACGAATGCGACCGGGTCGAGGGCTTTGATCCGGCCGGCGTGAAGCAAACGATCAACCGCTGGATCCGTGGCGAGGCGGTGCGCACATCGACTGAGGTCACCCGAGCGCTGGACGCCTGCGCCTTTGACGATGCCGCCGGCGCGCTCTACCGCTTCATCTGGAACGTCTATTGCGACTGGTACCTGGAACTGGCCAAGCCGGTGTTCGGCGGCGATGACGCAGCCGCTAAGGCCGAGACTCGGGCCATGACCGCCTGGGTGCTGGATCTGATCCTCAAGCTGCTGCACCCGGTCAGCCCGTTCATTACCGAAGAGCTGTGGGACAAGCTGGCCGAGACCGGGCCTGCGCGGCCCGGTCTGTTGATCGCCGAGCCCTGGCCAGACCTGCCGCAAGGCTGGATCGACGGCGCGGCCGATGCCGAGATCGGCTGGCTGATCGGACTGGTCACCGAGATCCGTTCGGTCCGCGCCGAGATGAACGTGCCGCCCGGCGCGCGGATTCCGCTGTCGCTGTCCGGCGCCAACGCCGAGACCAGCGCTCGCCTGGCGCGCCATCGCGGCCTGATCCTGACGCTGGCCCGGCTGGAGTCAGTGGTTGAAGGCGAAGCGCCGGCCGGATCTGCGCCGTTCGTGTCCGGGGAAGCCACCGGCGCGCTGTCGATCGCCGGTCTGATCGACCTGGCGGCGGAACGCACCCGCCTGAGCAAGGAAATCGCCGGCCTGGCCGCGGATATCGACCGGACCGAGAAAAAGCTCGGGAATCCCGACTTCGTCGCCCGTGCGCCGGAAGAGGTGGTCGAGGAAAACCGTGAAAAGCTGGCCGAGGCCCAGGCGGCCAAGGCGCGGCTGGAAGCGGGCCTGGCCCGGCTGGCCAGCGTCGGCTGAAAAAATGGCCGCCCGGCGGAACCGGACGGCCAAATCAGCTGGGTTGGGGCGGAACCAGCTACTGAACGATCTGGTATTGACCGTTCGAGTCCTGACAGACGCGCACCATCCGCTTGCTGAGCGCGCCGTCCGGCATGCGGATGGCGTCCTCAACATAGGTGCACTGCGGCTTGGCGGCCGGAGGCGGCGGCGGGGCGTAGCTTTGATCGTAATCGTCGTTGTAGCTGTAGCGACGGTCCTCATAGACCGGGGCCGGCGGCGGCGCGTAGCGATAGGTGCGCTGCGGCTGACGCGGCGGAGCGACCACGACTTGCGGCTTGGGCTCAGGCTGGCAGGCCGCCGTGCTCTGGCCGATGCTGGAGCCGATGAGGGCGCCCAAGACGCCGCCGACGATGGCGCCGCCACCGCTGTCGCGGCGCTTGTTGACCAGGCTGTTGCCGATCACCGCCCCGGCGACAGCGCCGGTGGCGCCGCCGACTACGGCGCGATTGGTTTGGTCCCGCGCGCAGCCGTCATAGTAATACTGACCGCTTTCGTCGTAGGACGTGCCGTACGAAGGGGTATAGCGCGATTGGGCGGACGCCAGTTCTGGAACCATTGTGGCCGCCACGAAGGCTGCGGCAGTCGTGGCCAGGATGGCGGTCTTGAACAGTTTATTGGTCATCTCGGCGCTCCCTTTGCGCGGAATTCCTGAAGTGGATGATGTTCGTATAGCCCCGCTTTCCTGAACGGCAGGCAACGAGCGTGTTCATATTGATTTATTTTGGCGAAAGGATGGTCAGCTGACCGACACCCTGGACATCACGATCGACGCGGTGGGCGCGCAAGGCGACGGGCTTGCGCCGGGTCCCCTGTTTGCCCCCTTGACCCTGACCGGCGAGCTGGTGCGCGTGCGCCGCGAGGGCCCGCGCGCCGATCTGGTCGAGGTGCTGCGCGCCAGTCCGGACCGGATTGAGCCGATATGCCCGCACTTTGGTTCCTGCGGTGGCTGCGCCGTTCAGCACTGGTCACATGAGCCTTATCTGTACTGGAAGACCGACCAGATTCGTCAGGCCCTGTCGCGCGAGCGGCTGGAGACTGACTTTGCGCCGGGCTTTGCCGCATCGCCCGGCAGCCGGCGGCGGCTGGCCCTGCATGTGCGGCGCGGCAAGGGCGGGGTTGCGCTGGGCTTCAAGGCGCGCCGGTCGTGGGACCTGATCAACATCGATGTGTGCCCGGTGGCCGATCCGCGGCTGGTCGCGGCCTTTCCGGCCCTGCGCGCCCTGGCCAGCCCTTTCCTCGAACACCCGAAATCTGCGCCCACCTTGCACGTCACCCTGACCGAGACCGGCATTGACGTTGACGTCACCGGCGTCGAGCGCCGCAGCGGCGGACTGTCGGCCGATGCGCGCATGCGGGCGGCGCGCGCCGCCCAGAGCGCGGATTTCGCGCGCGTCACGCTTGCCGGCGAGATGGTCTTCCAGTCGCGCCAGCCGATGGTGCGCTTTGGCCGGGCCATGGTTGGCCTACCGGCAGGTAGCTTCCTGCAGGCCGTCGCCGCCGCCGAGGACGAGATGGCCCACCTGGCGCTGGAGGCGTCGGCCGGCGCCCATCGCATCGCCGACCTCTATTGCGGGGCAGGGGCCTTTACGTTTCGTCTGGCCGAGATCGCGCCGGTCTTGGCGGTTGATTTCTCGGCTCCCGCTATCGCCGCGCTGAAGTCCGCCATCGCCACGGCGCCGGGCCTGAAGGCCGTCACCGCCGAGGCGCGCGACCTGGTTCGCCGGCCGGTCCTGACCTCCGAACTGAAGAAGGTCGATGTGGTGGTGTTCGATCCGCCCAGGGCCGGAGCTCTGGAGCAGGTGGGCGAGATTGGGCGCTCGAACGTGGCCAAGGTGGTGGCGATTTCGTGCAACCCGGCCACTTTCGCAAGAGACGCCAAGGTGTTGAGCGTCGCAGGCTTCCGCCTCGACCGTGTCCACCCGATCGACCAGTTTCTTTGGTCGCCCCATGTGGAACTGGTCGGCGTGTTCTCGCGCTAGCGTACAAGCCTGCGCGACTCTTCCGTGGCGGAAAAGAAAAGTAAGAAAACCACGAAGACACAAAGGAGACACGAAGGTCACGAAGGCGGCGACTACAGGATTTTGCGACGAATGCCCTGTTTAACCAAAGCCGTATTAAAGTTGATCAGATATCCAAGTCGATGACCCGAGAGCCGCAAATAGGTAAGCAGTTGAGCATCATGGAGCGGCAGCAGCACCTCGATCGCCTTGATCTCTACAACGACCAGCCTGTCTATGAGCAGATCGATACGATAGGCCGAATCCAGTTGTTTCCCTCTGAAAACGATCGGCAGCGAAAGCTGCCGATCAACCCGGTGTCCTCGTCTAGCGATTTCATCTGCAAGACACGTTTTATAGGCGGTCTCGAGTAGTCCTGGTCCCAGCGCCCTGTGAACGACCAACGCGGCCTCAACAACGCTTCGGCCAACGCTTTCCGTATGATCCGTTAGCTCTTCGTGTTCTTTGTGCATCCTTTGCGCCTTTGTGGTTTTCTTGCTTTTTTTTCGCGCTGAAGCGCCGTTTCTCACCCGGTCGTCAACCGAACAGGTCGCCCTGATCGCCGGTCTTTGCTGGTACACGAAACTGGCTGACGTCAGCCGCGCCGCCGCCGGCGCGGATCAGGCCGTACTTTTTTACCGCCACCGAAAACCGGGCTCGCAGCAGGTCTGCCACCGGGCCGGTTCCCACCATGCGGCTGCCCCAGCGGGGATCGTAGTCGAGGCCGCCGCGCGCCTGGCGCACCAGGGACATGATCCGCCTGGCCCGGTCCGGGCGCGCCTCTTCAAGCCATTCGCGGAACAGGTCCTTGATTTCCAGCGGCAGGCGCAGGGTGACATAGCTGGCCCACCGAGCCCCGGCCGTAGCGCCCGCTTCCAGAACGGCTTCCATCTCGTGGTCATTCAAGCCTGGGATGGCGGGAGCGAACATGATCCCCACCGGCACGCCGGCCTCTGACAGCCTCGCAATAGCCTCCAGCCGCTTGGCCGGCGTCGCCGCGCGCGGCTCCATGGCCCGGGCCAGGGAACGATCCAGCGTGGTCACTGAAATCGCTGCGCTTGCCAGGCCTCGTGCGGCCATCTGGCCCAGAATGTCGGTGTCGCGCACGATAAGGTTGGATTTGGTGATCACCGACAAGGGGTGGCCGAACCGCTCCAGCACCTCAAGCACCCCGCGAGTAATCTTCAGTTTGCGTTCGGCTGGCTGATAGGGATCGGTATTGCCGCCGATATGGACGCGATCGGGCTTGTACCCCTTCTTCGAAAGCTCCCTTTCCAGAAGCTTCGCCGCATCCGGCTTGAAGAACAGCTTCGTCTCGAAATCCAGCCCCGGCGACAGGCCCATATAGGCGTGGGCGGGCCTGGCGTAGCAGTAGATGCAGCCGTGCTCGCAGCCCCGGTAGGGATTGATCGAGCGGTCAAAGCCAATGTCGGGGCTGTCGTTGCGCGACAGGATGGTGCGGGCGGCCTCGCGGGTGAGGGTGGTGGCCAGCTTGACCGGCGCGTCCTCGTCCTCGCCCCAGCCGTCGTCGAAGGCTTCGCGCGCCATCATCTCGTAGCGGCCGGAGGCGTTGGTGACTGCGCCGCGGCCACGGACGGCGCTATTTGGAGGTTTGCTCATCCATCAAGGATAGGCCGGGAAGTGAACAAAACAAGAACTAATGCCGACTTCAGGCGGCGATCGACAGCCTCATTCCGGCCGTCGGGACCGCGTTGTGAATGTCCTGTTCGGCGTCGGCCATTTCCTTGCGCAGGTCCTGCAGCGCGGTGTCGGCGTCTTCCACGGCGTTGGTCAGGTCTTTTTCAGGCTTCTTCGCCCTGGCCTGGATGTGGGCGGTCTCGAGCAGTTTTGCGATGTCATTGGTCAGGGCCCGCATCTCCTTGAGGAACTGCAAGCCGTCCTCACCGACGGATTTGCGCACCTCGCCAACCACGGCGTCATATAGCGCATGGTCGCTGGCCGGGGCCGCTGCTACAGGGTCCGCCGGGGGCGTACCCGGTGCGGCGCCGGACGTCGGCGCGGCCGCTGGCGGCGTGGTCGCCGCGCCGGCCGCTTCGCCCGCCAGGGACAGCTCATCGCCGCCAGCCCTGGCGTAGTCCTTCACCGCCGATTTCAGCTCCTTGAAGATCTGGGCCAGGGCCCTGGCCATCTGTTTCGGGTCATAGGCGAAGAGCTTTTTCAGCACCTTCAGGCGCTCGATGATCTGCTGCACGCGGGCCCGCGCCAGTTCCTTCTTCTTCACCGGCGCCGCAAGCGAGGAACTGGACAGCACCTTTGCGACGTCGGCCTTGACCTCGTCGCGATCAGGCGCTTGCGGCGCGAGCCTTGGCGCGCTCTTGCGCGTCGCAATCGGTAGCCCCGCTGCGCCGGCGGGCGCATAGGCGCTGGAAATGTTCATCCGTCTGAGCCTTCTGCTTTGGGACGTCCGTCGCAATGTCTCAGGCCAGGGTTTCGATTCATTTAGCGGGATGGCTTGTTCGACGTCGCCCGCCTATCCCTCGCCGCCTTTATCGACTACAGACCGCGCCATGTTCCCCGATACGATCGATCCGACGCTGGCCACGGCGCTCACCGCGCGTGGCTATACGACCCTGACCCCCGTGCAAATGGCGGTGCTGGAGCCTGAGACCCTGGGGCGCGACCTGCTGGTCTCGGCCCGCACCGGTTCGGGCAAGACGGTGGCCTATGGTCTGCTGCTGGCCGAGACCCTGCGCAAGGACGGGGCCATGGTGCCGGCCGGCGCGCCTTCAGCCCTGGCCATCGCCCCGACCCGCGAGCTGGCCATGCAGGTGCAGAGCGAACTGGCATGGCTCTATCCAACCGCCCGCGTCGTCGCCTGCGTCGGCGGCATGGACCCGCGCGCCGAGCGCCGGGCCCTGGATCAGGGCTGTCACATCGTGGTCGGAACCCCGGGCCGCCTGCGCGACCACCTGGAGCGCGGCCAGCTGCGCTTAAGTGAACTGGGCTGCGTCGTGCTCGACGAGGCCGATGAGATGCTCGACCTGGGATTCAAGGAAGAGCTGGAAGAGATTCTCGACGCGACGCCGAACTCGCGCCGAACCCTGCTGTTTTCGGCCACCCTGCCGCGCGCCATCGTCAATATGGCCGGCGCCTACCAGCGCGACGCCCTGCGCCTGACCGTGGGGGCAGGTGAGGCGGCGGCCGGCGACATCGACTATCGCGCCGTGCGCATCGCCCCCAGCGAGGTCGAGCTGGCGGTGGTCAATGTGCTGCGCTTCTTCGATTCCAGCGCCGCCATCGTCTTTTGTTCGACCCGTGAGGGCGTGCGCAAACTGCACGCCAATCTGGTCGAGCGCGGCTTCTCGGTCGTCGCCCTGTCCGGTGAGCTGAGCCAGGCCGAACGCAGCCACGCGCTACAGGCCCTGCGCGACCGCCGCGCCCGGGTTTGCGTGGCCACCGACGTCGCCGCACGCGGGATCGACATCCCCGACCTTGATCTGGTCATCCACGCCGACCTGCCGACCAACCAGGACACCCTCCAGCACCGCTCTGGCCGAACGGGCCGGGCCGGGCGCAAGGGCGTCTGCGTCATCCTGGCCCCGCACCCCAAGCGGCGGCGGCTGGAACAGCTGCTGAAATTCGCCCGCATCGAGGCCACCTGGCAGGGCGCGCCCACCGCCGAGGATATTCGCGCCCAGGATCAGGCCCGGCTGATCGAGGACGTGACCCCCGCCGCCGAGGCCAGCGAGCAGGACGTGGCGCTGGCCTACGCCCTGATGGCCCAGCGCTCGCCCGAGGCCATCGCCGCAGCCTATATCCGCCTGGCCCGCGCCCGCATGCCGGCGCCGGAAGACTTGGCCGATTCCGAGCCAGAACCGCGCGCCTACGTTCCGCGCGAAGACAGGCCGCGGGGCGGGGACAAGGATCAGGATCGTGTCGAGGCGCCGCGCGCCGGATTCGAGGACGCGGTCTGGTATCGCATCGATCTGGGCCGCAACAAGAACGCCGAGGCCCGCTGGATCCTGCCGATGATCTGCCGCCGCGGCCACCTGACCAAGCGCGAGATCGGCGCCATCCGCATCTTCGAGCGCGAAACCCGCTTCCAGATCGCCGCGGAGGCGGTCGAAAAGTTCGAGGCGGTCGCCACCAAGACCGACGGCGACGGTGGCAAGATCCATCGTCTGGAAGACAATTCTCCGCCGCCCCAGCGCGACCGCAGCGTCTCGTCCTCACGCTATCGCAAGTCCTATGAGGAAGCCGCGCCCGAAGCCGGCGCGCCGGTCCCGCCGAAGAAGCATTTCGAGCCCCGGCCCGGCCCCAAACCAGATGCGCCGGCCGCGCCCAAGGCACCCTGGCGTCCTGAGGCCGCTGATGGCGCGCCAACTCCTTGGAAAAAGAAGAAGTTCAAGGCCCGCAAGGCGAACTAGGCTTTCTGTTGACCTTGGACGGGCGGGCGGCTTCAAGCGGGCGGCATGATCACGGTCATAATCCCTACGCTGAATGATGCGGCCCGCCTTGTGGCCTGTCTGTCGCCGCTGGTGCCGGCCTCTATGGAAGGGCTGATCCGCGAGCTGATCATCGTCGATGGCGGATCGACCGATGAGACCCTGGAAATCGCCGAAGATGCCGGCGCCCGGGTCGTAACCACCTTCGAGGGCGGTCTCGATCAGGCCGCCGCGCTGGCCAAAGGACCCTGGCTGCTGGTGCTGGACCCGCAGGTGGTGCTGGAGCGAGGCTGGGAGACGGCGGTGCGCACACACGTCAGCGCGCGGCGATCAGCTGTACGCATCACCCTCGCGCGTGAGGGCGGTGGTCTGTGGTCGAAGCTGTTTGCGCCCGGCGCGCGGGCCGAGCTGTTTCTAAAACAGGCGGGGCCGGTCGATGGCGGTGGCCGAGGTGGACACCGGGGTCAGCAGCGAATTGGTAAAGCTGGGCGCCTGAACGGAGCGCGGGGCCTGATTCAGGACTGAGCGGTCATAATTGATCGAGACCTGCTGCTCGCCGCGGGCCAGGGCGGCCAGAGACGGCGTCTCCTGACCGAACTGGCGGCGATAGAGCCAGTAGCCGGCCACGACCTTTTCCACGTAGTCGCGGGTCTCCTTGGCCGGCAGGCTTTCGATGAACAGGAAGGGGTCGGAATCACCGCCGACACGGTCGAGGGTTTTCAGCACCGCTTGCGGACCACCGTTATAGGCCGCAATCACCTTTAACAGGTCGTCGCCGACCATGTCGTTGGCCAGAAGATTGATATAGTCCTGCCCCAGCTTGAGGTTGGTTTCCGGATCGTTGAGCAGGCTGCGGTCGGTGCGGAAGCGGCTGTCGCCGGCGGTAAAGGCCGCCGTCTGCGGCATCAGTTGCATCAGACCGCGTGCCCCGACCCGTGAATGGGCCGTGGCGTTGAATCGGCTTTCCTGACGAACCACGGCGTAAACCAGGGCCGGATCGATGGTGAAGCCGCCGGCCGGGGCCAGGTCCGGGGTCGGATAGGCGGTCGAACCGGTATCGCCGGTGCGGGCCATGACCGCATCAACATCAACGGTCGAGGCGCGGATGAGCATGGCGATGGGATCGCTGGCTTCAGCCAGACGTTGATCGGGGGCGATGACCTTGGACGCGAACGTCGCTGTCGGGTCCATACCCAGCTTGGCCTCGGCGACCATGCCATAGAAGGTCCAGGGATTGCTGGCCGCGGTGGTCAGCCAGGTTGATTCTTCCTCGGGCAGGCCGGCCGCCACAGCGGCGCGCGAGGCCCAGAAGGCGGCGCCGGACCGCAGCCAGGCATCGCCGCTCATGTCTTCGGCGACGCCCTTGAACAGGCTGTAGGCGTTGGAATAGTCCGAAAGGCGGTAGGCGGAGAGGGCGGCCACCCATTTCTCGCCGGATTGGACTGCGAGCGGATAGGCCTTCTGAAAGTCGCCGCTGTAATAGGCGTCGCGGGCGACAAAGCCCGGATCAGGCCGGCGCACCGTCTTGCGCTTGCTGGTTTTGGTCGAGACCTTTTGGGAGGTGGTCTTGTGAGCGGCGGCCTTGTGAACAGTCCTCGCGGATTTGGCCAAGCTCGGGCCCGAAATCACCAAGCCAAGAGACAGACTAACAGCTAGAATCGCACGCATGTTCATGTTCATCTTCAGGTTATTCCCGCCTAGCTCCCCCAAGGAGCCTACGACTAGGGCGCCCTTTCGGGTCTATCAAGTCTTTCCACAAAGGTTAAAAAGTCTGACCACGCCTTCTTTTTAACCCCGGGCTGGCGAAGCAGGAAAGAGGGGTGAAGGGTCGGCAAAGCTGGCAAAAGCAGAGTCTTTTCAGCGTTTGACCACTCAAACCAGCGTCCATGCAGCTTTAAAATGCCCTCGTCGATGCCCAGAACCGCCTTTGCGGCTGCCCCGCCCGCCAGCAGTAGTAACTTAGGTTTGATCAAAAAAACGGCGCGATCGAGGAACGGTTTGCAAATTGCCTGTTCGCTGGGCGTTGGCGTGCGGTTGCCCGGAGGACGCCAGAAGACGGTATTGGTGATGAAAACCCGGCCCTCGAGCCCGGCTGCGGCCAGCATCTTGTCCAGCAGCTGCCCGGCCCGTCCGACGAAGGGCTCGCCTAGCCGGTCCTCATCGCCGCCGGGGCCTTCGCCGATGACCATCACAGGGGCAGCCGGATCACCCCGGGCGAACACCATCTGGGTGGCGCCCTGGAATTTCAGGGGACAGCCGTCGAATGCCGCGATGGCTTGGGCCAGCTCGTCCAGGTTCTGCGCTGCGGCCGCCAGGGCGGTCGCCTCGGCTATGGCATTCGCGACATCAGGCCCGTCGGGCGTGGCCGTCACGGTCCGGACCGGCGCGACGACTGGCGCCGGTGGAACAGGGCGGGGCCTTTGCGTCTGGACCAGCCGGTTGACCGGCGCATCGGCATAGGTCGCATCGACGCCGGACTGCGCCCAGAAGGCCAGCAGACCCTCCAGCGCCTTTGCTTCGGAACTTTCCACCGTTTGCCCTTGACCGTCCATGCGTCACCTTTGATTAGAAAGGCCATCAGATCAACGGGAGTCGGGCATGGCTGAGGATGTCGAACGGGACGCCATGGAGTACGATGTCGTCATCGTTGGCGCGGGCCCTGCCGGGCTGGCCGCCGCGATACGGCTGAAGCAACTGGCCGCGCAGGCTGGAAGCGAAGTCTCTGTCGCCGTTCTTGAAAAGGGCTCCGAGGTCGGCGCCCATATCCTGTCTGGCGCGGTCATTGACCCCAAGGCGCTGAACGAACTGATCCCCGACTGGAAGGAACAGGGCGCGCCGCTGGAAACGCCGGTCGTCAAGGACCGTTTCCTGCTGCTGGGCGAGTCCGGCGAATTGCCCCTGCCGATGTTCGCCATGCCGCCGCTGATGCACAACGACGGCTGCTATATCGCCTCGCTGGGTAACCTGTGCCGCTGGCTGGGCGCGCAGGCCGAAGCGCTTGGCGTGGAAATCTATCCCGGCTTCGCCGCCTCGGACCTGGTCTGGCGCGAAGATGGTTCGGTCAAGGGCGTCGTCGTCGGCGTCGTCGGCATCGCCAAGGATGGTCACCACAAACCCGACTACCAGCCCGGTATGGAGCTGCACGGCAAGTATGTCTTCATCGGCGAAGGCGTGCGTGGTTCGCTGGCCAAGGTGATCCAGGCCAAGTTCGACCTGTGCGCCGACAGCCAGCCGCAAAAGTTCGGCCTGGGCATCAAGGAACTGTGGCAGGTGCCGGACGCCAACTTCAAGCCGGGCCTGGTGCAGCACACAACCGGCTGGCCGTTGAACAACGCCACCGGTGGCGGCAGCTTCATGTACCACTTCGGGGACAACTATGTGTCCATCGGATACGTGGTGCACCTGAACTACAAGAACCCGTTCATCTCGCCGTTCGATGAGTTCCAGCGCTTCAAGCACCACCCTGCTGTGCGGCCCCATCTCGAAGGCGGCCGCCGCATTGCTTATGGCGCACGGGCCATCACGTCGGGCGGCGAGCAGTCGGTGCCCCGACTGGTGTTCCCGGGCGGGGCGTTGATCGGTTGTTCGGCAGGTTTTGTAAACGTCCCGCGCATCAAGGGCAGTCACAACGCCATGAAGACCGGCATGCTGGCCGCCGAGGCCGCCTTCGCCGCCATCGCCGCCGGCCGCGGGGGCGACGAGCTGGTTGAATACCCGGCCGCCTACAAGCGTTCTTGGGTCGCCAAAGAGCTTCACCTTGTGCGCAACGCCAAGCCGCTGCTGGCCCGGTTCGGCACCGCCATCGGCGGCGCGCTGGGCATGTTTGACATGTGGTGCGGATCGCTTCTGGGCGGCTTTTCGGTGTTCGGCACGCTCAAGCACGGCAAGTCGGACTCGGAGTCCACCGGCCTGGCCAAGGACTATGCGCCCATTGTCTACCCCAAGCCGGACGGCGTGCTGAGCTTTGACAAACTGTCCAGCGTGTTCCTGTCCTCGACCAATCATGAAGAAGACCAGCCGGCGCACCTGAAGCTGAAGGACCCTTCGGTTCCCATCGCAGTCAACTTGCCGAAATATGGCGAGCCGGCGCGGCTCTACTGTCCGGCCGGCGTCTATGAAGTGCTGTATGACGCGGCCGGCGAGAACCCGAAGTTCCAGATCAACGCCCAGAACTGCGTCCACTGCAAAACCTGCGACATCAAGGACCCGTCCCAGAATATCGTCTGGACGACGCCGGAAGGCGGGGGCGGGCCCAACTATCCGAACATGTAGCGCCCCTTTTCAGCCCCAATGAAAAGGAACAGACTGTGCGGATGAAAGCCGTCGCTTGCCTTGCCTTGCTGATTCCGCTCGCCGTGGCCTTGCCGGCCACCGCTCAGGGCAATCGTGCAGGGCCGGCGGCGACTCCAGCGGCGTCTCAATCGTCGGGCCCCGCCCTCTATCTGGCCGGCAACGCCGCGGTCAGCGACGGGCGTTTCGATCTGGCTCTGGATTACTTCTCCCGCGCGGCTGATCTGGCCAGCGGTGATGCGCGCGATTCACTGCGCGAGCTGGCGTTCGAGTCGGCGGTGCGCAGCGGTAATATTCCCCGCGCGGCGCAGTTTGCACCTCAGGCCGAGAGCAGCGCCCAGGTCACCCGACAACTGGGGCAGTTGGTCGTGGCGGTGGACGCCATGGCGTCCGGAGACGCGCGCAAGAGCAACACCATCCTGACAGGCAATGGCGTCGGCCAGCCATTCCGGGCGCTCGCCTTGATGCTGCAGCCCTGGTCCGCTGTTGCGGCGGGGCAAAAGGACCCCGCCATCCCCGAACCGCCGGCCCGTTCCGATCCGATTACGCGGATGTATGCGATGTACAACCGCGCCCTGTTGCTGGAGTTCACCGGCAAGACCGATCAGGTTGAGGACATCTACAAGGACCTGCTGGTCCGCGGCCCGGACTTCCTTGATTTCCAGTATTCCCTGGGCGAGTTCCTTGAGCGCCAGCATCGCGCACCCGATGCGGTGAAGCTCTACGACACCATTCTCGAACAGAACCCCAACGACGTGCGCGCCACCCAGGCCCGGGAGCGGGCTCGCAAACGCCGCCCCACCGTGCCGCCGGCCCTGACCGCCAACCAGGGCGCGGCGCAGGCGTTGCTGGCGACCGGCAAGATCAATCTGGCCCAGAACGATACCGATGGCGCGATCACCTGCTTCTGGCTGGCGCTCCGGCTGGACGAGCGCCGCACCGAAGCGCTGTTCCTGGCCGCCTCGGTCGAGGCCGGCGCCGGGTCCACCGAAGCGGCCCGCACCCATTTTGCCCGCATTCCCAAGGATGCTCCGGAATATATTGACGCCCGGATCGGCATCGCCGAGTCTTGGATGGCGGACCACGACAAAGACCGGGCGCTGGCCGCCGCCCGCGAAACGGTGTCCAAATCGCCGCGGGATCTGGTCGCGAAGTCGAGTCTCGCCGGCTTTCTGTCGATCTCGGGCAAGTCTTCCGAGGCGGTGAACCTGTACAGCCAGGTCATTCGGGCCCGCGGCGCCGAGGCCAGCTGGAGCCTCTATTACGCCCGCGCCATGTCCTACAACGAGGTGAACGAGTGGAAGAGCGCCGAGCGTGATCTGAACAAGGCCCTTGAGCTGTCGCCGGAGCAGCCAGAGGTGATGAACTATCTGGGCTATATGTGGGCCGACCGCGGAGAGCGCCTGCCCGAGGCCCTGGCGCTGCTGCAAAAGGCGGCGCGAGCCAGGCCCCGTATCGGCGCCATCATCGACTCTCTGGGCTGGGTCTATTTCCGGATGGGCGATCTTCCCAAAGCGATCGAAAACTTGGAGGTGGCGGTCGTGCTTGATGCGGCTGATCCTTCGGTGAACGACCACCTGGGCGACGCCTATTTCAGCGCCGGTCGCAAGCTCGAGGCCGTCTATCAATGGCAAAGGGTGCTGACCCTGCATCCGGAAGACAAACTCAAGGCCAGCGTTCAGGCCAAGATCAACTCCCATCAGGGCGCCGAAACGGTCGCCAGCGCCAGCGAGCCGGCGCCCGCCACCCCGTGACGCGCCGCGCATTCGCGCCCGCCAAGGTCAACCTGTTCCTCCATGTTGGCCCGCTCGGCTCCGACGGCTATCATCCGCTGGAAAGCTGGATGGTGTTCGCCGACATCGGTGATGTGATCACCCTGGAGCAGGGCGCGCCCTACAGGCTGGACATCACCGGGCCCTACGCCGGGGCGGTGCCAGCCACGGCTGACAACCTTGTCCTGCGCGCGCGCGATGCGGCCATGGACCAGCCCAACGCCCGCATCATCCGCTTTGGCCTGACCCTGGAAAAGAACCTGCCACCGGCGTCGGGTCTGGGCGGCGGGTCAAGCGATGCGGCGGCCACCTTGCGGCTGATGGGCGAATACCTGGCCCTGCCGGCGGTGCGCCTGGCGCAGATTGCCGCCACACTTGGCGCCGATGTGCCCGCCTGCCTGCAGGCCCGCGGCCTCATGGCGCGCGGCCGGGGCGAAAAGCTGGGGCCTGCCCCTGACGCCCCACCGCTTGATGCGGTGTTGGTCAATCCGGGTATTGAGACCGCAACCGGCGCGGTGTTTGCGCAATTCGATCGCCAATCGGGCGCCGTCCCGCTCGAAGCCGAGGCCCCGGACCGGCTTGAGGGCGCAGAGGCGGTGGCCGCCTTCCTCGCCCGTCAACGCAACGACCTGGAAGCGGCGGCTGTTACGCTGCATCCGCAAATCAATATTGTCCTGGCCGCGCTGGCCTCGGCGCCCGAGGCGCTGATTGCGCGCATGTCGGGATCGGGCGCGACCTGTTTCGCCCTCTGCCGTGACCCATCGGACGCGCGCGCCCTCGGCGCCCGTCTGGCGGCAGAGCATCCCGGCTGGTGGGTTCGCGCTTGCACCCTGGCGTGATCACAAACCCGTGATAACGCGCAACGAAAACGCCCTTTGAAGCGCTACTGCTGCAACGGCCCCTTCGGCCGACGGAGTAACAGCCATGATGAACAAGACCTTCGCGATCAGCGCAATGATCGGCGGACTGACCCTTGCGGGCGCCGCCCTGGCTCAGCCGGCCGCCTATGACAAGGACGGCATCCCGGCCAGCAGCCCAATATCGCCGCTCACCGTCAATCCGATGCCGGATCGTGATGCGGATAATTATCCGGCGCCCCGAAATACCACGCAGACTTCCGGCGCCCAGGCACGTGTGCCGGTCAGCGCCGACGTGGCCGCCGCCCTGGGCATTCCCGTCCAGATCATCAGCAACGGCCCCGTGCCTGACACCCCTGAAAATCGCGCCCGCTACGGCCAGCCTATGAGCAACGCGGGCAGGATGACGAAACCCGCCGGGAACTGCCCCCCCTCTTTCCCCGGCGTTGCCAGGCGCGCGTTCCTCCCCACACGCGCTTGATGATGAAGTCGGCGGGCCCTATGGTCCGCCGACTTTTTCATGGGCCTTCGGGGATTCTCTTGTCAGACCGCAAACCCTTGTCGTTTCAGGACTTGATCCTGACGCTCCAGGCCTACTGGAGCCGTCAGGGCTGCGTGCTGCTCCAGCCCTATGACATCGAGGTGGGCGCCGGCACCCTGCATCCGGCCACGGTTTTGCGCGCTTTGGGCCCGAAAAGCTGGAAGGCGGCCTATGTCCAGCCTTCGCGCAGGCCCGGCGACGGCCGCTATGGCGAAAACCCCAACCGGCTGCAGCACTACTACCAGTACCAGGTGATCCTGAAGCCCAACCCGTCCAATCTGCAGGATCTCTATCTGGGATCCCTAGCCGCCATCGGCATTGATCCCATGCTGCACGACATCCGCTTCGTCGAGGACGACTGGGAAAACCCCACCGTAGGTGCCTGGGGTCTGGGCTGGGAGGTCTGGTGCGACGGCATGGAGGTCAGCCAGTTCACCTATATGCAGCAGGTCGGCGGCCTCGATGTCGATCCGGTGGCCGGCGAACTGACCTATGGGCTTGAGCGCCTGGCCATGTACGTCCAGGGCGTCGACAACGTCTATGATCTGGCCTTCAATGACCCGCAAAGCCCCGATTTCAAGACCTACGGCGAGGTGTTCCTGGAAAACGAGCGCCAGATGTCGGCCTACAATTTCGAATACGCTGACGTCGATGTGCTGAAACGCCAGTTCGAGGACATGGAGCGCCAGGCCATGCGTATCCTGACCGAGAGCAGGGGCCCGCAAGGCCAGGCCCTGGTTTTGCCCGCCTACGACCACGTGCTGAAAGCCAGCCATCTGTTCAACGTCATGAACGCCAGGGGCGCCATCGCCGTGGCCGAACGGGCCAGCTACATCGGGCGTATCCGCGACCTGTGCAAAGCCTGCGCGGCCGAATGGCAGAAGCAACAGGCAGGAGCCGCGTAATGCCCCAGCTCTTGCTTGAACTGTTCTCCGAGGAAATCCCCGCGCGCATGCAGGGTAATGCCGCGCGCGACCTTGAACGCATGGCGCGCGAGCGGCTGGCCGAAGCCGGGTTTGCCGACTCCGCCATCCGCACCTTTGCAGGGCCCCGCCGGCTGACTCTGGTGGTTGATGGACTGCCGGCTGCGCAGGCCGATCGCAGCGAAGAACTGAAAGGCCCCAAAGCCGGCGCGCCGCCCCAGGCCATGGAAGGCTTCCTGCGCAAGGTGGGCCTGACCCAGGAGCAGCTGGTCGAGCGTGACGGGGTCTGGTTCGCCACGGTCTCGTCAAAGGGCAAGGGGACCGCCGACCTGATCGCGCCCATGGTCGATCAGATCGTCCGCAATTTCCCCTGGCCCAAGTCGATGAAGTGGGGAACCTGCACCCTGAAATGGGTGCGGCCTCTGCAGCGCATCCTGTGCCTGTTCGACGGAACGGTTGTTCCGCTCGACATTGAAGGCATCAAGTCAGGCGACCTGTCCGAAGGCCACCGGTTCATGGGCGCCGAGCGGGGGGCCTTTTCGGTCAGGGACTTCGACACCTACCGCGCCGGACTGGCCAGCCGATACGTCGTGCTGGAAGCCGATGAACGCAAACGCCGTATTCTGGATGGAGCCAGGGCTGCCTGTGCGGCGCGCGGGCTGGAACTGGTCGAGGATGAAGGCCTGCTGGAAGAGGTTTCGGGTCTGGCCGAATGGCCCGTACCGATCCTCGGGGACATGGATCCGAGCTTTCTGGATTTGCCGCCCGAGGTGATCCGAACTTCGATGCGCACCCACCAGAAGTACTTCGCCGTGCGCGACCCGAAAGCCGGACGTCTGGCGCCCCACTTCCTGGTCGTCGCCAACATTGAGGCCAGCGACGGCGGGGCCGCGCTCGCCGCCGGCAACGCCCGGGTTCTCTCCGCCCGCCTGAACGACGCCCGCTTCTTCTGGGACGAAGACAACAAGCCGGGCAATTTCGACCGCTGGCTGGGCAAGCTGAAAGGCGTCACCTTCCACGCCAAACTTGGGACCATGGCCGACAGAGTTGAGCGGATCGCCGCTCTGGCCTCAGAGATCGCCCCTCTGGTCGGCGCCGATCCTGCCGTTGCAGAAATGGCGGCGCGACTGGCCAAGGCGGACCTTGCGTCAGGCATGGTTGGAGAGTTCCCCGAGCTCCAGGGGCTGATGGGCGGCTACTATGCCCGCGCCGCAAAACTGGACAACGTGGTGGCCGACGCCATCCATGACCACTACCGACCGCAGGGACCAAACGATGTCGTGCCGTCCGCGTCGGTGTCCGTGTCCGTCGCGCTGGCCGACAAGCTGGACACCCTGGTCAGCTTCTTCGCCATCGACGAAAAGCCCACCGGGTCGCGCGATCCCTACGCCCTGCGCAGGGCAGCGCTCGGTGCGATCCGCATCATCCTCGAGAACGGCGTCAGAGCGCCGCTTGATCGCCTGCTCTCGGCCGCCCTGGCCGCGGCTCTGGAATCGGAAAGTCCTCTTGCGGCCGAACGCTTCGCTGAGCATTTGAGCGCGGAGGGTTATACCTCGACGGGTCGCGAGGGTTCACTCATGGCCGATCTCCTTCGTCGGGGCATTTCGGACGGCTGGGACCGGACACGCAGCTCCGGTTCACAAGAAACCGAGTTCTTTGATGGCCAGCGTCTCTTGGAGCTGGAGAGCTACTGCCGCACCCTTTTCCCGCCCCTCAAGGCCTTTTTCGCCGATCGTCTAAAGGTTCAGTTGCGCGATGAAGGCAAGCGTCACGACCTGGTCGACGCTGTCTTCGCGCTCGGCGATGACGACCTCGTCCGGATCGTCGCCCGCGTCGAAGCACTCGACAAATTCCTGGCCACCGAGGACGGCGCCAATCTGCTGGCCGGCTACAAGCGCGCGGCCAATATCCTGCGGTCCGAGGAAAAGAAGGGTCCGTTGCCCGAGGCCGGTCGCGCCTTGCGGCTGCCCGGCGCGCCGGCCCAGGAAATAACCCTGGTCGCCGCCCTGACCGATGCCACGCCCAAGGTCGAGACCGCGCTCGCCGCCGAAGACTTTGCCGCCGCCATGACCGCCCTGGCGGCCTTGCGCAAACCGGTCGATGCGTTCTTCGAGGACGTCATGGTCAATTCGTCGGTTCCGGCTGAGCGCGACAACCGCCTGCGACTCTTGATACAGGTCAGGGACCTGATGGGACGCGTGGCGGACTTTTCGCAAATCTCGAGGTAGTTCCCCTTCCGGTCATCCCAGCCAACGCGGGGATCCAGCCGAACCAGGTTTATGGGTCCCCGCCTGCGCGGGGGCATTCGGAGTATGAAATGACTCAGTGGGTCTACGGTTTCGGCGGAGGCGGCGCGGAGGGCGACGCCTCGATGAAGAACCTGCTTGGCGGCAAGGGTGCGAACCTGGCCGAGATGTGCTCGCTGGGTCTGCCGGTTCCGCCCGGGTTCACCATCACCACCGAGGCCTGCGTCCACTACTACGCCAACGAAAACTGCTATCCGCCGCAGCTGGAGAGCCAGGTCCGGGCCGGCCTTGCAAAAATCGAGTCCATCACCGGCAAGGCGTTCGGCGATCCGTCAAACCCGCTGCTGGTCTCGGTGCGCTCGGGCGCGCGGGCCTCAATGCCCGGCATGATGGACACGGTCCTCAACCTGGGTCTCAACGACGCGACCGTCGATGGTCTGGCGGCGCTGTCGGGCGATCGCCGCTTCGCGCTGGATTCCTACCGCCGGTTTATCCAGATGTATTCTAACGTGGTGCTCGATCTGAACCACCACCTGTTCGAAGAAATCCTCGACGAACACAAGGAGCGCCTGGACGTCTCGATCGACACCGATCTTTCCGCCGACGACTGGGCCGCCGTGGTCGACGACTACAAGGGTCTGGTCGCCCGCTCGCTCGGCAAGCCCTTCCCGCAGGATCCGCACGACCAGTTGTGGGGCGCGGTGGCCGCCGTCTTCGCCAGCTGGATGAACGACCGGGCCAAGTTCTATCGCCGCATGCACGACATCCCCGAAAGCTGGGGCACGGCGGTCAATATCCAGTCCATGGTTTTCGGCAATATGGGCGAGACGTCCGCCACCGGCGTGGCCTTCACCCGCAACCCCTCGACCGGCGAGGCCAGGCTCTACGGTGAGTTCCTGATCAACGCTCAGGGCGAGGACGTGGTAGCCGGCATCCGCACGCCGCAAGCCCTGACCAAAGCCGCCCGCGAGGAAATGGGCGAGACCCGGCCCTCGATGGAAGAGGCGATGCCGGTGGTGTTCACCGAGTTCAAGGCCGCCGTCGGCCGCCTGGAACAACACTACCGCGACATGCAGGACATCGAGTTCACGGTCGAGCGCGGCAAGCTCTACATGCTGCAGACCCGCAACGGAAAGCGCACGACAAGGGCGGCGCTGAAAATCGCCGTCGATCTGGCCGGCGAGGGGCTGATTACCCACGACGAGGCCGTGATGCGGATTGAGCCGTCATCGCTGGATCAGTTGCTGCACCCGACCATCGATCCAGCGGCCGAACGCGATCTCATCGCCAAGGGCCTGCCCGCCTCGCCCGGCGCGGCGACGGGGATCGTGGTCTTTGACGCCGACGAAGCCGAACGGCGCGGTCTTTCGGGCGAGGCGGTGATCCTGGTGCGTGAAGAGACCAGCCCCGAGGACATTCACGGCATGCATGCGGCCCGCGCTATCCTGACCGCCCGCGGCGGCATGACCAGCCACGCCGCCGTGGTTGCCCGCGGCATGGGCCGGCCTTGCGTGTCCGGCGCCAACGACGTGCGCATTGACGAGGCAGCCGGGGTCTTCACGGCGCGCGGCCGCATGGTGCGGGTCGGCGACGTCATTACCATTGATGGTTCGAAGGGTGAGGTACTGGCTGGCAAGGTCGACATGATCGAACCGGAGCTTTCCGGTGATTTTGCCGCCCTCATGACCTGGGCCGACGCGGCCCGCCGGCTAAAGGTGCGCGCCAACGCCGAAACCCCGCTGGATGCAAAGACCGCTCGCCAGTTCGGAGCCGAGGGCATCGGCCTTTGCCGCACCGAGCACATGTTCTTCGAGGCCGACCGGATCGCCGCAGTACGCGAAATGATCCTAGCGGACGATGAACTGGGACGCCGGGCCGCGCTCGCCAAGATCGAGCCCTTCCAGAAGGCCGACTTCTCCCAGCTCTTTACCATCATGGCCGGCCTGCCGGTGACCATCCGGCTGCTGGATCCGCCGCTGCATGAGTTCCTGCCGCATGCTGAGGACGAAGTGCTGATCGTGGCCGAGGCCACCGGCCTCGATCCCAAAAAGCTGATGCAGCGGGCGCGCGATTTGCACGAATCCAACCCCATGCTGGGCCACCGGGGTTGCCGGCTAGGCGTCTCCTATCCCGAGATCTACGAGATGCAGGTCCGCGCCATCATTGAAGCGGCCTGCGAAATGGAAACCGCGCCCGAGCTCGAGATCATGCACCCGCTCGTCTCCAAGGGCGAGGAGATGAAATACTTGCGCGAGCTGACTGACCGCACGGCGAAAGCGGCCATGGAAGCGGCTGGCAAGACCGTCGCCTACAAGGTCGGAGCCATGATCGAGTTGCCCCGTGCGGCGATCCGCGCTGGCGACCTGGCCGAAAACGCCGAGTTCTTCTCGTTCGGCACCAACGACCTGACCCAGACCACCTTCGGCATCAGCCGCGACGATTCCGGACGGTTCCTCAACGCCTATATCGACAAGGGCATCTTCGAGAAGGACCCCTTCGTGTCTCTGGACCAGGAAGGCGTCGGCGATCTGATCCGGATCGCGGCCGAGCGGGGCAGGGCGGTCCGGCCAGACGTCAAACTCGGCATTTGCGGTGAGCATGGCGGCGACCCCGCATCGATCGCCTTCTGTGAGGCCACGGGGCTCGACTATGTGTCCTGCAGCCCCTACCGGGTGCCGATCGCCCGGCTGGCCGCTGCACAGGCGGCATTGGCGCGGAAATGACCAGTCTCGCCGCCCTGCGAGATGGCGGCAAACGCGCCCTAGCGGCGGCTCTGGCGGCGATTGAATCGCGGGCCGAGGACCTCGATGTTCAGGCCCTGCTGGACGAGGCCTGGACGGCGCAGGCCGGTGTCGCGATCGGCCTCACCGGACCGCCCGGTGTTGGCAAATCGACCCTCGCCAACGCCCTGGTCAAGGGCTTGCGCGCGCGAGGAAAGACTGTGGCCGTGGCGGCCGTCGATCCCTCATCCCGCGCCTCTCGCGGCGCTATTCTGGGCGACCGGGCGCGGATCGACGCCGATCCGGCCGACCCCGGCGTCTTCGTGCGCTCCTTCGCCGCCCGTGACCGGCTGGGCGGGTTGGCCGATCTCGCCGCGCCCGCCACGGTTCTGTTCCGCGCCCTGTTTGACTATGTGATCATCGAAACCGTTGGCGTCGGCCAGAGTGAGACCGAGATCGCCGACATCGCCGATCTGGTGATCTTCTGCGCCCAGCCGGCCTCGGGCGACGCTCTGCAGTTCATGAAGGCCGGGGTCATGGAGATTCCCGATCTGGCCGTGGTCACCAAGTCGGACATGGGCGTGGCGGCCCGCAAGGCGGCAGCCGACCTGAAAGGCTCCCTCGCTCTGGCCGTCCGAGATGGCGAGACGCCTGAAGTGCTCACCTGCTCTGCGACCACGGGAGAAGGCCTGCCGCAACTGCTCGATGCTATTGACGCCAGGGCCGGCACGCTTCACGGGCTGCGCATGATCGCCCGCAGGCAGGCTCAGGGTGAAGCCTGGGTGGTCCAGGCCCTGAAAGCCAGATTTGGACGCGAAGGTTACGCGGCGCTCGGAGACAGCGCCCATCTCAAACGCGGCGAAAGCCCGTTTGCCCGAGAACGTCAGGCCGCCACGATCATGAGGGCCCGCGGCCCGCTCTAGCGCCGGGCGGAGCGTGGCGCTGCGGCCACAGCCCCTGTCGATCTGTTGCCAAGCTCGAAACCAGATCGGCGGTGCAGGGTTGTTGTTGCGGCTTTCGAGGGGCGCTCAACGTCCTGGTCGCCCAGTAACGCAAGGAATAATCACATGAAAACGATCATCATTCTGGCTGCCGCCGCAGCCATTGGCGCCATCGCCGCTCCGGCTTTCGCCGACAGCAATGCCTCACTTGGCTATTCGCCGGCCAGTGTCGGGCCTTATAACGTCGGGGCGGTGACAGGCCGCTTTGGCCGGGATTCCGGCTTCTGGGGCATTGAAGGTGAAGGCTCGCTCGGTGTCGGCGATGATTCTCATGGCGTGGGAACCAGCCAGACCACTGTTAAGCTGAAGTCGGAGTTTGGCGCTTTCGGAACGGTTCAGGCCGATGTCTCCGACACCTTCCAGGTGATGGGCCGCGCAGGTTACGCCACCGCTGACTTCAGCTCGCGAACGGCGACGCTGCCGACCGCGACGCGGACCTCTGATAGCGAAAGCGGCCTGGCCTACGGGGTCGGCGCATCCTGGTTGTTCGACGGCATGAATGGCGTTCGTCTGGACTATACGCGCTACAACCTTGACCTGGGCAGGATTCGAGCCACCTCAACCACCACGGCCGTGGCGGGTGAAAATCCGGACGTGTGGTCCTTGAGCTTCGTCCACCGCTTCAAGTAGGCAAATAAGGCGCCGGTGGGACCGTCCGCTGGCGCTTTGTCCACTTCAAACTGGAAAACTTAAATCTCGACTGTGGCGCTGTCGCCACAGTCGAGATTAATTCATGCGGTACAAAAGCGGTGCTTAAAAACTGTGCAACCGATTCGGGTGACCGCTCTTGGGAGTTTCACCGGATCCAAAAAGGGAAGTTGCTATGAAGAAGATCGTTCTCGCCGCCGCCGCCGTGGCCGCCATGGCCATCGCCGCTCCGGCTTTCGCCGAGTCCAACGTGTCGGTGGGCTACACCTCTATCAGCGACAGCGGCTACAACCTCGGCATCATCAACGGCCGTTATGGCTGGACCTCGGGCGCTTTCGGCGTTGAAGGCGAAGTCGGCATCGGCGCCAAGTCCGACAGCGGCGTGAAGCTGTCCAGCGAATTCGGCGTTTTCGGCACCGCTCAAGTGAACGCCGCCGACAACTTCGTCCTGTTCGCGCGCGCTGGTTACGCTCAAGCGACCGCCAAGGGCCTCGGCTCGTCCGACTCGGAAAGCGGCTTTGCTTACGGCGCCGGCGCCCAATGGTTCTTCGACATGAACAATGGCGTGCGTCTCGAGTACACCAACTACGACCTGGGCAGCAGCAGCAGCACCTACGGCATCAGCTACGTCCGCAAATTCAAATAAGCTGACGAAATCGATCTAGCCGGCGGGGCGCGCTTCTTCCGAAGCGCGCCCCGTTTGCGTTCGGGGCGCCACACTTCCCGCCCGTCTCGCTTCAAATCCACAGAGCGTTGCTGTCAGGCACAATGCAGCCTCTTTTATGTGAGCCTTGGGCATGGGGTTGCAGCCACCAAGGACGAAAAACATGAAAAAGATAATCTTGCTCGCAGCCCTCGCCGCCACGGCCGGGCTGGCCGCACCGGCATTCGCCGACAGCAACATCTCCGTCGGCTATTCGCGGGTCTACGCTGGCGACTTCAAAGGCATGAACGCTGGCATCGCCCGGTTCGGCTGGAATTCAGGCGCCTTCGGCGTTGAGGGCGAAGGCTAAATTGGCGTCGGGTCGGTCAAGGTCGGTACGACATCAACCAAGCTCAACTCCGAGTTCGGCCTGTTCGGCACGGTTCAGGCGGACGCCTCAAAGGACTTCACCCTGTTCGCCCGCGCCGGCTATGTGATGGAGAACCTCAGCCTCAAGGCCGGCGCCGCCACGTCTCATTCCTATAACGACAGCGGTCTGGCTTATGGGGCCGGCGCTGTCTGGAATCTCGATGATGCGAACGGCCTGCGGCTCGACTACACCCGCTACGACACCACCCCCGACCCTGCGCACTGACAAGGGCAACATCTGGTCGGTCAGCTACGTTCGCAAGTTCAAGTAGCTCAGGCCTATCGAGACGTTTGAGGCGCGCTTTCGGCAACGGCGCGCCTCAGGCGTCGCGCAGCAGCGGCAGGGCAAGGCCCACCGGCGGGCCCGCACCAAGTTGTTCACGGCGGAAGCGGAAGACTTCGGCGGGACGTCCTCCGGCCTGCCGGTCAAAGCGGCCCAGTCCCTCGACCAGTTCGGTGCGCTCCAGACCACGGCGAAAGTTCTGCTTGTGCAACGCCACCCCGGCGATGGCCTCGACCGTCCTTTGCAGGGCGCGCAGGGTGAACTCCGGCGGCATCAGATCAAAGACCACCGGGCGGTAGCGCAGCTTGCCGCGCAGTCGGCCCAGGCCCGTCGCCAGAATGCGCCGGTGATCCGAGATCATCGCTTCGCCAAGCCCAGGCGGCGTCACTCCCCCGGTTTCGCGGTCCCGCGCCGCTTCGGCCACAAGCCGGCTTTCGTAGAGAAGCTCATAGCGCTCCAGTACGCGCTCTTCGTCCCATCGCGCGCCATCCAGGGCAAACAAACTTCGGGCGCGGCCAAGGCGCTCTTCGGAGGTTTTGGCCCATCGGGTGAGCGCCGGGGCGATCACTTCGTCGATCACTGAGGGCCGCCCGGCCCGCCAGTCTTCCCATGGAAAAAACCGGGTCCATGAAGCCCAGGCCGTTGTGGAAACGCCGGTTTCCGCCGCTTCCGGCCGCAAAGCCAAGTATCCGACCGAGAGCACGCGCGCCGCGCCTGCGCCAATGTCGGCCAGGGGCGCATCACGGCCCTCGTCGCCGAAGGTATAGAGTTGCTCGACATAGCCGAGATCCAGGCGGGTCTGTTCCGAAACAAAGGCCCGCAGCGCCAGCTCAAAGGTTCGAACCGCCGGATCGAACGGGCCGAACGGCAGGCCGGTGGTGCGGCCCGGGCCCTCGCCCTGCCGCACAGTCAGCACCACGGCCTCACCGTCGTCGATGGCAACGATAACAGCCGACAGGCCGATGACGACGGACAGGGTCATGGTCGGCTCGCGTCCAGATCAGCCGTGATCCCGGTGGGATCTTGCCCTGCGGCGTCGAAAAGGGCGCGAAACCGCGCCAGGAAGAGCTCCTGGGCCTCGCACGCGGGCAAGGGGTCCAGCGATGCATGAAAGCCTCTGGCCGGCGCGCCAAAGAACTGAAGGCTTTCCGCAATGGAAAATCCGGCGAGCTGGGTGGCTTCCAGATAGGCGCTCGCTCTGTCGGCCTGCTTGATGAGCACCGATACCGGCCCAGGCAGGGTGAGGGGCAGTCCGAACCGGATGTGAATCGCCGCTTCCAGGCGATGCTCAAAGGCCTTGTAATTGAGTCCAAGCGCCGCCTTGAACGGCGAGATCATGTCGCCGATTACGTATTCCGACGCGTCGTGCAGCAGGGCAGCCAATCGCCAGCGGGCGGCAAGGCCCGGGCGTAGGTTGCCGGCGATTTCTTCCACCAGCAAACAATGCTGGGCGACCGAGAATCCGTGTTCGCCCGTGGTCTGGCCGTTCCATCTGGCCACCCGCGCCAGACCCTGGGCAATGTCCTCGATCTCGATATCCAGTGGCGATGGATCGATCAGATCCAGCCTTCGGCCGGACAGCATTCGCTGCCACGCCCTCAGGGCAGGGGCTTCACCTTGCTTTGCGCTGGTTCGTTTCATCCGGCGCAATGTCCCACGACTTGCGGATCGCGCACAGGCCCCGGACCATCAGAATTCACCGGACACCTTATCGAGCGCTGCATTCATCCCTACATTCGCTGCACATCGGGGAGAAACACAAATGCCGTTCGTCGCCTTGCTTGTCATTCTGGCCATCGCGGCCGTCGTCGTGATGATGGTCATCGGAACCTACAATCGCCTGGTCTCCCTGCGTCAGGGGGCCAATCAGGCGTTCGCCGATATCGATGTCCAGCTGCGCCAGCGCCAGGACCTGATCCCCAATCTGGTCGAGACCGTAAAGGGCTATGCGGCCCACGAAAGCGGTACGCTGGAAGCGGTGGTCGCCGCCCGCAACGCGGCGGCTTCAGCCACGTCCATCGACGACAAGGTTCAGGCCGAGAATGTCCTGACGGGCGCGCTTGGCAAGCTGTTTGCCCTGTCGGAGGCCTATCCGGACCTCAAGGCCAACAGCAATTTCCTGAAGCTTCAGGACGAACTGTCTGACATCGAGAACAAGCTCGCCGCAGCACGCCGCTTCTTCAACAATTCGGTCAGCGAGTTCAATGCTGCCATCCAGCAGTTCCCCGCTGTCATTCTGGCCGGCATGTTCGGGTTCTCCGAGCGGCCGTTCTTCGACGTCGGGGCCGATCGCGCGGCGCTGAATACGGCCCCCTCAGTGAAGTTCTGATGCCGTGCAGGCCGTCGGCCTAAGGACCCACATCTGGAACAACAACCTGCGCTCGGCCTTCCTGCTGGCCGGGTTCCCGGTGCTGTTGCTGGTGATGATCTACATCCTGTTGGTCGCAGCTCTGGTCACCGGGGTGATCCCACCCGATGTCTCACCGGGCGCGATGATGATCGGCGCAGCGCCTCTGGCCCTGATCGTCGCCGGCGTCTGGTTCATCATCGCCTATTTCGCCAATACGGCCATCATCGCCATGGCCACCGGCGCACGGACCGTGACACGCTGCGAGCAGCCGGAGCTTTATAACCTGCTGGAAAATCTGGCGATCTCGCGCGGTCTGCCGATGCCGCGCCTGAACATCATCGACACCGACGCCTTGAATGCCTTCGCCAGCGGCGTGAACAAGCGCCAGTACACGGTGACGGTCACCACCGGCCTGCTCGTCACCCTCGACAAGGACGAGGTTGAGGCGGTTCTGGGCCATGAGCTGACCCACATCATCAACCGCGATGTGCGCACCATGATCGTGGCGGCTGTATTCGCCGGCATCTTCACCCTGGCGGCCGAGCTGTTCTTCCGCTCGCTGCAGTTCGCCAGCTTTTCGTCGTCTCGCCGGGATCGCGGATCCGGTGGCGGAATCCTGATCTTCATGATCATCGCCGTCGTGGTCCTGTTGATCGGCCGGCTGTTGGCGGTGGTGGTGCGCATGACCCTGTCGCGCAGCCGCGAGTTCGTCGCCGACGCGGGCTCGGTCGAGCTGACCAAGAATCCCGACGCCATGATCAGCGCCCTGCGCAAGATATCCGGCCACTCAAGGATCGAAGCGCCGGAAGAGGTGAGGGGCATGTTCCTCGACAACGAAGACCGGGGCGTGATGTCCCTGTTCGCCACCCACCCGCCGATCGAGGCGAGGATCAAGGCGCTGGTGAAGTATGCCGGCGGGCGGGACATGCCGATCCCGGCGCCTGAGCCGGTTCAACCGGTCCAGGCGCCGGGCGTTGAAGACTCCGCAAAGCCCTGGGGCTACGGAGGCCCTTGGGGCTAGCTCGGCCGCGGCGACGGATCGCGTTTGGCCAGGAAGGCCAGACGCTCGACCAGGTGCACATCCTGCTCGTTCTTGAGCAGGGCGCCGTGCAGCGGCGGGACCAGGCGGGACGGATCGTTTTCGCGCAGGGTCTCGGCGTCGATGTCCTCGACCATCAGCAGCTTCAGCCAGTCGAGCAGTTCCGATGTTGACGGCTTTTTCTTCAGGCCGGGAACCTTTCGCATGTCGTAGAAAATCTTCAGCGCCTCGGCGACCAGCTTTTGCTTGATGCCCGGATAGTGGACCTCGACGATGGCGTTCATCGTCTGCTCGTCGGGGAACTTGATGTAGTGGAAGAAACAGCGGCGCAGGAAGGCGTCCGGCAGTTCCTT
>CANJPZ010000023.1 GCA_947476325.1 Caulobacteraceae bacterium | reverse complement strand
CCGCCCAGACGTTCGACACCCTGGCCCCGACGGTCACCATCACCGACAACGTCTCCGGTGTGGCGAACGGCAACGTCACCTACACCCTGACCTTCAGCGAGACGGTCACCGGCCTGGCAGCCGACGACTTCACCATCACCAATGGAACCCTGAGCTCCGTCAGCGGCTCCGGCTCCAGCTATTCTGTCGTCGTCGCGCCCACCCCGAACAGCGAGATCAACCTGGGTCTGACCTTGCGGGCTGGCGCCGTGACCGACGCGGCCGGCAACGCCAACGCCGTCGTCCAGGCCCAGTCCCAGGCCAACGACACCCTGGCGCCGACGGTGTCCATCACCGACAACACCCCCGGCGTCGCCACCGGAACCGTGACCTACACTCTGGCCTTCAGCGAGAGCGTCACGGGGCTGGTCGCTGACGATTTCACCATCGCCGGCGGCGCGGTCAGTTCCGTCGGCGGGTCAGGCTCGACCTATTTGGTGGCGGTTGCCCCCACACCAGGTAGCGAGGCCAACCTTGACCTGTCGCTGCGCGCCTCAGCGGTGACGGACGCCGCCGGCAACCCGAACGCCGCAATCTCGGCCGCCGCGCAAGCCTTCGACACCCGCGCGCCGACGGTGACTATCACTGACAACATCCCCGGCGTCGCCACCGGAAACGTCACCTACAGCCTGACCTTCAGCGAAAGCGTCACCGGCCTCGCCGCCGGCGACTTTGCGGTCACCAACGGCGCGGTCAGTTCCGTTACGGGATCGGGAACCAGCTATTCAGTCATCGTCGCGCCCTCGGCCAATACCGAAGCCAGTCTGGGCCTGACTCTGAACGCCGGCACCGTCATCGACGCCGCCGGCAACCCCAACATCGCAGCCGCGGCCGCGGCGCAGGCCTTCGACACCCTGCCCCCCGGCGTGACCATCACCGACAACACGCCCGGCACAGCCACCGGGCCTGTGACCTACAGCCTGACCTTCAGCGAAAACGTCACCGGCCTGGCAGCCGACGACTTCACCATCACCGGCGGAACACTCGGCGCGACCACCGGGTCTGGCGCTGGCTATGCAGTGGCGGTGACCCCGACCGCAGGCGCCGAGGGTGCTCTGGGCCTTTCCCTGCGCGCCGCAGCTGTTACCGATGCCGCCGGCAACACAAGCGTGGCGGCTGTGTCGGGCAGCCAGGCCTTCGACACCCTAGTGCCGACCGTCGCGATCACGGACAACATCACCGGCGTCGCCACCGGAACCGTGACCTACGCCCTGGCTTTCAGCGAAAACGTCACCGGCCTGGCAGCCGACGACTTCACCATCACCGGCGGAACGCTCGGTGCGATCACCGGCTCGGGCTCAAGCTATTCAGTCACGGTTGCGCCAACAGCAGGCGGCGAATCCAGCCTTGGCCTGTCCCTTCGCGCGGCTGCCGTTACCGATACCGCCGGCAACCCGAACGCCGCTGCATCCGCCGCGGCCCAGGCCTTCGACACCCGCGCGCCGACCGCCCTGTCCTTCACGCCGGCTGACGGCGCGACCGGTGTTGCAGCAAGCTCGAATATTGTCGTGACATTCTCCGAGGCGGTCAGCGCTGGATCTGGCCCCATCCTCCTGCAGACCACCGGCGGCGTCACGATCGAGACCTTTGATGTCGCAACCAGCGGCAGGCTCAGTTTCAACGGCGCCGTCCTGACCCTGGCCCCCTCGGCGGACCTTGGCCCCGCGACCCAATACGCGGTTGTGTTCGCTTCCGGCGCGGTGCGGGACTCCGCCGGCAACGCCTTTGCCGGCGAGGCGGGATACGACTTCACTACCGCTGCGGCGCCTAACCTAGCCGGAACGGGCGGAGCCGATACCCTGTCCGGCGGGCCGGGCAATGACGCCTTCGACGGCGGCGCCAATATCGATACCGCCGTCTTCACGGGTAATCGATCAGCCTATGTCATCACCCACCAGGGCAGCGTCGCCACCGTCACCGGCCCCGACGGGATCGACACCCTGGTCAATGTCGAGTTCTTCAAATTCGCCGACCAGACCGTGCACTTCCGGCCAGGCGACGGGGTATCGATCAACATCACCGCTGACCCCGACACCTTCATGTCCGCGATCCGCGACTTTGACGGCAACGATGTCGGCCAGCCGAACGGCTGGCTGCGCATCGGCCAGGTGGACCTGCAGGGCGATGGTGATCTGGAGCAGATCTTCGTCAACCGGGACAACGGCCGCTGGACCAGCATCGGCCCGGCTGAAGACGGCCTGGTATACTTCGACGACCACGGCTGGGCGGGCGATACCCGCGTGGTCGGCATCTACACCGATCCCCTGGTGGCCAACGGTACAGTGGTGGCCGGCTCAGACAACGACAGCCAGCGCCGCCTCCAGAACGACCTGTTCATCGAGAACATCCACGGCATCTTGGGCGCCGGCGACTACGACCATGACGGTCTGCAGGAAGTCTATTTCTCGCTGACCGACGGCACCGCCTACCTGCATGCCTACATGCATGCCGACGGCAACATCCGCTATGCCAACTACCAGAGCCAGCAGCAGGTCATCGACTACCTGACCGCCAACGGGTTCAGCTCAGCAACCTATGCCGGCTGGTTCGACCATCCCGGCGCAGGTCTGGACGGCGCCGATCACCTGATCAGCTTCTAGGCTGTCCACGTTATTTGCCGTCCACCGTAAAGGCCAACAGCACATTGTCCGGACCGCTGCTCCCGGAGAAGCTGTTGAACCCGGCCATCAGAAACGCCATGTCGCCGGCGAAGGTGATTCCGGTGGCGTCCAGATTGCCGCCGCGCTGGTTCTTCACGCCGTTGACCGTGTCGTACTTCTGAGCCCCGGTGTCGAAATCCCAGATAAGCTTGCCGTCAGAAACGGTGAAGGCCCGGACGTGGCCGTCCTGGTTGACGCCGTAGAGCACATTGTTGGCCAGGCTGGGCGGGCCGGAATAGCCCCCCGGTGCGCGGCAGTTGGGCGCGTAGTTGCAGACCCCCGGACCGCCCGGTGCGAGGTGCTGCCAGACCTTGATTCCATCGGCCAGCCGAAGCGCGGTCAGGCTGCGGCCCGCCCCCCCCGGCGTCTGTCCGGCCTGTTCGGCGCCCTGGTTGACGGCGACGTAGACGTTGGTCCGGTCGGCCGCCATGCCCCACTCGACGCCGCCCAGCGCGCTGCCCATGCCGATTCGGGTTTGCCAGATGATGGCTCCGTCCTTGTCGGGATCAACGCCATAGACCTGGCCCGACTTTTGGCCGGCGACCAGGATGTCCTTGCCGTTGGCCATCTTCATCAGAATGATCGACGCGCCGAAATCATGGTCGGGACCAACGGCGTTTGGGCAATTGGCGGTGCCGGCCCGCCCGCAGCCGACCAGGAACGCATCGTCCTTGGTCATCTGGCGATGCCAGCGGATGGTGCCGGTGGTCAGGTCCATTGCAATCAGGCCGTCGGAATAGTCCTCGTCGATGTCGGTATAGCTGTCACCGGTCGAGACGTAGAGCACGCCGCGTTTCGGATCGATGGTCGGCGCGTTCCAGATCGCGGCGCCGGCCGGGCCGTACATCTGGGTGCCGGCCGAGTTCTTCTTGAACGCCGCGGGGGCAGCGGGAATCGCGTAGGTCTTCCACTTGACGCGGCCGGTTCGGGTGTCCAGCGCGCTGACCGAGCCGCGGAAGGTGCAGCACTCATAGGCCAGCGTCGAGCCGGTGAACTCCTCCAGCGACGAGGTCGGGACATAGAGGGTGTCCTGATAGAGAGTTGGCGCGCCGGTGAGGATGGCGCGCGGATGGGCTTCGACACGCACGTCCCACAGCTTGCGCCCGGATCCTGCGTCCACCGCATAGACGTTGCCGCCCTGGTCGCCGAAATAGGCGGCGTATTTGGACGGCGCGCTGGCCAGTGGGCCCACCGAGACAGTGACCCGCATGCCGGCCTTGGCGTCAAAGCTCCAGGCGACGCAACCGGTCGCCCGGTCCAGAGCATAGGCCCGGCCCGACGAGGACGTCACGAAAACACGGTTGCCGAACTGGGTCGGCTGACCGTAGCGCCCGCCCTGGTAGGCGAACGACCATTTGACCTTGAGGCGCGGGGCGTTGGCGGCGGTGATGCTGGTGGCGGCCGCGGTGCGGGTATTGGCCTTGTCCGGGCTCCAGCCGTTCCAGGCGGGCCCTGCCGGGTTAAACCGGTTGCTGGCCGGACAAGGGTTGGCTGCTTCCTTTGACAGATCAAATGTGGCGTCCGGCGCGCGGCCGGTGACAAAGGTGGCGATCTGGTTGATGTCGGTGTCCGACAGGCCAGCGGCCATGGGCTGCATGGCGCCAGTTTTCAGTGCCTTGACCACATCGGCGCCCCACATGGCGGACAATGCCGAGCGGCTCGGCGCGCGGTCGATGGCCGGCTCGTGACAGCTCTTGCAGCGCTCGCTGAACAGGGTTTCACCGCGCGACGGACCGACGGGCGCCGCGCCCGCCTTGGGCTGGGGTTGCTGGCTTAGGGCGGACGTCGACAGTACAGCGGCGGCGGCGAAGCCTGCGGCAGCCGTCACAGTCCAGGACCATTTCATACGATATTCCTCCGATGGCCGATCCGGCTCAGCCTTTTCTTGTTGCGCAAGTTCTCACTCGCCGGGCCGGGTCTGGCAAGACATTCTGGCGCGCCCGCTGGACGAGGGCCGACGCCGGTGTCATCAATCCGCCGAAAGCCTTCGCTATCAGACGAAGACCGGGGGAAGTGCGTAAATTGACATCTGCAGCCTGGGTCCTGTCGGTCGGCCACGCGTCCAAGAGCTTTGGCGAGCGCCGGGCCCTAGATAATGTCAGCCTGGACGTGCGCGCTGGCGAGATGATTGGCCTGATCGGCGCATCGGGATCGGGCAAGTCGACCCTGCTGCGCTCGCTCTCGGGATTGAATGTCATCGACGCGGGCGAAGGCCGGATCGAGGCCTTTGGCATGGCGCTGCAGTCGGGCGGCAAACTGGGCAAAAGCGTGCGCGCGGCCCGCCATCGCATCGGCTTCATCTTCCAGCAGTTCAATCTGGTCGGCCGCCTGACCGTCTTTACCAATGTGGTGCTGGGCTCGCTGGGCCGCACGGGCTTTCTGCGCGGGGTTCTGGGGCTGTGGCCCGCCGAGACCACGGCCGCCGCCATGACCGCCCTGGCCCGTGTCGGCATCGCCGATCGCGCCGGCCAGCGGGCCGGCACCCTGTCGGGAGGACAGCAGCAGCGCGCCGCCATCGCCCGGGCCCTGGTCCAGCAGGCCCAGGTCATCCTGGCCGACGAGCCTGTCGCCTCGCTTGATCCCGTTGCCGCGCGGCGGGTTATGGAAATCCTGCGCGATCTCAACAAGGCCGACGGCCTTACCGTGCTGGTCACCCTGCACCAGGTCGACCACGCCCTGCGCTATTGCGACCGCATCGTTGCGCTCAAGGCCGGCAAGATCGTCTACGACGGGTCCAGCGCCAGCCTGGACCGGGCAAAACTTATCGACATCTACGGGCCGGAATTTGAAGACGTCGCCACAGAGGGACTGTTAAAATGAATCGTCGCCTGATCCTTGCCGGCCTCTGCGGCGCCGCGCTTGTTCCCGCCGCCTGCTCCAAACCTGCGCCCGCCGCCAGCGCGCCGCCAACCGTGCTCAACTTCTCGATTCTGACGACGGAAAACGCCGCCGATCTGCAGACCAAGTGGGGACCCATCCTGGTCGACATGGAGAAGGACATCGGCATGCCGATCAAGCCCTTCTACGCGACCAACTACACCGCCCTGGTCGAGGCCATGCGCTTCAAGCAGACCGATCTGGGCTGGTTCTCCAACCTGTCAGGCTTGGAAGCGGTGCGGCGCGGCGGCGGCGAGGTTTTCGCCCACACCACCGATCCGTCCGGGGTCGAAGGCTATTTCTCTGTGATTATCGTGCCGGCCAGGAGCAAGACCACGCTGGAAGACCTGCTCAAGTGCGACAAGACCATCAACTTCGGCATGGGCGACGCCAAGTCCACTTCGGGCACACTGGCCCCCAAGGCTTTCCTGTTCTCGCCCCGCGGCATCAAACCTGAGGCCTGCTTCAAAACCGTCCGCTCGGCCAACCACCAGGCCAACATGTTCGCCGTGGCCAACGGCGTGCTGGACGCGGCCACCAACAACTCCAGCAGCCTGCTGCGCGAGCGCATCCGAGATCCCAAGTCGGCCGACAAGGTGCGGGTGATCTGGCAATCACCGTCCCTGCCGGAAGACCCGATGGTCTGGCGCAAGGACCTTGATGCCGGCACCAAGGAAAAGATCCGCCACTTCTTCCTGCGCTACGGCCAGGGCCAGGACGCCGAAGGCGAACGCCAGCGCGCCCTGCTGGCCACCCTGACCATCGCGGGATTCAAGCCCGCTGACGATTCTCACCTCTTGCCGGTGCGCGAGATGGAGGCCTCCGAACAACTGGAAGAGGCGAAAACAGCCGGCGATGCGGCCAAGACAGCCGACGCCCAAAAGAATTATGACGCCATCCACGCCCAGCGCGAGGCCGCCGACAAAGCCGCGCCCGCCGCCGCTCCGGCACCGGCCGCCAAATAGATGGCCGCCGCGCCCCCAGCCCCGTCCCTGGCGCCGCCCGTGCGCCCGCTGGGTCAGCGGGTGTTCGACATCCTGCTGTGGGGCGGCATCGCGGCCATGCTGATCGTCAGCTTCGGTCCGGTCGAGATGCGCCGCCTGCCGCTGGTGTTCGCCAATTCGGACAACATGCGCCAGTTCGGCCACGACTTCCTGCGGCCGGACTTCCACAATATCGCTTTCCTGGTCGGCAAGATGTGGCTGACCGTCCAGATGGCCTTTTGGGGTACGGCCATCGCCGTCATCCTGGCCATTCCCCTGGGCCTGCTCGGCGCGCGTAATATCAGCCCGGTTTATGTCCAGTTGCCGGTCCGCCGCCTGCTCGACGTCCTGCGCTCAGTGCCCGATCTTGTGGTCGGCACGGTGTTCATCGTCGCCGTCGGACTCGGCCCCCTGCCCGGCGTCATGGCCCTGGCCATCAGCACCGGCGGCGTGCTGGGCAAGCTGTTCGCCGAGGCCGTCGAGGCCATTGAGCCAGGTCCCGTCGAAGGAATCCGCGCCACCGGCGCCACGCGCCTGCAGGAAGTGACCTGGGGGGTCGTGCCCCAGGTCGCGCCATTATGGACGTCCTATGCGTTGTACCGGTTCGAATCCAATTCCCGTTCGGCGACGGTGCTGGGCCTGATCGGCGCCGGCGGCATCGGCCAGGTGCTGTTCGATGCCCTCAACAGCTTTGCCTACGCCCAGGTCTCGGCCATCGTCATCGTCATCTCGGTGGCCGTCGCCTCGATCGATCTGCTCAGCCAGACCATTCGAAGCCGGCTGATCTAGGTTAGGCGATGCACGGCAGGAACAGTTCATGAGCGGCCCGGCGGATATTCGAAGCAACCTTGATCGGTTGGCGGCGCGGGTGTTTTCCGGTGCTGTCGCCGAAGGCTCGCTGCTGCGCCTGACCGGTGGGGCCAGCCAGCAGACCTGGTCGGTTGATATAGTCACGCCAGCCGGAACCCTGCCCCTCATCCTGCGCCACATCCCCGGCGACCGCGCCGAGATCGAACGTACAGTCGGACCCGAAACCGAGGCCATCCTCATGCGCCTTGCCGGAGCCCACGGCGTGCCCGAGCCAGGTGTGCGCCACGTGCTGGAACCGGCCGATGGCCTGGGACGCGGGTTCCTTTCCGACCGGATTGCTGGCGAGACGCTTGCCCGCCGCATCCTGCGGGACGCCGAGTTCGACGCCATTCGCCCCCGCCTTGCCGGCCTGAGCGGTGCGGCCATGGCCGGCATTCACGCCATCCCACTGGACCAGCTGCCGAGCCTGCTGGTCAAGTATGCACAGGACGAACTGGCGGACCTGCGGGCCAGCTATCGCACGACCGGCGCGCGGGTTCCCACCTTCGAGGCGGCGTTCCGCTGGCTGGAAGATCACATGCCGCAGCGCCCAACCACGCCCTGCCTGGTGCACGGCGACTTTCGAAACGGCAATTTGATCTTCGGTCCTGAGGGGATCCGCGCCGTGCTGGACTGGGAGCTGGCCCACCTGGGCGATCCGGCCCAAGATCTGGGCTGGATCACCGTCAACAGCTGGCGGTTCGGTGCGCGAGACCATCCCGTCGGCGGCTTTGGCTCCATCGAGGACATGATGGCAGGTTACGTCGCCGCCGGAGGCGCCGCCATCGACACCGCGCGGGTGCTGTTCTGGCAGGCCCTGGGTTCACTGCGCTGGGGCGTCATGTGCCGCCAGATGTCCTGGCGCGATGAGACCGCACCGCCCCTGGTAGTCGAACGGGCCATGATCGGCCGCCGCGTCTCCGAGACCGAGCTTGACCTTCTCGACATCGTGGCGCCGGATCGCCGTCCATGAGCACCTATCCGCCGCCTGAGGACATTCTCGACGCCGTCGCACGCTTCCTGCGTGACGAGGCCGCGCCGGTGCTCAAGGGCTCGGCCGCGTTCAATCTGCGGGTCAGCCTGAACGCCATCGAACTGGTGCGGCGCGAGCTAACTCTTGGCGCAGCGGCCGAGGCCAAGGAACGGGCCGGTCTTGAGAAGCTGCTCGGAGAGGACGGCAATCTGGACACCTTGCGCGAGACTCTTTGTGACCGCCTGGCCGCCGGCGACCTGACGCTCGAAGACGCCGCCCTGCGCGACCATTTACGCGCGGTCGCCATCGAGCGTCTGGCCATCGATCAACCCAGTTATTCCGCCTATATCGCCGCCACGCGCGAGCCCTGAGAAAGTCCTGTCATGAACTTCGACCTGCCGGCGGACCTCGTCGCTTATCTGACAAAGATCGACGCCTTCATTGAAGCCGAGATCCAGCCGCTGGAGGCGGCCGACGACAACATCCGCTTTTTCGACCATCGCCGCGAATGGGCCCGCACTGACTTCGAGGGCGGCGGCCTGCCACGACATGACTGGGAAGAGCTGCTGGGCCAGGCCAAGACCCGCGCGGATGCGGCAGGATTCTATCGCTTTGCCCTGCCCCGCGAATATGGCGGTCAGGACGGCTCAAACCTGTGGATGGCGGTGATCCGCGAACATCTGGCGGCAAAAGGCCTTGGCCTGCACAACGACCTGCAGAACGAGCATTCGATCATCGCCAACCTGCCGCAAATCGTCATGCTGCGTCAGTTCGGAACGCCGGCCCAGAAAGAAAAATTCATCAACGGCATGCTGAACCGTCAGCTGCGGATCGCCTTTGGCCTGACCGAAGAACATCACGGCTCGGACGCCACCCATATGGACACGGTGGCTGTCCGCGAAACCCGGGACGGCCGGACCGGCTGGCGCATCGACGGCGGCAAGATGTGGACGACCGGTATGCATACCGCGACCCACGCCATCATCTTCGCGCGCACCTCAGGCAAGGCCGGCGATGCGCGCGGCATCTCGGCTTTCCTGATGCCGGCCGACGCACCGGGCGTAAAGATCGAAGAATGGCTGTGGACCTTCAACATGCCCACCGACCATCCGCGCATCAGCCTGACCAATGTGTGGGTGGACGATGACGCCCTGTTCGGGCCGCCAGATGGGGGCCTGATGCTGGCTCAGTCGTTTGTGCATGAAAATCGCATACGCCAGGCGGCGTCATCGCTGGGCGCGGCGGTTTATTGCATCGAGGAAAGCGTGAAATACGCCCGGGCCCGCAAGCCCTTCGGCCACGCCCTGGCCGAGAACCAGGCCATCCAGTGGCCGCTGGTCGAGCTGGCTACCCAGTCCGAGATGCTGCGCCTGCTGATCCGCAAGACCGCGTGGCAGATGGACCAGATGGAGCAGAAGGACGTGGCGGCCAATATCTCGGACAAGGTCAGCATGTGTAACTACTGGGCCAATCGTCTGGTCTGCGAAGCCGCCGACCGCGCCATGCAAGTGCATGGCGGCATGGGCTATTCGCGCCACAAGCCCTTCGAACACATCTACCGCCACCACCGTCGCTACCGGATCACCGAAGGGTCCGAAGAAATCCAGATGCGTAAGGTGGCCGGCTTCCTGTTCGGCTACATGGGGCCGAACAGGATCGCCTGATGCGGTCCGGCTAGCGCCGGTTGCGGCCCGAGTTTTCCTTGATGTGGGTGACCTTGGTGCCTTCCAGGCTGACCCCGGCCATCAGGCCGTGCTGGTCGAAAATGAAGGCGTAGGCGTCATCGTTCAGGGTGGTGGTGGACAGGTTCCGGGCCACGCCCGCATCGACCAGCACAACCGTGGGGCCGACGCCGATTTCCCAGCCGGCGTTGCTATGCAGCGCGTTCAGCGCCTTGTCGTTCATAAGGAATACCACATAGCCGTAGGACTGGGCGCCGGCCTGCAGGCCCCACGATCCGGTGACCGAGTTGTAATAGCCCTCGACGCGCGAGCCCTGTTTCAGTTCGCCTTCACCGAAGGCTCCGCCGATGATCAGGCCGCCCTTGACGATCTTGGGGAAGATCAGAATGGCCTTGGCCTTTTTCGAAATGGCCTCGGCGGCGGGGTTGGTACGGTAAAGCTGGCGCAGCGCGCTGGTCGCGTCGCGATCGATGGCCCGCGGCGATGCGGCCTGGGCGGCCGACACAAGGGTCATCGAGCTTGCAGGGGCGATGGCGAGAAGACCTGCCAGAAGAATGCCTCGGATTTTCATGATGATTGCTCTCAAATCTGGGCGCGTTGCGAAGACCGGGAATGGCTCTTCACACCCCGCGCTTCCGACAAACGCGCTACAGCTTCGCTTCGCTCCATCGCCGTCTTCAGGCCGCCTCCAGCCCCGCGATATCGTGAAGCGAAACGTCCAGACCCTTGCCCATCATTGCGATGAAGTTGTCGCGTAAGAACCGGCGCCGCGCCGAGGCGGTAACGCCCTCCAGCGACTCGTTGAACCGCTTCATCGGATTGCGTCCGCCTTCGATGTGCGGATAGTCCGACGAGAACATGCAGACCTCTTCGCCGGCGTTCTCGATGATCCAGCGGGCGTTCTCGTGGGGATAGGGCGCGGCGAAGAATTGGCGGCGCAGAATCTCGCTGGGCTTGGCCGACAATGACTTTATTCGCTCTTCGCGGCCAAAGGCGCCGGCGCCGGAATCCATGAACTGCATCAAGCTGGGCACCCAGCCGGCGCCCAGCTCGATGGCGCCGAACTTGAGCTGTGGGAACCGGTCGAAGACGCCATCGAACACCAGGGCGGACAGGGTCTGCCAGACGGACATCGGAATGGCCATGAAACTCAGCGAGGTGAAATTCTCCTTGCCGCCATGGAAATCCAGCACCTCGGGTCCGCCGTTGACGAAATAGGCCGGGTCCATTTTCTTCTCGCCACCGACGTGAAACAGGATCGGCAACCCGGCGTCCTGGGCCAGAGCCCATAGGGGATCGAAATCGGCGTGGCTGGGTGAATGTGTCTTTGATACCCACGACGGGATCATCAGGCCCTTGCAGCCCAGATCGATCGCCTCGCGCGCCACCTCGACAGCGCGAGCCCGGTCGGCCAGCGGAATGTAGGCCGTCGCCAGCAGTCGGCGGTCGACCGAACAGTAGTCCGCAGTCGCCCGGTTCAGGGCCCGCGCCGCCTCGACCGACAGGCGCGTATCATCGCGGTATTCCAGATCGACCAGCGACAGGCCCCGGGTGGTGAAGACCAGCTGGCTGGCGAACCCGAAGAGGTCCAGCGCCGCCGAGCGGTCGGCTGGGTCATAGGCGCCCATGGCCTGATAGTTCTTGCGCAGCAAAAGGTTCTCTTCGAACCCGGCGCGGAAATCATGCTGGGCCTGCAGCGCCTGGGCCTCAGCGATGGCCGCTTCCTTGACCTTGGGTCGCAGGAAATCGGCAAGTGCGTCCTGCCAGGCCGGATCGCAATAGGACTCGATGGTTCCTGGCAACTCCATGATATGGGCGTCGGCGTCGTGCACCGTTTGGCCGCTGACATAGGGCATGGCGTTCTCCCGGATCGCTGATCGTGCTTCGGACCAGACTATCGCCTTGATGAGCGTACGACAAATGTACAGACAAGGTCGGATTGATCGGCTGCGGTTGGCCACGATCAAGTCCGGCACCCGGGAAACCTAGGCGCGGCGGCGGTTTACCAGCACCACGATGGCGGCGCCGGCGAGAGCCAGAGGCACGCCGGCGAAGGTCCAGATGATGTGGCCGGTCATGACGCTGCCGGGCAGGATGTTCAGGCCCTGCAGCACCCATACGCAGCCCACAAAGATCAATAAACTGCCGACCAAGGTGGTCAGGATTTTCAGGACTGTCCTCATGACCGCCTCCTGCGTTTGCCAGCGCCATGCCTAGCAGAAAATTGGTTCGGCGTCAGGCCGGGTCCGGCGCGTAGAGCCGCATGAAGGCTTCGGTCGCCTCATTCACCTGTACTTCAAGTTCGGCGTCCGTAAAGGCGGGAATGACGTTCCATACGCGCATGCGCTGAAAGTCTGAACGGCAGAGGTCAAGAAACTGCCTGGCCGCCACCGTCGGATCGCCCGGACGCAACTCGCCTCTTTCCATATGGCGAGCAAAAAAATTGGCTAGTTCCTGCTTGCGGGCCTTCATGCCCGAGGCGTGGAACAGGCCGCCGATTTCCGGAAACCTCGCGGTCTCGGCGGTCACCAGACGATAGATGCCCAGATAATCGTCCGACAGTATAAGCTTTAGGAACTTGAAGCCGAATGTGCGCAAGCGTTCGGCCACGTCGCCGGATTCCAGGGACAGGTTGTGCATCAACTGCCCGACGCGATCAAAGTGCTCGGCCATGACAGCGCTGAACAGCTCTTCCTTGGACGCAAAGTAGTTGTAGAGCGTACCTTTCGAGCCGCCGAGCCGCGCGGCGATCGCGGACATCGACGCGGCCGCATAACCTTCGGACACGAACATTTCGCGGGCGATTTGAAGGATCGTCTCACGCCTTAACTGTTGGCGCGGCGTAGCGACGGTGGCGGCCATGGCCCTTCCGGAAAAAGTTATTGCTCTGCAGCATGGACAGGCTTATTGACCGTACCGTACGGTTTATCTTTTGGTTTGTCGAGGCTGATTTCGTCCATGCTCCCCAGCTCGAATCCGCCGGGACGCCTGTTGGGCGCGTTGAGCGCCGCCGCCCTTCTGGCCGGCTGCGCCACCGACCTTGGCCCGCGCCCGGCGCTGATCGGCTCCGATCAGATGCAGGCCTCCCGCACCTTTGCCGCGGCGCCCGCCGCTGGCGTTCAGCTCGACGAAAAATGGTGGGAAGCATTCGGCGATCCCCAACTCAGTCGTCTGATCGATGAAGCCGTGGCCGATTCCCCCGGCCTGTCGATCGCCGCCGCTCGCATCGCCCAGGCCGACGCCGCCGCTGACCGCACAGGTGCTCTGGCCGGACCCAACGCCGGCGCAGACGCCGCTGTCCAGGGTGTTCGCCAGTCGCTCAACAACGGCTTTCCCGCATCGTTCAAATCCTTCCTGCCCCAGGGCTGGAAGGGTCAGGCCCGGGTCTCGGCCAATCTGAACTACGAACTGGATTTCTTCGGCCGAAATCGCGCCGCCCTGGCCGCGGCGACCTCCAACGCCGAAGCCGTTCGCGCCGATGCCGCCGCCGCCCGCCTGACCCTGTCGACCGCGATCGCCGGGGCCTATGCCGACCTGGCTCAACAGTACGCCGACCGGGACGCTGTGAACGAAGCCATCGCGGTGCGCACCCAAAGCGCGGGCCTGCTGCAACAGCGTTTCCAGCAAGGCCTTGAAACCCGCCAGCCCGCCGCCCGCGCCGAAGCGGCCATCGCGACCTCGCGCACCGACCTGGCCCAGGTCGGTGGCCGCATCGCCCTGGTGCGCAATCAGCTGGCAGCCCTGCTCGGCAAGGGCCCGGACCGGGGCATGACCATCGAGCGCCCCGCGGCCTCGAAGCTCGTCCCCATCGCCATTCCGAACGTTCTGGCCTCGGATCTGGTTGGTCGCCGGCCCGATGTCGCCGCCGCTCGCGCCCGCGCCCAGGCCGCGGCCTCGCGGGAGGACAAGGCCCACGCCGACTTCTACCCCAGCATCAACCTGGCCGCCGTCGCCGGCCTGCAGTCCCTGCCCATAACCACCCTTCTGACCGGCGACTCGCAGTTCGGAACGGCGGGCCCGGCCCTGAGCCTGCCCGTCTTTGACGGCGGCGCGCGGGAAGACGCCCAGCGGGGCGCCCGGGCCTCCTATCTTGAGGCCGCCGCCGTCTACCAGCAGACCGTCATTCAGGCTTACCGCGACGTGGCCGACGCCCTGTCCGAGCGCCGCGCTCTCGACGGCCAGCTGGCCCAGGCCCGCGCCGCGGTGGCGTCCGGCGAAGAAGCCCGCGACCTGGCCGATAAGCGCTACCGCGCCGGTCTCGAGCGCTACACGACCGTCCTCGACGCCCAGGACCAGACGCTCATTGCCCGCCGTCGATTTTCAGACCTTGAAGCCAGCGCCTTCATTATCGACATCGCCCTGATCCGCGCCCTGGGCGGCGGCTATCGCACGCCCTCCTGACCACTGCCCGCACCGTTTCTCGCCTCCCGAAAGTCTCGCTCATGTCCGTTCCCGACACCGCCAAAACTGCTCCGCCGCCCGAGGAGACCAAACGCCGCCGTCAGCGGGCCGGAGGCTTCATCGTTCTGGCCCTGATCATCCTGGCGGGCGGTGCGGGCTGGGGCGCGTGGCGGCTGATCACTGGCAACCGTTTCGTGGGTACCGACAACGCCTATGTTGGCGCCTCGCAGGCCTTGATCACCCCCCAGATCGACGGGACCTTGATCACCGTCCCGATCCACGAGACCCAGGTCGTTAAACGCGGCGATGTCCTGGCCACCCTCGATGACCAGGTGCCGAAACTGTACCTGGCCAAGGCAGAGGCCGAGTATCGCCAGGCCGTCTCAAGGGTGCACGGCTACCTGGCGGCTGATGTTTCCGCGGCCGCCCAAATCCAGGCGCGTGACGCCGAAATCGCCCAGGCCCGCAATCAGCTGGAGCGCGCTCAGACGGATCTGCAACGCCGCCAAAGTCTTGCCGGAACCGGAGCGGTTTCGGCCGAGGAAATCACCACCGCCCAGAACGCGGTGCGCGCCGCGCAGACCGCCATCGAACAGGCCACTGCCAACAAGCGCGCCGCCGAGGCCAATCTGGAACAGCAGAAAACCCAGAGCGGCGGCGGCGCGGTTGAAGCCAACCCCGAAGTGGCGCTGGCGAAAATTGCTCTCGATGGCGCGCGCCTCAACATGATCTACACCGTGGTCCGTTCGCCCATCGACGGCGTTATCGCCAACAACCGCGCCCAGATCGGCCAAGCGATCAAGGCCGGCACCATCCTGATGTCGATCGTCCCGATTCAGGACGCCTTCGTCGACGCCAACTTCAAGGAAGCCCAACTGCGCCGTGTGCGCATCGGCCAGCCCGTGGAACTGGTCGCCGACATCTATGGCAAGGACGTGGTCTTCCACGGCAGGGTTATCGGCATCGGCGGCGGCACGGGCTCAGCCTTCGCCGCCATCCCGGCCCAGAACGCCACCGGCAACTGGATCAAGGTCGTCCAGCGGGTGCCCGTCCGGGTTACTCTTGGTCCGGCGGAACTGGCGGCCCATCCCCTGCGGGTGGGACTGTCGATGTCAGCAAAGATCGACGTCGGCGCGGCAAAATGAACGACCTGACCGACGAAGCGGCGATGGACGCTGGCGTCGAGCCCGTCGCGTCGCGGCGCGAGCCTGAGCAACTGACGGGGATCGTCCTGTTGATGGCGGGCTTTTTCCTCGCCATGGCCAACTTCATGGCCGTGCTCGACACCACCATCGCCAACGTCGCCCTGCCCCACATCGCCGGCACCATGGCCGCCTCGCCCAACGAAGGCACATCGGTCATCACCTTCTTCGCCGTCGCCGAGGCGATCACCATTCCGCTGACGGGATGGCTCGCTGCGCGGTTCGGGACCGTGAAGGTATTCTTCGTCTCCATGGCGAGTTTCGGTATCTGCTCGGCCCTGTGCGGTATCGCCCAGTCCCTGCAGATGCTGATCTTGTTCCGGGTGCTGCAAGGTCTGGCCGCCGGCCCAATGATGCCGCTGTCCCAGGCCCTTCTGTTGCGTATTGTCACGCCAGCCCAACGCGCCATGGCCACCGCCCTGTGGGCCATGACGGTCATCGTCGCGCCCCTGATCGGCCCGCTGCTGGGCGGCTGGATCGCCGACAACATCGGCTGGCCCTGGGCTTTCTACATCAATGTCCCCGTCGCCGCTGTCTCTGTAATCGTCGGCTGGAGATTGCTGGCGCCGTTCGAAACACCTGCCGTGAAACGCGGCGTCGACGTCGTTGGCCTGATCCTGCTGATCTTCTGGGTGGGCTCGTTGCAGACCATGCTGGATATCGGCAAAACCCATGACTGGTTCGCCTCGCCCCTGATCGTCGGGCTGCTTTTGGCCACTATCGTCGGCTTTGTCGCTTTCTGCATCTGGGAATGGACGGACGAGCACCCGATCGTCGATCTCAAGGTGTTCAAAAACATCTCGCTCAGCATCGCCACCGCGACTATGGCCCTTGTGTTCGGAGTCTATTTCGGATCGGTTGTGATCATTCCCCTGTGGCTGCAGACCAACCTTGGCTACACCGCCACCTGGGCCGGCAATGTCATGGCCTTCAACGGCGCCCTGGCCGTGTTCGCGGCCCCAATCATCGGGCGGCTGGTGACCCGGGTCGATCCGAGAATCCTGATCAGCATCGGCCTTTCGGGCATCGGCACCATGCTGATGACCCGGGCCTTTTTCACGCCCAACATGACGTTCATGCAGCTGGCCATACCTCAACTTATCCAGGGGGCCTTCATGCCCCTGTTCTTCCTGCCGATGATGACCGTCGCCCTCGGCTCTCTGGCGCCCAAAGACCTAGCCAACGGCGCGGCGATGATCACCTTTGTGCGCACAATGGCCGGAGCCATCAGCGCCTCCCTGATGGCGTCATACTGGGAACATGCCACCATCGTCTCGCGCGTCGATCTGGTCGGCAATATTCATCCCGAAGCACTGGGACGAAACGTCAGCCCGTCGCTGCTGTCGAACTTGGTTCAGGGACAGGCGGTGATGCTGGCGACCAACCACATGTTCTTCATCGTCGCCATTTCCATGGCCTTCGCCGCCGCCGGAATCTGGCTGGCGCCAAAGCCCCAGGCGATGGGGTCAATGGGCGGGGGCGGACACTAGCGCGCCGCCTGCGACCGGGCCGTGACTTCCGCAGCCCGTGCGCCGGCCAGTACGTCCTCGAGGGCATAGTTGCCCTCGTGACAGGCATACTCCTCAAGCTTTCCGTTCAGGGCCGCGAACTCGTACTCGCCGCCCCAGGCTGCATCCCACAGCGTCGGATCCTCGACGGTGAACTGATAGCGAACCCGGTCGCGCGCCACACGGGTGAATTTCTCCGTCACCTTCAGATTTTGCCACGAGCCGTTGTAGGCCTGGGTCTGCGGAATGTTGGTGGTCTCCACCACCAGGGTCTCGCCATCCCAACGGCCGACAGAATCGCCGAACCAGGGTCGCACGCCATCGGTGCGGTGCTTGGCGTTCATGTGCACCAGACGCACGTCGTGAACCATCTCGACCTCGATGGCGATCGTGTCGCGCGACTGAATGAACTGGTAATTGTTGTTGTAGAAGTTGTTGGGGAACATCGGCGGCCCGCCGTTGCGGCCGAACGAGATGAGGCACCGCTCGCCGTTGGGGCGATTTTCCGGATTGTCGTACTGGCCGCCTCGGCCTGCCGCCAGCAAAGCGGCTCCGCCTCCACGTCCCGCAGCCGCGACACCAGCGCCACGGCCTGCGACGCCACGGCCTGCCGCGAGGGCGCCGATAGCCGCGCCACGCCCGGCGCCAGCGCCGGCGCCGCCGCGACGCGCCGGAACCTGGCCGTCAGGCGTCGTCAGAAGGGATGTTCTGGGCTGTCCGCCGACCCGCATCACCGCGCTGCCGGGATCGAGCCATCCGCGATTGTAGCCGCCCGGATCGACACCAGCCACGGGCGGCGGGGCGTTGGGGTCCGTGCTGCGGTTGCCGGCTGCGATGGATTGCTGGATGCCGCCTTCCAGCCGGCGCACCTCATCGGGAGTATGCACCAGGCGATTGCCGTATTCAGCCGGACGGGCCTGCGCGGTCAGTGTGGCGTTGGTCCAGTAGCCGCCAAGGTCAGGCTGGCCAAACGCGTTGCGCGGCGCCTTGTAGGCGGCGGCTGGTCGCGCCTGCTGGGCCAGAACGACCAGAGGGGTCGCGAACATGGCCGCGCCCAGTGTGATGACAAGCCCGCGGCGCATCGTGATCTCCAGTCGATTCCTTGAAGCGGCTGACGCGCGCCTTTGAAGCGATGGAACCCCACATTCACAGATTGCACAAGAAGGGGCCCTCGATTTGCCGACCCTGCGGCGTAGCCACGGCCCGAAAGCGTGATAGTCTGACGGCGGAGGCGACGGCAGGGAGAATTCCTATGGGCTGGAGCAGAAGGGCCGCTTTGGGCGGCGTTGTGGCCGCTGTTGGCGGGGTGGCGCTGGGACAACCGGCGCAACAGATCAATGGTCCCGTGGCGGTCTACTGGATGAGCGCTGTGACCAGCACCGGCTTTTCCATGGGCGGCATGGCCGGCGCCGGACGCGGCGGCGGGCGCGGCGGCATCCCCAATATCTCAGCCATGATGGGCGGCGGCGGCCCGCAGAAGTCGCTGCTCCTCCAGCTCGGATCGTCGCGCAGACCGGGGGGAGAGCCCACCGCGGCCCACCAGCCGCCCTCGGGCCTCAAGGCCGGCACGAGCCTGCCGCTTCTTACCCCGCGCGCGCCACCGCCCGCCCCGCCGGTCGAGCGGCAGCCGGGCGTGCCCCAGGAATACCAGCGGCCCAGCGGCCGCATGCTGATCTTCTGGGGCTGCGGCGAGCGGGCCCCCGCCGGCCAGCCGGTGATCATTGATTTCGCATCCATGACCGACCCGGCCCAGGCCCAGCGTCTGGGCAGTCTGCTTCAGGGCATCAACGCGTCGGTCATGCAGCCTCCGTCACCAACCCGCAACGCCACCTATGGCGAGTGGCCGAATGAGCAAGCCCGCACCAGCGTGCCCGGCGACGGGTCCCTGATCGGCGCCCACACGATCAAGGGCAACTATTCGCCCGACATCAATTTCAACCTCTCACCGACCCAGGATTTCCTGGCGCCCCTCAACCTGAACACCAACGACAAGAACCCCGGTGGCTGGGTGCAGCTGGGCTGGAACAGCGTACCCAACGCTTTGGGCTATTTCGCCACTGCGCTGGGCGGCGCCGCCGGTGCGGGCGGCCAGGGTGGTGATGTTGTCCTGTGGTCCTCCAGCCAGATTCAATCGGCGGCCTTCACCTCTCCGGACTTCCTGGCCCCCGGCGAAGTCAATCGCTTGGTCGACTCGCGCGCCCTAATGAGCCCCCAGACCACTACCTGTTCGGTCTACCGTGAAGTCGTGCAGGCTGCCCCCAGTGCGATCCTGTCGCTCTCGGCGTATGGCGATGAGGCCAATTTCTCTTATCCGCCGCGGCCCGAGAACCGGGCGACGCCCTGGAACATCGAGTGGCAGGTCAAGGTCCGCTACAAGTCGACGACCGGCGGCCTGCTGGGCATGAGCATGGCCGATCTGGGCGGCGGAGGCGAAGGCCCGCCAGGGCGGGGTCAACCCCCGGCCCAGGCGCCGGCCGGACAGCAGCCCGGACGCGGTCCAAGCGCTGGCGATATCCTGCGCGGTCTGGGCGGCATCGGCCTGCCCCGGATCGGCCGCTAGCCTTTACCGCCCGCCGCAGCCCGTTCCTCGGCCCGCGCAGCGTCCAGCATGTGGCCCATCGACACCTCGCCTTCAAAACAGGCGTACTCCTCGATGGGCTCACGCTTTGCCGCGAACTCGTATTCGCCGCCCCAGGGTTTGTCCCACAGGGTCGGATCCTCGACGGTGAACCGGTAAAGCAGGCGGTCGGCCGCCACCCGGGTGAACCGCTCGGTGACCTTGAGATTGCGCCATGACCCGCGAAAGGCCTGGGCCTGCGGGAAATTCGTCGTCTCGACCACCAGGGTCTCGCCATCCCAGCGGCCGATGGAATCGCCCAGCCACGGTCGCACGCCGTCGGTGCGGTGAGCCGCGCCCAGGCGCACGATCCGCGCGTCGTGGATCATCTCCACCAGGATCACCACCGCATCCTTCGTCTGGACGATGCCGTAGTTGGAGTTGTTCGGCAGCGGCAACATCACCGGACCGGCCAGATTGCCGATGGCCAGAAGGCACCGGTCATCGATCGCCTGGGTCTCAGGATTGTCGGTGACCTTTTCGCCAAGCGCCAGGACATGAACCCGCGGGTCAGCCTGGGCGCCTGCCTTGAGCGGCGGAACCCGGCCGTCCGGCGTGGTGGTGATGAATCCGGTGCGCGGCTGGCCCGCCACACGCATTACCTTCATCCAGCTGCCGGGGCTTTCCAGCGCAGCAACCTCGGCGTCGGTCATGACCAGACGGTCGCCATACTGGGCCCGCCGCTCAAGCCGGGTCTGGCCCTCGTTAGTCCAGGTCCCCTGAATATCCGGATGGCCGCCGGCTGCGCGCGGAGCCCGATAGGCCGCCGGCGCCGCGGCCCCGGCCAAAACAGCGCCCGCCACGACCAGAAGCACACTCAAACAGGCGCGCATCGACACGCCCCTATGCGTCCGCCGTCACCGGATTGCGCAACACCCCAACGCCCGAGATGTCCACCTCGACCGTATCGCCGGGCTTCATCCACAAGGGTGGGGTCCGCTTTGCCCCAACCCCGCCGGGCGTGCCGGTGCTGATCACATCGCCGGGCGACAGGACTGTAAAGGCCGAAAGATAGGCGATGACCCGGGGGATCGAAAAGATCATCTGGTCGACCGCGGCATGTTGCACGACCTGCCCGTTCAGGCGGGTCGTGACGGTCACAGCGTCCAGATCGGCGATCTCGTCGGGCGTGACCATCCAGGGGCCAAATCCGCCTGAGCCTGGAAAATTCTTGCCCGGCGTGAACTGGGCGGTGTGGTTTTGCCAATCGCGGACCGAGCCGTCGTTATAGCAGGCGTATCCCGCTACATGCCTCATCGCTACAGCCTCGCTGATTCGTCGGCCGCCCCTGCCGATAATCACCGCCAGCTCGCCCTCATAGTCGAACATCGCCGACTCGCGCGGGCAGACCAGCGGCGCGCCGTGGGCGACCTGGGTGTCGGCGAACCGGGTGAAGATGGTCGGATGGGCCGTCGCCGCCCGGCCCGTCTCCTCGCGGTGCTCCAGATAGTTGAGGCCGACGCAGAATATCTTGCCCGGATTGGGAACGACGGGCAGCAGCGCGACCTGCGAAAGGGCAATGCGCGGGGCGGTGGCTGGAACGACGGCCGGCAGACCGGCCACAAGGGCTGCCTTCAGATCAGGACAGGCTGGCGATCCGAGATCGGCGATCTCATCGCCAACGACCGCTCCGAACGATTCTCTGCCCTTCCAGGCAAAACTGACCAGTTTCATTGCGCCGCTCCTATCAATCCCTGCGATGAAACCAGATGCGCGGCCTGGCGTGAACGGATTTCGTCACCGGCATTCAGTTCTGTGTCGGCGATGCAAAAATTCAGGGTCTTTGCCACTGGACGGAATTTCAGTATCTATCCGAAATACCGCTCGCGCGACGCGCGCGCAGACTCGTTGGCGATTGGCCACAACAGACGATAAGAGCCGGCGACCGGCCTGAATTGGGAGAACTACCAGATGGCGAACCGCAAGTTTCTGACCTTGGCTTTTGCCTGCGCCACAATGTGCGCGGTCATCCCGGCGGCCATGACGCCGGTCCAGGCAGCCACTGCTGGTCCGGCGGTCAAGACCGGCTTCAAGGTTCCCCGTCTTTCAGACGGTCACCCCGACCTGCAGGGCGGCTGGACCAATTCCACCCTGACCCCGATCAACCGTCCCCGTGAATACGGCGATCGCCTTATTATGACGCCGGCGGAAATGGCAAAGATTGAAGGCGACAACGACCGCCTGATCGCCCTGGGCAACGAACCCACGCCGGTCAACGCCACCGTAGCAGAGGTCTCCGCCAAGGCGGACTGTAGCGGCGGACGCGTTACCAACTGCAACTACAATGCCGCCTTCACCGCGCCTGGCGATTCGATCATGCGCGTGAACGGCCAGGGCCGCACCAGCCTGCTTACCACCCCCAACGGCCAGTTCCCCGCACCCAAGGGCGGCGCGGCGCGCGGCGGTCGTGGTCAGGCGGCCGAGGAAGGCGAGGGCGAAGGCCCGCCGGCCGCGGGTCGCGCCGGTCGCGGCGGCGGTGCTGCGGCGACGACTCCGCCCCGCGGCGCAGGCGTTCCGGCCATTACGCGCGGACCGGCCTATGACAACCCCGAAACCCGCGGCCTGGCCGAGCGCTGCATCATGTCGTTCGGCCGCAGCGCCACGCCGCCAATGTTCGATCAGCTCTACAATTCGAACTACCAGTTCGTTCAGGGCAAGGACACGCTGGCGATCTGGGTCGAGATGGTTCACGACGTCCGAGTTGTCCGCATCGGCGGCAAGCACCGCACCGACGGCATCCGCCCCTATATGGGCGACTCCATCGGCCACTGGGAAGGCGACACCCTGGTCGTCGAGACCACCAATATCCCGCAATCCGGTGCCTATCAGGGCAGCTGGGAACACCTGACCATGATCGAGCGCTTCACCCGCGTGGCGCCCAATCGCCTGCACTATCAGTTCATCGTCAACGATCCGACGATGTGGGATCAGCCCTGGGGTGGCGAGTATGAATTCGCCAAGGGCTCGCCCCCGTTCGAGTACGCTTGCCACGAAGGCAACTACGCCCTCGAAGACGTGCTCGCAGGGGCTCGGGCAGCCGACGCCGCCGACGCAGGACGCACCATCACCACCCTGGCGCCGGTCATCCGCTAGGGCGGAAACCGGCGACGGCCAGCTGTAATATTGAAGACGGGATAGTTACGCCCATGCTGAAACTTGCACCCTTTGTTCTGGCCCTGGCGATTGCCGGCGCAGCCGCGGCGGCGACGACAAACCCGCCGACCATCGCCAGCACCGAAGACCAGCCGGCATGGGAAGCCAGCCAGCAGGCCTATCTGGACTGGAACAAGACTCAAGCCGGCTGGACGGTTTCGCCCACAGGCATTCAGGCCCACCGGATTACGCCGGCCGGCAAGGGCGCTCACCCCAAGCCGACCGACATGGTGACGATCAACTACCAGGCCAAGCTGATCAACGGCACGGTGGTCGACAGCTCGTACCGCTCGGGCGGTCCCAAGGAGTTTCCCCTGCCCAGCCTCATCAAGGCCTGGCGCGAAGCGGTGCCGACCATGCGCAAGGGCGAGACCTGGGAACTGGTGGTCCCGGCCGAGATGGCCTACGGCGCGCGTGACAAGACGGGCATCCCGCACAACTCGGTGCTGATGTTCCAGATCGAGCTGATCGACTTCAAGGCAGGCCCGCAGTAGGCGCCCCCGCCGGTCAGAAGGGCGTGTGACTAACCGGCGAGGACACCCCAACCGCCGTGGATCAAGACCCACGGCGGGCTGGCCCTTGGGCGGATCGTTCCTCAAGTGAACAACGCGCTGCAATCTCTTGTCTGAATCGAATAGCGGCGCGTGCGATTGATGTCCTGACCTGTACGGTTTCGCGCCGTTACAACGCTGGATTTGTAGCCCCGTTACAGGGTTACAAGCGCCCGCGCTGGACAGGGCGGCGACGGCTCAGCCGCCTGAAATCAAGGCCCAGGCGCCGGATTGCCAACCACACCCCCGTTGCGCAAAGGACGCTTGCCCCGGTCAGGAACAGCAGCACCGCAACATCCCATAGCGGCCGGCGGCGCAGCACCGGCAAATCAAAATCGTGCAGGCCGGCCTGAAGCCAGCGCGCTTGCCGGGCCGCTGAACCAACAGATCTCAGAACCAGGCCGGAACGGGCGTCGATATAGAGCCGCGTGACATCCCGATCCTTCAGGACAGCCCGATAGACGGGCAAGGTCACGGGCTGGTGGTGTCCGTAGTAATAAGCATCCTCGGTTTCGATCCTCGATACGGACGAGAGCGGCAACTTTGACAGCCCGGCCCGTACGTCAGCCTCGGTCAACGGCCGGGGCCGCGCCTCCCCATCCATTCGCACCTCATCGCCAAACCGGTCGAGCGCCACGGCGTACACCCGGCCGCCAACCGGCGTGGCCCGCAGTTGCACAATGTCGCCGTCTCCCCAGGCCCCCGCCTTGCCGACAAAACTTTTGACGTCACGCAAGGTCATGGTCCCGGCAAAGACGTCCGGCGCCGTATTTTCCCGGTCTTCCAGAAGCCCCCAGGGATTCATGCTGAGCAAGCCACTGGCGACCCAGGTCAGGGTCAGGACGCCGAAGACGAGTCCGATCATATGGTGCCACATCCACAGTCCTCTGAACGGCGAGGCCCGCCCTTTCGGCGCGCCTATCCACCTGACGACGCCGACATAGAGGCCGGTGAAGGTAAGGAAGACCCCGGCCACCGAAGTCCAGATCACCAATTGGGACCAGAGGTTGACGTTTTCCCGCAGGATCGTTGGATAGAGCCAGTGCGGCACGGCCCCCAGCCAGCTCAGCAGCCGTTCACGCCGGCTGGTATCCTGGAAAACCTCACCGGACAGCCCGGATACATAGATTTCACTGGCCTTCGCATCATCGAATGCGAGATGGCGAACCGGTGCGTTGCGCCGTGCGGTCTGCACCGTCCACTGATCGCGGACGACATCGGGCAGCAGACGCGGCTGGCCGCTAATATGTGCGCCTTCGCCGTAGGCCCGCGCGACTTGAAGCACGTCCGCATCAGACAACGGGCCGACCGGTGCTCCCGTCGTCAGGTCCACGATCTGCTTGACGCCCTTGTCCGGAGAGAGATTGAGGACCGGCCGGCCGGCCAGCATCTCGATCCGGAAATCAACGATCGCCGTATCGTCCGCCAGCAACAGCCCTCCCGTAGCGCAGCAGGTGTTCAGACGAAGCGGTTCAAGCCCTGCCAGCCGCTCCCGAACCGACAGTTCCGGATAGCTCTGGTACATCATGACGAAGCCCGACAGGCACCACAGCGTCATCAACAGCCCGACGATGACGCCGAGATACCGGTGGATGACGACAAGGACGCCCATCGGGTTCATCGCCCGTTCCCGCCTAGTACCGCCGTGTCAGCGACACCCGCACGGTCCGGGGCTCGCCGAGGAAACGGTACTGAAACGTGCCAACGCCCGAGTCATTGTTACCGGTGCGGATGCCGCGGGTCGCATAGTCCTGGTCGAACAGATTCTCTACCCGGACGGTCAGCTGGGTTTTGTGGGCATCATCCAGATAGAGGTGGCCAGCCAGGTCGCCGACCACATAATTTCCGTAGTTGTGGCCGCCGCTGTCCATGACATCGCCGGTCCACAGCATACTGAGGGAGCCGCCATAACGCCCCGCCTTCGGGTCGTAGGACACACCCGCTTTTGCATAGGCCTCGGGAATCGTGACGATCTGGGCGGACGAACCCTGCTTGTGGGCATCGGTCTGGGTATAGCTGCCGTTCAACGACCAGTCTTCATTCAGACCCGCCACGAACTGAGCTTCGAAACCGTTCACCTTCACCTGATCGTTGACGTTGACGAACACTCCGTTGACGGCAGCGCCTGGAAGCGGGTTTCCATTCTTGAAGGTCGTCGCCGCTGAATCATCAGTGATCAGATTGTCGATCCGCCGCTGGAATCCCGTCACCTGCCACCGCACCCGGCCCGCAGGGGTCTGGCCGCCGAGCGACAGATTCAGGTTCAGGCTCTGTTCCGGTTCGAGATCCGGCTCTCCCCAGACGTCAAAGGGATCGACGGCATGAAGTTCGTAGGCGTCCGGCAAAAGGAAGGCGGTGCTGGCCGAGCCTTCGACATAGATCTGCGGATTGACGTCGACATGACCGCTGGCGTTCCAGATGCTCGAGGAGGAGCCATTGACGTCATTGAACCTGGCGCCGGCCGCAAACCGGGCAGACTTGAACAGGGACTCATTGGTGCGGACCTGGAATATGCCCGCATTGACAGTCTCGGCCTGACGTTCGATCAGCAGAACATCGTCCTGGCCGTAGTAGCGCTGATAATCATAGCCGAACAGAAGGTCGAAGCCGCCCCTTGGCTTGACCTGGGCGACCACATTCAGACCGCTGTCATAGTACCACCACTGGGTATTGAGATCGACCACCACCGGCGGTGCGCCGGGACTGCCGGGAGTGTTTTCGATCGTTGTGTAATAGCTATTCCACTGGTGGACGTAGCCCTTGGCGAACAGCTGGAAGGTATCGTTGGGCGCATAATCCAGATTGGCGCTGAAGATATCCTCGTCGCGTTTGTTCGAACCACGGGCGACCGTCGTCGGCTGCAGATAATCGATGATGGCATCGGTGTGCTGATACCGCAGGCTGAAGGCCAGATCGTCGGCCAGATCAAAGGCGTACTTTATGCCGCCTGATTTCACATCATAGCTTCGGCTCCGGTCTGTAGCGCTGGGCTCGAAGTGATCGAACGGCGCAAAGCCGTCGGCTTTGTCATAGGAGCCATAGACCACGAACTTGTTCCGACCCAACGCGCCCCGCCCATAGCCTGACAGGTGGTAGCCCTGATTGGAGTCTGCCCCGCCGGTGATCTCGCCTCCTGTCTGGTTTGAGAACCCCCGCGTTACGATGTTGATAACCCCGGCGGCAGCGTTGGTGCCGTAGAAAAGGCTTTGCCCGCCCTTCAGCACCTCGACTCGTTCGATCATGTTCGACGGCAATGTGTCGGCGGGACTGGTGCCGGTATAGAGCCGATTGTTTATCCGCACGCCGTCGACCAGCCAGAGCACGTCGCCGGTGCGTGAACCCTGAAGCGACAGGTTTGAATAGCTAAACGGCCCACTGAACGGGACAATGTACAGACCTGGCGTTTCCATTCGCAGGGCGTCGGTCGTGTCGACATAGGTCCTGTCGCGAACAGTGCCCGATTCAATGACCTCGATATCGTTGCCGTAGCTGGACAGCTCGTTCGGCAGGGTCTGCTCCAGACTGCCAGTGGTGATGATCAGAGGTGCAACGGTGGTCACGGCCTCGGATTGAGCGAGCGCGGCCGAAGCCGATAATGATAGAATGATTGATGTGCTGGCGAGCAACCGTGTGCGGCGTGTTGTCGCGATTGGTAGAGCCATTTTGAGTCCCCCATTTCCGTTTCAGGAGAACCGCTACGGCTCAGGTGAGGTGGCTGTCGCGTTATGTACGGTACGGAAGAGTTGTTACACGACGTTACAGGGCGCATAAGCCGCCTCGTGGACAGTTCTGTTGGCGATCCAGTACTGCGGGCGGAGATTGGCGAGTTCCTCGAAAAGGGAGGGCTGGGCCAGGGTACGCCGTTGCATCGCCTGTTCGAGTTCCTGGCTGATTGGTCTTTGGCCAGGAAGCCCGTCGCCGAAATCGACATCGCGATCGAGGTATTTCACAAGTCGGGCACCGATCCGGGCGATGCCTCGGTGCGCGTCTACATCCACCGCCTGCGCCGCAAAATCGAGGCCTATTACGAAAAGCTGGGGGCGGCGTCAGAGAACAGGCTGGTTATCCCTCGCGGCGAATATCGCCTGGCCCTGGCGCGCAACATCCCCGAGGTCGTCGAGCCCCTGCTGAAAAAGGGACCCAGCCGCCGCGCCCTGTTCATCGGGGCCGGATCGGCGGGCGCTGTGGTCACCGCGGCCGGCATAGGCGCGGGCGTGGCCCTTAACGGGCCGTGGGTGCGCGATACCTATCGTGACGTCCGCCGCTCGCCGTTCTGGTCGGCGCTGGTGGAGCGGCCGCGACCGATCCTGTTGGTGCTGGGCGACTATTACATCTTTGGCGAGTCGGACACGCCGGGCAGCATCGACCGGATGGTCCGCGAATTCGATGTCAATTCACGGCTCGATCTGGACCAGTTTCTGATGGAGCATCCGGACAAGGTTGGCCGTTACGTCGACCTGAACCTGACCTATCTTCCCCTGGGCGCGGCCCTGGCGCTGACGAACCTCATGCCATTCCTGAAAGAGATCTCCCAGCGCGGCATGCTGCGCACCATCACCGCCTCCGAACTGGCGCCCGAAATGCTGAAATCCAACCACGTCGTTTATGTTGGCTATCTCAGCGGCCTGGGTCGCCTGGAAAACACGGTCTTTTCGAAATCACGCTTCGCCGTCGGCGAGACCTATCCGGTCGGCACCAAGATCTATGACCAGATTCTGGATCGCGAGACCCGCCGCGTCTATGCCAGTCAGGCCGGGCGGCCTGCGGAAAACAAGGTTCACCACGACTACGGTTATATCTCGATTTTTGATGGGCCGAACGGCAATCGCATTGTCGTCCTGTCGGGAACGCGGGACGTCGGTGTCATGCAATCGGCGGACGTGGCGACCAATCCTGAAGCCCTGGATGGCCTGTCTCGCAGCGTGCGCGGCGCCAAATCGCTTGAAGCCGTCTACGAGGTCGAAGGGCTGGCGCGGATGAACCTGATGGGCCAGCTGGTCATCAGCGCTGCACGCGCCAACCTGTCGGCGGACTGACCCCCTTAGGGGATCAGTCCGCCCTTCAGATCAGAAAAATCAGCCGCCGCGACCAGCGCCGGGCGCTCCGCCCGGAGCACCGCCGCCGCGCGCCGGAGCGGGCGGAGCCGGCGGAACGGTTCCGCCTTCGGCAATGATCTTCATATTGCCCAGAGCCGCGGTGAACTGCGTGCGCCGGTTATTCATTTCAGCTGCCTTGGCCGCCTCGTCGCCGGCGACGTACTCGTTGTCGTACATCAGCGTGTAGACCAGCTTGGAGGTGGTCGCCGTCACAGGAACGGCTTCCAGGCAACCGTGGTAGAAGTTGTAGCGAACGGCAGCCGCCGGATTGGTCAGGCTAGGCCGCTGCGCATAGGTGTAGGACAGGGCCGTCTTGCCGACCATGATCTCCCCACCCACCGAACGCACCGAGCCGATTTCCCCGCTGGCAGGGCCAGCCGTGATCGTGCAGGTGCGAACCGCCGGTAACCAGGCGGCGATGTCGCAGTACTTGCCGACCTTGGCCCACACTTCCGCTGCAGGCTTGTTGACCATGATTTCCATAGGGATGGTCACGTAGTTTGGTGCAATCGGAGCAGCGGCGGCGGGCGCCGGCGCAGCGGCGGGCGCTGCAGGCGGCTGGGCCAGAGCTGCGCCGCCGGAGATGGCGGCCAGCCAGAGGCCCAGAGACAGGGCCGTGGTTTTGAAAGAACGCATTTTTCTGATTTCCTCTGTTCTTGTTTTCTAGCCGCCGCGACCAGCAGGCGCCGCGCCGCCGCCACGGGCCGGGGCCGCGGGAGCCGGGGGCATGGCGCCGGTTTCAGCCAGGGTCTTCATGTTCGCCAGCGCGCCGTTGAACTGATTGGTCTTGGAGGTGATGTCGCGCGCGCGGGCCGCGTCGTCGGCCAGCATCGAGTTGTCGAACACCAGATTGTAGACCAGCTTGGAGCTCGTCGCGTTGACAGGAACCGCTTCCAGCGTGCCGTGATAGAGATTGTAGGGCGCTGTATTGCTGCCCACCGGCTGGGTGTAGGTGTAGGAAAGCGTGGTCTTGCCGACCAGGACTTCTTTGATGCGGCCGGCGATGGTGCGCACGGTGCCGAGGGTGTCGTCCGGTCCGGTCAGTACGCAAGGCGCACGCATCCAGGTGCCCAGGTCGCAGAAGTGTCCGACCTTGGCCCAGACTTCGGCGGCCGGTTTGTTGACCGCAATTTCCATCGGAATAAAAACATAGTGCGGCGCGGCGACCACCACGCCAGGCGCGGCGGCAGGCGCGGCGGCAGGCGGCGCAGGCGGTTGGGCGAAGCTGGCGCCCGCCACCACGCAAGTCGTCAGGGCGACGGCGCCGACGGCTGCAAATCGAATAGAACCCATGTCCTCGTTTCCTCATTAATTGTTGGCGGGAGACATCCGCAACCGCATCATTGGCACAGGCGCGAAGTCACGCCAACCGTCTACGAGAGCACTCCCAGCGCGATCTAGACGCCGCTCGCCAGCCGCAGCAGGCCGAACACGGCCCCGCCGGCCACCAGCCACAGGGTGTTGACCTTCCAGCGCACCAAGGCTGCGAACGCGGCCAGGCCGACCCCTATCGCCAACATGTCCGGCCGCCCGGCCGGCAGGAACGCCAGCGATCCGATAACCACGCCCAGTGTCGCGATCACGCCGACCACCGCTGAGGTTATCGCAGACAGAGCGCCCGTCGCGCGCGGCTCGTGCTGCAAACGGTCGACAATCGGCGCTCCAGCCAGGATGAAGAAAAAACAGGGTAGAAAAGTCACCCAGGTTGTGAGGCCCGCCGCCAGGCTCGCGGCGGCCAGCGGCGACAGTCCGCCGGCCTGCCCGGCCAGCGCGCCGTTCCAGCCTGCGAAAAAGCCGACAAACTGGGTGACCAGGATCAACGGCCCCGGCGTCGTCTCCGCCAAGGCCAGCCCCTGAGCCATTTGGGCGGTGGACAGCCAGCCGTACTGGTCGACCCCGGCATGGGCGACGTAAGGCAGAACGGCGTAGGCGCCGCCAAAGGTGACAAACGCGGCCTTGGTGAAGAACAGCGACACGTCCTTGAAGGGCGCTGCGCCAAACAGGCTTATCACCAGCAAGACGGGACCAGCCCACAACAGGGCGAACACCAGCGCCAGTCTTGCGGCCCGCCAGGCGACGGACGTCCAGCTCGCGAGCACCGTCCCGACGCGGTCCGTCGCCCCGGCCCCATGGCCGCCCGGCGCGATTTTCCATCCGTATTGGCCGGCTACACCACCCACAAGGGCGGCGCCCGCGACAATCATCGGGAAGGGAACATGCAAAACTTCAAGCGCCAGAAACGCGCCCACCGCCAGGACCCAGGCGACCGGCGTCCTGAGCGTGCGGGTCCCGATGCGCCAGACCGCGTGGGCGACCAGGGCGGCCACCACAGGCAACAGGCCCCTGAACATCGCCGCCAGCGGCGGCCAGGTCCCGTGGGCGGCGGCAAGCCAGGCCAGGGCGAACAACACAAGCGCGCCGGGGATGACAAACAGGACGCCCGCGACCAGCGCCCCCTTCAACCCATGCAGCTTCAGACCGATGAAGGTCGCCAGCTGTTGCGCCTCCGGACCCGGCAGCAGCATGCAAAAGTTCAGGGCGGTCAGAAACGACGGCTGGTCGATCCAGCGCCGGCGCTCGACAACTTCTTCCTGAAGGATGGCGATCTGGGCAGCCGGGCCGCCGAACGAGATCAGGCCCACTTTCAGCCACAGGCCGGCGGCTTGTCGAAAGGTGGGCCGTGGCGGTGGTTCAGCTTCAATAGTCATTTCATCTCGCGCCCGCACTCAGCCGGCGTCTTTGACTTCGCCATGATAGAGAATATCGGAGTACAACGTGTCAAGGAGCGGCCATGAGCATCGCCGTGCTCTTATGACCGACTGATTATCATAGCGTCTAACATAGGCTGAATTCATGTTTCGTATTATCCTCCTTCTCGTCGTTGCGGCGATTTTGGCGGCCTGCGGTAAGGGCGAACCGAACACGCCGCTTCGCACCGGAGAGCAAAGGGTTCGGCAGATCATGGCCGGCCAGATCGAGCCAAACGCCCAGATTTTCTGGCACTCATCAGGCACCATCTACACCCTCAAGGGCGAGACCAGCCTGCTGCCTTCCACCGAAGATGCTTGGCGCAACACCCTCAACTCCATAACGGCCGTGCGCGAGGGCGGAACGCTGTTGCTGAAGTCCAGCCGTGGGCGCCGCCGGGCCGATTGGAAAGATTTTTCCGAACAACTGATCGCCAAGGCCGCCGAGGGAGAGGCAGCAGTGCGAGCCCACGACGGTGACAAGATGTTTAACGTGGGCGGCGAACTCTACAGTATCTGCAGCGCCTGCCATCAAACCTATCTTTTGCCGTTTCTGGGGCCAGACGGTCTGCCCAAAAAGATCGACGAGAACGGCGTGCCCATAGCGCGGGACCCGACGGCCAAGTGAGCCTGGATTCATAAAATCGGACAGACAACATGTTGTATTTGCTCATCAAGGCTATCATTTCGGGACTTATCGTCGCAGCGGTTTCCGAGATTGCCAAGCGCTACCCGGGATGGGGAGGGTTGTTTGCTTCGCTGCCCCTGGTCTCCGTGCTCGGCATGATGTGGCTGTGGAAGGACACGCACGATCCGGTCAGACTGGCCGACCATGCGACGGGGACCTTCTGGTTCGTCATTCCCTCTTTGCCGATGTTCCTGCTGATTCCGGCGCTGCTGAGACGGGGCGTTCCGTTCTGGCCAGCGCTGGCAGCAGGCTGCAGCCTGACCATGGCTCTCTACGTCGCCACGAGTCTGATCGGCCCAAAAATCGGGCTCAAGCTTTAGTATTTCCGCCCGCGCGTAACGCGCTGTAACGTTGCCATAACAGTTTAGTACGCGACGCCGAAACCGGGCCGCACTAGGCCGGCACTGCAGTCTGGGGAGTGTTCAGTGGGTTCGCGAATAAGGCCGGCGATCGGAGCGATGGTGATCGCGATGGCCGGTGTTCTGGTGTCTGGTTTCTTCTGCGCGGCGATGGCCCACGCCATTGGCGGAACCGACGCTGCCTTTGTCGCCAAAACCGTCGGGCCAGATCCATTCCCGTTCCTCTATCTCGGCGCCAAGCACATGGTGACCGGCTATGATCACCTGCTGTTCCTGGTCGGCGTGATCTTCTTCCTCTACCGGTTCAAGGACATCGCACTCTACGTGACGATGTTCTCCATCGGACACTCCATCACCCTGCTGGCCGGCGTTCTGTTCAAGCTGCATGTCGATGCCCACCTGGTCGATGCGGTTATCGGTTTTTCGGTTCTCTACAAGGCCTTCGATAACCTGGGCGGGGTCAAGACGGTCTTCGGCGTCCAGCCTGACAACCGGCCAATCGTTCTGGGCTTTGGCCTGGTGCACGGGTTCGGTCTGGCGACCAAGCTTCAGGCCCTGAACCTCAATCCGCATGGGCTGATCACCAACCTCATTTCGTTCAACGTCGGGGTCGAGATCGGGCAGATCATCGCCCTCTCTCTGATCCTGATGTCCATGACTGTGTGGCGCAAAACGCCGCTGTTCGACAGAACCGCCGCCGGTGCGAATGTCCTGATCATGGTTGCCGGATCTGTGTTCATGATCCACCAACTCGCTGGCTATTTTCTGGGAGCCGTCTGATGGCCGACCAACACGCCGCCTTGCGGCCGATGTCCCGCCGCAACCTGTTGCTCGTCTCGGCCGGCGCCGTTGTCGCGGGCGCGCTGATCGTCTTCGGGGCCATCGTGCCTGCCGAAACGGGAATGGACCCCCTGGGTGTCGGCAAACTGTCCGGCATCCAGCGCCTGTGGGCCCCTGACGACATCAATGTCGACCCTAACAAGGGCTCCATTCCCCGCGCTCACGCCTATCCGACCGCTTTCCGCACCGACACCATCGAGATTCCGCTCACCGGCTTTCTCGGCGGAAACAAGGGATCAGAGCTGGAGTACAAAGTCCGCATGAAGAAGGACACGACCCTGATCTTCGACTGGGAAGTCGTGGGCACCGACGAGCCGCGGGATTTTCATTACGACTTCCACGGCCACACGCCGCAAAAGCCCGGCGAAGGCATGACCGTCGCCACTTACAAGCAGGCCTTCGGTCTGAAGCAGCACGGAGCCCTGATCGCCCCCTTTGACGGGATCGACGGTTGGCAGTTTTCCAACTCCAGTGAAAAGCCGGTCGTCGTTCGCCTGAAAATCAGCGGCTTCTACGATCTGATCCCGGCCGGCGAAGAGGGAAACCTCGCCGGCATCATCGCCAATGTTCCAGCTGCACAGTCCAGGCCGGACTATCCGTTGTAACGTTTGCGTAACGCGCTGTAATTTCCTGGGGAAACCGTACAGTTCGGGACAACGATCCCAAAGCAGGCCTAAGTGAGCCTCAACCTTAAAGCCGGAAACGTCGGCCAGACAATCATCGGGAGTGATACGTGATCAAGAAGCTCTTCCTCTTCACCGCTTGCGCCGGCCTCGTGGCCTGCTCGCAAGGAGCCAGGGACAAGACCGCCTACGACGTCAGCATCCCGCTGAAAGAGGTCATGGGTCACGTGGTCGATCCTGCCGCCTGGGCCTTCTGGAATCGAAGCGGCGACATCGTCGACATGTCCGGCACCCACAGCCGTGTGCCGGTCGATCCCAAGACCATCCCGGATGTACCCGGAAACGCCGACGACGAGCAGCGCCTGGCGCTGGAAAAGGAATGGACCGACGCGGAGAGCGGCACGATCCAGCTGATCGAGGTCAGCAACATCCTGCGCCTGCCCGGATATGTGCGGAAGGTCGACAAGGACGACAACGGCGACTGGACCAAGTTTGCCCAGCAACTGAATCAGTACGCCCATGATGCCCAGGAGGCGACCGAGGCCAAGGACGGACAGAAGATGTTCGACACCGGCGGCCAGATCTTCCAGATATGCACCAACTGCCACGAAAAATATCTTCTTCCGTTCGTTGACCCGAAGACTGGTGAAATCCCCACCGGACTTACGCCCCAGGGCGAGCCGATCCAGAAGAAATGAAGACGGATTTCAGCCAACGATCCGGCGAACCAGGGTGAGACTGTTTCTCGCCCTGGTTCGCACCATTCATGCATGGTCTGGCGCCGCGCTCTCGCTGTTGCTGATCGTGCTTGGCCTGACGGGGTCGGCGCTGGTGTGGAAAACCGACTGGCTGCGCCTGACCGTCCCGCAGGCGAACCTGATGGTTCAGCCGACGCCGCAGGTTCTGGCCGTCGCGGCTGAAGCGGCTGAAAAGACCTACGGCGAACACGTCCATCACATCGTCTTTGCGAGCCCACACCTGGGCCTGCATCAGGTCTTCCTGCATGGAGAGCGCTATGCCTACCTGGCCGGCGACGGCCACACCGTTGCTGTCTGGCGGGGTACAGGCCGGCTTGAGGAATGGGTCTATGAGTTGCACCACTTCCTGCTCGCCGGCGACAATGGCATGCGGCTGGCAGGTTACGCGGCGCTGGCCGCGGCGGCGCTGGTTCTGACGGGCCTTGTTGTCTGGGCGCCCGTCTGGCGGTCGAGCCGGCTGCGCTTCTGGCCCCGGTCGGCGCGACGCGGTGATCTGTTGTCCACCCACAGAAATCTTGGTCTGGTGTTCGCCATACCCGTGTTTGTCTTCTGCCTGACCGGCGGGGCGATGATCTTTTTCAAGACCACCCAATCCTTGTTGAACAAGGCGTTTCCGGGACCCGCACCGGAAGAATTCTTCCCGCCGGCGGATCCGGGAAAAATCGACTGGGTCAAGGCCCTGACAAACGCCCAGGCCGCGTTTCCAAAGGCGACCCTGCGCGTGGCGATCTGGCCCCAGTTTTCCTCGTCGCCTGCCGAAATCCGCATGAAGCAGCCGGGCGAGTGGACGCCCGACGGGGCGACCAAGGTTTTGATCGATCCGGTCAACAGCCAGGTCCTCGGCGTTGTAGACGCCCAAACGCTCAGTCGCGGACGTCGCCTCAACGGAGCCATATACCCCCTGCACACCGCTTACGTCGGCGGCAGAGCCTACGATGCGTTGGCATTTGCGTCCGGTCTGGCCATGGCCGCGCTCGGCGCTCTGGGCTTGTGGTCTTTCATCATCAAGCCCCGCAGACGGAGCAGAACGGCGAAATCAACCTGAAATATTAGGATCACATAGACATCCCCGATGGCCGTGCGCTAGGCTGTCCACAGTTGCCGCAAAGAGCACTCCGGGGAGTGAATATGAAGAAGACGATCTTGACCGTGGCCCTTGCGGGCCTGCTGGGACTTGGAGTGGCGGGAGCCACTATGGGTCAGTTGCCTGCGTCCTATGCGCCTCCGAAAGGCCCTGGCGGCCATCCGGACCTGAACGGCGTCTGGCGCGTTGG
>CANJPZ010000022.1 GCA_947476325.1 Caulobacteraceae bacterium | reverse complement strand
TCCGGATCCGCACCGCCGCCCGCGGGGGCCGCCCCAGGGCCCCCCCGCGTCAACTGCATCGGCGGGGGTCGGCTGGTCCGATCCCCGTCCTTTGCAATCCAATTGAGGAGGCGCCGTCCGAAAGGCAGGCGCAACTGTAGACATGCGTGCACAGGTCAGTCCCGTTTCATCTTCCGCCGACCGGCGCCTGCCGCAAAAAGCGGCTCCGGCCCAGGCGCCGGCGACGGGTGGCAAGGTTGTCCCGGCTCAGGATTCTTCGGACTTCCGGCTCGTCATTGAAAAAGACGAAGCCGCCGGGTGCTACGTTTACAAGACGGTTGATCGGCTGACCGGCAATGTAGTTCAGCAATTTCCGATCGAGCAGATCCTGCGCTTGAGACAGTCAACCACCTACGAGGCCGGCGCGGTCATCACCGCCAAGGCCTGATCCCGACACCGCCCAGGGCAGGTGTTCCGGCCGTCGCCACGCCAGGCGAGCGGCCTGTTGGCGCTTGAGCGTTAACCATACGCTCACCATACCGATTTACCTCTTTAGCCTCATGCGGACGCCGAGTCGGCGGAACCTGTGGATCCGGGAGGGGCCAAAATGGCGCTCAGCGTAAACAACAATTCGGCCGCGCTCACTGCGCTGCAAAACCTCAACGCCACCAACGAGCAGTTGACCGCGGTCCAGGCGCGGATCTCCACCGGCCTGAAGGTCGGCACCGCCAAGGACGATGCCGCGATCTGGTCGATCGCCCAGGGCCAGCGCGCCGACATCGGCGCCCTGGGCGCGGTCAAGAACAGCCTCGACCGGGCCAGCTCCATCGCCCAGGTCTCGCTGACGGCGGGCGCTTCGGTCTCTGACCTGCTGGTCCAGCTGAAGGAAAAAGTAGTCGCGGCGATGGATCCGTCGCTCGACCTGAATTCCCGTAACGCATTGAATGCAGACTATAAAGCGCTTCTGAACCAGGTCGCCCAGGTTGCCAATGCGGCGACGTTCGATGGCGCGAATATCATCGACGGATCGCTCGGCGCCGATATTCGCTTCCTCGCCAACGCTGACGGTAACGCCTACATAACGCTGTCGGTAAAGGACATGACCCTCGGCGGCTCGATCATTACCCTGGCTTCGACCTCATCGATCGGGACGGTGACCCAGGCGACCACCGTAATGGCCGCCCTGACGGTGTCGCTCAACAACGTCAATGCCTCGCTCGGCGACATCGGCGCCCAGGCCAAGCAGATCGACGCTCACAACACCTTCGTCTCCAAGCTCAGCGATGTGCTGGAAACCGGGGTCGGCAACCTTGTCGATGCAGATCTGGCCAAGGAAAGCGCGCGCCTGCAGGCCCTTCAGGTCCAGCAACAGCTAGGCACCCAGGCTCTGTCGATCGCCAACACCGGGCCGCAAACCATTCTCGCCCTGTTCAAATGATGGTTTAGGCGCCGGAAACCTCGCCTTTTAACCTCGCGTTCTCGCTTACGCCGTATGATGCAAAGGCCGAAAATCCCTTCGGCTGCATGAGTTTGCCTGCGTGACGGTCAACTTCGATTCCAATTTGCTGGTGTCTTATTACCAGAACAAGTCGGGCCTTGCGGGCTCGGGGGGATCATCTGTGTCCAATGGCCTGGGACAGGCGGCCGCGCCAAAGTACGCCCCGACCGCGCCCTGGGCGCCGAACTCGGGCGTCCTGCGCGCCAATGACCTGGTCAAGGCCGCCCTGCTGGGCAACCGGTTCATCAATGAAAATGCGGCCAAACTCGATCTTGAAGGCGCCAGCACCGACTACAGGAAGCTGTTCGCCCTCTATCAGGGACTCAACGCCCTCAGCGGCCTGGCAGATCAGGCGGCGTCCAAGACCGTCAGCTCGGGCGACCTGGCCCGGCTGCAGTCGACGTTCAGCCGCGGCCTTGCCGAAGTCGGCGGTTACGCCGACAGCCTCAAGCTCGATCAGTTGCGCCTGACGCGCGGCAGCACATTCCTGACCGACAAGACGGCGGTGACGGTTCCGTCCAACGGTACGGACTACATCACCCAGACCCTGTTCACCGGAAAGTCCACCGACGAGGTTCCCGCCTTCCAGGGGGCGGCGGCGTTCAATCTGTCGGTCAAGCGGCTCGGCGTGACCTCGAATATCTCGGTGGATCTGTCTGAACTGGGCGCCGATTCACGGACAATCGGTAATGTTGTCAACCTGATAAACTCAAAACTTCAAGCTTCCGGCGCCGCCACACGCTTTGCCGTCAACCGGGTTACCGCGCCGCCCCGCACCATCCAGGCGGGTGGCAAGGCCATCACCCTGCCGGCCGTGGGTGATGCCTTCGCCCTGCAGGTCAAGGGCGACTCGGCCGAGCAGCTGACCTTCTCGGCCGCGCCGCGCACGGCCGTCTATGTCACGACCAGCGCCGGCAATCCCGATCCGGACAAAAACCCCAAGACCACCGATGCGGTCATCCAGAACGCACTTCTGAAAATCGATCCGGCCGGCGCCACCACGCCCGACACGCGCATCCAGACCGGCAATTTCGAAGGCTCTGTCGGTGCGGTCCATGGCAGCCAGACCGGTCCCGACGGTCATCTCTACGTGCTGGCCGATGTCACTAAGACCGTCAACGGCCAGACGATCAACGGCAAGCAGGACATGGCGGTGCTCAATTATGACAGCGCCGGAAAGCTGGTGTACGTCCGCACCCTGGGCGCCGACACCACCGCGACCGGTCTCAGCCTGGCCGTATCGGCGGACGGACACGTTGCCGTCGCCGGGTCGGTCACGGGTGGTCTCGATGGCGCAACCAACGGCCCCGCCAATTCCGCGGCGTATTCGGGAAAGACCGACAGCTTCGTCACACTGCTGGACAGTTCCGGCAATGAGGTGTGGACCGACCGGCGCGGCTCGCTGCAGAACGACGAGGCCACAGCTGTCAACTTCGGCGCCGATGGCGTGGTCTATGTCGCTGGGCGCACCCAGACCGCCATGCCGGGCGTCAGCGCTGGCGGCACCGGCGGCTGGGACAGCTACCTGACCTCCCTGTCGACCACCGACAAGGGCGCGCCTAGGACCCTGTTCACCCAGCAGTTTGGCACGACCGGCAACGATCTGCCTGCTGGCATCGTGGTCGACGGCGAGCAGGTGACGGTGGCCAGCAACGAGAACGGCGCAGGCGTTCTGCGGAGCTTTGGCGTCGTCCAGGACCAGACCCGGACCACCAAGACCTGGGCGTCGGGCATGCTGACCACAACGGTCGAAACCCTGACCCAGGGGGCCGTGACCAATTCAACCTCCACCGTGGTTCCGACCCCCGGCGCGCCGGACGCCACGACAAGTTCGATCTACGCCTCCGTCGCCACAGTGACTGTTGGCGCCACGCGCAATCTTGGCGACCTGCAGGGCGGGGTGCTTGTTGGTCTCAAGGAGGATGGCGGCAAGCTCTATGTCGCCGGCTCGACCCGCAATGCGACCCTGTCGATCAGCGGCGTAACCCAGGCCCACGCCGGCGGCATGGACGCCTTTGCCGCCACGCTCTCGACCGATCTGTCCAGCACCGCCCAGGATGGCCTAGCCTATTACGGCGGGGCAGGGGACAACACAGTCAGCGGCATGGCCGTGGCCGCCGGCCGCGTTTACTTGACCGGCTCGGCTGGCGCTGACCTGCCGGGACTGACCGCGGTCGGAACCAAGGACGGCTATCTGGCCGAGCTGAATATCGCGACCGGCGCCGTGCTTTCCTCCCAGCGCATCGGCGGCAAGGACGGCATCGCCACGGCGACCAGCGTTGCTGTGGATGTCACCGGCGCCAGCGACCTGGACAAGTTCGGCCTGCCCACCGGAACCTTGACCTACGCACGCTCGAACCTTCTGGTTGCAGCCACGTCCGCCCGGCCGGGCGATCAGTTCCAGATCCGCACCAAGTCGGGCGCCGCGCCGACCACCATCACCATCGACGCCAAAGAGACTCTGGATACCCTGAAAGCCAAGATCCAGCGCGCCACCGGCTTCAGCGCCAAGGTCGAGGTTGTGTCCGACGGCGCCGCCAAGTCTCTGAAGATCAGTCCGCTGAACGACAGCTCCACCATCGAAATCATGCCCGGCCAGGGCGGCAAGAATGTGCTGACGGCGCTGGGCCTGCCCGAGGGCGTGGTGCGCAACACCAAGGTGGTCAACGGAACCTCGGTCTCCACTGCGCCAGGCGGGACCGTCTACGGCCTGGGACTGAACCTCAATATCAACCTGTCGACTCCCGAAGGCGTCAAGAACGCCCAGACCGTGGTCAGCGCCGCCCTGTCCAAGATCCGCAGCGCCTACCGTGATCTGCTGGCCGCGGCGACGCCCAAATCCACCACGCCCGCGGCCGGATCCGGCGGCCCGGCGCCGGCCTATTTGCGCTCCCAGATCGCCAACTATCAGGCCGGGCTAAACCGCTTGACCGGCGGGGCCTGATCGGCGTCCTTGCCAGCACCCGCGGTGCGGTTTAGCCAAGGCGAATGGAGCTTCCCACCGACCGTCGCGTGCTGATTGGCGCAGGCATTGCCGCCGTGCTGGTCGTGGTCCTGATCCTTGTCCTGATCTCGGGCGGCAAGAGCGAGACGCCGGAGTCGGCCGTCCAGAACAGCCTGATCGTCGACGTCGGCCGCGAAGACACAAAAATCGATCCGAACCGTCAGTTGCCCTGCTACGTTAATGGCCAGTCGATCGGCATGGCCACCCACGCCAAATGCGCCGAGCGCAACGGCGTCACATCGGGCCAGCTGGATGTCGGCATCGACCAGAGCGGCGAGCTGGCCTACGGCGCGGCGGGCGCGTCCCTGGCCCCCCTGCCGCCGGAAGATGCCAAGTCCGACGCGGTCGGCGCCCTGACCACGCCGTCGCCCGCCGTAATGCCTGCCCAGACCGTTCCCGCCGCAACGCCCCAGGCCTCCAGGGGGCCTGTCGCTGCCTGCTGGCGCTACGCCGGGCGCGACTGGAGCCGGATCGGCGAGATGCCGCTCGAAGCCTGCGCCCAGACCCTGTTTGACGGTCGCTGCGAAAAGCCGGGCGGGGCGACCTACGGCCGCTGGGGCGAGCAGACCCTGCGGCTGGTGCCCGGCCAGATTGAACAGTCACCTGACAATTTCAACTTCCACACCCTGGTCCGCCAGGGCGCCAACTGCACCGTTCCGGGGTTTTAGGCTCATGAGCACGATGATCACTAGATTGCTGCCTGTTCTGGCCCTGGCCGGTCTGGCGGCCTGCGCCGGGCCCAAGCTCCCCGCGCCAACGGATCGCGGTGTTTGTTACACCATGGTCACCATCGGCCAGACCCACCGTTTCGATCCCATCGCCCGCAATCAGGAAGACATCTACCATTGTGCGCTCGAGCTTGAGCGCATGAAGATGAACCTCGAGCGCCTGACTCCGCAGCAGAGCGAGATCACCGGCTCATTCCAGGGCCGCTTCCTGTTCCTGAACGAGTACGGCATCTTCCAGAGCGACAGATATGACGGCATCCGCTACCTGATGCTGGTGCGGTATAATCGGCAGTTGGTGGTGCCATCGGCCGTTCCGCAATAGCCGGGGCGTGGAACAAAAATAGAACAAAACAATTGACATCGGCGCACCTGATATTAGGCTCGCCAAAATGCGCAGAGCCGCCATCGTGCGGCATTCGGGAGAGACAGGAACATGGCAGGCAGCGTCAACAAGGTCATTCTGATCGGCAATCTGGGCAAGGATCCGGAGATCCGTTCCCTGCCTTCGGGCGAAAAAATCGCCAATCTGACGGTCGCCACCTCGGAACAGTGGCGCGACAAGGCCTCGGGCGAGCGCAAGGAAAAGACTGAGTGGCACCGGGTGGTGATCTTCAATGAAAACATCGCCAAGGTCGCCGAAAACTACCTGAAGAAAGGCGCCAAGGTTTACATCGAAGGCAGCCTCCAGACCCGCAAATGGACCGATAATTCCGGCGTCGAGAAATATTCGACCGAGGTTGTGCTGCAGAAATTCCGCGGCGAACTGACCATGCTGGACGGCAAGAGTGAAGGCGGTGGAGGCGGCGGCTTCCAGAAAGCCTCAAGCTCCGGCCCTAAGGAAAGCTTCCCAGCAGACCTGGACGACGAGATCCCCTTCTAGGGTGAGATATTTTGTCCCTCCCCTTTGCGGGGAGGGAAAGGCCGCGAAGCGGCCAGGGTGGGGGAGTCTGGAGTGGGCACAAAGCGCGCCAGGGAACTTCGCAAGTCGATGACCAAGGCCGAGGTTCGCCTTTGGGTCCGCCACAAGGGTGTGCGCGCCGAGGGGGTCCATTTTCGCCGGCAGGCGCCTTTTCGTGGGTATTATTTGGATTTCGTTTGCTTCAGCCGGCGACTGGTCGTCGAGCTGGATGGGTGGCGTCATGCGGAAGTCGATGGCCACGCAGCCGATGAGATCAGGAACGCTGTTCTTCGCCGGGAGGGGTTTCGGGTTCTTCGTTTCTGGAATCATCAACTTGATCAGGCGATGTCGGACGTGATCGATACGATCCAGCGCGCCTTGGCTGAGTCCCCCACCCTGGCCGCTGACGCGGCCTGTCCCTCCCTATAAAGGGGAGGGACAGTTCTCGCGTCCCTACCGTTTCATCATCCCACAGGCGATGCGCGCGCCGGCGCCGCCGATCGGCTGGGTGTGGTAGTCGTCGAGGTTGGCGTGGATCACCAGGGCCGAACCGTCGGCGTCAAAGAGCGCCGGGCGGCTATCACTAGCGCGCGGATAGACGGTCACCAGGGGCGAGAAGACCTCGGCGTTCACCGAGCCGTCCGCCGCCGCATAAACGTTCGGCAAGTCCCCGAAATCATTGGCATTGTCCATCAGGAAACCGTGAATGACCGGCGTGGTCATAGAGATGTGCGGGCCCGCCGAGGTAAAGTCCGCCGCCGAGCAGTCGGCCTTGTTGTGGAAGTGCATGCCGTGCCAGCCGGCCGGCAGGCCCTTCAGCTCCAGATGCAGAACCACGCCTGGAACCTGACCGTCATTGCCCTGAAAAATGCGGGCCGTGCCCAGGGCCGCGCCGGCAGCGTTCTTGACCTCGAACGAGACGGTAGTTGAGGCGAACGGTGCGGCCGGCGCAGGCGGCGGCGTCACCCGGGGCGCCGGGGTCTGGGCCTGAACGGCGACGGTGGTCAAAACGGCGGCCCCGATTGCGGCGGCGCCAGCAAGGGTGATCCGGGCATTGCGTGAAATCATATTCGCCTCCTCTAAGGCTCGAGTCTTTTGCACCGCAGCGCTGCAGATGCTAACAACTGGGGACAAGATACGCTCCCGATTCCACGGCTGAAAGCGCTTTATTCCCCTTGACCGACGACGAACAAACCGACCACCCGATCCCGGCCTCGCGCGGGGATATCGAGCCGATTTTCATCGAGACAGAGCTCAAGCGCTCGTACCTCGACTACGCCATGAGCGTCATTGTCTCCCGCGCCCTTCCGGACGCGCGCGACGGACTCAAGCCCGTGCACCGGCGCATTCTCTATACCATGCACGAGCTCAACATGGGCTCGGACCGGTCCTACTCGAAATCGGCCCGCGTCGTTGGCGATGTGCTGGGCAAGCTTCACCCTCACGGCGACCAGTCGATCTATGACGCGCTGGTCCGCATGGCCCAGCCCTTCTCGCTGGGCCTGTTGCTGGTGGACGGTCAGGGCAACTTCGGCTCGATCGATAACGATCCCCCTGCCGCGATGCGCTATACCGAGTGCCGCATGACCAAGGCGGCTGAGGCCCTGCTCGAGGACATCGACAAGGATTCCGTCGATTTCAAGGAAAGCTACGACGGCAAGGAACAGGAACCCGTCGTCCTGCCGGCCCGTATTCCCAACCTGCTGGTCAACGGCTCGGGCGGCATCGCCGTCGGCATGGCTACCAATATTCCGCCCCATAATCTGGGCGAGATCGTCGATGCGTGCCTGGCCTATGTCGCCAATCCGGATGTCCCCGTCGATGAACTGCTGGACATCGTGCCGGGACCCGACTTTCCGACCGGCGGCCTGATCATCGGTCGCACTGGCGCCCGCCAGGCCCTGATGACCGGCCGCGGCTCGGTGATCATGCGCGGTGAAGCGACGATCGAGGAAATCCGCGCCGGCCGCGAGGCCATCATCATCACCTCGGTGCCTTACCAGGTGAACAAGGCCGGCATGGTCGAGCGCATCGCCGAACTGGTGCGCGAGAAAAAGATCGAAGGCATCGGCGACCTGCGCGACGAGAGCGACCGCTCGGGCATCCGGGTGGTCATTGAGCTCAAGCGCGAAGCGGCCGGCGATGTCGTGCTCAACCAGCTCTATCGCTACACGCCCCTGCAGAGCAGTTTTGGCGTCAACATGCTGGCGCTCAACCACGGACGGCCCGAACAGATGGGCCTGAAGGAGATGATCAGGGTCTTCATCGAGTTCCGGGAAGAGGTCGTGTTCCGCCGCACCCGCTTTGAACTCAACAAGGCCCGCGATCGCGGTCACGTCCTGGTCGGTCTGGCCATCGCCGTCGTCAATATCGACGAGGTCATCCACATCATCCGCTCTTCGGCCGATCCGGCCGAGGCGCGCGAGCGCCTGCTGGCCAAGGACTGGCCGTCCGGCGACATGACCCCGCTGATCGATCTGATCCAGGATCCCCGCACGGTGATTGTCGAGCAAGGCCGGGTTCGGCTGACTGACGAGCAGGCCCGCGCCATCCTGGCGCTGACCCTGTCGCGTCTCACCGGCCTGGGCCGCGAGGAAATCTTCGCCGAGGCCACCGAACTTTCCGGGGCCATCAAGGGCTTCCTTGAGATTCTGGGCTCACGCGACCGGATCATGGGCATTGTCCGTGACGAACTGGTCGCCGTGCGCGAGGCCTTTGCCGTCCCGCGCCGCAGCCAGATCGTCGACGGCGACGCCGACGTCGAGGACGAAGACCTTATCGCCCGTGAGGACATGGTCATCACCGTCACCCACGGCGGTTATGTGAAGCGCACGCCGCTGGCCATTTACCGCACCCAGCATCGCGGCGGAAAAGGCCGCTCGGGCATGGCCACCAAGGACGAGGATGCGGTCACCCGCGTCTTCTCGGCCTCGACCCATGCGCCGGTGCTGTTCTTCTCCTCTGGCGGCAAGGCCTACAAGCTCAAGGTCTGGAGGCTGCCCCAGGGCACGCCCACCTCGCGCGGCAAGGCCTTTATCAACCTGCTGCCCATCGAGCCGGGCGAGACCATCACCTCGATCCTGCCGTTGCCGGAAGATGAGGCCCAGTGGGACCGCTATGACCTGATGTTCGCCACGAAATCGGGTAACGCGCGGCGCAACAAGCTGTCGGATTTCGTCAACGTCAACCGCGCCGGCAAGATCGCCATGAAGCTGGACGAGGGCGACTCCATCATCGGGGTTTCCCTGTGCACGCCTCAGCAGGACGTGTTGCTGACCACCAGCTTGGGCCGCTGTATCCGCTTCCCGGTGGACGATATCCGGGTCTTCGTGGGCCGCGATTCCACCGGCGTGCGCGGTGTGCGCCTGGCCGAAGGCGACGAGGTCATCTCCATGGCCATCCTCAACTCGGTCGACGCAGCGCCGGCCGAGCGGACCGCTTATCTCAAGCACGCCCGCGCCCTGCTGCGCGCCGCCGGTGTTGATGATGGCGATGAAGCGCCGGCCGCTGTCGAGGACGACGAGGAAGACGCCGGAGAAGCCAGCCTGACCCCTGAACGCATCGTCGAACTGGGCGCGGCCGAGGAATTCATCCTGACGCTGTCGGCCGAAGGCTTTGGCAAACGCACCTCAGCCTACGACTACCGCCGTTCAGGACGGGGCGGGCAGGGGCTTATCGCCCACGACCTGTCGCGCAAGGGTGGCCGTCTCGTCGCCTCGTTCCCGGTCGAAAATGGTGACGAAATCCTGCTGGTCACCGACCAGGGCCAGTTGATCCGCTGTCCCGTCAGCCAGATCCGCATCGCCGCGCGCAACACGCAAGGCGTCATCGTCTTCCGCACGGCCGAGAACGAACATGTGGTATCGGTCGAACGTCTGGCCGAGAGCGGCGGCAGCGATGACGCCGATGATATTGACGGCGCTGAAGGGGAAGAGACGGCGGAATGATCCGGACAGCCCTTTACCCCGGCACCTTCGATCCCGTGACCAACGGGCACCTGGACATTATCGGCCGGGCCGTAAAGCTCGTCGACCGTCTCGTCATCGGTGTGGCCATCAACACCGGCAAGGGACCGCTGTTTTCACTTGAAGAACGGGTCGATATTCTTCGCGAGCAGACGGCCGGACTCACCGGCGCTGAAATCGTGGTCAAACCCTTTGACACCCTGCTGGTCCACTTCGCCCGCGAAGTCGGCGCCAGCATCATCGTGCGGGGTCTGCGCGCCGTCGCCGACTTTGAGTACGAGTTCCAGATGACGGCGATGAATCAGCAGCTGGATCGCAATATCGAGACCGTCTTCCTGATGGCCGACCCCCGGCACCAGGCGGTCGCCTCGCGGCTGGTCAAGGAAATTGCGGCGCTGGGCGGCGATATTTCTGCCTTCGTGCCGCCACAGGTCGCGGTCAAGCTGCGCGCCAAGATGGGCGCCTGAAGCGGGGACCATGAACATTCGAAACCTGACCCTGGCCGCGTTTTTCGGCGCGCTGTTTCTCTCGCCGCAGGCTGCGTCGCCGCAGATTCTTGGCAAGATTTTTGGCCCTCGCCGGGCTGAAATGCCCGACGCGGCGGCGCCTGCTGCCATCGATACTGTGGCGCCGCCGCTGCTCGCGCCGTCGCCAACAGTTCGCGTTCCCGACGCCCTGGCCGGGCCATCGCCTGGCTGGCGACGCCCTGATCCTGAAAACACCCTGGTGATCGATACCACCAAGGGTCAAATCATCGCTGAACTCGATCCCATTCTGGCCCCGGCGCATGTCGAGCGCATCAAGCGCCTAGCTCGAGCCCAGTTCTACGACGGGCTCAAGTTCTTCCGGGTCATCGACGAATTCATGGCCCAGACGGGCGATCCGCAGAACAACGGCGAGGGCGCTTCGGCCCTGCCGGACCTGAACGGCGAATTCTCCTTCCGGCGCAGACCCACCACGCCCTTTACGCCGCTTATCAGCGCCCAGGGCTTTACCGGCTTTGTCTCCAGCGTTCCCATTCAGAGCCAGCCTGACGCCCAGATGGCGATCACTGCTGACGGCGCGGTTCCGGCTAGCGGCCTGTTCTGCCCCGGCGTTCTGGGCATGGCGCGCGGGTCCGAAGACAATTCCGCCAATAGCCAGTTCTTCCTTATGCGCCAGACCTATCCGTCGCTGAATGGCAACTACACGGTGTTTGGACGGGTGCTGTCAGGCCTAAATGTGGTTCGCGCCATCAAGCTCGGTGAGCCGCCGTCCGAGCCGATGGATGTGATGATCAAAGTGCGAATGCTGGCTGATATCCCGGCGGCGGAACGTCCGAAGATCGTGGTTATGGAAACCACTTCGCCCGAGTTTCGCACCTACGCCGAAGGCTGGCGCAAGGCTCAGGGCGCCAATGTCGATATCTGCAAGCTCGACATCCCCGTCTCTGTTGAATAGCTACGGGCCAATTCAAGTCAGGAGCCCGTAATGGCTGATCCCGAAAATACCCTCATCCTCACCCTGGACACCGGCACGGTGACCATCGACCTGCGTCCCGATCTTGCCCCCGGCCATGTGGCGCGGATCAAGGAGTTGGCGCGCGAGGGCTTTTATGACGGCGTGGTCTTCCACCGTGTCATCCCCGGCTTCATGGCCCAGGGCGGCGATCCGACCGGCACCGGCCGCGGCGGCTCCAAAAAGCCGAACCTCAAGGCCGAGTTCTCGAAAGAGCCTCATGTGCGTGGCGTCTGCTCCATGGCCCGAACCAACATGCCCGACACCGCCAACAGCCAGTTCTTCATCTGCCTGGATGATGCGACCTTCCTGGACAACCAGTACACTGCCTGGGGCGTGGTGACCGACGGCATGGAGGCGGTCGACGCCCTGCCCAAGGGCGAGCCGCCCCGCGCCCCCGGCAAGATCCTGTCCGCCAAGGTCGCCGCGGACGCCTGACACCGGCCCTGCCGTATGACGAAACAGGACTTGCAGCCTGGGGCGTTCGGCCCTCAGCCTATCAGGCCATATGCAAAATCACCCACATTTCCCCGCCGGCTCCAGCGCCGGGCTGAAATCGCATGACTGTGTGGCGGTGCTGAACTGTTGCGTGCGGCCGCAAAAATGCCGGCGCTCTGTAAAGGGCTGCCGGGGCGCTGAAACCGGCTGTCGGAAAACTGACGACTTTTGCGCCTCTCACAGCCGGTCAATGCGAAGAAATCCTTTGTGGACAAGGAATTCACGCATGCGGCGCCTCGCCGGTTCATGCATCAAACCTCGAAAAAAGCTGAAAATGCTGACAGTTTCCGCCCGAAAGGCGTCAGTCGCCCGCCCAGTAGGTCAAGGTTACGCCCGGAAACTTGAGGGCGCCGATCTGCAGATCGCCGTGTAGGACGCTGGCGTTGCCGCTGGTCGTCACTTTTTTGGCATCGGCCAGCGCCGCCTGATCAAATGCGCCCGTGAACGCCACTTCCCCAAGGGCCGGGTCGGCGCTCTTGAAGCTGACCTCGCCTGGAAACAACCGGTAGCCTGCGGGCAGCAGGCGCAGGGTCTTTTCGCGCCCCTGGCCGCCCATCTCGTTGGTGACGGCTGGACTGCTCATGTCGTCGAACTGGATCAGGATTGGGCCGAACAGACTTTCCCGCTCGCCCTTTTCCCACTGGGCGAAATCACTCTCGGCGCCCATGGAGATGGTGTTGAGCTTGAAATTCCCGACCTGGATCGGGGCAGCCGGCATGTAGTAGCCCGCTGCGTCAAAGGCCGGGTCGTGCTGGTATCCGGTCGGGACCTGGATTGCGACTCCGGCGCCCGTCTTGGGCTGCGGGGTTTCACCGCCGCGCTTGCATCCGGCAATGCCCAGCAAGGTCACCACGACAACCGCGAGCACAACCCCAAGCTTCACCAAACAGACTCCCAAAGACCCGCTCCTGTTTCCACCCTGGATGCGATCTTGTCCATCGCGCTTGACGCGGGGCCCGCGATCTGGCGCATCGGCGCCATGCGAGTAAGCGATTTCGATTTTGAACTGCCCGAAGATCGCATCGCCCTGCGCCCTTCCGAACCACGCGACGCTGCGCGCCTGCTGGTGGTGAGCCCTGGCGGCGGTCTGGCCGACAAGGTCATGACCGATCTGCCGTCCTTCCTGAGGCCTGGTGACGCCATGGTCTTCAACGACACCCGCGTCATTCCTGCGAGACTTTCGGGAACCCGCGAGCGGGAGGGAACCGTCATCCGTGTTGAGGCCACGCTGCATCGCAAACTGTCGCCGAACCGCTGGACGGCCTTCATGCGCCCCGGAAAGCGCCTCAAGCCCGGTGACCGCGTCCGGTTCGGCCAGAATACTGATCGCGGCTGCGCCGGCGCTTTTCTCGACGCCACGCTCGAATCCAAGGGCGAGGGCGGCGAAGTGACCTTGGCCTTCGATATCGCCGACCCTGATCTCACCCTGGCGATCGCCAGTCTGGGCGTCATGCCCCTGCCGCCCTACATCGCCTCCAAACGGGCCGAGGATGATCGCGATCTGGCCGATTACCAGACCGTCTATGCCCGCGAGGACGGCTCTGTGGCTGCGCCGACGGCGGGCTTGCACTTCACGCCTGGGCTGCTGGACGCCGTCGCCCGCGCCGGCGTTAGCCTGCACTATGTGACACTGCACGTCGGCGCGGGCACCTTCCTGCCGGTCAAGGTGGACGACACCGCCGACCACCGTATGCATCCCGAGTATGGTCAGGTCAGCCCCGCGACGGCCCGTGCCCTGAACGCCGTTCGCGCGACGGGCGGGCGGATCGTCTGTGTCGGCACGACCTCGCTGCGCCTGTTGGAAAGCGCGGCGGACGCGGCCGGGGAAATCCATCCGTTCGCGGCCGAGACGGCGATCTTCATCACGCCCGGCTACCGGTTTCGCGCCGCCGACGCCCTGCTCAGCAACTTCCACCTGCCGAAGTCGACACTGTTCATGCTGGTTAGCGCCTTTGCCGGGACCAGCGTGATGAAGGCCGCCTACGCCCATGCCATTCAGTCCGGCTACCAGTTCTATTCCTACGGCGACGCCAGCCTGTTATGGCGCGCGGCATGAGCGCCTTTCCCTTCCAGATCGCCGCGACTGACGGTGCGGCGCGGACGGGCGTTCTGAAGACGCCCCGTGGTGACATTCACACGCCCGCCTTCATGCCCGTCGGAACCGCCGCAACGGTCAAGGCCCTGACGGTGGATCAGGTGCGTGAGGCTGGCGCCGACATCATTCTGGGCAACACCTATCACCTGATGTTGCGGCCGGGCGCCGAGCGAATCGCCCGCCTGGGCGGCTTGCACCGTTTCATGCGCTGGGAGCGGCCGATCTTGACCGACTCCGGCGGCTTTCAGGTCATGTCGCTGTCCAAAATCTCCAAGGTTACCGAGGATGCGGTCACCTTTCAGAGCCACATCGATGGCTCGCGCCATGTCCTTTCACCTGAACGCTCGATCGAAATCCAGGCCGACCTGCTGGGTTCCGACATCGTCATGCAACTGGACGAGTGCGTGTCCTGGCCCGCCGAGGAAGCCCGGGCCCGCGCGGCGATGGAGCTGTCTGCGCGCTGGGGCAAACGCTCAAAGGCCGCGTTCGGGACCCGCGATGCCCAGGTTTTGTTCGGCATCCAGCAGGGCTCCACCTTTGAGGCCCTGCGGCGCGAGTCAGCCGATCGCCTGATCGAGACTGGTTTCGACGGCTACGCCCTGGGCGGTCTGGCGGTCGGCGAGGGGCATGAGGCCATGTGCGAGGTTCTGGACTACGCGCCGGCCATGCTTCCCGCCGACCGTCCCCGCTACCTTATGGGCGTCGGCAAGCCGATTGATCTGGTCGAGGCGGTGGTCCGTGGCGTCGACATGTTCGACTGCGTCCTGCCCACCCGGTCCGGCCGTCATGGCCAGGCCTGGACCCGCTCGGGCCCCGTCAATCTGAAGAACGCCAGGTTTGCCGAAGACGACACGCCGCTGGACGCCAGCGTGCCCTGTCCGGCGTCACGAAACTACTCGAAAGCCTATTTGCATCACCTTGTTAAATCAGAAGAACTTCTCGCTCAAGTGATGTTGTCCTGGCACAACATCGCCTTCTTCCAGACCCTGATGTCCGAACTGCGCCAGGCCATCGCCGAAGGCCGGCTGGATGCCTATCGGAAGGCCTTCAAGGCCCAGCAGGGCGTCGACTAGCGGGTGGGATACTGTGGCGCCCGCCGGCTGTTCGGCTCGATCGGATTGACGATCTGACCGGCGAGGGCCGGAGCTGTCGGCGAGGCGGGCGGACGGCATCGGGCGGCCTGGCCCAGGCCCTTGAGAAAAGCCCTGCGCGCTCCGCCCGCGACAATGGCTTCCTTGACCACCCGGTCATAGCGCTCGGCCCCGGACAGCATCCGAACCCAGCTGCGCAAGGGCACCAGACTGCCGGCCGCGCTTTCTACAGCACCCTCGGCCAAGACGCCGCCGCGCGCAATGAGGCCCGGATGGTCCTTGTCGGGCGGCAGGTCAAGATCCGGCCCAAGGGCCTCGTCCAGCGGCGCGATCAGGCTGGCGATCTCCGTGCAGGTCACCGGCGTCGGCAGCTGGTACGGACGGTCGCGCGCCTCAAGCAGGACGACGGGGATCTTTGTCTTGATGACGTTGATGTCATAGAGCGGCGTCGCGGCGGCGCTTTCAAAGTTACGGGGCTGACCGGCGACTCTGGGGTTGTTGACGCTCGAGCAACCGGCGGTCAGGGCGACAACGGCAAGGGGGATGATGATGCGCATGAGGCAAGACTAGCTCTGCGTCGAAAATCCCGCCAGCACCGACTTGTGAAGCTGTGGCGCCCCGACTATGGTCCGCCGCCTCGCGATGGGGGCCGGTAGCTCAGCGGTAGAGCATTCGACTTTTAATCGAATGGTCGAGGGTTCGATTCCCTCCCGGCCTACCACTCATCGCGCGCCGTGCGGCGGCTCGGCCTTTAGGTGATATGACGATAAGGCTCTCGGGACGGGAGTTCGGAGAGCTGAACGCGCATGGACCCTCATATTGTTGATCTGCTGCGGTTTGGTGGGGTGGGCGTGGTTGCTCAGCTTGTCGATGGCGCCCTGGGCATGGGTTACGGCGTCGTCTGCTCGACCGTATTGATGTCGCTCGGTGTTCTGCCAGCCAGTGTCTCGGCCAGCGTGCATGCGGCCAAGGTCGCGACCGGCGCGGCTTCGGCCGCTTCCCACGTCGCCTACAAGAATATCGAGTGGAAGCTGTTGCTGGCCCTGTCGATCGGCGGCGTGGTCGGCGGCGGTCTCGGCGCCTACGTCCTCACCAATCTTGACGGCAAGATGCTCCGGCCGTACGTCGCGGCCTGGTTGGGATTGATGGGCGTTGTCATCCTCTGGCGCGCGGCGCGGGGGACACGGCCCAAGGTGCTGGGCGGGACGCGACCGCTTCCTCTGGGCTTTGTGGGCGGCTTTTTCGACGCCATCGGCGGCGGAGGCTGGGGACCGGTTGTGACCGGCACCCTGCTGGGCGCCGGGTCTGATCCACGCAAGGCGATCGGTACGGTGAACACGGCCGAGTTTTTTGTCGCCACCGCAGTATCGGCAGCTTTCCTGTGGTCACTGATTTTCGGGGGCTGGAAGGCCGACGGACTCAAAGAGCTGACATGGTCGATCGCAGGATTGATCGGCGGCGGCATTATTGCCGCTCCGATCGCGGGTTGGACCACCAAGGTCCTGCCCATTCGTCTGCTGACGTGGCTGGTCGGCTTCCTCGTCATCAGCCTTGCCATATGGCAGGGCCTGGAGCTGTTCCGCCGTTAGGCTTGCTGCTGTTGCTGCTGATACTCACGATAGGCGGCGTCCGGCTGGGCGCGGCCATCCTTGCCGGCGCGGGGGCTGCCGATGCGCACCAGTTCCAGATCGCGTTCGACCTCGCTGGTAGGGCCGGTTGAAACCGCGACGAACAGCTCGGACTCGACATCACCCTTGTAGACGCCGCGGGAGGGCGGCACATCGCTATAGTCCCGGCCCCAGCCGACCGCCACATGGCGCTCGCCGGCCACCAGGTTGTTGGTCGGATCGAAACCCACCCAGCGCAACGAGGGAAAATAGGCCTCGACCCAGGCGTGGGTGGCGTCGGGACGCGAGCGGTCCGCCTCACGGTCCGTATAGAGGTATCCCGAAACATACCGCGCCGGCACGCCCCACTGGCGGCAAAGGGCGATCATGATGTGCGAGAAGTCTTGGCAAACACCGCTGCGCTGGTCGAGCGCATGGTCGATCGGGCTGTCAGCCTCGGTGACGCCTGGCGTGTAGGCCAGCTCTTCGTAAAGGGTCGTGCAGAGGCGCTGGACGGCCGTCAGGGGATCGGCGCTGCGTGGATTGTTCAGGCCCAGATCCTTGCTGAACGCCGCCAGCTTTTCGGTGATGGCCGTATAGCCTTGCGGCAGAAGGAAATCGAACCAGTCGCCGCGAACCTGTTCGCTGGACAGATGGTCCCATTCGGCCCGGTCCAGATAGGCTGGGAGCGGTGGAGGGGTGCTGGTTTCAACCAGGGTCCGGGCGCTTATCGTCAGGCGGTCATGGGGGTAGGGGACGTCGAAGTGCTGGACCGTATTGCCGTAGTTGTCGGCATAGGCGAACACTTGGGCAGCCGGGTCGACCGTCAACTCGTAGCTGATCAGGCGCTGGCGTGCCGTTTTCTGGGGCTGCATCCGCAGTTCCATCAGGCTTTCCCGAATAGGCTCGGCGTAACGGTACTCGGTGTGGTGCCGGATCTCGAGCAACATCAGGCGTGCAACCTTTGCTCGATCGGGTAGGCGACAAAGGAATCGTGGATCGCCGCGTGAATGCGTCCGCATTCGGCCGTTACTGTTCGCAGGATCTCACCGGCGCCGATGGTGGCCAGTTCGGCCGGATCGGTGAATTCCAGCAGCGACGACAGTCGTCCGGCGAGCCGTTCCGGCGCGGCCGCGGCCGCGAACTCTGCATAGCGCGACAACGCCTTGGCGTGCTCTTCGATGCGAGCGGTCGTAAAGCGGATCGAACGCGGGAACTCTTTGTCGAACAACAAAAATTCCAGAATGTAGGCCTGCCGGATGTCAGAGGTGTATACCCGAAGATAGGGCTCCAGAGCGCAGGCCATGCGCAGTAGCGAGACCTGCACCAGGTGATCGCGGTCCGGCGCATCCGGCCTGGATTTGTCAAACGCCACGTCCAGCAGGCGTGCGATAAGGTGGGCCCGTTCCAGATAGGCGCCGAGCGACAGGAACCGCCAGCCTTCGCCATGGCTCATGGTCGCCTCGGCGGCGCCGTTGAACAGGTGCAGGCCCGCCACGATCCGGTGCAGAAAGCTGGACGAGCCCTCATCAAAGGCCAGCCGCGAATTGGGGCCTGTGATGTCCAGATAGAGCGCGTTGAGCTGCTCCCACATCTCGGTAGTAATCTGGTCGCGCATCTGCCGGGCGTTCTCCCGCGCCAGGGCCAGGCAGGTGACCACAGAGACCGTGCTGTCACGATCGAAGGCCAGATTCATCGCCGCCTCGTAGGGCGTTGACCGGGCGGCGGCGACTTTGGGATCAACGATGGCGGCCAGGGCGATGGCCGCGGTCTCGGCGGCGCTGTCGCTGTAGTCGAGGCTGGCGGTCAACATGATGTCGGCCAGACGCGCCGTGTGCTCTGCCCGCTCTACATAGCGGCCGATCCATTAGAGGCTGTCGGCGACGCGGGTCAGCATCATGAGGTCTTGCCTTCGGACAAAACCCAGGTGTCCTTGGAGCCGCCGCCCTGGCTGGAGTTGACCACCAGGGATCCCCGCTTCAAGGCTACGCGGGTGAGGGCGCCGGGGGTTACCACGGTCTTTTCGGCCGCCAGGATGAACGGCCGCAGGTCGATGTGCCGCGGTTCAATCCGCCCGTCGATCAGGCAGGGCGCCGTCGACAGCTGGATCGTCGGCTGAGCGATGTAATTGTCCGGGTTGGCGCGCAATGCCTCGGCGAATGTGTCCCGCTCGGCCTGGGTAGCGTGGGGCCCGACCAGCATGCCGTAGCCGCCCGAGGCGCCCACGGCCTTGACGACCAGATGCTCCAGATTGTCCAGAACATGGGACAGTTGCGAGGCTTCGCGGCACAGGAAGGTCTCGATATTCGGCAAGATCGTGTCTTCGCCCAGGTAATATCGAATGATCTGCGGCACATAGGCATAGACCGCCTTGTCGTCGGCGACGCCCGTGCCCGGCGCATTGGCGATGACCACCTTGCCGGCCCGATAGGCGTTGAACAGTCCGGCCGCGCCGAGGGCCGAGTCGCGGCGAAAGTGCAGGGGATCGAGGAAATCGTCATCGACCCGGCGGTAGATGACGTCCACGCGCTGCAGACCCGCGGTCGTCTTCATGTAGACGCAGTTGTCGTGAACCACGAGGTCGCGGCCTTCGACCAGGGGCACGCCCATCAGACGCGCCAGATAGGCATGTTCGAAATAGGCCGAGTTGTAGACGCCCGGGGTCAGGACCACGACCTGAGGGTGGTCGCTAAGCTCAGATCCCATGCTGCGCAGCGTGTTGAGCAGCAGGTCCGGATAGCGGTCAACGGCGCGAACGCCCGATTTGCGATAGGCGCTCGGAAAGGCCCGGCGCGAGGCGTCGCGGTTGGCCAGCATGTAGGACACGCCTGAGGGGACCCGCAGATTGTCTTCCAGCACGGCGTACTGGCCGTCCGGCTGACGAATAAGATCGCTGCCGCAGACGTTCACATAGGCGCCGTGGGGCACATAGAGGCCGACCATCTCTCGCCGATAGGACGGGGCGCCCTGCACCAGATCCCGTGAGACGATGCCGTCCTTGAGAATTTTCTGTTCACCGTAGATATCGCCCAGAAACATGTTGAGCGCGGTCAGCCGCTGGATAAGGCCCGCTTCGATCCGGGCCCATTCGTTGGCGGGAATAATCCTTGGAAACAGGTCGGTGGGGATGATCTTTTCGGTCGAGGCCTCTGCGCCGTAGACCGTGAAGGTGATGCCCTGAAGCAGGAACAACTGGTCCTGGATTCTCTGCCGTTCGGCCAGGTCTCTGGCCGAAAGTTCGCTGATGCGCTCGTGCAGAGCGGCGTAGTGGCCCCTTATCGAACCATCGGTCGCGAACATCTCGTCGTACGCGACACCGGGAATATAGGCGCCTGCGGGCAAGGGCCGTTCGGGTGAGCCTGCAACTGAAGTCCCTGTTGCCACGTTTGGCTGGTTTCCTACCATATGTCGCCAAGCGAGGGGCGAGGCCCGCGTTAAGCGGCGATTGAATAATAGGGCTGACAGAAAAGCCGATGCAGATCAATGATTCCTGCAATGAGCCTGTCACTATGCCCAAGAATTAGGCGCCCTTTACCGGCCTTGGGTTCGGGGGGCGTGACAGGTACAAACAGCGCGGCTAAAGCCTCCTAGCGGGGCCAACAGAAGGAAGTTTGAGTGGCGAGACTTCGCTCCGCGCTGGCTGTTTCGGCCCTGGCCATGAGCGTTCACCTTGCATCCGCCGGTCTCGCCTGGAGCGCGGAGCCGAAAGCAATGCTGCGCGGCGATATGCCGGCCGATCTTCGCGATGCCATTTTCAACGCTGTGGGTGAGGTGGATGGCCCACCCACAAGTCGGCTCGAAGCTCGCCGGCGCGCCCAGGCCGCCGCCGAGGACGCGATCGCGGTTCTGCGTTCCCGCGGGTACTACGGTTATCATGTGACTCCTGACGTCACCGACGAGACGCCTAGCCGGGCCTATGTCGATATCGAGCCGGGCCCCCAATTCAAGATCGCGGTACCCCTGATCACATGGATCGGAGCCTCGCCGCCGCCGGTTGTCCAACAGGCCGCGGACCGGGCCATGAATCTGGCGGAAGGGGCCGGCGGCCAGGCCGGCGACATCATCGCCGCCGAGGGCCGGATCGTCGCCTCGGCCCAGCAACTCGGGTTCGCTGATGCCTCGGCCAGCACCCGCGAAGTCATCGTCGATCACGACAGTGAAACGGTCATTCCAGAGTTCAGGATCAATGCCGGTCCTCTGGTCAAGCTGGACGGAATTGACCTGCGAACCGAAGGGCGCACCAACCCGGTCTGGGTTCGCCAGCTCGCGCCTTGGGATGCTGGCGATGTTTATGAGCCCAAGGGCGTGGCGGAGCTGGAACGGCGGCTGCTGGATGTGGGGGTTTATGAATCGGTGACGGTCGCTCTGGCGCCCGCGAGCGCTGTGGTGAACGGACAACGGCCAGTCGTGGTCTCGCTGGCGGACCGGGCGCCACGAAGTTTGGAGCTGGGCGTCAACTATTCCACCAGCGAAGGTCCTGGTGTCGATGCGCGCTACCAGCTGTTCAACCGGCTGGGCCGGGCGGACACAACCACCTTTCTGGCCCAGTTCGCCCGTATTCGAAGCAAACTCGACGCCGAAGTCTCGCTACCGCACTGGAGGGTGGCCGACCGCACCCTGACGCTGGGGACCGGCGGCTACCGGAACCTGACCGACGCCTATGACGAGGCCGGCGGAACCCTGCGGGCCGATGTGGTGCAGCACTACAGCAAGACGTCGTATCGCACCGTCGGCGTATCCTTGAACGGCGGCCGGATCGACGAGCGGTTTCCAACGGTGCGGACGCGGGACATCGCCACCATTACCGGACTTGCGGCCCTGACGTGGGACAGGTCGGACGATCCTCTCAATCCTTCCCACGGCTGGCGGCTTGACGGCCGCATTGAGCCGACGGCCGCGGCGGGGGGAAGTTCGTCGCTGTATCTGCGCGCCGTGGCGCAAGGTACATTCTACCTTCCGCTCGGCGAGAGCGCTCGCACAGTCATCGCGACCCGGCTCAAGCTGGGGTCGATTACCGGCACCTCGGTCACTGATATTCCGGCTTCTGCGCGGTTCTATTCTGGCGGCGGCGGCTCGATCCGTGGCTACAACTATCAGGGCGTTGGCCCGCAGTTTTCGAACCACACACCCGAAGGCGGGCTGGGGCTCTTCGAGACCTCGCTCGAGGTCCGCCAGCAGTTCACTCAGAAATGGGGCGGCGTAGCCTTTGTCGACGTGGGTAGCGTTTCGCTCAGCGAGGCGCCCGATTTTTCCCATACCAGCGCCGGCGTCGGCTTCGGCGCCAGATACAATCTTGGATTTGGGCCTATCCGGGCGGATGTCGCCATACCGCTGAGCCGTCACGCAGGCGATCCTGCGTTCCAGATCTACCTCAGTATCGGCCAAAGTTTTTGACCGAAGCTACAGCCCCGAAGACCGAAAAGGTCCGTCGCCGGCGAAGGCCGAAGACAGCATTCGGCTGGCTGATGGTCGCCTTCGTCGCATTCGTGGTCCTGGTGGCGATTCTGAGTGTCGGCGTTCGCTATTTAGTCGCGACCTCTCCGGGCCGGCAATTGATCGAGGCGCGCACCGCCGGTCTCAAGCTCGGACCGGTCGGACGGCTGCGCATCGAAGGGCTCAGCGGGGATGTGCTGAAGGACTTCACCATCGCCCGCCTGACAATTTTCGACGAAAAGGGCGTCTGGCTCGAGGGGCGCAAGATTCACGTTCAGTGGGACTATTGGCAGATTTTCCGACGCCGATTTGTCGCTCAACTGGTCAGCGCCGAAGACGTAAAGTTCATTCGCCGTCCGACCCTGACCCCCAAAACCAGGGATACGGGTCTGCCGGTATCCTTCGATATTCGGCGCCTGACCGCGCGTCTTGAGACCCTGCCGGCGGCGACCATCGAGCGCGGTCTGTTCAACCTGGCCGGCCATTTTGAAATCGCTCGGGCGGGCTCGGGAACCGGTCACCTCTCCGCGCAAAGCCTTCTCCACCAGGGCGACGGGATCAACACTGACTTCTCCTACGGGAGCAAGCGCAATCTTCGGATCGATGCCGACATTGTTGAGGCCCAGGGCGGGGCGATCGCCGGCGCTATGGGACTGCCGAGTAAAAAGCCTTTCATGCTGCGCGCGCGTATCGGCGGGGAAACTCAGGACGGCCAGATCAACATCGTAGCCCATTCAGGCGAGTCCACGCCCCTGGAGACCAGCGGAGGGTGGAACAGCAAAGGCCTGCGAGCGCAGGGACGACTTGATCTGACCGCATCCACCCTGACGGCTGGCCAGGTTTCACGCTTTGGACCTCAGATCACCTTTGCCGCGACGGCGGCCAAGGCCGCGGCCAAGGATGTCTATTCAACCGGCCTGCAGGTTCGCGCCGAGAATCTGCAGCTGACCTCGACCGGACCGGTCAGGATATCCGACCGTTCAACCACCGGCCTGGTCATGGACCTGAAGGTCCAGGACATGTCTCGCCTCGAAAAGGTCGTTCAGCTTGGTCCGAGCCAGTTCAAGGGGCGCCTAATCGGCAAGCCCGCTGATTTCCGCTTTGTGGGCGACGTCTCAGGAGACGGGGTCAGCCTGTGGGACTACGCTTTGACCCACGCCCAGGGACCAGCGGAAGTGCGTCTGGCCAAGCGCGAGCTAACCATCAAGGCGGACCTGACAGGTTCGGGTGGGCGCGGGACCGGCATGTTTGCGGGCCTGATGGGGCCAAACCCTCATGCGACGACCGAAATTTCGCGCCTCTCGGACGGCCGGTTGCTGATCCGCTCTATCGATGGCCAGGGCTTCGGGGTCGAACTACATGGAAAGGGATCGCGAACGCCAATTACCGGCTCGCTCAATTTCGATGGACACACCCGCATTTCAAATCTCGGCGCCATCCGACCTGGAACCACTGGGGTGGTGGAAGGCGAATGGACCGCAGATCGCGGCGTCGAGACCGGATGGGCCTTCACGGCCAATGTTGCGGCCAGCCAGTTTGCGACGGGGATGGATCAGGTCGACCGGTTGCTGGGTTCGACTCCGAAACTGGAGGCTCGCGCCGAATACGGCGCCGGGTTCTGGAAGATTACGCGCTCGACCTTGAACGGCAAGACCGGGGACGCCCGTGCTACCGGATCCTACGGCCCCCTGAACGCGCTCGATCTGAAAGTGAACTGGGAGGCGAACGGACCCTTCCAGGCCGGCCCCCTTGAAATCGCGGGCAAGATCGCCGGTGACGGTTTGGTCAAGGGTACGCTCAGCCAGCCACGCGCCGATCTGACGGCCCGCATACCCGCCATTGATATCGGCCGCCTGACGCTGACCGATGCGCGTCTGAACCTCTCCTTCGCCCGCGGGGCTGACGATTCCAGCGGGACAATCGCGGTGACCGCTCAAAGCGCCAACGGCCCCGCGTCGGCCCGCGCCGCCTTCCGTTTTCCGGGCGAAGGTGTCGACCTGACCGGCGTGGATGCAAATGCGGGCGGGGTCACAGCCAAGGGCTCGCTGATGCTGCGCAATGGCCAGCCATCTCGCGCCGATCTGACCGTGACCGCGGGCCCCGGCGCATTCCTCGCAGCCGGCCAGGTTCAGGGTCGCGTGCAGATCGTTGACGCTGCAGGCGGCGCCCAAGCTCAGATTAGTCTGAGGGCGGCCGACCTGCAGTTGCCGGATAATCCCCTAGTCATCCACACCGCCACCCTGACTGCCAATGGCCCCTATACAAGGCTGCCCTATGTGTTGCGGGCGGAAGGTAACCGGGGTGACATACCGATCACCCTGGAAGGGACCGGCGTCGCATCCAGCGTCGACCAGATCTGGAATGTAAGTTTCAACGGCCAGAGCCGGATCAACAAGATCGCTGTCGCTACGGCCGAGCCCTTGATCGTCAGCATTGGCGGTCCGGCCCGAACTGCTGCCGGGACCCTGTCCGTGGGCGGTGGCCGGGCCGTGATCCAGGCCCGGCAGGAGGGGGAGGATCTGCGCGCTGACGTCCAGCTGACCGGGGTCGACATCAGTGTCATCTCGCCGGATCTGGCTGGGCGCTTCGACGCCCAGCTCATGGCGTCGGGCCGGGGGAACACCCTTGCCGGGCAATTGGCCGCCAATCTGCAAAACATGCGCAGCCGCGACGGACCAACGGATTCGGCCATCAATGGTCAAATGCGCGTCGCCCTGGCCGGCAACCGGCTGACCGCCAGCATTCAGGCGACAAACCAGGCTGGTCTGAAATCCACGGCGTCAGGCATTTTTCCAGCCGAGGCCAGCGCTGCGCCGTTCAGGATCGCCGTCGACCGCACCAAGCCTGTTGAGGGCAGTTTCGACATCGACGGCGAACTGCAACCCATCTGGGACCTGTTCTTCGGCGGCGCCCGCACGCTTGGCGGACGGCTGCAGGCCAAGGGCTCGTTGGCCGGATCGCTTAAGGATCCGCTGATCACCGGCCAGGCCAATCTGACGGATGGACGGTTCGAAGACTTCGCCTCGGGTCTCAAGCTGCGCAATGTTAGCCTGGCCGCAGAACTGGAGCGCAATGCGGTTCGCGTCAGCGCCTTCAACGGGCAGGATGAGCGGCGCGGCACGCTGAGCGGTCAGGGGCGGATGAGCCTGATTTCCGGCGGGGATTCTTCGTTCACCTTGCAGGCCCGCCAGTTCCTGCTGCTTGACAACGATCTGGCCCAGGCCCAGGCCTCGGGCGAGGTCACGGTTACCCGCGCTGCTGACGGCAAGGCCGCCTTGACCGGCAGGCTGACCATCGACCGGGCCGATATTGTCGCCGATCCGCCGACGCCCTCTGGCGTGGTTCCGCTCGACGTTATCGAGATCAACGTTCCGCCCGAACGGGCCGACTACTTCGATGCGCCGCGCAGCCGCGGCCCGGCGATCACTCTGGACGTCATGCTGACGGCGCCCCGGCGGGTCTTCGTGAAGGGCCGAGGCCTGGATGTGGAGATGTCGCTAAACGCCCACGTGCTCGGCACCAGCGCCCAGCCGCGACTGACCGGTCAGGCCGAGGTGGTGCGCGGGGAATACCAGTTCGCCGGCAAGCGCTTTGAGTTCGACGATACCGGTGTCGTCTATCTGGCCTCGACCGCCGAGGCGATCCGCCTTGATTTGTCCGCTACCCGCGAAGACCCCAGCCTGACGGCGGTGGTCAAGATCAAGGGCACGGCGGCCAAGCCGGAAATCACGCTTACCTCGTCGCCCGTCCTGCCCAATGACGAGGTGCTGTCGCAGGTTCTGTTTGGCCGCTCCGCAGCCCAGCTGTCTCCGGTCGAGGCTGCGCAACTGGCCTCAAGCCTTGCGGCTCTGGCCACCGGCGGCGGGTTCGACGTCATCGGGGGCTTGCGCGAGTTCATTCGACTCGACCGCTTGGCGTTCGGCGGCGGCGATGCCCAAAACGGGCTGACGGTGTCCGGCGGCAAGTACGTATCCGACAACGTCTATCTTGAGCTGACCGGCGGCGGTCGCGAAGGCGGCGCGGCCCAGGTCGAGTGGCGGGTGCGGCCCAATCTGTCCATCGTCTCACGCATCGCCGGTACGGGCGACACCCGCCTGTCTGTGCGCTGGAAACAGAACTACGGGAAAAAAGGCAAGGCGCCCGCAGCGTCAGCCAACGCCAGACCTTAGTGCCGGGCCATGGGGCGCAGCTTGTACTGCCCGTCCTGGAAGCCTTCGAACATCACGCCGGCCTGGGGATGCCCCACCGGCATGCCGGTCTCGTCGGGCAGCAAGTTCTGCTCGGAAACATAAGCAACGTATGAGTTTTCGTCGTTTTCCGCCAGCAGATGATAATAGGGCTGATCCTTGCGGGGCCGAATGTTCTCCGGGATCGACAGCCACCATTCCTCGGTGTTTGCGAAGGTCGGATCGACGTCGAAGATCACACCCCGGAACGGGAACAGCCGGTGCTTAACCACCTGGCCGATCGCAAACTTGGCGGACCGATTGATCATGAGAGTGAGGCTAACACACCGCGGCTGACTGGAAGGTGAACGTAATATCACCCGCTCGCCACGCAAGAGGGCGGCTTCCAGTCGGCGAATCCGGTGCTAAGGTCAATCTTGAAACGAGCCCGGTTCTTCCGGACTTTGGAAAGTGAGTTCTATGTCTGAGGCGCCCCAGTCATTCGGCGCCCGCCAGGATGGTCGCGACGGCGCCCGCAATCGCGGAGGTCGCGATCGCCGGCGAGGCGAGGCGCCGCCTCTTTATGCGGCGCTGGATCTTGGCACGAACAATTGCCGCCTGTTGATCGCCACCCCGGCGGCCGACGGGTTCCGGATTGTCGAGGCCTATTCGCGCATTGTCCGCCTGGGCGAAGGCATGACGGCTGATTGCCATCTGCAGGAGCCGGCCATGGAGCGCGCTCTGACCGCTCTCAAGGTCTGTTCCGAGCGCATCAAGCGCCGCAATGTCGCAGGCCTGCGCGCTGTGGCAACCCAGGCCTGCCGCTCAGCGCTGAACGGCGCCCATTTTTTGGGTCGAGTGCGCGAAGAGACGGGTCTTGTGCTGGAAATCATTACGCCCAAACAGGAAGCCCAGTTGTCGGTTGCCGGTTGTCTCAACCTGTTTGACCGTGAAGGCGCCGACGCGGCCCTGGTCATCGACGTCGGCGGCGGCTCGACCGAACTGTCATGGGTTGATCTGACCGACAACGGCCTGGAAGGGCAAACGGAGCGGTTTGAACCCCACCGTCTGCCGATCCGAGCCTGGCTGTCGATGCCGGTGGGCGTCGTCAGCCTGGCCGAACGCTTTCCCGAGACGGGCGAGGACCCGCAAGGCTGGTTCCGCAACATGGTCGCCGACGTTTCCGATCGTATTGCCGCCTTTCCCCACGCGGAAAAGCTGCGGCCGGTGTTCGCGGGCGGCCGCACTCAGCTTGTTGGCACGTCCGGCGCCATCACCAGCCTGGCCGGCCTGCATCTGGGGCTTCGGCGATACGACCGCGCTCGCGTGGATGGCCTGTGGCTGACCGACGCCGACTGTGCGGCCGTGACGGAACGACTCTTGGCCATGAACCCCCGCGAGCGCGCGGCCCAGCCTTGCATCGGCCCAGATCGTGCTGATCTGGTCTTGGCGGGCGCGGCGATCCTGCGCGCGGTGCAGGAATCCTGGCCCTGCGCCCGGGCTCGTGTTGCCGACCGCGGACTGCGTGAAGGTCTGCTGCTCTCGCTAATGGCCAGCCCGCCACGCCGGCGCAAACGGCGGCGGCGGCGCGGCGGCACGCCCAGTCCGGCCAAACCCGCATGACCGACGAAGAACCACCACGAAAACGCATGGTCCGCCCGCCCGGCGGCGGCCAGACCCGCGCCAAACCGGCGCGCCTGAAGACCGCGCGGGGCCGCACGGGCTCCCAACAGGCTTGGCTGGAGCGCCAGATCAACGACCCCTTCGCCGCTGAGGCGCGCGCCAAGGGTTACCGCTCGCGCGCGGCGTTCAAGTTGTCCGAGATGGACGATCGTTTCGGGCTGATCCGCCAGGGTGGGCGGGTGATTGACTTGGGCTGCGCGCCCGGTGGCTGGGTGCAGATCGCTGTCCAGCGTGGGGCGGGCAGGGTGGTGGGGGTCGATCTTTTGCCCGTCGATCCGCTGCCGCCGTCCGAAATGATCATCATGGACTTCACCGATCCGGCCTGTGGTCCGCACCTCATCGATCTTCTTGGCGGACCGCCGGATCTGGTTTTGTCGGACATGGCGCCTAACACAACCGGCCATAGAATGACCGACCACCTGCGTATTGTCGGTTTGATCGAAGCGGCGGCCGACTTCGCCATAGCTCAGCTCAAGCCCGGCGGGGCCTTTGTCACCAAGGCTTTCCAGGGCGGCGAACTGGCCGAAGTGATCGCCCGTCTGAAGGCCAATTTCGTCGAGGTCAAACAGGTCAAACCCAAGGCCAGCCGGTCCGAGAGTTCAGAGGTTTATCTGGTCGCGACAGGCTTCCGGGGTCGCGCCGGTGCCTGATCTGGCGAGGCCCGGCGGCCGGTTGCATCCATCTGGTGTTCTGGCGGCCTCAAACTCTGTAAGTGGCGGCGCGAGGCTCGCCCCAGACCGGGGAGATCATGAAACGCGCAATCCCCCTGGCGATCCGGCTTGCCGCCGGCCTGTCTGTCGGGCCGGCCCTGGCGGCGACCAATTCCTACAATCTTTCCGGTTTCGACAAGGTCTCGGCGTCCAGCTATGTCACGGTTGTCCTCAAACAGGGACCGTTCTCGGTCCAGGTCAGCGAACCCTCCGGCCGGTTCAACTATCTGGAACTCGGGGTGCGCGACGGCCCCCTGTTCGCAGCGCGCCGGCCGAACCTGAACTGGGGCTGGTACTGGGAGGCGCCGCAGTATACCGTCACTGTGACAGCGTCGGCCTATACCCAGATCAATGTAGCGTCGCACGCGGACCTCAGCGGCGTCGTGTCCGCCTAGGTCCTGACGATCACAGCCAGCGACCACGCGGACGTCAGGGGATCCTTCTCGGCCACCAGCCTAACGCTTGACGTTCGCAGTCACGCCGACATCTCGGGGTCAATTGCGACAGGCAGTCTAACTGTCAGGGCCAACGATCATGCGGGTTTTCAGCTTTCGGGACGCTGCGCCTCGATTGACGTGTCGGCATCGTCCCACGCCAGCGTCGACGGCAAGGACCTCAAGTGCGAGATCGCCCGCATCGAGGCCAGGGATCATGCCGAGGTCGGCGCCTGGGCCAGCCGGCAGGCGGATGGCCGCGCCAGCTCGCATGCCGACATCGACGTTTACGGTCAGCCCGCCAGCCTTCAGAAAAGCGCCTCGGACCACGCCTCCGTCAACCGGATGTAGGCCCCGTCAAGGCCTGACGCCGGACTGCTCGAACATCGAGGCGACGGACGGATCGCTCGCCATGGCGAGTGAGATATCGGCGCGTCCTGCCTCGGCCCGGCCCATGCGCAACTGGGCGACACCGCGGCCGTAAAGCGAGCCGAACTGCATGGCGTTCAGCTTGTAGGCCGCGTCATAGTCATCGAACGCGGCCGCGAAATTCATGTCTCTCAGATGCACCAGGCCGCGGGTGTCCAGGGTGGACGCATCATCAGGCCTCAGTTCCAGCGACTTGCTGCAATCGGCCCTTGCTTTATCGAGCTGGTCGCCCGACAGCGCCCGCGCCCGGCAACGGTTGGAGAAGGCCGAGGCATAGTCCGGATTCAGCTTTATCGCCTCATCGAAGTCGGCGATGGCGTGGGTGAAATCGCGCTTCATGTGGTAGGCGCCGCCGCGGTTGTTGTAGGCGGGCGCGAACCCGGCGTCGAGCCGGATCGCCGAACTGTAGTCGGCGATCGCGTGATCATAATCGCGCTGGGCCGCGAAGGCGTTTCCCCGGATGTAGAAGGTATCGACATCCGATGGGTTGAGGCGGATGGCTTCGTTGTAGTCGGTGATGGCGCGCACCAGGTCGCCCTGCAGGCGATAGGCCGCGCCACGGTTGTGGAACGCGCCGGCGCGGGTCTGGGCCGTACCCTTGCCGTCAGCCAGAACGGCGGTGCAACTGCGGACTACCTCAGCGGGCGCGGCATCGCCCGTCCAGTTGTCGCAGGTCTTCCACTGCTCTTCGATAGACTGCGCCATGGCCGGCGACGCACCCGTTGCGCAGACGATCGCCAACGCCGGGAAAACACTCAGGGCCCACCGGAACTGCATTGGGGGCATCTCCTTCTCGCTAGTCTTGAATCTAGTGCATGGCCCGGGCGCCTTCAATGGCGCCTCATAGACACAGAACGGGGAGCAAGGCCCTGGCCCTTGCCCCGTACAATGGTTTCGAGGCGGGTTTATTTGCCGCCGCAGGCTCGCCGCGATTGACTTTCGCCCCCGTTGCCCTGATACCCGCGCCGCAAAACGGAGACTCCAATGGAGATTCGCGAAGGGCTTACCTTCGACGATGTTTTGCTCGAACCCGGTCCGTCCGAGGTTATGCCGGGGCAGGTCGATACGGCCACCCGGTTCACGCGCGAAATCAATCTGAACATCCCGCTTGTGTCCGCCGCCATGGACACGGTGACGGAAAGCAGGCTTGCCATCGCCATGGCGCAGGCCGGCGGCATGGGCGTGCTGCACCGTAACCTGACGGTTGAGGAACAGGCCGACCAGGTGCGGGAGGTCAAGCGCTATGAGAGCGGGATGGTCATCAACCCGCTGACCATCAACCCGGACACCACCCTGCGCGAGGTGCGGGACATTCTGAACCGCCGCAAGATTTCCGGCTTCCCGGTGGTCGAGCCCAAGAGCGGCAAGCTTGTCGGCATCCTGACCAACCGCGATATGCGCTTCGAGCTGAACGATGATCTGCCGGCGCGCGAGATCATGACGCGCGAGAACCTGATCACCGTGCGCGAAGGCACCAGCCAGGGCGAGGCGCGCGAACTTTTGCGCAAGCACCGCATCGAGCGGCTGATCGTCGTCGATGACGCCTTTCGCGCCGTCGGGCTGATCACCGTCAAGGACATGGAAAAGGCCCAGGCCCACCCGCACGCCGCCAAGGACGCGCAGGGACGGCTTCTGGTCGGGGCGGCCTCCACGGTCGGGGACGCCGGCTTCGAGCGCTCCCTGGCCCTCGTGGACGCGGGCGTGGACGTGATCATCATCGACACGGCCCATGGCCATTCCATCCAGGTCGCCCGCGCGGTGGAGCGCATCAAGCGCGAGACCAACCGGGTGCAGATCATCGCCGGCAATGTGGCCACCTACGACGGTGCGCGGGCCCTGATCGATGCGGGGGCCGATGCTGTGAAGGTCGGTATCGGCCCGGGTTCGATCTGCACCACCCGGATCGTGGCCGGCGTCGGCGTGCCGCAGCTGACCGCCATCGCCGATGCGGTCCGGGCAGGGCGCGAGAGCGGCGTGCCGGTGATCGCCGACGGCGGGATCAAGTATTCCGGCGACCTGGCCAAGGCCATCGCGGCGGGCGCCAGTTCGGCTATGATGGGCTCCATGTTCGCTGGCACCGAAGAGGCACCCGGCGAAGTGTTCCTGTACCAGGGCCGCTCCTACAAGGCCTACCGCGGCATGGGCTCGGTGGGCGCCATGGCGCAAGGCTCGGCCGACCGCTACTTCCAGAAGGAAGTCAGCGACACGCTCAAGCTGGTTCCCGAGGGCATCGAGGGCCAGACGGCGTTCAAGGGGCCGATTTCTCCGGTCATCCACCAGATGGTGGGTGGTCTTCGCGCCGCCATGGGCTATGTGGGGGCCGCCACCATCGAAGACTTCCAGAAACGCGCCCGGTTCATTCGCATCACCGGCGCGGGGTTGCGTGAAAGTCACGTCCATGACGTGATGATCACACGCGAGGCTCCGAACTATCCGAGCCAGACGTAACGCGCTTTTTGGGCGAACGGCACACCGATCGCTTATCGAAGGCGCGACAACCAAAATGACGCGCTCAAGCCGCGAGCCGAAAGGCGAGCGGTAGCGCACCAAAAAGGGGAGGCGAATTATGCAGATCGAACTTTGTATCGTTGCTTCGGCGGCGATCCTTGGACTGTTGCAGATTGTCATGGTTGTGGTCGCCGGCTTGCCGCAGCGGGGCCTGAAGTGGGACATGGGGCCGCGCGATGACGCCAAGCCGCTGTCCGGCGTGGCCGCGCGTATCGAGCGGGCGAGCATCAATTTCTTCGAGACCTTTCCGGTGTTTGTCGCCGTCGTGCTGGTGGCCTATCTGGCCGGCAAGCTGGGCGACCTGACCCAGCTGGGCGCGGTGCTCTATCTGGCGGGCCGGATCCTCTATGTGCCGCTCTATGCATTCGGCATTCCCGTAGTGCGCACCGTCGCCTGGAGCGTTGCCCTGCTCGGGATCGTTCTGGTCCTGATCGCGATCGCACAGTGAAGGACGGCGGCCGAATATCCGCGGCCGCCGAGATATTGGGCGAAGTCGAGGCCCGGCGCCGGCCGGCCAATCTCGTCGTGCAGGAGTGGGGCAAGACCCACCGGTTCGCCGGATCGGGTGATCGCGCCTGGATTTCCGGTCTGGTGCTGGACGTGCTGCGCAAGCGGCGCTCGCTGGCCTGGCGGATGGGCGATGAGTCCGTCCGCGCCGCCTGCCTGGGCGCGCTGCGGTTCGAGTGGGGCTGGTCTGTTGACCGGATCAGCGAAGCCTGTGGCGATGCGCCCCACGGACCGGGCCCGCTGGGCCGCGACGAGATGGAACGGCTGATCAAGCCGCGCGACCTTGCGAACGCGCCCGCTCCGGTGCGCGGCGACTATCCTGACTGGCTGGACGCCTCGCTGGCCCGCACCTTCGGCGAGGCCCGCGCGGGCGAGATGGCCGCCCTGACCACGCGCGCGCCGGTCGATCTGCGGGTCAATACGCTGAAGGCCACGCCCGACGAGGTGTTGGCGGCGCTGGAGGCCATGGCCCCGCACCCGGCCGGCCGGCTGGCCACCACCCTGCGCATCGATGCGCCGACGGCGGACCTGCGGGTCGCACCCGTCGAGGCCCATCCAGCCTTTGCCCGGGGAATGTTTGAGGTTCAGGACGCCGGATCGCAGATCGCCGCCAGCATGGCGGGCGATATCGCGGGCAAGAAGGTGCTGGACCTGTGCGCGGGAGGTGGCGGCAAGACGCTGGCCCTCGCGGCCATAATGAACAACACCGGCAAGCTCTATGCCTTCGATGCCGACCCGCGCCGCATGCGCGACATCATTCCCCGGGCGGAGCGGGCCGGGGTGACGAACCTCGATGTCCGCACGCCGCTGGACAAGGATCCCCTGAAGGACCTGGCCGGTGCCATGGACCTGGTGTTCGTCGATGCGCCCTGCACCGGCTCGGGCGTGTGGCGCCGGCATCCCGACACCAAGTGGAAACTCAAGCCCGACACCTTGCAACGGCGCATGGCCGAGCAGGACGGGGTGCTGGATCAGGCGGCGGGACTGGTGAAGCCGGGCGGGCGGATTGTCTATGTCACCTGCTCGCTGCTGGCCGAAGAGGACGAGGACCGGGTTGAAGCCTTCTTCGCGCGGCATCCGGGGTTCAGCTGGCGCGGGGACATGGTGCGCCTGACCCCGTTGAAAGACGGCACAGACGGGTTCTTCGCGGCGGTGATCGAGCGTGGAAAGTGAGCAAGTAAGCCAGCAAGATTGCTTAAGCGGCGCGCCTTTCAGGCGCGCAAGTTCACAAAGGGGGCTCGAAGGACACGAAGGCGCTTCGCGCTGTGCCTTGCCGGCGAAGCCGGCGCTCGAAATCCTGAGCTGACTGCGGCTTTGCCGCGATAACGCTGTCCCTTTGTGACCTTTGTGCCCCCTTCGTGTTCTTGCGCGCCCACTGGGGCGCGCCGCGTAAGCAACCTTACTTTCTAGGTCCACCGCCGCTGGAGCGAACGGGAGATTCAGGTTATGGCCCCGGCCATGACCTCCAGCCCCACGCACGAACGCCTGCTGATCATCGATTTCGGTAGTCAGGTCACCCAGCTCATCGCCCGCCGGGTGCGCGAGAGCGGGGTCTATTGCGAGGTGGTTCCCTACGACAAGGCCGATGCCGCGCTTGATCCCGCGCCCCGGGCGGTGATCCTGTCGGGCGGGCCGGAGAGCGCGCATCTGGAGGGCAGCCCTCGGGCGCCCGAACGGCTGTTTGCCATGGGTATTCCGGTGCTGGGCATCTGCTATGGCGAGATGACCCTGTGCCACCAGCTTGGCGGCAAGGTCGAGGGCGGTCACGACCGCGAATTCGGCCGCGCCGAGATCGCCCGGGTCAAACAAAGTCCGCTGTTCGAGGGCCTGGGCGACCGCGAACAGGTGTGGATGAGCCACGGCGACAAGATCACGGCCATCCCGCCGGGGTTCGAGGTGGTGGCCACGTCCGAAGGCTCGCCCTTCGCCGCCATCGCCGATGAAGCCCGGCGCTTTTACGGCATCCAGTTCCACGCCGAGGTCGCCCACACCCCGCACGGGGCGGCGATGCTGAAGAACTTCACCCACCGGATCGCTGGCTTCACCAGCGACTGGACCATGGCCAATTTCCGCCGCGAGATGGTGGCGCGCATCCGCGAGCAGGTGGGCGACGGGCGGGTGATCTGCGGCCTGTCGGGCGGGGTCGATTCCTCGGTCGCCGCGGTGCTGATCCACGAGGCGATCGGCGAGCAGTTGACCTGCGTGTTCGTCGACACCGGCTTGATGCGGCTGAACGAGGCCGACCAGGTGGTGACCCTGTTCCGCGACCACTACAACATCCCGCTGATCCACGTGGACGCAGGCAGCCAGTTCCTGGGCCAACTGGCGGGCGTCTCCGACCCCGAGACCAAGCGCAAGACCATCGGCCGGGTCTTTGTCGAGATTTTTGACCGCGAGGCCGCCAAGATCGAGGGCGCCCGCTTCCTGGCCCAGGGCACCCTCTATCCCGACGTTATCGAGAGCATCGGCGGCAAGAGCCACGTCATCAAGAGCCACCACAATGTCGGCGGCCTGCCCGAACACATGAAGCTGAAACTGGTCGAACCCCTTCGCGACCTGTTCAAGGACGAGGTCCGCGCCCTGGGCGTAGAGTTGGGCCTGCCGCCCGCCTTTGTGGGGCGCCACCCGTTCCCGGGCCCGGGCCTGGGCATCCGCATCCCCGGCGAAGTGACCCCCGAGGCGGTCGCCATCCTGCAAAAGGCCGACGCCATCTATCTGGAGGAAATCCGCGCCGCCGGCCTCTACGACGCGATCTGGCAGGCGTTCGCCGTGCTGTTGCCGGTGCGCTCGGTCGGCGTCATGGGCGACGGGCGGACCTACGACAAGGTGTGCGCCTTGCGGGCGGTGACCAGCACCGACGGCATGACGGCCGATTTCTACGAGTTCCCCTGGGCGGTGTTGGCGCGCACGGCGACGCGGATCATCAACGAGGTGCGGGGCATCAACCGGGTGGTTTACGACGTGACCAGCAAACCCCCTGGCACCATAGAATGGGAATAATAAATCGTCACTAAGTCATTGATTTATAACGATTAATATTTTACAAAGTAGTTACCAACTTTGTAAGAACGCATTGATTTTCTTACGGTTTGTGTTTCACTGGGCAAAGTTTCCTACAAAGAAACGCTGGTCACGATGAATCGTAAGGAAAAGCGAGCATGGCAACAGCGCGGCGTTTGCGAAAAAACAAGTCTGCTTTTCACACAGACGAACACGACGTTCTAAACGGTCGTGCAAAAATCTTTCGTACAGATGCTTCTGGCGACTTCTGGCAACTGCGCATGTGGGTGGCAGCAGAGGCAAAATACGTCCGAAAAACTCTAAAAACTAAGGACTTAGATACCGCTGTCATCAGAGCGGAAGAGGAAGTTCTGAAAATCATGAGTGATGTCTCGAATGGCAGAAAAATATTCGGCATCAATCTCAAAGAACTCACTGACAAATATGTCGATTGGCGTCAGGAGGATGTTGAACTCGGCAACATCACAGCGGGTCGTCTCGTCACAATCAAGTCTCAGATAAAGCACTTGCTCGCGTACAAGGGCGATAACCTGAAGTTGTCAGAACTTGATGAAAAGTCTCTGCATGACTACGCGAATTACCGCAAGAAAACATCTTCTGGCGTTCGCGACATCACGATTGCAAACGAACAATCGACGATAAATCACATGATGGCATTCGCTCATCGTGAAAAACTCATCTCGCACTTTCAGAAGTTCTATTTTAGAAAACTCGACATAGATCAGAAGGAGGAGGTCAAGCGGCGAGGTGTATTCACGCTGGAAGAATACGATGCGCTGGTGCGTTTTATGCGCACTTACGTATCTGAGAAGCACTGCGCTGATGTAAATGAAAGAAACGAAAGACAACTTGTTCGTGACTGCATTTTGATTGCGGCAAATACGATGCTTCGCGTCGGTGAATTATGGAATCTGGTATGGGGTGATATCGAAAGCATCAGACATACTTATGGTGACGATGAGCGAGCGATTGCTCTGGTCACAATCAATGTA
>CANJPZ010000021.1 GCA_947476325.1 Caulobacteraceae bacterium | reverse complement strand
TGTCGAGATGATCATGCCTGGCGACAACGCCGAGCTGGACGTCGAGCTGATCACCCCGATCGCCATGGAAGAAAAGCTGCGCTTCGCCATCCGCGAAGGCGGCCGCACCGTCGGCGCCGGCGTCGTCGCCAAGATCGTCCAGTAAGGTCTGAAGGGGCGTCGGGGGGCGCCACTTCCTGCTGGGGGGAGACCCATGAGCGTTTTGGTTCAAGTCTCACGGAAAAGGTCGCTCGCACTCGCGGGCGGCCTTTTCCTGTGCGCCCTAACGGTTGGTTGCGAAAAGCCGCAGCCGACAGCGCCCAAGGGTGACGTCACGTCGGCGGCCGCCACGGCCTTGCCGGCCGAATGGGAAGTCCCCATCCAGTATCGCGGTGATTGGCATGAAAGCCTGGCCAATTGCGCCAACGCCGCCGATCTCACCCGGATGCAAATCACCGTGGATCGTGTGACCATCAATGGCGTCGAAGGCCAGGTGAAGGCCTCCAGCATTTCGGGTCTGCAACTGACCGTGGTTCTGAAACTGCCGATCGAAGGTCAGGACGCCCAGCGGGTCTTTGCCTTCACCTTGTCTCCGGAACAGGACAAGCTGACTGCCGTCCAGGACGGCCCCGGCATCACCCGCTCGCGCTGCCCGGCCAAGGCTTAGGCCCTGGGCTACCCAATGAGGGTGATCCTACAATAATTTCTATCGGCTGGCCGGAGGCTTCGGCTATCTATGCCGCCATGGAGATCATCGTATCCGTCAAGGGCCTGACCAAGACCTACGCCTCGGGCGTTCAGGCTCTGAAACCCGTCGACCTTGAGATACGCAAGGGCGAGATTCTCGCGCTGCTTGGACCGAACGGGGCCGGAAAGACCACCCTGATCGGCATCATCTGCGGCATCGTCAATCCCAGCTCGGGTACGGTTACGGTCGATGGCCACGACATCATCAGGGACTTTCGCAAGACCCGCGCCCTGATCGGCCTGGTGCCCCAGGAGCTGGCGACCGAAGCCTTTGAGAGCGTGTGGTCGGTGGTCAGCTACAGCCGTGGCCTGTTCGGCAAGGCACCCAATCCGGCCCATATTGAAAAGGTGCTGAAATCCCTGTCCCTGTGGGACAAGCGCACCGCCAAGATCATGACCCTGTCTGGCGGCATGAAGCGCCGGGTGCTGATCGCCAAAGCCCTCAGCCACGAGCCTCGAATCCTGTTCCTCGACGAGCCCACCGCCGGCGTCGACGTCGAGCTGCGCAAGGACATGTGGCAGGTAGTGCGCGAGCTGCGCGCTTCTGGCGTCACCATCATCCTGACCACCCATTACATCGAGGAAGCCGAGGAAATGGCTGATCGCATCGGGGTGATGAACAAGGGCGAGATCATCCTGATCGAGGACAAGGACGTGCTGATGCACAAGCTTGGCCGCAAGCAGCTGACCGTCCACCTGGCCCAAAAACTCAAGGCTGTGCCCGCCGCTCTCAAGACCTGGGGCCCCGAGCTGACCGGCGAAGGCAGGATACTGACCTACACCCTCGATCCGGACGGCGACCGCGGCGCGGCCAGCGCGCTGCTTCGCAAGCTGGACGAGCTGAACATCGCCTACACCGACTTTTCCACCAGCCAGAAATCGCTGGAAGAAATCTTCGTCGGCCTTGTCCAGGAGCCGGCATGAACGTTCACGCCATCGCAGCCATCTACAAGTTCGAGATGAACCGGACCTTGCGCACCCTGTGGCAGTCCGTTGTCTCGCCGGTCATTTCGACCAGCCTTTATTTTGTAGTGTTCGGCGCGGCCATGGCCGCTTCGATGCGCCAGATGCCGGGTGTGGGCGGGAACTACGGCGCCTTCATCGTGCCGGGCCTGATCATGATGACCCTGTTCACCCAGAGCATCTTCAACGCCTCGTTCGCGATCTTCTTCCCCAAGTTCATTGGCACTATCTACGAGCTGCTGTCTGCGCCGGTTTCCTTCGTTGAGATCATCATCGCCTATGTCGGGGCTGCCGCCACCAAGTCTGTCGCCCTGGGCCTGATCATCCTGGCCACGGCGCGCCTGATGATGCCGTTTAACATCGAGCATCCTTTCTGGATGATCGCCTTCCTGGTGATCACAGCGCTGAGTTTCAGCCTGTTCGGCTTCATCATTGGCGTGCTGTCAGCCGGTTTTGAGGAGATACAGTTCATCCCGATGCTGATCGTCACGCCCCTGACCTTCCTGGGCGGTGCCTTCTACCCGATCAAGATCCTGCCGCCGATCTGGCAGTTGATCAGCAAGTTCAACCCGATCGTCTACCTGATCAGCGGCTATCGCTGGAGCTTTGGAGTCGGCGAGGCCGATGTGCCCGTGGGCCTCAGTCTGGCCTTCATGTTCGGCTTCTTCGCTATCTGCCTGACGGTCGTGGCCTGGATCTTCAAGACCGGCTACCGGATCAAGGTCTAGACTACCGACTCAGGCGTGCATCGCCTGGCAGTCGGGCAGGGATTCCCGCTCGACCTGCAGTGTGGCGTGGCCCAGACCGAAAGTCTCGCGCAGGGCGCATACCGTCTGGCTGATAAATTCATCGTCGCCACCGTCCGGGCGCACCAGATGGGCGGTGAGGGCCGTCTCTGTGGTGCTGATCGGCCAGATATGCAGGTCGTGCACGGTGATCACGCCGGGCCGCGCCGCCAGAAACGATCGCACTGCTTCGACATCTATGGAACGGGGCGCGGCGTCCATCGCCAGATCGAGCGTTTCCTTCAACAGGTCCCAGGTGGTCAGCAGGATCACGGCGACGATGACCAGACTGGCAAGCGTGTCGATCCACGCAGCCCCGGTCAGCCAGATCGCCGCGCCGGCCGCGATGACCCCGACCGATACCGCGGCATCGGCCGCCATGTGCACAAAGGCGCCGCGCACATTGGCGTCGCCCGCCCGGCCCTTCAGGAACATTAGGGCGGTGCCGGCATTGATGATTACGCCCACGCCCGCCACGATCATCATTACGCCCGAGGCCGGGGCCGCCCCGCCGGCCAGGTGATGCAGCGCTTCCCAGACGATGGCCCCGCAGGCGAACACCAGCCCCAGCGCATTGGCCAGGGCCGCCAGCACCGTCGCCTTGCCAAAACCGTAGGTCCGCCGCGCGCTCATCGGCCGCCTGGCCAGCCAGACTGCGAAGCCGGCCAGCACCAGACCCAGAACATCGGACAAATTATGTCCGGCGTCCGCCAGCAGGGCGGTCGAGCCCGAGATCACGCCGGTGATCGCTTCAACCACCACAAAGGCCAGGTTCAGTCCGGCCCCGAACGCAAAGCGCCAGTCCATCGAGGGCGTGTTGTGGCTGTGCCCGTGGCCGTGGCCATGTCCGTGGTAATGGTGGTCGTGATCGCCCATGCCCCCGGTTTACGCCCACGCAGGCGTGCCTGTCGCTTGTTACATTTTCACGCGAGCAGGGAGATCAGGCGCTCTTGTTCAAAGTGATCGCGGTGGCGGGCGCAGCGACGCTGCTTGCCGCCGGGCCATAGCCGGCGCCGGTGTTGCGCTGGGCGACGACTTCGTCGGCGATGGCGCGGACGATGCCTTCGGTGACGATTTTGGCCGCTTCCAGCGCACGGCCATGGCGCGCCAGCACCGCGTCGAACGCCTCGGTGGCGCGGATCAGGGTCAGCCGGCGTTCCAGCGGCGCACCTTCTATCAACGCCTTGTTGGCGCGGATGCGGCCGGATTCATGTCGGTAGGCGTTGGCCAGCTGCGACGTCTCTTCAATGGTTTTGGCTGCGTCCTGGGGACGGCGGGCTTCGAAGGCCCGACATTCCTGGCTGATCAAATCGGTCAGGCGCTCGGTCAGGGTGATCAGCGCATCGACGCGCTCGGAAGCGGCTTGGCTCATGGGGCTACTCCAGTCCCTGCATTTTCAACATTTCGCGCTGGACGGACGAGGCCAGGCCGATGCCGCCTCCCGCCGTTACCTGTTTCGAAAAGGCGTCCATCAGGAAGGACTGGAACATCTGTCCGCCCTTGCCGCCGGAAAATTCGCTTTCTCCGACGCCCTCAAACATCTGGGCCAGCATGATCGAGACGAACTGGCCTTCGAACTGTTTGGACGTTTTGGCGATCTGCTCGCGGGTGCGCCCTTGGGGTGCCGCCGGCGAAGCGGCCAGGACGTCCGGGGATATGGAAACGAGACTGGCCATCAGATCACCTCGATTTCGCCCTGCAGCGCGCCCAGCGCCTTGATGCTCTGCAGAATGGACATCATGTCGCGCGGCGTGACGCCCAGGGCGTTGAGGCCAGCGACCAGGCTGGCCAGGGACGCGCCGCTCTGCATGACTACGAACTGGCGGCCGGTCTCTTCATTGACCGAGATATTGCTTTGCGGAACGGTCGTCGTTGTGCCGCCCGAGCGGGGCAGGGGCTGGCTGACGGCGGGGCTTTCCTGCACCGAGATGGTCAGGTTGCCCTGCTGGATGGCGACCGTTGAGACACGCACCGCCTCGCCGACCACGATCACGCCATTGGCTTCGTCGATCACCACCTTGGCGGCGCTGTCGGGATCGACCTCGAAATTGCCGATGGCGGTGGCAAAATCATTCACCCGGGTGCCGCGCGGCGGGGTGACGGTGACGATGGTGGCGTTCTCGGCGATAGCCGTGCCGGGATAGGTCTGGTTGATCACCGTAGCGATGCGGCTGGCGGTGTTGAAGTCGGGATTGCGCAGCGTCAGACGCTGGGTCTGCATCGAGGCCATCACGAAGCTGACCTCTTTCTCGATCGAGGCGCCGTTGGCGATGCGGCCTGCCGTCGGCACGCCCTTGGTGACCGATGAGCCCGAAGCGCCTGAGGCCGAGACGCTTCCAGTCTGGATCGTGCCCTGCGCGGCGGCATAGGCCTGACCGTCGGCGCCCAGCAGCGGGGTGACCAGAAGCGTGCCGCCGAGCAGGCTCTTGGCGTCGCCCATGGCCGAGACGGTCACGTCGATTCGCGATCCGGCTGCGGCATTGGCCGGCAGGTTGGCGGTGACCATGACCGAGGCCATGTTCTTGGAGTTGAAATTGGCGTCGCGGACATTGTTGCCCAGCCGCTCCAGCATCGACTGGGCGCTCTGCAGGGTCTGGGGCGAATTGCGCATGTTGTCGCCGGTGCCATTCAGCCCGACGACGATGCCATAGCCCAGCAGGCCGTTGGTGCGATTGCCTTCGAACTCGACGATGTCCTTGATGCGCGAGCGGGCGAAAACGGGCCCGGCGCCGGCGGACAAGGCCAGGGCAATGAGGAAGGAAAGGATCAGACGCATGAGGTACCCTGCAGGCTCCACAAATGGATAGCAGCGTCCATGCGAGGTTCGTGCCAGTCTGAATGGCTAAAAATATCAGCAAAAACAACGATCAACAAGGTTAACGACATGGCAAGGTGCGCGGGGGCAAATTCTGCCGGGACTTAACCGCCCGGCAAGGCTGCGGGGTCCAGGATCGGGTGTGAGTTTACGTATGAGCGGTGTGAGGCCATGAAGGTACCCGGAGCGACCAGCGCGGGGCAGGCGGGCTCGGCGAAGACGCCGGCGCGCGCCTCGGGCGGTTTCAGCCTCGGCGGGACCGCGGCGGCCAGCGGACCCGCCCAGGTGTCCCCGGCGCAAGGCCTGACGGGAGTCGGGTCGATCGACGCCCTGCTGGCCCTGCAATCCATTGGCACGCCGGGTGAGCGCAAGAAGCGCGCAGTGCGCCGGGCCGGGCGTCTGCTGGATGTTCTGGACGAGATAAAGGTTGGCCTTCTGGACGGCGCGATCGCGGCCGATTCGCTTGACCGTCTGGCTGTGGCCATTCGCGACCAGCGCGAAGAGACCGACGATCCGGGCCTCGAAGGCGTTCTGAACGAGATCGAAACCCGTGCCGCAGTTGAGCTGGCCAAGCTGGAAGTGATGAAAAACGCGGCCTGACGGGCCCGGCCGATTCCTTTCCATTGCTAGGTCGAAACACTTTGGTATAAGCGCCTCGCGATCAAGGTGGGGTGGAGAAGACCAGTGCGAGGGCGTCCATGACGGCGGCCACGATTCCGGCTCAGGGCGGCGGTTACAGACCGTCTGAGTCCGAGGAATTCATGAATGAGCGCCAGCTGGAGTATTTCCGACAAAAGCTCCTCGTCTGGAAGGACGATATCCTGCGCGAGTCGCGCGAAACCGTTACCCACCTGCAGGCCGACACCGAAAACCACCCCGACATCGCTGACCGCGCCTCGTCCGAGACCGACCGCTCTCTGGAACTGCGCACGCGCGATCGCCAGCGCAAGCTGATCTCCAAGATCGATGACGCCCTGCGCCGCATCGAAGAAGGCTCCTACGGCTATTGTGAGGAAACCGGCGAGCCGATCACGCTGGCCCGCCTCGAAGCCCGCCCCATCGCGACGCTCAGCCTCGAAGCCCAGGAACGCCACGAACGCCGTGAGCGCGTTCACCGCGACGATTGAGTTTTCGGCCCGTTCCCGGGTTATAGGGTAACCCGATGATCGATCAGCTGCGCATCGCCACGATTCAGGCAAACCCGACCCTCGGCGCGGTCGCCAAAAACCTTGCCCTGGCGGTGGCGAAAATCGCCGAGGCCGGGGCGCAGGGGGCTGATCTGGCCGTCTTTCCTGAACTCTTCCTTATCGGCTATCCGCCGGAAGACCTGGCGCTCAAGCCCGCCGCCGTCGCGGCCTGTCAGGCGGCGGTCAAAGAACTGGCCCTGCACACAAAGGATGGCCCCGCCGTACTGGTCGGGACCCTCTGGCCCGGAACCGGCCGCCTGCCGCGCAACGCCGTGGCACTGCTGCGCGATGGCGCGGTCGCCGACGTCACGTTCAAGGTTGATCTGCCCAACTACGGCGTTTTTGACGAGCGCCGCGTGTTCGAGGCGGGTGAGTGGCCAAAAGTCTTTGATATCGCCGGTGTACGCATCGGCGTTCCGGTCTGCGAAGACATCTGGAAGCCCCGCGTCTGCGCCGCGCTGGCCGCCCTGGGGGCAGAGATCCTTGTCGTCCCCAACGGCTCGCCCTACCGTTACACCGTCGATTCCGAGCGCATGGACGCCGCGGACGCACGGGTGCGCGAGACCGGACTGCCCATGGTCTACATCAATCAGGTCGGCGGCCAGGATGAGCTGGTGTTCGACGGCGGCTCGTTCTCGCTGTCGGCGGCGGGTGAAGTTTGCCAGCGCCTGCCGATGTTCGAAGAGGCGATCGATACCGCCTTGTGGACGTGGACGACCGCGGGCTGGTCCTGCGCCCGCGCCGCCCGTGCAAGCTGGTGCGAGGGTCCCGAGGAAATCTACCGCGCCATGGTGCTGGGCGTCGGTGATTATGTCCGCAAGTCGGGCTTTCCCGGCGTCCTGCTGGGCATGTCCGGCGGCATCGATTCGGCCCTTACTGCGGTGGTCGCCGCCGACGCGCTGGGCGCGAAGAGCGTCCATTGCGTGATGATGCCGTCAGTTTACACCAGCGCAGATAGTCTAGAAGATGCAGAGGCTTGTGCGGAAAATCTGCAGTGTCCTTATCAGTCGATCTCGATCGCGCCCGCCGTCGCCGCCTTCGAGGCCATGCTGACGCCCGCCTTTGCGGGACTCAAACCCGACACCACCGAGGAGAATATCCAGAGCCGGGCCAGGGGCCTGACCCTGATGGCCCTGTCCAACAAGACGGGAAACATGGTTCTGACCACCGGCAACAAGTCCGAGATGGCCGTTGGCTACGCCACGCTCTACGGCGACATGTGTGGCGGCTACAACGCGCTCAAGGACGTCTACAAGACCAGCGTCTACGAGGTCGCCGCCTGGCGTAACGCCAACGACCCGTTCGGCGGCGGCGTCCATCCCATCCCGGATCGGATCCTGACCAAGGCGCCTTCGGCAGAACTGCGGCCCGACCAGACCGACCAGGACAGCCTGCCGCCCTACGACGTGCTCGACGGCATCCTCAAGGGCCTGATCGAGGAAGAGGCCACCCTCGACGAGATCGCGGCGCGCGGCTTTCCCCCCGCGCAGATCGAACAGGTCCAGCGCCTGCTCTACGGCTCGGAATACAAGCGCCGCCAGGCCCCGCCGGGCGTCAAGATCGGCCCCAAGGCCTTCGGCCGCGACCGGCGCTACCCGATCGTCAACGGGTTCCGGGACCGGATCACGCCAAAGGACGGCTAGAGCGCGCTCCGAAACGCGCTCTGGCGAGCGCTCCCGAGGACAGGCTATGCGGCGTCGCGAAGGACGCAGGGGCGGTGGGGCAAGAGCTACGCGCCCCGTCATACGCAACAACTCTGGACGCGGCCGGCACATCGCCGCCATCGTCGCAACCCTCACGATCCCCGCTCTTTGTCAGGTTCATTCAACCGTCCGGCGCCCGTTCGTGCGCGGTTGCCGCGTGCGTACAAGATTCTGTTGCGTGATGCCTGGCCCGTCCGGAAAACGCACATCTGCTGTCAGGTTCCTGACGTATGATGACAAATTCTGGCGGCTTTCGCCCCTGTGCTGCCGGCCGATCCCTTGTCCTGCAAGGATTTCTCGTCAAGACGCTGTACGCATTTGACGAAAAACCCTGCATTTGCTGACAGATTGGCTGGACGCAGGGACTCACTCCGCCCCAAATGGCCAAAAAACGAGGGCGGGATGACAAAAGAACCTGTCGGCAAAGGAGTCTTCTACCGGCTGATGCGCGACTGGCATGGCTATCTGTCGGCCTTTGCGTTTCTCATCCTGCTGTTTTTCGCGGTCACGGGAGTTCTGCTCAATCACCCGAACCTGTTTCCCGGTCCAGGCGTACCCTACTTCGACAAGGAGTATGACCTGACTGCCACCGAGCTGGCCCGGATCAAGGCCGCGCCGTCGCCGGGCAGGGCGCTTTACGACGTCATGTCGGGCAAGGTGAAACTTGCCGGGCGCTATGACGGCGGTGGCATGATGAGCGGCACCCTCGTAGCGCGGGCCGAGGGGGCCAGGGGGACCAGCGATCTTGAGGTCAACCTGACGACCGGCCACGTCGAGGTGAACGTCTCGCGCCGCAACGCGGTGGACGTGCTCAATGCCCTGCACCGGGCCGAACTGGCCGGAAAGCCGTGGAAGTTCGTGGTCGATGGACTGGCCGCCGTCCTGATCATCATGGCGATACTCGGCTATGTTCTGTTCTTCGCCCTGCGCTTTCGCCTGCGCACCGCACTGATCCTTACGGGCGCAAGTCTGGTCCTGTTTGCCGGCCTGTTCGCGCTCTTCGTGACCTAGGTGCGCCTTTCCCCCTGGCCAAAATCATGAAATCAAAACGACTCTGGTCATTCATTCCGGGGTGAACCTGGACCGGCCAAGCCGGGTGGAGGGCACTTGAGGGTGGAGCAGGATCCAGGCGCGGGCGGCTCGGACGAAGCCCAGCACACCACCCTGAGCCAGCCGCGGCGACGTGCGGCGCTGGGTTTCATCTTCGCCACCTCGCTCATGGACGTAACCGCCATGGGCATCATGATCCCTGTGCTGCCCAACCTGGTGCGGGAGATGATCGGGCTGGATCACCCGGGCGATACCGTCGCCCAAGTCTATGCCATGACCACCGTCTGGACCGGTGTGTTCGCCAGCTGCTGGGGCCTGGCGCAGTTTTTCTGCTCGCCGATCCAGGGCATGCTGTCCGACCGGTTCGGCCGCCGTGCGGTGCTGCTGATCTCGATCTTCGGGCTGTCGATCGACTACCTGTTCATGGCGCTCGCCCCCACGGTGGGCTGGCTGTTCGTGGGGCGAATGATCAACGGCGTGAGTTCGGCCAGCTTTTCCACAGCGGGCGCCTATATCACCGACATCACGGCTCCGGAGAAGCGGGCCAAGGCCTTTGGTCTGATGGGGGCGGCGTTCGGCGCGGGATTTGTGATCGGCCCGGCCATAGGTGGGGCGCTTGGCCACATAAGCCTTCGTCTGCCGTTCTACTTCGCGGCCAGCATCGGCATCGTAAACTGGCTGTACGGCTATTTCATCCTGCCCGAATCCCTGCCGCCGGAAAAACGTGAGCCGCGCTTCAACTGGGCCAAGGCCAATCCGTTCGGCTCGTTCAAACTGCTCAGCAAGCACCCCGACCTGCTTGGCATGGGCGGCGTTCTGTTGCTCTTCCAGATGGCCCAGTTCGTCTTTCCGTCAATCTTCATTCTGCTGGTTGGCTACCGCTACCACTGGACGCCGCGGGACGCGGGCTTTCTGCTGATGGCCGTCGGCATCGCCAACATCGTCGTCCAGGTCGTGCTCACAGGTCCGGCAGTCAAACGGTTCGGTGAGCGCGGCATCCTGATTATCGGCCTGGGCGCCGGCGTCATAGGCATGGTGCTGTATGCCTTGGCTCCAACGGGCGGTCTTTTCCTGATGGCTGTGCCGGTCGCCTCGCTGTTCGGCTTTGTCGGCTCGGGGCTTCAGGGCCTGATGACACGCCGGGTCGAGCCCTGGGAGCAGGGTCAGTTGCAGGGCGCCAATTCGGCGATAATGGGTATAACCGCGATCACCGCACCCCAGGTCTTCAGCCACATTTTCGCCTGGTCGATCGTGGCCAGCGGCGGGGCGCTGGGCTGGTCGGGTCTGAAAGGCGCCTTCATCTGGGGCGCCCCGGTTCTGCTGGCGGCGGTGTTTACGCTGGCGGCCCTGATCCTCGCCGTCCGGTTGGCCAAACCCGTTGCACCGCAAGAGCCCTCGCCTACATGATCAATCGGCGCCACGATGGCGCTGAAATGGTCTGGTTTCTGTTCGGCATACAGATGGGAAGACTCAACATGTTCAAGAGATACGCCCTCGTCGCGGTCGCTCTTGCGGCCCTGGCGCAACCCGCCCTGGCCCAGCAGTCGCGCCGGGTTCCGGCCAGCGCCGCTGACGTCCGGACCTCATTCGCACCGGTCGTGCGCAACACCGCACCCGCCGTGGTCAATGTCTATAGCGAGCGCCGGACAACCGGCCGCAGCGGTAACAGCACAGCCGACCGCTTCAGTTTCGGTCCCGTTCCGGCCGAGCGGGTGCAACAGTCACTCGGCTCCGGAGCCATCGTGCGCGACGACGGTATCGTGGTAACTAACAACCATGTCATTGAAAAAATGGATGAAATTCGTGTCGTTCTGGCCGATCGGCGGGAGTTCCCGGCCCGCGTCCTGCTGGCCGATCCACGCTCGGACGTAGCCGTCCTGAAGATCGATGCGCCCGCCGGCGAGAAATTTCCGATCATCCGCATCGACGCTGAAGACGCGCCCGAGGTGGGCGATCTTGTCCTGGCTATCGGCAACCCGTTCGGCGTTGGCCAGACGGTGACCAATGGCATCATCTCGGCCCTGTCGCGCACCGACATCGGCATCACGGACTATTCCTTCTTCATCCAGACCGATGCCGCCATCAATCCGGGCAACTCCGGCGGCCCGCTGGTTGATATGGACGGCGACCTGATTGGCCTGAACACGGCCATCTATTCGCAGACCGGCGGCTCGGTCGGCATTAGTTTCGCCATCCCCGCCGCTATGGTTCGCCAGGTTGTGGCCAGCGCCGTGGCCGGCAGCACCCGTGTCGAACGGCCCTGGCTGGGCGCCCAGATCGCGCCAATCACCCGTGAGGTGGCCCAGAGCCTGGGCCTGCCGGGGGCGCAGGGCGTCCAGGTCAAACAGGTCTATCCGGGCGGCCCGGCCGACAAGGGCGGCGTACGTCCGGGCGATATCCTGCTGGCCATCAACGGCGAGACCGTAAACGACGACTCGGCGGTCAACTACCGGGTCGGCACCCGCAAGTCGGGCGATCAGGCCAGCCTCAAGGTTCTGCGCGCCGGGGCCGAGCGGGCGCTGACCGTCAGCCTGTCGATCCCGCCCTCGGCGCCGGCCGAGTCCTTCACAGTCACCGGCCGCAATCCCTTCGAGGGGCTGACGATTTCAAATCTGTCGCCGGCCACGGCGGAGGAAAAAGGTATCGATCCCTTCCTCAAGGGCGTTGCAGTGACCGATGTCTCCCGCGGTATGGCCTCTCGCACCGGCCTCAAACAGGGCGATATCATCCTGGAGATCAACGGCGTGACCATCGACTCGACGCGCAAGATGCAGGACGTACTCAAATCCTCTGACAGTCAGTGGGAATACGCCGTCCAGCGCGGCGCCCAGGTGGTGCGGTTCAGGCAGGCCGTCTGATCGTCCTCGCCTAATGGCGGTCACCCGTCCATATTGGCGGCCGTCATGAGTGATCTCTTCTCCGCCGCCGGAATGGACGCCGAGCTCGAGGGCAAACGCCCCCTGGCCGACCGGCTGCGTCCAGCAAACCTGGCCGAGGTCGTCGGACAGGATCACCTGCTGGGCCCCGAAGGACCGATCGCCCGTATGGCGGCGGCAAGGCGCCTGTCATCGATGATCCTCTGGGGTCCGCCCGGCACCGGCAAAACGACCATCGCCCGCCTGCTGGCTCGTGAGGCCGGCTACGAATTCCAGCAGCTGTCGGCGGTGTTCTCCGGCGTCGCCGATTTGAAGAAGGCCTTCGAGACCGCCCGCGCCCGCCGCGCGGCGGGACAGGCGACATTGCTTTTCGTGGACGAAATTCACCGTTTCAACCGCGCCCAGCAGGACGGCTTTCTGCCGTTCGTCGAGGAGGGGATAGTCACCCTGGTCGGCGCCACCACCGAGAACCCCAGTTTCGAGTTGAACGGCGCGCTCCTGTCCCGCTGTCAGGTCTATGTGCTGCGGCGGCTTGACGATGCGGCCCTTGCCTTGCTGCTCGATCGGGCAGAGGTCGCCGAATCCCGCGGACTGCCGCTGACGACCGAGGCTCGCGACGCTCTGATCTCTCTGGCCGATGGCGATGGCCGTTATCTGCTGACCATGGCCGAGACCCTGCTCAACATAGGCTCGGCCCACCCGCTGACCACTGTCGAGTTGGGCCAGATCCTGCAGAAGCGCTCCATCGCCTACGACAAGAACCGGGAAGAGCACTACAATCTGATCAGCGCCCTGCATAAGTCGGTGCGCGGTTCGGATCCCGACGCGGCCCTCTACTGGCTGGCCCGCATGCTGGCCGGCGGCGAGGACCCGCTTTTCCTGGCCCGTCGTCTGGTGCGCATGGCGGTGGAAGACATCGGCGAGGCGGATCCGCTGTCTCTGTTGCTCGCCAATGCCGCCAAGGACACCTACGATTTCCTGGGCAGCCCCGAGGGCGAACTCGCTCTGGCCCAGGTCTGCGTCCACATGGCCTGCGCGCCCAAATCGGTGTCGGTCTACAAGGCCTTTGGCGCAGCTATGAAGGCGGCGAAAGAGACCGGCTCGCTTCCGCCGCCCGCCCACATCCGCAATCCCGCGACCAAGCTGATGCGCGATCTCGGCTACGGCAAGGGCTACGCCTATGATCCGGACACCGAGGAAGGCTTCTCCGGCCAGAACTATTTCCCCGAGGAGATGGGCCGCCGGGTCTTCTACGAACCCAAAGGCGAGGGGGCCGAGGCCAAGATCAAGGAGCGCCTTGAGCGCTGGGCGGCCATGAGGGCTATCAAATCGTGACGGTGCTGTCCGCCGACGACATCGCCTTCGTCAAATCTCTGGTCATTCACGAGGACGAGCATGTCATCGCCTTCAACAAGCCGTCCGGACTGTCCAGCCAGGGCGGGAGGATAAAGGCTCATACCCTGGATGACCTGATGGCGGCCTTCGCCAAATCCAGCGGCAACAAGCCGCGACTGATCCACCGGCTCGATCGCGATACCTCCGGGGTCATTCTCACCGCGCGCACCAAGCCCGGCGCAGCCTTCCTGGGCAAGGCCATGATGGGCCGCAAGGTGCTCAAGACCTACCTGGCCATCGTCGCACCGGGCGCGCCGGACCCGCGCCAGGGCACCATCGAAGTGTTCCTGCGTCGCGAAGAGGTCGGGCGGGAATCCTACATGAAGGTGTGCGAACCCGATGAACCCGAGGCCCTGTCAGCGCGAACGCTCTATCGCACGCTGTCTGCGTCCAGTGTGGCCGCTCTGGTCGAGGCCCGACCGCAGACAGGGCGCATGCACCAGATTCGCGTTCACCTGGCCTCCATCGGAAGGCCGATTGCCGGCGACGTTCGCTATGGCGGGGCGCTGATGCTTGCTGGAGCGCCGGTTCCGCGCCTGATGCTCCACGCCGCGGCCCTGGAATTTCCGCACCCCGCAGGCGGGCGTCTAAAAATCGCCGCACCCGTGCCCGAGGACTTTGCCGGCGTGTTGGTGGCGGCCGGTCTCGACTTGGAGAACCCATTGCCGGCTGACAGCTTTTCAAACTGAAGGCGAGGGAAGCCTGACGGACCCGAAGCGAATGATAAATATGAGAAAACTAGTTGTAATTGCAGGATTATCGGCGCTGCTGCTGACGGCATGCGAGGCCGCTCCCAACCCCTATCCCAATGGCCCCGGCTTCTATGAAAACGATATCGAGGCGACGCGCATCCACATCACCTATCTTGTCCCGAACGGCGCCAGCCGCACCCGGGCGGACGATGATATCCTGCTCAAGGCCGCCGACGACACCCTGGCTCGGGGCCATAGCTGGTTCCGGGTCACCAGTCGCTCAGCCGACATCGACCAGCGCAACAGTGGCACGACCGTCTCGCTGGGTACTGGGACCACCAGTTTCGGGCGCAACAGTTCCGTTGGTCTGGGTCTGGGCACCAGCTTCAACCTAGGTGGCGGTCCGCGTCAGGTGCTGGGCCTTGAGATCCTGATGGGCGACGGGGCCAAGCCATCAGATCCGGGCGCCTACGACGCCGCCGACGTGGCCCGAACGATCAGGGCGCGGCGCTAGCCTCTCCCCCCGACTCTCTGCGTCCGCTACAAGGACCCAATGGACAAGGTTCTGATGGTCTTTCTGGGCGGCGGTCTGGGCGCGGTGTCGCGTTATGGACTGGGGATTGCGATCAACCGCAGCCCTTACGGCACCTTGGCCGCCAACATCCTGGGCGGATTTCTAATGGGCGTTCTGGTGACCACCCTGGCGCTGAAAGGTGGCTCGGACCAGGAGCGATTCCGGGTGCTTCTGGGGGTTGGTGTGCTGGGCGGGTTCACGACCTTCTCGGCCTATTCGCTTGAGGTCGCCCTGATGATCGAGCGCAAGGCCTATGGTGCGGCCGCGCTGTACGCATCGGCTTCGGTCGCGATGTCGATCGCGGCCCTGTTTGCCGGCATGTTGCTGATGCGGCGGCTGCTGGCGTGAAAGAGGTCAAGACCCTCTATGTCGACGCAGGGGAGGAGGGCGTGCGTCTGGACCGCTGGTTCAAGCGCCGCTGGCCGCACGTCACCCACATCCAGGTCCAGAAGCTGGCCCGCTCCGGCCAGATCAGGGTCGATGGCGCGCGCGTAAAAGCCGAACAGCGGCTCAGTGCGGGATCGCAAGTCCGTGTGCCGCCACTGCCTGATGCGCCGCGCGAGGATGAGAAAAAGACCATCAGCCCGCGCGACGCTGCCTATGCCCGCTCGCTGGTGCTTTACGAGGATGAGGACGTTCTGGCCCTGAACAAGCCGGCCGGGCTGGCGGTCCAGGGCGGCACCAAAACCACCCAGCACGTCGACCGGCTATTATCGGCCTGGGGCGAAGGTATGAACCGGCCGCGACTGGTGCACCGTCTGGACCGCGACACCTCGGGCGTGCTGCTATTGGGCAAGTCTCCGGCGGCGGCGGCGCGGCTGTCGGGCGCCTTCGCCAAGCGGCGGGCTCTGAAGACCTACTGGGCGATCGTCGCAGGGTCGCCCAAGCCTGTCGAAGGCGTCATCGAAATGCCCCTGGTCAAAAAGGGCGTTGGCGATCGTGAACTGGTCGTGCCAGCGGACCCAAAAGACCCGCGGGGCGATCCGGCCGAGACCGAGTACGTCACCATCAGTCGCGCCGGCCACCGGGCCACCTGGATGGCCCTGCGGCCCCATACCGGCCGCACACACCAGCTGCGGGCCCACATGAAGGCGATAGGCCATCCGATCCTGGGCGATCCGAAATATGCCGACGCCGAAAGTATCGCCCTGTCCGGTCCCTTGAAACTGCAGCTTCACGCGCGCCGGATCGAACTGCCTCATCCGTCGGCCGGCACCCTGATCATCGAGGCGCCGATCAGTCCCGAGATGCTGGCCGGGTTCGCCCACTTCGGTTTCTCGGAAAGCGAGGCGGATCCGGAGCCGTTTCGCGGAAAAAAGGGTCACCGGTAAAAGGGTAGACGGGAGCGTCGGGCGAACTCTCGAAATGTCGCCGAACGCTCCCGCCGGCCACACCGGCCAATGGCCGGGTGGGTGTGTGCTCGCCAAGAGCGCCTAGACCAGGCCCGTAACCGGAGCCACAGCAGCGCTGTCGGGGAATACAGTCTCGTTCAGAAGACGCGTTTCCACCCCCAAATGTTCCCGTAAAACGCCCTTGAAAAGCGCACGAACATCGAGTGTTGCCGCCAGGTCACGCCCCTGGTTCAGCTTGTTCGAGGCCAGAGTCGGCCAGTCGCCGATTATGCCTCCACGTTTCAGGCCCCCGCCCAGCACCAGAGCCGTCGAGGCGTTGCCGTGGTCGGTGCCCCGGGTGCCGTTGATTTTTGCCGTGCGGCCAAACTCTGTGGCTACGATGCAGACCGTGTTCCTCCACTCGCCGGCCAGGCCCTTTTGCAGACCGTCGACGACGGCGTCGAGATAGGCCAGGCGGCCGGCCAGAGCGCCGTCCGTCGCGCCCTGGTTAGCGTGGGTGTCCCAGCCGTCAATCGAGACTGCGACGATTTGAGGACCGCCGGGCTGGTTCATGAAACCGGCGATCGAACCGCCCAGTTGTTTGGCCTGGACATTGGCGCCGCCCCCCTGGGCCGCCGCTGCGCGGGCCGGAGCGGCGGTCATGGTCGCCCCAGCCATGGTCGCCATGGCCGCGGTCTCCAGGCCTGATGCGAAGGCGCGGCTGAGCAGGGCGTCGTTGTGGTAGAGGTCGGTCAGGATCATGGGCAGGCGATCACCGCGCGCGGTCTGGCCCGGCGACCACGAAGCCGCCTGCACGGGTCCGCGCAGGATCAGGGGCGCATGGGCCCCGATGGACATGCCCTCAATCTTGCGGCCCGCCATGGTCCCTAGAGTGCGGTTCAACCATCCTGAGGTCGAGCCGTAGACAACAGTCACGCCGCTTTCGAGGACGTCCTGGGCCTCGAAGTGCGAGCGCTGATTGTTGGGAATGGCCACCGCCGGAGCAATCCGCGCCTCACCGTTCATGGCCAGGGCATGGATGGCGGTCAGTTTGGGGTGCAGGGCGAAATCGTTGTCGAGTTTCAGGACATCGCTGTCGGGAATGGCGATCTCGCCGCGCAGGGAGTGGTAGTTAGGATCGCCGATCGGTGGACTGACTGACAATCCATCGGCGCCGCCACGCTGAATAAAGACAACCAGCTTCTTGTCGCCGGTAGCGGCGCGGGCGCCGCCACCGAAGAAGGCTATGGAAACGCCAGCGGCCAGGGCACCACGGCGGGTGAGGTCAATTGAACGAGTCATCGGCGTTGGAACTCCGGGCTCATGAACAGGATTGTGAGGGCTTCCTCACGGCTTTCGGCGCTGGTGATGGCTGCGCCGGTGGGGGCGGAGAGCCGCGATCCCAGAGCGTCCATCGCCACCTTCATGGGTTCGCGCGGGCCACCGGAAACCTGGGATGCAAAGCCTTGAGACCATGACAGTCGTTTGATCAGGGCATCGGGAGCGGCCCAGGTGGCCGCGTCTTCGGACCAGCCCTTTGGCGAGGGTGGAGAAAAGGCCTGCTGACCCATCTGGTTCAATGGCTGGACGATCTGACCGGGCCTCAAGGGCGCTACTCCGAGGGCGCGGTGAGCGGAGATCAGGAAGTCATAAGGCGTCTTGAACTTGGTCGGGGCAGGGGCCCAGGCCTCGTCGGCATCGATCAGCGCTGCGGCCAATTGGGCCAGGTCGCCTCGCGAGGCGACAAACGAGCGTTCGAGCTTTGAAACCAGGGCGGGCGAGGGCTCATCCGACACGAAGTGGGTCGCGACCTTACGGGCGATGTGACGGGCGGTTGCCGGATGGGCCGCTAGGTCCCTGATGACCGTCAGCGCCTGTGTTCCGCCCGTGTCCGGATAGCGCTTTCCCATGATCGTGCGGGCGCCAGGCTCGTGAGAGACGGCGCGATAGACAAACTTGCCGACCTGATCGCCGTCCATGGCGTTGCCGACGCTCCAGCCGGTCATGGCGCGGGCGAATTCGGTTACGTCTGCTTGGGTGTAACCACCGTCGACGCCGACTGTGTGCAGTTCCATGATCTCGCGCGCGAGATTTTCGTTCAGGCCCGGCTTGGGCGCATTCGGATTGCGCAGACGGGCTCTTTCGGCCTGGGCAGCGCGCATGCTGTAGGGCCCGATGGACTGGGCCTGGTCGAGGTAAAGCAACATGGCCGGGTGGCTGGAAGAAAGGACCGCCATGTTCTCAAACCGCCCGAAGGCTGATGGGCGGATAACTTCGCGCTCAAACGGCCCGACCAGCGGCCGCGCCGCCCCCTTGGTTGCCGAGACTGTAAAATGGTTGGCCCAGAACAACACCCAGCGCTCGCGGAAGGGCGCGGCCGAGTTGGCGGCAAGCTGGGCGCGGGCGATGAATTCATCCTGCAAGCCGGTGGCGTCCGCGACGCTGACAGCGGCCTGCACTGTCGCCATGGGTTGTCCCGGCATTGGCGTGGCGGGGCGACCCTTGGGCTGGGCGGTGACTCCGCCCTGGGCGCGCTGCGCTGCCTGTCGAGCCTGCTGGGCGTCGCGATAGGCGACGAAGCGTTCGGCCGAGGTAGGCAGCTGGCCGGGCGGCTGATCAGCGGGGCCGCGGGTAAGCTGGGCTTTCAGCCAGCCCTTGGGATCGCTTTTGGCCAGTTCGAGTTCACTAGGACGGGCGCCGAGTCCGAACCGGGTGACCGCGATGGCCGCCATTTGATCTGAATTGGGTAGCGCCACGGGAAGAGCCTCCATTGCGCGAACTGAAGCGCCTATATAGCACGCGTTTGCGACCGCATTCCGTCGCAAAGAGTTGAAAGGATGCGACAGATGGCCCGTCCGAGTTCCGCCAACGACGCCCTGCAGAGAATCCGGCGCTTTTATAAGGTCGTGGAAGTTCAGGCTGCTCCAGACGGGTTCGGGGTCGCGCTGGACGGACGGGCGATGAGGACTCCTGCAAAGGCGCCGCTGGTTGTTCCGACCCCGGCAGCCGCGCAAATGATCGCCGACGAATGGGCGGCCCAAGGCGAACACATCCGCTTTTCTGACATGCCTGCGACCCGTCACGCCTATACCGCCATTGACCGGGTAAGCGCCGTGCGAATTGAAGTCGCCGAAGAAGTCGCGCGTTACGCCGGCTCTGATCTGCTTTGCTATTTTGCCGAGGCGCCGGAAGCTCTGGTCGAGCGCCAGATTCGTCTTTGGGGACCGGTGCTGGACTGGGCGGAGAGCGAACTGGGTCTGTCTTTCACCCGTATCGCCGGAATAAATCCTTTGCCCCAGCCGCCGCAGACCCTGTTGCGGATCGAGGCCCTGGCCCTTGACCTGGACGACTACCGGCTCGCCGCCCTAGCCTATGCCGGCGCCTTGTTCGGCTCAACCATCCTGGCGTTGGCCGTACATCTCGGAAGGCTGACCGCGGCCGAAGCCTTCGCCCTGTCGCAACTTGACGAGACCTTTCAGGAAGAGCAGTGGGGCGCCGACGCTGAGGCGTCTGAGCGGGTCGAGCAATTGCGCGGTGAGGCGCTCGTTCTGGAGCAATGGCTCAAATCGCTGGGCTGAGGCGCTTCATCGCGCTTGTCATCACACCGTCACCGTCCTAACTGCTTCGGCGCAGTGAAACAGGGGGTGCGGAACGTGCAGCACATTCTCGAAGAGCTTGAAATTCGACGCCAGCGGGCCCGCGAGGGGGGGGGTGAAAAGCGGATCGCTTCCCAGCATGCCAAGGGCAAGCTGTCGGCGCGTGAGCGCATCGCGCTGCTGCTCGATGAGAACTCCTTCGAAGAATACGACATGTTCGTCGAGCACCGGTGCAATGACTTCGGTATGGGCGACCAGCGCATTCCGGGCGACGGCGTCGTTACCGGCTGGGGCACGATCAACGGCCGCACGGTCTATGTCTTTTCCAAGGATTTCACGGTGTTCGGCGGCTCGCTGTCGATGTCCCACGCCCAGAAGATCGTCAAGGTTCAACGTGCGGCGGCCCGGGTCGGCGCGCCGGTGATCGGCATCTTCGACGCCGGCGGCGCCCGCATTCAAGAAGGTGTGGATTCGCTCGCCGGTTATGCCGACATCTTCATGGAAAACGTCCTGTCCTCGGGTGTCATTCCCCAGATCAGCGTGATCATGGGCCCGTGCGCCGGGGGAGATGTCTATTCCCCGGCCATGACCGACTTCATCTTCATGGTGAAGGATACCAGCTATATGTACGTCACCGGTCCTGACGTAGTGAAAACAGTCACCAACGAGACCCTGACCCACGAAGAACTGGGCGGCGCGCGTCTGCACTCGTCGAAGTCAGGGGTCGCCGACGGCGCCTTCGAGAACGATCTGGAGACTATGACCCAGATTCGCCGGCTGGTGGATTTCCTGCCAGGCTCCAACCGCGAGAAATCGGCCATCCGGGAAAGCTATGACGACGGCGACCGCATCGAACGTTCGCTCGACACCCTGATCCCCTCCAATCCGAACAAGCCCTACGACATGAAGGAACTGATCCTGAAAGTCGTGGACGAGGCCGACTTTTTCGAAATCGCGCCTGACTACGCCAAGAACATCATCTGCGGCTTTGCCCGCATGGAAGGCCAGACCGTCGGCGTCGTCGCCAATCAGCCCATGGCCCTGGCCGGCGTGCTCGATATCGATGCATCGAAGAAGGGTGCGCGGTTTGTCCGCTTCTGCGACGCCTTCAATATTCCCATAGTCACCCTGGTGGACGTGCCGGGCTTCATGCCGGGCGCCAAGCAGGAATTGGGTGGTCTGATCAAGCACGGCGCCAAGCTGCTGTTTGCTTTTGCCGAGGCCACGGTGCCCAAGGTCACAGTCATTACCCGCAAAGCCTACGGCGGCGCCTATGACGTCATGAGCTCAAAGCACCTGCGGGGCGACGTGAACTATGCTTGGCCGACTGCCGAGATCGCAGTCATGGGCTCAAAGGGCGCGGTAGAGATCATCTTCCGGGCGGAAGCCGGCGATCCGGCCAAGCTGGCCGAGCGCGAGGCTGAGTACAAGTCCCGCTTCGCCAACCCGTTCGTGGCAGCTCAGCGCGGCTATATCGACGATGTCATTATGCCCCACTCGACCCGCCGCCGAATCGCCAAGGCGCTTCGCAGCCTCAAGGGCAAGACAGTGTCCAACCCGTGGAAGAAGCACGATAATATTCCCTTGTAGGCGGACTGGTGTCTTGATCCAGATCGTATCGCCGCCGGTTTAACCGACCGATGGTGTGCTGAGAAAGGACGCGCCGTGCAGAGCCAGCTCATACTTCAGCTCTTCCTGTCCACCGGCATGGTCGGAGCGACGGTGCTGATCCATCTTGCCGGTCTGGCGGTGCTCATAGCGCTGATGCGCTTTCACGGCGACCGAATGCTCAGCAGTCAGGCCATGTTCAATCAGCTGGTGGCGATCATCGGCGTGGCTTTTGGATTGTTTGCCCTGCACACCATCGAAATTTGGACCTATGCGCTCGTCTACGATTTGCTGCACGCGACGCCGGATTTTGAAAGCGCGCTGTACTTCTCGACTGTCACCTACGCGACCATCGGCTACGGCGATTTGACCCTGACCAAACCCTGGCGGATTCTTGGGGCCATCGAGGGCACCAATGGTGTTATCCTGTTGGGCTGGTCTACGGCCTTCTTCGTTTCCGTGGTTACGCGCATGAGAACCGTCGAAAACGAGTGGCTGAAGGGTCCGGATATCAAGATCTAGGGCAGGATGTCGCCGCGGTGGAGGCGATCTGGCGACGGATGGCCGGCCTTTACGAACTCCAGGCTGACCGAATTGATGCAGTAGCGCAGCCGTGTGGGCGCCGGTCCGTCCGGGAAGACATGACCCTGGTGGGAATCGCAGCGGGCGCAGCGCGTCTCGATCCGGCGCATGCCATAGCTGCGGTCCTCAATCGCCCGGACGTGGGCCTCCTCAAAGGGAGCATAAAACGAGGGCCAGCCCGTGCCGCTCTCGAACTTCGTATGCTGACGAAACAGAGGAAGAGAGCAAAGGCGGCAGCAATAGACCCCGTCATCCTTCTGGGCCAGCAGACCACCACAGAAAGGCGCCTCGGTGCCATGATGCAGCAGAACGTCGGCTTCCTCGGGCGCGAGACTGGCCGTCAGTTCAGCAAGTTCGGCGGGGGAGGGCGCCGTAAGGTCAAATCCGGAGGGAGAGCGCATCTTGTTCCTCTTCTCGCGTTGCAAAGCCCACAAAGCCCGTCTAACTCCCGCAAGCTAACGCGTGAACCCGACCGGGGAGCCTATGTTTTCAAAAATCCTGATCGCCAACCGAGGCGAAATCGCTGTGCGGGTCATCAAGACCTGCCGCAGGCTAGGTATCAAGACGGTCGTCGTCTATTCCGAAGCTGACGCAGACTCTATGGCCGTGGAAATGGCCGACGAGACCGTGTTCATCGGTCCGGCGCCGGCGGCTCAATCTTATCTGGTCGCCGACAAGATCATCGCGGCCTGCAAGGAAACCGGCGCTGAAGCAGTTCACCCGGGTTTTGGCTTCCTGTCCGAGAATGCCGGCTTTGCCCAGCGCTGCGCTGACGAAGGGATCGTCTTCATAGGCCCCAATCCCGGCGCGATCAGCGCCATGGGTGACAAGATCGAATCCAAGAAGTTCGCCCAGGCCGCCAATGTAAGCTGTGTACCCGGCTATATCGGTGAGATCGCGGACACTGCCCATGCCGTAAAGATCGGCGAAGAAATCGGCTATCCGGTGATGATCAAGGCCTCCGCCGGCGGTGGCGGCAAGGGCATCCGCGTCGCCTGGAATCGCAAGGACGTCGAGGAAGGCTTCCCTGCGGTACGCTCGGAAGCCAAGGCCAGCTTTGGCGATGACCGCATCTTCATCGAAAAGTTCATCACCTCGCCCCGCCACATCGAAATCCAGGTGATGGGCGACAAGCACGGCAATGTGGTCGCCCTGTTCGAACGCGAATGCTCCATCCAGCGCCGCAATCAGAAGGTCATTGAAGAGGCACCGAGCCCTCTGCTGGACGAAAAGACCCGCAAGGCCATGGGCGATCAGGCCGTGGCCCTGGCCAAAGCCGTGAACTACGACTCTGCCGGCACGGTCGAGTTCGTCGCGGGCCAGGACAAGTCGTTCTATTTCCTGGAAATGAACACCCGTCTGCAGGTCGAGCACCCGGTCACCGAACTGATCACCGGCCTGGACCTGGTCGAGCAAATGATCCGGTCAGCCTATGGCGAAAAGCTCAATATCGACAAGAACCTGAAGATCAACGGATGGGCGATCGAAAGCCGCATCTACGCCGAGGATCCCTACCGCAAGTTCCTGCCCTCCATAGGGCGGCTGGTCCGCTACAACCCGCCGGCCGAGGGTGAGCGCGATGGATACACGGTTCGAAACGATGCCGGGGTCCGTGAAGGCGACGAGATATCGATGTTCTACGATCCGATGATCTCAAAGCTATGTACCTGGGCGCCGACCCGCGAGGCCGCCATCGCCGGCATGGGCCGCGCGCTTGAGGATTTCCATATCGAGGGTCTTGGCCACAATATCCCGTTTCTGGCCGCCGTGATGGACCAGGAGCGCTACAAGTCGGGCGCACTGTCGACAAACTACATTGTCGATGAGTTCCCCGAGGGCTTCTCAGGCACCGCGCCTACGCCGTTCCAGACTGATGTTATGACCGCCGTCGCGGTCGCCATGCACCGCATCCAGTCCACTCGCCTCGGACAAAAGCCCCGCGATGCCTGGCAGGTGTTCGTGGGCAAGGCTGAAAAGCGCTCGGTTGCGGTGACCGCCAGCGGTCATGATCTTTCGATCGAACTGAACGACGAAGGCCGCACCCTGGCATTGGACCGCTATGACTGGCGCCCCGGATCGGCGACCTTTCGTGGCAAGTTGAACGGCGTGCCGTTCACCGTTGAGGTTCGCCCGGCCAACGAGGGTTTCGTTATCCGCCACCGCGCCGCCAAACGGCAGGTCCTGGTTCTGACTCCGATGTCGGCAGAATTGCACGAGCGCCTGCCGGAAAAGGAAGCTGCAGATACCTCGCGCATGGTGATTTCGCCCATGCCCGGCCTGGTGGTCTCCATGGATGTGGTTCTTGGTCAGGAGGTCAAGGAAGGCGAACAGGTCTGCATAATCGAAGCCATGAAGATGCAGAACATCATCCGTGCTGAGCGCGACGGAACGGTAAAGGCGGTCAACGCCAAGTCCGGCGACCCGGTCGCGGCCGACGAGGTGCTGGTCGAGTTCGGATAGGCTTCGAGACGGGAGCGCGAAGAGGCGCTTGGCGACACCGGAAGGCGAGTTATGTTCCCCTAACGTTCACGTGTCGGGGGGCTGATACTTGGGCTTCTATTTGGAGATTCCGAAGCCGCCTCGATCTTTGAGACCTTGTGGGCGGTGATCATTCTTCCACCTTACATGCGGGTAAGTTTAGCGAGCAATATAAAGTTGTTGCATGACGTTAACCGGTCTGGCTTCCAGATTCTTTTTTGGTCTCATACCGCTCTTCGGCTGGATCTATCTGTTCGTGGTGGTTGGCTGTCTCGATGGAACCCAGGGTCCGAACCGATTTGGACCTTCGCCGAAAGGGAGCATTGGGCCGTACGGCGCTGCCATATTCTCCTGACGGCATGTTGCGATGAGGGATTTCAGCCCTATGCGCCATCCACAATACCGGGTTAGCGTAGATGCAACGAGATTGTCCCGGGAGAGACGTCCATGAGCCAGCCTTCGCTTACCCGCACCTTTTTTCAGGGCCTTTTCGGATTCGAAGGCCGTATGAGGCGTTCGGACTTTTGGGTGATCACCATCGCCCTGACCATGGCCGCAGCGCTCGCCAGCATCGCCCTGTCAGCAGCCATTCGGCAGGTCGATCCCAAGGCCGTCATCTGGCCAGTCTTTCTGGTGATTCAAGTCCTGGTCGCCTGGCCATATTACGCCATTTCGCTCAAGCGGGGACACGACCGGGGACATTCGGGCTGGTATACCATGTGGGTGAATGTCGGCTCCCACCTTGTGCCACTGGCATTGATCTTCGTGCCTCTGGCGCTGGGCTGGACGCCGCGCTGGCAAGGCGCCTTCTGGGTCTTCATCGTCATCAGTTTGTTTGTGTTTGTCGACTACGGCATCCTCGAAGGAACACCGGGGCCTAACAAATACGGCCCGTCTCCCAGGGGTCCGGTCGAGGTCTAGGCAAGTCCCTTGAACCGGCGCGCCGGGCCTGCCAAACACGGGCATGAGGCAATGTTGAGCGCCCGATGAACACCATTGACTGGAAAACCCTGCTGGTCTCGGCCGAAGGGCGACTTGCCCGCCAGACTTTCTGGATCGTTGGCGGGTTCCTGATTCTGACGCTGATGGTCTATGAATCCCTCGGCGGTCTGACCTGGCGGCTGCTGACCGGCTGGATGATATATCCCCTGCTGATTTTCTTTGGAGCGTGTGTGCTATCCAAGCGTTTGCACGATCGCGGCCGGTCGGGCTGGTACGCCGCTCCGATCATCCTGTCGCTGATTGGGGTGATGGGGCCCTGGAATGCGGTTGATCTGATTTTTCTGGCGGTTTTAATCTGGGCCTTTGTGGAGCTGGCCCTGCTGACCGGCGAGCAGGGCGCTAATCGCTACGGGCTCAATCCGGTCCGGCAGCCAGCCTGACGGGCCCAAACACCTCGATGAAGGTCGCCTTGAGGGCGGCGTCAACCTCGTCCATCGTTACCGGCAGCCCCAAATCCACCAGACTTGTCACGCCGTGTTCGGTCTGACCGCAGGGCACGATGCCATTGTAGTGCGACAGATCCGGCTCGACGTTCAGGCTGATGCCGTGAAACGAGACCCAATGGCGCAGCTTGATACCGATGGCGGCGACTTTGTCTTCGCGTGCGCCAGCTGGCGACCGTCGTTCCACCCATACCCCTACCCGGCCCGGCCGGAACTGTCCTTCCACATTGAAGCGCGCCAGGGCGGCGATCAACCATGTCTCCAGAGCACAGACAAAAGCCCGCACATCACGTTTGCGCCGGGTCAAATCGAGCATGACGTAGACGACCCGCTGACCCGGTCCGTGATAGGTATACTGGCCTCCGCGGCCGCTTTCGAATACCGGAAAACGGTTTGGGTCCAGGAGGTCAGCGGACTTCGCAGAGACGCCGGCCGTGTAGAGTGGCGGATGCTCGACCAGCCAGATCAGCTCGCCGGCCGCACCCGATGCGATCTGGGCCGCGCGTGTTTCCATTAAGGTGACGGTCTCGAGGTAGGACACCCGACCTGGCGCCACCCGCCATTCGACGGGCAATCTGTCAGCCCTGAGAAAGGTTCGGGCAGGCATGGGGTTTAACGACCGGTCAAGCATGTTGGGCGCACTCTAACAGGGCCAAGCCCAGTCGGTGAGCGGAGTTCCAGGTTTTGAGTCAGGTCAACGCGGTCAATGTCGAGATTTCGGTCGTTCTCGGCCGAGCTCAACTGCCCATGCAGCAATTGTTGCGCATGGGACGCGGCGCCGTGATTCCCCTAGACGCCAAGGTCAATGACAGCGTCTGGATTCTGGCCAACAATTATCCGGTTGCGCGAGGCGAAATCCAGATCAGCGATGACCGTATCGCCATCGCCGTCATCGGTCCGGCGGACGTCTACGATTTCATGGCAAGCGGCGGCTGACGACGCTCGAATTCTCCCGTCACGTATGACCAAACACGGGGCTCACAACTACCGTGCAATCTGCCATATTCAGGGTCCGGGTAACCGGCTCGCAGTCGGTAAAATCTTGTGCCGCAATGAATTGGTCAGGGTGGGGCGCCTTTGCACCGCAATCCCTTTCCAAATCATCCCCGGTTTGCTAACCCCGCGCCTCACCACGGGCGGTCGTGGCGGAATTGGTAGACGCGCAGCGTTGAGGTCGCTGTGGGGCAACCCGTGGAAGTTCGAGTCTTCTCGACCGCACCAGTGAACTTAAGGGTCTAACGTCAACGGAACAGAGCCGATCGGGCAATACTGAAGGAGGGTGCGATTATGACCGGACCTTCCGGCGATATGGCCAACAAGCCTGCCTCCGTTGACGAGCCTCAGGACCTCGAAGACATCGCCCTGGGCGAGAACTACGAGCTCACCCCGACCTATGTAGACATGGTCATCGACGCCGCCGACAAGGGCGATGTCGAGCGACTGCGCGAACTGGTGCAGGCCTTGCGTCCCGAAGACGTGGCGGATCTGATGGGGTTCCTGTCGTCCGACTACCGCGAAGAGATCATTCCGCTGCTGGCGCCGGAAGATCTGGCCGAAATCATTGCCGAACTCGACACGAAACTGCGCGAGGAGGTGCTGGAAACCGTCGCGCCGGCGACCCTGGCCCGCGCCTTGGGCGAGCTCGACTCCGATGACGCCGCCGACGTGGTCGACGACATGGAGGACGACCAGCGCGACCAGGTGCTGGCGGCCATGTCGGACGTCGACCGCGCCGCCATCGAAACGGCCCTGGCCTATGAAGAGGAAACCGCCGGCCGCCTGATGCAGCGCGAGGTGCTGGCCGCGCCGCAGTTCTGGACCGTTGGCCAGACGATCGACCACGTCCGCAATTCGGGCGACGATCTGCCCGAACTGTTCTTCGAAGTCTATGTGGTCGATCCGGCCTTCAAGGCCCAGGGCGCGGTGCCCGTCAGCGGACTGCTGCGCGCCCAGCGCGACAAGTTGCTCTCGGATATCATGGAGCCGGTCACCGAAATCCCGGTCGGCATGGACCAGGAAGAGGTCGCCTACATCTTCGACAAGTACCACCTGATCTCGGCGCCGGTTGTCGACGCAAGCGGGCGGCTGGTCGGCCAGATCACCGTCGACGATATCGTCGGCGTTATCCAGGAAGAGAGCGAAGAAGACATCCTGGCCCTGGCCGGCGTGTCCGACGCCGGCCGCGATGCGACGGTCATCGACATCGTCAAGTCGCGCCTGCCGTGGCTGATCCTCAACCTGGCCACCGAGACCGTGGCCGTCAGCGTCATCGGGGCCTTCCAGGCCGAGATCGCCAAGCTGGTCACCCTGGCCATTATCATGCCCATCGTCGCCTCACTGGGCGGCAACGCCGGCACCCAGACCCTGGCCGTGGCGGTGCGAGCGCTTGCGGGCCGCGAGCTGAACGCGGCCAACGCCATGCGCATCGTGCGGCGCGAGATGGTGGTCGGCCTGTTCAACGGGGCGACCCTTGCGGCTGTTATGGCGCTGGCGGTCTATCTGCTGTTCCACGATCCGCGTCTCAGCCTGACTGTAGGGCTGGCCCTGGTGGTCAATCTGTTCGTCGCCTCGCTGGCCGGAATCCTTTCGCCCCTTGCCTTGGACCGGCTGGGCCGCGATCCGGCGGTTTCGTCGTCTGTGTTCGTGACCTTTGTCACGGATTTCACAGGCTTTTTGTCGTTCCTTGGCCTGGCCGCCATCATCCTGTTGTAGGCGGCCCTGATCTTGCCCCTGACCCACCGCGCAATGCCGCGTGTGTTTCAAACTGGGGCAAACCGAAGCGATGAAGCCTCGTCTTCATGTTTCCAGAACAGCCATCGGGCTGATCAAGGCGTTCGAGGGCTATCGCCGCTCGGCCGCGCAGCTGGCCGACGGCCGCTGGACGATCGGCTATGGACACACCCTGACCGCCCGAGACGGCGCCTCGGTCAACGAGTCCGACGCCGAGGCTCTGCTGATCTACGACCTGCTGAACGTCAGCGGCGGGGTCAACGATCTGACCTATACCCCGCTCAACCAGAACCAGTTCGACGCCCTGACCGCCTTTGCCTTCAACATCGGCCTTGACGCTTTCCGCGTCTCCAATGTGCTGAAACTGGTCAATGAAGGCGCGCTCTTGCAGGCGGCCCACGCCCTTGAGGCCTGGCGAAAGGCAGACTTTGAAGGCGAGGATATTGTCGTCGACGCCCTGATCCGCCGCCGCTCGGCCGAGAAGGCTCTGTTCCTGACGCCGCAGGCCGGCTTTGTTCCCGTGCCGTCGGCGATCGTCAAACCGCGTCTCGACGATGAGGCTGTCTTCGCACAGCCCGTGGTGCTGACCACATCCATGCAAGGGCCCCAGGCCCAGGCGGTGCGCGAGACGGCAGAGCCGGTCGATGAGCCGCAGCACGATCTGCCGATGGAGCTTGTTCGGGACGCGGCGCCGGATCCGGTCGAGGCGCCGGCCGCCGAGGCCGTCGTTGAAGCCGTGTCGCCGGCCCATCAGGGCGAGATCCTCTACCAAATTCCCGGATACGGCGTGGACCAACAATTTGAGCCGTCGCAGCGTTCCCTGGCGAGCCTGTCCGTCATCCAGCTCGGAATGATCGGCGCCGGCGGACTGGTGCTTCTGGGCCTGTCTTATGTGCTGGCCCTGCAAGGCGCAGGTGCCACGGGCGGGAGCAAGATCGCCACCTATGGCCTGGGGGCCGTTGCGGGTCTGGGGGGCGCGTCAGGAATATTTATTTTAATTTATCAAATACTTAATAGGCTTGAACGGGAAGGCTAGTCGGCCGGCGGGAACCGGGGCGTCCGGGGGCCGTTGTTATCCTCATCTACAGAGGAGTCCTTCCCATGCGTAATTTCATCATTCTCCCCACCCTGGCTGTCGTCGCCCTGTCGCTGGTCGCTTGCGGCACCACCAGCTCGGATCGGGCCGTTGCCGGCGCGGTTCTGGGCGCAGCAGCCGGCCAGGCCATCGGCTATGACACCAGCAGCACCGTCGGCGGCGCCATCATCGGCGGCGTGGCCGGCGCCGTGACCGGCAACTAACCTTCGCGACCCATCGAACGACAAAGCGCCCGTCCCTTCACATGAAGGGGCGGGCGTTTGTTTTGGTCAGTGCTTTGCCTGGGTGTAGGCTTGGGCTTGGGCGCGGACGATGGTGATGAAGTCCCCCATACCCAGGTTCATGTCGAGGTTATGCAGACCCCAGCCGTGGTCCGGCTCGCCATTGCGCATGACATCGCCGTAGACGTCGTCGGCGCGCTTGTCTGCTGGATCGGCGTTGACGTGGATCTCGCGAAAGATCTTGCCGCCCTTGTCGACGCACTGGCTGGAAATCAAGCCGGGCGCCTTGGCGAAGGGGGTACGGATGATCTGGGTCAGGCTCCAGCGGGGCGGGGGCTTGAGTGAGGGGTTGATCGACGGGTTAACCGCCAGATAGGCGTCAACCGGGGCAGGTCCAGGCTTGCCAGCCACCAGCTGGGCCGGATCGACGCACAGACCCTGTGTGCCGTTGGGACCATCGCTGGCCCCGGCGCCGACGGCCTGACCGGTGGCGTTGGGCGGGACGGTGTCGCGGAACGAGCCGTAGGAAATCACGCAGCCGATCTGGGATTTTGAGCGGCAGGCGGGAATGGCAGTGAACGTGCCGCCGACATCCTTGCCCTTCGGAACATTGACGCTGCCGCCGATGACCATGACGCTGACCAGCTGGCGCTGGATGGACTTGCCGTCGACAAAGGCGCGCACTAGGCGGCTGACCTGTCCGGCGCCCTGGCTGTGACCCAGGATCACCACGCCCCGGCCGTTGTTGTAGTGGGTCATGTAGTAGTTCCAGGCATCGTCGATGTCAGCGGCGCTTTGCCCGGCTGCGCCCCGGCGGGGCGGCGGAGTGGCGCCCGGCGTCTGGCCGGCGTTGAGCTGAACCAGGGTGGTCTGGCGATACATGGGCGCGAACTGGCGGCAGACCGCACCGAAGCGGGCGAACTGACGCTCGATCACGGCGCGCTCTTCAGGACCGGGGACCAGGTCGCTGGTGCTGAACGGGTCGTTGGAGACGGTGGGGTAGATGTAGAAGCAGTCGATGGCCGGATTGGCCGCGGGGACGTAGCGCTCGATGGTGGTCGTCCCGCCGGGGGCCACGATGCTGGTGTCGAGATTGACCGTGCACGCATCCTGGCGCCCGGGCAGGCACAGCCAGTTGGCGTTGTCGGCGAAGTCGGCATGGAGCACGGGCTCAGCCGGGACGGCGGGCGCGCGACCCGGCGTCTGGGCGACGGCGGACAGGCCAATGGCGCTCACGGCGATGGCCGACAGGGCAAGAACCCCGATGAATTTTCTGGACATTTGGCTCCCCTGAGATCCGCGCGACCGGCGGATGCTTGTTATGGGGGAATTATAGCCGCCCCCCCTTTTCAGACAACAGCAAGTGAGGCGTCGGTTCAGCCATTGCGCAAGGGTGGCCGGACCCCGCCCAAAGGCGCCTCGAAGCACGTCGGGTCTTCCGATTGCGGGCCGGCGGCGTCGTCGCCGTGGCTCTGACCGGCGGCACGCTGTCTCTCGGCTCCCTAGTCGGATTCGTCACCCTGTTCGGTGTGGCCGCGCGCAACGCCATTCTGCTGATCAGCCATCTGGATCATCTGGTGGATTGCGATGGCCGGGACTGGTCGCTGGAAACCGTGATCCAGGCCACCCGAGAACGGGTCAGGCCCATCCTGATGACCGCCCTGGTCACAGCCCTGGGCCTGGCGCCCCTGGCCCTGGCGACGGGCCAGACTGGCCGCGAAATCCATGGCCCGATGGCGCTGGTGATCCTTGGCGGACTGGTGACCTCGACCATCATGAGCCTGATGCTGCTTCCGCCGCTGATCTGGCGCTAGGGCCGGCCGCGCTCGGCGGCTTGAGCGGGATCCTGACGGCGCAGGCCTGCAGGGTCTGGTCGCAAAACGCCGGACTCGTGCTGACGGTCCGCTCCATGCCCGTCGCGCCTGGGGTCTTCGGTCAGTTCGGACGACAGGAAATCCACCGCGGCCCTGATCTTCATCACGCTGTACTTGGGCCGGTGATAGAGGAGAAAGACGCCGGAGTTCTCGTTGCGGGAGGCCGAGATATCGGCATCGTCCAGAACAACATGCACCAGACTGCCGTCGGCAAGGTAGCTGGAAAGCCCCCATCTGGGAATGAGCGCTAGGCCATGGCCGGCGATAGCGTGATCCAGCAGCGCGTCACCCTGGTTGCTGATGTAGGCGGGTGACAATCGAATCTCCTGCCAGCCGTCCGCGGACCTGGCCTGCCAGTACAAGATGCCCTGGGGGCGCCGGTACAGCAGGGCTTTGTGTTGCTGCAGATCCGCCAGGGTCTTTGGGCGGCCATTCCTTTTCAGATAGGCCGGGGCCGCGACCAGGATGAACCGACCGTCCGCCAGTCTTCGCGCTACGGCGCGATCGGGCAGGGTGGCGGTGGCCCTTATGGCGATATCCACGTCATTCTGGGCGAGGTTGTAGACGTCATCGGTCAGCTGAACGTCGCAGACGATCTCCGGGTACTGCGTGGCCATTTTCGCGAGCGCCGGCAGAAGCCGCACGCGGCCATAGTCCGGCGCCGCAGTTATCTTCAGGATTCCAGATGGGCTGCTGGATTGCTGCCCGACCAGTTCGTCGGCAATGCCGAGCGCGGCGATCACGGGCTTTATCTGCTCCAGATAGAGCGCCCCCAGTTCGGTCAGCCTCACGACACGCGTGGACCTGTGGAACAGGGCGACGCCGAGCTCTTGTTCAAGATCATAGATTCGCCGGGAAACGGATGAGGCCGGCACGCCCAGCCTTTCGGCGGCCCGGGAAAAGCTCGCCGTCTCGGCGGTCTCCAGAAAATATCTCAGCGCCCGAAGCCTATCCATGCCGTCCTGCCACCATCCATTATTATTGCCTATTAGACAATTATATTCCGCAAATTGCACCATTTTTCTGCTGAATTCCGCTCATTATATCCCATGAGACGATGAATTATCGCCCAAGGAGATGTGACATGAAATTTGTACAGCATGACGAAATCGGAGATCCGGCCCACGTGCTGAAGGTCAAGGATGCGCCCGCAAGCCCACTGAATGCCGGGCAGGTCCGCGTGAAAGTGCTCGCGACCCCGATTCATCCCTCCAATCTACTGCAGATTGCCGGTCACTATGGGGTTCCGCCCACGCTGCCGGCGATCCCGGGCGCAGAAGGCATTGGCCTCGTCGTCGGGGTCTCGCCCGACGTGACGGGTCTGCAGGTCGGTCAGCGCGTCATGCTGGCCGGCGGCTCAACCTGGCGGCAGGAAATCGTTGCGCCGGCCGGCGCGTTTGTCCCTCTGCCCGACGCCGGCGATGTCGAGCAGATGTCGATGCTGACGGTCAATCCCCTGACCGCGCACCTGATCCTGGGGACCTTCGTGGATCTGAAGCCAGGTGACTGGGTCCTGCAAAGCGCGGCGAATTCCGCCGTCGGCGAGTACATCGTCCAGCTTGCGCGCCAGCGGGGACTGAAAACCGTTAACTTGGTTCGCCGTGATGATCTTGCGCCCGATCTCAAGGCGCTGGGCGCCGAAGTCGTGATCAAGGACGGACCGGATCTGGCCAAACGCATCGCCCTGGAGACGGACAACGCTCCCATCTCGCTGGCGATTGACGCCGTGGGCGGCGAGACATTCTCGCGCATGGTCGAGTGCCTCGCGACCGGCGGTACGATTGTGGCCTATGGCTCTTTGACCGCACAGTCGCCCGTGCTGAACTCGGTCGCCATCATCTTTAACGATGTGCGGGTTCGCGGCTTCTGGCTGTCCAAATGGTTCCAGACGGCCAGCGCGCAAGAAAAGCAGGCTGCCTATGGTCAGGTCATTCAACTGGTCGCCAGCGGCGCGCTGAAGGCCAGGATCGATTCCAGGTTCTCCCTGGATGAAATCGCAGCGGCCGTCACGCGCGCAGCGGAAGGCGGCCGGTCGGGCAAGGTGCTGCTGATCCCGAACCGCGAATAGCTGCTTGCCTCAAGGTGGTGGTGGCGGATCGTCACCACCCCTTAACGCCTGGAACCCTCACAAGGGCCGCTCCGGATCCCGGACAATCACCGTTGGGAAACGAACGGCCCCGGCCGTCAGCACGCCTCATATGGCAAAATGCGGCATGGGCTAAGGGGGAGGTTGACCTCACCCGCCTGGCAGCCAATTCTGAGCGGATGGCCAACAATCGTTCGCTCCCGACGCTCCAACGGTCCACCGGGATAGCGCCCACATGCTGAATGACATCGGGCGGCCGGATTTTGACGCCGTTGTGGTGGGCGCCGGGATTGGAGGCATCTATCAGATCAAGCGTCTTGTTGATCTGGGTTTGAAGGCTACGGTCCTGGAGGCGGCTGCGGACCTTGGCGGCACCTGGTACTCGAACCGCTATCCCGGTTGCCGCTTTGATTCCGAAAGCTACACCTACGGCTACTCATTCTCGCGGGAGCTTCTGGACGAGTGGCATTGGAAAGAGCGTTTCTCCAGTCAGCCCGAGAATCTGCGCTATCTCAACTACGTCGCAGACAAGTTCGATCTGCGGCGCCACATGCAGTTCAATTGCCGCCTCGAGTCGGCCCATTTCGACGAGGACGCGGGCCTGTGGCGCCTTACGGTCAGTGACGGGCGCCGGCTGACGACCCGCTTTTTGATCCTGGGGACGGGGCTGTTGTCGATGCCCACCCTGCCCGGAATACCGGGCATGGACCGGTTCAGGGGCCGGCAATTTCACACCTTCCACTGGCCCCATGAGCCGGTTGACCTGGCCGGCAAGAAGGTCGCGGTAATCGGCGCAGGTGCGACGGCGATCCAGGTGATCGGGGCGATCGCCGATCAGGTCGGCGAACTGGTGGCGCTGCAACGCCGTCCCAACTGGTGCGCCCCGCTGAACAACAGCCCGATCTCCGAGGCCGAGATGGCGGACATCCGAGCCCGCTACGAGGAAATTTTCGCCCTTTGCGCCCGCACGCCCACGGGCTTTGTGCACGATCCCGACCGGCGCGGATTTTACAATGTGTCGCGTGAAGAGCGGGTGGCGCTTTGGGACCGGCTCTATGCCGAGCCTGGATTTGGCATCTGGATGGCGAATTTCTCCGAAATCTTCATGAACGAGGCGGCCAACGCCGAGTTCTCGGAATATATGGCCGATCAGGTTCGCCGCCGGGTGAAGGACCCTGTGCTGGCCGAGAAACTGATCCCCAGGGATCACGGCTTCGGGGTTCAGCGGGTGCCGTTGGAGACGAACTATCTGGAAGCCTTCAACATGCCCCACGTCAAACTGGTGGACCTTCGCGAGACGCCGATCGAATGCGTGACGGAGACGGGTTTGCGGACGAGCGGGGGCGACCACGAGGTCGACCTGATCGTCTACGCCACGGGCTTTGACGCCGTGACCGGGTCCCAGGACAGGATCGATATCCGGGGGAGGGGGGGGCTGCGCCTCAAGGACAAGTGGGACGAGGAAGTATCCACCTTCATGGGCGTGATGGTGCACGGCTTTCCGAACATGCTGATGATCAGCGGGCCGCAAGGGGCCTCGGCCTCGACCAACTATCCGCGGGGCATTGAAACCGCGGCCGGCTGGTGCGCCGACCTGATCGAACACATGGGACGCAACTGCCAGGAGCGGGTTGAAGCGGGCAGCGCGGCGGAGGCGGCCTGGACCGCTCACGTGAAGGAGATGTACGCCAGCATGCTGATGCGAAAGGCCAAGTCCTGGTTCACCGGCTACAACTCGAATGTCGCCGGGCACGAGGAAGGAAAGGTCCGCTACATGGTCTACAACGGCGGCGCTCAAAAATACGCGGCGCGACTGCGGAAGGTCGCGGCGCAAGGGTATGCCGAACTTGAGTTTCAGGAGGCGGGCGCGCCAGCGCCCCTGGAGGTCGGTTTGATTGCGCCCTGACCCGGTGCTGTCTATTGGCCTGCCAGATACAGAGGCGGAGCAGACTGCGCTTTACGAAGTCGAGGAGACTGACGCATGAACTTCCGAACAAGGCTCGCGCTTGTCGTAACGATTTTCGCCATGGCGGCGGCCCCCGCCATCGCTCAGCGCATAGACCCCAAGGTAGCCTTTGATCCGTCGCGCGGAGATGCCTTGTCGAATCCGGTGTTCAAGGGCCCGGACGTTCTCAGGTTCATCGGCTTAATGAGGGGCGATCGCATCGCCGACATCGTTTCGGGACGATTCGCCACGGTATTCGGCGAGACGGTGGGGCCTCAGGGCCGGGTGTTTGCCGTCGTTCCGGTGGAGATTTTCAAAAACCAGCCCCAACTTCCCGATGAGATCAAGGCGAACAGCGGTAAGCCGCAGTTCGCCAACGTGGAATATTCAACGCCGGCGATCGACGCCATGGTTCTGCCAGGCAACCTCGATGCGGTGTTCATTCGCCAGAACTACCACGATCTGCACGACCGGTTCATGGGTCCCGCCGATGTGGCGGCCTTCAACCGCAAGGTCTTCGCAGCGCTCAAGCCCGGCGGCGTCTTTGTGGTGATCGACCATGCCGCATTGGCTGGTTCCGGCCTCGCCGCCACCGAGACGCTGCATCGCATTGACCCTGCTGCGGTAAAGGCCGAGGTGACGGCGGCAGGTTTTGTGCTCGACGGTGAAAGCGCGATCCTCGCCAATCCCGCCGACCCCCATAACCAACTTGTCCTTGACCCTGCGATCCTGGGCAGGACCGACCAGTTCATGCTGCGGTTCAAGAAGCCGGTGCGGTAGATCTCAGGCGCCCGCCTTGCGCCAGGAACGGACATCAGAGCTGCTCCATATTCCGGAGATTTGCGCGACAACATTTTGGCGCGTTCCGAAGGTGCGGCGGGACTCATCGAGCCCGGCCATGCCGGCAGGAATGGTGGTGTCGGCGTATCCTGGCTGTGAACGTAGAGGCGGGCCACTTTCGGTGAGAACGTCTGTCGCGATGCGTTCTGGTTTTGCAATCCAGCGCCCGGGTTATCATGCTGCCACCGACCGCTCCCCCTTTGTAAATCTTCCCGGTGATGTGTGATGCGTGTTCTTGAGGTTCAGGAAGAAATACTGAGGTTCGTGCGGAACGTGGCGATCTCGCTGCCGACGTTTCTTGTTGACCTGGGCCTGCTGTATCTTTTGGTGCAGTACGCCCACGTGGAGTATCTGGTTGCGACGGTCGGCTCGTTCCTCGCATCGCACGTGCTGAGCTACTTTCTGGCCCGGTGGTTTGTGTTCTCGGGAACCCGGCGCGGGGTGAAAGTCGGCCTCGTCTATTTCATGGTGATCGCGTCGCTCGCGGCGTTCGTCCTGACACTGCTGATGTGGCTGTTCGTGACCGTGTTTCACCTTGAGGTCATGTTTAGCCGTATCGCTTCGGCGAGCATCACAGGCGTCGGGGGATATTTGTTGAACCTGATCTTCAATTTTCGCGTCGCCGGAACCGGACCTCCACCCGGAGATGATGAGAAAAGGCTCGAGGAGCCAATGACCTGAAAGCGCCATAAGCGGCCATTAGGGCCATGCCAGATCCCTGACATTCGCGCGCCAGCTGGAGGTCGGCCAGTCTGGTCATCAAAGAGGGCGTATCGGCCATTATCAGGGAGTGTCAGCCAGCGCCCTCACTTCGGCTTTCACTTCAGCGAGATTTCAAGCCCAGGTCGGCTTGATCTCAGCCAAAACCGCGCCTCGCCTTTTGGACTTACAGCGCATCGAGAAACGCATCAAATCCCGCTGGAAACTCACCTTGCATGTCTATGAGCAGTAGCCTGCCCCGAGCCGGCTTTAGAATGACAAAGGGTGCATCCACCCACACGCGCCCCGGAATGTGGGTACGGCCCTCGTGCAAGGTGGGTCCGCCCGGCCATAGGCGGGCGCGGTAGCCGAATAGTGCGCGCAACATGGGCTGAAACAACATCCGGATCTTAGGCGAGACGCCCGAGCCTTTGCCGCGCCCGTCGTCGATGACAGGGACACCTTCCAAAAAACCGGGCCAAAGATGGTCGCTGGGGCCCAGCAGGCCCCATAGTGTGAAGCTCATGCGCCCATCGGTTAGCAGTCTGGCGCTCGACACATAGCGACCGCTGAGCCAGGCCACGGGCCAAAAAAGGACGCTCGATACAAGAACTAGCGATCCTCGGAAGAGCCACCCCGTCCAGCGCCCGCCAAGCTCGGCGTCGATCATTCCCGGAGGGCCCAAGCCGATCAGCCATGCCGCCATAACCGGCGGAAGCATCGAGACTATCGCAACACCCCACAGGAGCGGGGATCGACGGGACAGAAAAACCAGTGAAGGTGCCAGTTCTTCGGTCAGTGTTTAGCTCCGGATTGTAGGCGCGATTTCGTCTGTCAGCGAGGTGCTAGCAGTCGCGAGGCGACTTGTCTCGATTGCGCCAGAAGCGGTCATTGGAGGATGGCCCGAAATCGGACATTCCGAAGACGTGCCGGGCAGCCAATTTTGACCCACAACCAAACGGGCCCAACCTTACCTCAATTCGCTCCAGCCTCGCGCGTGAAGCGGATCACACTGTCTGCATGACGGTCAGCTCCGGTTCGGCACTTTCCAAGCGCGGCACCCAAATATGCAGCCATGTCAAGGCAACCAGATATGAGCCGGCCGCAATGATCAGGAGCGGCCCGTAGCCATGCCCAGCCGTGAGCAGGCGCCCGGCCAGCCAGACGATTCCCATTCCTGAGAAATTCCCGCACAAGGCACCAAAGCTCGTGACCATTCCAATCCTGGACCTGGGCGTAATTGTCCGCCGTCAGCACCAATGAGACAGATTGAGGGTTCCCGCTAACGGGGGGTTTTGGTCTCATCGCAGTGACGTAGGAACGAAGATGAGAGCAAAACCCTTGCCCCATAAAACGACGCCCGGTGAACGGGTGGCGAAGGATATCCGGC
>CANJPZ010000020.1 GCA_947476325.1 Caulobacteraceae bacterium | reverse complement strand
GACCTTACTGGACGATCTTGGCGACGACGCCGGCGCCGACGGTGCGGCCGCCTTCGCGGATGGCGAAGCGCAGCTTTTCTTCCATGGCGATCGGGGTGATCAGCTCGACGTCCAGCTCGGCGTTGTCGCCAGGCATGATCATCTCGACACCTTCCTTAAGGTGGATGATCCCGGTCACGTCCGTCGTGCGGAAGTAGAACTGCGGGCGATAGTTCGTGAAGAACGGCGTGTGACGCCCGCCCTCCTCCTTGGTCAGGATATAGGCCTCGGCCACGAACTTGGTGTGGGGCGTGATCGAGCCGGGCTTGCACAGAACCTGACCGCGCTCGACTTCCTCGCGCTTGGTGCCGCGCAGCAGTACCCCGACGTTGTCGCCAGCCTGGCCCTGGTCCAGCAGCTTGCGGAACATCTCGACGCCCGTGCACACCGTCTTTTGAACGGGGCGGATGCCGACGATCTCGACTTCCTCGCCAACCTTAACGATCCCGCGCTCGATACGGCCGGTCACAACCGTGCCGCGGCCCGAGATCGAGAAAACGTCTTCCACAGGCATCAGGAACGGCAGGTCAATAGGGCGTTCCGGTTGCGGAATGTAGGCGTCAACCGCCGCCATCAGCTCCAGGATCGCGTTCTCGCCGATCTCCGGGGTCTTGTTCTCAACCGCCGCCAGCGCAGAGCCGCGAACGATCGGAATGTCATCGCCCGGGAACTGGTAGCTCGACAGAAGTTCGCGAACTTCCATCTCAACCAGATCCAGAAGCTCAGGATCGTCGACCATGTCCACCTTGTTCATGAACACCACCAGAGCCGGAACGCCAACCTGACGGGCCAGAAGGATGTGCTCGCGCGTCTGCGGCATCGGACCATCAGCCGCCGAGACCACCAAGATCCCGCCGTCCATCTGCGCCGCGCCCGTGATCATGTTCTTCACATAGTCAGCGTGCCCGGGGCAGTCGACGTGCGCATAGTGACGGTTCGCCGTCTCATATTCTACGTGCGCCGTGTTGATCGTGATGCCGCGCGCCTTTTCTTCAGGCGCAGCGTCAATGTCCGCGTACGACTTGGCAGTCGCACCACCCGATTTCGCAAGGATCATCGTAATCGCTGCCGTCAGCGTCGTCTTGCCATGGTCAACGTGACCAATCGTGCCGATGTTGCAGTGCGGCTTGTTACGGTTGAATTTCTCTTTGGCCATTCAAGCTCCAGCCCTATCCGGGCCTGTCCTCTGGTTAGGGGGTTTGGGGGTCTAGCTAAACTTCTTGATGATTTCGTCGGCGACGTGTTGCGGCACCGGCTCGTAGTGGTCGTAGGTCATGGAGAACGAAGCACGGCCCTGGCTCATGCCGCGCAGGTTTCCGATATAGCCGAACATGCTGGCCAGCGGAACGAAGGCGGTGACCACCTGGGCGTTGCCGCGGGTTTCGGTGCCCTGGATCTGTCCACGGCGGCTGTTCAGGTCGCCGATGACATCGCCGAGATAATCGTCCGGTGACAGCACTTCGACCTTCATGATCGGCTCGAGCAACTTGGGCGCGCCCTTTTCCTTCAGTTCGCGGAACGCTGCGCGTGATGCGATTTCGAAGGCCAGGACGGAGGAGTCGACGTCGTGGAACTTGCCGTCAGTGAGGGTCGCCTTGAAGTCGATCAGCGGGAAGCCGGCCAGCAGGCCATTTTCCTTGGCGCTTTCCAGGCCCTTTTCCACCCCGGGGATGAATTCCTTGGGGATCGCGCCGCCAACGATCTTGGACTCGAAAACAAAGCCCGAACCCGGCTCGCCCGGCTCAAACGTCAGCATGACCCGCGCGAACTGGCCGGTGCCACCGGTCTGCTTCTTGTGGGTGTAGTCAATCTCGGTCTTCTTGCCGAGGCTCTCGCGGTAGGCAACCTGCGGCTCGCCGATGTTGGCTTCGACCTTGTAGGTGCGCTTGAGAATATCGACCTTGATGTCCAGGTGCAGCTCGCCCATGCCCCTCATGATCGTCTGCCCCGACTCCTGGTCGGTATGGACGGTGAAGGACGGGTCCTCGGCGATCATCTTGCCCAGAGCGACGCCCAGCTTTTCCTGGTCGGCCTTGGACTTGGGTTCAATGGCGATTTCGATGACGGGTTCCGGGAACGTCATGCGCTCAAGGATGACCGGGCTCTTGAGCGGATCGCACAGCGTATCGCCCGTGCGCATGTCCTTCAGGCCAGCCAGCGCGATGATGTCGCCGGCAAAGGCTTCCTTGATGTCTTCGCGGTCGTTGGCGTGCATGAGCAGCATGCGGCCGACGCGCTCGCGCTTGTCGCGCGACGAGTTGAGCAGGCCCATGCCAGTTTCAATCTTGCCCGAATAGACGCGGCAGAAGGTCAGGGTGCCAACGAAGGGGTCATCCATGATCTTGAAGGCAAGGATCGACAGGGCTTCGTCGTCGGCCGCGCGGCGGACGGTCGGCTCTTCGGTCTTGAAGTCGATGCCAGGCGTCGGCGGAATATCCACCGGGCTGGGCAGGTAATCGATCACGGCGTCGAGCAGGGGCTGGACGCCCTTGTTCTTGAAAGCCGAGCCGGCGAGGATCGGATAGAAGGCGCCGGTCAGGACTGCCTTACGCAGGCACTTCTTGATGACTTCGACCGAGGGCTCTTCGCCGCCCAGATAGGCTTCCATCGCCTCGTCATCCAGTTCGACGGCGTTCTCGATCATGAAATGCCGGGCGTCCTGGCAGGCGGCCAGCATGTCGGCAGGGATTTCCTCGTCGCGATAGGTCGCGCCCAGACCGTCGTTGTCCCAGACAACGGCTTTCATGCGCACAAGGTCAACGATGCCACGCAAGGTGGTTTCCGAGCCGATCGGCAGCTGGATCGGCACGGCCTTCGCGCCCAGACGGTCGCGGATGGATTTCACGCAGGCGTCAAAGTCGGCGCCGATCTTGTCCATCTTGTTGACGAACACGATGCGCGGAACATTGTAGCGGTCGGCCTGGCGCCAGACGGTTTCGGTCTGGGGCTCAACGCCTTGGTTGCCGTCGAGCACCGCAACGGCGCCGTCCAGCACGCGCAGCGAGCGTTCAACTTCAATGGTGAAGTCAACGTGACCCGGGGTGTCGATGATGTTCAGGCGGTGCTTGTTCCAGATCGCCGTTGTGGCCGCCGAGGTGATCGTGATGCCGCGTTCCTGCTCCTGCACCATGAAGTCCATGGTGGCCGCGCCGTCGTGCACTTCGCCGATCTTGTGGCTCTTGCCGGTGTAATACAGAATCCGCTCGGTGACGGTGGTCTTGCCCGCGTCGATGTGGGCCATGATCCCGAAGTTGCGGTAGTCTTCAATCGGTGTCGTGCGAGGCATGGGATACTCTTCAAAGGTTCGGAGCGGGCGGCGCCTTAAGGAACCGCCCGCTCCGTTTTTCGGGCGGGCCCTGGATTACCAGCGGTAGTGCGAGAATGCCCGGTTGGCTTCGGCCATCTTGTGGGTGTCTTCGCGCTTCTTGACCGCGACGCCGCGGTTGTTCGAAGCGTCCAGCAGTTCGGCCGCCAGCTTTTCGGTCATGGTGTTCTCGCCGCGCTTGCGGGCGGCGCCCACCAGCCAGCGGATCGCCAGGGCCTTGCGGCGGTCGGGACGCACTTCGACGGGCACCTGATAGGTGGCGCCGCCGACCCGGCGCGAGCGCACTTCAACCGCCGGCGCGACATTGTCGAGCGCGGAGTGGAAGGTTTCGATCGCGGTCTGGTCTTTGCGTTTGTCGGTGATGATGTCGAAGGCGCCGTAGACGATGTTTTCGGCGACGGCCTTTTTGCCTTCGTACATGACGTAGTTCATGAACTTGGTGACCGTCAGGTCGCCAAATTTGGGATCGGGAAGGACTTCACGCTTCTCTGCGCGGTGACGGCGGGACATGATTCTTGATCCTTACTTCGGACGCTTGGCGCCGTAGAGCGAACGACGCTGTTTGCGATCTTTAACGCCTTGCGTGTCGAGAACGCCGCGCAGGATGTGATAGCGGACGCCGGGAAGGTCCTTCACGCGGCCGCCGCGGATCAGGACCACAGAGTGCTCCTGCAGATTGTGGCCTTCGCCGGGGATGTAGCACAGGGCTTCAATGCCTGTAGTCAGACGGACCTTGGCGACCTTCCGCAGAGCCGAGTTCGGCTTCTTCGGGGTCGTCGTGTAAACCCGGGTGCATACGCCGCGGCGTTGGGGGCAGCCTTTCAGGCCGGGCACCTTGTTCCGCGTCGGCAGAGGACGCCGGGGCTTGCGGAGGAGCTGGTTGATTGTCGGCATAAAGTTCTTTTACTCTTTGCTCTTGATGGAAGCGTGTGCCGTTGGGCCGAAGCGCTTCGGTGGGTCTTAAAGGCGTCTGTCGTTACGGTTTTTCGGATCGGGCTTTATACAAGCACGAAACGGCGGGGCCGGACCAAGTCCGAACCCGCCTCGAAAATGAGCGCGTTCCCTACCCGCGAAGGGCTCATCGGTCAAGCGCGATCGGTCAGTCATGTTACGATGCATCCGGGCGCAGCGGTCAGAAAGCGGTGCAATCCAGCCTCGCTTCCGCCCTAATAGCTGCCTAGTTCGGCGCGTGGGGGCGTGACGGGGAAGGATCATGGGGACCAGGCGCCCGAAACGATTGCAGCGTTGGGGGATGGCTGTCGCCGTTTCCCTGGTCGTGCACGTCGCGGTGCTGGGTGTCCTGATGAGTCGCAAGGCCGAGGCGCCTCTGTACGAATTGCCCACAGTTGAAATAACACTCGAGCGACCGTTCGCGATTCCAAAGCCAAAGCCCGAACCCAGGCCAAAACCCGTCACCCGGCAGACCCCGCCGTCAACGCCCGTGCAGCCGCGGCCCGTCGAGGCGCCCTTGTCTATCCCGACATCCCCACTGCCGGCCGCAAGGGCGCCCAGGCCGCCCGAAGTCGAGCCCCCCCCCGCCGCCACCGCCCAGGCGGCTCCGCGCCCCTTGAGGCTGGGCTGCGAAGGTCAGGACGTCTCGCGGATGACCCAGGCCCAACGCACGGATTGCGTGCGTGACCTGACAAGTCATGCGCGCGTCCCGCGTCCCGGCGAGACGGTGATCCCGCCCAATGCTCGCGAGTCAGAGTTCGCGGTTGAGTCCGCGGCCAAGGAAAAGAAAAACCAACGGATGCGGCCTTCCGGCGACGCAAAACATTTTGGCTGCAAGGAAGCCAACCTGGGTGTCGGCTGTACCGACGACCGAATGGTTCCGATCTGGAAGCAACCTTTCTAGCCGCCACGCTTCGGTCAACTTGATCCGGCAACACCGTTCACTGGGGGGCGTCGCTCGGCCGGGCCATGCGAAGATCAAGACACGACAGGGCGAGGCAATGGTCGATCGCCATCGTCGGATCGTTGTCGATCAACGGGGTGATTCTGACCCTCATGGCCCCGCACGAGACTCGCCCACCGCCCACACAAGTTCCAGAGATTTTGATCTATCTGCCCCGTGATCTGGTCCGAACGCCAAAGGTAGAACCGACCACGCCTGTCGTCCCGCCCCGTCACCGCCGTCACCGCCGTCACCTCCGGTGACCCCTGTTCCGAGCCAGATCAGGGCTGAAGCCGCCCCGCCGGCGACCGTTCCAGGACGCCACGCCCTTAAACTTGGCTGCCCGGGCTCAGCCCTTCAAACCCACCGATCCAGCGCCCAGCGTGACTGCTGAACGAACGAGACGCCGCCAAACCCGTTCGAACAAACCCGCGCGGATCGTGAGACCTTTGGCTCCCTGCCCCTGCCTGCCCCCGGAGACCACAGCCCGCCGCCAGCGCTAGGCTGGCATCTGACGCCCTTTGGGCTGATCTATGTCTACGACCCCAACGACAAGCATTTCCTGCCGGGCTTTGGCTCCCGCGCCAAACCGGTCTTCCCGAAGGAAGATCTCTACAATGTCCCCAAACCGCTGGGTCAGTAGACGCCGCATAGCAAAAGGGCCCGGGATTACTCCCGGGCCCTTCCGATATGAGTTGCTTGAGACCTACTCGGCGTTGACCCGCTCGGCCGCGGCTTCGTCGGCGATGGCCTCGGGAAGAGGCTCCATCTCCTTCTGGCGCTGGGCCGTGAGGGCTTCATCGCGCTTGGAGGCGATGCGCTGCAGGCCGCGCAGGTAGGAGCCTGTGCCCGCCGGGATAAGCCGGCCGACGATGACGTTCTCCTTGAGGCCTTCCAGCGTGTCGAACTTGCCGTGCACAGAGGCTTCGGTGAGCACCCGGGTGGTTTCCTGGAAGGACGCCGCCGAGATGAACGAGCGGGTCTGCAGGGACGCTTTGGTGATGCCGAGGAGCACGGGCAGGAAGGTGGCTTCCCGGGCATTGCGGCCCCGGACCTTGGCCTGCTCGACTTCAAAATCGGGCTTGTCCAGGTGGTCGCCCTTGATCAGGCCGGTTTCACCCGGATCGACGATCTCGACCTTTTGCAGCATCTGACGAACGATCGTCTCGATGTGCTTGTCGTTGATCGGCACGCCCTGGAGCCGGTAGACTTCCTGGATTTCGTCGACCAGGAACTCGGCCAGCGCCTCGATGCCCTGGATTCGCAGTATATCGTGCGGATCGGGATTGCCGTCGATGATGTACTCGCCCTTCTTGACGATATCGCCGTCGTGGACCGCGATATGCTTGCCTTTCGGGATAAGGAACTCGACCGCCTCGCCGCCGTCCTCCGGCGTGATCTTGATCCGGCGCTTGTTCTTGTAGTCGCGTCCGAATTCAACCCTGCCATCCATTTCGGCGATGACCGCGCAATCCTTGGGACGACGGGCTTCAAACAGCTCGGCGACCCGCGGCAGACCACCGGTGATGTCCCGGGTCTTGGCGCTTTCGGTCGGCAGACGGGCGAGCACGTCGCCGGGCTTTACCTCGTCGCCGTCGCCGACGGACAAAATGGCGCCCACGGGCAGCAGGTTTCGGGCGTCAGAGCCCGACGCCAGCTTCTTGTAGCCACCGTCCTTGTCGATCACGGCCATGGCCGGACGCAGGTCGGCGCCGCGGGGGTTGGCGCGCCAGTCGATGACGACGCGGTTCGAGATGCCGGTCTGCTCGTCGGCTTCCTCGCGGAACGACAGGCCTTCGACCAGATCCTCGTAGCGCACCTTGCCGGCGACTTCGGTGATGAACGGGGTCGTGTACGGATCCCATTCGGCGATGCGGGCGCCGCGCTTGATCGGATCGCCGTCCTTGACGCGCAGGCGCGCGCCATAGGGCGGCTTGTAGGTCTCGCGGTCGCGCCCATCGACCTGCACCGCAACAGAGGTGTTGCGGCTCATGACGATCAGGGCGCCGTCAGATGCTCTAACGGTCGGTCCGGTGACCCGGATCATGCCGTCCTGCGAGGCTTCGAAGAACGACTGCTCGGCGACCTGCGCCGTGCCGCCGATGTGGAAGGTCCGCATGGTCAGCTGGGTGCCCGGCTCACCGATGGACTGGGCGGCGATGACGCCGACCGCTTCACCCATGTTGACGCGGGTGCCGCGGGCCAGGTCGCGGCCGTAGCAGGTACCGCAAACGCCGTTGTCGGCTTCGCAGACTAGCACCGAGCGAACCCGGACGGACTGGACCTGAGCAGCTTCGATCAGCTCGACCATCTCTTCGTCGAGATAGGTGTCGGCCGGCGCAATGACTTCACCGGTGTTCGGGTCCTTGATCTCGTCGGCGTTGGAGCGGCCCAGGATACGGGCGCCCAGGCTGACCAGAACGTCACCGCCTTCGATCACCGCTTTCAGGGTGATGCCGCGCGTCGTGCCGCAGTCTTCCTCGTTGATGATGCAGTCCTGGGCGACATCGACCAGACGGCGGGTCAGGTAACCCGAGTTCGCCGTCTTCAGCGCGGTGTCGGCTAGGCCCTTCCGGGCTCCGTGGGTGGAGTTGAAGTACTCCAGAACGGTCAGGCCTTCCTTGAAGTTCGAGATGATCGGCGTCTCGATGATCTCGCCCGACGGCTTGGCCATCAGGCCGCGCATCCCGCCGAGCTGCTTCATCTGGGCTTGTGAACCACGGGCGCCGGAGTGGGCCATCATGTAGATGGAGTTCACTTCCAGCTCGCGGCCGTCGGCTCCGAACTTCTTGGTCGAAATCTCGCCCATCATTTCGTCGGCGACGCGGTCGGTGACCTTGGCCCAGGCGTCGACGACCTTGTTGTACTTCTCACCCTTGGTGATCAGGCCGTCGGCGTACTGTTGCTCATACTCTTCGGCCAGCTTCTTGGTGTCGGCGACGAGCTGGGCCTTTTTGGCCGGGATGATGATGTCGTCCTTGCCGAACGAGATACCGGCCTTGGCCGCCTCGCGGAAGCCCAGACCCATGATCTGGTCGGCGAAGATGACCGTCGCCTTCTGGCCGCAGTGGCGATAGACGATGTCGATCAGGCCGCCGATTTCCTTCTTCGTCAGAGCCTTTTCCACTAGGCGGTGACCGATGGCGGGGTGGTGCGGCAGAGCCGCGGCCACCTTCATCCGGCCAGGCGTGGTTTCGATGACCTTGGTGCGGACAACGCCTTCGGAGTCCATCTCGGTCATGCGGGCGCGAACCTTGGAGTGCAGGGTCACGACCTTGGCTTCGAGAGCGGCCTCGATTTCGGCAATGTCGCCGAAGACCATGCCTTCGCCCGGCTCGCCGTCCTTGGCGATGGACAGGTAGTAGAGGCCGAGAACGATATCCTGCGACGGCACGATGATCGGCTTGCCGTGAGCGGGCGACAGGATGTTGTTGGTCGACATCATCAGGACGCGCGCTTCCAGCTGGGCCTCAAGGCTCAGAGGCACGTGCACGGCCATCTGGTCGCCGTCGAAGTCGGCGTTGAACGCGGCGCAGACCAACGGGTGAAGCTGGATGGCCTTGCCTTCGATCAGCTTGGGCTCAAACGCCTGGATGCCCAGACGGTGAAGCGTCGGCGCGCGGTTCAGCAGAACCGGGTGCTCGCGGATCACCTCGTCGAGGATGTCCCACACCTGGGGCTGTTCGCGCTCGACCATGCGCTTTGACTGCTTGACGGTGCCCGACAGGCCCTTGGCGTCAAGGCGCGCATAGATGAACGGCTTGAACAGCTCGAGCGCCATCTTCTTGGGCAGGCCACACTCGTGCAGCTTGAGTTCCGGACCCACGACGATGACCGAGCGTCCCGAATAGTCGACACGCTTGCCGAGCAGATTCTGACGGAACCGGCCCTGCTTGCCCTTCAGCATATCGGCGAGGGACTTCAGCGGGCGCTTGTTGGCGCCGGTGATGACCCGGCCGCGGCGGCCGTTGTCGAACAGGGCGTCGACGGCTTCCTGCAGCATCCGCTTCTCGTTGCGGATGATGATGTCGGGCGCACGCAGTTCGATCAGGCGCTTGAGGCGGTTGTTGCGGTTGATGACCCGGCGATAGAGGTCGTTCAGGTCGGAAGTCGCAAAGCGGCCGCCATCCAGCGGCACCAGGGGGCGCAGCTCGGGCGGGATCACCGGCACGACCGTCAGGATCATCCATTCCGGCTTGTTGCCGCTTTCGATGAAGGCCTCGATGATCTTCAGGCGCTTGGAATACTTCTTTTGCTTGAGGTCGGACGTGGTGGTGCCCAGCTCTTCGCGCAGACGCTCGGCTTCCTTGTGCAAGTCGATGCGTTGCAGCAGGCCGCGAACCGCTTCGGCTCCGATTTCGGCCGTGAAGGAATCGTCGCCGAAATCATCCTGGTAGCGCTGATAGTCCTCTTCCGAGAGCAGCTGGTTCAGCTTCAGGGCGGTCAGGCCCGGCTCGGTGACGATGTAGTATTCGAAATACAGAACCCGCTCGATGTCCTTCAGCGGCATGTCGAGCATCATGGCGATGCGCGAGGGCAGGCTCTTCAGGAACCAGATGTGGGCGACAGGAGAGGCCAGTTCGATGTGGCCCATCCGCTCGCGCCGAACGCGGGCCAGGGTGACTTCGACACCGCATTTTTCGCAGATAATGCCCTTGTATTTCATGCGCTTGTACTTGCCGCACAGGCATTCGTAATCCTTGGTCGGGCCAAAGATACGGGCGCAGAACAGGCCGTCACGTTCAGGCTTGAACGTGCGATAGTTGATGGTCTCGGGCTTTTTGATCTCGCCAAAGGACCACGAACGGATCTTTTCCGGGCTCGCGAGCGCGATCCGGATCTGGTCGAACGTCGGGGCCGCAACCACCGGGTTGAAGATATTCAGGACATCCTGGGTCATCGATTTTCCAGTTCGTCAGGTATTTCAGAAGCTGGGTCGGGGAGCTGACGGCTCCCCGACCCGCATGTTCAAATTCGACAAAATGTCGGCGGACTAGCTGTTTTCCAGCTCCACGTTCAGGCCCAGAGAACGCATCTCCTTGACCAGCACGTTGAAGCTTTCCGGAATGCCGGCCTCGAAGGTGTCGTCGCCGCGGACGATACTTTCGTAGACCTTGGTGCGTCCGGCCACGTCGTCAGACTTCACCGTCAGCATTTCCTGCAGGGTATAGGCGGCGCCATAGGCTTCGAGCGCCCACACCTCCATCTCCCCGAAGCGCTGACCGCCGAACTGGGCCTTGCCGCCCAGCGGTTGCTGGGTAACCAGGCTGTAGGGGCCGATCGAGCGGGCATGGATCTTGTCATCCACTAGGTGGTGCAGCTTGAGCATGTAGATGTAGCCCACAGTGACCGGGCGCTTGAACTGCTCGCCGGTCTGACCATCGTACAGGATCGACTGACCCGACCGGGCGCGGCCCGATTGTTCCAGACGGTCCTCGATGTCCTCAATCCGCGCGCCGTCGAAGACGGGGGTCGCGAACGGAACACCCTTGGACAGGTTGCGGGCCAGTTCGACCAGCGCTTCCTCGTCGTCCGGCAGCTTTTGATCCGGACCGTAGATTTCGCGCAGGCGCTTGGTCAGTTCAGCCTTCTGTCCGCCATGTTGCCAGGCGTCCAGCAGGGCCGCGATCTGCTTGCCGAGGCCGGCAGCCGCCCAACCGAGGTGGGTTTCAAAGATCTGACCAACATTCATGCGCGAGGGCACGCCCAGGGGATTCAGAACCACGTCAACCGAGGTGCCATCTTCCAGATAGGGCATGTCCTCGATCGGCAGGATCCGCGAGATAACGCCCTTGTTGCCGTGACGGCCGGCCATCTTGTCGCCCGGCTGAAGCTTGCGCTTCACAGCCACGAACACCTTGACCATCTTCATCACGCCAGGGGGCAACTCGTCACCGCGGCGCAGCTTGTCGACCTTGTCTTCAAAGCGGCGATCAAGACGCTTCTTGGCTTCGTCGAACTGGCGGCGCAAGGCCTCGAGTTCGGCCATGGCCTTCTCGTCGTCGAGGGCGATTTGCCACCACAGGCCCGGCGCGATTTCCGTCAGCTTGTCGGCGGTGACTTCGCCGCGGCCGAGGCCCTTGGGACCCGAGACGGCCTTCTTGCCGGTGATCAGGTCGCGTAGACGGGTGGTCATGTTGCGGTTCAGGATCGAGAATTCGTCGTCACGGTCCTTGCCGAGGCGTTCGACTTCTTCGCGCTCGATGGCCAGAGCCCGTTCGTCCTTGTCGACGCCGTGCCGGTTGAACACGCGAACCTCAACGATCGTGCCGGCCACGCCAGGCGGCAGGCGCAGGCTGGTGTCACGGACGTCTGATGCCTTTTCGCCAAAGATGGCGCGCAGCAGCTTTTCTTCCGGGGTCATCGGGCTCTCGCCCTTGGGCGTGACCTTGCCGACCAGGATATCGCCAGGCTGGACTTCGGCGCCGATGGCCACGATGCCGGCTTCGTCGAGGTTGCGCAGGGCTTCCTCGCCGACGTTCGGGATGTCGCGGGTGATTTCTTCCGGTCCCAGCTTGGTGTCGCGGGCCATGACCTCGAATTCCTCGATGTGGATCGAGGTGAAGACGTCATCGCGCACGATGCGCTCGGAGATCAGGATGGAGTCTTCGAAGTTGTAGCCATTCCAGGGCATGAAGGCGACGAGGGCGTTGCGGCCCAGGGCCAGTTCGCCCAGTTCGGTCGACGGGCCGTCGGCGATGATGTCGCCAGCTTCCAGCTTGTCGCCCACCTTCACCAGCGGACGCTGGTTGATGCAGGTGTTTTGGTTGGAACGCTGGAACTTGCTCAGGCGATAGATGTCGACGCCGGGCTTGGCCGGATCGGTCTCGCTGGTCGCACGGATGACGATACGGGTCGCATCGACCTGTTCGACTTCACCATCGCGGCGGGCGATGACCACGGCGCCGGAATCGCGGGCCACGACGCCTTCCATGCCGGTGCCCACCAAGGGGGCGTCGGTCTGGATCAGCGGCACGGCCTGACGTTGCATGTTCGAGCCCATGAGGGCGCGGTTGGCGTCATCGTTTTCAAGGAAGGGGATCAGGGCCGCGGCGACCGAGACGACCTGCTTGGGCGAGACGTCCATCAGGTCGACGGTGTCGGCGGGCAGCAGGCTCGGCTCACCGTTGATGCGGCCGGGGACCAGATCGTCGGCGTACTTGCCTTTTTCCATACGGATATTGGCCTGGGCGATGACGTGCTTGGCCTCTTCCATGGCCGACATGTAGACGACCTCGTCCTGGGGACGGCCGTTCTTCACCCGGCGATAGGGGCTTTCGATGAAGCCGTACTTGTTCACCCGCGCGTGGGTCGCCAGGCTGTTGATCAGGCCGATGTTCGGGCCTTCCGGCGTTTCAATCGGGCAAATGCGGCCATAGTGGGTCGGGTGCACATCGCGCACTTCAAAGCCGGCGCGCTCGCGGGTCAGACCGCCGGGGCCAAGCGCCGACAGGCGGCGCTTGTGGGTGATCTCGGACAGCGGATTGGTCTGGTCCATGAACTGCGACAGCTGCGATGAGCCGAAGAATTCGCGAACCGAAGCCGCCGCCGGTTTGGCGTTGATCAGGTCGTGCGGCATGACGGTGTCGATGTCGATCGAGCTCATCCGCTCCTTGATCGCCCGTTCCATGCGCAGCAGGCCGATGCGGTACTGGTTTTCCAGCAGCTCGCCGACCGAACGCACCCGGCGGTTGCCGAGGTTGTCGATGTCGTCGATTTCGCCCTGGCCATCGCGCAGTCCAACCAGAGTCTTGAGCACCGACAGCACGTCTTCCTTGCGAAGGACACGGACCTCGTCGGAGACGTCCGTGAACTCAAGGCGCATGTTCATCTTCACGCGGCCGACCGAGGACAGATCGTAGCGCTCGGAATCGAAGAACAGGCCGTTGAACATGGTCTCGGCGGCTTCGACCGTGGGCGGCTCGCCCGGACGCATGACGCGATAGATGTCGAACAGCGCTTCTTCGCGGTTGGCGTTCTTGTCGACGCGCAGGGTGTTGCGCATGTAGGCGCCGACCGTAACGTGGTCGATGTCGAGCACGTCGATGGTGGTGAAGCCCTGCTCGGCGAGCGAGGCGATCAGTTCCACGTCCAGCTCGTCGCCGGCTTCGGCGTAGATTTCGCCGGTTTCGTAATTGACCTCATCACGCGCCAGATAACGGCCGGTCAGAGCCTCGGGCGGCAGCAGCAGGGTCTTGAGGCCGGCGTCGGCCAGCTTCTTGGCCTGACGGGCCGAGATCTTCTGGCCCGCTGCGGCGACTTCCTCGCCGGTGTCGGCGTTGACGAGGCCGAATTCCGGCTTCACCCCGCGCCAGCGCTCAGCCTTGTAGGGGGTTGCCCAGCCGCCTTCGCGCTTTTCGAACGGCACGACGTGGTAGAACGAGGTGAGGATTTCCTCGCCGTCCATGCCCAGGGCCATCAGGAAGGTGGTGGCTGGCAGTTTGCGGCGACGGTCGATGCGGACAAACACGATGTCCTTGGCGTCGAATTCAAAGTCGAGCCACGAACCACGATACGGAATGACGCGGGCGGCGAACAAAAGCTTGCCGGAAGAGTGGGTCTTGCCCTTGTCGTGGTCAAAGAACACGCCAGGAGAGCGGTGCATTTGGCTGACGATAACCCGCTCGGTGCCGTTGACGATGAAGGTGCCCTTGTCTGTCATGAGCGGGATATCGCCCATGTAGACGTCCTGTTCCTTGATATCCTTGACCGACTTGGCGCCGGTCTCTTCGTCCAGTTCGAACACGATCAGGCGAAGCTTGACCTTCAGCGGCGCTGCATAGGTCATGTCGCGCTGGATGCATTCTTCGACGTCGTACTTGGGGTCCTCGAACTCGAACGAGATGTATTCGAGCAGGGCGCGCTCGTTGAAATCCTTGATCGGGAAAACGGACTTGAAGACCGCTTCAAGACCTTCGTCCTTGCGGTCCGCCGCGCGCGTCTCGCGCTGCAGGAACTGCTCGTACGAAGAACGCTGAACCTCAATAAGGTTCGGCATCTGCACGGCTTCGGGGATGCGGCCGAAGGAATAGCGGATCCGCTTGCGGCCGGTGAACGATTGCGACATCGATGTTTCCCTTGGGTGCGGCGGGGCGAAGATGGAACCCGCGCGCGGTCTAGTATGGCTTCCGATGCGTCCACCCTCTGTGGCGGGGCCACAGGACGCTGGGAATAAATCTTGCCGGAAACGACAAGACGCGCCTTCGCTCGATCAAGGGCGGTGATCGAGCCTCGGCGCTGAAGCGCTACGAACGGGATTCGTGCGGACGGCGTATATAGCGGTTTGCGTGACGAAATAAAGGCCCTTCTCACAACATATGGCCAACCGACCTTAACTGTCTTTGGAGGCGTCCGTTTAACGCTGCCCGTCTATCATCCGACCCATGAGAATCACCGCGACCGCCCAGGCTGGCCTTGCCGCCGCTTTCCAGCGTTTTGACCAGAGCGCCCAGCGCACCGCGCGCTTCGGGCATGACGGGCAGGATATCGATTTGGCCAGCGAAGCCGTGGAACAGATCAAGGACCGCGAGGCGGTTTCCGCCAATATCGCCGTCCTGAAGGCCAGCGATTAAATGATAGGACGGTTGCTCGACCTGAAGGCCTGAGACCTTGATCGGCATCAATGCCGTGGCTGCGCGGTTGAAACACTCTGCGCGCCCAATCAGTCAGGACCTCCCCCATGACCAGATCACTGCACCTCGCCGTCGTCATGCTCGCTCTCGCCGCAACGCCGGCCCCGGCTCAACAGGACCATTCGACCCACAACATGCCGCCTGCAACCGCGCCGGACGCGCCGGCAGGGCCTGCCGCCATGCCCGCATGCCCGATGATGGGTCATGCGACCGCCCCCGCCGCTTCCGGTCAGGCGACCGCACCCGCGGACTCCAGTACCATGCCGATGCCGATGCCAATGCCAATGCCAATGAAACCGGGAATGATGGCGCCAGGCGCAGATGGCGCGGCCAAACCGATGTGCATGGAGATGAAAGCCCCGGCGACGGCCGGTCCGGCGACGCCACCTGCTGCTGATCCACACGCACACTAAGGCCTCAATCAGGTCTCGTTCATCGCCAATATGCAGGGTATGATTTCTCAACGGAGAACAATCATGCGCTTCATGTCCGGCCTTGCCGCCGCTGTCGCCGTCCTCGCCATCGCCGGGACAGCGTCCGCTCACCCTAAACTGCTCACCTCGACCCCCGCTGCCGACGCCATGCTGACGGCCTCGCCGCCGCAGGTTTCGATCACCTTCAACGAATCCCTCAGCAGGACCCTGTCGGGCATCGAGCTGAAGGATTCGGCCGGCAAGGTGGTGCCGACCAAGGCCGCTACGCCCGCCAACGACAAGACCATCACGGCGACGGTTTCAGCGAGGCTGGCGCCGGGCACCTATGAGGTCGACTGGCATGCGGTGGCCACCGACTCCCATCGCGTGACAGGTAAGTACACCTTTATGGTTCACTAGTGCTCGAGGCCGTCCTGGCGCTTGCGCGTCTGGCGCACTACCTCGCCGCGACCGGCTTGTTTGGCCTTTGCCTGTTCGCCGTCTGGGCCTGGCCGGTGCGCAAGGGCCTGCTCATCGGCGCGGCCGTCGCGGCCCTGCTCACCACCTCCATCTGGCTGGTCGCAAACGGCGCCGCCATGGTCGGCGGCTTCGAGGGTCTTGCTGATCCGGTTACCCGCTCAGCCGTAGCGGGAACCTCGTTCGGCCGGATCGGAATGGGCCGACTGCTGGTCGCCATCGTGATCTGCTATCTGGCCGCGCGACGCGACGGCAAGGTGCGCGCCCAGGTGCTGGCGATCCTGTCAGGAGCCCTGCTGGCCAGCCTGGCCCTGAATGGTCATACCCAGATCCATGAGGGCGGTCTCCTCACCGTGCAGGAGACACTCGACGCCCTGCACCTGCTCGGGGCCGGCGCCTGGCTCGGCGGGCTGGTTGCCCTGGCGATCCTGCTGGGAACTGACCGTCCGGATATCGCGCAGAAGGTCACCGCTTTTTCAATGGTCGGCTACGTTGCCGTTGGCGTCCTGGTGATCACTGGACTTGTCAACGCCGCCTTGATCCTGCCGGTGCCCTCCGCCCTGCTCACAACCCTTTATGGCAAGCTGTTGCTGGCCAAGATCGCCCTGTTCGCTGCCATGCTGGGCCTGGCCATGTACAACCGCCTCCGCATCAGCCCTGCGATCGCCCGGTCAGAGACCTTTGTCGCCGGCGTTCGGCGCCTCAGGATCAATGTGTTCTGTGAGCAGACGCTCGGCGCGCTGGTCCTGATGCTGGTGGCGGTCTTGGGAACCCTCGATCCGACCGCCTAGACGGCGATATCGACCTTGCGGGTGTCAGCCAGATTGATCACGCCGACGATTACGCTCAATGCGGCCAACGCTATCGGAACCCACAAGCCTTGCAGCATGTTGCCGGTCGCCGCGACAAAGGCGAACGATGCTGCCGGCGCCAGGCCGGCCACCCAGGCTTCCGCCGACTGGTAGGTCAGGTTTACCGCGGTGGAGCGGTTTGCTGTGGGGAACATCTCGGCCAGCATGGTCGAGCCTGGGCCCGTTACGATGGCGGCGAACAAGGCCAGAAGGAACAATATGCCGATGACGACCGGCTGGTTGACCTCCCACGCGGGCACCTTCGAGGGATAGCCGGCATGGGTCAGGGCGGCGCCCAGTTCACTCTTGAAGGTATTCTCGGCCGCGATACGCTCAGCTGCCGACAGATGCGTCGGATCGACGCTTTCAACATAGCAGGTGGCGCAACCGCCAACCTGAACGCCAGCCGGACTGTTGGGGTAGGCCGCCTCATTGACATAGGGGACGCCCGCGCGCGCCAGGTAGCCCTTGGCCAGATCGCAGGTCGTCTTGAACCGGCTCTGGCCCAAGGGATCGAACTGGACTGAGCAGTCGCGGGGATCGGCGACCACCTTTACGACCCCGCCTTCCTGAGCGCGGACGATCCCGGGATGGGCGGCGATGGTCAAGGTGTGGAACAACGGAATATAGGCCGCCGCCGCCAGTGCGCAGCCGGCCATGATGATCCACTTGCGGCCGATACGATCCGACAGCCAGCCAAACAGCAGGAAGAACGGCAGGGCTGCCAGCAGGGCCAGGGCGGCCATGCCCTCGACCTGCCCGGCGCTCAGGTGCAGAACGTCGCGCAGATAGGTGGTCGCAAAGACCGGCCCCATCAACCACACCGTGGCCTGGCCCAGGGCGATGCCCAGAAAGGCCAGTCCGAGCCGCTTCATATCTATCCGGCTCGCCGGAGTCCCGGCCTGAGCCTGGGCCGCCTTGCCCGCCTCGAACACGGTGCTTTCAGGCAGTTTGAGACGAACCCAGGCCGAAAGTGCGAGCACCAGCGCCGACACCACGAACGGAACGCGCCAGCCCCAGGCGGAGAAACCGGCGTCGCCAGCCAACTGGCGGACGGCAAAAATCGTTGAAAGCGCGAGCACCACGCCGAGCGCCATCGCGGTCTGAATACCGCTGACCATCAGGCCGCGCCTCCCGGCCCTGGCCTGTTCGGCGACATAGACCAGTGACCCACCCGCGGCGCCGCCCAGCGCCAGACCCTGCAGCAACCGCAGGACCACCAGAGCGATCGGAGCCGCAAGGCCTGCGCTCGCGTAGGTGGGAACCAGCCCCACCAGCAACGTCGCCAGACCCGAGAGGGCAAGGGCTGCCGCAAGAGTGGGCCGGCGTCCGAAACGGTCGCCAAGACGTCCAAACACTATGGCGCCTGCCGGGCGGACCACGACCCCAGCGGCGAACACCAGGACGGCAAAGACCAGCGCGCCGGACGTCCCGGCGGCTGGCAGAAACCTGTCGCCGATCGACGGCAGCAAAGCCGCGAACAGGTATAGATCATAGCCAGCAAAGAGCGCGGCGAGGGACGCGGCGGCAATGGCGGGCGCAGTCGTGCGGGCGGGTGCAGTCCCGATGGGCGACTCAACAGACATAAAGCTCTAGCGAGACGCCTTCCTAGTGGTCGGAAGCCTGCGTGGCCCCGATACCCGTTTCCGAGCGCACCCTTTGATCGTCGAAGCCGGCGCGGTCAATACGCGCCCGCTCGCTGCGGTCGGTGATTGAGAAGAACCAGATCCCGACAAATGCGACTGTCATCGAAAACAGGGCCGGCGACTTGTAGGGGAAGATTGCCTTGGCGTGGTGCAGGATCAGGACCCAGATATCGTTGGAAAGGATCATCAGCACCAGGGCCGTGATCAGGCCCAAGAAGCCGCCGATCACCGCGCCGCGGGTGGTGCAGCCCTTCCACAGCAGCGACAGGATCAGCACTGGGAAATTACCCGAGGCTGCGAGCGCAAAGGCCAGCGAGACCATGAAGGCCACGTTCTGCTTCTCGAAGAGAATGCCGAGAGCCACCGCGACGACGCCCAGCACCAGGGTGGTGCCCCTCGAGACATTGAGCTCGTGGTTGGTGTCGGCTTCCTTTCGCCGGAACACCGTGGCGTAAAGGTCATGAGAGACCGCCGAGGCGCCCGACAGGGTCAGCCCGGAAACCACCGCCAGGATCGTGGCGAACGCCACGGCCGAGATGAAGCCCAGGAAGACATTCCCGCCGACCGCATTGGCCAGGTGAATGGCCGGCATGTTATTGCCGCCCTTCACTGCGCCGGCCGCGTCGAGGAACTGCGGATTGGTCGCCACCAGCACGATGGCGCCGAAGCCAATGATGAAGGTCAGCAGATAGAAATAGCCGATCCAGCCGGTCGCCCAGAGCACCGACTTGCGGGCGGTCTTGGCGTCCGGAACGGTGAAGAAGCGCATCAGGATGTGCGGCAGGCCGGCGGTGCCGAACATCAGGGCCATACCGAACGAGATGGCGCTGATCGGGTCCTTGATGAAGTTGCCCGGGCCCATGATCGACAGGCCTTTCTTGGCGGCCTCTTCGGGCGACGAGCCGTGGGCCAAAGCAATGTCAGTCTTGACCTGAACTGCGCGGTTGAACAGCTCTTCAGGCGACCAGCCCACCTTGGACATGACCATAATTGCCATAAAGGTCGCGCCTGACAGCAGCATGCCGGCCTTGATGATCTGGACCCAGGTTGTAGCGCGCATGCCGCCGAACAGGACGTAGAGGATCATCAGTACGCCGACAATGACGACCGCGTAGCTGAAAGGCAGTCCAAACAGCAGCTTGATAAGGCCGCCGGCGCCGACCATCTGGGCGATCAGGTAAAAGGCCACGACCAACAGGGTGCTGAAGGCGGAAAACACCCGCACCGGTGGCTGGGCGAAACGGAACGACGCAACGTCAGCAAATGTGTAGCGGCCGAGGTTGCGGAGCTTTTCGGCCATCAGGAACATGATTATGGGCCAGCCGACGAGGAAGCCGATCGAATAGATCAGGCCGTCATAGCCGTCGTTGAAGATCTGGGCCGAAATTCCCAGGAATGAAGCAGCCGACATATAGTCGCCGGCAATGGCCAGACCGTTCTGGAAGCCGGTGACACCGCCGCCCGCCACGTAGAAATCGGCGGTGCTGTGGGTGCGTTTGGCAGCCCAGCGAGTGATGTAGAGACTGAGCGCCACGAATGCGCTGAACATGCCGATCGCCGTCCAGTTGGTCGGCTGCTGCTGGGTCTGACCGCTGATCGCGTCGGCGGCAAAGGCGAAGGCGGGAACCAGGGCGACGCTCGCCGCGATGACCAGGGCTGAAAGACGGCGAATCATTGGCCGGCCTCCTTGACGATCTCTTCCGTCAGACGGTCGAATTCCTTGTTCGCGCGCACGACGTAGACGGCGGTGAGGATGATGGTCAGGACGATCAGCCCGAAGCCGACCGGTATCCCGAGGGACATGCGGCCCGTTCCAATGGGGCGCGCCAGGAAGCTTTTGTCGAAGGCGATCAGGCCGACATAGCCATAGTAGGCGATCAGCATGACCGCCGTCAGCAGCCAGCCGAACCGGGTTCGCTTGGCGATCAGTTCCTTGTATTTCGGGTTCTCGGCAATCGCGCTGAAGCGCGTCCCCCCTGCGGGAGCCTCTGTCTTGGCCATGTGTCCACCCCTGAATCTTTTTTTGTCGTTGACCTAGAAAGCCACACTCCTGCGTCAATGCAAACAGCCGAGTTGCATCCTGGGCGTTGGCCGCCGGAAATCTTGAATGGCTAATGGGCGGCCAAAGGCGCATAATGGGCTTCCAGCGGCCCAGCGCCAGGAGCGCGCCCTAAAATGTCACGCCTTATCTTCCAGGTTATTCGTCACGACGGTGCCTGGGCCGTTGAACACCAGGGCAGTTATTCGAACCGGTCGATCGACAAGGCTGAGGCCATCGCCTCCGCCAATCGGCTGGCCCGGACCGCCCTGTCGGGCGGCGCACCGGTACAGGTGCGGATCGAAGGCGAGTCCGGCTACTTCTAGGAGACCCCAATGGGCAATCGAGACCAGCGCAGTAACCGCGAAAAGAAAAAACCGAAACAGGACAAGGTAAAGCCGGCCAGCGGGCCAGGCTTCGCCAGCTGGACCAGCCAGGCGGCCCAGCCCGCCGACAAAAAGAAATAGCCGTCGTCTCAAACGAGCGGATGCAAAAAGGGCCCGGGAGCAAGCTCCCGGGCCCTGATTTCTGGTTTGACGTCAGATCTATTTGATCTGAGCGGTCGCGCCGGCTTCTTCCAGCTTCTTCTTGGCTTCTTCGGCCACTTGCTTGGAGACGTTTTCCAGCACGTTGGCGGGAGCCGCTTCGACCAGATCCTTGGCTTCTTTCAGGCCGAGGTCCGGACGCACGCCGCGAACTTCCTTGATCACGTTGATCTTCTTGTCGCCACCGGCGGTGAGGACCAGGGTGAACTCGGTTTGCTCTTCGGCCGCTTCGGCCGGAGCAGCGGCGGCGCCGCCGGCGGCCGCAACCGCGACCGGAGCCGCGGCGGAAACGCCCCACTTTTCTTCAAGCAGCTTGGACAGTTCAGCCGCTTCCAGGACGGTCAGGCCCGACAGTTCGTCAACCAGTTTTTCGAGTTTGGACATGTTGAATTTCCTTGAGGTTCAATTGGGATCGTAGGGATTACGGAGATGACTTCAGGCGGCCTCGTCCTTGGCGGCGTAGGCGCCGACAACACGGGCGAGCGCGCCGGCCGGGGCTTGCAGAACGCCAGCGATACGCGTCGCGGGGGCTTGCAGCAGGCCAACGAGTTTGCCGCGCAGTTCGTCCAGGGACGGCAAGCTCGCGAGCGAGCCAACGGCCTTCTGGTCGAGCACGTTCGCACCCATGAGGCCACCAATGATCACGAACTTGTCGTTTTCCTTGGCGTACTTGGTGGCGATCCGGGCGGCGGACACCGCATCGGGCCCGTAGGCGATGGCGACGGGTCCGGTGAAGAGCGACGAGGCACCCTCCCCTTCTTCGCCGACAAGGGCCTTCTGCACGAGGGTGTTCTTGACCACTTTCAGCGTCGCGCCTTCATTACGAAGGCGGGTGCGCAGGTCAGTCATATCCGCAACAGTGAGACCCAGGTTGTGGGTCACGACGACGGCGCCGGCCGATGCGAACACGTCTTTCAACGTGCCGATCTGAGCCTGCTTTTGAGCGCGGTCCATTGCGGTCTCCTTACACGTTAGGCCTCCGGACGATTCCGGAAACCAGATGCGGCGCGCACAGAAGGGGAAACCCCCGCCCGGGAGCGCCGTACTAACCTGTCCAGAGAAGCCATGGGCCACGCCCCTGTGACGGGGATACGTGAACCTTCAGCGTTCCCCGTCTCCCAGCGGTATGAGGAAGGGCTCTTCCTCGTTTAAGTTCCGGGTGACCCCCGGATCCCGCAGTTCAATGACAGGATCGCTACGGGATGGTCTCCGTAGCGCAAGCCGCGCGCATTACGCGTCGCGCGGAATATTTTCAACAGGCCAGGGCCTAGGCGCCCAGGTTGGCCGTATCGATCTTGAAGCCCGGGCCCATGGTGGACGACAGACTGATACGCTTGACGTAGACGCCCTTGGCGCCCGACGGACGGGCCTTGTTCAGGGCGTCGATCAGGGCCGTGACGTTGGCCTTGAGCGCGTCTTCGGTGAAGCTGGCCTTGCCGATGCCGGCGTGGACGATGCCCGCCTTTTCGACACGGAACTCGATGGCGCCGCCCTTGGCGTCCTTGACCGCCTGGCCGACGTTCGGCGTAACGGTGCCGACGCGCGGGTTCGGCATCAGGCCGCGGGGGCCAAGCACCTTACCCAGACGGCCGACGAGGGCCATCATGTCGGGGGTGGCGATGACGCGGTCGAAGTCCATGAAACCGCCCTGGATGCGTTCCACCAACTCTTCGGCGCCGACGATGTCGGCTCCAGCGGCCTTGGCTTCATCGGCCTTGGCGTCCTTGGCGATGACGGCGACGCGAACGTCGCGGCCGGTGCCGGAGGGAAGGCTGACGACGCCACGGACCTGCTGGTCGGCGTGACGCGGGTCGACGCCCAAGTTTATGGCGATTTCGATCGACTCGTCGAACTTGGCGGTGGCGTTGGCCTTCACCAGCTTGACGGCTTCATCGACGGAGTGGGCGGCGTTACGGTCGCCGGTCCAGGCCTGAATGCGTTTTGCTTGCTTGCTCATCGGATCAGCCCACCACTTCCAGGCCCATGGCCCGGGCAGAGCCTTCGATAATCCGCGCGGCGGATTCGATATCGTTGGCGTTGAGGTCCTTCATCTTCTTTTCGGCGATGTCGCGCAGCTGGGCGCGGGTCACCTGGCCGGCCACCGAACGGCCGGGCTCCTTGGAGCCTGACTTCAGCTTGGCGGCTTCCTTCAGATAGAAGCTGGCGGGCGGGGTCTTGGTGACGAAGGTGAAGCTCTTGTCCTGATAGACGGTGATTACCGTCGGCAGGGGCGTTCCCTTGTTCTCTTTTTCGGTACGGGCGTTGAATTCCTTGCAGAAACCCATGATGTTGACGCCGCGTTGGCCGAGGGCCGGCCCGATGGGCGGCGACGGCGTTGCGGAGCCCGCGGGCACCTGCAGCTTGATATAGCCCAAGATTTTCTTGGCCATTTCTGTGTCCTTCCAAAGCGCCGGCTAGTCCAAAGCCGGCTATGAAGCCGTGGTGCGGGCAGCCCCTCCCACGGATTTAGAGCGGCGGGCTCTAGCAGGCCCGCCCAAATATCACAAGCATTTCCCCTCCCCGGATCACCGGGAAGGGGAAGCCTTCAGTCAGTTGGTCAAAGCCTAGGCCGGCGCCTTGCCGGTCAGGAACTGGGCGACCGCCTTCTTTTCGTCGGCCGACAGGCCAGCGCCCTGACGGGCCATGGCGCCCGAGGTCAGGGCCGCGACGATGGCATTCGGGTCCATACCGGCCAGAACGCTCGGCGCCGGCGCCCGGCCATTGCCGCTGTGGCAACCCGAGCAGTTGGACTGGAACTTGGCCTGACCGGCCGCGACGGCACCGGCGGGCGCAGCCGGAGCGGCGGCGACGGGCGGCGGGGGCGGCGGAGCCGGACGGGGAGCCGGGGGCGGCGGGGGCGCAGGCGCCGGAGCGGGCGCCGGCGCGGGAGCCGGTGCGGGCTCGGGCATGGTGGCGCAGGCGGTCAGGGTCAGCAGCGCCGCGGCGGCGACTGCCATCTTGGTAAAGTGGATCATCGGGGTCCCCCTTCAGAGGTCGCCGAGTCGAAACGCCCGGCCAATTCCCCATTGCAATCACCAGCGGCCCCTTCGTCAAGGGCCTATGGCTCAGCTAACCTTTTCGACCTGGCTGTATTCCAGTTCGACGGGCGTCGCCCGGCCGAAGATCGAGACCGTGACCTTGAGGCGCTGACGCTCTTCATCGACGTCCTCGACCGAGCCGTTGAAGCTGGCGAACGGACCATCGGTGACGCGAACCTGCTCGCCGATCTCGAACATGATCGTCGGCTTGGGCCGCTCGACCCCTTCCTCGATGGCGCCGATGATGCGGGCGACTTCCTTGTCGCTGACCGGCATGGGCTTGGAGCCCGATCCCAGAAAACCCGTCACCTTGGGCGTGTTCTTGATCAGGTGGTAGGCCTCGTCGGTCAGCTCCATCTTCACCAGCACATAGCCGGGGAAGAACTTGCGCTCGGCGTTGACCTTGCGGCCGCGGCGGATCTCGATGACGTCCTCGGTGGGCACCAGGACCTCGGAGAACAGGTCGTCGAGCCCCTGGGCGCGCGCCTGGTCGAGGATGTGCTCCTTCACCTTTTTCTCGAAGTTCGAGTAGGCGTGGACAATGTACCACTTGTGCCGGGGGTTGCCGGCGGGAAGGGCGGACGCAGTTTCGGTTTCGACGTTCATGATCTCAGGATCCCGATGACGCGAAACGAAGGATGGAAGCCATTGCCAGGGACAAGCCTTTGTCGAGGAAGAAGAAGAAGAAGGCGGTGATCGCCACCATGATGAACACCATGACGGAGGTGATCCAGGTTTCGCGCCTGCTGGTCCAGGTGATCTTTTTGACCTCGGCGCGCACGTCGCGGAGGAACTGCAGCGGGCTCTGACGTTTTTTCGGCGGTGCTTCGGCCGCCATGGGCGACGCGGGCGCGATCACCGCGGCCGTTTGAGCGGCGCGGTCCTTGATCGCTTTAGGGCGCGTGGTGCGCGGTTTCTTCATTGGACCCGTATCGACCTTCTAAAAATCAGACCTGGCACGAGTGGAGGGACTCGAACCCCCGGCCCTCGGTTTTGGAGACCGATGCTCTACCAGCTGAGCTACACTCGCACGCAAGGCCATGAAAAGAGCGCGCCGGAGGGGGTTAAGCCCATCGGCGCGCGCGGCTCATTGCCAGAGCCGGGTCACTTAGCAGCGCGAGGGGTGGGTTTCAAGGTCGCAACGGGCCGCAGAAACGGTCAGCATCCGGACCGCATTCGACAGTATCAGGCAGCCAAAAGACAGTGCGCAGGTCACGCGGAGGCCGTTTCCGTCAGCATCAGCCCGCCAAAACGGACCCAGACGTCAAACGCGCCTGCGAAAAACATGCACGAAAACAATGGGTAGACGCAAAAGAGTCAGCATTTTCAGCTTTTTTTCCATTTTGGCGTCGCTCGCCCGGTCCGCTGTGCGCGCGCAGCGGCCTGCCAGCGCCCCGATCACGGGGACAGGCGGCAAAACTTATTTCACGCGGTCAAAGAACCAGGGCCCGGAAGGCGCCGAGTCGCCGACGCCGCCACAGCCGGACTGCGCCGTCCAGCAAGTCTTCGTATGACGAAGCTCGATTGCCGGGTCGCGGGCCCAACCCTATCGTCGGGACTGACGCACCAAGCGGAGCCAAGCTGAGCGGAATGATCGAGACCCAGGATATCGCCGGCCGGCGCGTGCTGTTCGTGATGGCGACGCAAGAAGAGTACGGTCCGCACCTGCGCGCGCTGATCCGGCCCCTGATGACCGGGGTAGGTCCCGTCGAGGCCGCCGCAGCGGTGGCCGGCGCATTGGCGCGGCTGGAGGGGCAAGGAGCCCTGCCCGACCTGGTCTTTTCCCTCGGCTCGGCCGGATCGCGCACCCTGGAGCACGCGGGCGTCTATCAGATCGCCTCGGTCGCCTATCGCGATATGGACGCCTCGCCGCTTGGGTTCGAGCGTGGCAAAACCCCGTTTCTGGACGAGCCGGCGGTGGTGGGGCTGGCGACGCCGATCTCGGGCGTGGCGGCGGCGTCTCTGTCGACCGGCGGCAATATCGTCTCGGGCGCGGCCTATGACGGCATAGAGGCCGATATGGTCGATATGGAGTCCTGGGCGGTCTATCGCGCCGCCCGCCTGTTCGGGGTTTCCATGATCGGCGTGCGGGGCATCAGCGACGGACGCAACGATCTGACCGGCCTGCACGACTGGACCGAATATCTGCACGTGATCGACGAGAAACTGGCGGCGGCGGTACGGGCGTTCGAGGGGCAGCTTTCGGCGGGGGACTAGGCTATCCGCCAGTTTTCAGCCGTCTGTCCCCGCGAAGGCGGGGACCCATAGTCAGTGCGCCAGTTCAATCCCGCGGCCCGGCTTACGGCCCTGTTGGGTCCCCGCCTTCGCGGGGACGATCGGATTATAATGACGGTTAGGCGTGAAGGTCGATTAGCCTAGATCCCCGGCGCCGGTACGCCGGGGCGGGCCTTGCGCAGGAATATGGCCCAGATGATCAACCAGGTGATCAGACCGGTGGGGCCAAACATGAAGGTCAGGCCCATGACCGGAACCAGGGCGATGGGCCAGGCGCCGCGCGACAGGCCATCGCGGGCGATCCAGGTCCCGACAAAAAGATCAAAGGCCAGATAGTGATACCAGCCCACCGTCACCGAGGCGTCATTGGCGAACAGCGCCCTGACCCCGGCCAGTGACCCGAAATCCATGGCCGGGCCGCCAGGCGTCATCATGCCCCGGGCCAGAAGGGTGACGTAGATCACCGCGAACGCCGCCGGCAGGAGGATGCCGGAATAAAGGAACAGCTGCCCGCGCAGCCGCTTGACGAACAGGGCGATCAGGATCGCCAGCCAGCCGGTCATGGCCGCCATGTTGCCGGCCGAAAATATCGTTTCCATGCTCATGTGTGTCGCCCCCGCGACGGGCGTCTTCGCGCCCGGACAGGCGGACGATACGCCCGCTGGCGGAGAGCGCCAGTGGGCTGTAGCGGCTGTGCGATTTGCGATAGGCTGGTTTCCCGCCGGCGGACGCAGGTGGTGCTGGCGGGCGTCACCGACAACCGCCCGGGGGGAACGGCCATGACAAGTTCGAAGTCCACACGCGCCAAACCCGCCGCCGCCCGGCCAAAACCCGCGGCCGGCGCGCGCGAGTCCGCCGACCACCCGTCAAGGCTGCTCGAGCGGTTTCTGTTCATGTCCGACGCGGTGTTCGCCATCGTCATGACCCTGCTGGCGCTGGAACTGCGCATTCCGGAGGGGTTTACAGATGCGACCGTGTTCGACGGCGTCACGGCTGCGGCGCCCCGGCTGATCGCCTTTGCGATCACCTTTGCGGTCGTGTCAGTGTTCTGGATGGGTCACGCGGCGATAACGCGCGACCTGGAGCGGTTCGACTGGCCGGTGGCCTGGGCGAACCTGGTGTTCCTGTTCACCCTGACCCTGACCCCGTTCGCCACCGCCCTGCTGGGCGAGTTCAACGCCCTGGGCAAGGCCTGGCAGATCTATTGCGTGGTCCTTATCGCCATGGGCGTGGCCCAGGTGGTGATGGTGACGTTGATCTGCCGGGGGCGCGGAAAGCTGGTCGGCGGGCTGACGCGGCGGCAACAGGCGCACCGGCTGGCGCGGGCGGGCTCACCAGCGCTCGGGTTCGCGGTGGCCCTGGGGATCAGCCTGATGGGCTATCCGATCGTGTCGCTGTACGCCTGGGTGACCATCCCGGTGTTCATGCTGGCTGCCCGCCTGCTGTTCGGCCCGCGGGCGGGTGAAAGCGCGTGAGCGGGGAAGTCCCGCGCAGTCGCCGAGGAATGTAGGTGCACTGTCCCTGTAACCCGTATCACGTTTACCCGTAATCGGTCTCATAGGATGTCGATTTCGTTGGGAGAAACTTCGGATGAAGGCGCCGATAGCGTTCGCTTTATCGATGAGTCTGTTGATGTCGTCGTGCATGCCCATCGGGCGTGATGATCATTCTGCCTCGGTTAGGACGGTCCGCGGGTGGGCTGACACAGAACTTCTTCCGGGAGAAGTCAGCGGAGGAAATTGAAGAATTTCTGCACGGGCACGGAATTGAATCATCAGTTTATTCCACGATATTAGGACCGGGATATTTTTGTATTATTCGAGTTTCAAAATTTCATGGTATAATATTTAGGATTCATACAGATGAAATGAAAAGATACATAAAGGCCGATATATTTGATGAATACACCAGCGTGTTCTAGAAATTCGAATTATCTATACATAAATGCATATTTTTGAGCCATAACTTCGATAGAGTTACGGAAAAGGTGCACTTTACCAATTTCGAATATTGAGTGCACGGTCATCGAAATTGGGCAATTTCCATCTCCGTGGACGGTAAGCAGGACCCCCTACCCGATCCTCCATTCCCAGCAGGGATCGCCCCGGTCGCGCCGGCCGGTAACCTCCAGGCGGATGAAGCGGTCGTGGGCCAGGCCCGCGCCGACCCAGAGCTGGTTCCAGGCGTCGAACACAGCAGGCGACAGATCGTCCCGTTCTTCCATCAGCTTCCAGGTCGTCTGACGAAGGGTCCAGCCGCCGGCCTCCTGGGTCAGCACCGCATCGTCGCCCTGGCCGCGGGCCAGGCGCGCCATGGCGGCGGCGAATCCGGCGGGGCCTGAGTCTGCGCAGCCCAGCAAGCCCGCGGCCTCATCAAAGGTCTGCATGCCGATCAGCCGCGCCGCGGCGCCCGCCAGACGGCCACCCTCTTCCGGTCCCAGAACGGCGATGGCTTCGGGGACGATGGAGGTGACGTATTCCATGGCGTAGTTGCGCAGGACCTTCAAAAGCCGCTCGCGCGGCCAGACCGCGCCGTCGAGACGGGGGGCGTCTTGCGGCTCAAAGCGCGGGCTCTGCTCGCCGGGGGCATGGACCAGCCGCTCGTCCGGCGACAGGTCGTGGTCGTACTCCCTGAAATAGCCCTCGAGCCCGGGCTGGCCGTCGACGGTCTGGCCGGTCAGGACGAAGCCGACGCGGGCAGCGCCCATGACCACGCCGTTGTTGGCGTGCCAGCCACGCACCATGGCCAGGGATACCTCCGAGGGGATGCCGCAGATGGCCGAGCCGGCCCACATCCAGCGCGGCGGCGGATAGCGCACCCAGGCCTTGCGGTCGCTCTCGCGGCAATATTCGACCTTCACCCCGCCGACCTGGTTGGAGAGATAGTGATACTGGGCGCAGGCCACCGCCGGCGGCAGATGGGTGAGCCCCAGCTTTTCCAGACCCGGCAGGAAGCGCGCCAGCTGCTGGCGGCGAAAGGTGCGGAACACCACCTCGGCCGCCGCCTTCGGGCCCGCCCGCGAGATCAGCATCAGGACAAGGCCGGTGACGTAGGCGTGGTAGAACAGCTCGACCGCCTGGTATGCGGCGGTGTCGGCGGGTTGCTGGTTTTCAAGGCTCATGATCGCCCCCGTTCGCGGTCACGCGGCGAGGCCGCAGGAAACGGCATAGAACCACAAGGGCGCGTGGTGGTCTTGGGGGGAGTCCCCCACCACCACCGTCTTCGCCGGCGGTCCCCCTCCCCCATTCCTGGCGGAACGGGGGAGGTCTGGAGTCAGTACGAGCGTCCGACCAGCACGGTTTCCACCGCGTCCGCGCCGGTGAAGACGCATTTGCCGGACGGCGCGCCCTGGCCCATGGGGGCGTTGCGCAGGGTGAGTTTCATGGTCTTGAGGCGCGCATCGATGTCGTCGAGCGCCGCGCCGGTGGGGCGCGACCAAGGCACGCGGGCCCAGCCCTTGAAGGCGGCGGTCTCGTCGGCGCCGAAGAATTCCTTCAGGCCGCCGAAATCCGTGATCCCGTCCTCGATGTTGGCGTCCATGCGAGCCTTGGCCTCGGCGTAGAGGCTGGACTGGATTTCAGCGAGGATCTCGGGTGCGCGGCCAACGAATTCATCCAGCGTCATGTTGATGGTCTTGGTCCTGTCGCCATCGCGTAGATCGTCGCGGCGCATGAAGCTGACCTGGCCGCCGGCGGCGTCGCGCGGGCCGATCTCGACGATGATGGGACAGCCGCGGCGCACCCAGTTCCAGCGCTTTTCGCCCGAGCGGATCTGTTTGGTATCCATTAGCACGCGGACACGCTCGCCAAGCGCGGTCTGGGCGGCAAGGCGTTTGACCAAGGTCTCGCAGTAGGCCAGCACCTGCGCGTCCTCGGGCTTGTCGCGCAGCATGGGCACGATGACGATCTGGCGGGGCGCGATGGCGGGCGGCAGACGCAGGCCATCGTCGTCGCCGTGGGTCATGATCACGCCGCCGATCAGCCGGGTGGAAACCCCCCAGCTGGTGGTGTGGCAGTACTGGAGCCCGCCGTCGGCGTCCTGGAACCTGATCTCCTGGGCGTGGGCGAAGTTCTGGCCCAGATAGTGCGAGGTGCCGGCCTGCAGAGCCTTGCCGTCCTGCATCATGGCCTCGATGGAATAGGTGGCCACGGCGCCGGGGAAGCGCTCGTTCTCGGGTTTTTCGCCGGCGACCACCGGCATGGCCAGGGTGTTTTCGGCAAAGTCGCGATAGACCTCGAGCATCTTGAGCGTCTCTTCGCGCGCGCCGGCCTCGTCGGCGTGGGCGGTGTGGCCTTCCTGCCAGAGGAACTCGGATGTGCGCAGGAACAGGCGCGTGCGCATCTCCCAGCGGACCACATTGGCCCACTGGTTTATCAGCATGGGAAGGTCGCGGTGGGACTTGATCCAGCGCGAGAAGGCCTCGCCGATAATTGTCTCGGAGGTGGGCCGGATGATCAGGGGCTCTTCGAGTTTTGCGTCCGGGTCGACGGCCAGTTTTCCGTCGATCATCTTCAGGCGGTGGTGGGTGACCACGGCCATTTCCTTGGCAAAGCCTTCGACGTGGCCAGCTTCCTTAGCGATGAAGCTCATGGGGATGAACAGCGGGAAATAGCAGTTGTCGTGGCCGGTGTCCTTGATGCGGCGATCCAGGTCTTTCTGGATCAGCTCCCACACCCCGTAACCCCACGGCTTGATGATCATGGCGCCGCGCACGGGTGAGTTCTCGGCCATGTCGGCGTCACGCACGACGGCCTGGTACCATTCGGGGAAGTCAGCGCGGGTGACGCTGAGGGCGCGTTGCATAGGGACAAACTCACAGGAACTTGGGGTTAGGCTAACCCTTAGACGCGCCCGACTGGATAGAAAAGCCGGTGGTTCAGTTGCGGGCGAGCGCTGTGGGCGGGTTTTCGAGGGACGTGATTACCGCCGCCGTGAGTTGCGCCTGCAGGCCCGGCCCTGTGGCTTGGGTTCCCTGGCGGACGATGACCAGTTTCTGGGACGGGACGACGATGACGTTCTGACCGCCCGCCCCCAGCGCGGCGAAGGTGTCCAGGGGCGCGCCCGCGAACTGGTAGCGCAAAAGCGCATTGGCGGCGGGCGCCCGGCCCGGTCTGGCGTTAACCCACCACAGGTAGCCGTAGGCGCCGTTGAGCTCTTGCGACGGCCTCGTGGCGTCGCGGAAATAGCCCGGATTGACGACCGTCTTGCCGTTCCACTGCCCGCCGCCCAGCGCCATCAGGCCGAAGCGGGCCATGTCGCGCGCCGTGCAGTTGGCGGTGTAATAGTTGGTGACCGTCTTGCCGGCGGCGTCCTTGCCCTGGTTGGTCAGCCAGGTGGTGGACGTCATGCCCAGCGGATCGAGCAATTTCTTTTTGGCGTAAGCCTCGAACGGCTCGCCGGCGGCGCGCTGCACCAGATGGAACATCAGGTGATAGACGGGCGTGTTGTAATGCCAGCGCGTTCCCGGCGGATTGATCAGGGGCGCGGCGGCGTTGAGCGCGGCCTGATCGCCAGCCACGTTGCGCACGGCCAGGCCGGTATCGTCCAGGCCGCTGGTCATGGTGACCAGATGCCGGATGGTGACGGCTTCCTTGGGCGTGCCCTTCCATTCGGGAAAAAAGGCCGAAGCGCTCTGGTCCAGGCTTCTGATCTTGCCGTCATCCAGGCAGCAGCCGGTCAGCACCGAGGTCATGCTCTTGCCCGCCGACTGGATGGCCTGCAACTTGTCGGCGCCCCCGCTCGCGCCGTAGGCCTCGGCGATGATCCGGCCATCGCGCAGGACCATGACGCCGGTGCTGTTATCGGCGACCGCGGCGGTGACCGCGGCGGCGAGCTTGTCGGCGTTGAAGCCGGCGGCTTTCGGATCCTGGGTCGCCCAGGCGCCGGTTCCGGGCCAGTAGGCGGCGGGGCCCTGCGCGAAGGCACGAGGCGCGGCGGCGAGAACGGCGGTTGCGGCCAGAACGTTCCGGCGCGTGGACTTGATCATCTGGTCTCTCCCAATGCCCGGTTTGTAACCCGCCCCACGCATGTTCCCATAATGTTCTTGTGTCTTTTGCGAGTCGAGCTACTACATAGTCGAACTTCGCCTGCCTTTGGGCAGCTTCACGCGTTACTGTCGAGAGCATGGCCGAGCAGCTGAATTTCATCCGTGTCCGTGGCGCGCGCGAGCACAACCTCAAGGACGTCAACGTCGACATCCCCAGGGGCGAGCTTGTGGTGATCACCGGCCTGTCGGGCTCGGGCAAGTCATCGCTGGCCTTCGACACCATCTATGCGGAGGGCCAGCGCCGCTACGTCGAGAGCCTGTCGGCCTATGCGCGCCAGTTCCTTGAGCTGATGAGCAAGCCGGACGTCGACCTGATCGAGGGCCTGTCGCCGGCCATCTCCATCGAACAGCGCACCACCAGCCGCAATCCGCGATCCACCGTCGGCACGGTGACCGAAATCCACGACTACATGCGCCTGCTCTGGGCGCGGGTCGGCATCGCCTATTCGCCGGCCACGGGCCTGCCGATCGAGAAACAGACGATCAGCATGATGGTCGACCGGATTATGGCCCTGCCCGAGGGCACGCGCCTTTTGCTGCTGGCCCCCGTGGTCCGCGACCGCAAGGGTGAGTACCGCAAGGAATTCGCCGACTGGCAGCGGGCGGGATACCAGCGGGTCAAGGTCGACGGCGAATTCCATGCCATCGAGGATGCGCCGGTTCTCGACAAGAAGTTCAAGCACAACATCGATATCGTCGTGGACCGGCTGGTGGTCAAGGAAGGTCTGGAGACGCGGCTGGCCGACAGTCTGGAACAGGCGCTGCGTCTGGCCGACGGTCTGGCCATGGCCGAGTTCGCCGACCTGGCCGAGGGCGAAACCGAGCCGCGGCGGCTGCTGTTTTCCGAACGGTTCGCCTGTCCGGTATCAGGCTTTACCATCGCCGAGATCGAGCCGCGGCTGTTCTCGTTCAACAACCCGGCCGGCGCCTGCCCGGTGTGCGACGGGCTGGGTCAGAAGCTGACCTTCGATGCGGACCTCGTCGTGCCGGACAAGGACAAGGCGCTGCACAAGGGCGCGGTCGCACCCTGGGCGCGGGGCCCCTCGCCGCTCTATACCCAGACCCTGCAGGCGCTGGCTCTGCACTACGGGTTCTCGATGGACGAGGCCTGGTGGAAACTGCCCGATCAGGCCCGGCAGGTGGTGCTGTACGGATCGGGGACAGAGAAGATCAAGTTCGTCTATGACGACAACGCGCGGCGATATGAGGTTTCCAAGACCTTCGAGGGCGTGCTGCCGAACCTGGAGCGGCGCTGGCGCGAGACCGATTCCGCCTGGGTGCGCGAGGAACTGGGTCGCTACCAGTCAGAGACGCCGTGCGAAGCCTGCGGCGGCAAGCGGCTGAAACCCGAGGCCCTGTCGGTGAAGATCGCCGGCAAGGACGTGGCTGAGGTCTCGGCCTATTCCATCACCCAGGCGCGGGACTGGTTCACGGACCTGGAATCCTCGCTCAGCGCCAAGCAGATCGAAATCGCGGCGCGGATCCTGAAGGAAATCAACAATCGGCTGCGGTTCCTGGTGGACGTGGGCCTCAACTATCTGAACCTGGCCCGCGCTTCGGGCACCCTGTCGGGGGGCGAGAGCCAGCGCATCCGGCTGGCCAGCCAGATCGGCTCGGGCCTGACCGGCGTCCTCTACGTACTGGACGAGCCGTCGATCGGCCTGCACCAGCGCGACAACTCGCGTCTGCTGACCAGCCTCAAAGGCCTGCGAGACCTGGGCAATTCGGTGCTGGTCGTCGAGCACGACGAGGAAGCCATCCTGACGGCGGACCACGTCATCGACATGGGCCCGGCGGCCGGCATCCACGGCGGCCATGTGGTGGCCGAGGGCACGCCCGAACAGATCATGGCCACGCCCGCCTCGATCACCGGCCAGTACCTGACCGGCGCCCGGGCCATCGAGGTGCCGGACCAGCGGCGGCCGATCTCGAAGACCAAGGTGCTGCGGGTGATCGGCGCCCGCGGCAACAATCTGAAAGGCGTGACCGGCGAAATTCCCGTCGGCACATTTACCTGCATCACCGGCGTCTCTGGCGGCGGCAAGTCGACCTTCACCATCGAGACCCTTTACAAGGCCGCGGCCCGGCGGCTGAACAACGCCTCGGAGGCGCCCGCTGCCCACGAGCGGATCGAGGGGCTGCAGCACTTCGACAAGGTTATCGATATCGATCAGAGCCCCATCGGCCGCACACCGCGCTCGAACCCGGCCACCTATACCGGCGCCTTCCAGCCGATCCGCGACTGGTTCGCCGGCCTGCCCGAGGCCAAGGCGCGCGGCTATGGACCGGGCCGGTTCAGCTTCAACGTCAAGGGCGGCCGATGCGAGGCCTGCCAGGGCGACGGTCTGATCAAGATCGAGATGCACTTCCTGCCGGACATCTATGTCACCTGCGATGTCTGCAAGGGCCGCAGATACAACCGGGAAACCCTGGAAATTCTGTTCAAGGGCAAGTCTATCGCCGACGTGCTGGACATGACGGTCGAGGAAGCCGCGACCTTCTTCAAGGCCGTGCCGCCGATCCGCGACAAGATGGAAACGCTCAAGCGGGTGGGCCTGGGCTATGTCCACGTCGGCCAGCAGGCCACGACCCTGTCCGGCGGCGAGGCCCAGCGGGTGAAACTGTCGAAGGAGCTGTCGAAGCGGGCCACGGGACGGACCCTGTACATCCTGGATGAACCGACCACCGGCCTGCATTTCGAGGATGTGCGCAAGCTGCTGGAGGTGCTGCACGAGCTGGTCGAGGCGGGCAATACCGTGGTGGTGATCGAGCACAATCTTGACGTCATCAAGACCGCCGACTGGCTGGTGGACTTCGGTCCCGAAGGCGGCGACGGCGGCGGCGAGATCGTCGCTTCAGGCACGCCAGAACAGGTCGCCGCCGATCCCGACAGCTGGACGGGGCGGTATCTGAAAGAGCTGCTGGACCGGCACGCCTCGCGCCGCCATGCACGCGTCAAGGCGCTGAGCGCCTAGAAGACTTCGGTCTGACCCTTGCCGCCGAGCGTCTGGTAAAGCCGCGCCGAGGGACAGACCATGATCGGCATGGTCAGTGCCTGGATGAAGGACAGTACAATCCCGTAGACGATGACCGAGGGCCGCAGATAGCTCTGGAAGGACGACAGGTCCGGCTTGAAGATCGCCGTCACCCCCGCCATGCCGCCGCCAAGCGCCGCTGCGGCGCCCACCGCGATGGCCAGACCCAGCAAGCCGACAACCAGCGCTAGGGCAAAGGCCAGAAAATAGGTCGAGAAAATCGGCCAGAACCGCCCCCGGGTCAGGGCCCAGGACCCGAAGATGTTGATGCGCTGCTCGGCAAGGGTCTGGGCGCCGGCAAGCGAAAGCCGCACCATGACATAAAGGCAAGCGCCCACCGCCATCAGGATCGCCAGAAAAATGATGATCTGGGCCAGCGCGGGCGTGGCCAGGGACAGGATGCCGCCGACAATGCCGCCGACCAGGACAGCGCCAACATAGACCGCGAAGATCAGCACAGAGACCACCACGATGACCACCAGCTGGCGGCCCTCGGCGGGACCGACACGCAGAAAGGCCCCGGCGCTTTCGCCGGGCCGCAGGACCATGCGCAGCGCCGCCGGCAGCAGAACTGAATAGATGGCCAGGGCAATCAGCATAAGCACCAGATAGGCCGGCAGAATCTGGACGTAATAGCCGAGCATGGTTTGAGGATCGGCCGCGGTGATCTGTTCGAGGGTCATGGAAGCCATGGCCTGGGCGGCCGGGCCGGCCATGGTGACCAGGATGTAGTTGCTGACGAAGAACAGGCCCACATAGATCAGGCCCCACAGCAACGGCGTGCGCGGATGTTCGCGGACCGTGCGGAATCCTTCGAGGGCGGCGTCAGCCGGTGAAAAGGGAGTCATGTTGATGGTCGCCTAAAATACCGCTTCGGGGCCTTTTTGGGCCAGTTGTTTGTAAACCGACGCCGGCGGCGCCGAGGTTGCGGTCATGCTGAGCACCATGAGCAAGGGATACACCACGAAATAAAAGAGCAGCAAGATGCCGATCATGCCCAGGGCGGCGCCGGCCACGGCGCCGGGGTTCGATTCCAGATTCTGGATGGCGCTAATGCCAACCGTTCCGGCGATGAAGGCAATGATGATCACGAAAATCGCCACGAAAATTCCGAACAGCACCAGGCCAGGGATCAGATAGGCGGCGAAGATTGACCAGAAGTGTCCCCGGGTCAGGGCCCAGGTGCCGGTCAGATTGAGCCTGTGATCTCCAAAGGTCTGAGGGCCCGCCAGAGAAAAGCGCACCATCAGGAAGGTCATGACCGCGAAGACTCCGACCACCACGATCAGGGCTCCAAAGGCGGGCGCCGTTACGGCGCCGACAAGGCCGCCCAGCAGGGCGAAGACCAGCCCGACAATGATGTAGGCAATCATCATCGGAATGCCGATCGCCAGGCTGGCTCCGAACTGGCGAAGCTCATCACCGCCAATCTGGGTATAGGCGAAGCCAACCTTTCCCGGCTCAATAACGGCCCGGTAGACCGCAGCCGTAAAGACCGAACCAACGAACATCATCAAGAGGAGCATGACGATATAGGCCGGGATGAGGGGCATGAACATCGCAGCCATCGCCGCCGGATCGCGGGCAGCCTCGGGCGTCATGCCCGCAAAGGCCCCGATACCGGAGATCGCCGCCAGGATGCCAAAGATGATGGCGACAAGAATAAAGGCGCCCAGGAACATCAACGCCCAGGCCAGCAACAGCCAAGGCCTTTTAGCGATGATGGAAAATCCGGAAAAGGCGGCGGTTCCGACAGACAGACTGGACATTCGACCATCCCCCACAGTGGGCCGTTGAGCGTCACTATGACTCATTTGAATCGCCGCGCCACATTTCATTTCCGCAGCCACCGCCCGAAAACTTGTGAGAGGCCGGAAGGTCTGATCTAGGGACGGCATGACCCTGAAACCCATCCACATCATCGGTGGCGGCCTGGCCGGCAGCGAGGCCGCCTGGCAGATCGCGCAAGCCGGCGTTCCGGCTGTGCTGCATGAGATGCGCCCAGTCCGAAAGACCGACGCCCACCACACCGACAGCCTTGCCGAGCTGGTCTGCTCCAACTCGTTCCGCTCGGATGACTGGGAGCACAATGCGGTCGGCCTGTTGCACGCCGAGATGCGCAAGTTGGGCTCGGTCATCATGTCGGCCGCCGACGCCCACCAGGTGCCGGCAGGCGGCGCCCTGGCCGTGGACCGCGACGGTTTTTCGGCAGCGGTTACGGCGCGGCTGGAGGCTCACCCCCTGATCACCATCGCCCGGGAAGAGGTCGCAGGCCTGCCGCCTGGCGACTGGGACCAGGTGATTGTCGCTACCGGCCCCCTAACCTCGCCGGCGCTGTCGGAGGCCATCCTGGCCCTGACCGGCGAGGATTCGCTCAGTTTCTTCGACGCCATTGCGCCCATCGTCCACGCCGACAGCATCGACATGGGCATCGCCTGGCGACAGTCGCGTTACGACAAGGAAGGCCCAGGCGGCGACGCGGCGGCCTATATCAACTGTCCGATGGACAGGGCCCAGTACGAGGCCTTTATCGACTCCCTGCTGGACGGACCCAAGGCCGAGTTCAAGGATTGGGAGAACGTTCCTTATTTTGACGGCTGCCTGCCCATCGAGGTCATGGCCGAGCGCGGCCGCGAGACCTTGCGCCATGGACCGATGAAACCCTTTGGCCTGACCAACGAACACAATCCGACGGAAAAGGCCTATGCGGTCGTCCAGCTGCGCCAGGACAACGCCCTGGGCACGCTCTACAACATGGTCGGTTTCCAGACCAAGCTGAAGCACGGCGCCCAGGCCGACGTGTTCCGCACCATTCCGGGACTGGGTGATGCGGTCTTCGCCCGGTTGGGCGGTCTGCACCGCAACACCTTCCTCAACAGCCCGCGCCTGCTGGACAGCCAGCTGCGTCTCAAGGCCGACCCGCGCCTGCGCTTCGCCGGCCAGATCACCGGCGTCGAGGGCTATGTCGAAAGCGCCGCCATGGGGCTGGTGACCGGCCGGCTGGCCGCGGCCGAACGGTCTGGCCGACCGCTGAACGCGCCACCGCCCGAGACCACGATGGGCGCGCTGGTCGCCCACATCACCGGCGGCCACCTTGAGGGCGGCCCAAACGGAACGGGCAAGTTCCAGCCGATGAACATCAACTATGGCCTGATGCCGCCCATAGAAACTGAAGCGCCCAGCGGCGGCAAACGGGCCGCACGCAACGACCGTGGCCGAGAGAAAAAACGGCAGATCGGCGCGAGAGCATTGGACGCCATCGCCGCCTGGGGCGGCTAGAGCGGGTTGCGATCTGATGGAATCAGATCGCCGCTCTAGGTCTTTGTTTTAACGCGTAGTTTTTCCGAAAACCGGTTCCCACTTTTCAGAATGCGCTCTAGTCAAACACCAGGGTGGCGATCTTCGGACCCTGATTGACCTGGGATGCGGGTGGGCGGGTCGTAACGCTGGCTTCCTCGCCAGCGATCATTACCGTGATCTGGCCGGGGGGCGCGCCTTCGATCGCGGTTTCGCTGCGCTGGCCGGCGCCTGGGCCCATCTGGACGATCGAGGCGATCTGGCGCTTGGCGGTCACCAGGGTGTCGGGACCTTCGACATTGGTCAAAAAGCTGCGCTTATTACCGCTGGCCGGGTCGCGCTCGGCCCATTCCTCGGCGACGCCCTGGCCGGCGGCGATGGCCCCGGCGCGGTTGAGCACCAGGAACTGGTTGTTTCGCTCCTGGGATTCGGGCGCGATGTTGGTCGCGGTGATCGCCTTGCCGATCTGATCGGCCTTTGAAGACGCTTCAATCTCGGCCTTATCGGCCGAGGACAGGACCAAATAGCCATAGCCGTAGGGCCCCTTGAACCCGACCGTGAAGGGCTGGCGTTGCAGATGCACCTCGCCGGTGAATTCCAGCCGGCGGCCCCCCTGTTCAATCCAGACCTCCCAGTCGGCCCCCTGGGCCCGGGCGACCTGAACCAGCAACGCAGCCAGAACCAGGGACAGGGCAAACAGGGCTCGTTTCATGGGTCGCCTTTCGATCACTGAAGCCCCGATATTCTCGGTTCGCACCGGAAAGACAAGCGTCTCGCCGATACGGACCAATGCCGCCTTTCCGGTCTGGCGCTCACGCGCGGGCCTCGCTAAGAGGATTTCAAACAACTGTTTTAAAGGAAGGCCGGCATGGACGTTCAATCGCTGTTTTCGCTTGAGGGGCGTACGGCCCTGATCACCGGCGGCTCGCGCGGCATCGGCCGCATGATCGCCGAGGGCTATATCGCCTGCGGCGTGAAGCTCTACATCAGCGCCCGCAAGGCCGCCCAGTGCGACGCCACCGCCGCCGAGCTGCGCGCCATGGGCGGGGACGTAACCTCGCTGCCGATCGACGTCTCGACGCTGGAAGGCTGCAAGGCTCTGGCCGCCGAGATCGGCAAGCGGGAAAAGAAGCTCGACATCCTGATCAACAACGCCGGCGCCGCCTGGTTGGCCAAGATCGACGAGTTCCCGGAGAGCGGTTGGGACAAGGTCGTCGATCTCAACATGAAGACGCCGTTCTTCCTGACCCAGGCCCTGCTGCCCCTGCTGCGCGCCGCGGCGACCAGGGAGCATCCGGCCAAGGTGATCAACGTCGCCTCCATCGACGGCATGAGCGTCAACATGCAGGAGACCTATCCCTATGCCGCCTCCAAGGCCGGCCTGATCCACCTGACCCGCCGCATGGCCCTGCGCCTGACCGACGACAACATCATCTGTTCCGGCATCGCACCGGGCCCCTTCCCGTCGGACATGAACACCATCGCCCGTGACCAGGCCGACGAAGTCGCCGAACGCACGCCCTCGGGCCGCGTCGGCATCGCCGAGGACATGGCGGGCGTGGCCATATATCTGGCCTCCAAGGCCGGCGACTATGTGGTTGGCCAGACGATCGCCGTCGACGGCGGGGTGACCATCAAGCGCGGATAGCAACATTCTTTGACCGCCTTGTCCGCGGCAGGGATTGACCGATCCGGTTGGCGGGGGCAAACCCCCGCCTGCTGGAGACGTGGCCGAGTGGCTGAAGGCAACGGTTTGCTAAATCGTCATACCCCTAAAGGGTATCCAGGGTTCGAATCCCTGCGTCTCCGCCAGCACCCCATCTGAAGCCTGCTGATAGCGGTTGAAGAGGGAAATAACCTAAAACAAAAACAGTGCATTACGGCTGATAGGCGCCGATAGTGGTTGGGTTCGGTTGGCTCCAGCCGGTCCACAAATGTGGACCAGGATGTGGACCGGCTTTGAACGCCACCCGCTTCGGAGCGATCCTCAATGCCGACAAACAAACTGACT
>CANJPZ010000019.1 GCA_947476325.1 Caulobacteraceae bacterium | reverse complement strand
CTACGCCAGCGCCATCTGCGGAAAGACCGGCCAAGGCGCGCCCGACTCTTGCGGTCACGCGCCATGGCCTCTTGCAAGCCACCACCAGGACGGTTCAAATCAGCTCAGGACTCTCATTATGACTGGATGAGAAATGGGGGTCACGTCAGCACCCGTAACCAAATCAAAATACTAGCATATTTTAGGGTTTAGGGCGAGGCTGATGGCAGGTTTGGATTGGCAAGGCGCGCGCAATGACAGTGAAGTTATTTTTGAGCGCCGCAATGCTTTTAGCTTTGGCCGGCTGTGAAAAAACCCGCGACGTTTTAGAGAGTCGCACTCCGTTGATTCGGGAGACGCGCGTCAACCCGGGCGAAACCTACGTTGTTCCGGGGTACGGCGAGGCGGGATCCACAAATCAAGCCACCCTAGTTTGCCAATATCGAGATAAGCGGGGAGATCGGTGGCGCGTCTTCTGGTACTCGGCGAGCAACTCTATGGGCAAGGACCGCTGCCCCGCTAGCGTGGGCGAGAATGACTAGCGCTTCGGCTTCCATTCGCTCGCCAGCCGCTGAGCTTCAGCGATCTGGGCGGGGGTCATAGTGGCGGCGACCATGTCGCGGCCCCTAACGGCGCGGTCACGCACATCGGCGCATGCAAAACCGAAAAATCGCAGCCTAAATATCAACCCCAGATGAGGCCAACTCTCCTTTAAATCCGGACCCCATCTGTCCCAAATGTTCTGACGACGTACAGTCACCAGTTGTCGTCACGCGCATTTTCATGAAATTCGGACCCTCGCCATGACATTGACGATTTATGGCGCGGACCTGGACGCGCCGATCCAAGCTGATTTCCAATGGTTGCACGATCCCTGGCTGGCCACGATAGTCGAGGCGTTTCCCGACGCCAAGCGCGTGGGGGTGATCGCGCCCACGTCTGTGGAAGGCATCGGTTTCTGGAAGGCGGTTCTGGCGGCCGGCAAGACGCCAGTGATGCTTCAGTATCCGACGCCGAAGCTATCGCGGGTTTACTGGCAGCGAGAGATCGCACACACCGCCGCCACGCTGGATATCGACGCCGTTGCCTTTTTCGGTCCCCAGGCCAATCCCGGCCTTCAGATCCCGCAACTCGACCTGTCCGAGACGCTTGAATGGCGAGCACATACGCCGCTCCGCCAGCTGGATGACGGGCTAATGACTCAACTTTCGTCAGGCACGACAGGCCATCGCAAGGGCGTGAGCCTGTCGGTCGCCGACACTTTCAAGCATGTGACAGCCTATAACGAGGTGCTGGGACTTGGACCCGAGGACTGCATCGTTTCGTGGCTGCCGCTCTATCACGACATGGGGTTCATCGCGGCGTTCGTGATGCCGCTGATGCTGAATGTGCCCCTGGTGCTGATCGATCCGATCACCTGGGTGCGGCGGCCAGAAGTGCTGTTTGATTTGATTGAGCGCCACCGCGGCACCCACTGCTACATGCCAAATTTCGGCTTTGAGCTGATGGCGCGCCAGGGGGCGAAGCACGGCCGCAACCTTTCATCGATGAAACGCTGGATATCCTGCTCGGAGCCGACCCGGGCCGACAGCATGAAGCGCTTTATTGACGCCACGGGAACCGAGCCGTCGAAGATCAGCAACTGCTACGCCATGGCCGAGAACATCTTTGCCGTGACGCTAAGCGAGGGGCTGGAAACGCGATCATTCGATGGCGCGGAGAGCGTGTCGTGCGGGCGCGCCATTCCGGGCGTCGAACTGAAACTGGGCGATGGCGAGATCTGGGTGCGGAGCGCCTATTCGCTGAAGCAATACGAGGGCGGCGAACCAATCTTCGATGCCGAGGGGTACTATCCCACCGGCGACCTGGGCGAAATTGTCGATGGCCAGCTCTTTGTGCTGGGCCGCAAGCGCGATGTGATGATCCATGCGGGGCGCAAGATCATTCTGAGCGACATCGACCACGAGGTTGGCCGCCTGATCCCCGGCAGCGCCGGGCGGATCGCCACGGTGCCGGTGTTCAATACCCAGCTGGGGACCGACGATCCGGTGTGCCTGGTCGAGGACGAGCGGTACTGGGCGAAGAACCGCGACACCCGCGCGCTGAACGCGATCCGGGCCGAGGCGGGGCTGGACCAGGGGCGGATCGAGTTTGTGCCGCCAGGCTTCATTACCAAGACATCGTCCGGCAAGATCAACCGGCGGCTGACCGGCCAGCATTGGGCCGAAGCCGCCACCTGGCGCCGGGGCGGGCGCAAGGTGCGCAAGCGCAGCCGGGCCGAATTCGTGGCCGACCTGGCGGACCTGTTTCCCGGCATTGATCCCGGCCTGCCGTTCGATCAGCAACTGGACTCGCTGGGGCTAGTGAATGTGTCGATCCTGCTCAGCGAATACGGGTTTGAGGGGGTGACGGGACAGGCGGCGAAGGACCTGCGGTTTTCGGCGAGAGCCGCGAAGGCGGAGGCGACGGGGCCGGTGCTCAAGGTGGTGTCGCTGTTTGACGGTGACTACCTTTTGAACCTCATGCCATCCGTCTTCGCCGAACTTGGCCGTGAGCTGGGGGTTTCGATCCACTACGAACATGTGTGCTGTCCGCCGGCGCCGATCCTGCTGTCGGACCTGATCTTTGAGGAGCAGTTCGCGGGGAGGGACCCGCGCGAGGGCGTTTATGACAGTCTAAGTGGAGCACTGAGGTCCATCCGGAATGCCGATCTGATCATCGTTGATGATTTGGTCCAGATGGGTTGGCCCGCCATCAACGACACTCATTACCCGCGAATCAGTCGCAGATTTGAAGCCGATCCCAGGTCAGATGCCCTCGCCGTGCGCTGGGCTCGATATTCTGAGGGAAACGATATGATTGCGACCGAACTGGTCGCGTCGGAAGAGATCACAGCCACTCAGGCCAGCCAGGGTTTGGATGATCTGGAGTCGTATCTCGGAGTCCCGATCGTGCGTGTCGCGCTGACCGCGCAATTTGGTGATCAAACCCAGGGCTGGCCGGTGCGTCAACTTCGAGACTGTGTCGCTTTGCTGGCTCGGGCGGGCGACCCCGATGTCGATTTTGCTGATCTTCGCCGTCAGCTGCTGGCGGCACTACGGTCAGCCTGCGCGAAGCTCAAACCGAACGAAGGTGAAGCTGGACACAAATGGCATGTCAGCGATCAGAACCACTGGTGTTCATGGCTGATCAATCGTGATTTCGTCGATTTTGTACTGGACCGGCACGATTCCTTTTTGGTGTTGGGGAAAAAGGCGAGCGTGCCGTATCTGTCAAACGAGGCGGCTCGGAGGGGCAAGATTTTGACCTACCGATCCGACTTAATCTGTCCGCCGGGAGACTACGCCTGCGTGTTGCAGACCGGGTCCTGGGGACTTCCAGTTACGGAGAAACCTATCTTTCCGTTGATGATGGCCGGTTGGGGAAATACGCCGCGGAATGTGCCACCTTCTGTTGCAGCAGATTGTCCGGCGAACACGGAGCGTCCTCTGCTGAGCGCCTGGATATCAGGGATTTAATTTTAGTGGGCGCAATTCACTTTTCCCTCGACCTGAACTTGGTGACTGCACTCAGAACGCAGCTGCCATTGAAGGTGTTTGTTGAGACAGGAACCTTCCGCGGCGACACGACTGCGGCCGTGGCCAATAGCTTCCCCGAAATTCACACGGTCGAATTTTCAAGGGCCATTTTTGATCAAACCGCTGAGCGCCTCCGTGGGCTGGCGAATGTGAACATGATCTTTGGGAGCTCGCCTGACGCTCTGCTTCAGATGCGAGAAAAATTGAAATCAGAGAGCGTCCTTTACTGGCTCGACGCGCACTGGTGTGGTGGCTCGACGAGTGGGGAACAATATGAATGCCCTCTGCTTGCTGAACTTAGCGCCATCGCCGCGTTAAACGAAAAGTCGGTCATATTGGTGGACGACGCCCGGTTTTTCATTGCCCCCCCCCCGGAACCGCACTCGGTGTCGGGCTGGCCCATGCTTGGTGAGGTCATCGACGGGCTGCGTGCGCTCAGCTCTAAACACAAGCTTTGGATAATCAACGACGTCATCATCTTTGCTCCGATACAGGCCGAGCCCGACGTAAACGAATACGGCCGAAAGCATGGCGTGGACCTGCATCAACTGCACGAACTCGCCACCCAGGCGGCGGAAGCCGTTCGAACCCGTGACGAAAAGGCTGTGGAACTGGAGGCATCCAGGGCCGGTCAGTTGCCGTTTCGGTTGGATGGCGGACTGGCCGGCAGAGGACGATTCAACGAGGCTTTCGCGAGCAGCGAAAGGTCGGAACGAATCTTTGCATTTCACCTCGCCCGGATGGGTGTTTCCAGTGTCCTGGATGTGGGCGCAAACGCTGGACAGTTTGCGCTCAGATTGCGCGGGCTTGGCTATGACGGTGACATCTACTCAGTCGAACCTCAAACAGCCGCCTATTCACTTCTATTGGACAGCGCGTCGAAAGACCTTCGCTGGATACCTCTTGTTCGTGGCGCTGCGGGGGGCGCGGCGGGTTGGGCGGAACTGAATTTGTCGCAAAATGGATGGAGCTCCTCGATATTGGAGGTCCACCCCAATCATGTTGCGGCCGAAAACACGACAAGGATCGTCGGCACTGAAACCATTCGAATCGCCAAGACCGCGGAATTGATGCGGCCCGAGCTCATGGGGCAAATTGAAGCCTTGAAAATCGATGTTCAGGGCTTTGAGAAGTCCGTTCTGGAAGGCTGTGGCCCTATTCTTCGGAGCGTTCGCCTCCTGCTAGTGGAAATGTCCCTGGTGGAGTGCTACCGCGGGGCTGAAACGCTGTTTAGCCTTGACGGTTATCTCACTGATGAAATGGGCTTTTCCCGTGTTTCGCTGGAGCCAGCCTACTATGACGACGGGCTCGGTGTTGTTCAACAATACGACGGGATTTACTATCGCCCGGATCCTTCAAAAGAGAAAGCCAAGCTACACTTGCGCCCCGCTGGTAAGCCAGTGGTTGTGACTTCGATCGGTGGCGAAATCAGCCGCTCACGGTTCGATGGCGTTGAGGTTGGCCCCGCCTGGAGAAATGACTGCATCGCTTCTTTGAAGTCCACCGCCGATCAAGTGATCTCTGTGTCCGAAAACTCGCCAAATACTGCTGGAATTACATGGAAGAAGACTATCGCGCGGCCAGCGGTTGGGGAAATGCTCCGACAGGTCGAATCCGAAATCACTGGAAGTGTCGTTCTGACTAACTCAGACATCGTGCTCACGGACGCCTTTCGGGCCGCTCTTTCGCAGATGAATCCCGACGTAATCTATTATGGCCGTAGGCATGAAGTCGGGCACGACCGAAACGACGTCGAGCGGATGTTGGCCATGACGATCTACAATTGGGGTTTTGATTACTTCGTGCTGCCCCCGACGTTCGTGCGGTTGGTAAATTCAGAGGCATGGTTGCCAGACAATTATTTGATCGGCGAGCCTTGGTGGGACTATCTCGTACCCCTGCTCGGGGCAGGGCTTGGGTTCCCAATCAAGAAGCTGGGGGCACGGACAGTTTACGCGGGTCACTACTCGCACCCTGAGCGATTCAGTCAGGAACTATGGCTTGAAAATGGACAAGAATTTCTGGAGGTCGTGAGCCGCTTGCAGAAGGCTGAACTGCCGTATTCGCAGGGCCTGATAGCAGATCTGCTTCGGCCGGAAGTGAACTGGCGGGATCAGCTTGAACGTGTCTCCCAAACCATGTGTTTTGCAATTCCCTAGGCGGGCTTAGGCGACTCCAAAGCGTCGGCCCATCGCCGCTTTTCAGCCGGCATTGCTTGAAGAGCGTCGGGTTCAAACCTCACGCCCTCACCTGCCCACCTGAGCTGCAGGAGCCCGATGTGGAACAATGTCCCGTCATATCCCTGGAAGTACTTGGCGTCGCAAAACCCCAGATGCATCGCGTCCAGACTGTTATCGAGAATCCCAAATTTTTCGAATTCTTCGCAGACGACAAAAATCGCATTCCACTCAGCGACGCAGATAAGTTCGTAACCCATCTTGCGACCCAGCTCGACGGCTGCTCTGAGCGAGCAGCCTTGGTTCACCGCCATGTCACGGTCCTGAATGAATATGATGTCATCCGGAATCGTCGGATTCACCTCGATGATCACCACTCTGGGGCGATAGTCTGAAAGACTTTCCCAGACATGATAATCGTTGCCATCAATGTCGATAGAAAGAAGGTCGAAAGTTTGCGGAATAGATGTTCCCGCAAGGTGTTGGTCCAAGGAATTTTTGCCTTTTTCTGGCGCGACCACGCCACAAATACAGTGCGCCCGGGGGTTGCCCGCATAGCTCTCAATGAGCGCGGGGAATTTGGTTGGAGAACCTTCAATTAGGACCCCAAACCAACCTTGGTTCGCCACAAGATTGTAGGTGTTGCTATAAAATTTTCCGTCCCAGGCTCCTAATTCCACACACCATGGCTGCACTGCGCCGATGATTTCAAAAATTTGACCAATGATCCCGTCTTCGCCGCACTGTGAAGTCAGGTTACGCGCCGAGTTCAAGAGGTAACAGCTTTCCGGCTTTCGGCGATCGACCCGCATTTGCTGTAAAATCGGCATTGGGCTTCTTGGGAACGGTTGATTGTGGCTTCGGCCTAGGCGACCGCAGGGTCAGATCGTGTCAGTGTGCCGCCGTGTTGTAACCGCGACCTTTGCGGCCCGCCTAGACCGGACCGGTCCCCGGCTCCTTCAAGTGGCAATGTTTCGTGCAGATTTCTGGGCATGGCCTCCGTCCGAGTGCTATATTGCGGAACATCCGCTGGTTTTCGTCTCTGAACCAGACGTCGCTGACCGTTTCGTGCTTCATATCGCCGATGGCATGCATGACATCTTGGTCGGAGCAACAGAGCGCAACCCGCCCATCAAGTGCTATGAAAAAGTACTCGCTTGGCGTGGCGCAGGTGTCGTTCCGGCCGGGGTGGAAACGGTAATCCTGGCGGGCTGACGGCATAATGCCAGTTTCGACAATGTTGAGCGCAATTCTCGGGTCGTCGCCGAAGGTCTCGCGGAAAAGCACTACGTCCGCTGGTGTGAGACGCTGCAACTTATGGTTCATCAAAGCGATGGTCACTTTGAAATCTTTTGGCGTCATCGTCAGCATCGTCTGGACGTTCTTGATGACCTTCGAAAGCTTTCCGCCGCGCGTCTCTTTGTAGACCTTTTGGCTTAGGGAATCCAAAGACACGTAGATCTGACTGAGCCCTGCATCCAGCAGGCTCTCAACGCGGTGGGGATGCAGTAGGGTCGCATTGGTGGCGAAACTGGCAACCCCGGCTCTGCTGGAGATGATCAAACGCATCACCTCCTCAAGTCGTTTCCAAAGGAGGGGCTCGCCCGTGCCGTGGAGCCAATCGATGCTGTGCCCGTTACGACTGGCGTCGTCGATGATCTTCTCCAGCAGTGACCACTCGATGTAGCCCGCGTCGCGGGTCAGAGTGCCGTTGGCGCAATATGGGCACTTGAGATTGCAACGGTTGGTCAGTTCCAGTGAGATTGGAGGAACCTTCGGGTAGAAGACGAATGACGGGGTGGCGTATCCGGTGGACGATATGCCCGCCTGGCCGTGGCCCACATTGACGATGTCCAGCATCTCTGGCCGATCTATAACTTCAGATTTCAAATGGGTAAGACATCTCAGGCTAGAATCCAATGCCGCACCTCTCCAAGAGGTTGCCAAAGATGATGCACCTGTGGCGTCGAAGGGCGGGTTGCAGCGAGCGAAAGCGTTTCGCTGGGACTCGCCGCAGGACGGGTGGCCTTTAGCGATAACAGCACCCTCCCGCAATTACCCCCTCCGCGGTGAAGCCCGCTTCTTCCAGAACGACAACCTGCGCTTGGCCAGCCCCCGAGAGGTGATCCAGTTTCATTGTTAGTACATGGCGGTCTGTAACGAACCCTTGCCATCTCTCCATCCTCATAAAAGTGGCCCTAAGACCAACATTGCGGGTGGATCACTTCAAGGGGTGCAGACCATGTGGTAGCTGTCTCTGGCGGCCCTCGTCCGATCCGGGCTAAACAGGCGGCCATGGCAGAAGCGGCCCGCATCAACCCGCGCACGATCTTCACCGAGTCTGAATGGGCCCGGCTGAACGCGCGCTCGACCTGGATCGGTCCGGTTCTGGTGCTGAATTGCTGGGCAGTGATCCTGGCGGCCGGCGTCATGGCGGTAGTCTGGCCCTTGACCCTGCCGCTGGCGGTCATGGTGATCGGCGGGCGGCAGCTGGGTCTGGCGATCCTGATGCATGATGCCGCGCACAGGGCCCTGCATCCCGACCCGGCGATCAACGACTTTCTGGGCAAGTGGCTGTGCGATCCGTCACTGGACCTGTACCGGCCCTATCACCTGAACCACCATCGTTTCGCCCAGCAGTCAGAAGATCCGGACCTGGCGCTGTCGGCGCCCTTCCCGATCAGCCGCGCCTCGCTCCGGCGCAAGATCATTCGCGACCTGACCGGCCAGACCTATTTCAAGCAGCGGTTCGGGGCGCTTTCCATGTATAACTTGGACAGCGCCCGACCCTCGCGCACCGCTTCAATCTGGGCCGTGATCAAGTCCCGGCGTCGCACCCTCCTTGGCGGTGTCATCTGTACGGCGGCGCTGGCGCCCTTCGGCCTGTGGTGGGCGTGGCTGGCCCTGTGGTTCCTGCCCAGCGCCACCTGGCTGCCGCTGGTCACCCGCCTGCGCAACATCGGCGAACACGCCTGCATCGCCCAGAACGAGCCTGATCCAATGTGTCAGGCCCGAACCACCCTGGCCAATATGGTCGAGCGCGCCCTGATCGCGCCCTACTGGGTCAACTATCACTGCGAGCACCACATGTTCATGTATCTGCCCTGCTATCGCCTAGTTCAGGCGCACCGCATGCTGCGCGAAAAAGGGCTGCTCGAGCGGATGGAAGTGCGCGCTGGCTACGCCGAGATGCTGCGCCTGGCCGCGCCCGCCGGCGCCTGAGCAACACGCGTTCTGCCCCATCGGCACAGATTGCGCCCACAGCGGCAAAACGGACGCTTGCAAAAACCGCCGTTCGCTTGCAGCTTGGCCGAATTCAGCCGGTCCTCGCGGCGGATCGATGGCGCATGTCCGCCTTCCGGAAAATAGAGGAAATTAGAGAGGAATGAGGTTTCAGGTGAAGAACAAGGGTTTGGCGGGTCTGTCCGCTCTCATGGCGACGGTGGTGTGCGTTCTCGTCGCCCCTGCCGCATCGCAAGGACAACAGGCGGCCTCGCCGTCAGCGGCAGAAGGCTCCAGCCTGTTCGGCACGCGTTGCGCGGGCTGCCACGAGCCGGCGACCGGCCGGGCGCCGCCCCGCACGTCCCTGGCCTCCATGCGTCAAATGGACATTACCGAGGCTCTCACCACCGGCGTCATGCAGCCCATGGCCGGCGGCCTGTCCGCCTCCCAGATCCAGTCCCTTGCTCAATTTCTGACGGCGCCGGCGGCGCCAGCCCAGGTTGCGGCGGCTCCCGCCGCAGGCGCGCCTCCTGCGGGCGGCCGTGGCGGCGCGGCGGCTGGCGGACGGGGCGGCGGCGCTCCTGCCCCGACCCTGGTCGACACCATGTGCACGACCAACCCTTCGATCACGCCGACGGCCAGCGACTGGTCCATGGCCGGTCGCGACCTCAACAACAGCCGCTACAACCCGACCCCGGGTCTGCGGGCGGCTGACGTGCCGAAACTGAAGGTCAAATGGGCCTTCTCGATCACCGGCCACGGCAACGCCCAGCCCGTCGTTATCGGTGACTGGATGTGGATGCTCAGCCGCGGCGCGGTCTACGCGCTGGATCCCAAGACCGGCTGCGTCCGCTACAAGGTCGAGGCCACCACCGCCAATGGCCTGGGCGCGCGCAACACCCCTCCGGTGTTCCGAAACGCCCTGTCGCCTAGCGGCTGGATGATGATCGTCGCTCCCGGCAACAAGGCCGTCAAAGCCCTGGACGCCCAGAACGGCCATGTCATCTGGACCAGTGAAGTTCTGGAAACCGCTCCCAGCTCCGGCATCACCGGCTCGCCAATCGTGTCCGGCAACCAGGTGTTCGTCCCCCTGACCTCAGGCCAGGAAGCGTCCGGCGGACGCGGCGCGGCCTGCTGCACCTTCCGGGGCAGCCTTGTAGCCCTGGATCTGGCCACCGGCCACACTCAGTGGAAATCCTATACCGTCACCGAGCCGATGCGCACCATCCGCACCATCGCGGGCGGCGTGCAGCTGACCGGTCCGGCCGGCGGCGCCATCTGGTCGGCCCCGACGCCTGATCCCAAGCGCAACCTGGTTTATGTGGCCACGGGCGACTCCTACACCGACGCCGACACCAAGGGCGCCGATGCGATCATCGCCTTCGATATGCGCACCGGGGCCATCAAGTGGAACACCCAGGTCACCGAAAAAGACAACTTCATCATGAACTGCACCGGCCGCGCGGCCGAGGCCGGAACCCGGGCGGGAACGAACAACTGTCCGACACCCACGGGCCCCGACTTTGACTTCGGCGCGTCGCCCATCCTGTTCACCCTGCCGGGCGGCAAGCAGGTCGTGCTGTCGGGTCAGAAATCCAGCGCCACCTACGGCATGGATCCGGACACCGGCCGCGTTCTGTGGACCTATGTCACCGGCGCCGGTTCGGCGCTCGGCGGCATCGAATGGGGCATCGCGGCCGATACCCGCGCGCTCTACGCCGGCAATTCGGACATCGTGAACATGTTCGACGAAGCGGCCCGCCGCGGCGGCAAGGACAACCCGTCCTTCTCCGAGCCCCAGCCGCCCGCCAAGCCCGGCCTGACGGCCATCAACCCGGCCAATGGCGTGGTCCTGTGGCATATCGTGCCGCCGGTCGCGGCCTGCGCTCCGACGCGCAGCCAGCGCCCGTCCGGCGACGGCTCGCCCACCTGCTTCAACGCCATGTCGGCCGCGCCCGCGGTTATCCCCGGCGCGGTGTTCGAAGGTACTGTGGATGGCTGGTTCCGGGCCTACAACACCTCGAACGGCCGCCTGCTGTGGGAAGACTCCACAACGTCGCGGACCTATTCCACCACCAATGGCGTGACCAACCAGCCGGGTGGCGGCATCGACGGCAATGGCCCGACCATCGCCGGCGGCATGGTGTTCGTCACCTCCGGCCACGATGGCGCGGCCGGCGTCGGCGGCAATGGCACCAATGTGCTGCTCGCCTATTCGGTGGACGGCAAGTAGACCGGCGAAAGCTGGAACGAAAGCAGGCGGGTCAGGCGAAAGTCTGGCCCGCCTTTTTCGTGGTTGGTCGAGGTGGTCAGTGCTCGCGGAACGAGCGCCACATCCGCTGCTGCATCGGCTCGAACAGATACTGCAGCATGGTGCGCTTGCGCAGAAGGATGACGATCTGGGCGGGCAGGCCGGGACGAAGCTCGCCAACGCCCTTCAGGGCGGAGACCTTTCGCCATTCCTCCGCCGGCACTTCAATCTCGGCCCGGAAGAAGTGGGTCCCGGTGCGCTGATCTGCAAAGCTGTCGGCCGAAAACTTGACCACTGTGCCTTCAAGCTTGGGCAGGTTCTGGCGCGCCAGACCTGACAGGCGCACTTCGGTTTTCTGCCCGACGCGAACGTCGTCGGCCTCATCGGGCGCCACCTGGGCGACGATCGTCAGCGCCGCGCTGTCGGGCACGACCTCCATCAACACCTGACCGGGCGTCGCCACGCCACCGGTCGTAAAAGCCGTCAAGCCGACCACCTGGCCACTTGCCGGCGCGCGCACCCGGGTCGATTCCAGCCGGCCGCGCGCCGCCTGCCAGCGCGGCGCGGCGTCACCCAGTTCCGTCTCGGTCTGGCGCAGGGACTCTTCGACTTCCTGGGCCCGATTGCGATCCAGGCCAACGCTTTGCAGTTCGATCTGACCGATCGCCTCGCGCGCCCGCGCGGCCTGGGCCTGGAGATCGCCTTCCGCCCCCTTCAGCGACGACAGCGCCCGATCAAGGGCGCGGACCTGGTTCACCGACGCAAAGCCCTTTTCCGCAAGCGAGCGAATGCCGACCAGCTCTTCGCTGATGATCCTCTGCTGATCCTGGTTGGCCGAGCTCTGGCGTTGGGCCCCCTGGATTTGTTCGTTCAACTGGCTCTTCTGGCGTCCGTAGACGTCTCGCTGGTTGCCGATCGCGGCCCGGCGCGCGGTCAGTTCCTGGGTCTGGCGGGCCATGACTTCGGCGGCTTCGCGCGCATCGTCACCCTTCAGCGCGGCGAACTCGGCCGTCGCCCGCATGGCCGATCCGGTCTGTTCGGCCACCAGCCGGGCCCTCAGGGCCTGCAGGCCGATAACCCTTGACGCCAGGGCCCGCTCCTCGGCGATGACCTGGGGCGATCCCAGCGTCAGAAGGACGTCACCGGCCTTGACCCGGTCGCCTTCATGGACGCTCAGGCTGGAGATAACCCCGCCTTCGGGATGCTGTACGGCCTGCCGGTTGCCGACGACCTCGATCTTGCCGCCAGCATAGACCGCCGCGTCGACCCGCGCGAACGCGGACCATCCCAGGATGCCGACGAAGAAGACACCGGCGACCAGCCAGCCTAAGCGGCCATCCAGAGTTGGATCGTCCGAAATCCGGGTTTCCACGGTGGGTTCAGCTACGGTCATTGGACTGGCTGGCCCTGAACGGGCGCCGGGCCCGGCGGCCGCATGCGCTTGACGATCTCGTCGGTGGGGCCGAACGCCTCCACCTTGCCGCCGCGCATGACCATCAGATAGTCCGCAAAGGCCAGAGCATTGGTGCGGTGCGCCGCCAGGATGACCGCCGCGCCGCGCGCCTTGGCGTCCTTCAGGGCGTTCATCAGCGCCATTTGGCCCTCGGGGTCGAGGTGGGCGTTCGGCTCATCCAGCAGCAACAGGATCGGATCGCCATAGAGCGCTCGCGCCAGCGCGATACGCTGGGCCTGTCCGGCCGACACGCCCTGCCCGCCGGGACCCAGGATCGCATCATAGCCGCCGGGCAGTTGCAGGATCATCTCGTGGGCGCCGGCCTTGCTGGCGGCCCTGACCACCTCGGCATCGACATCGGCCGGCTGTGCGCCGTCATAGGTGGAAAAGCGGGAAATGTTGTCACGCACTGATCCGGCCAGAAGACCGGAGTCCTGCGGCAGGTACCCCATGAATCGGGCCAGCCGGTCGGGGTCCCAGTCGTCGACGCTGGCGCCGTCGATCCGGATCGAGCCATGAGTGTGCGCCCGGGCGCCAGCGATGGCCGACAGCAGGGTGGTCTTGCCCGACCCGCTGGGGCCGACAACGCCGACCAGCTCTCCGGGCTGCAGCGAAAAGCTGACGCTGTTCAAAAGTTCCCGGTCGGGCGGCAGCGTTACGCCCAGGTCCGAGACCTCGATCCGGCCGCGGGGCGCTGGCAGGGCCATCCGCTCGGCGCGTTGCGGCATTTCCGTGAACAGGCCGACCAGGCTGCGGTAGGCCTCACGGCCCTGGATGATACCGCCCCAGGCGCCGACCATCTGGTCGATGGGCGCCATGGCCCGGCCCATCAGCAGCGAGGCGGCGATGATCGCGCCGGGCGAAATTTCCCGCTTCACGGCCAGATAGACCGCCAGGCCCAGTACGGCCGACTGCAGGATCATGCGCAGCGACTTGATGACGTTGCTGTAGTCGCCCGACATGAACCCGGCGCGCGCCTGAAAGGTCACGCCGCGCAGGCGCTTGCCCAGCTGCAGGGCGCCCAGCGCCCGCCGCATGCCCAGGGCCCGGACCACGTCCGCCCGGCGGCTCATGCCGTCCTGTGAGATGTGGGCTTCGGCCATCACTTCATTGGCCTTGCGCAACATCGGATGGGTGGCCTTCTCGTTGAGAAGGGCCATCGCGATGAGCGCGGCGCTGCTGACCAGGCCAAGGATGCCGAGCAGAGGGTGAAGCAGGAACGAGACCAGCAGATAGATCGGCGTCCACGGCACGTCCATCAGGGCGGAAAATCCCGGCCCCGTAATGGTCTGACGCAAGCTGTCGAAGTCGCGCAGAATGCGAAGGCGCCGGCTGGGATCGCCGGCGATGTTTTCGGCCCGCGAGCCGAACAGGCGGTCCAGCACCTCGGGCGCGATCAGGCGCTCCAGGCGAAGACTGGCCCGCACCAGAATCCGTCCCCTTACATTGCTGAGCAGTCCCAGCGCCGCATAGGCGGCTATGGCCAGCAGGGAGATCCACGCCAGGGTCAGCATGCCGCCTGTGGGCAGCACACGGTCATAGACCTGCATCAGATAGATGGTCGGCGTCAGATAGAGCAGATTGATCAGGGCGGAAAAGCAGGCGGCCAACACGAAATGCCGCCTGCAGGCCGCGAACGCTGAACGCAGCGGTTCGGGGGGATTGAAGACGCCAGGCTCAGCCATGAGTGCTCATTTCGAGAAACACATGACCCAGAGATGATTGGTCCGCAAGCATCTAGGCGTATGACTCGCCTGCAACCTGTATTACCGCGCCTCAATCCAGCAGTGGCGCCTGTCTCGTCTTGAAACCGCCATACGGTTCAACATTTGATTGAGACTTGCACAGCGCCCCGCCGGGGCATTAGGTAAACCTGCAATCGGGGGTTAGTTTTTTGTTCGTCAGTCCAGTGACCAGGCGCGGCGACCTCGGCGGATCTGGGCGCAGATTGCTCACCCTCCTGGTGGCGATTGTTCCAATTCTGGCGGCCTGCGAAAACCTGCCCCACGACGGTCCGTCCGCCAGGATGGTCACAGAGGCCGCCGTCCCGAACGGGCCCTACGCTGTCATCGATCTTGACTATCCCGCCACCCAGAAGATCGCCGTCAATCCGCCGCGGGTCCTCACCAGCCTTGCCGGCGCATCCAGCCAGGTGCCCAATGACCTGATCGGCCCCGGCGATGTGCTGTCGGTCTGGATTTACCAGAGCACTTCAGGCCCGGCGCTCGGCTCGAACGGTTCGGCCGGCGCCGAGCGGTCCGGCCCGTCCGGATCGAGCATTCCCAACCTCACCGTTGATCGCGACGGCGCCATCGCCGCGCCTTTCGTCGGCGTCATCAAGGTCGCCGGCGCCACGCCGCAGCAGGTGTCGGAAACCATCCGCCAGGGCCTGGTGGGCAAGGTCATCAACCCCCAGGTCGTGGTCTCCATGGCCGCCAACGTCGCCAATTCGGTGACCGTGCTGGGCGAGGTGCGCAATGCCGGCCGCTTTGGCCTATCGGCGAACAACGACCGCCTGATGGACATTCTGGCCCAGGCCGGCGGCTCGACGCGCCCGGCCGCCGACGTTGAACTGACCATCGTGCGCGGCGAGCGCTCGGCCACGACCCGCATGGCCTCGATCCTAGCCAATCCGGCCGAGAACATTCGCCTGGCCCCCCACGACCAGATCCGCCTGGCCTACAAGCCGCGCAAATTCAGCACCTTTGGCGCCCTGACCCATGCGTCCCAGGTCTCCATCGACGATGATTCCCTCACCCTGGCTGGCGCGCTCAGCCGGATGGGCGGTTTGAACCCGGCCCTATCCGATGCAACCTCGGTCCTGGTCTTCCGGTTCGAGCGTCCCGAGGTGGCCCAGGCGCTGGGCGTTCAGGTCCAGCCAGCAGCGGGCGGGGCGCCAGTCATCTACCGGCTGAACCTGCGCGCGCCGGCCGGCTACTTCGTGGCCAACACCTTTGAGGTGCGGGCCAATGATCTGATCTATGTACCCCAGGCTGACACCGCCGAGGTTCGCAGCTTCTTCGACCTGGTCTCGTCCATAACCCGCGTCGCCTATGACATCAGCGTCACCCGGGTGCTGCGCTGATGACCGAATACACCCCTCACGACGGCTTTCTGCCGCGGCTGGGCCCGGAAAACTGGCTGGCGACCGGCAGCGCCAAACTGCAGATTCCGGTCGGCCATCGTGCGTCGGGAACCAGCGGATCAGACCGTCACTTCCTGCTGGTTACCGCGCCGTTCGGACCGTTTTCACGCCATCTGGCGGCCGCTCTTCGCGACGAAGGCGCCCGTTGCAGCCGGGTCCTTCTGAACGGCGGAGATCTGATCGACTGGGGCGTCCGGGACGCCGCCGTCTATCGGGGCGACGCTGACGCCTGGCCGTCGTGGATCAGAGCTCATCTGATCGGAGAGGACGTCACCGATCTGGTCACCCACGGCGACAGCAATCCCTACGCGACGTCGGCCATGCGCGAGGCCCATCGCCTCGGCGTCCGGGTCCATGTCTTCGAGGAGGGCTACCTGCGGCCTCACTGGATCACGCTGGAGCGCGACGGCGTCAACGCCCATTCAAGCCTGCCCAGGAATCCCGAATACTATGTCCGCGCCCACTCGGCGGCGGCCTCGCGCCGGCCTGTCGAGATCAGCGGCATCGGACCTGCTGCGGTCAGCAACATCAGCCTCTACCACTTCCTGGCCTTTGCGCTGGGTCCGCTGTTCGCCCGCTACAAGAGCCCCTACGCCCACTCGCCGCCCCGTCAGGCAACAGGCCATGTCCGCCGCCTGGCCGCCCAGGTTCTGCAACGCCGCCGCCGTACGGAGGCCTTGACCAGGATCATCGATGCGCCGGGCCCGCTCTTTCTGGCGCTCCTGCAAAGGCCCGGCGACAGCCAGCTGGTCCGCCATTCCAGATTCGGCGGATGCGACAGCTTCATCGACTGTGTTGTGGACAGCTTCGGCGCCCACGCGCCGGCAAATGCGCGTCTGCTGATCAAGTCCCACCCGCTCGACCACGGCCTGGAGCCGCACGCGCGCGACGTGGCGGCGGCCGCGGCCAGAGCTGGCGTTGCCGACCGCGTCTTCTTCACCGACGACGGTTGCTTCCTCAGCCTGGTCCGCCGCGCGGACGGCATTGTTTCGGTCAATTCCACCGCAGGTCTGGCTACGCTGGAACTGGGGCGTCCGACCCTAGCTCTGGGCCAGGCCATCTATGACTTGCCGGGCCTGACCCACCAGTCGGGGCTGGACACTTTCTGGAGCGTGCCCGAGGCGCCGGACCGCGATCTGTTCGAGGCCTTCCGCGCCGTCGTTGCGGCGCGCACCCAGGTCAATGGCGCCTTCTCGACCCGGCGCGGCATCGCGCTGGCCGCGCCCGAGGCCGCGCGCCGGCTGCTGGCGGCGACCGGCGAGACCTAGGCCCTCAGCGCCTTCAGTTCGCGCTCGATTTTCGAAAAATGCGCCGTCCAGGCCGGACCGGCCGCAGACGCCGGCGGCGCGCCGGGCGTGCAGGCCGCCTCGATCGCCCGCACCCAGCCCAGCCCATCCAGCGGATCGACCAGCTTTGCGCCACGGGCCAGTTCACGGTGGGCGGCGATGTCCGAGGCTATGGCCGGAACGCCCAGCGACAGCGCCTCCATCAGCGGCAGATCAAACCCCTCGACAAACGAGGGCGCCAGCAGGCCGCGTGATCCGGCCAGCAGCTGGGCCAGGTGATCGTCGTGCAGGCCGGACGCCTCGTGGACAAAGGGGCGGATCACGTCGCTGCGTTCCAGATAATCCAGCACCGCTTCGTTCTCCCAGCCGCGCAGGCCGACCAGCACCAGCTGCGGCGTATCGGCGCCCATCTCTTCGGCCAGCCGCCGCCAGACGGCCATCAGGAACGACAGGTTCTTGCGCGCCTCGATCGTGCCGACACAGACAAAATAGGGCGCCGCCGCCGGGGCCCAGGTCTTGCGGCCCAGAAACTGCGGCTCCAGTCCCAGCGGCGCGGCGACAATGGCTGGCGGGGTCTTGCCCATACTTGCGGCATAGTCCTTCAAGGTCTGGGCCGTCGTCTGCGAATTGGTGATCACCAGACGGCCGTGCTCCAGAATGGCGGCCACCCGCCGGGCGTGCCGCTGCTGGGTGACCACCGTGCAGTATTCGGGATGGGTCAGCGGGATCAGGTCGTGGATCATCACCACATTGGCGATGCCCCGCTGCGCCAGTCCGCCCAGAAAGCTGGGCCGTTCCATGCCGGCGTGGGCGACGTTCAGATATATGTCGCCGGCGGGCCTGGGCAGGATCACCCCGCGCCGCCAGTGGGACGCCAGTTCCTCGAATGCCTTGCCCAGTTTGTGGGGATCATTGGCGATGGCCGGCAGGCGCACCGGCGCCCGTCCCGCGGCGCCGGCCTGCAGAGCCCGCGAAAGCGCATCCCACGCCGCCTGCGCCTTGACGCCGGGCCGGGAGGGCGAGCGTGAATGAGCGAGCAGATGCCGGAACCGCCGGCGCGACACCGGCGACAACCGCCCGCCTGCATAGGAGACCGGTACGACCTCGAAATCGGGACTGTCCTCCAGCCACTGGCCATAGGCGGTCACCACCCGGTCGATGCCGCTGGGCGACACCCGGTGGGCGCTCCAGGCCATGCGGCTGATATCGAACAGGACCTTCACGGGACAGCCGGCCTAGAACAGCCGCTCGTAGGTCGCGCCGAGCTTTTGGCTATAGGCCTCCGGGCTGAACTTGGCCGCCTGCACGCGCCCGCGCTTTGACAGTTCGGCGCGCAGATCAGCGTCCGCGTCCAGGGTCCGGATGCCCCTGACGATGGCGTCCAGATCATAGGCGTCCACGCTCAGCGCGGCGTCGGCGGCCACTTCCGGCAACGAGCCGGCGGTCGAGGTCAGCACCGGCGTGCCCAGCATCATCGATTCCAGCACCGGCAGGCCGAACCCTTCATAGAGCGACGGAAACAGCGTGGCCTTGGCGCCGCGGATCAGGCTGACCAGCGAATGCAGCGGCAGATAGTCATAACGCCGGATGCGGTCAGCCCGGCGGATCATGCCGTCCTTCAGGGTCTGAACGACAACCAGATCCTCATAGATCATCTTGGTTTCCAGCTCGTCCAGCCAGGCCGCGCCGCCGATGATCACCAGCGGATCAGTCACGCCGGACGACAGATAGGCCTCGATCACCCGGCCCAGATTCTTCTTGGGCTCGATCGCCCCGAAAAACAGGAAATAGCGCTTCCACCCCAGACCGAACACGCCCTCGATCTCGCGCGCGATCTCCTCGTCGTCCCGCGCCAGCAGGGCCGGCGGCAGGCTGGCGGCCTGATAGGTGTTGGTGATCCGGTCTTCGCTGATCCCGAACATGTCGATGATGTCCCGGCGCGCCGACTCCGAGACCGTCACGATGTGATCGGCTGTGCGGCAGATGCGCTTGCACATGAAATAGAACCGCCGCTTGACGTCCAGGGTCGTGAACGGCAGCCGCAGCGGCACCAGGTCGTGGATCGTATAGATATTGGCCGGGCCGCGGACCTTCAGCGGCATGGGGCTGGTCCAGTGCATGACCTGCGGCCGCTCGCGGGCCGGCGCCGACAGATAGACCGGCGTAAAGGTCTTGTAGGTCTCATAGGCCTGGTTGGCCCGGTGAAAGACGTCCTGGCTGGCCCAGGTCACATCGGTGACGGCGCGCAGGGTCGCGGGGCTGGGCAGCACCCTGCCCGAGCGCTCGACCTTGCGGGCGATGCGGCCCCAGGGCGACTTGGCGGCGGCGGAATAACGCTCCCACCAGGACGGACGGGTCTGGTGAACCTGAGCGTCTTCCAGCGCCACTTCGTTCAGCAGGTTGTTGGCGCCGATACGCCCCGGCGGGCCGTGCAGGATGTGGGTTTCATACCCCAGCGCCTTGAGCCCGATATTGAGGTTCCGGCCATAGGTCGCGATTCCCGAGCCCTTCCGGAGGGCAAGATTGAACCCGTCGATGCAGATACGACGCATCGATTTACTCCCCCAACAGGCGCACCCTTGCCGAAGGCGCGACCCTAGGCGCCGCCCCAGCGGGCGTCAATCAGCGCATCAATTCGCACCCCTTCAATCGTCCCGGGGTTGCGACGGGACATGCGACTTCGTACGAAGTCGGATCGCCAGGACCTGACTTATCAATGACCCTTCGAAAGCGTTTGATGTCGAGCCTTCGGGCGCTTCTCACCGATCCTGCGCGGAACGTCACCCCGGAGCTGGCGGAGCTGGATGAGCGCCTCAACCGCCGGATCGGATCTCTTGAAAAGCTGATGTCCGAGTTGCTCGTGCAACAGGACGCCAGGCTGGATGACCGCATTCGCCATTTTCAGAGCCCGTCGAAGCAGGACTCCCTTGAAGGCGAACTGTCTGAACGGCTGCATCACCAGGAAGCCAAGCTGAACGACTACATTCGGGAATCACGCACGATGTTCCTGAATCTCACCTTGCCCGAGCAGGACAAATGGCGCTGGACCGCCGACGGCAGCGCCCCTTCCGACAACGCGTTTCCAACCTCGACCGGATGCCGTGAAGAAGATTTTCGCCAGCCATGGTTCGCTTACTGGACCGACCGGATGCAGGAGCGCCTGCGCTACCACCGCAAGCTCTGGGAATTCGTCTACATCTGCCAGGCCCTGTACGAGCGCGGCTGCTTGCAACCTGGCAAATCAGGGCTGGGGTTCGGCGTAGGAGAAGAAATCCTGCCTGCCCTGTTCGCCGCCAGTGGGTGCGCCGTCCTGGCGACGGACCAGGAAGCTGACGCCGCCGTCCACACCGGCTGGACCGCCACGGCGCAGCACGCTGCAGGAAAGCACGCCCTTCCGCGCCGCGGCGTGTGCGACGAGGCGATCTTCGAAGAGCGGGTCGATTTCCGCGCCGTCGACATGAACGCCATCCCAGACGACATCGGGGCCTTTGACTTCTGCTGGTCGGCCTGCGCGCTGGAGCACCTGGGTTCAATCGACAAGGGACTGGCGTTTATCGAAAACAGCGTCGCCTGCCTGAATCCGGGGGGATTCGCCGTTCACACCACAGAATTCAACATCAGCTCCAACGGGCACACCCTGGCCGATGGTCATACGGTTCTGTTCAGGCGGCGTGATTTCGAGGCCTTCGCCGAACGCATGGCCAGCATGGGGCACGAGGTCGCCCCCTTCGACTTCAGCCCCGGGTTTGGGGTCATGGACAACTTTATCGACGCGCCGCCCTACATGGCCGAGCCCCATCTGAAACTGGCGCTGGCGGGCTATGCCTGCACCTCGTTCGGCATTGTCGTGCGAAAGAAGGCCTGACCGGCGCACCGGCATCGAATCGCAAATTCAACTTGGCCATGGCCTGCGTTAGGCTGGCCTGAAACAAAAATAGCTTGAACGGGGACGACCGGGACATGACGAGCCGCTTTGCCAGATTCAACAGAAAATATGCGCCAACAGGATTTGTCTTCGTGGACGCCGCGCGCGTCAGGGGCATCGAGCCCGCCGAGGCCGCCCTCGGCAATACCGCGATCCATATCGACGCCGACGGAGCGATGCTGACGATCTACGTGAACGAGTCACCGCTGGAAGTGTACACGGCCGTGTCGGCCATCAGCCCCTAGACGCCCGGCGGCGCCGGGTCCGGATCCAGCAATTCCACCGTGGCGCCGGCAAACCACAGATGCCCGTCGAAGGCCGCGCGGGACGTCCACAATCGCAGCGCAACGTGGGCGTCGATCGCTGAGTCCAGTTCCAGCGGAATGACGTATCGCCCGGCTCCTGTCGGCGTGAACGGCGCTTCGACGAAGGCAGGCCCGAACAGCAGCTGATAGTTGTAGGGGACCTTTGCCGCATCGGGGGAGAGTTGAAAGTCTATGGTGACACGCAAGCGCCCGGCCAGCATAACGACCATCGGGCCGAACACCAGAACTCGAGGTGGACCGGTAACATCGATGTCCTCCGGGCATATCTCGTCCGACGTATCGTTCCTGACGAACCTGCTCCGATCCCACCAGATGACCCGCTCGCCGCTCACAGCCGAACTCACGCGACCGGCCTGAGCGGCGGATACCCCGCGGGGGCGTCAGGATCGCTGAGCCGGCAATAGATATCGATCGCCAGGTTCACGTCCTCGAACATCTTGGCCCGTCCGCTGTCGACGATGATCGCCCGGTCGCAGGTGGCGCGGATGAATTCCAGGTCGTGGGAGGCGATGATGAAGGCGCGGTCGGCCCTGCGGCTGAACAGTTCGTGCTGGCATTTGGCCTGGAAGGCGGCATCGCCGACGGCGATGACCTCGTCGATCAGATAGCAGTCGAACTCGATGGCCAGGGACAGGCCGAACGCCAGCCTGGCCCGCATGCCGGAAGAATAGTGCCGCACCTCCATGCGCAGGGCCTTGCCCAGCTGGGCGAATTCCTCGGTGGCTGCGGTCACCCGGTCCAGCGGCTGGCCATAGATGCGGCTGATGAAGCGGATGTTGTCCAGGCCTGTCAGCCCGCCCTGGAAGCCGCCGCCGAAACCCAAGGGCCAGGACGGTGTCATCGCCCAGTCGACGCGGCCGGCCGTGGGGGCCAGCACCCCGCCGAGAATCTTGATCAGGGTCGACTTGCCCTGGCCGTTGCGGCCCAGAACACCCAGCCGCCCCGACGGCGCCAGGTCAAAGAACAGGTGCTCGAACAGGGCGCCGGGATTGCCCTCGCCGCCGTATCGCATGGCCAGATCATGAACCGCGAGCATGGACCTGCCCGATCACTGCCGGTGTTCGCGCAGACCCGCGACGATCAGGACCAGCGCCCCATAGGCCAGCAGGGTGCTGATCAGCACCGTCAGAATGCTGCGGGTCCGCAAGGGCAGGACGGGCGAGTCGGCCGCCGTCGGCTCGACCACCCGCTGCAGATACAGCTGCTTGCGGCGCGCTTCGGACGCGGCGCTTTCCAGCTGCACCGCCGCCGAGCCCATAGCCCGCTCCAGGAACTGGGCCTCCAGGCTCAGACGCTCATATTCTCCGATCTTGCTGGCCAGCGAATTGTTCTCGCCGGCGATCTTGGCCCGCTCGCTGGACAGTTGCTGGTCATAGGCGCGGATGCGCTGATCCAGACCCGGCAGTTCGGGGCTCAGCGGCGTTGAGGCCGCGATACCGTTGCGCTCGGCGCGCAGCGTGGCCAGGTCCGAGGCCAGCTTGCCGATCAGCTGGGTGGCGACGGCGCCGGTCGACTGCGGATCTACGATCTGGTTGCGGTTGCGATAGACCGCCATCCGGCTCTGGGCGTCGGCCAGCCGCACCTGGGCCTCGCCCAGCTGACGGCGGGCCTCTTCGACGGCGTCGTTCTGGGCCTGGGTATTGAGGTGGTTGACGATCACCTCGCCCTGATCGAGCAGCGCATTGGCGATCAGCCGCGCATCGGCCGGATGGAAGGCCTTGACCGTCAGGGTGCTGATGCCGGTGGTCGAGTCATAGTCGACGGCGACGAAACGCTTGTAGGCCCGGTAGAGGTTTTCCGCCGACGCCTTTTCCAACGGCCTGGGGAAACGGGCGATGAAGTCGCTGTCGCCCGGGCCCAGCACCTTCCGAAGCGTCTGGTTCTTGTCCAGTTCGGCCACGGCGTTGCGCGACACCACATAGGCGTGCACCGCAAAGGCGTCGGTGTCGGCCGGCTTGAGGCCCACGCCTTCCAGCATCGAACTCAGGCCCGTCATCGAGGCGAAGGACGGATCGGTCGGGGTGCGCACCACGAACCTGGCTTCGGACACATAGATCGGCGAGGCCAGGAATGCGTAATAGACGATGGCCAGGAGGTTGGGGACCGCCACCACCAGCAGGAACAGGTACGGAATCCGCCAGCGCCGGCGCTCGGGCGCGGCCGGGCCCCTTGCATCGCTCGTCCGGGTTTCAGGCTGACTGGTCATGGACCGCATCTCTACTCAATTTCCACCCGGTTGCGCACGAACTGGATGAGCAGCAGGCCAAAGGCGATCAGGCCCAGCCCCCAGGTAAAGGCGTAACCGACGTGGTAATACGCCGGCGCGGCCGCGCCGAAGAAGCCGCTGCGCACCATCTCCACCGGGTGCAGGAACGGCAGCAGCAGCACCATCTCGCGAAACTGCGGCGGCAGCCAGGCGACCATGTAAAAGGTCCCCGACGCGGGCACGAGAATATAGGTAAAGGCGGCGACAAAGCGCTCGGCGAACACCACCGTCTCGGCGATGGCGCCCAGGATCATCGCCAGCCCCGTGGTGATCCAGGCCAGCATCAGCCAGCCGCAATAGACCAGATACAGGTTCTTCGGCGGCTCCATGAAGCCATAGAGGATGAGGATTCCGACCACGACGGCGAAGGCCAGGCTCACCCCGATAAACTCCAGGGTCAGACGGGCGATGAACAGGTGCAGCACCGAAATCTGCCGGTGGTACAAAAGGCTGCCGTTCGAGCGCACGCAGGTCAGGGCCTGGGTGATCATGTGGCGGACCAGTATGATCGGCATGTAACCGGTGACCACGAAGGGCACGATCGGCAGGCCGTGTTCGAAGGGCGGCTTGACGATCTTCCAAAGGATCACAACCGCGCCGCAGAACACCAGGGGCTCGGCGATGATCCACAGAAACCCCAGGTTGTCGCGCCCGTAGCGCGTGGCCAGTTCGCGCAGCAAAAGCGCCCACAGGATCCGGCCGTGATCGCGGAGGCGCTGTCCAAAACGGCGCGTCGTCCCCCCAATCGCTTCCACCTGATTTACCCCCACGCCCCGCCGGGCTCACCTTAATGCCAAGTCCGCGCAAGCCTCAAGGGTTCGCCCTGAAGACGAGGCCGCCCCGTCGCGCGGCGTGACACGCAGGCGCACGCCATTGTCCGACCGCAGGGTCAGGCGCGCCACCGGATCGGGCCGGTGGGTATCGTCCGCCTCAAAGCGATAGCGCCGCACCAGCATGGCCAGCAGCAGCGTGGCCTCCTGCAGCGCAAAAGCCGCGCCGGGGCAGACCCTGGGGCCCATGGAGAACGGGAAATAGACCTGCCGGATCGCGGTGCGCGCCGAGTCCGCCTCGAACCGGTCCGGGTCGAACCCGTTCGGATTGTCCCAGTGCCGTTCGTGGCGGTGCATGATCCAGGGCGTAACGAACACGACGGAGCCCGGCTCGACCTTGCGGTCGGCCAGCTGCTCGGGACAAACCGAGTCGCGTGGCATCACTGCCACCGGCGGATAGAGCCGCAGGGCCTCGCGGAACACGTTGCGGGTCAGAACCAGCTTTTTCATGTCGCCAAACTGCGGCGCGCACGCGCCAATTTTGCCCTCGACCTCGGTCAGCACGCGCTCCTGGATCGCCGGGTTGGTGGCCAGCAGATAGAGAGCCCAGGCCAGGGCGCTGGCCGAGGTCTCATGCCCCGCCAGGAACAGCATCGCCACCTCATCCAGCAGTTCGGCGTCGTTCAGCGAGCGGCCGGTCACAGGATCGCTCTGACTGATCAGACTGGCGGCAATGTCATTTTCCGGCGCCGGCGCCCCGCTGCGCAGCAGGGCCAACCGCCGGTCCAGCGGCGCCTTCAGGGCGCTGCGGATGAGCTCGGCCGCGCGGCGCTTCTCCCCCTTGCCCATCCTCAGCACCTTGGGAACATGCAGTTCCTCCAGCAGGCCGTGCACATAGGCCAGCCGCTGGTAGGTTTCGAAGGCGGCGATGATCCTGGGGGCAACCCGCGGGTCTATCGGCTCGGAAAAGATGGTCCGGAAGATGACATCGGCGGCGAAGTGGGTGACCTCTAGGTCAATGCGCACCGGCCCGGCCTGCGACGCCGCCCCGATCCGCAGTACAGCAGCGTCCCCCGCCTCGCGCATGCGTTCGAACACGGCGGTGACGCGGGCCTGCTGCAGGGCCGGATTGACGATCGCCCGCCGCCATCGCCAAGTCTCGCCATTGGCCAAAAAGAGGCTCGACCCGATAATGTCCCGTAGCATGTTGTCCATCAGGATGCTTTTGGGAAACTCTGCCGACCGCCCGACCAGAACCTCGCGGATCAGATCCGGCTCACGCACCGTATAGGCGCACCGCCTAGCCGAACCGGGCAGCACTGGCAGGGGGTGGCGCCCGACACCGCCCAGCGTAAAGGCGCCGGCCTGGAACAGGGCCAGGGTCGAGCGCATCCCCTCGCGCAGCCGCCGCCGCAGCGACGGGTTCGGCGGCATGACGGGCGGCATGGGCGGCAGCTGCGGGTTCATGGTCAATCCACTGTCGCCTGCGTCCAGCCATCGGCAAAGTCGCAAAGCCGCGCCGGCCCGCAGATCATCCTGAAATAGCTGTAGGTGTCCGCAACCTCGGTCGCGCACAGATACTGAAAGTGAAAGGCGAACGGCCGCAGCCGGATGCGCCAGAACGTCTTTGGGCTCAGGCTCAGATGAAAGTGCGGCGAACGGCGGGCGGGCCTGGTCTCATCTACCGCGCCCACCACGTCCAGCGGGCTCAGACCACAGGCCGAGACGCTGTCCGACGGCGAGGTGACGTCCAGCCAGAAAATGTCGCGGGCATCGCGCACCGCCGCCACATCCTGCCGAAAGCCGCCCTTTGCCGGCGCGAGAAAGCTCCAGATGCTGATCGGCTGGCCCAGGGTCAGCAGCGATAAGGTTGGCCCCGCCGCGCCCAGGTCCGGCCGCAGCGCCAGCGCCCGCGACAGGGCCTGCACCGCCACCGGCGCGCCCTGGCTGTGGCCGACAATCAGCACCTCGTCGATCGAGGCGTCCGCGCAGGCCGCCACGATGTCGGCGGCGAACTCCGCCTCACGCTCCAGCAGCGCCGCGCTGCCGCCCCGCGCGCCCAGGCCGATGAAGGCAAAGCACCGGCTCAGCCAGGCCAGGTTCCAGGTCGCATCCACCCACCGCCAGGTCACCGGCAGCAGCAAGACCGGAACAAGCCCGGCCAGGGCGCCCGGCGGCGCGCCTGCAATCCGCCAGCCCAGCCACGCCAGCAGGGCCGCCGCCAGAGCTGTGTCGAACAACAGGTTCAGCAAGCCCAGCGGCGGGGTCAGCATCGCCCAGTACCCCGGCTTGGCGCCGGCCCGGGCATAGGCGAAGGCGCCGCGGGTCCGGTAGTCGCCCACCCAGGCCCACAGCTCGCGCCACAGGTTCACATCCCCCCGGGTCCACAGGCTGCGCGCCACATCGTCCCAGCGCAGAAAGCTGTAGCGCGTCTGCGTCTCGACGCCGCCATAGATCGAGACCACGTCCCATTCGGCGGTGGTTTTCGAAGCGGCCTTGCGCGGACCAACCGTAATCTGCGCGCCATCCACGCCGGCCTGCAGCGCCGCCTCGCGCTCGAACATCTGGTGATAGGGCGACGGCCCACGCGGATCGAACCCGTGGACGTAGAGCACACGCCGGCGCCGCACTGTCGTCCCGGCTCCAGACAAGGTTACGCGTCCCACTCGAAAGGCCCCACCGTCCTTCCCGACAGAGGCAGAGTTAACACGCGATCGCGCCAAATGAGAACCAGCCAGCCTCGCGCTTGACGGGACGGGACGCTGAGGCCAACCTTTTGCGGCCTGGGGGGCCGGGTACTAAAGGACGGTGTTGCATGGACGGATCGTACGCAGGTGGCGACGGCTCCGGAAGCGACGGCGGATTGACCCTTCGCGTTGCGACCAATCCCGACGCCGACATCATGGACATCAACGGCGTCGATGCGCCGGGCGGCAGCTCGACCACCGAGGTTCTGACCGCCGGTGCCTTTGTCTTTGGAACCGCCAGCGGCGCTGACCATGACTGGTACCGGGTCGATCTGGTCGCCGGCCAGGTCTACGCCTTTGCCACCGAGTCCATCGGCGGGACCGGCGCCGACCCCTACCTCAGCCTGCGCGACTCGAGCGGAGCCGAGGTCGCGTTCGACGATGATTCCGGCCCCGGCCAGGACTCACTGATCCATTACACCGCCGCCTTGTCCGGGACCTACTACCTCGACGTCAGCCAGTTCGGGGGGACAGGATCCGTATCCTACGCCGCCCTCATGGCCCAGCAGATCAACGCGCCGGACCAGGCGGCCGGCTCGACCGCCACCACGGCCACCCTGGCCGTCGGCGCCGCCGTCAACGGGGTGATCGAGACCTTTGACGACACCGACTGGTACGCGGTGACCCTGACCGCCGGGCAGCGCTACCTCTTCACCCTGGATGCGGCCGGCAGCCCGTCCCTGGGCGATCCCTATCTGGCGCTCTACGGCGCCAGTGGCGCGACCGTTCTGGCCTTCGACGACGATGGCGGAACCGGCACCAATTCGGCCCTGCGGTATACGGCGACCAGCACCGGGACCTACTATATTTCCGCCGAGGCCTATTCGATCGAGACCGGCGGCTACCACCTGGCCCTGTCGGCCATCCCGCCCCAGGACCCGCTCAAGACCATCGACTGGGGCAGCCAGGTCGCCAACACCAGTGTCAGGATCTATTTCGCCAATTCCGGTGAAACCTACAGCGGCTTCACCGCCACGGCGTCCTGGAGCGCTGATCAGATCGCCGCGGTCATGGCCGTCGGCGGCGCCTATTCCGCCGTCGCCAACCTGACCTTTGTCCAGACCTCGTCGGCGGCGGCCGCCGGCATGGTCATGGTGCTGGATTCCAACATCGGCGCCGGCATCGCCGGTCAGATGAGCACCCCGCCGGCTGCGCCCACGGTCGGGGTGTTCCAGCCGTCCTACCTGATCGGAACAGAATTGCAGTCGGGCGGCGAAGGCTTTGCGCTCCTGATGCACGAAATGGGTCATGGCCTGGGCCTGGCCCACCCCCATGACGGCGGCGGAACCTCGGAAGTCATGGACGGCGTCTCCGGCCCCTTCAATTCCTACGGGACGGCGGGTCTCAACCAGGGCGTCTTCACCATCATGACCTACAATGATGGCTATCCCAGCCAGTCGGGCGGAACGCCGTCCACCAGCCATTCGGGCTATCAGTCCACCCCCATGGCGCTGGATATCGCGGTGCTTCAGCAGAAGTACGGCGCCGTCGCCCAGAACGCGGGCGACACGGTCTACAGCATCACCCAGATCTTCAACCGCTACGCCTCTATCTGGGACACCGGCGGGGTCGACACCATCTCCGGGGCCGGTAACGGCAACCGCCTGATCATCGACCTGAGGGCGGCGACCTTGCTGAACCAGGATGGCGGCGGCGGCTACGTCACCCGGTACCTCAATCTGCAGGGCAACCAGGGCGGCTACACGATCGCAGCAGGGGTGCAGATCGAGAATGCCATCGGGGGAACCAGCGATGACCGGATCACCGGCAACGCCCTGGCCAATATCCTGCGCGGCGGCCTCGGCGACGACACCCTCGACGGCGGCGGCAATGTCGATCGGGCCATCTTCTCGGGCGCACGCTCGGCCTACACCGTTACCCACACCGGCGGCACAGCCACGGTCAGCGGAACCGACGGAACCGACACCCTGACCAATGTCGAATTCTTCCAGTTCGACGACCAGACCGTTCACTTCCGCGCCGGTGTCGGCACAGCGATCAACTTCACCACCGCCAGTCCTTCGACCTACATGGGCGCCATCCGCGACTTCGACGGCAATGATCTGGGAAGCGTTTCAGGCTGGCTGCGCATCGGTCAGGCCGACATCCAGGGCGACGGCGATATCGAGCAGATCCTCGTCAACCGGCTGAATGGCCGCTGGGCCAGCGTCGGCCCGGCCGAGGACGGCCTGGTCTACTTCGACGACCACGGCTGGGCGGGCGATACCCGTGTTGTCGGCATCTACACCGACCCCCTGGTAGCCAACGGAACGGTCGTCGCCGGCTCGGACAATGACAGCCAGCGCCGCTTCCAGAACGACCTCAACATCGAAAACATCCACGCCGTCCTCGGGGCCGGCGACTACGATCACGACGGTCTGCAGGAGGTCTATTTCTCGCTGACCGACGGGACGGCTTATCTGCACGCCTACATGCATGCCGACGGCAACATCCGCTATGCGAACTATCAAAGCCAGCAACAGGTCATCGACTATCTGACCACCAACGGCTTCAGTTCAACCACCTGGGCCGGCTGGTTCGATCATGCGGGCGCGGGTCTGGACGGCGCCGATCACCTGATCAGCTTCTAGGCCTGGCGGCCGGCTTCGTCCCCTGGGCCTTCAACTGCGCCGTCAGCTCGCGCACCGCCTGGGTCAGGGCCATCACTTCCTTTTCGCGCAGCTCGTCGATCTTCTGGTGCAGCAGCTCGATCTCCAGCTCGGCCTTGATGTTGATCTGGTAGTCGCTCTCGGCGTCCTTGCGGTCGATATCCTGCTGGCGGTTCTGGCTCATCATGATGAAGGGCGCGGCATAGGCGGCCTGGAACGACAGGGCCAGATTCAGCAGGATGAAGGGATAGGGGTCCCAGTGCCGGATCCAGGCGGTGACGTTCAGGATGATCCAGAACAGCAGGATCGTCGTCTGGATGATGATGAACCGCCACGAGCCCATGGTCGCGGCGACCTTGTCGGCGATCTTCTGGCCGACCGTCAGCTGGCCGGCGTCACGCGCCGCCGGCCCCTTGGCCCGCAGGCCCCGGCGCAGGTCGCGCAGCTCTTCGAGCAGTTTGCGCTCGGTCACGCCCAGTTCGCGCGTCAGGGATTTCGCATCGGCCATTTATGGCTCCGGTCTAGAACAGGCCCGCGACCAGATTGATGGTCAGGGCCAGAACAACGGTGTTGAACGTAAAGGCCAGCACACAATGCAGGGTTCCGATCCGCCGCAGCGAGCGGCTGGTGAAGGCGACATCCGCCGTCTGCGAGGCGACCCCGATCACCAGGGCGAAATGCAGGAAATCCCAGTAGTCGGGCTCACCAACGCCCGGAAATTTCAGACCGCCGCGAACCCCGTCCGTGCTGTCGTCCGGCGCATAGTACTCATGGGCATAGTGCAGGGTGAAGATCAGCTGCACCATGAACCACGAGGCGGCTACCGTCGCGAAGGCCAGACCGACATGGGCGATCTTCTCGGCGCCTTGGGTGTCCTTGGCGAAGGTCAGTTCGATGGCGACGGCCGCCACGCTGGCGATGGCGGCGCAGATCACCAGGCCGAGAATCAGGCCCCGGCCCACGTCCTGGGCCACCGCCGTCGCCGTAATGTGCCGGGGCTCCTTGTGCCGCATCGCCCACAGGGTGAAGGCCGCAAACAAAAGGCAGGTCGCGTCCCAGCCGGCCACCACCGAGGTTGAGGCCTGCAGGGTGAAGACGAAATGGGCCGCAAGGCCTGCCGCCACACCGATGACGAACGCAATCGCCAGGCGCGGGCGCGCGGCCAGCGGACCCAGGATCCAGTGTAATTGCTTTGGGCCTCTCGCCGCCTGGCGGGTGTGCTTGACCATACCGGCCTCCGTGGCCGCACGATTGGCCAGAATCGGACGGAACGCAAAGACTTGCGCTAGGGCGCGCCCGTCAGCCGGAAGGCGCTGGCCAGTCCGGGCCGCGCATCCTCCGAGGCGATGACGCCAGTGCGGACCAGGTGCAGCATGTGCGCCAGCACCGACTGCGACGCCGCCGGATGCAGCCGCTTGTCCACCGCCGCGTACATCACCGGCACCATCTCGCCGATCGTGGTCAGGCCCCGCGCCATCAGGGTGGTGATCTGGACTTCCCGCGTCTGGCGGTGCGACTTGTAGGCGGCGATGAACGGCGCTGGCTCGGTAATCGGCGGCCCGTGGGTCGGCCACAGGGTGGAAAAGCCCCGCTGCGCGATCCTGTCCAGGCTTGCGTAATAGTCGCCCATGTCGCCGTCCGGCGGCACGATCACCGTCGTCGACCAGCCCATGACGTGATCGCCGCTGAACAGGGCGTTTTCTTCCTTCAAGGCATAGCAGATGTGGTTCGAGGTATGTCCCGGCGTCGGAATGGCCTCAAAGGTCCAGCCCGGCCCCGCCACCTGGCCGCCGCCGCAAAGATTGACGTCGGCGACGAAGCCCAGGTCGTGGTCGTCCTCGACCTTGACCGTCATGGCCGACGGCGCATGCGCCAGGGGGCAGCCATAGGTCACCGCCCCTGTCGCCTGCTTGAGCGGCCCGGCCAGGGGCGAGTGGTCGGCGTGGTTGTGGGTGACCAGGATGGCGGACACCCGCTCGCCCCTGGTCGCCGCCAGGATGGCGTCCAGATGCTCGGGCAGGTCCGGCCCCGGATCGATCACCGCCACCTCGCCCTGGCCGACGATGTAGGTCCCGGTGCCGGTAAAGGTGAAAGGCCCCGGATTGCGGGCGATGACCCGCCGGATCAGCGGGCTGACCGCATCGGACTTGCCGTACTCAAAGTCAAAGTCGCGGACGAAGGGGATCATGCGGCGCCCGACTTGCGATGCCGGGTCAGGATCCCCGCAAAAGGCCCCCTGGTCATGGCGAACGCCCTGTTTTTTGTCTCAAAACGGCTCCAGAAGATCGCCGCGGCGGTGCTCTGTCTCATGCTGGCGCAGATCGCCTTCTCTGCGGCGGCGCACGCACCCCGCGTGGCGACGGTTGGTGTCAGGGTCGCGATCACCCGCTAGCCCAGCAACGGGCGCAGGTCATAGCCCGCGGCGGCCCCCAGCTGCACCAGATCGGCCGGCGAGCGATCGCCCGTCACCGCCGAGCCCAGGGCCCAGGTGTTGATCGAGCGGGTTCCCGACCGGCAATAGGCCAGCACCGGGCCCGAGGCCTCGCGCACCGCCTCGATGACCATTTCAGCCTGGCCGCGGGTCGGCATGCCGGTGATCGGAACCCACAGATAGGCCAGGCCCGCAGCCTCCGCCGCCGCGGCGATCTCGGCGGCCGGCGTCTGGTCCGGCGCCTCGCCGTCGGGCCGGTTGTTGATGATCAGCACAAAGCCCTGCGCCGCGGCCCGCGCCACATCATCGACGCTGATCTGCGGGGCGACAAAGACCTGGTCCGTCACCTGTCGAAATTCGGTCATGGCAGGTCTCCGTTTGGCTCTGCGCGCGTTGACAACATCATGCACGAATGGAAGGTTCGCAACCCTGCCCCGCGTTCGGGAGGCGGGAGGGAGCCCGGAACCTAAAGGATGTTGCGCTTTATCCTTCGCCGCCTGCTCGTCGCTGTCCCCACGCTGTTCGTCATCATAACCCTGTCGTTCTTCATGATGCGCGCGGCTCCTGGCAATCCCTACAGCCTGCAGCGCAAACTCCCCCCCGAGATCGAAGCCAACATCAAGGCCAAGTACGGGCTCGATAAGCCGCTGGCCGTCCAGTACGGCGACTATCTGGTTGGTGTGATGAAGGGCGATTTCGGACCCTCGATGAAATACGCCGGCCGCCAGGTGATCGACATCATCAAGGACGCCATGCCCACCAGTATCAAGATCGGCGTTCCGGCGCTGCTGCTGTCGGTTTTCTTCGGCGTGCTGCTGGGCATCGCCGGCGCCCTCTACCAGAACCGATGGCCGGACTACGGCGCCTCGACCATGGCGATTCTGGGCATCTGCGTGCCGACCTTTGTCATGGGCCCGCTGCTGGTGTTCATTTTCGCCTCCAAGCTGGGCTGGCTGCCGGTCGCCGGCACCCAGTCAGGCCTCAAGGGCTTTGTCCTGCCGATCCTGGTTCTGACCCTTCCGGGTCTGGCCGGCGTCACCCGTCTGACGCGGGCGGGCATGATTGAGGTCATGCGTTCGAACTTCGTGCGCACGGCCCGGGCCAAGGGCCTGTCGGAATTCCAGATTGTCGTGCGTCACGCGCTCAAGCCGGCGCTCCTGCCGTTGATCGGTTTCTTCGGCCCCGCCCTGGCCGGCGTGGTCACCGGATCGCTGGTCGTCGAAAAGCTGTTCCGGCTGCCCGGCATCGGCAAACAGTTCTACACCGCCGCCATTCAGCGGGATTACACCCTGGTGATGGCGGTGCTGATCATCTACGCGACCCTGATCATCGTCTTCAACCTGATCGCCGACCTGATCCACGCGGCCGTTGATCCCCGGGTGAGACTGACGTGACCGCGCCTTCGATCCTGACGCCGGGCTCGCGGCGCGGCGCTGCCGCCATGCTCAGAGCCGCCGAGGGCCGCAGCCTGTGGGACGACGCCCGCCGCCGCCTGTTGCGCAACCGCGCCGCCGTCGCCAGCATGATCGTGCTGGCGCTCATCGTCCTGGCCGCCGTGATCGGACCGTTCCTGGCGCCCTACCGTTACGACACGATCACCAAGACCGATGTCCTGGCCGCGCCCCTTGTCCACGGCCACCTGCTTGGGGCCGATTCCCTGGGCCGGGATCTGTTATCCCGCATCCTGACCGGCCTTCGCGTGTCGCTTGGGGTCGGGGTGGTCGCCACTGCCGTCGCCCTGTTCATCGGCGTCGCCTGGGGCGCAATCGCCGGCTATTTCGGCGGGCTGGTCGACGAGCTGATGATGCGCGTCGTCGACGTCCTCTATTCCCTGCCCTTCATCTTCTTCGTCATCATCCTGATGGTCACCTTCGGGCGGAACATCATCCTGATCTTTGTGGCCATCGGCGCGGTGGAGTGGCTGACCATGTCCCGGATCGTCCGGGCCCAGACCATGTCGCTGAAGCAGATGGAGTTCGTCGAGGCCGCCCGCGCCAGCGGCTTTGGACGGCTGGAAATCATTGCGCGTCACGTTGTGCCCAACCTGCTGGGCCCGATCGTCGTCTATGTCACCCTGACAGTGCCGGGCGTCATCCTGACCGAGGCCTTCCTGTCATTCATCGGCATGGGCGTGCAGGAGCCGATGACCTCGCTGGGCGTGCTGATCAACGCCGGCACAAACTATATGGAACTGGCGCCGGGCCTGCTGATCTTCCCCTGTCTGGTCATGGCCGTCACCCTGCTGGCCCTGAACCTAATCGGCGATGGCCTGCGCGACGCTCTGGACCCGAAGGACCGTTGATGAAGATCGCGGCGTTCGCCCTGGCGGCCCTGGCCGCCCTGACCCTGGCCGGATGCAGCCAGAAGGGCGTTCGCGCGCCCTGCCCCTCCGGCAAGGTCTGCCTGGAAGCCGGCAACGGCTCGGATCCCGTCTCGCTCGACCCGCACAAGATCACCGGCACCTGGGAAGACCGCATTGACGGTGACATGTTCATCGGCCTGACCCAGTCCGACATCGCCGGCAATGTTATCCCGGGCATGGCGCAAACCTGGGAGACCAGCCCCGACGGCCTGACCTGGACCTTCCATCTGCGCGACGCCAAATGGTCCGACGGCGCGCCCGTCACCGCCGACGACTTCGTCTTTTCCCTGCGCCGCATCATGACCCCGGAGACGGCGGCCGAGTACGCCAGCCTCCTCTACTTCATCAAGGGCGCCCAGCCGGTCAACGAGGGCAAGGCCGCGCCCGACACCCTGGGCGTGCGGGCGATCGATGCCCACACCCTGGAAATCCGCCTCGAGCATCCGGCGCCCTATCTGCTGGAGCTGGCCAAGCACCAGACCATGTACCCAGTGCCCCGCCACGTCGTCGAAAAGTACGGCATGAAGTGGACCGAGCCTGCGAACATCGTGGTCAACGGCCCCTACAAGGTCGTCTCCTGGAAACTGGGCGACAAGATCGTGGCCGAGAAGAACCCGCTGTTCTGGGACGCCAGCCAGCTGTGCATTGACCGGGTCACCTATTACGCCAGCCAGGACCCGGTCGCGGCCGAACGGCAGGTCAAACGCGGCGAGCTGGACATGCAGTCGTCGATCACCGCCAACCGCGTGGCGTTCCTGCGGCGGCCGGGCAACATGCCCGAGTTCATCCACCTGAACACCTACCTCGGGGTCACCTATCTGTTCTTCAACGGAAGCTCCCCGCAGTTCCGCGACAAGCGCGTGCGCCAGGCGCTGAGCATGGCGATCGACCGCGACTTCCTCACCAAGGGCATAATGATGGGCTCGGGTGGCGAGACGGCCTACACCTTTGTGCCGCCGGGCGTGGCCAACTACTCACCGGCGGCCAAGCCCGAATGGGCCAGCTGGCCGCTAGAGCGCCGGCAACAGGAAGCCCGCCGCCTCCTGGCCGAAGCTGGCTACGGCCCCGACCATCCCCTGACCTTCGAGGTCAAGCACCGCGGCCTCGAGGCCAGCGCCTTCATGGCCACCGTTCAGTCCGACTGGCGCCAGGTGGGGGTGAAGGCCAAGCTGATCGGCTCGGAATCCCAGGTCGCCTACCAGGCCTACCGCACCCGCGATTTCGACATGGGCGATGGCGGCTGGATCGCCGACTACAACGACGCCGTCAGCTTCCTGGCCCTGATGCAATCCCAGACCGGCTCGATGAACTATGGCGACTACAAGAACCCGCGCTACGACGAGCTGCTGGCCAAAGCCGACAACGAGCCCGACGCGGTCAAGCGGGCGGAATTCCTGCGCCAGGCCGAAGCCATGGTGCTGGACGACACCCCGGTCATCCCGATCTACTTCCTGATCAACTCGAACCTGGTCAGCCCCAGGGTCACCGGTTTCGTCGACAACATCACCGATCAGCACCGCACACGGTACATGTGCTTCAAGGACGCCAAACGGTAGGCGCTCCTCCGGCGGTATGACGAACCGCCGCTTGCGATCCCGAGCCATCGGGCCCCAGGCTTTTTCGCCTCATGTCCAGGCCCTGCTCCCATTGTCCCGATCCTGCCGCCGGGCGCCCGGCCGTCACGGCGGCGCTGCTGCCTGTCGACGGCGAACAGCGCGAGTCTGACGCGGACCGCCACCGCGCTGACGATGATCTGTCAAAGCCTGACGCAAAACAGACGGCCGCGTCATGCGCAACGACGGCGTCAAAAATCCGCCATGCCCTGCAGCACAAGGCTTTCCGCGCGCAGCATCACGGCGTGCTGCGACACAGTTTTCGGAAAAAAGCTGAAAACGCTGACAATCCGACCCGGCGATCGCCGGGCCGGACTCGGCCTGTCCCTAGGCGGTGGGCAGTTTGTAGTCCTTGTAGGCCAGACGTATGACCTTTTTGTCGAGCTTGCCCGTGGCGCCCAGCGGGATGTCATCGACGAACAGAACATCGTCCGGCATCCACCACTTGGCGATCTTGCCGTCCAGGTGGGCCAGGAACTCATCACGCGTGGCCGTTTGGCCTTCCTTCAGCTTGACCAGCAGCAGGGGCCGCTCGTCCCACTTGGGGTGCGGCGCGCCGATCACGCAGGCCATCAGGGCCTTTTCGTGCCCGGCCGCGATGTTCTCGATCTCGATGGAGCTGATCCATTCGCCGCCGGACTTGATGACGTCCTTGGAGCGGTCGGTGATGGTCACGAAACCATCAGCGTCCAGGGTGGCGACGTCGCCGGTGTCGAAGAAGCCCTCGGAATCCAGGATCTCCTTGTCCTCGGCCCGGAAGTAGCGGCGCAGCACATAGGCGCCCTTGACCATCAGCACACCAACGCTCTTGCCGTCGTTGGGCAGGGTATTGCCATTATCGTCCACGACCTTCAGCTCGACCCCGACTGGCGGGCGTCCGGCTTTCAGGCGGTAAGGGACCTGCTCGTCATAGGGCAGCTTCAACTGGGCCGGCGTCAGGCGCGCGGTGGTGGCCAGCGGCGAGGTTTCCGTCATGCCCCAGGCCGAGATCACCTCGACGCCGTAGCGGTCACGGAAGCCACGCAGGATGGCTTCGGGCAGGGCCGAGCCGCCCACGACCATGGTCTTCAGGGTGGAGAACTTGGACTTGGTCGTGTCCATGTGCTGCAGCAGCATCTGCCACACGGTCGGCACGCCGGCCGAGAAGGTGACACCTTCGGTTTCCATCAACTCATAGACCGACGCGCCGTCCAGCTTGGGCCCCGGCATGACCATCTTGGCGCCGACGGCCGGGCAGTTGAACGCCAGGCCCCAGGCATTGGCGTGGAATAGCGGCACGATGGGCAGCACCACGTCCTTGTCGGACAGGCTTAACATGCCCGGCGAAATGCCGACCAGCGAGTGGATGAAGTTGGAGCGGTGCGAATAGAGCACGCCCTTGGGATTGCCCGTGGTGCCCGAGGTGTAGCAAAGGCCCGCGGCGGTGTTTTCGTCAAAGTCGCCCCAGGTCACGTCCGTGGACTGACCGGCGATCAGGCTCTCGTAGCTGACGGCGTTGGGCAGGGTGACGCCCTTCATGCCGGCCTCGTCGGTCAGGACGACGAACTTCTTCACCGTCGGCATGGTCGGGGCCAGGTTCGCCAGGTTCTCGCAGAACGACAGATCCGTGAAGATGATCGAGTCTTCGGCGTGGTTGACGATATAGGTCAGCTGCTCGGCGAACAGGCGCGGGTTCAGGGTGTGGCAGATCGCGCCGATCCCCATGATGCCGTACCAGCATTCCAGGTGGCGGGCGGTGTTCCAGGCCATGGTGGCGACCCGGTCGCCCGGCTTGACGCCCAGGGCCAGCAGCGCATTCGACAGTTGCCTTGCGCGCCCATGAATCTGGCCATAGGTGGTGCGCACGATCGGTCCCTCGACCGAGCGGCTGACAACCTCGACGTTCGGGTGCCACGCCTTGGCGTGGTTGATCACCCGGTCCAGCGTCAGCGGCCAATCCTGCATCAAGCCCTGCATGGGTCTTCCTCTTTCCGTTCAAAACGACTTCGGCCGCACGCTAGTTTTTCAGGGGCCGCAAAGCAACGCGAACTCGCAGTCTGGAACCGTGTTATTCAGACGCATGGCATCTGGACCCGCCCCGTGCCTCCAGGAGAGCGAACTCATGACAATCGAATCCCTCGACCGCCGCGGCCTGCTGGCCGCCGCCACCCTGATGACCGCCGCTGCCGTCGCCTCGACGTCAAGAGCCCAAACCCCGGCTCCGGCGCCGGTCGCCGTCTTTGCACCCCAGCCTGTGGCCAGGCCGTTCGATCCGGCCGCAGTGCCGGGACTTTCAGCGGCCCTTTTGAACAGCCACTTCGACAACAACTACACCAGCGCCGTGACCCGTCTGCGGGCTATCGAGACCCAGATCGCGGGCCTGGACCCGGCCACCGCGCCCAACTTCACCCTCAACGGCCTGAAACGCGAAGAGCTGATCGCCTGGAATTCGATGATCCTGCACGAACTCTATTTTTCCAGTCTCGGCGCCCCCAACCGCCCCGGCGCGGCCCTGGCCCGGCAGATCGAAAAGGATTTCGGCAGCGACGCGCGCTGGCGGGCCCAGTTCTCGGCGATGGGCAAGGCCCTGGGCGGCGGCTCGGGCTGGGTGCTGCTGAACTGGAGCCATCGCGACAAGCGCCTGGTCAACCAGTGGGCCGCCGATCACACCATGACCCTGGCGGGCGGCACGCCCATTCTGGTGCTCGACATGTACGAGCACGCCTATGCGATCGACTTTGGCTCGCGGGCGCCGGCCTATGTCGACGCCTTCATGGGCGCCACCAACTGGACGGCGGCCACTGCCGCCTTCGCAAAGGCCTCAGCCTAGGGGAACAGGCGCGACGTCGACCAGCTCTCGCCTGCGCGCACGAACAGCAGTCGCTCGTGCAGGCGGAACGGCCGGTCGCGCCAGAACTCGATCTGTTCGGGGATCACCCGAAAGCCCGACCAGTGCGGCGGGCGCGGCGGGGCCTTGAGGCCGAACTTCAGACCAAACTCGGCCACCCGCTTTTCCAGTGCGTGACGATCGGCCATCGGTCTGGACTGGTCAGACGCCCAGGCGCCGATCTGGCTGCCCCGCGCCCGGGTGGCGAAATAGGCGTCGGCCTCATCCGCCGACACCGCCACGACTTTGCCGCGGATCCGAACCTGGCGGCGCAGGGACTTCCAGTGGAACAACAGGGCCGCCTTGGGCGTGGCCGCCAGCTCCCGGCCCTTGGCGCTTTCCAGGTTGGTGTAGAAGGTGAAGCCCGCCGCATCGAAGTCCTTGAGCAGCACCATCCGCACATCGGGCAGGCCGTCGGCATCGACCGTGGCCAGGGCCATGGCGTTGGGATCGTTCGGCTCCTTGCCCTTTGCCTGTTCGAACCACTCGCCGAACAGGACGATAGGGTCGGCTCCATCGGGCAGCGACGGCGCGTCGGCGGCGTCTGCATAGTCGGCCTCGGCGGGCGACGGCGGGATGAGGGATTTGCGGCTCATGCAAAGCATCATAAACTCATCGCGACGCAGTTCGCACGAGCTAACCTTGCGTTGACGGTGGGGGGACTATCGACAGGCGATGAGTGGGCCAGGCTCCCTTACGCGAGATCAGGCGCGGCGCGTTCTGGGTGTGAGCTCCAAGGCCACCCAGGCGCAGATCCGCGCGGCCTATCGGACAGGCCTGAAAACCGCCCACCCCGACCACGGCGGCACCGAAGAGCGGCTTCGTCTGGTGCTGGAAGCCTTCCGCACCCTGGACGAGGAGTCCCAGGCCGGGTCCGGCGGCGCAAACTGGGGCGAGGACCGGTTCGAATCCGGCGGCGATCGTCTGGAAATCACCCCTGTCATATGCGTGGTCGGCGGCCGGGTGCAGACCCGGCTTTCAGATGGGCGTCGCGTCACGGTATCCCTGCCGCCCGGCCTGCGTCAGGGCGACAAGGTCAAGGTCAAGGACGTGGTGCTGTCGATCTCGATCAAGGGCCGCCGCGAGATGTTCGTCTCGGGCGACGATCTTTGCATGATGGTTCGCACCACCGCCCAAGTCCTGCTGGAGGGCGGCCGGGTGATGGTCAAGATGCCCACCGGTCCCAAGACCCTGTGGGTCTCCAAACCCGCCGACGCCAACCATATTGTCCGGGTTATGGGTCAGGGCCTGCCGGCCACCAGCCGCCACAAGCAGGGCAACCTCATTCTCAAGCTTGTCCCCGAACGGGGCCCCAAGGACACCCGTCTGCGCGCCCGCCTGCGCAAGTTCGCCGGCGACTGGGCGCCGGTCTGATTTGTGGCGCGGCCTGCGCTGCGCTAAGGGCATCACATGTCGCATAACACCTTCGGCCATCTGTTTCGTGTGACCACCTGGGGCGAGAGCCACGGGCCGGCGCTCGGCTGTGTGGTCGACGGCTGCCCGCCGGGGATCGCCCTGACCGAAGCCGAGCTGCAGGTCTGGCTCGACAAGCGCAAACCCGGCGGCTCGAAATTCGTCACCCAGCGCCAGGAAGCCGACGCCGTGCGCATCCTGTCCGGCGTCTTTGAAGACGAGCGCACCGACGGGCCGCGCACCACCGGCGCGCCCATCTCGCTGATGATCGAGAACACCGACCAGCGATCGAAAGACTATTCCGAGATCGCCCGCACCTTCCGGCCCGGCCACGCCGATTACGCCTATATCGCCAAGTACGGCCTGCGCGACTATCGCGGCGGCGGACGCTCTTCGGCGCGTGAAACCGCAGCCCGGGTCGCGGCCGGCGGGGTGGCGCGCAAGGTGCTGGGCGACAGCCTCCAGATTCGCGCCGCGGTCATCCAGATCGGCCCGCACAAGATCGACCGCGCCCGCTTCGACTGGGCCGAGACCCACAACAACCCCTTCTGGTGCCCGGACGCCCGGACCGTCGCCGTGTGGGAGACCTTCCTCGAAGAAGTCCGCAAGGCCGGCTCCTCCACCGGCGCCATCGTCGAGGTGGAGGCCACCGGCGTGCCCGCCGGCTGGGGCGCGCCGATCTACGGCAAGATCGACGCCGAACTGGCCGGCGCCCTGATGTCGATCAACGCCGTCAAGGGCGTGGAAATCGGCGCGGGCTTCGGCGCCGCGGCCCTGTCAGGCGAGGAAAACGCCGACGAGATGCGCCTGGGCAATGACGGGCCGGTCTTTTTGTCCAACAGCGCCGGCGGCGTGCTGGGCGGCATCTCTACCGGCCAGCCGGTCATCGCGCGCGTGGCCTTCAAGCCGACCTCGTCGATCCTCACCCCGCGCCGCTCGATCAACCAGGACGGCGAGGAAATCGAAATGCGCACCAAGGGCCGCCACGACCCCTGTGTCGGCATCCGCGGAACCCCCGTGGTCGAAGCCATGGTTGCCTGCGTCCTGGCCGACGCCAAGCTGCGCCACCGGGCGCAGGTGGGGTGATCGCGAGGCCTTCGGTGTTGCCCTTGCGGGAAATCACCGTTGCCCAACTCGGACATTGCTCTTCAGGAACACGGACACCATCTACCCGCCATGATCGAACTTCGCCCCTTTGAAAAGCTTGGCCACGCCAATCATGGCTGGCTGAACGCCCGCCACCATTTCTCGTTCGCGAACTGGTATGATCCTTCCCGCATGAGCTGGGGCGATCTGCGCGTCTGGAACGACGACGAGATCGGACCCCAGTCCGGCTTTCCGCCGCACCCGCACTCGGACATGGAAATCATCACCTATGTCCGCACCGGCGCCATTACTCACCAGGACTCCATGGGCAACCAGGGCCGCACCGGCGCCGGCGACGTTCAGGTGATGAGCGCGGGCTCAGGTGTGCGCCACGCCGAGTACAATGTGGAAAACGAGACCACGACCCTGTTCCAGATCTGGATTGAACCGAAAACTCGTGGCGGCGCGCCGTCCTGGGGCGCCAAGCCGTTCCCCCGCCACGACCGCTCAGGCAAGTTCGTGGCTCTGGCCAGCGGCATGGCCGGCGATACCGACGCCCTGCCGATCCGCGCCGAGGCCCGCGTGCTGGGCGCGACCCTGAAAGCCGGTGAGACGGCCACCTACACGCTCGATCCCTCGCGCCACGCCTATCTGGTTTCCAGCCACGGCGATCTGGACGTCGGCGGCGTCAAGCTGAAGTCCCGCGACGGCGCGGCTATTGCCGGCGAGCGCGAGATCGTGGTCACGGCGCTCAGCGACGCCGAAGTGGTGATGGTGGACGCGCCCTAACGCCAAACATTTGCCTACCCCTGCAAACGAAAGGACTACCTTTTCCGGAATTTGGCGGCGTCAGCCGCCAGGGCCGAGACCCAAGCCTGCGGCTTGTCGTCCTCGGGCGCGAAGGGCAACTCGCCCGCCACGCCGCGGATCGCCAGCCAGAGCTGCTGGTTGAAGTGGACAAGGGTTCTCAGCGGCCGGCGTTTGGCGTCCGTGACGTCCCAGCCCTCATCTTCAAAGGCAAAGACCTGTTTTCCTTCTGGCAGGCCTTCCACGCCATCCCAGCCGGCTGGCCGCGGGGTGGCGGCGGCCTGGTCGGCGGTCAGGCCGAACAGCTTGAGCGAGACTTCATCCAGTTCGGGATACTCGGCGCGCGCCTCGGGCGCGCCGAATTCTCGGTTCATCAGCGCCCTGGTCTCTAGGTCGGCGATGCCGGGCAGGTCGATCAGGCGGCGCAGGGCCGGCTTGCCGCTCATTTGGGCTTCAGGTCCGGGCGTGAGGCCAGGAACGCGGCCTTCTCGGCGGCGGTGAGCACCTTGGCCCGCGACTGGCGCGAGACCTTCGGCGTTGGCGGCGCATAGGTCTGGGGCGCGCGGGCCGGCTTGAGATCGGAAAGGCTCTTGATCGGCGGTTTCATTGATGACCTTTCTGAGCGCCCGTCAGAGCGCCAGGGTGCAGCTTTCCCCGATCGTCGGGCGAGAAACGGTGATGCGGGCAAGGCCCGGAAAGCGGGACTTTAACTTGCGCGCGAAGTGCAGGCACAAATGTTCCAGCGTCGGGCTTTCCAGGCCGGGGTGTTCGTTCAGCAGGCCATGGTCGAGTTCGGCGGCGGCGGCCTTCAGGGCGGCGTCGAGATCGCCAAGATCCTCAACCCAACCCACGGGCGCCTGCTGCGGACCGCGCAAGGTCGCCTCGACGCGGAACGAATGACCATGCATGCGCCGGTAGGGACTGTTCTGCGGTCCGGCGGGCAGGAAATGGGCGGCGTCAAAAGCGGCCGCCTTAGTGATCTCGAACAGGGTGTCGGTCATGGTTCCGGGATTGCTGGCGACCTGGGAGCCTCGAAGGCTCAGGGCAGGCCGATATATTTGTGGGTCTGCACGCTTAAACGCCACCTGGGGTGGTCAAGGCAATAGGCGACGCACGCCGCCGTGTTGGCCGCGCGGTCAGGACCGTCCATCGGCTGGAGAAAATAACGTTCAAAATCGAGGGCGGCGAACCGCTCCGGGTCCTGTCCTGCCTGGGGGTAGACCAGCTTCAATTCCTGGCCGCATCTCTGGACAACCGGCGCATCCGCCTTGGGGCTTACACAGATCCAGTCGATCCCGGGTGGCGCGGTGATTGTCCCGTTGGTCTCCACCGCGATGAAGAAGGCCCTAGCATGCAGCGCCGCGATAAGGGCTCCGTCCAGTTGCAGCAAGGGCTCGCCGCCTGTGAGCACCACCAGCCGGTCGTCGTCGCCACCGCGCCAGGCCGCCTCGATCGCCTCTGCAAGTCTGCCTGCCGTCTCGAACTTGCCGCCGCCCTCGCCGTCCGTACCGACGAAATCAGTGTCACAAAAGCCGCAGACCGCACCAGCACGATCCGCTTCGCGGCCGCTCCATAGGTTGCAGCCGGAAAACCGGCAGAACACGGCCGCGCGGCCCGCCTGCCCGCCTTCGCCCTGTAGCGTCAGGAAGATTTCCTTGACCGAATAGGTCATGGGCAAAAACCTGGCCGACCGGCCGCCATCCATTCGGCGAAGCCGCGAACGCGAAGCTGGCAGGCCGGACAGGCACCGCAGCCCTTGCCCCAGTCATGTGGGTCCCGAACACCAAGGTAACAGGTGTGGGTGTCATCCCGCACGATGTTCACGAGGGCTTCACCGCCGAGGTCATGCGCCAGCGCCCAGGTTTGCGCCTTGGTAAGATACATCAGCGGCGTCTCCAGCGAGAAACACTGTTCCAGGCCGAGATTGAGCGTCCGTTCCATAGCGTCCAGGGTCTCACGGCGGCAATCGGGATAGCCGGAATAGTCGGTCTCGCACATGCCGCCGACCAGAACGTCTAGGCCACGGCGGTCGGCTAGGGCCGCCGCATAGATGAGAAATACGAGGTTACGGCCCGGCACAAAAGTCGAAGGCAGGCCCTTTTCGGTAATCTCGATCGCACGTTCGACGGTCAGGGCTGTCTCGGCGATCGCACCGAACGTAGTTATGTCGATCATGTGGTCCGGCCCAAGCCGCTCGCGCCATGCCGGAAACTGGTCGGCCAGCGTCGAGCGAACGACCTGACGCGCCTCCAGTTCGATGTGGTGCCGCTGGCCATAGTCGAAGCCAACTGTCTCGACAAGGCCGTAGCGCGCTAGGGCCCACGCCAGGCACACCGCCGAGTCCTGCCCGCCGGAAAACAAAACCAGAGCTCGCGCGCTGGGATGGGAAGGGCTAGTCATGCCCCTGCCTTCGCAATTCGGCCGGCTTTCAGCAAGCCGCGTGACGTGACCCCCATTTCTCATCCAGTCATAATGAGAGTCCTGAGCTGATTTGAACCGTCCTGGTGGTGGCTTGCAAGAGGCCATGGCGCGTGACCGCAAGAGTCGGGCGCGCCTTGGCCGGTCTTTCCGCAGATGGCGCTGGCGT
>CANJPZ010000018.1 GCA_947476325.1 Caulobacteraceae bacterium | reverse complement strand
ACCTCCGCCGTCCCAACACCCGCCTCCTGCTCGCGCAGGACCGCGATGATCTGCTCCTCGGTAAACCTCGATTTCCTCATCCGTCCGTCCCTTCTCTCCATGGGCCGGACTCTAATTATTTCTGGAGGAGTTTCAGGGGGTCACGTCATTACCGGTACCGGCGGAAACAGATAGAAGCATCAATATTCGATATCACGCTGTTTTATAGTAGAAAAATGTATTTATTGGAACAGGCGAGAGCCGTCATAAATCCCAAGAAACCGCATCACCCTCACGTTGACATCGAGGGGGTCACAGGTTCAATCCCTGTCGCGTCCACCATTTCCCTTCAGCCGGTTTTCGGGCTCAAGCCAAAGCGCTCGCCCTTGCGACCGCGCACCGCCAGGTCAACGGTCAGCAGGCGCTTGACGCCTTCGACCCGCATCTCGCCGCCGGGCATCCACATCATGGCCACATAGTCACCCAGGCTGTCTTCGACCGCCTGGGTGAAGCCTTGTGCGTCCTGGGCCTTGTTCATCTGGATCTTGGCCATGCGCAGGGCTTCGGGACTGTTCTCGGCGACGCGGCGGGCATAGGCGAAGGTCTCGCGCTCGAGGTCGGCGCGAGGCAGCACCCGGTTGACCAGCCCGTAGTCGGCCGCCTCGGCGGCGGAGATGAAGCGGCTTTCGAACACCAGTTCCTTGGCGCGGCGAACCCCGATGTCCCAGGGGATACAGTTGTATTCGACAAACCCGCCCAGGAAATGCGCCTCTTCCTCGGCAAACACGATGTCCATGGCCGCGGCCAGCATCCAGCCGGCATAGATGCAATAGCCCTCGACCATGGCGATGGTCGGCTTGGGAAAGTTGCGCCATTTGACCAGCAGGTCGAGGTTGTACTTCTTGAACTGGTCATAGGTCTGGATTCCCGGCTTGGCGCCTAGCGCTGCCCGGTATTCCATGCCCTCGGCGGTGCCCAGATCGTGTCCGGTGGAGAACACGCCCTCCGAGCCGCGGATCAGCACCACCCGCACATCTTCATCGCCATGAGCCAGATCGAAGGCCGCGTCGATCTCGTCGAGCATGCGATAGCTCTGGGCATTTTTGTAGGCTGGGCGATCGAGGGTGATCACCCCGATGCCGTTGGCCGCGGCGTAGCGAATGTCCTGAAATTCCACGCTGAATGTCTCCCGGTCTGTTGTGGCGACTATAGGCGGATCGGCCGGCGGGTGCGAAGCCCCTAGCGTTCAGGCCGGGGCGAGCAAATCCACCAGCGGCCCGTCTGCCGAGCGAGTGATCCTGGCCTCGACGCCGAAGACGCGGCGGATCAGGTCGGGGGTCAGGACTTCATCCGTCGGACCATGGGCGATGATCCGGCCTTCGCTGAGGGCGACGATGGCGCTGGAATAGCGGGCGGCCAGGGTCAGATCGTGGATGGCGGCGATCACCAGTCGCCCGTCGGCGGCGAGCGCCTTGAGGCGGCCCATGGCGTCGATGGCGTGCCGGGGGTCAAGGCCGGTGGTCGGCTCGTCAACAATCAGCATGGCCGGATCGCCCACCAGGGCGCGGGCCAGCATGGCGCGGGCCAGTTCGCCGCCAGACAGGGTGGTCGCCGCCTGGCCCTTCTGGGCTGTCAGGTCGCAGGCCGCCAGAGCAGTGGCGATCCGCACGCTCATGGCGTCCGGGATGCCGCCAAAGGTCGGCAGCACCGGCGTCAGCCCCAGGGCCACCAGACGCTCAACCGAGATTGGCCAGTCGCACCTCGGGTTCTGGGGCACGAAGGCGCGAACGCGGGCAAGGTCCGCGGGTTTCCACTTTTCCATGGCGCGCCCGTCGAGAGTTATCTGGCCGGCCTCTGGCCTGAGCAGGCTGGCCAGACAGTGCAGCAAAGTCGACTTGCCGGCGCCGTTGGCGCCGATCACGGCGGTGAAGCTGTGGCCTTCGACGGTCAGGGACACGTCGTTCAGGATCGCGCGGCCGGCGCGCCTGACTGACAGCGTGGAAGCGGTGATCGCAGTCATGGCGTGGCCCGTTTCATTCGAAGCACCAGCCAGAAGAAAAACGGCAAGCCGATCAGGCTGGTCAGGACGCCCAGGCGAATTTCCGACCCGGTCGGGATCAGCCGGGTGGCGACATCGGCGGTCAGGAGCAAGGTGGCGCCCACAAGAGCCGAGGGCAGCAGCGTCCGGCTCGGTTGATGGCCGACGAACGGCCGGACCAGGTGAGGGGCCACCAGGCCGATGAACCCGATGGCGCCGGCCACCGAGGTCGCGGCGCCAACGGCCAGTCCCGCGCCCAGCAGGGCGATCAGTCGGGTACGTTCGAGGTCGACGCCAAGGCTGCGCGCCTGGGTCTCGCCCAGGCTCAGGGCGTCGAGCGCGCGAGCGGTGGAGACCAGCAGGCCACAGCCCAGCGCGATGAAGGGTCCGGCCAGAAGCACATGGTCCCAGGTGCGGTCCGACAGCGATCCCAGAAGCCACACCGTGATTTCGAACGCCGCATAGGGGCTCGGCGCGAAATTGAGCGCTAGGGCCACGCCGGACCCGGCCAGGGCCGAAACGGCGGTTCCCGCCAGGATAAGGGTCAGGGTGCCGCCGCCGCGGCCAACCGCAAAGGTTATCGATCCGGCGGCGACCGCGCCGATCAGGCCAAGGATCGGGGTCGCATAGGCAAAGGCGCCGGACAGTCCGAAATAGATGGCGACCACCGCGCCCAGGGACGCGCCGCCCGAGACGCCCAGCAGGGACGGTTCGGCCAGAGGGTTGCGGGTCAGGCCCTGCATCACTGCGCCGGACAGGCCCAGGGCGGCCCCGATCAGGATGGCCAGGATCGCGCGCGGCAGGCGCAGGCCCAGCAGGATCAGGTCGGACATCTGATCGCCGGGCGTCCTGAGACCCTCGAGGATGACGGCCGGACTGAGCCACACCTTGCCGGCCAGCAGCGAGGCGACCGTCGCCGCCAGACCTGCCAGGACGATGATTGCTACAAGCTGTCCGCCGCGCCTCATCGCCCGGCGCTCACGGTGACGGCTTTCAGGGCTGCGCGCAGGTCACGCGCCGCATTGGCGGACTGGGGAACGCCACAGTTGTACAGGGTCTCCGGATAGGTGATCCGGCGGCCGGCATAACGCTCGCGCAGCACCCGGTTCTGGGCGCCCAGATCGGTAAGCGACGGCCGTTCGGCTGACGAGGCGGCGTACATCAGCACATCAGGCCGCGCGGCCAGCAGTTCCTCGACGCCAAAGCTGCTGTAGCGCTCGCTGTCGAGGCGTGAGGCAATGTTGACGGCGCCAGCCGCCTCGATGATGGCGTTGGCCAGAGTCTTTCGGCCGGGCACCGAATCCCCGCTCCAGGCGGCGACGACGAAGGGCTTGGGCGGCGCGCTGGCGGCAAGGTCCGCCAGGGTCCTGTCCATCTGGGCGATGAGGGCTTCGGCGCGCTGCGACTCACCGACAGCAACTCCGATCTGGCGCGTGATCTGACGGATGTCGTCGAAGCTCGCGGCGCTCTTCACCTCGATCAGCGGCGCGCCCGACGCGCGGGCCAGACGCCGGGTCACCGCAGTGGAAAAATCGCCGGCGATAATCAGGTCCGGCCTCTGGGCCACGATCTCTTCCGGCGTGCCGTGATTGAGGCGCACGCCGTCATCCAGGCCCGGCTGAATCTTCTGGATCGCGTCATGGGCCCGATAGGTGACAGAGGCGATCCGCGCCCTGGGGACAAGCTGCAGGACCATAAGGTCGGTGCACTCGTTCATAGACATGATGCGCAAGGGCCTTGCGGCCTGCGACAGCGCCGGCAATGGCGTCCAGCAAAGCGCCGCCGCACCGATCATGATCGTGAAGAGGGCGCGGCGTCCCATCGCTAAAAGCCCTTCCTGACGCCCACGACGGCGCTACGGCCTAGGCTGCGGGCTGTATATTGCTCATGATAGTGCTCGTCCGCCAGGTTATCCACCCGGATTAAGATCTCGGCCTTGCCCTGCAGCTTGTGGCTGACCGTGAGGTTCACCAGCGTAAAAGCCGGCATCACGCGTCGCGGCGAGGGGAAGGCATTGGTGTTGGTAAAGTCGAAATCCCGGAACTGACCCGTATATCGGACCGTCAGGGTAGCCGAGGTCCTGGCCGTGTCCGGACGCCAGGTCAGGTTTACGCTGCCCATATTGTCCGGCCGCCTGATTTCCGGCTGGCCGGCCCCTTCCTGGGCTTTCATGCGGGTCCAGGTGGCATAGCCGTTCAGGCTGCCGGTGAGGCGGACCGAGGCCCAGACTTCGGCGCCGCGCTGGGTCGAGACGCGGGCGCGATTCTGCGGGGTCGACAGGAAGCCCGGCAGGAAGGCGGTGAATATCTCGTCCTTCAGTTCGCTATCGAACCAGGTCAGTCCAAAGGCGTAACGGTGGCTGGCCGGCGAATAGTCCAGACCCGCCTCCCAGCCGCGAGAGGTTTCAGGCCTGAGGTTCGGATTGCCGACGAAACTTGTCGGATCAAAGCCGAATAGTTCGAAATTGGTCGGCGCCGTCAGGCCCGTGCCGGTCGCCGCCCGCATCCGAAGACCATTGTCCAGGCTGTAGCTGACCTGGGCCCGATAGGTGTCGGCGTTCTTGAAGCGGTTGTTCTGGTCGTGGCGAACAGCGCCGCCGATCCCCAGATGCCCGCCGAGCAGGCCTTCATACTCCGCGACGTAGCCGATGTTGCCCAACACGTGCTTGTCGTTGCCGGGGCCGGGCGTTCCGACCGCGACGTTCTGGTAGGTCTCGCGCTTGTCATCGATGGCGAGCGTCAGGGATTGCGCCGAATCCTGACCCCCGAACCTGTATGTGGCTTCAACCGAGGCGCGGCCGCGTGTGCCGTCGCTGCCGTAGCTTAAGGCTCCAAGATCGTAGACCCTGCGTTCGGTATCATTGCCCTGCACGGACACGGCGGTTTTCAGGTGGCCATCCAGGAAATCGGCTTCGCCACGGACCATGCCGATCAGGGCGCGATTGGTGATCTCGCCCGTACCGTCAATGAAGCGGCCGTAGGTCGCAGGGTTCACCGGCTGGAAAGTGAAGGGATCGGTCGCGAAGTCTTCGGCCAGGTCGTCGGTGCGCACGTCGCTGTACCGAACTACGGCTTTGAGTCGCGTGGTGTCGGAGAGGGTCAATCCGGCTTTTCCGGCCAACGTGTAGTTGGCGTAGCTCATGTCGCGCACGCCGCCGATCGCGCCGGGTTGACCGCCTGTAGTGAAGCCCGACCCGGACAGGGCGTAGTCCAGACCGCCCGTGACGCCCGCCTGGCGCACTGCAGCGACCATGGTGTCGTCGGTTCCGCCCTCAAATCGGCCGCTCAGGCCCGGCGTCTCAGCGCCCGTTGCTGTTATGTAGGCGATCACGCCGCCGATCGCCTGGGAGCCGTAGAGCGAGCTCTGCTGGCCGCGCAGCACTTCGATCCGGGCCCCGTCATCGGCGGTAAGTGTCGAGAAGTCGAACTCGCCCTGGAACGGATCGCTGGCGTCGACGCCGTCGATCAGCACCAAGGTGTGGTTGCCCTCGCCGCCGCGCAGGCGAACTTCGTCAAACTGGCCGACAGGCCCGCCGCGATTGACTGCGACGCCGGGGACATCGCGCAGGATGTCCGAGACGATGCGGGTTCCGCGTTCTTCCATTTGCTGTGGGCTGATCAGGGTGACCGAGGCGCCCAGGTCGCCTTCCCGGATGGCGTCGCCGCGACTGGCCGAGATGACCAGGGCGTCGATCTGGGTGATGTCGTCGCCGTACGAAGACGGCGAATCTTGCGCCCACGCCAGGGCTGGGGCGAGCAGCATGGTCGCTACGGCGGTGTGAAGTGGAATTTTGTTCAAGCGGGTTGCTCCGAATGCCGGTGGGGAGAAATCGCCCTACCGCCACCGACTGCGGACGCGCGACGACACTGCGCCGGTCGCGTGATGCGTCCGGCGGAAGAGTTCGTCGCTCGACGGCATTCCGGTGTCTGGACTTCCCTGGTCCCGACATGAGCGACTGCGCCGACCGGTCTCCTGGCTCACGGGTCATCACGGAACGCTCACCTTCCCGGGCAATTGGGCCCAGTGGCTGCAGCGGGTTGAAGCCCGCCACGCGATCGTCCGCTCTCCGCTTACAGTTGCAGGGACAGCCCCAGAGTCAGCGTCCGGATGGACGCCTCACTGTGTTCCCGCTAGGCCCTTTCGGGCATCGGCGCGTCTTGGTTTTCAGGTCCGACATGAGGCCGGTCCGGGATATTTGTCCCGCAGGTGCGAAACAATCAACCCGAATCTCAAGGGCGGCTGCCCGATGCGGGTCAGCTCGCCGTCTGGTTTTTGTATTTGGAATGGCAGGCGGTGCAGTCGTCGCCCAGGTCGTTGGCGGCCTGCGACAGCTTGGCGCCGTCCTTGGCCTGCGCCGCCTTCAAAGCTGCATCCGCATGATCCCGCATCTGGGTGGCGGCGGTCTTCCAGGCGCCCTGGTCCTTCAGGTTCGCCGGCAGCAGCATGGATGCGCCTGACGACTTGATCGCTTCCGCCGCCTTGCCCGCGTCTGTCCACTTTGACGCCTCTACCTTTGGCGCATCAGGTCCATTGGCCGGATCGACGGCGCCGCCGACGGCAAACAGCGTGTCTGCGGACGGTTGAACGATGACCTTCATCTGCTCCTTGATCGTGCCCTTGGCGACTGATCCGCCGGCGGTTGCGCAGGCGGTAACGAGACAAAGAGCCGTGGCGAGAGCCGGCCAACGCAACATGGGAACCTCCGGAATCGATTTCGCAGACAGGAAATTAGAGCCACGCTTCCTTAGCGGCAGGCTCGCCGTCGGTCACGTCAAGAACGGTTATGTTACCGTTTGCGGCCGCCAGAACCTGGCTCGTCGAGATCGATGGACCTCAGCCGCAGGGCATTGGTCACGACGCTGACCGATGACAGCGCCATGGCGGCTGCGGCTATGGCGGGCGACAGCAGCCAGCCCAGGGTGGGATAAAGCACGCCCGCCGCGATCGGCACGCCGGCTGCGTTATAGATGAAGGCGAAGACCAGATTCTGCCGGATATTGCCCATAACCAATCGCGACAACCGCCGCGCCCGGACGATGCCTTGCAGATCGCCTTTCAGTAGGGTGACTCCGGCGCTTTCGATGGCGACGTCCGATCCCGCGCCCATGGCGATCCCGACCTCGGCCGCGGCCAGGGCCGGGGCATCGTTGACGCCGTCACCGGCCATGGCGACGTGCCGGCCATCGCTGCGCAGGCGCTCGACAACGGCCGCCTTGTCGCCGGGGAGCACTTCGGCTTCAACTTCGTCGATGCCGAGTTTGGCGGCGACACTTAGGGCGGTGGTGCGGTTATCTCCGGTCAGCATCACAATGCGGATGCCCTCGGCCCTTAGCGCCTCGATGGCCGCCGCGGTGGTGGGCTTGATGGGGTCGGCGATGGCGAATGCGCCGGAGTTCACGCCGTCGATAGCAGCGAAGATGGCGGTCGCCCCGCTGGCGCGATGGGCTTCTGCGCCGGCCGCAAGGCTGGCGATGTCGATCCCAAGACTCTTGAGGAAATCTCCCGAACCAATCACCAGCTTTCGGCCTTCGATGGTCCCGGTGACGCCCTTGCCCAAAGGTGAGTCGAAGTCGGTGGGCTGGGCCAGTTTGAGGCCGCGCTCGGCGGCCGCCCGAACAATCGCCTCGGCCAGAGGATGCTCACTGGCCCGCTCGAGGCCAGCGGCAAGACGCAGCAGGTCCGCCTCATCAACGCCCGGCGCAGTATCGATGGCGACGACGGCGGGCCGTCCTTCGGTAAGGGTGCCGGTTTTGTCGACGACCAGGGTGTCGATCCTTTCCAGGCGTTCAAGCGCTTCGGCGTCGCGAATCAGCACGCCGGCCCGGGCGCCGCGCCCGCCGCCGACCATGATCGAGATCGGTGTGGCCAGACCAAGGGCGCAGGGGCAGGCAATGATCAGGACCGAGACGGCGGCGATCAGCGCATAGGACAGGCGTGGCGCCGGCCCGGCCAGCATCCAGACGGCGAAGGCTGCAGCCGATATGCCGATGACAGTGGGCACGAACCAGCCGGACACCCGGTCCGCCATTTTCTGGATCGGCGCGCGAGACCGTTGGGCCTTGGCGACCATGTCAACGATCTGGGCGAGCAGGGTGTCGGCCCCGACCTTCTCGGCGCGCATCAGGAACGAGCCGGTCTTGTTCAACGCCCCGCCGATGACCTTGTCGCCCGCGCCCTTGCTGACAGGCATGGACTCGCCGGTGACCAGAGATTCGTCGATGGCGACCTGGCCGTCGAGTATCTCGCCATCGACCGGGACTTTCTCACCGGGACGCACGCGCAGCTGGTCGCCCGCAACGATGCTTTCGAGCGGGACATCTTCATCGGCGCCGTCCTTGCCGACCCGTCGCGCTGTCCTGGGCGCCAGGTCGAGCAGCGCGCGAATGGCCCCAGAGGTGTGCTCGCGGGCACGAAGCTCCATCACCTGGCCCAGCAGCACCAGTACAGTGATCACCGCAGCGGCCTCGAAATATATCGGAACAGCGCCGTCCATCCCGCGAACAGCCGCCGGAAACAGACCAGGCGCCAGCTGGGCGACCAGGCTGTAACCGTAGGCGACGCCCGTTCCCATGGCGATCAGGGTGAACATGTTGAGGCTGCGCGCGACGATGGATGCCCAGCCCCGCTGGAAGAACGGCCAGCCGGCCCAAAGGACGACAGGGGTTGCGAGCGCCATCTGGATCCAGCCGGAGAGGCGAGGCGCAATCGTCAACGAGTGACCAAGGAGATGCCCGCCCATCTCGAGGATGAAGACCGGGGCGGCGAGCCCGAGGCCGATCCAGAGCCGCCGCGTCATGTCGACCAGCTCAGGATTGGGGCCATCGTCGGCCGTCGCAACCAAGGGCTCCAGCGCCATGCCGCAGATGGGGCAATGGCCGGGCCCAACCTGGTGAATTTGCGGGTGCATGGGGCAGGTGTAGATGCCACCCGAAGGTCCCGCAGGCGGTGTCGGCGTCGCGTCCCGGGCTGCATAGCGAGCCGGTTCGGCGATGAACTTCGTCCGGCAGCCAGCCGAGCAGAAATGATAGTCCCGTCCTTCGTAGGGGGCGTGATGGGGATTGGCCGCCGGGTCGACGGTCATGCCGCACACAGGGTCAATCACCTTCAAACCGGTCATGATCGTGGAAGGCCTTCTCCATGACGTCCTGCAGAGATTTCGATCGATTTCATATCACGACCGCCCCACAGCGACTTCAGACTGGCCCGGGATTTCCTGGGCCGAGAAGGATTGCCGCACCAGAACGCCCTGGCCGAAGATGGTCATGAAGGCGATGTCGGTGGCGTCCAGGCCAGTGGCGACCCGCACCAGGCCATCGATCGGCGCCTTGCCGCTTGGATCGACCAGCCACCAGCTGCCTTGCAGGAAGACCTCGACGACGGCGTGCATATCGGGCGGATCGATTTGGCAAGCGTAGGCGCTGACCGCCCTGGCGGGAATGCCGGCGGCGCGGAACAGGGTGATGGCCAGGTGGGTAAAGTCGCGGCAGACGCCGGCCCGGTCGACAAAGGTGTCCAGCCCCGTGGTCTGGGTATTGCTGATGCCGAACCTGTAATCGACGTGCCGGCCGATCCAGTCGAGAATCTGGGCGGCGTTATCGCCGCCCTGTTTGGTGCCGAACTCGCGCATGACAAAAGCCTCCAGCCGGTCGGACGGGCAGTAGTGGCTGGCCCGGATGTAGCGCAGGGCGTCGTTAGGCAGGGCGTGGATCGGCGTGCGCGACAGGCCGGCCAGGCTGGTGATTCTGTGCGGGCGCTCCACGACGGCTTCGTAGGTGATGTCGACTAGGCGGTTGGCCGTAAAGACGATGCCTCGCCCTCCGGTCAGTTCGTCGTCCTTGCGGACGAAATCGACCGGCGGCCAGATCTTGAGGGTGTCGCTGATCAGCTTCTGGTCACGGCTGTGGGCCGCCTCGATAAGAAGCAGCACCTCGGTTGGATAAGGGAACTGGTAGCTCAGATGGGCCTTGGCCTGGATTTGCATGGGATCTCCGCAGGCCACGAGAACGCCCGGCGGCCGCATGCGTTGCTCACTATTTTACATCAGGCCGCGGGCCAAACAAAAACCCCTCTCCGTGAAGGAGAGGGGTTCATTGCAGGCCTGATTGAGGCCCTAAGGGATCGTCAGCTCAGACCGATCCAGCGGCCGCCGGCGCCGACCGTCACCCACACCAGAATGGTGGCGTAGGCGGTCATCCGCGCAAAGGCGTTGGAGCCCGTGGGCGCCGCCTTGCCGAAGATATTGTACAGCGACAGGCCGGTGATCCAGGCGCCGGTCAGGTACATGAAGGCCTTGTTGACCACCATGTATTTGGCCGCATCCAGATCTTCACGGATGAAGACGTGGGTGATCACCTGCCAGGGCAGGATCAGGGCAAGAAGGCCGATGGCGTAGACCCAGCGGGTCTTGCCCTGCAGGGCAATGAACAGGATCAACGCGCCGCCCCACAGTATGTGGAAGATGCCGACATTGGCGGTCGGCGTGATCGAGAAGGTGACCAGGGCCAGCAGCCAAAGCGCCATGGCGATGACCATGCCTAGTTTGGCCAGGCCGCCGGCCTGTCCCTCGGCCTTGGCGACCGGGACCATGACGCAGTAGCTGAAGATCAGGCCCGCGATCATGGCGATCATTTTTACGGTGAAGATCTGACTGTTGTAGAGCTTGTCGGCGTTGCCGACGCCCATCAGCAGGCCGCTGCCGATCGCCAGCACGACGCCAATGTGCAGGAACCAGCGGGTGTTTTTTTCAACGACCGAAACCGGCTCATTGGTCAGGCCGACGCCGATCAGGCGAAGGCAGGTGACGATCACCGAGGCGCTGAAGATGAACAGCCCCATGAAGTGAACGATTTCGATGTAGGCGAAGTAGGTGTTGACCCAGTGGGCCAGCGGCCAGTCCTTCAACGAAGCTTCCCAGTCCTTGACCTGGTGCATCTTGGAGAAGATGGCGTCCGGGCTTTCGGGCAGCATTTTGGACAGTTGGGCGAGGTACATGACTATTTTGCCTCCGGCTTGACGGCGCCGGCGGGCGCGGCGGTTTTGGCGTCCGGCATATCAGGCATGGACGGCATGGCGGGGGGGGGGGCTGCAGCAGCGTCGGCGGCCTTCTTTTCGTCGGCCAGCTGCTTGTCGTAGTCGGCCTGGGTCACCGCGCCCAGCGGCGAGGTGGCGCATTCCTGGGTGAAGTTGATGAACGCCGAGTGCGGCTTGCCGCATTCTAGGAAGTTGTAGGCGATCAGTCGGCCGCAGCTCATGACCAGAACCCATGACAGAAGCGACAGGGCGCCGGACAGCCGCGCCTTCAGCGGCGGGGTCTCGGCGGTGTCCCACTCGGCCTGGTTCTTCTGGACGACCTTGTGGAAGATGTAGACGTTGGCGATAGCCACCACGAGAAGCACCATCTTCAGGCGGAACCAGAAATTGTGGTAATAATCCTGGGGCTTGGCGAAGAACAACATCGGACCGGTGATCATCGCGATGATCATGGCCGTCACCGTCAGCGGCAGCAGCTTTTCGCTCAACACCGAGATCGGGGTCTTGCGGAAGGTCCAGCCAAGCAGTCGCGTATCAACAAGCGCGATGGTTCCGAAGAACAGCATCAGGGTGAGAAGGTGGGTGCCCTCGAGAAGGCCCCAGGCGTTCAGGGCCTCATGCAGGGCGGCGCTGAATGAACGACCATAGTGGGTCGAGTGCTCTCCGAAGTGGAACTGAACCCACTCGAAGAAGTCATTCAGCACGCTGTGCGCGGCCAAAGTTTGGTGCAGCAAGATGTCTCCCCTTCGTTGCGGCCTTCGGTCCGGCGAGACGGGATTCCTCCCGTAACCGGTTAATTGCCGTCTGTTGATTGCGCCCCAGGCCCGCCTCTAAGGCCGGGGCTGGGGAATCGCTTAGCGCACCAATCAGCAAACGCCAAGACCGGTACGGTTACCCGTTGTTCGTAACGGTTACCGATCGATCATCGCAGCCGAACAGCAAAAACCCCTCTCCCGGTGGGGAGAGGGGCTCGCTGAAGGTCGGGAAGGCCTTACTGGAAGCGTCTAGCTGAGGCCGATCCAGCGGCCGCCGGCGCCGACGGTCACCCACACCAGGATGGTGGCGTAACCGACCATCCGGCCGAAGTTGGTGGTGCCCGCCACGGCGCTCTTGCCGTAGATGTTCACCAGCGACAGGGCCAGGACCCATGCGCCGGTGATGTACATGAAGAGCTTGTTGGCGTTCATGTAGGCCAGCCCGGCGGATTCCAGGATGATCATGTGGGTGACGATGTTCCAGACCACGAAGATCGCCGTCACGCCGGCCAGGAAGACCCAGCGCAGTTTGCCCTGAAGGGCGATGAAGGCGATCATGCCGCCGGCGCTGAGCACGTGGAACATGCCCGTATTGGCGCCGTTCTTGACCGAGAAGAACACCAGCGAGATGACCCAGATCGCCAGGGCGATCATGAAGGCCGGCCGGGCGCTGGTTCCGGCCTGGCCGTCAGCCTTGGCCACCGGGATCATCACCGCGTAGGCGAAGATGATGCCGGCCACCATGGCGATCATTTTCATCAGGAAGGCCGAGCTGTTGTAGAGCTTCTCGGCGTTGCTGATGCCGATCAGGATACCGCTGCCGATCGCCAGCACGATGCCAATGTGCAGGAAGATGCGGGTGTTCTTTTCGATCACCGACGGCGACTGGTTGGTCATGCCGACGCCGATCAGCCGCAGGCTTGTCAGGATCACCGAGGCGCTGAGCATGAACAGCCCCATGATGTGCACCACTTCCATCTCAGCAAAGATCTTCTGGATGAAGACGGCGACGCCCGTGGTCTTCAGGTTCGAGACCCATTGATGGACAATGGGCATGCTGTGAAAGATCGTCTCGAAACTGTCAGGCAGGATTTTGTCGAGTTGAGCGAGAACCATGACTATTTGGCCTCCGGCTTGGTGGCGCCCGCGGTCGGGGCTGGAGCGGCGGCGGCCGGCGTAGCGGCGGCTGCAGCGGCGGCGTCATTGGCGGTCTTTTCGTTGGCCAGTTGCCGGGTGAAGTCGGCAGGGGTCATCGCGCCGAGCGGCGAGGTCTGGCACTCTTCCAGACTGTTCATCCAGTCGGAGTGTGGCTTGCCGCACTCAAACCAGCTGTAGGCGATCAGGCGGCCGCAGCCGATGACCAGAACCCAGCAAGTCAGCGAGATAACCGCAGACATCTTGGCCTTGGTCGGCGGGCTTGCGGCCGAGTCCCATTCGGCCTGGTTCTTCTGGACGATCTTGTGGAAGATATAGACGTTGATCACCGCCACCAGCAGCAGGACCATTTTTATCCTGAACCAGATGTTGTGGTAGTAATCCTGGGGTTTCGAGAAGAACACGAACACCCCGCTGGCCAGAAGAATGGTCATCGAGATCACTGTGAACGGCAGCAGCTTTTCGCTGACTTCGGAAATCTTCACGTCCCGGAATGTGATGCCGAGCAGACGCGCGTCAAACACAAGGATGCAGCCGAAGAACAGCATCGCAAACAACAGGTGCGAGCCTTCGACAATGCCCCAGGCATTGAGTGCTTCCAGCAAGGCGGCGCTGAAAGATCGGCCATAGGCCGTGGTGTGTTCGCCCCAGTGGTGTTGAACGTACCCGAAAAAGTCGTTCAGCACGCTGTGCGAGGCCAGGATTTCGTGCAGCAAGATCGTACCCCTCCCTGGCGGCCTGTCGCCCGACGACCGGGCGATTACCGCCTCTTGATGGCGGCCGGGACCATTGACCTGACTCCGGCGGGGTCACTGTTCGGAGGTTTTGGCACCGCAAGCTTTGACGCAGATCAAGACGGTCGGGCGCGGCCGTGCCCGGCAACCGCAAGGCGAAGCGGGATGACAAAAAAGGGGCGCCGGATTAATTCCTCGCCATGCGCTTCTTCGCCGCCCTTTGCCTGGTTCTGTCCATCGCCGCGCCCGCCGCCGCCCAGCACCGCTCGCCGGTCCAGCGACAGGTGCTGATCGATCTGTCACGAACCATCGGCGAGTCCCACGCCCTGCGCCAGCTGTGCGAGGGCGATGACGACCAGTATTGGCGCGAGCGGATGAAGAGCCTGGTGAACGCTGAACGACCGGAAGCCTCGCTTGAGACGGCGCTCCTGAACGCCTTCAACGCCGGCTTTGAACAGCGCAGCGCCCAGTTCCGGGCCTGCAGTCCGGCCGCTCGCCGGGCTCTGGCCCAGGCCTCGGCCAAGGGCTCCGCCCTGGCCCGCCGCCTCGCCAAACCCGAGGGTTAGGCTCGCGCCGGGATTGTCTGGCGCGGCTGTCTCACCCAAGTTAAGCTCGCCTGAATAGCCAGGGAGGCTTCAGGCCCATGATCGCCGTTCCGACCATCATTCTCGTCGTTGTCGTCGTCTTTGCGTTCATCATCATCACCGGGGCGATCAAGATTGTACCCCAGGGTTATGAGTACACGGTCCAGCGGTTTGGCCGCTTCACCCGCACGCTCAAGCCCGGTATCGCCTTCCTGACGCCGTTCTTTGAAGGCGTCGGCAAGCGCATCAACATGATGGAACAGGTGCTGGAGGTGCCGCGCCAGGACGTCATCACCAAGGATAACGTCACCGTCCAGGTCGACGGGATTGTCTTCATCCAGGTAATTGATTCCGGTCAGGCCGCCTACCGGGTCAACAACCTCAACTACGCGATCTCGCAGCTGACCATGACCAACCTGCGCACCGTCGTCGGCTCGATGGACCTGGACGAGGTGCTGTCCCAGCGCGACGCCATCAACACCCGGTTGCTGGCCACCATCGATCAGGCGACCCACCCCTGGGGCGTCAAATGCATGCGCATCGAGATCAAGGATCTGGCCCCGCCGCCCGACATTACCAACGCCATGGCCCGCCAGATGAAGGCTGAACGCGAAAAACGCTCGCTGATCATCGAGGCCGAAGGCGATCGCCAGGCCGCCATCACCCGCGCCGAGGGCTCCAAACAGTCCGCCATTCTCGAGGCCGAGGGCCGCCGGGAAGCCGCGTTCCGTGACGCCGAGGCGCGCGAGCGCTCGGCCGACGCCGAGGCCAAGGCCACCACCGCGGTGTCTGACGCCATCGAAAAAGGCAGCGTCAACGCCATCAACTATTTCGTGGCCCAGAAATACGTCGAGGCGTTCGGCAAGCTGGCTGAATCACCGAACCAGAAGACGGTCATCGTACCGGCCGACATGAGTTCGCTGATCGGCTCGATCGCCGGGATTTCCGAACTGCTCAAGGGCGACAACCGTCCGGCCCAGCCGCCGAAACCCCAGGCGCCGAAAACGAGTGTTCCAAAGGGAGGCTAGGCCATGATCGCCGAGTTCTATCAGGCCCACCCCATGTGGACGTGGCTGACGGTCGCCGCCGTTTTGCTGGGGCTCGAGATCATCACGGGCACCGGCTGGCTGTTGTGGCCGGCGGCCTGCGCGGGCGTCGTCGCCATCGTCGCCCTGGCCACCCGGGTCCTTGGCTTGCCGGGCGAGGTGATCGCTTTTTCGGTGCTGGCCATCGTCTCCAGCCTGACGGCGCGAAAGTATCTCAAAAAGGCTGACGTCCAGCCCGGCCCGAACATCAATGACCGGGCCCACAACCTGATCGGCAAGACCGGCCAGGTGACCGAGACAAAGCCCGGCCATGTCCGCGTTCTGGTCGACGGCGCCGAGTGGGAAGCCGAGGGCGAAGGTTTGGAAACGGGCGCGAGCGTCGAGGTCGTCAAGGTGCTCGGCGGCGCAAGGCTGGCGGTGAAGGCGGTATAGTTCAATATTAAACTACTTCGCCTCAGCCAGCCATCCTCGCAGCGCATTGAGGAACGGCAGGGCGTCCTGAAACTCTGTCGCGGTGAAGGCTTCGCGCAGGGAATCCATCATCGGGCGCAGGCCTTTCACCGAGGCTTCCCAGGCGCTCATGCCGGCAGGCGTGATCACCACCTTTTTGCGGCGGGCATCGGCCGGATCAATGGTCACCGCAATCAGGGCCCGGCTTTCCAGGCGCTGCAGGATGTTGGTCATGGCGCCTTTGGTGACCATGAAGATATCGACCAGCGAGGCGGGCGTTTCCTCGCGGCCGTGGGTGGCCAGGTGGTTGAGCACCGAGAACTGGGCGCTGGTCAGGCCGGTGGGCAGCAACCGGTCGATCATTGTCGTGGCCAGCTGATCGATCAGCCCGATCTCGGCGAAGACCTCGACATCGGGGCGCTGGGACAGGGCGCGGGGCATGGGTTGTTCAACCTTGCGCGAGAAGGTCGTTCAACTGTGAACTGGTTTGTTGGGTCTGCAACCTGTTTTGTGTGGTTCGAGGCGAGCAGGGCCCTGGGTCAGGCCCTAAATCTCGCCAAGCATCTCCAGCATGCCCTTGCGCGCCAGGCCGTCGGCCCGCTCGTTCAGTTCGTGGCCGGCGTGGCCCTTGACCCAGCGCCAGTCGACGTGGTGGCGAAGGCGCGCCTCGTCCAGCCGCCGCCACAGATCCTCGTTCTTTACCGCGCCGCGCGACGTCGTCTTCCAGCCGCGCGACTTCCACGTCGCCAGCCACTGACTGATGCCGGTCTTGACGTACTGGCTGTCGGTGTGCAGCTCGACACGGCAGGGCTTCTTCAGGCTTTCCAGCGCCTCGCAGGCGGCGGTCAGTTCCATCCGGTTGTTGGTGGTCGCCGGCTCGCCGCCGCAGATTTCCTTTTCGTGCCCGCCCCACATCAGCACCGCCCCCCAGCCGCCGGGGCCGGGATTCCCGCGGCAGGCGCCGTCGGTGTAGATCAGCACCTTCTCCGTCGTGGTCATGAAAAGCCGAACAGGTGAATGCCGGCCCGGTGGACGGCCAGCTTGCGCTCGTATTCCAGCGGATCCTTGGGCGTGATCAGGGCGTCCTTGGCCGGGTTGGCGTAGTCGTCCAGCCGGGTGAGGAAAAATCGCATGGCCGCGCCGTGGGCCAGCAGGGGCATGGCCGCCTTTTCCGCCGCCGACAGGGCGCGGCGCTCTTCATAGCCGGCGATCAGGGCCTGAGCCTTGGTGACGTTGAACGAGCCTTCCTGTTCAAAGCACCAAGCGTTCAGGGTCACGGCGACATCGTAGGCCAGAGCGTCGGTGCAGGCGAAATAGAAGTCGATGGCCGCAGCGAACGTCTGGTCCTTGAAGAACACATTGTCCGGGAAAAAGTCGGCGTGGATTGTGCCCAGCGGCAGGTCGGCGGGCCAACAGGCCAGCAGGTCCAGATCGCCCTGGATTGTCGCCGCCAGGCCAGGCTTCAGCCTCTCGGCTGCGCCGGCCAGGGGCGCGAACATCGCTGCCCAGTTTTCATGTCCCAGGGAATTGGCGCGCTGCCCCGGATAACCGGCCGCCGCCGCGTGCAGCCAGCCCAGGCCCCGGCCCGCTTCTCTGCACAGGGCCGCGTCCGGCCGGTTGGCCGACATGCCTTGCAGGAACATCGACAGAGCCGCCGGCTTGCCGCCGATGCTGCGCAGAGGCTGACCGTCGCGGCCCGGCACGGGCGCGGCCGAGGGAAACCCTGCGTCGGCCAGCCAGCGCATCAGGCCCAGGAAATAGGGTAGGTCGCACGCTTCCACCCGCGCTTCGTAAACGGTCAGGATAAAACGGCCCTTGTCTGTCTCCAGCAGGTAATTGGAGTTCGAAACGCCTTCGGCGATGCCCTTGAATGCCCGGGCCTGGCCGATATCGTATTCGGCCAGGAAGGCATCCAGCGCCTCGTCGGTGATGTGGGTGTAAACCGCCATGCCTCCCTGTCGCGGAGGCGCGGCCTGCGGTCAAGGCGACAAGGGCTGGTCACGGCTGGCTTTCCGGGCCTAAGTTGTTCGAAAGAACACGATCCTGGGGAGGATTCCATGAGCTTCAAGTTTGGCAAACGCGCGCGGGTGAGCGCGGCCATCGTGGCCCTGGGCGCGCTGGCGGGCTGGGCGGGAACAGCCCAGACAGCGGATTCAGTCCTTTCCATTCAGTTGCTTTCGTCGCGGCCCGACATGGTCAGCGGTGGGGATGCGCTGGTCGAGGTGCGGGCGCCGGCCGGCGTGACGTCAGTCAAGCTCAAGGCGGGCGGACGCGATGTCAGCACTGTCCTGCAGGCTGGACCCGGGACGGGCGTTTGGCGCGGGCTTGTGACCGGCCTCAATATCGGCCGCAACGAACTGGTCGCCGAAGCCGGCGGCAAAAGCGCCAAGCTGGCGCTCACCGACTATCCGGTAACCGGGCCGATCCTGTCGGGCCCGCACATGAACCCCTACGAATGCCGCACCAAGGAATCGGGTCTGGGCGAGGCTCTGGACACCGACTGCTCGGTGGCCACGCGCTACGACTATTTCTACCGGTCCGCGGACAACACCTTCAAACCCTGGCCCACAGGCGCGCGTCCGTCCGACCTGAAGACCACCACAACGATCGACGGCAAGACCGTGCCCTATATCGTCAAGGTCGAGAGCGGCACGATCAACCGCACCATCTATCGTCTGGCCATCCTCGATGACCCGGCCACGCCGGCCAAACAGGACGGCTGGAACGGCCGCCTGGGCGTCTCCTTCGGCGGCGGCGCGGGCGCCAAATACAATCAGGGCTCCAACGCCGTGACCGCGGCCAACGATGACCTGTTCCTGTCGCGCGGTTTTGCGCACCTGGTGGCCACCGAGCTGGTCAACGGCTTGCACGGCAACGCGGTGCTGCAGGGCGAGACCCTGTCCATGCTGAAAGAGCACTTCATCGAGGAATACGGCCCGCCAAAATGGACCGTCGGCTCAGGCGGCTCGGGCGGCGCGATCCAGCAACTGCTGATCACTGAAATCTTCCCCGGCCTGCTCGATGGTCTGCAGCCCTCACTATCGTTCCCGGACTCGTCCATGCACACGCCCGACTGCGGCCTGCTGCAGAAGTACTTCGCCGCCAACCCGTCGTGGAACGCCGACAAGCAGGCGACCGTCACCGGCTTTACCGCCGGCACCTGCGAGGCCTGGAAGAACTCGTTCGTTCCGGTCTCGATGGCCAACTACAAGCCGGGCTGCGAGCTGAACAACCAGGCCCTGATCTATGATGCGGTGACCAACCCCAGGGGTGCGCGCTGCGCCGTTCAGGAAATGCGGGTGAATATCTATGGCCGTAATCCACAGACCGGCTTTGCCTACAAGGCCGTCGACAACGTTGGCCTGCAGTACGGCCTGAAAGGGCTGAACGAAGGCAAGATCAGCGTCGATGAGTTCCTCGATCTCAACGAGAAGATCGGCGGCTATGATCTGGACGGCAGCTTTATCCCGGCCCGCTCGGTCGCGGACCTGCCGGCCATCCGCGCCGCCTATCGCAGCGGTCTGGTAAATTCCGGTGGCGGCGGCCTGAAGAACGTGCCGATCATTCACTCGCGCACCTACAATGATGGCCGCGGCGACATCCACGACCGCCACCGCGACCTGACCATTCGTGCCCGCATGGACAAGGCCAACGGCCGTCACGACAACCAGGTCATCTGGGTGGCCAGCGCCGCTTCCCCCGCACCAGGCGCCGGCCGGGCAGGCGCTGCGGCTCCGGCCCGCGCCGCCGGACCGGTCACCGTGGCGCCGACGCCGTCGGTGGCGGCCCAGTCGCTGACCGCCATGACGGTCTGGCTCGACGCCATCGCCGCCGACCCGGCTCCGCTCAACACCGACAAGGTGGTGCGTCACAAGCCCGCCGAAGCGACCGACGCCTATTGGGACCTGCAGGGCCAGCGCCACAACGAGACCGCCAGCTGGGACAACTCCAAAGGCGGCTTCAACGCCACCTATCCGGTTCACCTAGAGCCGCGCCTGGTGGCCGGCGCGCCTCTGACCAATGACATCTACAAATGCCAGCTGAAGCCAGTGCGGATCGCCGACTACAAGGTCAGCTTCACCGCAGAACAGCAGGCCCGCCTGAAGCGGGTCTTCCCGCAGGGCGTCTGCGACTTCACCAAGCCCGGCGTGGGTCAGGTGCCCTTCGGCGGGACGTGGCAACGGTACTAGGCGCGTACGCCGGATGAGCGGGTCATGACCGTCGGTATCTCCCGCGCCTTTCGCCTCGGCGCGGCCCTGGCCCTGTTCGCGGCCTGGGCGGGTGCGGGCCGGACAGCGGACAGCGCGCTGGGCCTCGTGGTCCTGTCTTCGCGGCCGGACATGGTCAGTGGCGGCGATGCACTGGTTGAAGTGACTGCGCCCGCCGGCGCCGCCTCGGTGACACTGACCGCCGCCGGACGCGACGTCAGCGCCGTCCTTTCGCCGGGGCCTAGGCCGCAGACCTGGCGCGGCCTCGTGACCGGTCTGGCCGCAGGAAAGAGCGAACTTGTCGCCCGCGCGGCCGGGACCACCGCGCGGCTGTCGGTCACCGACTATCCCATCACCGGACCGATTTTTTCCGGCCAACACATGACGCCGTACCAGTGCAAAACAAGAGAGTCCGGGTTAGGCGATCCGCTTGACGCCAACTGCTCTGCGGCCACCCGCATCGACTATTTCTACCGCTCGACAGACCGGACCGCCCCGTTCAGACCCTGGCCCGCCAGTGGCCGGCCCGCCGACATTCGAACGACCACGACGATCGACGGCAAGACGGCGCCCTACATCGTCAAGGTCGAGAGTGGCACGATCAACCGCACCATCTATCGCCTGGCCATTCTCGATGATCCCGCGACCCCGGCCAGCCAGGACGGCTGGAACGGGCGACTGGCGGTCAGTTTCGGCGGCGGTGCGGCGGCGGCCTGGCACCAGGGCGTCAACAAGGTCGATGCCGCCAACAGCGACCTTTATCTGTCCCGCGGGTTCGCCCACCTGGTGGCTACAGAGCTGGTCAACGGCCTGCACGGCAACGGTGTTCTGCAGGCCGAGACCCTGATGATGCTGAAAGAGCATTTCATCGAGGAATACGGCCCGCCGAAATGGACGGTCGGCAATGGCGGCTCGGGCGGGGCGATCCAGCAGCTGGTGATCACCCAGACCTATCCCGGCCTGCTGGATGGACTGCAGCCTTCGGCCTCGTTCCCGGATTCGACCCTGCAGGTGCCCGACTGTGGCTTGCTGCAGCGGGTTTTTGCCGCCAGCCCGCAGACCTGGACCCGTGACAAGCAGCAGGTGGTCATCGGTTTTTCCGCCGGAACCTGCGCCTCGTGGGCGGCGACGTTTGTGCCGATGTGGCAGTCCAACAACAAGGCCGGCTGCCAGCTGTCGGACCCAAGCCTGGTCTACGACCGGGTGACCAACCCGAAGGGCGCGCGCTGCGCCCTGCAGGATGTGCGGGTCAATATCCTGGGTCGCAACGCCAGGGGATACGCGCCCAGCGAACTCGATAACGTCGGCCTGCAGTACGGCCTCAACGCGTTGAACGCAGGCAAGATCAGCGTCGACGAGTTCCTCGACCTGAACGAAAAAGTCGGCGGCTTCGACAAGGACGGGAACTACGTGACCGCCCGGGAGGTCGCTGACGTGCAGGCCCTGCGGGCGCTCTTTCGCAGCGGCCTGATCACCTCCGGCGGCGGAGGCTTGAGCACCGTGCCCATTATCAACTACCGCGACTACACGGATGCTGCCGGCGACATTCACAGCCGTGAGCGCGACCTGGTCATCCGCGCCCGGCTCGACAAGGCCAACGGCCGGCACGACAACCAGATTATCTGGGTGGCCAGCACGGGAGCCGCGGCGACGGCGACGTCCCCAGCCGTTGTTGCCCCTCGGCCGTCCCTTGGCAGTCAGGTTCTCGACGCAATGACAAAATGGCTCGACGGCATGGCCGCCGATCCGACGCCGCCCAGTGCTGAAAAGGTGGCGCGTCACAGGCCGCCGGAGGCGACCGACGCCTACTGGGACCGGGCCGGCCAGCGTCACAACGAGACGGCCAGCACCGATCCGGCCACCGGTTTCAACCAGACCTACCCGCTTCACCTGGATCCGCGCACGGCGGCGGGCGGCCCATGGACTGTGGATGTCTTCAAGTGCCAGCTGAAACCGGTGCGGATCACCGACTACAAGGTCAGCTTCACGGCCGAACAGCAGTCCCGCCTGAAGCGGGTCTTCCCGCAAGGCGTCTGCGACTTCACCCGGCCCGGCGTGGGTCAGGTTCCCTTTGGCGGGACCTGGCAGCGGTACTAGGCCGGCTTTCTCAGGAAAATCGGACACTTGTCCGATTTTTCCCCAACCAATCTTGCGCCGGGCCCCGACCCTCACGACATTACACTCGTGCCTGGGCCAGCAATCTTGACGATGCCGGGTGACGTGGGGGCTTCCATGAACCGTTTCCGTACCGCCGCCGGGGTGATCCTGGCCGCTGTCGCTGCTCTGACGCTCGCCGCCTGCGGCGTGAACAGCATTCCGACCAAGGACGAACAGGTGAAGACCGCCTGGGCTGAAGTTCAGACCCAGTATCAGCGGCGCGCCGACCTCATTCCCAATCTGGTATCCACCGTTCAGGGCTACGCCTCGCAGGAGGCCAACGTCCTGACCCAGGTCACTCAAGCACGGGCCAGCGCCACCCAGGTCAAGGTCGACGCCTCGACCATCAGCGACCCGGCCTCGTTCGAGCGTTTCCAGCAGGCGCAAAACCAGCTGTCCGGCGTGCTCGGCCGGCTGATGATGATCCAGGAAAACTACCCCGACCTGAAGTCGAACCAGAACTTCCTGGCCCTGCAAAGCCAGCTGGAAGGCACGGAAAACCGCATCGCCATCGCCCGCCGCGACTACAACGAGACCGCCCGGGTCTACAACACGACGCTGCGCACCTTCCCGCAGGTGATCTGGGCCAAGACCCTGTATTCCAGCCAAAAACCGGCTGTGCTGTTCTCGGCGACGACCGAGGCGCAAGCCGCGCCCACCGTCACCTTCTCGGGTTCGGCCGGTCCGGCCCCTGCCAGTCCGGCGGCCAAGGGCCCTGCGCCCGCGCCTGTTCCGGCGAAGTAGATGATCAAATACCTTGCGGGCGGTCTGGCGGCCTTTGTGCTGCTGGCCGCCCCGGCGCTTGCCGCGCCGGCCTTTCCGCCCCTGACCGGGCGGGTTGTGGACGAGGCCGACATCCTGTCGGCCCCGGTCGAGGCGCAGCTGACCACGCGCCTGGAACAGATCAAGGCGACCACCCACCACCAGGTGGTGGTGGCCACGATCAAGGATCTCAAGAACTACGAGATAGAGGACTACGGTTATCAGCTGGGCCGGGCCTGGAAGATAGGCGATGAAAAGCTCGATGACGGCGTCCTGCTGATCATCGCGCCCAATTCCCGCAAGGTGCGGATCGAGGTCGGTTATGGCGTCGAGCCCATCCTGACCGACGCCCTGTCCAGCGTCATCATCCAGAGCCGGATCCTGCCGAAATTCCGCTCCGGCGACATGGAGGCCGGCATTAAAGACGGGGTCGAAGCGATCGGCGCCCAACTGGGCCTGCCTCAGGACCAGGCCCTGGCCGTGGCCCAGCAGGCCGCAACCCGGGCCACCGCCCACAAGGGCGGCTCGGCCTGGCCAATCGGTCCGATCATCACGGTCATCATCATCTTCATGATCTTCTCCGGCATGGGACGGCGCGGCCGAAGGGGCGGCAGCGCCCTGGGATCGGCCCTGCCATGGATCCTGCTGGGCGCCCTCAACAGCCGGGGCGGGCGCGACGACTGGGGCGGCGGCGGAGGCTGGTCCGGCGGTGGAGGGGGGGGCTTCTCCGGCGGCGGCGGATCGTTCGGAGGCGGCGGCGCCTCGGGGGGCTGGTGACATGAAGATCTCCGACGAAGACCACATCCGCATCGCCGAGGCGGTCGCCCGGGCCGAGGCCTCGACCAGCGGCGAGATTCGCTGCGTCCTAGCCGCGGAAACCGAAAATACGCCCCTGTCGGCGTTGATGTCGGCGGCGCTGGTGGCGTTCATCCTGCCGCCGCTGCTGGTCTTCTTTCTGGGTCTGGGCCCCGATTCCCTGACCCGGCTGTTTGGATCCTGGACGGCCGCACACCTGCAGTCGCCCAACGCCCAAGTCTATTCGATGCTCGCGCTCTACACCGGCCTGCAGGCGGTGATCTTTGCGCTGATCGCAGGACTGTCGATGGCGCCGCCCCTGCGGCGTCTGTTCACGCCCGGGACCATTGTTTCGGCGCGGGTCCGGCGCGCCGCCATCGAACAGTTTGAGGCCCTGGGCCTGACCCATACGCGCGATGCGACCGGCGTGCTTCTGTTCGCCAGCCTGGCCGATCATCGCGCCGAGGTGCTGGCCGATTCCGGCATCTACGGCAGGACGACTCCGGCCGACTGGCAGCACGTCGCCGACGCCCTGGTCGCAGGCCTGGCGGCAGGAAAGCCGGCGGACGGCTTTGTCGCTGCGGTGGATGCCGCCGGTGAAATTCTGGCGCAGCATTTTCCGCGAAGGGATGACGACACCAACGAATTACCCGATGGGCTGGTGGTGCGAAAAAGGCCCAGTTGATTGGACAAACGCCAGGCGTGGCAATTCTCGCCTTGCTTAACGTTCTGCATTTTTGGAAATTGGTGATCGCCAGACCGCGCAAACTTCGTCTTCAGAGCGAAGGCGCGGATGGGGGGAGGAGGCGCCACAGGGCGCATGAAATTGGACGTTGTACGCCCAGGCGGACAGTCGATGCCTCGACCATGGATGGTTGAGCAGCAGCTCGCCCACACCAACACTGTCGACGTCTTCGTCGACGCCAGATAACCAGATCATTCTCAGGAAAGCTCAGACCGATGCCCGATCTTCCCCCGCCCGTCACAACCGTAGAAGCCATTATGGTCCGTCCCGCGGCCCTGCCGGCGGCCGCCTCGGACCAGGCCTTTTCGATCATCACGCTGGATCAATCCCAGCTGGCGGAGCATCAGCGCCTGGACCAGGCCTTGGCCCAGGTTCCCGGCGTGGTGCTGTTCCGGCGCACCGACAGTCTGGTCGCCAACCCCACCACCCAGGGAATGTCCCTGCGCTCGATCGGACCCACGGGCGCTGGCCGGGCCCTGGTGACGCTGGACGGCGTTCCGATGAACGATCCGTTTGGCGGCTGGGTCATCTGGGCGGGGCTGCCGTCGGAACTGATCGGCAACGCCCAGATCGTCCGCGGCGGCGGCGCCGGCCCCTATGGCGCGGGCGCCCTGACCGGCGTGATCAATCTGAGCACGCGCAACGACAAGGTCATGGAAGGCAATGTCCGTTACGGCTCGCTGAATACCGAACGCGCCGCCGTGGTGGATTCGACGACGGTTGGCCGTACCGATGTCCTGTTTGCGGCGACCAAGGGACACTCCGACGGCTTCATCCCGGTCCGCGACGGCGCCGGCGCGGCGGACACTGAAACCAGTCTCGATGACTGGAGCGCCAACCTGCGCCTTGTCACCGATTTCGCCGAAGGCCGCCTGGCCTTTACGGCCGGCGCCTTCGACCAGCAGCAGGGCTCTGGCCTCGACAAGGCCAACGCCGAAGCCAGCGGCCAGAGGGCCAGCCTGACCTGGGTGCGAAATCCGGCCGGCGGGGCTCTGGGCTATCGCCTGCAAGGCTGGGTGTTCAGCAGCAACCTTGTGAACAGCTCGGTGTCGGTCCCGACCGACCGCGCCAGCACCACCCTCACAAACACCCAGTTCGACACCCCCGCCACCGGCGTAGGTCTGAACGCGGCCGTGCGCGGCAGCTCGGCCAGCACCGAGTGGGAGGTCGGCGCCGATCTCCGGGTCAACCACGGCGAAGACCGCGAGCTGTTTTCCTATACCGCCAGCAACGGGCCGCTGACGCGGTACGCGGGCGGGTTTTCCAAAACCCACGGCGTCTATGCCGAAGGCTCGTACAAGACGGGGGACTGGCTGCTCACCGCCGGTGGGCGGGTGGATGCCTGGGGCTTCGCCAACGGCCACCGCATCCAGATCGACCGCAATGGCGTGACGACCCTGCACACTGACTTTGCCGATCATAACGGCACGCTCGGGACGGCGCGCTTCGGAGCCCGCCGCACGATGGACTGGGGCTATATGCGCGCCGCCGCCTATTCAGGCTTCCGCGCGCCGACCCTGAACGAGCTGTATCGCCCGTTCCGGGTGGGCAACATCAACACCGAGGCCAACGCGGCTCTCGATCCCGAACGCCTGGAAGGCTTCGAGGTCGGGTTCGGCGGCACACGGTCCAACGGCGCCTATGACGTCACCCTGTTCTACAATGTGCTGTCCGACGCGATCACCAATGTCACCACCGGCGTCAACCAGCGCCAGCGCCAGAACGCCGGCACAATCGTCGCCAAGGGCATCGAGGCGCAAGGCTCGCTCAAGATCTCCGACACCGTCAGCGCCCATGCGGCCTACAGCTATACCGAGGCCAGGACTGACGCCGGTCTTCGCCCCGCAGAGACCTCGCCCGGCGCGGGCTCGGCTGGCGTAAGCTGGGCGCCGCTGCCCAAGCTGACCCTGGATCTCAGCGTCCGCTACGAAGGCGATCGCTACGACGACGATCTGAATACCATCCTGCTGAAATCGGCTACGGTCACCGATCTTCGGGTGATCTGGGACTTCGGCAAGGGCGTTCAGGGCTTTGTTGCGGCCGACAACCTCTTCGACGAGGCGGTCGAGAACGGCTTGACGTCGGGCAAGACCAACTATGCTGCGCCGCAGATGTTGTCCCTGGGTCTGACCCTGCGGCGATAGGGCAAGGTCGCGGTTGGCGGACGGAGCGCGGAACGCTAAGACGCGCCGCCGCCCCGTCCAGGAAACCTTGCCCCATGCTGCCGCCCGAGTTCTTCGAAGACGATTTCCACGCCATTCCGGACCTTCTGCGCCTGCATGCGCAGATGCGGCCCGATCACCTGGCGCTGATCCAGGATGAGCGCCGGCTGACCTATGCCCAGTTCGACGCCATGGCTGACCGCGTGGCGGCCGGCCTGCAGCGCGACGGGCTGAAAAGCGGCGATGTCATCGCCATCTGCGCCCTGACGTCGATCGAGTACGCGGTGGTGTTTCTGGGCGCACTGCGAGCCGGCGTGGCGGTCAGCCCCCTGGCGCCCTCGTCCACGCCGGAAAGCCTGGCCGGCATGGTGGCTGACTGCGGCGCCTCGCTGTTCTTCCTTGATGCGGGCGTGGCCGGCGAAATCCACGGTGTTCTGGGCCGGATCAGCGCGCGCCGCGTGGCGCTGGACGATTCGGACGCCGGGCAACCGTTCTCGGCCTGGCTGCCAGGCTCCGGCGCAACGCCGCAGCCGGTCGAACTGGATCCCGATCAGCCGTTCAATATCATATATTCATCTGGCACCACCGGCGCGCCCAAGGGCATTGTCCAGCCCCACGTCATGCGCTGGATGCACGTTCGCCGCGGCTATTATGATGACGGCGCGGTCACCCTGATCTCGACGCCGCTCTATTCCAACACCACCCTGGTCAGCTTCTTTCCGACCATCGCCCGGGGCGGGACCCTGGTGCTGATGTCCAAGTTCGACGCGACGAAGTTTCTGGCCCTGGCGCAGAAGCATCACGTCACCCACGCCATGTTGGTGCCGGTTCAGTACAAGCGGCTGATGGATCATCCAGACTTTGATTCCTTCGATCTTTCGTCCTTCAGGAACAAGTTCTGCACCTCGGCGCCGTTCAAGGCCGAACTCAAGGCCGACATCCTGGCCCGCTGGCCCGGCGGCCTGGTCGAGTACTACGGCATGACCGAGGGTGGCGGCACCTGCATGCTCGAGGCGCACAATTTTCCTGACAAGCTCCATACAGTGGGAAAGCCCGCCGAAGGCCACGACATCCGCCTGATCGGCGAGGACGGCCGCCCGGTTCCGCAGGGTGAGATCGGCGAAGTTGTCGGCCATTCGGCCTCGATCATGAAGGGCTACCACAACCAGCCGGCCAAGACCGCCGACGCCGAATGGCGCGATGAGTCGGGCAAGCGCTTTATCCGCACCGGCGACGTCGGCCGATTCGACGAAGACGGCTTCCTGACGCTCATGGACCGCAAGAAGGACATGATCATTTCCGGGGGATTCAACATCTATCCCAGTGATCTTGAGGCTGTCGTCAGCGAACATCCTGATGTCGCCGAGGTCGCCGTGGTGGGCGTTCCGTCAGATCAGTGGGGCGAAACGCCCGTCGGGTTCGTTGTCCTGCGGCCGGGCGCCGCCCCGGACGCCGAATCGCTGCGCCTGTGGGCCAATGGACGCCTCGGAAAGACCCAAAGGCTTGCGGATTTGCGGATTCTTGAGGCGATTCCGCGCAGTCACATCGGCAAGGTGCTCAAGCGCGAGCTGCGCGATGCCTACGATGGTACGGCCAAAACTTGACCATTTCGCCGCAATTGGACGCCCTTCCGCATGGCCGGATTGCGGCGCCTGGACGCTGCGGGCGGCTTCAAATGGCCAATTGAAGGCCGGCAAGGTGTTTCAAAAAAGCCACGAAAACCGCTCGTGTCGAAAAACCGACTTGTTTTGGGCACCTCGCCTGTCCTAAAGTCGCATTCTGGTCTGGATGCGCGTTGGAACAGCGTCGGACACACAGGGAGGGATTTATGTCTAAAGGCAGGTATTTCTGCGGCGGTTCGGCTTTGGCCGTCACCTTTGCTCTTTCGATGGGCGCGACCCATGCCATGGCGCAGGACAACGGCGCCGCTTTCCGCGCCGCTGACAAGAACAGCGACGGCAAGCTGGATGCGGCGGAGTTTCAAACTCTCCCCCAGGGCATCCGTGACAAGGCGGTCGACGCGAACGGCGACGGCTTCTACTCGCTGGCCGAACTGACGCCCGCCACTGGCGGCGACAAGGACGTCACCGAAGTGCGGGCCATCGTCTCGGTCGGCACCTACCTGAAGAGCGGCTCGGAAGACACCGCCCTGAACGTTGAGGCCACGAGCCGCGAAGACCTGCTGAAGACCGGCAGCCCCGCCATTGAAGACCTGATCCGTGGTCTGTCCGAAGGCGGCCTCAGCCTGGCGAACGACGCCAACGGCCAGGGCGCTGACGGTTACGGCGTCCGCTCCATGAACCTGCGGAACCTCGGTTCCGGCCGCACCCTGATCCTGTTCGACGGCGTCCGCCTCGCGGACGACCCGCAAACCAACGGCGGTCCCGCCGTTACTCGCGACCCGAACGTCAACGGCGGCGGTTCGCAAAACTTGGCCGGCGTTCCGCTGGAAGTCCTGCAGTCGGTCGAAATCCTGAAGGATGGCGGCTCGGCGGCTTACGGCGGCGACGCCGTCGGCGGCGCGGTCAACTTCGCCCCTCGCCGCGACCTCAACGGCTTCGAAGTCAGCGTCAGCTACAAGTACATCGCGAACACGACCGGCAACTACGACGCCAACATCCAGTGGGGCAAGCGCCGCGGTTCTGAAAACTTCCTGTTCAGCGCCTTCTATGCGCACACTTCGCCCCTGGCGATGAAGGATCGCGACTTCATTGCCCGCAGCTTCCTCTTCACCCAGACCAACCTCGGCTGGGGCTCCTGGGACTACAACTTCCAGAACTGGGCCTTCGGTGCGCCGGGCTCAACCAATCTGGCCAGCCCCGGCTACACCGGCGCCAGCGCCTCCAGCGCGGCCCCCGGCTTCCAGTTTGGCAAGTCCGATCCGTTGCTGTTCACCACGGCCGGCGTGGCCAACCTGAATGGCGCGACCACCTCGACGGCGGCCGGCTTAACCCTGCCGACGCAAGGCCCGTTCAGCGGCCAGCTTCGCGACGACGCCTGCCTCGCGCTCGGCGGCACCCGCAACTTCTCGCAAGGCGCCAACCAGCAAACCGCCGCCGGCAACGTCTTCAACCCGGTCTGCGGCTGGGCCAAGTACCTGGAAGGCAATATCGTTGAAGACAACGACACCTATCGCCTGTTCACGGACTCGACCGTCAATCTGACCGACAATCTGCGTTTCCACTCTTCGGCGACCTTCTCGAAGACGCAAACGACGATCGTCGGCGCGCAGATGCAAGAATCCAATGCCTGCGACCCGTGGCCTGAAAACGCCCCGAGCTACACGACGGCGACCAGCGGTACCGGCACGATCCCGAGCCGCCAATGCTTTAGCCCGGGCATCAACGGCTCCACCCTGGCTCAGTCCCAGGGCGCGTTCTCGCAGCCCGGCAACAACGGCGGTCCGACTGTTCCGGGTTACAACCCGGCGGTGCGTGACTACATGATGCGCTATTACGCCAACCCGATCGGCGCCAGCACCAACGGTCAACGGGTCTTCTCCGACTCGGCGATCAATTCGGTGACCGGCTGCCCGACCGGCGCGATCACGGCCTTCAACTGCTCGTTCGTCTCGGACGCGGGTCAGGCGAACGGCTCGCTCATCGGCCGGGCCTATACGCAAGGTAATGGCACGATCACGAACGGCATTTTCACGCCGGGCTCGACCAGCGTTGCAGGTGCGTATGGCACGACGGTCGCGAGTGTCTTCATTCCGACGTCGACCATCACAACCGGTGCGGCGTTCTCATCCGTTCAAACGCCCACGAACGCTTCGGGTGTCGCGATCGGTCAAGGTTACGGGCCGGTCAATACGCCGACGACGGTTATCGTCAACATCAGCTCCACAACGACACCCAGCTTCGTCGCGGCGACGCTTGGCGCGGTTTCGAGCACCTCCACGCCCGGAAGCGGCCTGCCGGGCTCTTATGGACGGGTTGGTTTGATCAACGGCGCCTACGGTCCGTTCGTTGCGATGTACAATTCGGCCTTCAAGGGCGGAGAGGCGTTCTTCAACTCACAGAACGTCACGTTCAGCACCACGCAGGACGTCAAGGGCGACCTTGGCAACCACTTCGGCATGGCGATGGACTTCACCGTCAAGGCCAACTACTCGCGTAACATGAACCGGACCACGGGCCGTCAGGCCATGACGGACCGCTTCCAGCGCGCCCTCAACGGCTTCGGAACCGACCTCGACGACCTCAGCGCCGACCATCTGGGCTGTTCGGTTGCGGAAACCGCGGGAACGCGTGTCCTGCAAACGGCTCCTGGCGTCCTGACGGCGGTCACCGGTGTGCCCTATACCGTGGGCGCCGGCGGCGGCGGTGACTATGACACCGCCAGTGCGGGCATTCAGCGCGCTCAACTGGGTTTCAACCCGGGCTTGGCGTCTGGCAACGGCTGCTACTTCTTCAACCCCTTCGACAGCGCCATACGCGTCAGCCGTCTGAACGGCGCCAAGCTTGTGGCCACCAACGGCGACGTGGGCTTCGTCGGTGCGAGCACCCCGTCAGCCGCCGGTCTTTTTGACGGTCCCGGCACCGCCGTCGGCATCACCGGCAGCTACCAGGGCTACGGCGTTGGCACGGGTCTGGAAAACTCGCCGGGACTGATGCGCTGGATGTTCCAGTCGCGGGACGTCCGGTCTCTGTCCGACCAGATCCTGCTCCAGGGCATAGTCAACGGTGAATTCACCAAGTGGGAACTGCCGGGCGGCCCCGTCGCCTGGGTTCTGGGTACGCAATATCGCCTCGTCAGCCGCGATGCCTTCGGAAGCGACATCTCGAACGGCGCGGTTAACCCGTGTCCGTTCCTGCGCCGGGCGACTGGCGACTACTCGGCCATCAACAACCTCGTGAACGCCACCAGCACCTGCTCGGGTACGGCGAGTACGTTCATGAACACCAACACGGCGTCTCTGGCGACGGGCTTCAACTCCAGCCCCATCGGCGGCGGCAACCAGACGACGATCAACCACTCGGTCTTCTTCGAACTGCAACTGCCGGCTCTGCAAAAGCTGAGCCTGCACACCATCGCGCGTTACGAAGAGTACAAGGATCCCGCGGCGCCCTCATTCCGGGGCAGCGGCATCTACTCGGCGGACGCCAAATGGCAGGCCTTAGACAATCTGGCCTTCGTCGCGAACATCGGCCAGACCTTCGATGCACCCATCTTGCAGAACGCCGGATTCACAACGACCTTCGTCAAGAACTTCAGCAGCCAAACATCGGCCTACTACACCGGGACGACGGCGGCTGACGTCAACATTAACAGCCAGTCACGTCTCTTTGTGAACACTGCGCTTGGCCCGGAACACGGTCTGAGCTGGGGAGCCGGCGCCATCTTCCAGAGCCGGGATCGTGCTACCCAGATCCGGGTGCAGTACTTCAACAACAAGGTGAACGGCTCGCCGCAGTCGGGTATCACGGCCTCTACAATCGGCCGCGCCCTGACCTTCAACCGTATCCGCGGCGCGAACATCGATCTGACGCAGACCATTGACTGCGCAGATCCTCGTCTGCAGCAGTTCTTCCGCAACGACGGCGCGGGCGGATTGTTCGACGGCGCACCGTTCGTTCAGTTCACTGACGGGACCAGCTTCTACAACTGCGGCGCCAACGACGGCGGTCCGACGATCACCACCTTCAATATGAGCGGTGTTGACCTGAACAATAACGCCAGCGCTCTGGACGCCTCTGACCTGGGTCTGTCGATCAACTCGCCTAACCAGATCAACGGCGGCGACCTGGTGCGCTCCGGTGTTGAATTCAACGCCAACCACCGTGTTCGTTCGATGGTCTACGGCGGTGTGCTGTCGTTCAACGCCGACATGACCTGGAACCTGAAGAGCCAGCAAGTCGATACCTACGCTTACGGCACCTTCATTCAGGCCGGCGTCGATAACATCGGCACGCTGAACGACGGCTTCGGGGTCAACGCCGACATCTGGCGCGGCAGCATCGGGTTCAACTATTCCAAGGGCAAGCATAACTTCCGCATGGCCACCCGCTGGAGCGGCAGCATCGTCGACAACAGCGGTCTGGGTCTGGCCATCAACGGGACTCCGTACAACGCGGGTACGACCCTTAACCCGGCCGACCAAAGCAAGTGCAACTCGGTTGCAAGCGGCCTGGGCGTTCCGTTCCTGCCGCAGCCTGTTTCCAACAAGGATATCGCCGGACTCCTGGGTGACATCCTGGTCGGCGAGCAAAACGGCAACCCGAACTGCATCTACAACGACCTGAAGGGCTATCAGAACCGCGGCCAGACCAACACGTCGGCCACCTATCAGGTTCAACTGCCGCAGGACACGACGCTTACGGTCACTGTCGACAACGTCTTTAACCTCGCGCCGTCCTATCAACGGTTCCTGGAAAACTACAACCCGTTCGGTTCGCTTGGACCGGAAGGCCGGACTGTAAAAGTCGGCGTCCAGAAGAAGTTCTGATCAACAAGAACTCGACGTTAGATTTAGGGGCGGCTTCGGCCGCCCCTTTTTCTTTGTCCCAACGAAAGGTTTGAAGTCATGACCGCCTCCATCGCAAGCCTGGGCATCGATCCCGAACGTCTCGCGAGGATCCCGGCGTTCATCAAGGAACGCTATCTCGACACAGGCTGCTATGCGGGCGCCCAGTTCAGCGTCCTGCGCCGCGGCCAGCTGGTGCATCAAAGCACCCAGGGTCTCGCTGACCGTGAACGGGGAACGCCCCTGCGCGAAGACGCGATTTTCCGCATCTTTTCAATGACCAAGCCGATCACGGCCATCGCCTTCATGATGCTGGTGGAGGAGGGAAAGATCGCCCTCGACGATCTGGTTCATCGTCACATCCCGTTCTGGAAGAACCTTCGGATCTACGAAAGCGGCGAGGCGGGAAACTTCAAGACCCGCCCGAACGACAAACCCATGCGCATTGTTGATCTTCTGCGCCACACCAGCGGCCTGACCTACGATCTGCACGGTACAACGGGCGTCCCCGGAGCCTACGGCGCTGTCAAGCTGGGTTGGGCCCACGGTCAACACGATATGGACGGCTTCATTCAGGCTCTGTCCGAGCTGCCCCTCGTCGCCGAGCCGGAATCAGTCTGGAACTATTCCGTCTCCACCGACGTCCTCGGCTATCTTGTTGAAAAGGTATCGGGAATGCCGTTCGCGGATTTCCTCCAAACGCGTATTTTCGATCCTCTCGGCATGGTCGATACGGCCTTTTTCGTCGCCCCGGAAAACAGTCATCGCCTGGCGGCGCTCTACTGCATCAACCCCAAGGGCGAGACCGTTCTGCTCGATGATCCCCAGACCAGCGCCTATCTGAAGCCGCCACATTTTGCCTCGGGCGGCGGGGGGCTCACCTCGACCAGCGCCGACTATCTGAGATTTGTGCGCATGTTGCTGGGCCGTGGATCGCTGGACGGGGTGCGGCTGATCTCGCCGAAAACTCTGGATCTGATGACCGTCAACCACATCCCCGGCGGTCGCGACCTGACCCAGGCCTCCGTCTCGCTGTTCAGCGAGGCGGTCTACGAAGGTGTCGGCTTCGGGCTGGGCTTTGCGGTCACCTTCGACCAGCCTAAAACCCTGATCCCGGGCACGTCCGGCGATTTCTTCTGGGGTGGCTGGGCGTCGACCTTTTTCTTTGTGGACCCGGTTGAGGATCTGGCAGTGGTCTTCATGACCCAGCTGGGTCCGTCCAGCTCATACCCCAATCGACGCCAGATTCGCACCTTGGTCTACTCGGCCTTGACGGAAACGGCATAGGTCCGCACCGCGGCTCCGCCGCCTCTAGTAAATCTCGAACAGGCCCGCGCCGCCCATGCCGCCGCCGATGCACATGGTGACGACGCCGTACTTTGCGCCGCGCCGCTTGCCTTCGTGCAGCAGGTGCCCGGTCATTCGCGCTCCCGACATGCCATAGGGGTGGCCGACCGAGATGGCGCCGCCCGACACGTTCAGCTTGTCATTGGGAATGCCCAGCTTGTCGCGGCAATAGAGCACCTGGCTGGCGAAGGCCTCGTTCAGTTCCCAGATGTCGATGTCATCGACCTTCAGGCCATTGCGTTCCAGCAGTTTCGGCACCGCGAACACCGGCCCGATGCCCATTTCTTCCGGCCCACAGCCGGCCACCGCCATGCCGCGATAAGCGCCCAGGGGCTGTAGGCCCAGACGCGAGGCTTCTTTTGCTTCCATGAGCACCAGGGCCGCTGCGCCATCCGACAGCTGCGAGGCATTGCCGGCGGTGATGAACTTGCCTTCGGTGATCCGCTGGCCACCCTTGAACACCGGCGACAGCTTTTGCAGGTCGGCCAGCATGGTCTGCGGCCGGTTGCCCTCGTCCATGGAGATGGTGATCTCCTTTTCGGAGAACTCGCCGGTTTCCTTGTTCTGCACCATCATCACCGTGGTCATCGGTGCGATCTCGGCGTTCAGCCGGCCCGCGCCTTGCGCCTCGGCGGTGCGCTGCTGTGACTGCAGGGCGTATTCGTCCTGGGCTTCGCGGCTTACGCCATAACGCTCGGCGACGATTTCGGCCGTCTCCAGCATGCTCATATAGAGCTCGGGCATGTGTTCCTTCAGCCAGGGATCGCCCACCCGGAAGCGGTTGATCTTCTCGTTCTGCACCAGGCTGATGGATTCGATACCGGCGCCGATGGCCACTGTCGCGCCGTCGCCGGTGATGTACTTGGCCGAGGTGGCGATGGCCATCAAGCCGGACGAGCACTGACGGTCGATAGTCATGCCCGACACGGTGATCGGCAGGCCGGCCCGCATCGCCGCCTGACGGGCTATGTTGTTGCCTGTCGTGCCTTGCTGCAGGGCGCAGCCCATGGCCACGTCATCGATACTGGCTGGATCGATACCCGCCCGCTTGACCGCCTCGGCGATGGCGTGACCGCCCAGGGTCGCGCCATCGGTGTTGTTGAAGGCCCCGCGATAGGCCTTGCCGATCGGGGTGCGGGCGGTGGAGACGATGACGGCTTCGCGCATGGTGTTCCTCGAAATCCGGAGATGGATCAGACTGATCTGGGGACGGCTTACAGGTCTGAGAAGGTCTTGCCTTCCGCCGCCAGCTTTTCGAGCAGGGCCGAGGGCTTGAAATCATCGCCGTATTTCGCCTGGAACTCCTTCATCTTGTCGAGCACGGTCTTCAGGCCCACCAGATTGGCGTAGAACATCGGACCGCCGCGATAGGCCGGCCAGCCGTAGCCGTTCAGCCAGACGATATCGATATCGGACGCGCGGATGGCCTTGCCTTCCTCGAGGATTTTCGCGCCCTCATTGATCATCGGATAGATGGTGCGCTCGAAGATCTCCTGGTCGGAGATGGCGCGCGGCGTAATGCCCTTCTTGGCGCGCAGATCGCTGATGATCTTCTCGGTCACGGGCGAGGGCGAGGCGTTACGGTTCTCGTCATAGTCATAATAGCCCGCGCCGGTCTTCTGACCGCGCCGGCCCGCTTCGCACAGGCATTCGCGGATGGTCGACGACGTGCTAGCCTCGGCCTTCCAGCCGATATCCAGACCCGCCAGATCGCCCATGGCGAAGGGGCCCATCGGCAGGCCGAAATCGTAGAGCACCTTGTCGACCTGCCAGGGCATCGCGCCTTCGTCGACCAGCTTGTTGGCCTCGCGGGTGCGCTGGAACAGCATGCGGTTGCCGACGAATCCGTGACAGACGCCCACCAGGGCTCCGACCTTGCCGATCTTCTTGGCCAGCTGCATGGCCGTGGCGATGACGTCCTTCTGGGTCTTTTCGCCGCGCACCACTTCCAGCAGGCGCATGACATTGGCCGGCGAGAAGAAGTGCAGGCCGATGAAATCTTCCGGACGGCTGGTCATGGCCGCCATCTCGTCGATGTTGAGATAGCTGGTGTTGGACGCCAGGATCGCACCCTTCTTGACGATCTTGTCGAGCTTGCCGAACAGCTCCTTCTTGATGTCCATCAGCTCGAACACGGCCTCGATGACCAGGTCGCAGTCGGCCAGGTCTTCCAGGTTCAGCGACGGGGTCAAAAGGCCCATGCGCTCTTCGACCTGGTCCATGGTCAGGCGGCCGCGCTTGGCGGTGTTCTCGTAGTTCTTGCGGATGACACCGACGCCGCGATCGAGCGCTTCCTTCTGGACTTCCACGATGGTCACCGGAATGCCGGCGTTGAGGAAGTTCATGGAAATGCCGCCGCCCATGGTGCCGGCCCCGATCATGCCGACCTTCTTGATCGGACGGGTGGGGGTATCGGCCGGAACATCGGGGATCTTGGCAGCTTCGCGCTCGGCGAAGAACACATAGCGCAGGGCCTTGGACTGATCGCCGGTCACCAGTTCGCTGAACAGTTCACGCTCGCGCTTCATGCCATCGTCGAAGGGCAGCGAGGTCGCGGCCTCCACGGCCTTGGCGCAGTTTTGCGGCGCCATCTGGTTGCGCATCTTCTTCGCATTGGCCTTGGCGAAGGCGGCGAAGATTTCCGGAGCGGGCGAGATCGTCAGGTCGCGGACCTTCTTCAGCGGCCGGTTTTCAGCGACGACCTTTTTTGCAAAGGCGATGGCCTGTTCGCGCAGTTTGCCTTCCTCGACGATCTCATCGACCAGGCCCGCGGCCGCCGCGGCCTTGGCGCTGATCGGATCACCGCCGGTGATCATCTCCAGCGCCTTTTCGACGCCGACGATCCGGGGCAGCCGTTGGGTTCCACCGGCCCCCGGCAGCAGGCCGATCTTCACTTCCGGCAGGCCGACCTTGGCCGAGGGAACCGCGACCCGGTAGTGAGCGACCAGAGCCGTCTCCAGACCCCCGCCCAGGGCGGTGCCGTGAATGGCGGCGACGACCGGCTTGGGCGCGGCCTCGATGGCGTTCAGAACCTCGCCCAGGGGCGCGCCGCGAGGGGGCTTGCCGAACTCGGTGATGTCGGCGCCGGCAATGAAGGTGCGACCGTCACAGATCAGGACGATAGCCTTGGCCGAGGCGTCGGCGATCGCCTTTTCGAAGGCGGCGGCCAGGCCGTCGCGCACATTGGCGCCCAGGGCGTTCACCGGCGGCGAGTTGACGGTGATGACGGCGATTTCGCCTTCATTCGAAAGGTCGACGACGTCGTTGACTGCGGTCATGGCTACCCCAAAACGTTTGTTTGAATTTGCCGGTTTTAAGGGCACGAATAGCCCGAAAAGTCCAGCCTGACGTTAGGGCGCCCCACCTCGAAGGGCGGGGCTCCAGCACTTGAATCCGGCGCGAACCGAAGCCGGCCGGGCGGCCTAGGCGCTCCTGGCGATCTTCGGTACGAACGCCAGGAAGCGGCGCGGATTGTCATACATGATCTTGTGCAGCACCTCGTCGCTGACGCCCGCCGCCTTGATCTTGGGTACGAAGACGGTGAGCGTCTTGGAATAGCCGCCACCGCCCGCCTGTTTCATCTCGCGCGTTGACGACAGGTCCGAGGCGAACATCAGGTTATCTGAATAGCCCGCGTTGATCAGCGACACGGCCATAGCCAAGACCGACGCATCGCCTGTGCCGCCCTGGCGGTCGAAGCCGATGAAGGCGCCACGGCGGATGATCGCCCGCTGGATCTCGGTGGTGGGGTCGTTGAGATTGCCCAGGTGACCGATGACCACATGCCGGGGATCGACGCCGACGTCCTCAAGCAGGTCGAGCTGTTCAAGGGCCGATTTCCCAGGGATGCCCGTGTGGGTGAAGATCGGGATGTTGGTGGCCAGATGTACCTTGCCGATGGCGCGGAACACCTTGCGCTCTTCGCGGGTGATATAGTCCCAAGAGCCGATTTCACCCAGCGCGCCGGTCGGGTTGGCCCGCACCTGCTTCATCACCTCGTCGAAGATCTTCTGCTCGCTCCAACCTGACAGCTCCTTCGGATAGAAGGGCTGGGTGTAGAAGCCGGCGCTGGCCACGATCGGCAGGCCCGAGGCCTGTGAGATCCGGCGCAGGAAGGCCACGTCACGGCCCATGTCCGGGTGGCCGGCGTCGACGATGCAGCCGATGCCTTCGCGCCTGGCGATGGACATCTCCTCGGTCATGAACTTTTCGTCGGCCAGCACATTGCCTTGCGGAATGGCGGGCGCCGGCGCTGGCGCCGCGCCAGCGCGTCCCGCTGCCGGCGCACCGCCCCGGCCTGCCGCGCCGCCGGCTGGAGCTGCGCCGCCGCGCCCTGCCGCCGCCCCGCCCGGGATGGCGTTCGCCGTCCGCGCCTCGGCAGCATAGCGATTCCAGTCGGTCAGGAAGCCGTCTCGAAGCGACATGTGCTCGTGGAACAGCGTGGCGCCGCCCGCCAGCTCTTCAGGCGCAAAATCCTTGAGCAGGGTGCGGATCACCGCGCCTCGCGGGAATGTCGGCTGGGCGATGGCAGCGCCCGGCAAGGCCGCCGCCGCCGCGCCGGCGCCGAGCATGCTAAGAGCCTGGCGCCGTGTCGGCGCGCCGTGATCGCGTTGCATTTTGAATTCCCCCTGGGTGCTTTTTGCTTTGCCTGCAGTTCGGCCCGGCCTTGCCGTTGCGTCAAGACAAGTTTGCGAGGCTGCGCCTATTTGAACCGCAGCTTCAGCGCCAGGATGGTCGCCGCCATGGCCAGCATCAACGTATTGGCCCCCACGATCGGCCAGTTGTGCTGCGCCAGGCCATAGGTCACCCACAGCCCAAACCCCAGGGTCGTGGCCGCATACATTTTCAGCGAGATGGCGTGGGCGTCCCGCTCGCGCAGAATTCGGACGATCTGGGGCGCAAATCCGGCAATGCCGAACAGTCCCGCCAGGACACCGATGTCGTCGACCAGATGCGCCGCCATGGGATGACAACGCTGGCGTGGTGGTGAAGTTCATCCCGGGCCGGTTTTGAGAAAATGGCGTTTCCGGTTTCGCGCGAATAGGCCCAGAATCTGCGCCAATGACACCTGCCTCGCTCGCGGCCATCTTCGACGCCTTGCCAGATCCGGCCCTGGTCGTGCGGGCTGACGCCTGGTCGGCCGGCCGGCGGGTGATCATGGCCAATACCGCGGCGCGGGACATGTTCCGGATCATCGAGGCCCAGCCGATGATCGCCCAGGTGATCCGCCGTCCGGATTTGCTGGATCTGGTCGAGGCCGCCCTAACCGGCGCCGCTGGCGGCGAGGTCGAGTGGGAAACCGCCGGCGAGGTTCAGGACCGGCGTTTGCGCGCCCTGGTCCGCCCCTTGCCGGCCCAGGACGACGGCGGGCGGCTGACCCTGGTCATCGTGCGCGACGAGACCGACGCGCGCCGCAACGAGCGCATGCGGGCCGACTTCCTGGCCAACGCCAGCCACGAGCTGAAGACCCCGCTGGCCTCGCTGGCCGGGTTCATTGAAACCCTGCGCGGTCACGCAAAGGACGATGCTGGAGCCCGCGAAAAGTTCCTCGGCATCATGGCCACCCAGGTCGAGCGCATGGTCCGGTTGGTCGGCGATCTCATGAGCCTGTCGCGTATCGAGCTGAATGAACACATTCCCCCGACCGGAGAGGTCGACCTGCTGGCCAGCGCCCGCGACGTGGCCGAGACCCTGTCGCCGATCGCCACCGCCGCCGATGTGACCATCAAGGTTGACGGCGATGCGCCCGCGGCCGTGGTCGGCGACGCGCTGCAGATCCTCCAGGTGCTGCAGAACCTGGTCGAGAACGCCGTCAAGCATTCCGCGCCCTCCGGTGTGGTGCGGGTCGAGGTCGAGACCGGCCTTGCCCAGGCCGACATCACCGCCGCCCGCGATCCGGCCGCCGCGTCACGCTCGCTTCTGCTGCCCAGCGCCGTCTCGGGGGCCCGGTTTCAGGTCGTGCGGGTGATCAATGACGGACCGGGCATTCCCCGCGAATACCTGCCCCGCCTGACCGAGCGGTTCTACCGCGCGCCCGGCCAGAAGAGCGGCGATACCACCGGCACCGGCCTGGGGCTGGCCATCGTCAAGCATATCATCAATCGCCACCACGGCGGCCTGTTCGTCGAAAGCGCCGAAGGGCGCGGCGCGACCTTCACGGCCTACTTCCCGCAAGTCTGAATCACGCCCCTCGCCGCCGCCCGTCATCAAACTGTCAGAAAACCGTCACAACGGGGTTGCGTCCCGGGCTCAAGCACGCGCCTATAACAATGACGCCTGCCCTCGATGGTGATCCGAGCGAGACGATGAATATGACCACGAGCCGTGTCACCCTGGCGCATGCGGACGCAATTCCCGACAACGCCCCGGTGAAGGTGAAGGCCGAAGGCGTCAACGTCTTCTACGGCGAGAAACAGGCGCTGTTCGACGTCTCGCTCAACATGCTCGACCGCGCGGTAACCGCCCTGATCGGCCCGTCGGGCTGCGGCAAGTCGACCTTTTTGCGCTGCATCAACCGCATGAACGACACCATTGTTGGTGCGCGGGTGGAGGGCCGGGTCGAGATCGACGGCCAGGACGTCAACGCCCGCGACGTCGATCCGGTTCTGCTGCGCAGCCGTGTCGGCATGGTTTTCCAAAAGCCCAATCCGTTTCCGAAAACGATTTTCGAAAACGTCGCCTACGGCCCCCGCATTCACGGCATGACCTCCAGCAAGAAAGAGCTGGCCGATCGGGTCGAGGCCGCCCTGAAAAAGGCCGGTCTGTGGGCCGAGGTTCACGACCGCCTGCATTCGGCCGGCACGGGTCTTTCAGGCGGTCAGCAGCAGCGCCTGGTCATCGCCCGCGCCATCGCCGTCGATCCCGAAGTGATCCTGATGGACGAGCCCTGTTCGGCGCTGGATCCGATCGCCACCGCCCGGGTCGAGGAACTGATCGACGAGCTTCGCCGCCAGTACTGCATCGTCATCGTCACCCACTCCATGGCCCAGGCCGCGCGGGTCTCCCAGCGCACCGCCTTCTTCCACCTCGGCAAACTGGTCGAGAGCGGCACGACCGAGGCCATGTTCACCAATCCAACCGACCCGCGCACGCAAGACTACATCACCGGCCGGTCCGGCTAGGAGAGCCCGCCATGAACGAGCACATCGTCAAATCCTATGATGAAGAACTGACTCAACTGGCCGCCGAGGTTGCCCGCATGGGCGGTCTGGCCGAAGCCCAGGTCGCGGCCTGCGTTGAAGCGGTGGCCAAACGGGACGTCGCTCTGGCTGAAGCCATTGTCGCCCGCGACGAGCGCCTGGACGCCATGGAAATCGACATCGACCAGCGCTGCACTCGCCTGATTGCCCTTCGCCAGCCCATGGCCAACGACCTGCGTCGCACCCTGTCGGCCATCAAGATCGCCGGAAATCTGGAACGCTGCGGCGACCTGGCCAAATCCATCGCCAAGCGCGCCCTGCAACTGACCGAGATCGAGCCCCTGACCCCGCTGACCGGCCCCATCGAGCGCATGGGCAAGCTGGTCAACGCCCGCCTGCGCGAGGTGCTCGACGCCTATACCTCCAACGACGTCGAGTGCGCGATCAGCGTCTGGTCCTCGGACCACGAGGTCGACGAGCACTACAACAGCCTGTTCCGGGAACTCCTGACCTACATGATGGGTGATCCGCGCATGATCACCGCCTGCGCCCACCTGCTTTTCGTTGCCAAGAACCTCGAGCGGATCGGCGATCACGCCACCAACATTGCCGAGGTCATCCATTACGAACTGACCGGCATGCCCCTGACAGCGCCCCGTCCCAAGGGAGCGCCCCTCTGATGGCTGAACCCCGCATCCTGATCGTCGAGGACGAAGAGGCCCTGGCCCAGCTCCTCCAGTACAACCTCGACCGCGAAGGCTACAAAACCATCCGCGCCGCCGACGGCGAGGAGGCCATGCTGCTGGCCGACGAGGAATCGCCCGATCTGGTCATCCTCGACTGGATGCTGCCCAAGCTGTCGGGTATCGAGGTCTGCCGCCGCCTGCGCGCCAATCGCAAGACCCGCAACACGCCGATCATCATCCTCACCGCCCGGGCCGAGGAAACCGACCGCATCCGCGGCCTGGACACTGGCGCCGACGACTATCTGGTCAAGCCGATCTCCATGACCGAACTGGCCGCCCGCGTGCGCGCGGTGCTGCGCCGGGTTCGCCCCGGTCTGGCCGAAGACATGGTCGTGCACGGCGACATCACCCTGGACCGTGTCGCCCACCGCGTGCGCCGCGCCGACTACGAGATCCACCTGGGCCCCACCGAGTTTCGCTTGCTCGACCATCTGATGCAGAACCCGCGCCGGGTGTTCTCCCGCGAACAGCTTCTGGACTCGGTGTGGGGCGCCGACATCTATGTCGAGGCCCGCACCGTCGACGTCCACGTCGGGCGCCTGCGCAAGGCCCTGATGCAGGGCGGCCAACCCGACCCGGTGCGCACGGTCCGCTCGGCAGGCTATTCGCTGGACCTCGAAAGCTAGCGCCCCTCGCTCGAAGGCGCAGAAGGCTGACAGGCGCGCCTTGAGCCGCTACAGCCTTTCCTTCCAACTGGACAGCGAGGGCTCCCATGGCGATCGATTTCGAAATTCCGGCTGCGGCCAAGGCTGTCCGTGAGCAGGTTCGCCAGTGGGTGCATGACGAATGCATGCCGGCCGAAAAGCGCCTGCTGGCCGGCGAGGATTACAAGACCATCCTGGGCGAACTGCGCACCAAGGCCCGCGCCCGGGGTCTGTGGTGTCCGTTCATCCCGAAGGAGCACGGGGGCATGGGCCTTGGCCCGCTCGCCAACGCGCTGGTCCAGATGGAGCTGGGCGAGAGCTATCTCGGCGCCCTGTCGATGAATACGCAAGGCCCGGATGATGCGACCATGCTCACCCTGCTCGAGCACGGCACCGACTATCAGAAGGAAAAGTTCCTCAAGCCCCTGCTCAACGGCGAAAAGCGCATCTGCTATTCGATGACCGAAAAGGCCGCCGGCGCCGACGCCACCGGCATGCAGACCAAAGCGATACGCAAAGGCAACGACGCCTGGGTGCTGAACGGCGAGAAGTGGTTCTCATCGGCGGCATCCGTCGCCGATATCGCCCTGGTGATGGCCAAGACCAATCCCGACGCCCCACGTCACAAGCAGTTCTCGACCTTCCTCGTCGAGCTGCCCAACCCCGGCTACAACATCAAGCGCGATATCGCGACCATGGCCATCGAGGGCCCGCTGACCCACATCCTCGGCGGCGGCCATTCCGAGATCGAGATAAGGGACCTGGAAGTCCCCGCCGACAATCTGCTGGGCGGCGAGGGCGAGGGCTTTAACATGGGCCAGCACCGCCTGGCCTACGGGCGGCTTCGCCACGGCATGCACAATGTCTCCATGGCCCAGCGGGCGCTCGACATGGCCACCGCCCATGTGACCAGCCGCACCACCTTCGGCAAGCCGCTGGACGAGCGTCAGGCCGTCCAGTTCATGCTCGCCGAATGCGCCACCCAGCTCTACATCGCCCGGCTCATGCTGCTGCACATCGCCTACAAGGCGGAAAACGGCCTGGACCTTCGTCAAGAAAACGGCATCGCCAAGGTCTATCTGGCCAACATGGTCCACAAGGTGGTCGACACCGCCATCCAGTTGCATGGCGCGCTGGGCTACAGCCGCGATACGCCGCTGGCCATGTGGTACACCCACATCCGCTCGCAGCGTCTGGTCGACGGCCCCGACGAGGTCCACCGCTGGACCACTGGCCGCAACGTCATAAAGGCCTTCAAGGCCACGGGCACTACCGCCGGCGCGGCCGGCGGGGATATGCTCTAGATATACCGCCGCAGGCTGCGGGCCAGGTCGTTGGCGCCGCTGCGTTTGCGCGACTGGGCCGGCTGATAGGCGACCTGGGCGTGGTGCTGGCAATAGGGGATGTCCCCGTCCGTCCGCTTGCCGCAGAAGGTAAAGCTGTCGGCCGACGGATCGCCGATCGGCCATTTGCACATGTGGGCGCCCAGGGTCAGCACCGTGGCCGATCCGGGCTGCTCGTCATAGACGATGGGCCGGGGCTCGGCGCGGACCACTTCGCGGGCCTCCATCCGACGCGGGGCGGCCGGCGCCGCGGGCCGGGCAGGGCGGGGGGCCTTGAAGGCGACCCGGGCCGGCTGGCTCGGCGTGGCGCGGCCCGACAGGCCCAGCCGGTGAACCTTGCCGATCACGGCGTTGCGGGTCACCCCACCCAGCTGCTTGGCGATCTGGCTGGCCGAAAGACCATCGAGCCAGAGCTTTTTAAGCAATTCTACCCGTTCGTCGGTCCAGCCCATGTTCCGTCTCCAGAGCCCCTAGATGTTGTGTCCCCAGGTCCGCTGCACAGCAACCCGCCACAACATATCGTAACTCAAACGTCATGAGCCACAATAGGCGCCATGCATTCCGTCCACAGAATCCAGATATTGTGAGAGTTCTCCCCCGCGCCTTCGCGTGGGGGAGGGGGACCGGCCGAAGCCCTTGCGAAGACCGGTGGAGGGGGCCTTGCGCGCGCCCGCCGCAGGGCGCATTTCAGGGCGTCATGACCCAGACCACTCTCGTCCCGCGCCGCTATGGCGGCGTAAACTGGATCGGCTTTCGCACCCTCTACCTTCGCGAGGTAAAGCGGTTCTGGAAGGTCGGCATGCAGACCGTCCTGGCCCCGGTCATGACCAGCCTGCTCTACATGCTGATCTTCGTGGTCGCGGTAGGCGGCACGCGATCGGGCGCCGAGGGCGTAACCTTTGCAGAATTCATCGGCCCCGGCCTGATCATGATGTCGATCCTGAACAACGCCTTTGCCAATTCGTCCTCGTCGATCCTGCAGGCCAAGATGATGGGCCTGACGCCGGACTTTCTGACCCCGCCCCTTTCACCCATAGAACTGGCCGCCGGTTTCGCCGCAGGGGCCATGACCCGCGGCGTCTTCGTCGGCCTGGTGACCGCCATCTCGGTCTGGTTCTTCACCCGCTTTCACCTGCAGCATATCTGGGCGGTGGCCTATTTCGGCTTCGGCGCGGCCCTGATGCTGGGTCTGGCCGGCATCTTCGCCGGTCTGTGGAGCGAAAAGTTCGATCACCTAGCCGCGGTCAGCAATTTCATCGTCATGCCCATGACCTTCCTGTCGGGCACCTTCTATCTCGTCGATCGCCTGCCCGAGCCGTTCCGCACCGTCTCGCACTACAACCCGTTCTTCTACATGATCGACGGCTTCCGCTACGGCTTCATCGGCTTTGCTGACGGATCCCTGACCGTGGGCGTGATCCTGGTGGGCGTCATCAATGTGGTGCTTGCCATAGCCTGCTGGGCGCTGTTCCATACCGGCTACAGGCTCAAGAGCTAGGAACTGGCGATCATGCGCGGATGGACGGCCCTAGCGGTGATGGCGGCGATCGCGCTCACCGTGCCGGCCTGCAAGCGCAAGGATCCCAACACCGTCGACGCCACCGCCTATGACGCCGTTGTCCTGGCCGTCGGCGAACAACTCAACGCGCCGGGTGATGCGATCTACGCGGCCCTGCGCGCGGCCGATGAAAAGGCCCAGGTCGGCTGGGATACGCTGGTCGTTCCCACCACCGCAGAGCCGGAGCCGATCGGCTGGTGGTTCCTGAACAGGGCCTGGATTTCCCTGTCGGGCGTGCAGTTTAACGTCCGCCCGGTCTTCACCCTGTCCGACGCCGGGCGCCTGTTGCTGGCCGCGCCGGATCAGGACTGGTTCGCCGTCAATCTGGGCGATGACAAGCCCGTCGTCGACTGCAGTACCGCCGCCGCCATGGCGATCAAGGGCTGCGAGGTCGTGCTCACCGTAGAGCCCCAGCTGACCGACCCGGGCAAGCTGGTAGCCGCCGCAAAGGAGATCGCCCCCATCAAGGTCCACGCCGTGGTCAACCAGGGCGCCGACGGCTGGGAAGTTCCCACCCTGCTGCCCGACGGCGGTCTGTCCTTCGAAGAGGTCGCCCTGCAGACCATCCTGGGGCCCAAGACCGCCCGCGCCGCCGCCGCCGCCGCCGCCAACGAACAGATGGCCGGCCGCGTGCAGGAGCTGCGCCGCGCCGGCGGGATTTCCATCGAGAGCCAGTCCGCTACCCCCTTGCCGCCGGTAATCCAGCCCGAGCCTGTCGCCCCGGTTGGCGCGACCAGCCGCCCCGGCCAGGCCCTGGGCCTGGGCATGCCCGACGCCGTCCGCTGACCAGCTGTCCTTGCGAAGGCGGGGATTGACTTTTCAGGGCGATTTCACGACAAAGCGACGCTTCCCCGGCCCCGCATCTGCGGGGCTTTCACTTTTGGGAGGCGCGTCATGCCTTCAGCCCCGTCCGATCAATCCCATCTCATGGGCGTCTATTCCCGCGCGAACCTGGCGTTCGAGCGCGGCGAAGGCGCATGGCTGATCTCGACGGGCGGCGAGCGATATCTCGATGCCGTCGCCGGCATCGCGGTCAATGCGCTGGGTCACGCAAATCCGGTGCTGGTCGCGGCCCTGAAAGCGCAGGCTGACAAGCTGTGGCACGTCTCCAACATCTTCAAGATTCCCGAACAGGAAGCCCTTGCCGACCGCCTGACCAGCGCCACCTTCGCCGACGTGGTGTTCTTCACCAACTCGGGGACCGAGGCGGTCGAGTGCGCTCTCAAGACCGCCCGCAAATATTTCGCCGCCAAGGGCCAGCCGGAGCGCATCGACATCATCGGCTTTGACGGCTCCTTCCACGGCCGCACCTACGCGGCCGTCAACGCCTCGGGCAATCCGTCCTATCTCGAGGGCTTCGGCCCGCGCCTGCCCGGCTACATCCAGCTGCCGTTCGGCGACATGGAAGCGCTCAAGGCCGCCCTTGGCCCGACCAGCTGCGCGGTGATCATCGAGCCGGTTCAGGGCGAAGGCGGCGCCCGGGTGCTGAGCGAGACCCAGCTGCGCGAGATGCGGGCCTTGTGCGACGCAGCCGGCGCGCTGCTGATCTACGACGAAATCCAGTGCGGTCTGGGGCGGACCGGCAAGCTGTTCGCCTATGAATGGGCCCCGGGCGCCGAGCCCGACATCATGTGCGTGGCCAAGGCGCTTGGCGGCGGCTTTCCCGTCGGCGCGTGCCTGGCGACGCGTGAGGCGGCCAGCGGCATGGTGTTCGGAACCCACGGCTCGACCTATGGCGGAAACCCGCTGGCCATGGCCGTGGGCTGCGCGGCCTTCGACCAGCTGAACGATCCGGCCCTGCTCGACCACGTCAAATCCGTGGCCGGGTACCTCACCCAGCAGCTGTCGGGCCTGCGCGACCGTTACCCCGACGTCATCGACGACATCCGCGGCAAGGGCCTGCTGATCGGCGTCAAGATCAAGCCGAACAACCGCGAGTTCATGCAGATGGCCCGCGACGAGCACCTGCTCATCGCCGGCGGCGGCGACAACTGCGTGCGCCTGCTGCCGCCCCTGAACCTGACCCTGGGCGAAGCCCGCGAACTCATCACCCGCTTCGAGGCGACCTGCCTGCGGGCGCGGACGGCGGCGGCGTCATGACCCGCCACTTCGTTGACCTGTTCAAGCTCGACGCCGCCACCCTGCGCGCCATTCTCGACGACGCCCACGCCCGCAAGGCCGCCCGCACCGGCTGGCCCAAAGGCCGCGCCGACGCCGACGCCCCGGCCCGTGACCGCACCCTGGCCATGATCTTCGAGAAGAACTCCACCCGCACCCGCTTTTCGTTCGATGCGGCCATGCGCCAGCTGGGCGGCTCGTCCATCATCGCCAGCGCTGGAGACATGCAACTGGGCCGGGGCGAGCCGGTGGCCGACACCGCGCGGGTTCTCTCGCGCATGGTCGACATCGTCATGATCCGCGCCAACCGCCACGAAGACGTCCAGGCCTTTGCCGCCGCCGCCACCATCCCGGTGATCAACGGCCTGACCGATGCTTCGCACCCCTGCCAGATCATGGCCGACCTGATGACCTTCGAGGAACATCGCGGCCCGCTGGCCGGACGCACCATCGCCTGGGTCGGCGACGGCAACAACGTCTGCGCCAGCTTCATCCACGCCGCGCCCAGGTTCGGCTACCGCCTCAACATCGCCTGCCCCGACGCCTACGCCCCCGACCGCCTCGACGTGGCCCGGGCTGAAGCCGAACAGGGCCAGATCCACATCACATCGGATGCTCGCGCCGCCGTCGAAGGCGCCGACCTGGTGGTCGCCGACACCTGGGTCTCCATGGGCGATACCGACCACAAGGAACGCCTGGCCGCCTTTGAGCCCTATCAGGTCAACAGCCGCCTCATGGCCGTGGCGGCCAAAGACGCCGCCTTCATGCACTGCCTCCCCGCCCACCGCGGCGAGGAAGTCACCGACGAAGTCCTCGACGGCCCGCAATCGCTGGCCTGGGACGAAGCGGAAAACCGCCTGCATGCCCAAAAGGCGGTTATCGCGTGGTGCTTGGCGGGCGCGTAAGCGCCGGCGTCGTCCAGCGCCGCGTCGGCGCGGATGCGGGCGGCGCGGGCCCGGGCCGCCAGGGCCGCTTCGATGGCCGCCCGGATCTGGGGCCGGCGCAGCAGGGCCGTGATCCGCCGGTAACCATAGCGGCTAAGCTCGGGCTCAGGCAGAAATAGACTGTGCTTGGGCCGGTAATGCGCTGTATAAGAGAGCGAAATTTGGGTCTATTTTTGAAAAAATGCGACCGGGGCAACGCGAAATATTAGCCGATAAGACTGCTACAGCTGCCTTTTCCGTCCCGGACACTAAAAGTGCCGGGTAGATTTGAGCTGTTATATGCGGTTTGTATTTGTGAAATATAGAGTCGTTATCAATGATAATTTTTGCGGTGAATTCATCATTCGTTAATTGTCTAAATGCCGCCTCTAAATACGCCCATTTACGACTAAAGTAATCAATGTTCCTCCATTTTTGGATAAGCTTATCGGCGCCATTGAGGTCCCCGATTGAAAGCAAATAAGAAGCGCTTTGACGTGACCCCCTGAAACTCCTCCAGAAATAATTAGAGTCCGGCCCATGGAGAGAAGGGACGGACGGATGAGGAAATCGAGGTTTACCGAGGAGCAGATCATCGCGGTCCTGCGCGAGCAGGAGGCGGGTGTTGGGACGGCGGAGGT
>CANJPZ010000017.1 GCA_947476325.1 Caulobacteraceae bacterium | reverse complement strand
CTACGCCAGCGCCATCTGCGGAAAGACCGGCCAAGGCGCGCCCGACTCTTGCGGTCACGCGCCATGGCCTCTTGCAAGCCACCACCAGGACGGTTCAAATCAGCTCAGGACTCTCATTATGACTGGATGAGAAATGGGGGTCACGTCACATAGTTCGCCAATCTTCTGACGACGCCGGCAGCTAGGCAGCGCCCCGTCCGGGCCCGGGTTTCCCCCCGCCCCATCCTGTGGGAAGCTGAACCACACACTCCCCGCACAGGACCCCCGCCCCCATGCCCGACATCACCCAGCGCATCGTCGAGACCAACGGCATCAAGCTCAATATCGCCGAGCTGGGGTCCGGCCCGCTGGTCATCCTCTGTCACGGCTTTCCGGAGTCCTCGTACAGCTGGCGCCACCAGATGCGGGCCCTGGCGGGCGCCGGTTATCACGCCGTCGCGCCCGACATGCGCGGCTATGGCGCCAGCGAGAGCCCGGCCGATGTCGGCCAGTTCACCATGCTGCACCTGGTCGGTGACATCGTCGGTCTGGTAGGCGCGCTGGGCGAGACGACCTGCGTGGTTATCGGCCACGACTGGGGCGCGCCGGTGGCCTGGCACTGCGCCCTGCTGCGCCCCGACATCTTCCGGGCGGTGATGGCGCTGTCGGTGCCCTACTTCCCCCGCTCGCCGGTGCAGCCGACGACGAACATGCCCCAGACCGCCGAGGCCTGGTTCTACCAGCTCTATTTCCAGAAACCCGGCGTGGCCGAAGCCGAGCTGGAGGCCAATGTGCGCTCGACCATGCGGCGCATGCTGTTCGGCGGCTCGGGCGACAATCCGGCCCGGCCCGGCTCGATCGCCCTGGTGCCGCGCAGCGGCGGCTTCCTCAGCAACTCGCCCGAGCCGGCCACCCTGCCCGCCTGGATCACCGAGGCCGACATCGATGTCTACGCCGCCCAGTACGCCATGAGCGGCTTTCGCGGCGGGCTGAACTGGTATCGCAACATCGACCGCAACTGGGAGCTGCTGGCGCCCTTCGCCGGAGCAAAAGTGACCGTGCCCGCCGCCTTCATGGCCGGCGACCGCGACCTGGTCATGGCCTTCCCGGGGGTCAAGACCCTGGTCGAGAACCTGAAAATGTTCGTGCCCCAGCTGCGCGCCAACATCCTTGTCCCCGGCTGCGGCCACTGGATCCAGCAGGAGCGGCCGGACGAGGTGAACGCGGCGATGCTGGAGTTCCTGCGAGGGCTGTAGGGCAAAAGCCCCCACCACCACGCCTGCGGCGCGGTCCCCCTCCCCCAACGCTCTGCGACGGGTGAGGTCCGAACAAGCAAGACCTCCCCTGTTCCGTCAGGAATGGGGGAGGGGGACTGCCGGCAAAGCCGGTGGTGGGGGAAAAGTCTTACGGCGTCTTCGGCGCCGCGGCCGCGGCCGCGGCCGACAGCCTTTGCAGCGTCGGGGCCAGGCGACCGTCGTCGTGGCAGCTCTTGCAGCCAAGGTTCATGGTCGCCGCCTTGCTGGGGTCGGCCTTCCACTTCAGGGCGTCGGCCTCGTAGGGCGTGCCCTTGACCAGCACCAGCATGCGGTCCAGCGCAACGCCCGCCTCAGCGGTATGGCCCGCGCGCTGGGCGGCGGTCACCAGGCCGGCATAGGACTCGCCGCGAATGTGAACCGGCAGCTTGTCGGCAACCGGAGCCTGTCCGGTGGTGATGGCCTGGTAATAGCGATAGCTGCGCTCCCAGTAGGCGGTCCTGTCGGCCGGAGCCAGACGGTCGGCGAACAGCACCCCGATGCCGCCGCCGACGGCGGGCACGACGCCGCTGGTCGACTTCAGGGCGTCGGCTTCGTCCATGGCCGTGATGGCCTGGGCGTAGAGGCTTGTGTAGTCGGCGGCGCGGCCAGCTTCGCGGGCCAGCACGGCGCGATACATCAGACCGCCCGCCTGCCATGAGCGGATGTCGGCCCGTTCGGCGGGGCGAGACTCATACAGCTTGTCGAGATTGGCCTCGCCGCGGGCCAGAGACGCCATGTCGCCTTCTAGGAAGCCGGCGAACATGTCCTCGCGCACCAGGGTCGAGACGGCCACGCGCGTGTCGTTCAGCGGCGGGGCCGCCGCCGGCTGGGCCAGCACCGCGCCGGCGATCATCGCCGCCAGAACGCCCGCCGTCAGAACTCTTGCCTGCTTGCCCATGTCTCGTCCCTCTCGTCGATCAGCCGAAATCTGTTTGCCATGAGTGGCCGCGAGCGCGCCGTTTGGATGCATCGCCACTCGCTCTTCTATCATGCGATAACCAGTAGCTGGTATCGCCCTATAATGCGTCGCGGTCAAGCCTGAATCTCGGCGTTGCGTTTGAGACCCTTCCTCAACCAATGTAGCGCCAAACAAGGAGAACCTCAGATGAAAAAGTTCGTGGCCCTGTTCGTGGGCACGCCCGGTGTTGGACCCGATTCGATGGATCCCAAGGCCATCGCCGAAGGTATGGCCGCCTGGGGCAAATGGATGGCCGACCATCAGGCGGTGATCGTCGACGGCGGTGGCCCGCTCAGCAAGACAAAGAAGGTCAGCAAGGCCGGCGTCGAGGACATCCGCAACCAGGTCGGCGGCTATGTCATCGTCACCGCCGAGTCCCTCGATGCCGCCGCCAGACTGTTTGAAGCCCATCCCCACTTCATGATCTTCCCCGGCACCGGGGTCGAGGTGATGGAAGTCCTGCCGATCCCGGGTAGCCCTTAGCCCACGCATACGGTTTGAACGAATGCCAAGCTTGGGCGTTGATTGCCCGGGGCGGGAGATGACTTCCGCCTTTGCCGGCGCGAGGGCCGGTCCGGGAGGCAAACCATGCCCATCGAAACCCTGATCATCTGGCTGCTGGTCGGCGCGATCGCGGGCTGGCTGGCTGGCTGGCTGGCATTGTCGTCAAAGGCTTCGGCTTTGGCATGATCGGCAATATCGTCGTCGGCATTCTTGGCTCGTTCATCGGTGGCTGGCTGTTCGCCCGCCTGGGCCTGTTCGCCGGCAGCGGCTTTCTCGGCGCCATCATCCTGCTGATCGTCCTGCGCCTCGTACGCCGCTGACCGCCTGCGTATGACCAAACTCGGCTTGCCCACCCCGTCCCGATGGGGTGAGGCTGGCCGGTTATGCCGCCAGTCCTTCCCGCCTGCATCCAGTCGCCGCCGAACATTGATGGGCTGACGTCTCGCGCGCCTGCGCTGACGAGAGCTGACGCACGGCTGTCAAATACTGACGTAAGCTGCCGGTTTCCCGACGCCCGTCAATTTCCGCCACGACAGAAATTCCTTGCGGATCAAGGCGTTGTGAAACCACGCCGTCTCAGGCGCTGCGCTCAAACGCCGAAAAAAGCTGATAATGCTGACAACGCGAACCTAGGGCGCGTGTGGCGGCTCGATTTCGGGCGGCTCGGGCTTGTCCAGCCTGCCTTCCCAGCGGGCGACGACGACCGTGGCCACCGCATTGCCCACCACATTGGTCCCCGAGCGGCCCATGTCGAGAAACTGGTCCACCGCCAGGATCATCACCAGCCCGGCCTCGGGCAGGTGGAACTGGGCCATCACCGCCGAGATCACCACCAGGCTTGCCCGCGGCACGGCGGCCATGCCCTTGGAGGTGATCATCAGGGTCAACAGCATGGCGATCTGCTGAGCGACCGTAAGGTGGACGCCATAGACTTGGGCGATGAACAGGGTCGCGAAGGTCATGTACATCATCGACCCGTCCAGATTGAACGAGTAGCCCAGCGGCAGGACAAAGCTGGCGATCTTGGGCGGCACCCCGAACCGGTCCAGCGCCTCCAGCGTGCGCGGATAGGCGGCCTCGGACGAGGCGGTGGAAAAGGCCAGCAGGATCGGCTCGCGGATGTAGCGGATCAGGGTCGCCGCCCGCTTGCCCGCCACTGCAAAGGCCACCAGCCCCAACAGGATCCACAGGATGAGAAGGCCGAAATAGAAGCTGCCGACAAAGAACGCGAAGGTCGAAAGGATGCCCAGCCCGTGGGCCGCCACCACCTTGGCCATGGCCGCGAACACCGCCAGCGGCGACAGGCGCATCACATAATCGGTGATCTGCAACATGATGTGGGACAGGGAATCGATGACCTTGGTCACCGGCTCGGCCTTGTGGCCGATGGCCGACATGGCCACGCCGAAGAACAGCGAGAAGATGACGATCTGCAGGATCGTATTGTTGGCCATCGCCTCGGCGATCGAGCGGGGGAACATGTCCGACAGGATGGTGACCAGATCGCCCGACGGCTTGGCGATGCCCGCCGTCGCATCAGCGGGCGGCAGTGGCAGGTTCGCTCCCAGGCCGGGGTGCAGAACAGTGACCAGGAAAAGGCCAAGGCTCAGCGACACCAGGGTCGCACCCAGGAACCAGACGATGGTCTTGCCGCCCACCCTGCTCAGGGCGGCCGCATCCCCCATGTGAACGATCCCCGAGACCAGGGTGGCGAAGACCAGTGGCCCGATGATCATCTTGATCAGGCGAAGGAAGATGGTGGTCACCAGCCCCAGCCACTTGCCGATCTGGTCCAGCACGGCGGTGTCGGTGATGGTCGCATGCAGTATGGCGCCGGTGATCACACCCATGACCAGGGCGATCAGGATGAACAGCGTCAGTTTCTTGGCCATTGCCCGCTCCCCGTGCCGCGCCCGCCTTTTGGACGCGGTTGCGCGGCGCCGGTCAAGCCGAGATTGGAGGCCCTAGTCCTCGGCCGCCGCGATAACCCGCTCGATCCGCCGGTCGGGCAGGAACCAGATCCCCGCAACCACCACAAACAGGGCGTAGGCGATCAGCGGACTGACAAAGGCCAGGGGAATGGCGGCTACATAACAGGCCAGCGATCCCCAGCCCTTCCAGTCCTTGCCGGTCGCCTGGGCCAGGGTCGAGCCGGGCCCCTCATGGCGGATGATGACCATGGACAGGATGGTGTAGGCCACCGCCGCCATCATGGCCACGCCGCCATAGATCGCGGCCGAAGTGGACGACATCGGGCTCTCGCCGATCCAGCCCGTCACAAAGGGAAACAACGACAGCCAGAACAGCAGATGCAGATTGGCCCAGAGCACCGCCCCCGACACGCTCTTGGCCGCCTGGAGCATATGGTGGTGATTGTTCCAGTAGATGCCGATGTTGATGAAGCTGAGCAGATAGCTGAGGAAAACCGGGATCAGCGGCCGGAGCGCGTCCAGACCCGCATGTTCGGGCGGCCGCAATTCCAGCACCATGATGGTGATGATGATGGCGATGACGCCGTCGCTGAAAGCTTCCAGCCGTCCCTTGCCCATTGTTGCGCCGCCTCCTCGCGCGACTGTAGAGACACCCGCGGGGGCTTCAAGCCTTGCAAACTTGAGGCAGATCATTGGCCATCAGCCTGCCTTGGGCTAGCCTTATCCCATGAAACGTCATTCCGCCCTCGCGGCCGCAGCCGCCCTTTCGATCCTGGCCCCCACCACGCACCAGGCCTTTGCCCAGAACCCGGTGAGGGTCCCGGCCGACCTTCTGGCCCTGCCGAGATGCGTATGGACCAAGGTCAAGACGCCCGAGCGGGTGCCTCTGGTCACCGCCACCGAAGCGGCGAACGCATCGGCAATTCAGGCCGCCCTGACCCGACTCAAGGCCGATACCCTGCAGGAAGCCGTCGCCTGTTCGCCCAGCACCAATCACGACGCCGCAACCGGCGACGAGGTCTTGCTGGTTGGCCTGCGCCAGGAAGCGGCCGGCGACCTGTTGTCCCGCGATCTGAAACTGACCCGTCAGCAACTCGATCGCGCCATCACCGCCGCGCCCGCGCCGCTGTCGGCTTCACTGCTGAGGATCGCCGCGCAGACCGAGACCGGCAAGACGCCCGACGCCATGCCTTCGCTGGTGCCCATCGTCACAGGCCTTCACCGTCCGTCGAGCAGCGCGCCGCTTACGGCCAAGCAGAGCCAGTGGCTGGAGACCTATGTGCTCGGCCACTACAAGGTCCGCGCCGCGGCCGCCTCTTATGATCCGGAGCCCAAGGCCTAGATGTGAGCCTAGTCGTGGGCCTCGCTGGGGATCGCGCCCGACGCCGAGGCAAGTTCCGTGGCGTCCAGGCCCCCGTCGCCGTTGCGGTCTAGCATCATGAACCGGGCGCGCAGCAAAGTGCCGGTCGAACCCTTCAATTCGTCGCGTTCGACCTTGTTGTTCACGTTGGCGTCCAGAATGCCAATGCTGCGGCCGGCCGACAGCATGGCTAGGTAGGTTGGGGTCGGCTTGTCCACCGTCTCATCCATCCAGCGGAAGCTGAGGGCGGTGTACAGCATCTCGTCAGACGACTGGTCGCCCCACGGCACGGTGCGCGTCGGGTCCGGATTCATCGGGTTGCGGCGCGAGTTGTCATAGACGTAGGTGGCGATCAGCTTGGATCCGGCCGGAACGCGCAAAGGCTCGGCGAGCCGGTAATCGTGCTGCCAGTTGAAATCGTAGCGCGGCACCGAGATCACCGGTTCGCGACGCCCATCCGGATACTGGATCTCCAGCTTCACCCCCGCGCCGCGATAGTGCGTGTGGAAAAGGGTTCCATAGAGCAGCGCGTCCTTGGGGAACGTCACATAGGCATTTTCCACGTGCCGCTCTTCACCCGCCGCAATGCTGATTGTCGTGTCGGCGATGACGTAGTTATGCATGATCCAGCGCGGTGGCTTGTCATAGTAATAAAGCCCGATCTTGGTGTTGTCCGTCACCTCGCGGCCGAACGGAGTGTAGTGGTTCTGGAAGCCGATGGCACCGCCGGCCGGCAGATAAATGCCGACATCGGCGGGTGCCGCGGCCCAATCGGTGCCGACGCCGTAGGTGCCGATCGAGGCACCCCATGATAGCTCGTTGGCGGTGACGCCGGCACCCGGCACCTTGGCCATGTAACCCGTCAGGATATGGTGCACCGCCTGGCGCTGATCGACCTTGAAGGTTGCCGCGCGCAGCCACTTGCCCTGCTTTTCCGTAAAGGGCGCAAAGGGACGCTGGTATTGCACGACGCCGGTGGCCGGCACCGTGAAGGCGGGAATGTTCAGGATCAGGTCGGGTTTGCCAAGTGGCCATTCGGCCGCCGCATAGGTCTTGCCGGCCAGGGGGTCGGCACCTTCACCGCGCGGCGCGCCGGCCTCGATCCAGTGGGTCAGGGTGCGGATTTGCTCGCCCGTCAGGCTCTGGTCGTCAAGGAAATGGGTGATGGTGTTGTCGGCGTGGAACGGCGGCATGCGCTTGGTGCGCAGGGTCTCGCGGATCATCGGCGCCATGGCGCGAATGCGCTCGTAGCTGGTCAGCTGCATAGGGCCGATGCCGCCGGACTGGTGGCAACCCACGCACTTTTGCTCGATCAGCGGCGCGATGGTGCGGACGTAAGAGATCTGGGCGTGCTGGGCGTTGTGGCCGCGCTCGGGGAAATTGATCAGCTGGCCCTGAAGTGCGCGTTGCGCCGTGGCGACAGGCCGGCCGGCGATAACGGCGTCAATGGCTTGCGACGCCCAGGGATTGGCTGCCGCTCCCAGAGGACCGCGATAGGCGACGCGCCAGGTTTTCGGATCGAGCACCAGCACCTCGCCCGAGCGGGTGATCCCCAGTTGCTCACCTACAAGCTGGTTGGCGTCGAGCAGGACCGGCATGCCGAAATTGAACTGAGTCGCTTCGGTCAGGATCGCGGTGCGTTCATCGGCCAGGTTCGAATTCAGCATCATGAACTCGACATGCTTGCCGTCAAAGCTGGCTTTCAGGGCGCGCAGGTCGGGGGCGATACGCCGCAAGCCCGCATCGCCATTGGCCTGGGCGATGATGACCACCGCCTTTGCGTCCGCCATCGGATAGAGCTGGTAGGATTGAAGGTCGGCGCTGGTCAGGCGGAAATCGTCCGCCTTGAGCCCTTCCGCGCTCTGGGCCTGGGCCGATCGCGACATCGGCTCGGTCACCGCAAAGCCAAACGCCATAGCCGCGATGCTCACGCCGGCGACCGCCAGATAACGACCCATTTTCATGTCAAATGCCCCCAAAACCCTATCTCTAAGCGGACAGGTCCTGCGCAAGAATGAACGAATTTCGATAAAAAACAACGTCACTGTTTGGAATCAGAATGCTCGTAGCCAATCCCGAATTCGACACTGACCGTGATCTCGGCGCTCGTCGCCGTGGCGCCGCGCGAAAACTGGGTGCCGATGGTGTTCATCCAGAAGGCCCGTCGCCCGTCAAAGGAGTCACCGGTGCTGGCGTTGGTCAGGGAGACCTCACCGTGAGGCGCGTCAGGCAGGATCTGGACGTCCAGTATGCCGCCAGGAGGCAGGCCGCCGGCCTGGGTCAGGCTCTCGGCCTGGGCGCGCGCGCTTTTCATCGCCATGGCGATCGCCTGCAGTCTGAGCATTTCCGGCAAGCCTGGACCGCCTGGCGTCGGCTCCCAGTTGGCCGGAGCGCTCGCCGACCCCGTGGCCTTGATTTCGATGCGCCCGTTCTGGGCCTGCGCCCTCCCGGCAAGGGCCAGAACCAATATCGCCATCACGGCCAGTCTGTTCATCACGACCTCCCATGGCCTTTATTGCAATATTGCATATTTATGTCGTTATTGCAACATTTACATGGGCGCCCATATTGCTGCGAGCGATCTAGTATCCCGCCGATGAAACAGATCCGTCCCGCCGTCCTGGCCGCCGTCCTCGGGCTCGCGGCCCTGTCTTCCCAGACCCTGGCCGCCGACCCGCCAATGGCCCCGGCCGCCCAGATCGCCGCCATGCCCCGCTGTGTCTGGGCCAAGGCTGCAGACTATGACCGCAACGCGGTCAGAAGCGCAGCCGACGCCCTCAATCTGGCGGCGGTCGATGTCCTGATGTCGCACCTGGCCGACGACAGCGCAGCTCTGGCGCGCCAATGCGCGCCGGGGGTCGAGCGCAATGTCCGCACCCGGTCGCGGCTGATGCTGCTGGGTTTCAACCAGGAGGCCATGGCCGACCTGATCGAGCGCGACCTGGGGCTCAAGCGCGAACGGCTTGACCAGGCGATCGCCGCTGCGCCGCCGGAAATCATCGCCGGCCTGCGTGAGACGGCCGACAAGGCCGGCCCGCGCCGTTACCCGGGACCCTTGCCTGCCATGGGGCCGATCTTCACGGCCCTCGGCCAGCCGACCTATGACGGCCCGCCGCCGACCAAGACGGCGTTCTGGATCGCCAGCTATTTGATGAACAGTTTCCAGCTGCGCGCCGCCGCCGAAACCTTTGCGCCATCGCCCTAGCGACCCGGTCCCGCCCGTTGTTCCAGACCCAGAATCGCCTCGCCCAGATCATCCACCCGAGCCAGCAGCACGGCCTGGGCATCGTAGACTCCTCGGTTGTAGAAATAGGGGCCAATCCTGCGGGTGAAGAAATCGAGCAGCACCTGGGCCGGCAGACCGCCGATGTCCTGATCCAGCTCATCGCGGAACCAGCGCTGGATTTCTCCGGTAATGACGGCGGTTTCCTCTTTCGAAAATACGATGGGTTTCATGCCTTGCCTCCCGCAATCCCGAAGCCCACGCCCAGCATGGAGATCGAACCGTGATCAATCCTGTCGGTGAAGAACTCAGGCGTCTCGCCCTGCCCGGCCGCGCCCAGCACATAGAGCAGCGGCAACCAGTGCTCGTCGGTTGGGATTGACAGCGCCGCATCGGCGTCTATGGCCGCACCCGGCAGCAAGGCGGCATGATCGCCCGCCGTGATCGCCGCCTTGACCTCATCATTGAAGCGAACCGCCCAGTCATAGGGATCAGCGGTCTCGCCACCCCGGAACCTGGCCAGCGACAGGTTATGCACGACATCCCCCGATCCGGCGATCATCACCCCTTCCTCTCGCAAGGCCGCGAGCCGGAGACCAAGGTCCAGATGGAAGGCGGGCGGCTGTGAGCCGTCAATGGACAACTGCACGACAGGTACGTCAGCGTCTGGGAATACGTGTATCAGCACCGACCAGGCGCCGTGATCCAGACCCCAGTCATGACTCGCAGCCACCGGCGTGGGCTCCGCCAGTTTGATCACACGCGCGGCCAGCTCAACCGAGCCCGGCGCCGGATATCGCACGGCGAAAAGCTCAGGCGGAAAGCCGTAGAAGTCGTGGATGGTGCGCGGCGCCTCCATGCCGGTCACGCCGGCCCCATGGGTGTGCCAGTGAGCAGAGACCATCAGCACGGCCTTCGGCTTGCCGATCCGCGCGCCAAGCGCACGCCACTCAGGGACGTATGGCCCGCCAAGCGCGTTCATGGGGTTGCCGTGGCCGAAAAAAACGGCGGGGGCCTTGCTTGTCATGCTGGCAGAATGGGGTGTTCTCGCCTGCCCGGCAACCGGTCCTCAGGCGCCGGACATCGCCTCCAGCTGGCGGCGGGCAAGGATAGTGTAGGTCCGGCTGTCGGTCTGCCGGATTGCGCCCTTGGACTTCAGCGCCGACAAGGTGCGACTGACCGTCTCCAGGGTAAGGCCCAGGTAATCGGCGATCTCGCCACGGGTCATGACCAGGTGAACACTGTCAGCGTCCGCGCCGCGGCGGGCGGCGCGCGCCGAAAGGTCCAGCAGGAAGCTGGCCACCCGCTCACGCGCGGTCTTGCGGACGAGCAGAAGCATGTGGGCCTGTGCGGCGGAGAGGTCGCTGGTAAAGCGCGACAGCAGGGCGCTCTCAAGTTCAGGGAACTGTTCAACGACCCCCATGTAGCCCTTGCGGTTAAACCGGCAGGCCGTGACCGGCTCCAGCGCCTCGGCCGAAAAGGCGTAGTCCTTGTCCGACGTGAGGCCCAGGAAATCGCCGGCGAACAGAAAACCAATAATCTGCCGACGGCCGTCGGCCATCAGCTTGTAAACCCTCACAGCCCCGCCCGTGATATTGAAGACATGCGCGGCGGCATCGCCCTCGCGCGCCAGAATTTCGCCGGGCCGAAGTTCGACTTCCTCGGACAGGGCTTCCATCCGCGAAAGTCCGGCGTCGGAAACCTGGGCGCAGACACTCAAGGCCCGCGCGCCGCAGTTTGCACAGCGCCCGGCGCCCGGGCCGGCGCAGGGCTCTCCGCCGCTGACGATCTTGAGGTTGGCTCTGGCCTGCATGGGATCCAGCACTGTTCGAACGCTCGCGCAGATGCACGCGAGCCTGACCATTTTGCATGATTCAAAAACTCAAGCTTGATTCAGATCAAAGATGCCGAACCCGGGCCACGACTAGCTTTGCGACACGTTCCGGAGGCCTCGTGATGACCGTCGATACATTCGTTCCCATCGCCGCCGCGGCCATGTTCCTGGTGTTCATGGTCGGGCTCGGCGGAACAGCACTCTACGTCCGGCTGGGCGAGCAGCGGAAGTAGGGTAGCGGCTGCGGCGGGCCCTTTGGGTTCAGCCTTCGCGAGGGGCCGCTGGGCTCGCCGTAGTCGCGCCACCTCATCTGACGAGGCCCAGGCCCCCGCATGGACCCGTCGCACGGCGCGCCGGTCCCCCCGGCTGAGCCCGGTGTCAGCTTTCGGTTCGCCCCAATGACGCCGGGCTCTGGCGGCCAGCGACAGATGGTGCCCTTGAAAAGAAGGGCCGGATAGGCCTATCAGAGCCCATACATTCACGGAGAAGACCGAACGTCGGCTGATCCAGGCTGGCTGTCCCCATCATGCGTTCAAACATAGATCCCAATTTCAGCGACCGCCAGGCTACCGCCCGCGCCGCCAAGCAAGCCATTCTCGACAAGTTCAAGCCCAAGCCGACGATCCAGGCTGCTGCGCCGATCGACCGTGAGGCCGAGCGCGCCCGCAAGCGCGAAGAACTGCGCGCCGCGCGCGAAGCCGACAAGGCCGCAAAGGAACACGCCAAACTGATGGCCAAGGCCGCAGAGGTTCAGGCGCGCCTGGACGTCGCCGCCGAGTCCGATGAGGCCAAGCGCTCGGAACGCAAGGAACGCAAAGCCGCCGCCAAGGCTGACGCCCGCGCCCGCCGCGAAGCCAAGTCGGCGATGCGCCGCTAGGCGTATCGCCCTAGGCGCCGGTCATCAGGTGGACAAAGCTCGCCCAGACGGGCGTGCCGCTTAACACCAGCCGCAAGGGCTGCGAGACCACAATGATCAGTCCGCCCCAGATCCAGGCCGGATGAACCTTGCGTCGCGTGATGAGGTCGTAAGCGACGCCTGCGACGATAAACAGATCAGCGATTGCGAAGAAGGCCAGCGGCCCGGCCTGCAGCATGCCCGGCAGGCGCGCGGTCGCGGCGTCGATTATGCCGATCGTCGCCAGCAGCATCAGCCGCTTGTGCCATTGGGCGTCATTGCGTTTCAGAATGGCCGCGATGACAAACCCGGCCAGCAGGGTGACATCGGTCATCGGCAGCACGAAAAACTGCTGAGGCGTCAGGCCGGGTGGAACCGCCCCGCGCTTGATCGCCTGGATAGCGACGATAGGACCCACGACGACCAGGCTGGCGGCGATTGCCGCCCCCAGCCATCCGAGCTTGCGATGAATGCGGGTCTGACCGCCGGCAACGAGCGCGGTTTGCACCACGAGCATAAGAACCCAGCTTGTCGCCAGGCTGCCATGCGCAATGACCAGCGAGGTCAGCGGCGGGCCCGCGTAGGCGTCAGATCGCAGATAGAAACTTGGCGCAAAGCCCGCGAAGGCGACAACGGCCAGGGCGATGGCCATGCCGGAAAAGAACAAGCGCTCTGACGACTGGACAGGCCGCGTCGATGAGTTTGTTGTGGTCATGTTGGCTTCCCCCCGGATGACAGCGTTATGTAAACGCCGATCGCCCGGAATATCAACCGCCTAGGCCTCTCTCGCCTCGACCATCGCCAACAGCCGTTCCATCGCCTGGTCGCGAATATTCTCTTCGCGGAGATGCTCGACCAGGTCGCGCAGGTAGTCGATGTTGCGGCCCGACAGCCCCGTTGAACCGGCGATCAGATCGGCCTGGGCGTCCAGGGTCAGGTCTCCCGCCCACTGGGGATGGGCGCGGTCAGACAGAAAGACCAGCGCCGGCGCTCGCCCGGCCTGACCCAGGTCAACGTCCCGCCAGGCTTCAAAATAGGTTTCTGTCGGCTGCTCGCGCTCGCGCAGGTATTCATAGACCTGTGGCCATGCCCTAGCAGGGACCCGATAGGCCGCGCCGCGCGTTGAGCCTCCAGGCGCCAGGCCCAGCACCAGGCCCGGCCGCTCATAGGTGCCGCGATGATGGACCGAATAGATGCAGAATGCGCGCCGCCGGCCATGGAGAACAGCGCCTCGCCGCTCTATGAAGTCAAAGCCCGGCCGCCACATCAGCGAACCGTAACCGAACACCCACCGATCTTCGTCGCCGCCGTCCATAGTCCTTCCCGTTTCGAGCTTGAGAGCCTCTCCATGTCAGACGTCGCCGTCAAAGCCAAACGCCGCTGGATCATCCTGCCCTGGGCTGCGGTGATTGCCGCCGTCGTGGCCTGGAGTGCCTGGTGGATGATCGCCTCACACCAGATCGTTGCGCGCATGGACGCCCAGGCCCAGACCTTGCGCACAGCTGGTTGGTCCGTCGTTTGGCAAAACCGGTCGGTCAGCGGTTATCCATTCCGCTTCTTCATCCAGATGGATCAGGTCCACGTCAGCGATCCCGCAGGCTGGGGACTGGCGGCGCCCAAACTCGATGCCGAGACCTCGGCCATCACACCCAGCGTCATCGTCTTCGTCGCCAAAAACGGCTTGGTCCTGTCCCGGCCCGGCAAGCCCGGCATCGCGATCATGGGCGATGTCCTGCGCATGAGCCTAGGCGGGCTGAAATCTCATCCGCCGCGCATTTCGGTTGAGGGGATCAATCTGAAACTCTCGCCGTCGGTGGGCGAGCGGATAACCTTCTCCGCCATCAGCCGGTTCGAGGCCCACCTGCGGCTCGAGGCGGGTGATACCGCCAAGGTGTTTTTCCGCATCGATCAGGCCACGCCCAGCACCGGAACGCTGCTGTCGCGGCTGGCCGAGACAAAGCCGGTCACGGTGGACGTCGAAGGCGCAGTCACCAACGCCTCCCAGCTCAACGGCGGCGCCTGGAACGGGCTGATGTCTCGCTGGGGTGAGGCCGGCGGGCAGCTACGTATCGAGCAGGGTGGAATTTCCCTGGGCAACGGCGCCCTGTTGTCGCTCAAGGCTTCGACCCTGTCGGTTGATGAGCAAGGCTTTCTGAAGGGCTCGCTGTCCTTGCATGCAACCCAGGTCGACGATGCGATGATGGCGCTTAGCGACATCTCCGTCCTGCCGCAACAAACGGCCTCGGTCGCCTCGGGTATGGCGGCCGGCCAGTCGCTGCTGGCGGCGATCGGCGGGATCAAAACCACTTTGCATTTTCACGACGCCCAGGCCTGGCTGGGACCGGTCGCCCTGGGCGATGCGCCGCGCATCTATCGCGTGGCGGAGGCGCCAGCCGCTCAATAGCCCATGGACTTGCGCCGCCAGACTTTGCGGCTATGGTCCGGCGCTCATTTTTCAAGGGTAGCCGCGTGACCAAAACGCCGCCGACACTGGCCCAGGTTCGGGAGAAGATCGACACGATCGATAACGATCTTCTGCGCCTGATCGACAAGCGCGCAGCCCTGACGCGGGAAGTCGCCGACGCCAAGCGCGCGGCCGGCGATCTGGGCACGTTCGCCCTGAGACCCGCGCGCGAGACCCAGATCCTGCGACGTCTGGCGGGCGCGGAAAAGTCCGCCGCCAGCAAGGCCCTGGTGGTCCGCGTCTGGCGCGAACTGATCGGCGATTCCCTGCACGGCCAGACGCCGTTCTCGATCATCACCTGGAGCCACAAGCAGCCGGCCCGCATCGCCGAACTGGCGCGCGCCCGGTTCGGCGGCGCGCCGACCATGTACGACGTCGACCAGCCCGAAGCGGTCATCGCCCAGGTGCGGGACGGCGGCGCCGTCGGCGTCCTGGCCATAAGCCGCGACCACGCCTGGTGGGCCCGCATGCTGGTGGAACCGACCCTGTCGATCGTCGGCGCCCTGCCTGAGGTTGATCAGTGGGGATCGCCCACCGCCCTGGTCATCGCCCAGGTCGCGCCCGAGCCGTCCGGCGCGGGCGACGAGACCCTGTGGGTCACGGACTCGACCATGCAGGGCTATGAGATCGAAACGGCCATGTCGATCGACGGCATTGCTGGCCGGATGATCGCCGAGGCCAACAGGCTCAAGCTATTCGCCCTGGCAGGTTACTATCAGGCGGACGATGAGAGGCTGGCCCGCGCGCCCGGCGACCTGACCGGCGTGGTCGGCGTTGCGCCCGTCCCCTTTGACGTCACATGACCGGCCCCACCCCCAAGGACGGCATCCTCGGCATCCAGCCCTATGTGCCGGGCAAGGCCAGCGCCGAGGGCGTCGAAAATCCCGTCAAGCTGTCGGCCAACGAGAACGTGCTGGGGTGCAGTCCAAGGGCTGTCGAGGCCTTCGCCGCTGCGGCCCATCGTCTGGCGGCCTATCCCGACCCCCGCGCCACCATCCTGCGCCAGGCGGTCGCCGAAAAGTTCGGGCTCGAGCCCGAGCGGCTGATCTTCGGCTGCGGCTCGGACGAGGTCTTCCAGATCCTCAATCAGACCTTCCTGTCACCCGGCGACAACATGATCCAGGGCGAATACGGCTTCGCCGCCTTCGCCATCGGCGCCTATGCGGCCGGCGGCGAGGTTCGCTTCGCCAGGGAGCCCAACTACCGGATCGACGTCGACGAGATCCTGGCCCTGGTCGATGAGCGGACAAAGATCGTGTTCATCGCCAACCCGGGCAATCCGACCGGCACCATCCTGGAAGGCCGCGAGGTGCGCCGGCTGGCCGACAGCCTGCCGGAAAGCGTCGTGCTAGTGCTCGACGGCGCCTATCGCGAATTCGCGGACGATCCGGACTTCGAGGACGGGTTCGAACTGGCGCGAACAAGGTCCAATGTGTTCGTCACCCGGACCTTTTCCAAAATGCACGGCCTGGCGGCCTTGCGCGTCGGCTGGGGCTATGGGCCGGCCGCCATGATCTCGGCCATGGACCGCATCCGCCTGCCGTTCAACGTCAACATCCCGGCCCTCGAGGCCGCGGTCGCGGCCCTGGGCGACGAGGACTTCCAGCGCCGCTCCATCGAGCACGGACGCCAATGGCGCTCGTGGCTGACCCAGCAGATCGGCGGGCTTGGTCTGGAGGTCACCAGCGGCGGCGCCAATTTCGTGCTGGTCCATTTCCCGAAGACACCGGGCAAAACGGCGGCGGAGGCCGAAGCCTTTCTGGCGAAAAAGGGCCTGCTGGTCCGCTATGTCGCCAACTATGGCCTGCCGGATGCGCTGCGCATCACGATCGGGCTGGAGGACGGCAACCGCGCCCTGGTCGCCGCGCTGGGCGCGTTCCTGGGCTAGCCTTTGGGCTGGCCGTGCACCTGGTTCAGAAGGCTGGTCGCCTCGGCCACGAAGGCGCGCGCCACGTCCGACGCATAGGGATTGAGCGTCTGGATGGCGCTGAACAGCTCGAAGCTGTCGTCGCCGATCAGGCCGCACAGGTCCAGCAGGTGCTGGTAGGACCGGGTCTTCAGGTCCTCGTCGGGGATTTTCACATTGACCAGCGAGCGGCCGATCAGGTGGGTCAGGGCCTGGACATAGGCCATTTCCTGGTCGTGTTCCTCGGGCGTGGTGATCGAGACGATCAGGCCGGCCGCCTCGGCAATAGCCTTGACCTCATGGGCCCGCTCGCCGCGCACCGGGCACAGAACCAGCCGCAGGCCTTCAAGGCCGTCACGGGCGCTCTGGGGGCCGAACAGGGGGTGGGTGGCGACGATGTCGGCGTGCGCCGGCAGGGTTTGGATCATCCACAGGGCCGGCAAGACTTTCACCGAAGCCACGTCCATCACTAGGGCGCCGGGCCGCACATGGGGCGCGATGTCGGCAAACGTCTGTTTCATGGCCGCGACGGGCACGGCGACGATGACGATGTCGCAGGCGGACGCCTGATCAAGGCGTCCGAACGCTGCGCCCATCAGGGCGGCCTCGGCCGAGCGGTCCTCGACGTCGCTGATGGTCAGATCAAAGCAGCCGGTCAGATGCCGGGCGGCGAGCCGTCCGAACTGGCCAAAGCCGATCAGTCCAAGGGTCTGTTTTGCGCCCGGTTTCATGGCGCGTGACTAACGCGGGGGGCCGGGTGGCGCAACCGGGCCCGGATTCCTGACATTCGCGCGCTGGACCCGCTATCGAGCCCGCTGCTAGACAATTCGGAGCATGGGTCTAGGCTGCCCTGCCCATGGGGACAACGGTGAACAGATCGGGAAATCGCACGGCTGGAGCGGCCTTTTCGGCCCCTGCCGGCTGGCAGGGCGATCTTGCGCCCATCTCGGCCAGTGAGTGGAACGCGGACTTCGCGGCTCACCTGCTGGCGCGCGCTGGCTTTGGCGGCACGCCCGCCGATGTGGCCCGGCTAACGGCTATGGGCCCGGTCCAGGCGGTGAAGAGCCTGGTGTGGTTCAAGCCGGCAGATACCGCCCGGCTCGCGCCCTTTGACGAATCTCAAATCCACGACCCGGGTCTGGAGCCGTTCCCGGAAAGCCGGCCGGCAGCAACGGACCTGGCAAAACGGACGGGCATGGCCCTGGGGATCAAGGCCAAACCCACCGGCAACAGGCGACTGCAGCCGGTTTGCGATAAATTCTTCTACTGGCTGCGCGCCAGTGCGCTGGAGACCAACCGGGTCAGTTACTGGTGGGCCAACCGCATGCTGACCAGCCCCGCGCCCTTGCAGGAAAAAATGGCCCTGTTCTGGCACGGGCACTTTGCCTCGAATGAAGACAAGGTGCGCGACTACCGCAAACTTCTGGGCCAGCTGCGGCTCTATCATCGTCTGGGCACGGGCAATTTCCGCGACCTGACCGTAGCGGTGGCCCAGGACCCCGGCATGCTGTCGTTCCTGGACGCCGGCAAGAACGTCAAGGGCGCGCCGAACGAGAACTTCGCCCGCGAGATCATGGAACTTTTCACCATGGGCGTGGGCAACTATTCCGAAAAGGATGTGCGCGAAGGCGCCCGCGCCTTCACGGGCTGGAACTTTGTCGACCTGAAATTCGTGGTCAACGCCGAACAGCACGACGCGGGGCCCAAGACTTTCCTGGGCCAGACTGGCAATTTCGATGGCGTCAATGTGATCGACATCATCATGCAACAGCCGGCCACGGCAAAGTACGTGTCGGGCAAGCTCTATCGATGGTTCGTACACCAGGACCTGGACCCCGGTCTGCAAACCAGGCTGGGCGACAAGTTCCGCCAGGGCCGTTACGAGATCAAACCGCTGCTGGAGACGATCTTCCTTTCGAAGGATTTCTACAGCCCCGCCTCGGTCGGCACGCGTATTCAAGGGCCGATCCAGCTGGCGGTTTCCACCTACCGCAAGATGGGCCTGACCGCGGTTCCCGGCGTGCCGGACTTCAACAATGCCACAGGCGCGCTGGGCCAGCGCCTGTTCGCGCCCCCCACCGTGGCCGGCTGGCCCGATGGGCGCAGCTGGATCACACCCGGGCTGTTGCTTGAGCGCGGCAACTTCGCCCGCGACGTGCTGTTCCCCGACATCGCCTTTATCCCCGGCGACCGGTACGGCGGCGGCGATATCCGCCCGGTCTCGGCCCGCATTCGCGACGGCGCCGACATAACCACGGCGACAGCCCAGCCGGGCGATCGCGTCATGGCCCAGTCCAACGCCAACATCGACCGCGACGAGGATTTCAATACCCGCTACGGCAGCTATCGCGGCTGGCAGATGGCCATCGAGCGAGTCAAGGCGATCCCCAGGGACACCGCCCAGATCAACCTGTGCGCCATGGTTCAGGCAGCGGGCGCGAAGACAACGAGTGAGGCTGTCGATCACTTCACCACCCGGTTCATGCGCGTTGCGCCCGGCGCCGCCGCGAGGGCCAGGATGATCGCCTTTCTCGATAGCGAGCTTGGCACATCGGATCTGACGGCAGCGGAAAGCTACATGGAAGACCCCCTGCGCATGACCCTGCACCTGGTGATGAGCCAGCCCGAATATCAGCTGGATTGAAGATCATGGCCGATCCCGAACACCTCATCGGTCAAACCCGCCGCAGCCTGCTCCAGGCCGGCGCGGCCGGCGCGGTCCTCGCCATCGGCGGCGGCGTTCACGCCCAGACGCTCACCGGCGGCGATCCGAACCGCATCCTGGTGGTGCTGGAGCTATCCGGCGGCAATGACGGGCTGAACACCGTCGTGCCCTACGCCGACGATGCCTACTACCGCCTTCGCCCGACCATCGGCCAGCGCAAGTCCGCCATCCGCGTCATCGACGACCATTTCGGCTTCAACGGCGGGATGACCGGGTTCGAGCGGCTCTTCAAGGACGGCAAGCTGGCCATCGTCCACGGCTGCGGCTACGAAAATCCGTCGTTCTCGCACTTCACCTCCATGGCCTATTGGCAGACCGCCGCGCCCAACAGCGGCGAGGCCTATGGCTGGGTCGGGCGTCTGGCCGACGCCATGGCCCCGTCCGCGCCGCCCAACTATCTGGTCAATATAAGCGCCATCCAGTCGCTGGCCGTGCGCGCCGAAAAACACACGCCCATCGTGTTCAGTAATCCGGACAGCTTCACCCGCGACGCATTCGTCCAGGAAAAGGCGGTCCTGACAGCGTCGCCCCAGGCCGTGCCGGTCGGCAACCCCTCGCAGCAGTACCTGCTGGACCTCGCCAAAAGCGCAAGCCAGTCCTCGACCCTGATCCGCGAGGCGTGGAGCAGCTATCGCTCGCCCATCGACTATGGATTCAATGACCTTGGCCTGCGCCGGGTGGCGGCGATGATCGCCGCCAAGATGCCGGCCCGCCTCTACTATACCGCCTACGCCAACAACGCCTTCGACACCCACGTGGTGCAGACCGATCAGCACCAGCGCCTGCTTACCTATACCTCCGACGCGGTTGCCGGATTCATGCAGGACATGCAGCGGCTCGGGCGCGCCAATGATGTGACCCTGGTGGCCTTTTCCGAGTTCGGCCGGCGGGTGCCCGAAAACACCAGTCAGGGCACCGACCACGGTGCGGCGGGCCCGATGTTCGTGGTCGGGGGCCGCGTAAAGGGCGGCCATTACGGCCAGATCCCCAGCCTCACCGCGCTCGATGCCGGCGACAACCTGAAATACACAACCGATTTCCGCCGCGTCTACGCGACCCTGATCGGAGGCTGGTTGGGCCAGCCTGGCGCTCCGGCCATCCTGAAGGGCAATTTCGACCGCTTCGAGATGTTCGCCTGACTGCGGGGGGGGGTGGCGCGCACGCAGGCAGACCATCTCGATTTAGCCTCAGAGCGAGCCATCGATGTTCGGCTGCGCGCCAGGTTCCGGACATTCGTGAGCCAGAGGCTGCACTTCCGCTTGGGATCGGCTGCGCAAAGCAAGGCTGCGGTAAGAATTAAGACGTAATCTGCATGGGTGAATGAACGTGTCCGCATCCAATCCCGAAATACAAATGCCGAGCGGCGCGCAGATGCACGACGGCGAGCGCTACTGACCGGCATTTTAATTCACGGGGCTTGCGACCTAACCGTCGACTGCACTGTGCGTGATTACTTCGAGACCGGCGCGCGCATTCGCATCAAGGCGCCGGAGATGATCGGAAGTCCGCTTCTGCTCCTGCTTTGCAGCCTTGGCGAGGCCTTCGAGGCGGAAATCGTCTGGCGGCGCGGTAACGAGATCGGGCTGTCGTTTCTAAGGCGATGCAACATTGAGTCGCCCGAAACCAGTCAGGAAAGGACCGCTCGAAGGTTGCGGATCGAACGCCTGCCGCGGAGCGGATCCTGGCCGCCTCTACATCACGACCAGCCGCAACGGGCAGCGGTAAAATGACACCCTGAAATCATTGGTTTCTGGCCCACGGCCCTCGTCATCAGGCTGGTTGGAACGACGGCGATGATCATCCGTGGCATGGGCGAGTTGGGATCCTATTGTCGCCGGTGCGCCAGAAGCTGGTGTTGGCCCTCGCGCCAAAAACCGACCTATCGAAGGTTCGCTATGGGTGGTTTGCAGACATCCGATGTTCAACCGATGGAGTTCGGTTTCGACCCAAGTTACCTCTTGGAGATCAGGGGCCGTCCACAGATGTACGCGCCAGGCCGGCGGTGATGGGGCGGCGAACATACCCCTCTTCGCACACTACAGCGCGATCAGCGGCAGCCCCATTAGCGCCTGGACAAAAACCCCAAGGGTCAGCGTGATGTATCCGGCGACGAAGAGGCCGGTTATCAGACCCGCCTGCTTGCCGAACAGCCGGATGATGACCAGCGTGGCGACCGGGATGATCTGGCTGGCGTGAATGCCCAGGAAGTGGGGCGGTCGCAGGTCGCCGCCCGTGGTGGACCAGCCCAGCAGCGGCAAACCCGCCGCGTCGTTGTGGGCGCCGCCCACCCAATGGCCGGTCTGGGCGCTCATATAGCCGCCCATCGACGCGCCCAGCAGGAAGGTCAGGACCAGGCCCCAGCCGAGTGCGGCGCGGAACACCGGGCTGTCGCCGACCGTGTCGGGGTTGCGCAGGACGGCGATCCCCTGCACCAGGGCGGTGGAGCTCAGCGTCAGCGCCCCGACCCCCATCATCGCATACATCACGGTGGCCATGACCGAGGTCTGGTTGAAGTGCGAGGCCTCGGCCCGGCTGGCCCGGACGACGATGTAGCCGATCTCGAACAGGGCCGGGACGATGGAAGCCCAGACCGTGTAGCGGCCCCAGCCGGTGCGGGCCCAGTCGGCCGGCAGGCGGGTGAAGACCCAGCCGGCCATCAGAAGGTAGACGGCGATCGACAGCTCGAACTTCAGCGGCTTGTCCCAGACGCTGACCCCGATGATCGTGCGGGGGTCGTTTAGGGCCAGCCAGGCGGTGGGGATCATCATGGCCAGGAAGGCCAGGCCCGCCCAGGTCAGGGCCGGGTTCCAGCCACGCAGGCTGAAGGCCGTCGGGCGGGATGAGGACGTGTCGAAATTGGTCATTGGACGTTCCTCCGGACGGCGAAACGGACCAGCACGAAGACCAGATAGCCGGCCGGGCCGAACAGGAAGGTCAGCAGCAGGATGGGGGTCAGGATGAAGGCCGAGGCCTTCAAGGCCGAGCCCTCGCGGGCGATCCAGCCGCCGACGAAGAGGTCGAAGGCCAGGTAGTGGATCCAGCCGCCCAGCAGGGCGCGGGGCTGGGCAAACAGCGCGCCCACCCCGGCCAGCGAGTTGAAGCTGCCGTTCTTGAGCACATCCAGCGCGCCGGGGCCTAGCAGCCAGATGTAGACGACCGCGAACAGGGCCGGGACGACATAGCCGGCAGCGGGATCGACCCAGCGGCGCAGCGACGGAACGAATCGGGCGATGATCAGGGCCAGCCAAGCGACCAGCGCGACCGGGTTCGCGATATTGAAAATTTCAGCGGGCGTCATGCGCAGCTCCCTTTGGCTTGACAGCGTCAAGCTGAGTATCGTAACGCCTTGACAGTGTCAAGTTGGAGTGTCCGGGCGTGGCGAAGCAGGCAGATAGACCGGCCGATGTGCGGCGCGCGCTGCTGGACGCGGCCCTGCGGCTGATCGAGACTCTCCCCGAGGATAAGATGTCCCTGCGCGCCTGCGCCCGGCTCGCCGGGGTCAGTCATGCTGCCCCGGCTCATTACTTCCCGACCCGCGCGGCGCTGATCTCGGCCGTCCTGGCCCACGCCTTCAACCAGCTCACCGAGGCTATGATACGGGCTAGGGACGCGGCGGGGGACGACCCGTTCGACCGGCTCAAGGCGATCGGTCTAGCCTATGTCGGCTTCGGTCTGGCCCACCCAGCCCTCTACACCATGCTGTTCAGCTCGACCTACCTGCAGGTCCCGGACGGCGAAATGGCCGAGGCCGGCAACCACTGCGGCAACGTGCTGGGCGAGTCGGTGGCCGCGACACCCCGCCCCGGCGGCATGACCATCACGGCGGGCATCGCCATGGCCTGGACGGCTGTCCATGGCTTTGTTGGCTTGGTCTGCAACGGCATGATCCTGCTGGATGAGCCCCCGATCGCGGCAGCCGAACGCGTTCTGGAGCAGCAGAGGTCGGCATTCGGCGGCTGATCAGGCACGGCGCAGCTGGCTTCCAAAGCGGTCAGCTAAGGCCCGCAATGGGTCGGAAGCGGACCTCGGCAACCTGGCGCGGACAGGCCGGTAAACCCTTGCGGGACTCAAGGCACAGGGGCTGCGTCCTACCGGCTCGCCGTCACCCAGTTCACCACCGCGCGCAGGGCCAGGTAGACGCCGACCGACGGGGCCAGGACGATCGAAGCGATGATCACCAGGACGGTCATGACGTTTTCTCCCAATTTCGAAACGCGGGAGAAGCTTGTCCGATACGTCTGGAATGCAGGCTGAAGGCCCCGTTGTCCGACGTTCAGAAATCAGTGCCCCTGGCCGACCTTGACCGCAACGGCGGTGGCCAGCGCGGTGGCGGCGCAGATCAGGGACAGAACCAGCAGAGGGGCCATGGCGGCCTCCTTTTCTCATCGATAGCAGCCGGCACTCTAGCTTGAGAACCGTAAGGAGGCCTGAATCCCCCGTTTGGTCAAAATTAACTGACGCATCGCAGGAACTGGGCGGTCGCCTCGATGGCATCGACCAAGCCGACGCGCTGGACATTCACGCCCGCCGGCAGGCCTGCGAACAGGCGGGTGGGGGCGGCCGCATCCAGCATTACGAACACGCCGCGATCGTCGGCCCGCCGGATCAGGCGGCCAAACGCCTGGCTGATGCGGGCCCGCGCCACGCTGTCGTCATAGGCCTTGCCGCCGAACCGCTCGCGGCGGGCCTTGTGCAGGATGTCCGGGCGCGGCCAGGGCACCCGGTCAAAGACCAGCAGCCGAAGGGACCGGCCCGGCACATCAACCCCGTCGCGGGTCGCATCGGTGCCCAGCAGACAGGAATTCTCCTCGGCGCGGAACATGTCGACCAGGGCGCCGACCTCGAGGCCGTCCACATGCTGGGCGTAGAGCGGCAGGTCGGCGTGGGCCAGCGGCGCGGCGATCTGGTCATAGACGGCCCGCAGGCGGCGGATGGCGGTGAACAGGCCAAGGCCCCCGCCGCCGGCCGCCAGGAACAGCTCGCGCATCGCCGCCGCGATCTGGCGCGGATCATCGCGGCCGATGTCGGTGACCACAAAGGCGCGGGCCTGATTCTCGTAATCGAACGGCGAAGCCAGCCGCAGGGTCTTCGGCCGTTCGGGCAGGCGCGCAGCGCCGGTGCGCATCTCAGCCAGGGCAAAGGCGTCGTCCAGGGTCGGGTCGGCCAGGGTGGCGCTGGTCACCAGCACACCGTGTGCTGGCGCAATCACCGCGGCGTGCAGGGGCTCGGTCGGATCGACCCAGTGGCGGCGGCAGGCGGCATCCACCACCCGCCCGTAAAGCCAGGTCGCCTCGAACCAGTCGACGAAGTCGGGATCGCCCTCGGCGTCCTCGTCTATGGCCTGCAGCATGGAGCGCCAGGCCGGTAGGGTCATCCGCGCCCGGCGGTCCAGCCCCCGCAGCGCGCCTTCGATGCGCGCCCGGTCACTGCCGTTCAGCTCGGCGGTTTCTTCGTCCAGCAGGTCCTCAAGCGCGCGGGCCAGGGCCAGCAGCGGCGCCTCGACGGCGGCGATGGCCCGCGAGGCGCCCCGGGCGGCCTCACGCACAATATCCAGCGCCGGGCGGGCCGAGCATTCCTGACCCCGGTCGGACGGCGGGGCCCGTGCGGCGATCTGCTCCAGCACGGCGGCCAGGAAAATCTCAACCGGGCCAAGCGGATTGACCTCGCCGGACGGCGGCGCGATCCGCCCTGACCAGCCCTCGCCCGGCAACTGGCTTGCGGCCCGCACCGCCGCCGTAAGGGCCTCGCGCGCGCCCTCGTGGTCGCCGACCAGCTCGGACAGACGCTGTTCCAGCCCCCGGCCCCGCCGGCCGCGCCCCTCGGGTCCCCGGATCCAGCGGCGCATCTCGGCCGCTTCCGCGCCGGACAGGGCTGCGGAAAAGGCGCTGTCGGCGGCATCGAACAGGTGGTGGCCTTCGTCGAACACAATGCGCCGGGGCGCGGCAGTTTCGATGTCGCCTTTCGAGCCTCTCGCCCGGCGCGCGCCGTCGAACGCGGCCTGGGTCAGCACCAGCGCATGGTTGGCGATCACCAGATCGGCCCGCTTGGACCCCCGCACGGCCTTTTCGATAAAGCACGTTTTGTAGTGAGAACAGCCAGCATGGATACATTCACCGCGCCGGTCGACCAGATTGGCGGGGCTGGCCTGGGCCGCCGGCGCCACCGCGAACAGACCCGGCAGCCAGGCCGGAAAATCGCCGCCGGTCATGTCGCCGTCGCGGCTGGCCCGGGCCCAGCGCGAGGCCAGGCCAATGCCCACCAGATCGCCGTTCCCCAGCATGGCGGTCCCGGCCATCTCCTGCAGGTTCAAGAAGCACAGGTAGTTTTCCCGCCCCTTGCGGACCACCGCCTTGCGGGCCCGCACGGCCGGATCGGGATAGAGGCTGTGGCTTTCGCGCTCGATCTGGCGCTGCAGGGCCCGAGTAAAGGTCGAAACCCACACCGCCGGCCCGTTCTTCTCGGCCCACAGCGAGGCGGGTGCCAGGTATCCCAGGGTCTTGCCAACGCCGGTTCCGGCCTCGGCCAGCATCATGCGCGGCTCGTTCTCGCGCTCGCGCGGCTGGAAGACAAAGGCCGCGCCCGCAGCATAGTCGGCCTGCATGGGGCGCGCTTCATCCAGGCCCGCGCGGGTCAGCAGCTCGGCCAGCCGCTGGGTGCTTTCGGCCTCGGTAAAGGGTTTGGAGCCGGGCTCGCCCGGCGGCGCCTCGTCCTCCCACTCCTTGATCCGCGCCCAGGCGTCCAGGCCCGAGCCGCGATGGGCGTGGCGCAGGGGCCCGCCGTCGCGGATGGCCAGCGCCACGGCCCCGCCCCAGGACCAGCCGGCCCGCGCCAGGGTCTCAGCTAGGGCCAGGGCCTCCTCGCGATTGGGCCAGGGCTCGCGTCCCACCTCGACGATCAGAGCCGCGCAGGCCTCGCGCAGCACCCGCGCCTGGGCCAGCGCCCCCTTTGGCTCCGGCCATCCCATGGCCAGGGCCAGCCCCACTGCGGACGGCGCGCAGAACGTCGCCGGCCGCACAAAGGCGAACAGCTCAAGCGCATCAAAGATGTGCGGCGAACGCGGCGGCGGGCTCAGATCCAGCCGTCGCGCGGTCAGCCCTGCGTGGACCACGACCACCGGGGCGTTGGTCGCCAGCTCCCGCGCCTCCCGCGCGGTGAGGATCCGCGCGCCCTCACCATCACAGACCGCCGCCCGCCCGCCGGGCAGGGCGATCAGCGAAGGGGCCAGATCGAGGGCGGGAGTCAGGGCATTCACCCTAGACTTCTAACCCGAACCAGGCCTTGAACAAAATAGGAACTTTTGGCCGGGTACGGCATCATCGACCCGGCTGTGGAACCGATCCATCGTCCCGCGCCTTTCCACTGTTCAGGTTCACAATCATCCCCACAGGAGACCCACCATGACGATGGACAGGTTCGACACCCCCGCCGAATTCATGCGGAATACCAAGGGCGCGCGCGCCAAGGTCGGCGGCCTCTACCGCAAGGTCACCGATCGCGCCGGCGGCGCCCTGGCCAGCGCCCGGGACAACGCTTCGGAAGGTTATGACGAGGTGGAATTCTTCCTCCGCAACCGTCCGGTCCTGGCCATCGGCATCGCGGTTGGCGTGGCCGTCGGCGCGGCTCTGCTGCTGGATATGTTCCAAGACCGGGACTGACCGCCAGGGCGCGCTGGCTCATCGGCGTCAAACCCGGTAAGCCCACGCTCCCACCCGGAGCGATGAGACCATGAGCGGCGACGAGTTTGTCTATGACGAAGCGACCGGCGAGTGGATCAGCGCCGCGGAGGCCGCCGCCAGTGGCGCTACACCGGCCGCCGTTGAGGTGCGCGACGCGGTCGGCAATCTGCTGGCCGACGGCGACGCCGTCAGCCTGATCAAGGACCTCAAGGTCAAGGGCGCCGGCCAGACGCTGAAGCGCGGCACGGTGATCCGCTCGATCCGCCTGACCGGCGATGATCAAGAAATCGACTGCCGGTATGAAGCCATCAAGGGTCTGGTTCTGCGCGCCGAATTCGTCAAAAAGCTCTGACGCGGCGCCGAAAGCCGGCTCGCGCGTTCTTTGCTCGCCTCCTCCCCTCCCAAGACTGGAACAGACAGATGATCGGTAACCGCGTCCCAGACGTTGTTTTCAAAACCCGTGTCCGCGACGAAAGCGTCGAAGGCCCCAACCCTTTTCGCTGGCAGGACCTGCCCACTTCCGAAGTGTTCGCCGGCCGCCGGGTTGTGGTGTTCGGCCTGCCGGGCGCCTTCACCCCGACCTGCTCGAACGAACAATGCCCGGCCTTTGACCTGCACTATGACGACCTGCGCACCGCCGGCGCCGACGAGGTCTATTGCATCACCGTCAACGACGCCTTCGTGGTCTTTCAGTGGGCCAAACAGCTGGGCGTCAAGAACATCAAGTTCCTCCCGGACGGCTCGGGCCAGTTCACCCGCCGCATGGGCATGCTGATCAACAAGGAACACCTGGGTTTCGGCTATCGCAGCTGGCGCTACGCCATGGTGGTCAATGACGGGGTGATCGAGCAGTGGTTCGAAGAGCCCGGCATCAATGACGAGGGCGCCGACGCCGACCCCTACACGGTCAGCAGCCCGGACGGCGTTCTGGCCTGGCTGAAGGCCTCTAGGGCGTAAGCAGGGCGCGGACAGCGCTGCGCACAACGTCGCGCACCCGCAGCCAGTCGAGCTCGCCGGCCAGAGGCAGGCCGCTGAACTGTCCGGCGGCGGCCGAGGCCAGCACCAGATGCTGGACCGCGGCCACGATGAAGGCGTTGCCGGCCGGCGCATCAACGCCGGCCGGCGGCGTCAGGCCGCCGCGCGCCTTGCCCATCCACGCGATCAGGCGGCGATTTTCTGCACCAGCGTGTCTGCGCACAGGGCGTCCAGTAGCGCCAGCGCCCTGCCTGGCGAGACCATGGCCGAGATGGCCGTCGACGACTTTGTCCTGCGCCATGAACCGCGTCCCGGCGCCGACCACGGCTGGGCCGCCGGACATCTGCATGCCTGCGCCCGGGTGCGAACCCGGGGCGGCAGCACCCGCCGGCGCTGCTTCGTCACCGATTGGAACCCGGATCATCCTGCCGGCCTACGGCTCCTATGCGGGCGGCCTGAATGTGCGGGACGAGGCCTATGCGGGTCTGTTTGACTGCGAGCCTCTGGCGGTTGTGCTGGGCAGGGATCGGTCCTGGCCGGTTGGCTGGACCAGTCTGGCGCCGGACTAGCGGCTTCGGCGCGCCTCAGCCTGCTGCAAGACGCATCCATCCGGGCTGCTCAGCATGTCGATCAACTGTGCGTCCACCCAAGGCCGTCATCCTGAGGAGCCGCAAAGCGGCGTCTCGAAGGACGCACAATTCCTAGCGGCTGTAGACCTTCAGCTTTTCAGCTGTCGCGGTGTCCAGCGCCCCTGTGGGCGTCATGCCCTGGTCGCGCTGGTATTCGCGGATCGCCACCTTCAGGTCTTCGCTCGGCGCGCCGTTCTGCGTCCCGCGATAATAGCCCAGGCGGTTGAGCGCCTTCTGGGCGGTCAGCAGATCGGCGCCGGCGACGCCGGTGTCTGGACTTGCGGCACAAAGGCAGCGGCGATCCGCTCAGCCGAGGCTTTCGATTCCGGACTGATATCGCCCTTGACCCGCTCGGCCGCGGTGCGCGCCTCGCTTCGTTTGGCATCGTTGGTGTCGCGCATGGCCAGCACGTACCACTTGTAGGCCTCGGCAGGATTGCGGCTGACGCCGTTCCCGGCCTCGTAAAGGACGCCCAGATTGTACTGGCTGTCGGTCGAGCCACGCTCAGCCGCCTTGCGGAACCATTCGGCGGCGCTGGTCTGGTTCTTGGGCCCGCCGTCGCCGTCGTATTGCATGTGCCCGAGCTGGTACATGGCCTGCACATCACCGGCCGCGGCAGCGCGCTCGAACCAGCGGCGCGCTTCGGTCAGATCCTTAGTCGCACCCGACTTGCCGTCACGATAGAGGCTTGCCAGATAGCGCTGGGCCTCGGGGTGGCCCAGGTTCGCGGCCTGACGAACCATATCCAGGCCGCTCTTGTCCTTGGCGTCCAGCTTGGCGCGGCCCTGGCTCAGCAGAGCCTCGGCGCTGGGTCCTGCCTGGGTCGCAGCAGCTGCGGCCGCGGCCGGCACCAGCAGTTCACCCGGCGCGATCGGCTGGGGATCCAGGGCGACCGCCAGACGCGGTGTCAGAGCCGGGGCTTCGGGCGGCTGGGCCGGAGCCTGGCCGAACAACAGGGCGACCTGATCAGGCATGGCACCCGTCACATAGATCGCGCCGGCGCCGGCCATCATGACAAGACCGATGGCGAACGAAGCGGCCAGCAAGGTCCGGGTGCGGTCCTTCTTCTTGCGGCGAGTGACGAACGGCATTCCGCCAAAGCCGCCGGCTATGGCACCTGGGGCCGCGGCGCGGCGCATCCGCGAGCCGCCGCCGCGCTCGCCCTGGGCGGCGCGGGCCTGGGCGCGGGCCTGTTCGATCAGTTCGCGTGTGGACGGCGCGCGGACGGCTTCTGGCGCCGGCGGCGGTGAAAGGTCGATCTCATCGCTCAGGTCCTCGTCGTCGAACGCCCTGATCTCGTCGGCCTGTTCGATGTCGAAGGCGGTGTCGAACACCGGCGGCATCTCGTCATCGACTGCAAGAACGGGAGCCTCGACGGCCTCGTCATCCAAAGGTTCGTCAACGAAATCGGCCTCGCTCTGCGGCAGGACCGGCACGGCAAAGTCGCTGGCGGCTTCGATATCTTCGTCAGCGAAATCTGGCGTAACTGGCGTAAATCCGGCGGGGACGAAGGCCTGACCGAACGCCGGCACATCGGGATAGATCACATGCTGAGGTGGACCGGCTTCTGCCAGGGATGTCAGCACGGGAGACGGGAAGGCCGGCGCCTCAAAGCTGTCATCAATGTCTGGCACCACGGCGGCCTCAGGCTCGGCGCTGCGCCGGCCGCTGTCGGCCAGTCGCCCGTCAAGTCGCGCACGCGCATCCTCGAGCAGACGCACCGTGCGCTCTTCGCTCTGACGGATGCGCTCGGCCAGATCGCTGGCGCTGCGCTCATAACGCTGGTTCAGCCGCTCAGTGACCCGGCTGATCTGTTCGCCCACGTCGTCGATGGCCTGGGCCGAGCGGCGTTCGGCCGAGCCGATCCGCTCTGTCAGGCGCTCAGTGATACGGCCGATGTTGGAGCCCAGCTTTTCAAGGCCAAGCGCCTGGGCCGTCTCGGTGCGATGCAGGCGGGTATCCAGCGCGCTGACCACGCGCGCCACTTCGCCGCCCACCTGTTCGATGGCGTCAGCGGCGCGCTGTTCGCCGGTCATCACCTTGCGGTTCAAAGCCTCTGCCATGCGCAGGACCTCACGGCCCATCCGCTCGATGGCTTCCGTCGAGCGCTGTTCGGCGGCCTGAACGTGGGCGTTCATCTCGCGCAGCGCTTCGTCCATCCGGTCGTACCGGCCGTCGGCAGAGGCGCGCAGCTGTTCTGCCATATCCTGGCGCGCGGCTTCGACGCCTGCGGCCATGTTGGCGGCGATTTCGGCCAGACGCTGTTCCAGAGAGTTCGATAGGGCGCCCGCCCCGCCGCCCAGACGGTCTTCGGCGCTCTCAAGGCGCTGATCGAGCTGGGTGAAGGATTGCTCCAGGGACTGCAACGCCGCCGTGGTGCGGGCTTCGGCCTGACTGAGGCGCAGCCCCACCAGACCGTCCGAGCCTGCCCCGCCCTGTTCGACGCTTTCCAGCCGGCCGCTGAGCCCGCCGATGTCGCGCCGCAGGTCGGCGGCGATTTCGCGCTGGCGGCCTTCGCCATCATAAACCTGGTTGGCCAGACGGGCAATGGAGCCTTCCAGGCCCTTGATCGCCTCGATCGAGCGCGGGCCGGCGGTGTGCTCCTCAAGCTTGGCCAGACGCTCGGCGATGGCCACCTGGGACTCAACGGTTTCCTGCAGGGCGCCTTCAAAGCGCGCACCCAGGGCGACCTGATCGCGCTCGGTCATCTCCAGACGGGCCAGCACGCCGCGCACCGACTGGTCGATTCCGGTCACGGCCAGGGTCGAGCGCTGTTCGGCGATCTCTATGCGGGTGGTCAGGCGATCCAGCGCAGCGGCCAGGGGACCACGGCTCGCGGGCTGCGCGGCGGCCTGGCCTTCACCCTCTTCGTGGATGCGGTGTGACAGCCATTCGCCCAAGGTCATGCTGGCGCGGCGGGCCTGTTCCTTGGCCGCCTCCCGGGCGTTTGGGTCGATGCCCTTTACGCTCCATGGCGCGCTGGACGTCATTCGAATCATCTCTCACAGGCGTCAATATGATGGACGCTAGACACCGATCCCTTGTGTGTAAACGGCTGCGGCCTACTAAATATAGCGGCGTTCGCAATCACCTGTGGACGACAAGGCCTAGCCTCGACGAAAGCCTTCAGATAGTTAACAAAGCCTTAATTCAAGCTCGACCGGAACCAACGATGGACCTGCATCTCAACCTGACCATGACCCTGGTTCTGGGCGCGGCCTTCGTGGCGCTCACGCTGTTCTGCGGATGGCGGGGCGCACGGCCGGTCGAGCCCCTGAAGGGCCCCCGGATGATCCCGTGGCGCCTGCTGATGGTCAGCTTCGCCTTTGGCGTGGTGCTGATGCTGTTCCAGTTGGGCCAGGTCCTGCACATCACACCGCCGCCGGGAACCTAGATTACCCCCCGGGCCTTGAGGCCCGCAATTTCGGCCGCCGACAACCCCACGACCTTGGCCAGCACGTCCTCGGTATGGGCGCCCAGCCCTTCGCCCGGCCAGCGCACCTGTCCCGGCGTCTCGCTCATCTTGGGGAAGACGTTCTGCATCTTCACCGTGCCGAACACCGGATGCGGCACCTCCACGATGCTGTCCCGCGCCTGGTACTGGGCATCCTCCATCATGTCCTGCGGCCGGTAGACCCGCCCTGCGGCGATGCCGTACGCGTCCATCAGGGCCAGCACGCCGCTGGTGGTCTGGCCAACCGTCCAGGCGGCGATGATCTCGTCCAGTTCATTCTGGTTCTCGCCCCGCGCCAGGTGGTTGCGATAGCGCACGTCCTGGGCCAGTTCGGGCCGGCCCATCACATCGCACAGACGCTGGAACAGGGTGTCCTGGTTGGCGCCGATCACCACCATCCCGTCCGATGTCGGATAGGCGTTGGACGGTGCGATGCCCGGCAGGATCGACCCCGACCGCTCGCGCACATAGCCCGTCAGGTCATACTCGGTGATGGCGTTTTCCATCACCGTAAGCACGCTTTCGTAGATCGACACATCGATCACCTGTCCGCGACCCGTCGACTGCCGCGAATGCAGGGCCATCATCACCCCCAGCGCGCCGTGCAGGCCGGCCAGGGAATCGCCGATGGAAATTCCGGCCCGGGCCGGCGGCCTGTCCGGCTCGCCGGTGATATAGCGCAAGCCGCCCATGGCCTCGCCTACCAGGGCGTAGCCGGCCTTGTGACTCATCGGCCCGGTCTGGCCGTAACCCGACGCGCGGTTGAGGATGAGGCCCGGATTGGTCTTCGACAGGGCTTCATACCCCAGGCCCCACTTTTCCAGCGTGCCGGGCCGGAAGTTTTCCACCAGCACGTCCGACGCATCGATCAGCTTGCGGGCCAACTGCTGGCCCTCGTCGGTGCGCAGGTTGAGGGTCACCGACTTCTTGTTGCGTCCGATCACCGGCCACCAGGGCGAATGACCCTTGGGCAGCGAGCGGCCCCACTGGCGCATGGGGTCGCCGGCGGCGGGATCTTCGATCTTGATCACCTCGGCGCCGAAATCGCCCAGCACCTGACCGCAGAACGGCCCGGCAATCAGGGTGCCCATTTCGATGACCCGGATATCGGACAGGGGCCCGGACGGTTTCGTTTCGCTGGTCATTTTCTGGATCCCTCCCCGGAACCGGTTGGCGGCTGCGAGGTTACTGAGCGTCTGCCTGCCGCCGCAAGCGGCCAACCTCTGCCACATCGTTTTTCTTGTGCCGGGAGCCAAGCCCATGCCTCGATCCCTCGTCCGGCCCCTGCTCTGCCTCGGCGCCCTGGCTCTGGTGGCCGCCTGCAATCCAAAGTCCGATAATCCGCCCCAGCAGCCGGGCGCCAATCCGGCTGCGACCATCCCCTCTGCAGCTGACGAGACCACCGCCCCGGACTTTGTACGCAAGGCCACGGCCAGCGACATGTATGAAATCCAGGCCGCCTAGGTCGCCATCCGGCGGACCCGGGACGCGGACGTCAAGGCCTATGCCCAGCTCATGGTCACGGCCCACACCAAATCCACCAGCGATCTTGAGGCCGCCATCACCGCCTCGGCCCTGACCCTGCCCTTGCCCTTGCCCTTGCCCGCCATCTTGCCGCCCGAGCTGATCGACAGGATCGACGCCCTGGGCAACGTCCAAGCCAGCGACTTCGACAAGCTTTACATCACCCAGCAGGTCAACGCTCACCAGTCGGCCCTCGACGTCACCCAGCGCTACGCCAATGACGGCGACACGCCGGCGATCAAGGCCTTTGCCGGCGGGCTCGCTCCGATGGTGCAGAGCCACCTCGACAAGGCCCGCTCGTTCCAGGACAGGACCAAAACCGTGCCTGCCACCCCGCCCAAATAAGCCATCCGCATCCGGCCGGGGACTTGCCCCCGGGCCGGTTTGCCCGTAACCCGCGCGATCATGGTCAAACATCTCATCGACAATAACCGGGTCTGGTCGGCGGCGAAGACCCGCGTCGATCCCGACTTCTTCCGGCGGCTCGCCAATCAGCAGACGCCGGAATATCTGTGGATCGGCTGTTCCGACAGCCGCGTGCCGGCCAACGAGATCGTCGACCTCGATCCCGGCGAGTTGTTCGTCCACCGCAACGTCGCCAATCTCGCCCCGCCCCAGGACGCCAACTATCTCAGCGTGCTGCAGTACGCGGTCGAGGTGCTCAAGGTGAAGCATGTGCTGGTCGTCGGCCACTACGGCTGCGGCGGGGTGGCCACCGCCGTGGATGGCCACCGCCACGGCCTGATCGATCACTGGCTGCACCCGATCCGTGAAATTTACGCCGAGCACAAGATCGAGCTTGAGGCGCTGTCCGAAGGGACCGAACGGCTCAACCGGCTGTGCGAACTGAACGTGCTGCGCCAGGTACGCAATGTCGCCGCCGACGTCTTTGTCCAGGACGCTTGGGCCAATGGCCGCGACCTGTCCGTGCACGGCTGGGTCTATTCCCTGAACAACGGTCTGGTGACGGATCTGAACTGCACCATCACCAGCGCCGAAGAGTGCGAGGCGTTCCAGGCCGCGTCCTGGCCGCGCTAGACCGCGTGGCCGGCGCGCGCATCGCCGCCGCCGCGATGGGCGTTCTGCTGACGCTTTCAGCCTGCACGAGCCCCAGGACCCTGACCGTAGGTACCGAACAGGCCGCCCTGACGGCTCTGTTTCAAACCCTTCCGCAATTCTACGAGCTGCAGAACATGGCCCCCGCGCGCGTTCAACGTGCGTTTGGCGCGGCGCCCGTCCGGGGCGGAACAACCTACCTCACCCGGTTCGGCCCGGTGGAGTTCAGGGGCCAGATCCCCCTCGACTCCCTCGAACTGTCGATTTCCGACGAGCGCACGGACCTGGACCTGTTTCCCGGCGCCCGCTGCATCACCGCCGCCGATGTCGAGACCGCCTATGGCCCGCCCGTCCTGACCCCCATCCCCGACTTCGGCGGGACCGAACGCGCCTACCGGCCAAAGGAGGGGGTCAAACTCAACTTCGAATTCGTGGGCTCAGGCCGCTGTGTGACCCAGATCACGGTCAGCCATGGGGCCAGGCCCTAGGGATTGTATGACAGGACGCGGCTTGCTTCCGGCCCGCAGCAAGCCTCAGACTCCCCCGCCTCATGGGCCCCAACCTCCATTTCGTGCCGGATTTTCCGCCCGCGCTGAGCCTCACTGCCGCGCGAACGGGCCTGTACGCACGCGAACTGCCCGCAATCTGCCGATGGCTGTCAGCGTGCGCAGGCCTGCTGACAGGTCCTGACGCCGCGCGGCGAGCGCCAGACTCCACAACCCCTTGTCCAGCAAAGCTTCTGCAATTCCGGTCAGGACGGGAGCGACAATATTTTCGAAAAAAAGCTGTTATTGCTGACAAATTCGGACCGGGCGCGGCGACTCAAGGCTCAGCCGCTGTTGATCCGCACCCGCGCCCGGGCCTTTCGCCCGTCCTTGTCGACGACAGAAATGTCATAGAATCCCGCCGACGGCGGCTTCCAGACGGCTCTTCCGCTGGCCCGATCAGGGGCGATCTCGGCGCCGTCGACGTACCAGCGCAAGCCCTCGCCGGTGGCGGCCAGCACCAGGCCCCGCGCCGCCGGACCGTCAATGTGCCCTAAGGCGTTTTGAAAACTATATTTTCGGGCTACCCGTCGATGTACAGCGCGCCGTCATCCGCCAGCCGGGCGAAGGGGTTGAAGCAGACCTCCCACAGGTGCCCGTCAGGGTCGGCAAAGTAGCCGGAATAACCGCCCCAGAACACCTTGCCCATGGGCTTGGTCGCCCTTCCGCCGGCCGCGACCGCCTGCGCCATAACAGCGTCCGCCTCGGCTTCGGTGCGCGTGTTGTGGGCGATGGAGACGCCGCGAAAGGTGCTGGCCGGCGTGTTCTCCACCCCGGCGTCGTGGGCCAGTTCCTCGTGCGGAAAAAGCGCCAGCACCATCCCGCCGGCCTGGAAAAACACCACGCCCAGACCCTCGCCCGACCTGGCCGCCACCCAGCCCATCGCCTCGTAGAAGGCGCGGCTGCGCGAAAGGTCCGCGACGCCCAGGGTGATGAAGCTGATGCGTTGTTCCATACGACATTCGTGACCCGGCAGCGGCCGGGACGCAAGAACAAAGCAGGAATTTGCGCGGGTTTAGGCTGCCGCCGATCCGTGGTCGAGCGCCGCGGCATCGTCGATAGCCATGCCTTCCCAGTCCAGCTCCGGAGGCGGGCTGGCGGCGGCAGCGATCATGGCGTTGAGTTCCTGGGCGCTGGTCACGTTGACGATCACCGCCGAGGCCTCGGGCCGCGACAGCGCAAAGCCGAGGGCGGCCTGCATGGGATCGGAGCGGCCTTCGGCGATCATCCTGCGAACGCGACTCAGCGACGAGGCGGCGCCCTTCAGCGGTGCCGGCATGCGATCGGGCGGCAGGAACAGCAGACCTTGCAGGAAGATCGAGCGCAGGTGAACCTCGACGCCCATGTCGGCTACCGCCGCCAGGGTGCGGCTGGCCAGCAACCGCTGATCGAGCAGCGAGGCCGGAGCCTGTATTATGTCTGGGTGAAAGCGCTTGGCGATGCCGAGCGGATCGTCGCTGGCCAGGGCCACGACGCCAATCTTTTCGAACAGGCCTTGCTCTTTCAGGTCGAGCAGCTTGTCCCACAGATCCGGTCCGCAGCGGCCGAACAGTTCGCCAGCGTTCTGGACGATGATGGCTTCAGCCCGGGCGACACCCAGGCGGGCCAGAGAGGCGCGAGCCTCGGCTTCCACATGTTCGGGGCCCTTGTCGGCGCGGGCGGCACGGACCAGCAGGCGATAGCTGTGCAGGTTGGGCGCGGCACCGATGATGGCTTCGCCGGAATCGAACGGAACGGCGGCGTCCAGGATCGCCACGCCGCTGCGGGCGCCGACGGCGATGATCTCGGCGATCTCGGCCTGGGGGGTGCGCGCGCGCGGATGCGTTGCGGCGCCCTCAAAGCGGAACTGAGACGCGCCAAGGGCAAGCTTGGAGACGTAAGAGACCATTTGCGGTTTTTCCCGCCCCACCAGTTTTAATTGAGGAGACCTTACCCAGCAGGCGTTAAGGAACAGAAACCGAGGTCTGAACGGGCGGTTTACCATGCTTGCGGATTAGGCCCGATCCGGCCCCCTTCGCCCGGCGGCGTGGTTACGCTAAAGACGCATCTGTGACCTTCAACGCCCTCACCGATTGGCCCCTGTTTGGCCTGGCTGACGACGTCCGCCCGGCTCTGGCCGCCGCGCGGTCGCGCGGTGAGGCGGCAGCGCTCGTCACCCTCTGCGCTGTCGAAGGCGGCGGGCCGCGTCCGCCCGGAACCCAGATGGTTTTCGCAGGCGAAGACGTGCTCGGGTTCCTCTCGGGTGGCTGCGTCGAAGGTGACATCGCCGGCCATGCCGCCTTGACCCTGACCGATGGCCAGCCCCGCCATCTGGTCTATGGCGAAGGCGGGCCCTGGCCCGACATCCGCCTTCTGTGCGGGGCGAGGATCGAAATTCTGGTCGAGAAGATCGCGCCCGGTGACGCCGCCATCGGACGTCTGATCGACCTGATGCAGGCCCGCCGCCCGGCGCTGTACCGGACCGATGGCGTGACCCGATCCTGTGAAGAGGGAACCGGCCCGATGTGCGCGGTGACCAAGGCACCTTTCGGCCTAACCCGCTGCCACGCCCCTGTCCCGCGGCTGATCGTGGTGGGTGGAGACCCCACCGCACTGGCCATCGCTTCGCTGGGTGCCCAGAGCGGCATGGAAACCACCCTGATACGCCCCAAGGGGCCGCAGACGCCGCCGCCTCTGGCAGGCGTCGCCTACCGGCGCGAGGCAGCCGGTGCGGCGCTGGCCGCCGTGACAATCGATCCCTGGACCGCCATTGCCATCGCCACCCACGACATCGAGACCGACCACGAGGCCCTGATGACCGCCCTGCCCTCTGACGCCGGCTATATCGGCCTGCTCGGCGCCCGCAGCCGGCTCGAAGGCCGCCTCCACGCCCTGCGCCGGGCGGGAATAGCGGGTGAGGCGATCAACCGCCTCCACGCCCCCATCGGCCTGCCGACCGGCGGCAAGGCGCCCTGGGAAGTCGCCGTGTCAGTGATCGCCGAGGTCATGGCCGAGCAGGGGAACCGCTAGAGTCGTTCCAGCCTCAGCACCTCGACCACGTCCCCTACGGCGGCGGCCGGCGCATCGCAGGGCCTGCGCAGCAACGCGTTTGCGCCCGCGAACACCGTGATCAACGATGAATCCTGATCCCCGAACGGCGCCACCGTCAGCACCCCATTCGCGTTGGACAGCCGCGCCCGCATCCAGTGCTCGCGCGGGCCATTTGACGGCAAGGCCGCGGCGGTGCGCGCGGTCATGATCGGCAAGCTTGGGTCTGAGCCCTGCAAAGCTGCGATCAGCGGGCGCAGAAACAGTTCGGCGCAGACCAAGGCCGAGGCCGGATTGCCGGGCAGGCCCAGCACATACCTTCCGTCCAACAGGGTCCCGAACGACGTCGGTTTGCCGGGCCGCATCTTCAGCGACTCAAACGCCAGCGTCAGGCCAAGAGTTGAAAGCGCCGGCTTGACCAGATCATGGTCGCCCACCGAAGCGCCGCCGATGGTCACCACGACGTCGCAGGACTGATTGCGGACGGCGGAGGCCAGGACCTCGATGTTGTCGCCGGCGGGGGTGAGCAGGACCGGCTCGCCGCCCCAGTGTTCCACCAGAACGGCAAGGGCCGGCGCGCCGGAGTTGAAGATCTGATGCGGACCCGGCGTTGCGCCCGGCAGGACAATTTCATCGCCGGTCGACAGGATTGCGACACGGGGACGCCGCGCGACGGACAGGCTCGCGCACCCTGCGGCAGCGGCCAGGGATATGCGCCAGGCATCCAGGCGGTAGCCCGCCTGCAGCAAATCCTCGCCTGCGAAAAAGTCGCCCCCTTCGGGGCGCAGGTTGGCGCCAGGCGTCGCGGCTTCGCCGATGACAACCGACTCGCCATCCCGGGTCGCGTTCTCCTGAATGACGACCGCATCCGACCCGGCCGGAACCGGCGCGCCCGTAAAGATCCGCACGGCCTGACCAGGTTCCAGATCGAAGGCATATCCCCGCCCCGCCGCGCTCTCACCGGCAATGGCAAGCCTGGCGCCGGCCGTGGCGTCTTCTGCCCGCACCGCCCAGCCATCCATGGCTGAGGCGCGGAACGGTGGCTGGTTGCGGGTGGCGGTGATGTCTTCGGCCAAGGTGCGCCCTGCCGCTTCGCCCAAGGCCACGGTGTCGACGCCGAGCGGGCGGGCCAGGGCCAGCATTCGCCCTCGCGCCTCGTCGACGAGGATGTTCTTCACGCGATTTCGCGGCGGTATTCGCCGGACGCGCCGCCCATCTTGGAAACCAGCCGCACCTGTTCGATGGTCATGCCTTTGTCGGCGGCCTTCAGCATGTCGTAGATCGTCAGGCAGGCCACTGACACAGCCGTCAGCGCTTCCATCTCGACGCCGGTCTGGCCAGTGGTCTTCACCCTAGCGATGACCGCCATACCGCCGTCCGCCGCCTCGACACTGACCTCGACCTTGGCGATCGCCAGCGGATGGCAAAGGGGGATCAGTTCCGAGGTCTTCTTGGCCGCCATGACTCCGGCGATCTCGGCCACGGCGCGCACGTCGCCCTTCTTGCCGGTCCCCGAGACGGCCAGTTCCAACGTCGCCGTGTTCATCGACACAAAACCTTCGGCCACCGCCTCGCGGCTGGTAACGGGCTTGGCTGACACATCGACCATGCGGGCGCGGCCCTGATCGTCCAGATGGGTCAGTTTGCTCATGTCTCAAGCAGCCGGGGCATCAGCTCGACCATGTTGCAGGGCATGTGGCGGCTATCCAGCTGGGCGGCGATGACCTTGTCCCAGCCGTCGCGCACCGCGCCGTTCGAACCCGGCAGGCAGAAGACGAACACGCCCTTGATGATCCCCGCCGTCGCCCGCGACTGCAGGGTGGACAGGCCTACCGACTGATAGCTGACCATGTGGAAGACCACGCCGAACCCGTCGATGGTCTTGTCGAACAGCGGCTCCAGCGCCTCGGGCGTCACATCGCGCCCGGTCAGGCCCGTGCCGCCGGTGGTGATGATCGCATCAACGCCACCGCCGTTGATCCAATCGTTGACGGCCGCACGGATGGTGCTGACGTCATCGGGAACCAGAGTGCGATAGGCCAGTTCGTGCCCCGCCGCCTTAACCCGCTCGGCCAGCAGATGGCCCGAGGTATCGCTTTCCTCATCGCGTGTGTCCGAAACGGTCAGCACGGCAATCCGCACGGGCTTTAGGTGCAGGCTCTGATCGATACGGCCGCCAGGGGCGGTGATAGTGGTCATGGGCAGTTTCCTTTGACGGCAATCTACAAGGCTTTCCCTCGGCGGGGGAGCGCTTTTCAGTCCCAGCGCGCTGCATCTGTACGATCGCGGTCGGACGGTTCGATCCAGCGCTCGCCGTCAGGGCCCACTTCCTTCTTCCAGAATGGCGCGCGGCTCTTGAGATAGTCCATGAGCAGATCCGCTGCCTCAAAGGCCTCGCGGCGGTGGCCGGCGGCGGTCGCGACAAAGACGATGGCCTCGCCCGGCGCGATGGGACCAGTGCGATGAACGATCAGAACATCATGCAGCGAGAACCGCGCAGTGGCCTGGGCCTCGATCCTGCCGATCTCGATCTCGGTGAAACCTGAATAAGCTTCCAGTTCCAGAGTTGTGGTGCGGCCTGCTTCGGCGCGGGCGATGCCGGTGAAACTGACGATGGCGCCGGTCTCTTCGCGTCCGCGCGAAAAGGTCAACAGCAGCGCGCCCGGATCGAACGGCGCATCCTGCAGAATGACGCTCATCCCCCGCTCATCGGCGGCAGGAAGGCGACCTCGGCATTGGCTGACAGGGCCAGGTCGCCGCGCACGATGGCCTGGTCGACGGCGACCTGCACGCCCTTGCCGTAGAGGGCCAGGCCCAGGGCGGAGTCTTCGGCGGCCAGCAGAGCCTTCAAAGCTGTGATGGAGGCGGCCGGCAGATCGCGCTCGCGCCAGCCGGCGACATCGCGCAAGGGGCCGAACAACATCACCCTGGCCATGACCTAGCCGCCCGTCGTCGACATGTGGCGCGAAACCGACGGAGCCGAGCCGCGCTCGATGTGGAAATCGTGACCCTTTGGCTTGGCGCCGATGGCCGCATGGATCGCGGCCTCCAGATCGCCGCCGTCGCGGATCACAGCGCGCAGGTCGGAGGCGTCCTCGCGGCCCAGGCAGGTGTGCAGGGTACCAGTGCAGGTCAGGCGCACACGATTGCACAACTCGCAGAAATTGTGACTGAGGGGCGTGATGAAGCCGAGGCGGCCGCCGGTCTCCCCGACATGGACATAACGTGACGGTCCGCCGGTGGTGTAATCAAGGTCCGTCAGGGTCCAGAACGAGGCCAGCTGATCCTTCATCTCCCGCAGCGACAGGTACTGGTCGGTGCGATCCTCGTCGATCTCGCCCATCGGCATGGTCTCGATCAGGGTCATGTCGCAACCGCGACCGTGAGCCCAGGCGATCATGTCGGGAATCTCGGCGGCGTTGTCATCCTTCAGCGCGACAGCGTTGATCTTGACCTTCAGACCGGCCATTTGCGCCGCATCGATGCCGGCGATGACCTTGTTCACATCGCCGCCCCGGGTCAGGCGGCGAAAAACTTCCGGGTCGCGGCTGTCGAGCGAGACATTGATCCGCTTGACGCCGTTGGCGGCCAGTTGATCGGCGAACTCGGCCAGACGCGTGCCATTGGTGGTCAGGGTCAGTTCATCCAGCGCACCCGACTTCAGGTGCCGCGACAGCCCCTGCACCAGATCCATGAAGCCCTTGCGGACCAGCGGCTCACCGCCAGTCAGCCGCAGCTTGCGCACACCCAGGCCAATGAAGGTCGAGGCGATCTGGTCCAGCTCTTCAAGGGTCAGCACCTGGGCCTTGGGCAGGAAGACCATCTTCTCGGCCATGCAGTAGGTGCAGCGCAGGTCGCAGCGGTCGGTAACGGAAACCCGCAGATAGGTCACGGCGCGGCCAAATCCGTCGATCAGCGCCGGGCGCCGGACGGTGGACGCAGCAGCAGGGGCGTCGTACGGGGTCATGTCCCTAACATAGCGAGAAATTGCGGTGACGACAGGGCCTAGACTGGAAGCCATCGTTCTGGCCGCAGGGCTCGGTCGCCGATTCGGTGGCGGCAAGCTGACGGCCGATCTGCCCGGTGGGCGTTTGATCGACCGGTCCCTGGCCTGCGCCTTTGCAGCGCCAGTGCGATCCGTGACGGTCGTGATCGGGGCGGATCAGGCGGTTGCGGAGATCGCGACGGCCGCCGGCGCCAAAACCGCCTACGCCGAAGATTATGCGGCCGGCCTGTCGGCGTCGTTGCGCGCCGGGATCGAAAGCCTGCCGGGCGATACAGATGGCGTGTTCATCTTCCTGGGCGATATGCCGCGCGTACCTGTGACGGTGCTGCGATCCATGGCGGCGGCGCTTGACGAAGGCGCCTTTGCCGTCGCACCCGTGTTTCATGGCCAGCGCGGTCACCCGGTGTTGTTCGCCAGTTCGCTGTTTTCCGATCTCATGACCCTAGAAGGCGACAAGGGAGCCGGTGGACTGCTTGACGCCCTTGGCGCGGGTCTGTCGACCATTCCCGCGCCGGATGATGGCGTGCTGTTCGACGTGGACGAGCGTCCGTAGGGCGCATAGGCGCCCTACTTGTCCTTCTTCCGAGCGTTCACCATCGCCCTCATCTCACCGGCCTGGCGGGCGATCACGGGCGAGGCTTTGTTGCCCCAGCTGTTGCGGATGTAGGTCGCAACCGCCGCGACATCAGCATTCTTGAGCGTCGGGAACGCGGCCATGCCTTCGCCGAAGGCGGCCGGATTGTCCGGATGGCCGCTGCCATCGATGACGATCTGCAGGATCGATGACGGATCGTGGGCATTGACGTTGGCGTTGGCGGCCAGGGGCGGATAGAGGCCTGGGATGCCAGAGCCATCATCAACGTGACAGTCAGCGCAGCCCTTGTCGTATAACGCCTTGCCTTGGGCCATGACCGCTGCGCTGGGCGCCAGTGACGTCGGCCGGCTGGTGGGTGCGGGCTGGCTTTTCAGATAGACCGCCATGGCCTTCAGGTCTTCGTCAGTCATCTTGGACGTCGACAGACGCACCACCTCGGCCATGCCGCCGTAGGCGCTCGAGTGGGTGTTGGCGCCGGTCTTGAGGAAGTCGACGATGTCCTGTTCGGTCCAGTTCCCGAGACCGGTCTTCTTGTCGCCGGTCAGGTCCGAGGCGAACCAGCCTTCCAGCACGCCGCCCTGCAGCCGTTGACCGTTCTTGTCGCCGCCCATGATGTTCTTGGGCGTATGGCAGGCCCCGCAGTGACCCAGCCCCTCGACCAGATAGGCGCCGCGGTTCCATTCAGCGCTCTTGCCGGCTGTCGGCTTGAACACGCCCGAACGGAAGTGAAGCAGGTTCCAGCCCTTGAGGCTGAGGCGGATGTTGAACGGAAAGCCCAGGCCGTTCTTCGGCGCGGTATAGCTGACCGGGGTCAAGCTGTTGATGTAGGCATGGATGGCGTCGACATCTTCGTCGGTGACGCGGGCGTAATAGGGATAGGAGAACGCCGGGTAGAGATTCTTGCCCTCGTCATCCTGGCCGTGGTGCAGGGCGCGACGGAAGTCAGCCGTCGACCAGTTACCGATGCCGGTCTGCTTGTCCGGCGTGATGTTGGGCGCGTAAATCACGCCAAACGGGGTTTCCAGACCACGGCCGCCGGCAAAGGCCTCGCCGCCCGCGCGGGTGTGGCAGGCGGCGCAATCGCCCGCGATGGCCAGATAGCGGCCCCGCTCGATCTGGGCGGCCTGCTGTTCCGGCGACAGCGCGGCTTGCGTCCCGATATCAACCCGGGCTTTGCAGGCGCTCAATGTCATGGTCAGGCCAAGCGCGGCGATAACCGCAACCCCAAACCTCCGTCGCATCCCCATCATAGAACTCCGTGTCGCCTGCCCCGATTTGCGAGGGTGGCAGGTCAAAAAAAGCGCGACAACGCTGTCGCTGTCGCGCCTTTCAGAAAAGTTTGTCGACCGATCAGGCCTTGGCCGCGTCCTTAACCGCCGCATGAATGCGGTTGTAAGTGCCGCAACGGCAGATGTTGCCGTCCATGGCCTGGGTGATCTGGGCGTCGGTCGGTTTCTTGCGCTTGGTGATCAGCGCGACTGCCGACATGATCTGGCCTGACTGGCAGTAGCCGCATTGCGGTACGTCGTTCTTGATCCAGGCTTGCTGGACCTTGTGATTGCCGCCGAGGCCTTCGATCGTGGTGACGTTTGCGCCGCCCATATCGCCGACCGGCAACTGGCAGGACCGCATGGCCTCACCGTCGACCAGAACCGTGCAAGCACCACACTGGGCGACGCCGCAGCCGTACTTGGTGCCAGTCATGTTCAGTTCATCTCGCAGGGCCCAAAGAAGCGGGGTGTCTGCAGAGGAGTTCAGCGTTTTGCTTACGCCGTTGATCTTGAGCGTGATCGCCATGGTCTCTGGTCCCTCCCAAAGGGTCAGTATTGATCGTTGATAGCGTTCTAACACAGGACCGGACAAACAAAAAATGCAGGACGCCGTCAAAAGTCTGGGATATGAGCCCGCCACCAAAATCCAGTTGAGGAACACCCTTAATGAATCGCCGTCGTAAAGTTTTCACCGCCGTCACCCTCGGCCTGGCCATCACACCGGCTCTGTTACTGATTGCGCAAGGCCCCGCGAACGCTCAAGGCGCCGGCGCCGAGCTGTTCCAGAAGAAGTGCATGACCTGCCATGCCGATACTGCCCCGGCCGCTGTGAAAGGCCCCTCGCTTAAGGGCGTCTTTGGCCGCTCGGTCGCCTCGACCATCTATGCCTATTCAGACGGCCTTAAGGCCAAGTCGGGCCAGAAGTGGACGGCGGCGAATCTCGACGCCTATTTGACCAAGCCGGTCGACTGGGCTCCGGGCTCGAAGATGCGCACTAGCGTCGCTGACGCCGCCGAGCGCGCACAGATCATCGACGTCCTGAAGACGCTGAAGTAGCCGAACAGACCCCGGGCGGGGTAAGGTCGTCCTAATGGACGCCTTCCCCGCCTACTATTCCCTCGCCGGTCGCAAGGTCGTGATCGCCGGATCGGGCGACGCCGCCGAGGCCAAGGCCCGCCTTTTCGAAGGCTCTCCGGCCCAGATCGTCCGAATCGATGGGCGTATGGCGCTCGATCCCCTCTCCTATTCTGACGCCGTACTTGTTTTCATAGGCTCCGACGATGAGTCTTTTTGCGCCCAGGCCGCCTTCGCAGCGCGGCAGGCGGGCGTGCCTGTCAATGTCGCCGACCGGCCCGCACTCTCGGATTTTTCCACGCCTGCCCTGATCGACCGCGGCGCCGTGGTCGCCGCCGTCGGTACGGCGGGTGCCTCGCCGATCCTGGCTTCGATCCTGCGCGGCGACATTGAGAATCACGTGCCTGAGGGCGCCGGGCGTCTGGCCGCCCTGCTGCACCAGATGCGCGACGCGGTGCGCGAGGCCTATCCTGACATGGCGGACCGGCGTGCTTTCCTGCGCGAAACGATAACTGGTCCTGCCGCGGCAGCGGCGATGGAAGGCGACATGGCAGCCGCCCAAGACCTGCTTGAAGCCAGTCTGGCCGCGGCGGGCCGGCCACGTGCTGGCTCCCTGTGGTTGCTGGATGGACGCGGCCCGGTCGATCTATTGTCAATTCGCGCAGTCCGCGCCCTGGGCGAGGTCGATGCCGCTGTGGTCGAGGACGGCGTCGACGCCGGTATAAAGTCCCGCATCCGCCGGGATGCGCCCCGATTGATTCTCTCAGCAGGTGAGATTCTGGCTCGAGCCCTTGCGGGAAATCGCCTGGTCGTCATCACCGCCGGCCCACCCGCGACCGCCTTGCTGGAAACCGCACGGGCCGAGGGCCTGGCTGCGGAAATTCTCCCCCGGGCGACCGTCTGACTGGCCAGCGAAAAGCACGGCCGGAACGAAACCGCTATCCGGCCTTTTCAGTCGGGTGAAGTCAAACAGGCAACAAATGGAATGGCTCCATAGCGGGTTCCGGTCCCTGAAGGTTCGCGCCGCCGAAATCGGTGCGCGAGCTTCGCCAAAAATCCGGCGCCGGATCGCAATGTCGGGCGGGGTCATGACCGCTCAGACCATTGTTCTCGACACCGGTCCGGTGATCGCGACCGGCAGCAGCACGATGAACTTTAAGACCGAGCGCGTGGATCTTCATCTGCGGGGCCATCTCAAGAAGTCCAGGCTGATCCGCCTCAACATTCCTCTGGCTCTGACCGGGCCGATGCGCAGCCCTCACCTTGGCGGCGAGGCCGGACATGCCGCCGGTCAGGCGGACCTTGCCGCCCTGATCGGAACAGTTCTGGCGCCGATCGCGGCGATCTTGCCGTTCATTGCACTCAGGCATGGCCAAGGACGCCAACTGCCAGGCGCTCATTGCACAGGCAGGAACGGGAAATCCCGCGCCTGTCACCAAGACGGCGAGCCGTTAGCGGCGCGGGTCGTACTGGACCTTGCCCTGCCAGGTCAGGAAGCCATTGCCGTCAAACGGAGAGTGCGGGCCGGGCGCGGGGCGCCCGCCACCGCAGTTGCAGGCGCCGCCGGCAAGGCCGTGGCCCGAGCCTGAGCTGTAACTGTAGGCATAACCGGAACCCGAGCTTGAACTGGTTTCGGAATAGGAACTCGAAGACTGTTCGCTGCCGGAGCTTTGAACGCTATAGCCGCTGCGTGCGCTATCGCGGGAGGCGTACTCAGCGCTGGATCTGGATCCGCTCTGCGAATAGCTGCCGCCTTGTACGCGGCCGCCGCTGTTGCGGTTTGAATAGTCTGTGCTTTCGCCCGACGATCCGCCGGCTTTGCGGGTTGAGCCGCCAGTATAGTAGTCGGAATCGGTCACCCGGGCGTAGTCGCCAGATTCGCTCTTCGCATAGCGGCTGGAAGCGTGGCTGCCCTTGTTACGGCTATGGGCGCTGCGGCGACCGGCGGCCTTGCTGTGTCGCACCGCAGAGGTGGCGACATAGGCCGGTGCGCCAGAGGCGCTGGCCGTGGAAGACCCGCCGGTTGCCGTCGAAGATCCGGTGCCCGCGCCCGATCCCACACCCGTGCAAACTGGTGTCCTGGGACAAACGCCAGCGGCGGTCGTATCCGCCGTAGCGGTTTGAACATTCCCCGCTGCCGCATCGGCGGCGCAAGCCGTCTTGGCAAAGGTGGGCGCCCCCAGACTGTCCTTGCCGACAACCTGGTAGCATTCGCCCGGCTGGGCCTTGGTCAGGGCCGACGGCTTGTCGCAGGCGGCAAGGCTCAGAGCGGCAGAAGCGACGCTGAGAATGAGAAGGGTGCGGATCATGTGCAACTCCGGGACAGTTGCCCATCACACTCCAAAAACCGCGCCATGAGGTCTGGATTCTACTGGCGGGCGAGAAACGCCTCGACCAGCACGTCGTAAGAAGCGAGGCCTTTGTAGGCGCGAAAATCATCGCTGGCGCCGCGCCATGCTGCGGCGAAGGCCGCGAGGCGGACCGGATCGTCCTTCAACGCGTTCAAGGGGTTGCGCCAGGCGCGGATCGTAAAAAGCACCGCGCCGGTTTGCGGCAACTTGCGAAGCGTCTGTCGTTCAACCCTTAGAAACAGCCGCTCGCCGGCCTGATCAAGCGGAACATCTTGCAAGCTGGCGCGAACCGGGGCCGACGCCGGCAGATAAGCCTCACCTGACGCTGTAACCGTCCAGTTGCTCCGTTCCAGCACAGGTCCGGGCGAGAGCGCATCGAACATCCGCGCCACGCGCGGCAGGAATCGCTGGGCAAACGCCGGCACCGGCCCATGCAGGTCATCCAGACTTTTACCCAGCGCCTCGGCCACGGTGAAAAAGGTCGGCGAGCACAGGCTCGCGGCGGTGAGGCGCCAGGCCCCGTCCGTCTTCTCCATCAGACAAAGGTCATCTGCACAGAGCAATCCTGCCGCCCACAGGGGGCGAAGCGAGGGATCGCCTTTCCGGCCGGTGGCGGCCTCAACAAGGGACAACACCTCGGACTGACCGGCCTGTGAGCACGGGATTTCACCCCAGACGCAATCGGGTTCGGTGTTCAGCAAGGCCGTCTTGCGACCCGCCTCCGCAGCGCCGCCCTCGAGCCAGGCCTCTTCCGGGATGGTGCGAAGACCAATGGCGAAATCATACGGAGGCGCCTGCCAGGGTGCATGCCGGATCATGAGGCTTGCCCGCGGACGCTTCGGCGCCTAGAGCGTCGGGGAGTTACGAAGGGGATGCGAATGGCGGCCATTGAAGCGGTGATCTGGGATTTCGGCGGGGTGTTCACCTCCTCGCCCTTCGAGGCCTTCAATCGCTTCGAAGCGGAAAAAGGCCTGCCCCACGACCTGATCCGCTCGGTCAATCGCACCAATTTCCACGACAACGCCTGGGCCAGGTTCGAGCGGACGGAAATCGACGCGGCAGGCTTCGATACATTGTTTCTGGCCGAGTCGACCGCCCTGGGCCACCCGGTGCGCGGCGCCGACGTGTTGCCGCTGATCTCTGGGAATGTTCGCCCGGCGATGGTGGGCGCCCTGAAGGCCTGCAAGGCGGTATTCAAAGTCGGCTGTATCACCAACAACATGGCCACGGGCGAAGGGGCGTCCATGGCCTCTGACCCGAAGAAGGCGGCGGCCGTCGCCGCCATTTTTCCCCTGTTCGACGCCATTCTCGAAAGCTCCAAGTCGGGCGTCCGCAAGCCCGATCCACGCATCTATCTGATGATGTGCGAGCTGCTCGCCGTCAAACCTGACGCCTGCGTGTATCTTGATGACCTGGGGGTCAACTGCAAGCCGGCGGCCGAACTTGGCATGAAAGCCATCAAGGTGACCGGTGAGACCCAGGCCCTCGACGACCTTGAAGTCCTGACCGGACTCAAATTCGCCCGCTAGAGCCTCAATTCATCAGGATTGAGCCAACCAGGACCCGCGCCCCGGTCTTGCCCAGGGTCGTGTCGGTAATGCGCTGGAACTCGCGCACCAGATAGTCGGCGTTGGGCGCGGCCCCGCCCGGCAGGCCTGCCATATAGTTGGACAACAGCCTGTTGCAGGCCGCCCGCAACCGGGGCTGGGCGCTTAGCGCGTAGGCCCGCAAGGTCGCGTCCGGTACGTCGATCCCGTTGTCGATGGTGACCACGCCTCGTGTGCCATCGCGGCGGGTTATGGACGCCGACAGGGTCTGCATCGCCACATAGGTGGCCGTATTGGCCTTGTTTGAGACTTCGGCTTCCTTGGCGAAAGCCGCGACCGGGGCCGCAAGCAGGGCGATGAGCAGGGTTCGGCGGTACATGTCCCCGTTTCTAGGTCACACAGATTGATGCGCGGTTACGCCCGATTGCGGCCAGGGGTCTGCGGGCCTACATATCCGACATGTCCCTGTCCCACGTGTTCGGCGCCATGAAGCGCGGCGCCTTGTTCCGCTGTCCCCAATGCGGTCAGGGCCAACTGTTCCGAAAATATCTCAAGGTCCAGGAGACCTGCGAGGTCTGCGGCCACGACAATGGCCAGTATCCCGCCGACGACGGGCCCGCATATTTCACGATCCTGATCATGGGACACGTCTTCGTCGCGCCCCTGGTGCTGTTCCCGTTCCTGTTTCGCCTGCCGCTGCCCTGGGTGGCGGCCGTCCTGGTGCCAGCTGTCGTGGTGATCGCCCTGGTTCTGTTGCCCCGCGTCAAGGGCGCGGTTGTCGGGTTGATGTGGGCCCTTCGCGAACACGAGGGTCATGTGCCTGGCCAGGAAACCGAACTGCTCTGATGTGGCAAAGGCCGCCCGGATTTTCCGGACGGCCCTTGATTGGTGG
>CANJPZ010000016.1 GCA_947476325.1 Caulobacteraceae bacterium | reverse complement strand
CCGATCCGCAGACCTTCACCCGTCCGTGGAAGATGAGCATGGTCCTCTACAAACAAGTCGGCGAAGACAGCCGTCTGCAGCAGTTCAAGTGCGTCGAGTTCGTCACCGAGCTCCTGTACGGACACCTGCGTCGCAATCCGCTGCCGTAGGGATTTCATTGCAACATCGTTGCAAAAGACAGAATGTAACTTATCTAGTTCGAAGGGCGAACTTCACTTCGTCGACCAGACCTTAGAAATTTGGCCGGCGTGGGTATTAGGCGTAAAGGGAAACGCAAAATGAAATCTAATCTTCTCGTTGCCGCTGGCCTGGGCGCCATCGTGCTTGCCGGGGGCATTGCCGCTCAGCAAGTCCAAGCTCACCACGCGTTCCAAGCTGAATTCGACGGTGACTCACCGGTCCTGCTCAAGGGCAAGGTGACGACCGTTGAATGGGTGAACCCGCACACCTGGGTCCACCTGACCGTTGCCGACGCCGGCAAGGCTCCGCAGGACTGGATGGTTGAGGGCGGAACGCCCAACACCCTGCTGCGTATGGGTCTTGACCGTAACATGCTGCGGCCGGGCACGGACATCATCGTCCGTGGCTATCAAGCCAAGGACAAGCGCTGCCTCGAAAGCCCGGTCACCCACACGGCGACCTGCAAGGCCAACGGCCGCGACATCACCTTCCTCGACGGCAAGAAGGTGTTCATGGGCTCGTCGGGCACCGGCGCTCCCAAGGACGGCTCTGACCCGACCGATAAGTAAAAACCGTTCTCCCGTTCCGGCAGCCGCTGGAAAGGAGAGGGCAAACTTACAGATTTGGGCCTGGCGATTCGTCGCCAGGCCTTTTTCTTTGCCTGAATTGCGCCACGATTTGCCGCGGCAGGTTGATTAAAACGACCTGCGTAGACTTGCGGTCGCTCCATACCCTACGGCGGAGTGACGACGATTGCCCTCGTTGAACAGGCCGGCCGCATCCAAACGAAGGACGCCGGCCCGAATACTGCGCGTCAGGCCCAGTCCAAGATCAATCTCCCGCCCATCCGGAGCGACCGTCACTGAGCGCCGACTGTAGGTCAGGGGATCGAAATATCCCGGCGGGGTATCAGCCAGCACAGCCGAAAGCCGTACATGCTCAATTCGAGGTGGTTGAGACAGGCTGACCGATAGGCCCGAACAGGGCAGATTCAAACGCGCACAGTCGACCGCACCGGAGAGCGCCCAGCTGGAGCTCAGGCCATCACTCAACATCAGCAGCTTGCCATCAGCCTGCGTGCGCCCCAACGACAGCCTTGCGTCCAGTCGAACGCCATCGGCCGGCGCCCAGCCAGTCGAAAAACTCGCAAATCGGGTCAGAGACGACATCGACAGGGCTGAATCGCGTGAAACATAAGAGTCCAGCGGGCCTGCCGCTTCCTTCATCGCCCCAACAACGACACCGGCGTCCCAAGTCCGCCCGAGTGCGCTTGCCGTCATCCGGCCGTAGGCGGACGGATCTCGACCAACAGGCACCGGCGCGAAGTTTTGTACGGGACCGGGCTGAAAGCCGCCGGAGCCCTGCTCCGCTGACAGCACCCACCGGCCTGAGCGCCACAAAACCCGGCCAACCGCCTGGCTGCGGACTAGGCTGCTGAAGTCATCGACCGGGGCATCGCCGAACATCGGCGTGGCGCCAGACTTGCCCGTCCAGAAGTCGAGCGTCATGCCCGCCTTTGAATAGGAAATGGCCACCGACTCGGGTACGTTCAAATTCGAAAGTCCCGAAAGGCGCGCCATGCTCCGGGCCGCCGGATCCTGTTCAACAGTAAAACCAAGCCCGCCACCGCCCGGCGCGGTCACATTCGCGGATGACCGCTCTAGCATAGGCCTCACGGGCGCGGCGCTTCGCCGCCCCTGATCGCGGAACAAATCGCCGAGACCGACAGTGAAGCGGCGATCATATTCGTCGTAGAGTACGGTCGACAACTTGACGCCGGTGCGCTGGAAAGCGTCGCCGAAAGCCCCTCCTGTCATAGCCGTTTGACTCGAGAGGCTCTCGATCAACACCGATCCCGCCGGCGTCGGAATCTTCAGCGCTCCGAGTGGCTGGAACGCGCCTTGAATATCCAGCGCGCCGCGCCCGAACACCGGATCGGTTCCCACAGCGCCCATGTCCCGCGCCGACTGAAGTAGAATGGCCGCGGCCTGCCGCCCGGTGAGATTTGGGAACGCATCCAGCAGTAGAGCCAGCCCGCCGGCGACCAGGGGCGCGGCGAACGAAGTGCCCGAGTCCTGGTGACAGACCGTGCTGCCCGACACCGTCGCACAGTCGGCGATGATGTTCTCTCCCGGCGCAACGAGGAAATAGCTGGCGGCATCGCCAGCCCGATTTGAGAAGCTCGCCAGATCCGTTCCTGCGGCGTTCAGTGAGCCGACAGCGATAATCGAGCCCTGATAGCGTTGATCCGAAGCCAGACGGGCGGGATAGGCCGGATTGGCTGAGCCATCGTTGCCTGCGGCCGCCGTGATCACAAGACCTGCATTAACCGCCCGCTGAAAGGCATCCTGAGCCTGGACCGTTTCCGGCGCGTTGGAGGCGAAGGAGATATTGACGATGTTGGCTCCGTGCGTGGCCGCATAGTCGAGGCCGCTGATCTCACCCGCCGTTCCGATGGAGCAGCCATGGGTGCAGGTCGGGCCCGTATCGATCCTGATCGACATGATCGTCGATTCATAAGCCACGCCCACTGTGAACTGATCGTTGTAGTTCCCGGCGAGCAGCGTCGAGATGATCGTCGCGTGCTGATCGCCGAATGTCGCCGAATGTGGGCCTGTCAAATCCACCGACAGCGGGGAAAGCCGCCCGGTCAGGTCAGTCTGGGACGGATCAACGCCCGCATCCAGGACCGCGACCGTTATGCCTGCCCCCGTGGCGCCGACTGCCCAACCCACTTCCGGCCTGATCAGCGCCAGCCCCGGGTTCCGTTGATACTCGGCGCTCGTTGTCTGCGGCGTGGGCGTCCCAAGCGGCGGGGGAGGTGGGGGCGGGGGCGGAGGCGGAGGCGGTGGTGGTGTAGAGCCCGGCGAGCCGCCACCACCGCCGCTGGCGCACGCCGCGAGCGGCGCCAGCGCGAGCAGCGACATGAGCGCCAGTGTGCCGCGATGCGCCCTTGAACCCAGCACCTTTGTTCCCCTCGAATGCATTCCTGACCCGGATTCAGCTTTGCGCCGTTTCCCACAACTGGCAACGCCACTGACGATCCTCGCCGCCGTTGCGTCCCGCCTCACCGGCGCCTATAACCGCCGCGGCCGCAAGGGCCTTTGCGTCAATCCATCGCGAGTCTTTCCAAGATGAACATCCACGAGCACCAGGCCAAGGCAGTCCTCAAGGAATTCGGCGTTCCGGTGCTCAAGGGCCAGGTGGCCTTCACACCGGCCGAAGCGGAAGCCGCCGCAAAGGCGCTGGGCGGATCGGTGTTTGTGGTCAAATCGCAGATTCACGCGGGCGGTCGCGGCAAGGGTCGTTTTGAGGGGCTTGGTCCTGACGCCAAGGGCGGCGTTCGCGTGGTCAAGTCGGTCGAAGATGTCCGCGCCAACGCCGAGGAAATGCTCGGGCGCGTACTGGTGACCCACCAGACGGGCCGCAAGGGCAAGCAGGTCAACCGCCTGTACATCGAAGAAGGTGCCCAGATTTCACGAGAACTCTACCTGTCCCTCCTGGTCGACCGCGAAACCAGTCGTGTGGCTGTGGTCGCCTCGACTGAAGGCGGCATGGACATCGAGGAAGTCGCCCATTCGACTCCTGAAAAAATTCTCACCATTCAGATCGATCCCGCCACGGGCGTGTTCCCGCATCACGGCCGCTCGCTGGCCAAGGCGCTGAACCTGTCAGGAGATCTGGCCAAACAGGCCGCCAGGCTGCTGAACCAGCTCTATACAGCGTTCGTCGCCAAGGACATGGCGATGCTGGAAATCAATCCGCTGATGGTTACCGGCGATGACAAGCTGATCCTGCTCGACGCCAAGATCAGTTTCGATTCCAACGCAATGTTCCGCCACCCTGAAATCATGGAACTGCGCGACGAGAGCGAAGAAGACCCCAAGGAAATTGAAGCCTCGAAGTACGACCTGTCCTATGTCGCCCTGGACGGTGAAATAGGCTGCATGGTCAATGGCGCGGGCCTGGCCATGGCTACCATGGACATCATCAAGCTATATGGCGCCGAGCCCGCCAACTTCCTCGACGTCGGTGGCGGAGCGTCCAAGGAAAAAGTCACCGCGGCCTTCAAGATCATCACCGCCGATCCGAACGTGAAAGGCATCCTGGTGAATATCTTCGGCGGCATCATGCGCTGTGACATTATCGCCGAAGGCGTCGTCGCGGCCGTGCGCGAAATGGGTCTGAAAGTGCCGCTGGTCGTGCGTCTGGAAGGCACCAATGTCGAACAGGGCAAGAAGATCATCAATGATTCCGGTCTGAACGTCATCGCCGCCAACGATCTGTCCGATGGCGCTGAAAAGATCGTGGCGGCGGTGCGCGGAGCCGCCTGACCGGGAGCGGAAATATGGCTGTGAGGCACGTGTTTGTTGCGGCCGCTCTGACCATGGGCCTCTCCAGCCCGGTCCTGGCGCAACCCCCCGCCGACATTCTGCCAAACCCTTTGTTCGATCAGTTTTTGAACTTGTGCGACGCCATCGGTGTCAAGGGTGAACAGGCCCTCGCCAAGGCTCGATCACTTGGTTATGTGCGCCCCCCTGCCAAGTTCATTCCAGCCGACGCGGCGCCCGGCATGCGCGAGCCGCAGGTGTTGTGGAAAGTCTTTGACGGCGGCTTCATCGCTCTGATGACGGGAACTATGTCATTCGACCTGCTTCCGGGGGCAAGCGCCGAGGTCTGCGCCGTCGCATCGAACCCGCCCAGGCCGGCTGACCTGGCCGCTGTTGGCGGCTGGACCGGCTCTGCGCCCATCGCCCAGGCCGGCCGGACCTCCTACCTTTTCCGCGAGACCGCCAGTGCGAGGCGATCCTTGCCTATCACCTTGCCCGAACTCCAGGCTGCGCGGGATGCGGGCGAGGTGCGCGCCCTTACTACGGGAACCGACAACGACATGAGTTTGATCATGTTGTTGCGGCCGAAGCCCTGATGGCTCTGCGCGACTGTCCGGCCTGCGGCGCGACCAAAGCAACTGACATCCCGGCCTTTTCCCGGGGCGAGTGGCGGATTGGCAAGTGTGACGCCTGCGGATTCGTCTACCTGAGAAATCCTCCACGCTACGATCAGCTGGTCGATGAATTCGCCTGGGAAAAAACCAAGGCTGAACACCGCAGCCGCCTTCAGAAAGAACGCCCGGTTCTGATGGCCATCGACCGGGCTTTTGCCTTTCGGTGGAGGTTTCGCCGCGACGTAGGCTCGAGCTACGTGCGCGTCTTTGGCCAGGGCAAGGTGCTGGATGTTGGCTGCGGACGCGGCCTGGCGTTGCCCGAGCCCCTCATCCCCTTCGGTATCGAACTTTCGGCCGCCCGCCACGCCGAGGCCGACGCCAACATGAAGAAGCGCGGCGGTTATGCCCTGTTCGGGCCGGCGATCGAGCGCTTGCAGGACTTCCCGGAAGGCTCGTTCGACGGCGTGCTGATGTCTTCGATCCTCGAGCATGAACAGCATCCCAGGGCCCTGCTGGAAGGCGTGCGACGGGTATTGTCGAAGACCGGAAAACTCTATCTGCGCCTGCCGAATCACGGATCGAGCAATCGCAAGGTCATGGGCGCCCGCTGGGGCGGCTTTCGCTATCCCGACCATGTCAACTATTTCACCGTGCCGCAGATGAAGCGCATGGCCGAGGAGACCGGTTACCGGTTCCGGCAACTGAACCGGTTCTCACCGTTCTCCGACAACATGCATATCCTTCTGACTCCCCGGACCTGAGGGCAAGCGTCCGCAGCGATCAGCCCAATTCCCATTCCCCCGGCAGGTGAGCTAGACTGGCAAGACGGGGGGAATTTCAAAATGAAGCGCTTGACATCGTTTGTCGTCCTGGCCCTTGCGGCTGCAGGCGCGGTCCAGGCCCAGACGCCGGTGCCAGCCTCCGCGGATGACCAGAGCCTTTTCAAGCAATTCATTGCCATCTGCGACGCCAACGATGCTGACGCCGCGAGGGTGGAGCGACAAGCCCGCATCGCAGGTTATCTGAAGACACCGGATCTTTACGCCGCGCGCGCGGTAGTGCCTAACATCCGCCAGCAGAAAACTCTGTGGAAGACCTTCGAAGGCAAGGTCCTGGTCGTCACGACCGGCCGGGCGCCAGTTGCCGGCATTCCGGGAGCTGATTCGGACGTTTGCGCCCTGTCGACTGCGCCCGCCGCGGCCAGTGAGGTTTCGGCCTTCCGCCGGTGGGCCGAGGTTCCCGGCACGACCAGCCCGACCGGCGTCAGTTATTTCTACCTTCAATCCGCCGGGCCCCATCAAAGTCTCGCCAATGCAGCGGGACCCGCGATCCAGAACGCGATCACTTCCGGCCAAACCCGCGTGGCCTTCTCGGCGTCAACAGACGCCAACACTGTGTTCATCCTCTTCCGCCCCAAGCCCTGAAAGCGGCCATCCGTCGCCTTTTTCATGTTTGGACGGTTCCCCTCGCGAGCGAGGTGCGCTAAGCCCCTCGCGCGCGTGGAACGCGCTGAAAAACCGGAATGAATGGGGCTTCATGTCCATCCTGATCGACAAGAACACCAAGGTCATCTGCCAGGGCCTCACAGGCGCCCAAGGGACCTTTCACAGCGAACAGTCCATCGCCTATGGCACCCTGATGGTCGGCGGGGTTACCCCCGGCAAGGGCGGCACCACCCACATCGGTCTGCCCGTGTATGACACGGTCGGTGAAGCGGTGGCCCGCACCGGCGCCACGGCAAGTGTAATCTATGTCCCGCCCCCCTTCGCCGCCGATTCCATCCTTGAGGCCATCGACGCTGAGGTGCCGCTGATCATCTGCATCACCGAGGGAATCCCGGTGGCTGACATGGTCAAGGTCAAGCGCTCGCTGTCGGGATCCAAGTCACGCCTGATCGGGCCCAACTGCCCCGGCATTCTGACGCCGAACGAATGCAAGATCGGCATCATGCCGGGCAATATCTTCAAGAAGGGCTCAGTCGGCGTTGTTTCGCGCTCGGGCACCCTGACCTATGAAGCCGTTTTCCAGACCACACAGGTCGGCCTGGGACAGACCACTGCAGTCGGTATCGGCGGCGACCCGGTCAAGGGCACCGAATTCATCGACATCCTGGAGATGTTCCTGGCGGACCCCGCGACTGAATCCATCATCATGATCGGCGAAATCGGCGGCTCGGCCGAGGAAGATGCGGCGGACTTCATTAAGCATTCCAAGATTAAGAAGCCGATGGTCGGTTTTATTGCCGGAAGAACGGCGCCTCCCGGGCGCCGGATGGGCCACGCTGGCGCCATCATCTCTGGTGGTAAAGGCGGCGCCGAAGACAAGATCGCCGCCATGGAAGCCGCGGGAATACGCGTTTCTCCGTCGCCGGCGAAGCTTGGTGAAACACTGGTAGAGGTGCTGAAAGGCGCCTGATACCTATATAGGGTTAGCGATTCGCCCCCAGCCCGTTGACGCAAGGCTCCGCGGCGATCGCCTAGGATACTTGCCATGGCCGATGACGCGGGTCTGATAAACCAGGTTCTGACCGAAACCTCCTTTCTCTACGGCGGCAATGCCGCGTTCGTGGAGGCGCTCTACGCAAAGTGGGCGCAAAATCCCGACTCTGTGGAGCCGTCCTGGCGGGCGTTTTTCGCCAACCTTCCTGACTCGCCCGCAGCGGCGAAAGCCCAGGCGGCCAAGCCATCCTGGACCCCTCGCGCGACGCCGATCGCCCGGCCTGACTGGTTGTCGGCCCTGGACGGCATGTGGCCAGCGATGGAAGCCAAGCTCGGCGCCAAAATCGCCGCCGCCCTGCCCGCTGCGAGCACTGAAGACATCCGCAAGGCGACGCTGGATTCCCTGCACTCCATCATGATGATCCGCGCCTACCGTATGCGCGGCCACCTGAAGGCCAATCTTGATCCGCTCGGCATCGCCATCACCGCGGGCGACGCCAGCGAGCTGGACCCGGCAAACTACGGTTTCACCGAGGCCGACTACGACCGGCCCATCTTCCTCGATTTCGTGCTGGGCCTTGAAGCCTCGACCCTGCGCGAGATCCTGTCGATCCTGCGCCGCACCTACTGCGGCAATGTCGGCGTGCAGTTCATGCACATCTCCGACCCCGCCGAGAAGTCGTGGCTGCAGGCCCGCATCGAAGGCAAGGACAAGGAAATCCAGTTCAGCCGCGAGGGCAAGGTCGCCATCCTCAAGAAGCTGATCGAGGCCGAAGGCTTTGAGCGCTTCCTGCACAAGCGTTTCCCCGGCACCAAGCGGTTCGGCCTCGACGGCGGCGAAGCCTTGGTCCCGGCCATGGAACAGATCATCAAGCGCGGCGGCGCGCTGGGGGTGAAGGACATCATCCTGGGCATGCCCCACCGCGGGCGCCTGAACGTGCTGGCCGCCGTGATGGGCAAGCCTTATCACGTGATCTTCCACGAATTTCAGGGCGGCAGCACCCTGCCCTCCGACATCGTCGGCTCGGGCGATGTGAAGTACCATATGGGCGCTTCGTCCGACCGGGTGTTCGACGGCAACAACGTCCACCTGTCGCTGACCGCCAACCCCAGCCACCTAGAAATCGTCAATCCCGTCGTCCTGGGCAAGGCGCGCGCCAAACAGTCCTTCCTGCTGCGCGATGAACCGACCGCCGGCCGCGGCCACGTCATGCCCCTGCTGCTGCACGGCGACGCCGCCTTCGCTGGTCAGGGCGTGATCGCCGAATGTTTCACTCTGATGGGCCTGAAGGGCTTCCGCACCGGCGGAACCGTCCACTTCATCGTCAACAACCAGATCGGCTTTACGACCAGCCCGCGCTATTCGCGCACCTCGCCCTATCCGTCGGACGTGGCTCTTATGGTTGAGGCGCCGATCTTCCACGCCAACGGCGATGATCCGGAGGCCGTGGTCTATGCCGCCAAGGTGGCTACCGAGTTCCGCCAGAAGTTCGGCAAGGACGTGGTCGTCGACATGTTCTGCTATCGCCGCTTCGGTCACAACGAGGGCGACGATCCGACCATGACCCAGCCCCTGATGTACGCCCGCATCAAGGACCACCCCTCGACCAAGGATCTTTACGCCCAGCGCCTGGTTGGCGAAGGCGTGATCAGCCAGGCCGAGGTCGACGGCTGGGAAAAGGAATTCGACGACTTCATGGAGGCCGAATTCGAGGCCGGAAAAACCTATGAAGCCGACAAGGCCGACTGGCTGGACGGCCAGTGGAAGGCGCTGGGCCTGCCCAGCGAGGATGACCGGCGCGGCGATACGGGCGTTTCGATCGCTCGACTTAAAGAGTTGAATGACAAGCTCACGGCCATCCCCGAACGGATCGACGCTCACAAGACCGTACGCCGGGTTATCGAGGGTCGCCGCGCGGCGGTCGAGGCCGGCGTCGGCATCGACTGGGGCGCGGGCGAGCACCTGGCCTTCGCCAGCCTGCTGGATGAGGGCATCCCGATCCGCCTGACGGGCCAGGACAGTGTTCGCGGCACCTTCAGCCATCGGCATTCAGCGATCATCGATCAGTCGACCGAGGAAGCCTTTATCCCGCTCAATAATATCCGGCCCGGTCAGGCCGCTTATGAGGTGATCGACTCGGCCCTGTCGGAAGAGGCGGTGCTGGGTTTCGAATACGGCTACAGCCTGGCCGATCCCAACACCTTGACCCTTTGGGAAGCCCAGTTCGGCGACTTCGCCAACGGCGCCCAGGTGCTGTTCGACCAGTTCATCTCGTCGGGCGAGCGCAAGTGGCTGCGGATGAGCGGGCTCGTGGTGCTGTTGCCGCATGGCTATGAAGGCCAGGGCCCGGAACACTCTTCAGCCCGCCTTGAGCGATTCCTGCAGATGTGCGCCGAAGACAATATGCAGGTGGTCAACTGCACGACGCCGGCCAATTACTTCCACGCCCTGCGCCGCCAGATGCGCCGCGACTTCCGCAAGCCCCTGATCATCATGACGCCCAAGTCCCTGCTGCGTCACAAGCGGGCTATTTCCAACATTGAGGACTTTGGTCCCGGCAACAGCTTCCACCGCGTCATGGTCGACGGCGCCGAAGCCGGATGCGACGTCGGCGGCATCACCCTGCTTCCGGACGAAAAGATCACCCGGGTCATCGCCTGTTCAGGCAAGGTCTATTTCGACCTGATCGAGCGCCGGGCGCTGGAACAGCGCAACGACGTCTACATCGTGCGTCTCGAGCAGTTCTATCCGTGGCCGATCAAGTCGATCAGCGAGATCCTCAATCGCTTCACCCACGCCGAACTGGTCTGGTGCCAGGAAGAGCCCAAGAACATGGGCGGCTGGACCTTTGTTGATCCCTGGCTGGAGCTGACCCTCGAAAAGCTCGAGGTGCGGGCCAAACGGGCGCGTTACGTCGGCCGTCCGGCTTCGGCCTCCACCGCCGCCGGCCAGATGAAGCGGCACAATGCCGAACTTGACGCGTTCCTCACCCAAGCCTTCGCGAAATAGAATCAAGAGACCTGACCACAATGACCGACATAATGACCCCCGCCCTGGGCGAATCTGTATCCGAGGCGACGGTGGCCCGCTGGGCCAAGAAGGTCGGCGACGCCGTCAAGAAGGACGAAGTCCTGGTCGAACTCGATACCGACAAGGTCAGCCTTGAGGTCGCAGCCCCATCTGACGGCGTCCTGGACTCCATCGACGCAGCCGAAGGCGCGACCATCACGCCGGGCACCGTTCTGGGGCGTATGAGCGCCGGCGAAGGCAAGGCTGCCGCTACGCCCGCGCCGAAAGTCGCGGCGCCTGCCGCGCCGGTCGCTGACTTGCCCTTGAGCCCAGCCGCCAATCGGGTGGTCACCGAAGGTGGCCTTGATCCCGCCGCCATCGCCGGCACCGGCAAGGACGGCCGTATCACAAAGGGCGATGCCCTGGCCGCCCTGGAAACCCGTTCAGCCGCTCCGGCTCCGGCCGCCGCCCCCGCGGCGCGGCGCCCGGTTCACGAACTGGAAGAGCGCGTGCGCATGACCCGCTTGCGCCAGACGATCGCACGCCGCCTCAAGGAAGCCCAGAACTCGGCCGCCATGCTGACCACCTTTAACGAGGCGGACATGAGCGGGATCATGGCCTTGCGTAACGAGTTCAAGGACGTGTTCGAAAAGAAGCACGGCGTGAAGCTGGGCTTCATGAGTTTCTTCGTGAAGGCCTGCGTCAATGCCCTGAAAGCCGTGCCCGACGTCAACGCCGAGATCGACGGGACTGATCTGATCTACAAGAACCACTATGACATCGGCGTGGCCGTCGGCACCGAAAAGGGTCTGGTGGTGCCGGTAGTCCGTAACGCCGACCAATTGTCCATGGCCGAGATTGAAAAGACCATAGGCGACCTGGGCAAACGCGCCCGCGACGGCGCCCTGGCGCTCGAGGACCTTCAAGGCGGCACCTTCACCATCACCAACGGCGGCATCTACGGTTCGATGATGTCGACCCCGATCCTCAATGCGCCCCAGTCCGGCATCCTCGGCATGCACGCCATAAAAGAGCGGGCGGTCGTCGTCGACGGCAAGATCGAGATCCGGCCGATCATGTATCTGGCCCTGTCCTACGACCACCGCGTCGTGGATGGTCAGGGCGCGGTGACCTTCCTGGTCAAGGTCAAGGAAGCCATCGAGGATCCGACGCGTCTGCTGCTGGACCTATAGGGCTCATCATGAACCGCGCGGCATCAATCGGGATTTTTGCCGCGGTTTCTTTGTGCGCCGTCGCCGTTTGGTCCGCATCAGCCCAAGAGCGGTCGTCTCGCGAAACCGGCGCCACGCTCTGGCGTCAGGCTTGTGGCGGTTGCCATGGCGAGGCCAGTTTCAACGGCCAGACCCTCAAGACCATCCGCACGCTCGGCGCGCCGCGCATTCGCCATGCCCTGGTCGACAACGACGAGAGCGCCCACCCCATCCTTCAGCGGTTTTCCGAAGCGCAGATTGACCTGCTGCTGGACTATCTGAAACCGGAAAACGCCGCTGCACAGGACTGCGAAGCATCGCGGCGCCCCGGCGCGGCGCAGGACTGTCCTGAACAGCCGGCAGCGGCGGATAGCCGTTGAACCAGACCCTTGCGGCCACTAGGTTGCGGGTGCGCATTCAGGGAACGATTCCATGGCCCAATACGACGTCGTCATCATCGGGGCCGGCCCCGGCGGCTACAACGCGGCGATCCGCGCCGGCCAGCTGGGGATGTCCGTCGCCATTATCGAGGGCGCTCCGACCTTGGGCGGCACCTGCCTGAATGTCGGCTGCATGCCGTCAAAGGCCCTGCTGCACGCCTCTGAAATGTTCGAACAGGCGAACAAGGAATTTGCCCACCTCGGCATTGAGGTTTCACCCAGGCTGAACCTCAAACAGATGCTGGCCCAGAAGGCCGAAAGCGTCACCGCCCTGACCAAGGGCGTTGAGTTCCTGATGAAAAAGAACAAGGTCGACTGGATCAAGGGCTGGGGCTCGATCACCGGTCCCGGCAAGGTCGCGGTCAAGGGAGCGGATGGCGCCGTCCAGACCCTTGAGGCGAAGAACATCGTCATCGCCACGGGCTCGGAGCCGGCAGCGCTGCCGGGCGTGACGGTGGATAACAAGCGCATCCTCGATTCGACCGGCGCCCTGTCGCTGCCCGAAGTGCCCGGATCGATGATCGTCATCGGCGCCGGCATCATCGGCCTCGAGCTGGGCTCGGTGTGGCGGCGTCTCGGCGCGCAGGTCACAGTTGTGGAGTTCCTGGATCGCATCACGCCAGGCATGGACGAAGAAGTCGCCAAAACCTTCCAGCGTTCGCTGACCAAACAGGGCATGACCTTCAAGCTGGGCTCCAAGGTCACCGGCGCCAAGGCCACGGCCAAGAGCGTTGAGGTCACCGTCGAACCGGTCAAGGGTGGGTCAGCTGAAACGCTCAAGGCCGACTACGTTCTGCTTGCGATTGGCCGACGTCCCTACACCACCGGTCTGGGTCTTGAGAGCGTCGGCATCGTGCCTGACAAGCGAGGGGTCATCGCCAACGACCACGGAAAGACCTCAGCGCCAGGCGTCTGGGTGATCGGCGATGTCACCACCGGTGTCATGCTGGCCCACAAGGCCGAGGAAGAAGGCGTGGCGGTCATCGAACTGATCGCCGGCAAGGCGGGCCATGTGAACTACGGCCTGATCCCGTCAGTGGTCTATACCAGCCCCGAGGTCGCCTGGGTTGGCAAGACAGAGGAAGAGCTGAAGGCGGCGGGCATCGTTTACAAGAGCGGCAAGTTCCCGTTCAGCGCCAACTCGCGGGCCAAGATCAACCACGAGACCGAGGGTTTCGTGAAGGTGCTGGCCGACGCCAAGACCGACCGCATCCTGGGCGTCCATATGATCGGCCCGCAAGTCGGCGAGATGGTTGGCGAATACTGCGTGGCCATGGAGTTTTCGGCCGCGTCCGAGGATGTCGCCCGCACCTGCCACCCCCACCCCACCCGCTCCGAGGCCTTGCGCCAGGCGGCGATGGGCGTCGAGGGCTGGACCATGCAGGCCTGACCACTTGTACGTCCGCCGCGCCTGGGACGACGAACTGGACGCTTGCGCGGCGCTGTATGAGCGGGTGGCGGGAAGCCTCTTCGACTGGGCGCCGCAGGAGGACCTGACCGCCGTTGCGATCCGGCCCAGCTTTGACCTGGAAGAAGTTTACATCGCCCTGCAGGACGGGGCGCTGACGGGGTTCCTGTCGTTCTACCGGCCGGGCAACTTCGTCCATAGCCTGTTCGTCGAGCGCCGGGGCTGCGGGGCGGGCACGGCGCTATTGGCCCACATGTCGGACGTGACGGAAGGGCCCCCGACCCTGAAATGTTCAGAGCTCAATCTGGAAGCCATGGCCTTCTACCTGAACCGCGGCTGGACCGAGATCGAGCGGGGCGACACCGATGGCCTGGCCTGGCGGCGCCTGCGCGCGCGCCTCACGCCCGCGGGTGAGCTGCGGAATAGGAACTGAGCAGGGCGGCGGCATCGACGTCGGCATAGCGCTGGGTGGTCGACAGCGAGGCGTGACCAAGCAACTCCTGGATCGAGCGCAGGTCGGCGCCGGCGCCCAACAGATGGGTGGCGAATGAGTGGCGCAGGGCGTGGGGCGTGGCCGACGCCGGCAGGCCCAGCCGCCCGCGCAACAGCTGCACCATGGCCTGGGCGTGACGCGGGCTGAACGCACCGCCGCGCCTGGCGCGGAAGAGGACGTCGCCAGGCGCGAGCACGAAGGGCTGCAGGGCAAGATAGGCGGCGATGGCTTCGTTCACGGCGGGTAGCACAGGCACGACGCGGGTCTTGCCGCCTTTGCCGGTGACGCGGATCGAGGCGCCCATGGGAATGTCACCGCAGGTGATGGTCAGGGCTTCCGAGATCCGCAGACCGCAACCGTAGAGCAAGGTGAGCAACGCCTCGTCGCGGGCCGCTTCCCAGGGGTCGCGGTCGCCGTCTTGCCCCGGTTCGGCCATCAGGCCGCGAGCCTGGTCTTCGGTCACGGGGCGCGGGATGCCGGGCAGGACGCGCGGGCCGCGGACCAGGGCGATCTGGGCGTTGGCGATCCCCAGGCGGCGGTCGAGGTAGCGGTGAAAGCTGCGCACCGCCGACAGCACCTGGCTGACCGAGCGCGGGGCCAACGGATGGTCGCCCTTGCGGCGCGAGGCGAGATAGGCTCGGAACTCGGCGGCGCGGACGCCGGCCAGATCGGCGGCCGACAGCGCCTCGCCCCTGTAGCCGTCGAGGAAGACGATATAGCGGCGCACGGCGTCGCCGTAGGCTTCCAGCGTACGCGGCGAGGACCGGCGCTCATTGGCGAGATAGTCCAGCCAGCTGGTGAGGGCGTCTAGGGCGCCGGCCATCGTTCGGCCGTGCGTTCGACGACGCGGGCGAGGAAGGCGACCAGTTCGGCGCCCATGTCTGCGGTAAAGCCGCGCGGATCGGGCGAACCGAACGCCAGCACGCCCTGGCGGGCCGGGTTCCAGATGGCGATGCGGACCATGGCGATGCTTTTGACGGCCTCGGCCTGTTGGGAAAACAACAGCTCGGCATGAGGGCTGGCGCCCATGCGGGCCAGGCCAGCGGGGCCAAGCAGCCGGTCGGTGAAGTCGAATTCCAGTTCCCGCCAGCCGGCGGGGGTGTGCCCCGGGCCTTCGATGGCGATGACGCCGGTGACCAGACCGAAGCGGAGCTGGGCGATTTCTTCCAGGCGGCGGGCCAGATCCGAGTTGTTGCGGGCCTCAAGAATGTCGATGACCGCCGCGTGGGCCTGGGCCTGGGCGGCAAAGTTGGCGCGGGCCGTGACCTCGAGCTGAACCCGGGCCTGTTTCTCGGCGACCTTGGCCTGGGAGAGGCGAGCCAGCGCCGCCGGGCCGAAGTCGACGATGTTCTCGGTGCGCGGCCGAAGATCCAGTTCGGTCAGCAGGGCCGGGTCCTGGCGGATCAGCTCGGGGTTTTCGCGCAGGAAACCCGAGACGACGTCCCAGTCGCGGGCGAGCTCGGCTTCGGCGGACCTTGATCTTTTTGCGCCCGCCTCACTCATGTCCGCCCCCGGATGTCTAAAGAATGGACTGGCCGGTCTTGGCCCAGTCCGCAGCGAACAACTCAAGACCCTTGTCGGTTAACGGGTGCTTGAAGAGGTCGTTGAAAATTGCCGGCGGGATGGTCGCACAATCGGCCCCGGCAATGGCCGCTTCCTTTACGTGGTCAGGGGTGCGGATGGATGCGGCGAGGATTTCGGTGTCAAAACCGTAGTTGTCGAAAACCGCGCGAATTTCGCGGATCAGCTCCATGCCGTCGAACCCGTAGTCGTCCAGACGGCCGATGAAGGGCGAGATGAAGGTCGCGCCGGCCTTGGCGGCCAGCAGGGCCTGGTTGGCCGAGAAGCACAGGGTGACGTTGGTCCTGGTCCCCTCGCCCGACAACACCCGGCAAGCCACCAGGCCCTCGCGGGTCAGGGGCAGCTTGACGCAGACATTGGGCGCGATCTGGGCCAGCTTGCGGCCCTCAGCCACCAGGGTGGCGGCGTCGCTGGCCACGGCCTCGGCGCTGACCGGGCCCTCGACGAGATCACAAATCTCGGCGATGACCTCGAACATGTTGCGACCGGACTTGGCGATCAGGGTAGGATTGGTGGTCACTCCGTCCACAAGGCCCGTTTCAGTGGCGGTCCGCAGGACGGTGACGTCGGTCGTATCGAGGAAAATTTGCATGGCAGGCGTTTTAACTGGCCTCGAGCGTCCGCGCCAGTCGCTGCTGCGTGCCTCTCCCCGCACCGGGGGGAGGGGTTGGGTGAGGGGCATTCTACGCGCCGCCGACGCGGCGCCCCTCACCTTTGTCCTCTCCCCGCATGCGGGGAGAGGACAAAGGTGAGCCGCATTGCTTCGGTCATCCTGCCTCTGCCCCTGCCGGAGGCGTTTGATTACGCCGAGCCGGACGGCATGGGCCTGGCCGTGGGCGATCAGGTGGTGGTCCCGCTGGGGCCGCGCACGACGATCGGGGTGGTCAGCGGCCTGCGCGAAGCCGCCGGCGGCAACCGGCCGCTCAAGCCCGTGCTGGAAAAGCGGACCGAGCCGGCCCTGCCGCCGGGAACGATGAAGTTTGTCGAATGGGCGGCGCGCTATTGTGTCGATGTGCCCGGCTGGCCCCTGGCCATGACGCTGCGCGGCGCGCGGGCCCCGAAGGCAAGGCCGGAGCGCGTGATCGCCGCGACGGGCGCACTTCCCGCCCGCATGACCCCGGCGCGTGAGCGGGTGCTGGCCGCCGCCACAGAGCCGGTGGCCGGCGCCGAGCTGGCCCGCCGGGCCGGCGTCTCGTCCGGCGTGGTCAAGGGTCTGGTCGACGAGGGGGTCCTGGAGGTGCGGCTGATCGAGGCCGACCAAAGCTTTCCCCGGCCCGACCCGTCGCGCGCCGGCGCGCCGCTGAACCCCAGCCAGGCGGCCGCCGCCAAGGCCCTGACCACCATGACCACCGAGGGCTTCCAGACCGCCCTGCTGGACGGGGTGACCGGCTCGGGCAAGACCGAAGTTTACCTCGAGGCCATCGCCGGCCTGCTGACCGCCGAGCCGGAGGCGCAGATCCTGGTGCTGCTGCCCGAGATCGCCCTGACCCAGGCGGTGATCGCCCGCTTCGCCCAGCGGTTCGGCGCCGAGCCGGCCGAATGGCATTCGGCGGTGCCGCCGCCGGAGCGCCGCCGGGTCTGGGAAGCTGCCGTCAGCGGCGATGCGCGGATCGTGGTCGGGGCCCGCTCGGCCCTGTTCCTGCCGTTCAAAAATCTGCGCCTGATCGTCGTCGACGAAGAGCATGACAGCTCGTTCAAGCAGAGCGAGGGGTTCGTCTATCACGCCCGCGATCTGGCCGTGGTCCGCGCGAAGATCGAGGCGGCGGCGGTGATCCTGTCGTCGGCCACCCCGTCGCTGGAGACCCTGGCCAACGCCCAGGCCGGACGCTACCGCTGGCTGCGGCTGGCCGATCGCTATGGCGGGGCCAGCCTGCCGGACGTCACCCTGATCGACATGCGCCAAAGCCCGCCCGATCACGGCCAGTGGATTTCGCCGCCCCTGGCCCAGGCCATGGCCGAGACCTTCGCCCGCGGCGAGCAGAGCCTCCTTTTCCTGAACCGGCGCGGCTATGCGCCCCTGGTGATCTGCCGGGCCTGCGGCGAGCGGATGACCGCGCCGGACACCGACAGCTGGCTGGTCGAGCACCGCTATACCGGCCGGCTGGTTTGCCACCTGACCGGGTTTTCCATGCTCAAGCCGAAGGTGTGCCCGCACTGCGGGGCGCAAGACAGCCTGGTGTCGGTGGGCCCCGGCGTTGAGCGGGTGGAAGAAGAAGTGCGGCTGCGGTTTCCGGACGCGCGGGTGGCGGTGTTTTCCTCCGACACCGTGTTCACTGCCGACGGGGCGCGCGAGATGATCGGGTCGATGGAGGCCGGCGAGATCGACATCCTGGTGGCCACGCAGGCCGCCGCCAAGGGCCACAACTTCCCCAACCTGACCCTTGTGGGGGTGATCGACGCGGATCTGTCGCTGAAGGGCGGAGACTTGCGAGCGGGCGAGCGGACCTGGCAGCTGCTGGCCCAGGTGGCCGGCCGGGCCGGGCGCCACGAAAAGGCCGGCCGGGCCATGCTGCAGACCTATGCCCCGGACCACCCGGTGCTCGAGGCGCTGGCGGCGCGGGACCGCGAGGCCTTTGTCGAGCGCGAGATGGCGCAGCGCGAGGCGGCCGGCCTGCCGCCCTATGGCCGACTGGCGGCGCTGATCGTCTCGGGGCCCGAGGCCGATGCGCTGGAGGAATTCGTGCGCAAGCTGGCCGCCGCCGCGCCCAATGCGGCCGGCGTCGAGGTCTATGGTCCGGCCGATGCGCCCCTGGCTCTGGTGCGCGGACGCCGGCGCAAGCGGTTCCTGGTGCGGGCCGACCGGGAAGTTGATCTGTCGGGCTATCTGGCGGCCTGGAAGGCGCGGGTGCGGGTTCCCGGCGCGATTCGCCTGTCCATCGACGTAGACCCCTACAGCTTCCTGTAGGGGCGATCCGGATTTTTCAGCATTATCAGCTTTTTTGCGCGTTTGAGCGCAGGCGTACGGCGGCGATGCGTTGACGTCCGTTGTTTTAACTGGGCTTTTCCCAGTGGCGGGTTGTGCAGGCGGGCAGAAGTCCGTCAGCATCAGACAGCATCCGGCTGTTCGGCGTCCGCAGGTGACAGCGCGCCGGCCGCAGGGGTCAGCCCAGGGCGTGCGCGCGTCAGGCGCGTGCAGACGGGCCATAAAATCAAGGGGTTTCATGGGCATGACCGGCGAGCCTGCGCGCCGGCGGGGGCGCGGGGCAAGCGGGGATTGGTCATACGGAGGGGGTGTGGAGCGCTGACCCCCACCACCCCCGCTGCGCGGGCGGCCCCCCTCCCCCATTCCTGCGGAACGGGGGATGTCCGGGGTTAGATCAGTTCCTGATCCTTGGCCGTTTCCTCGGCCATCTTGGCCATTTCGGCGCGGTCGCGCATAGCCAGTTGGGGGATGAACAGCACGACGATGCCCGCCGCGGCGATCACGAAGATGCCGTAGAAGAACACGTCGGTGACCGATCGCGAGATGATCTCGCGCAGGAACTCGGGCAGTTGGGGCGCGGGCCCGGTCGTCTGCTGGACGGCCATGCCCCGCAGCTTGTTGAAGTCGATATGGTTGGCGACCAGCTTGTTGGTCAAAAGGGTGCCGAACAGAGCCACGCCCATGGTCGAGCCGATCTGGCGGAAGAACTGGTTGGCGCTGGTCACCACGCCCAGGCGGCTCATCGGCATGGCGTTCTGGACCGCCAGATTGAACAGGCTCTGCCCGGGTCCAAGGCCGACACCGAGGATGAACATGCGCCAGGCCAGATCGGCCCGCGAGGTGCTCAGGTTCATCCGGCTGAGCAGCCAGATGCCGATGAAGGTGACGACGACGCCGCCGATCATGAACGGCTTGTACTTGCCCCAGCGGGTGACGAGGCGTCCCGACATGATCGCCGAGCCCATCAGACCGGCCATCAGCGGCAGGGTCGACATGCCGCTGGTGGTGGCCGACACGCCCTGGGCGATCTGCATGAACAGGGGCAGGAAGGCCACGGTGCTCATGAACGACATGGAGACCAGGAAGCCGGCCAGATTGGCCGTGCAGAACACCTTGTTCTTGAACAGGTCCAGCGGCAGCACCGGATCGGGCGCGAACCGCTCGGCGACGATGTAGGCGATCAGCCCGACGGCGGAGCCCGCGAACAGGCCGATGACCATGGGCGAGTTCCAGGCGTAGGTGTTGCCGCCGAACGTCAGGGCCAGCAGGAAGGGCACGAAGGTGGCGATGATCAGACCCGCGCCGATGAAGTCAATCTTGCCTTTGGCCTGGTGAGACATCTTGGGCATCTTCACTAGGATCATGAACAGCGACAGGATGCTGAGCGGCAGGTTCAGATAGAAGACCCATCGCCAGCCGGCGATGACGTGGCCGGCGAGGGTCACCGTGCCGTGGTCGGTGAAGAAGCCGCCGATCAGGGGGCCGGCGACGCTGGACAGGCCAAAGACCGCCGCGAACATGCCGCCGACCTTGCCGCGTTCGCGGGGCGGGAACAGCTCGGCGATGATGGCGAAGGCGGTAGTGAACAGGGCCCCGCCGCCGATGCCCTGAAGGGCGCGGAAGACGATGAGCTGCACCATGCCGCCGCCCAGGACCGGCATGTCGCCGAACTCGCCGGACAGGCCCGACAGCCACGAGCCGACGAGGAAGAAGGTGATGCCGCCCAACAGGACGGGCTTGCGCCCGAACAGGTCGCCCAGCTTGCCCCAGATGGGCACCGAGACCGTCGAGGTCAGCAGGTAGGCGGTGGTGACCCAGGAATAGAGGTCAAGGCCGTGCAGTTCGGAAATGATCCGCGGCATGGCGGTCGAGACAATGGTCTGGTCCAGGGCCGACAGCAGAAAGACGATGCCGACGCCGGCAAGGGTGATCCGGCGCTCGGCCTCGGTGAAATGTTGCATGGTCATTTGCTGTCAGCCTTTGTGCTTGACCGGCGAGCGGCCATGTTGAGACCTTCAACAACTGCCGAGAACGCCATGGCCGCGTAGATGTAGCCCTTTGGAACGTGAACGCCGAAGCCATCGGCGATGAGCACGGCGCCTATCATAAGAAGGAATCCGAGCGCCAGCATTACGACGGTCGGGTTGTTGTTGATGAAATTGGCCAAAGGGTCGGCGGCCAGCATCATCAGGCCCACGGCGATGATCACCGCGGCGATCATGATCGGCAGATGCTCGGTCATGCCGACGGCGGTCAGGATGGAGTCGATGGAAAAGACAATATCCAGCAGCAGGATCTGGACGATGGCGGCGGTGAAGTTGGCGGCGATGGGCGCCTTCTTGTCATAGACATCGTGGCTGGGCTTGGGATCGAGGCTGTGGTGGATTTCGGTCGTCGCCTTCCAGACCAGGAACAGGCCGCCGGCGATCAGGATCAGGTCACGCCAGGAAAAGGCGGTGTCGAAGCTGTGGTGACCTTCGGCATCCACGGGGCCCGTGATCCCAAGATTAATCAGGGGCGCGGTCAGGCCGACCAGCCAGGCGATCCCTGACAGCAGCACCAGCCGCATGATCAGGGCCAGGCCGATGCCGATGCGGCGGGCCTTTGAGCGGTGCTGCAGCGGCAGCTTGTTCGACAGGATCGAAACGAAGATCAGGTTGTCGATGCCCAGCACGACTTCCATCACCACCAGGGTGATCAGCGCGATCCAGGCCGCCGGATCGGCGAGCAGAGTCAGTATGGCGTCCATGCCGGTAAGCCCCCAGTAAGAAGGTTAAGTAGGGTGATGCGGCCCGATTGTCATCTGGCGGCGCGCGCGGAAAGTCCGGCCCGGACCGCTGCGGCCAGATCGGCGGCGGCGCTGCCCGCCCGGGCCTGGACGGAAATACCGAAGGAAAGGCTGACCAGATGCTCGGCCTGATCTGCGCCGCCCTTGCGGCCGCGCGCCAGGACGGTTGCAAATCCCTGACGCAGGCGGGCGCGATAGGTCTCGACCACGGCGGCGACGGCGCGGTCGTCCGGCGCGCGCTCGACGGCGGCGTTGACCATCAGGCAGCCCCAGCGGCCCTGGGCCGATCCGGCCATGGCCAGCAGGCCGTCGAAATAGCCCTCGATTTGTTCAGGCCCGGCGTCGCGCGCCTCGACGCCGGCGAACAGGCGATTGACGATGACCTGCTGGTAGCGGCCGAGCGCCGCGAGGTAGAGACCGTCCTTGCCGTCGAAGGCGCCATAGAGACCGTAGCGCGCCGCGCCGGTGGCCTGAACAAGGGCGTCCATCGAGGCCGCGCCATAGCCGCGCGACCAGAATACCGCCATGGCGGCGTCGAGGACCTGGTCGATATCGATCCGGCTGGGACGGGACATTTTATCAGACCGCTCGTTCTGCTAACAATATGTCCATAAGATTCAAAGCACAAGCCGCCTGCGGCGATATTGTCCTATCGGCCGTGTTGCGACTGCGAGGGTTAGATGCTATCAGGCCCGCGGCTTCGGACGGGGTTGATTTTCGTAATCTGGTCCAGCGTTTTTCTTAAGCGCAATCAAGCCGTTATCGCCGGGCAGAACGCCGTCCGGAGGATTTGACAAACACGGCTCAACGGACGGGACCTTAAGTGGCGGACGATTCAAAAGCGACAGACGTGGGCGCGCGGTATGCGAAAGCCCTGTTCGACCTGGCGAAAGACGAGGGGCGCATCGCCGCCGTCGAGTCCGATCTGAAGTCCCTCAAAGCCATGCTGGCCTCATCGCCTGACCTGCGCACCCTGCTCGCCTCGCCCAAGTTCGGTGCCGCCGATAAGGCCAAGGGTCTGGCCGGCGTCGCCGCCAAGGCCAAGCTGAACGCAACCACCCAGAAATTCCTCGGCCTGCTGGCCGCCAACGGCCGGGCCGGCGCGCTCGCCTCGGTGATCACCAGCTTTGAAGCCCTGTCGGCCATCCATCGCGGCGCGGTTTCGGCGGAGGTCACCTCGGCCGTCGCCCTGACCGCCGCCCAGTCGAAAGGCGTGGCCTCGGCGCTGCGCCAGGCGCTGGGCAAGGATCCTGAAATCACGACCCGTGTCGATGCCTCCATTCTCGGCGGCATCAAGGTGCGGGTGGGTTCGCGTCTCTATGACGCCTCCCTGAAATCCAAACTCGACCAACTCAAGTTCGCCCTCAAGAGAGCGTAAGACCCATGGACATCCGCGCCGCCGAAATCTCGGCAATCCTCAAGTCCCAGATCGCCAACTTCGGCAAGGACGCAGACGTATCCGACGTCGGACAGGTTCTGTCCGTCGGCGACGGCATCGCCCGCGTCTTCGGCCTCGACAGCGTCCAGGCGGGCGAAATGGTCGAGTTCCCGAAAGCCGGCGTGAAGGGCATGGCCCTGAACCTGGAACGCGACAACGTCGGCGTCGTGATCTTCGGCACCGACAACCAGATCAAGGAAGGCGACGAAGTCCGCCGCCTGGGCGAAATCGTCGACGTGCCGGTGGGCAAGGCCATGCTGGGCCGCGTCGTGAACCCGCTGGGCGAGCCGATCGACGGCAAGGGCCCGATCAAGGGCGCCGCCGAGCGCCGCCGCGTGGACGTCAAAGCCCCCGGCATCATCCCGCGGAAATCCGTGCACGAGCCCGTCCAGACCGGCATCAAGGCGATCGACGCCCTGATCCCCGTCGGCCGCGGCCAGCGCGAACTGATCATTGGCGACCGTCAGACCGGCAAGACCGCCGTGGCCGTCGACGCCATCCTGAACCAGAAGCAGGTCAACGCCGGCGACGACGAGAAGGCCAAGCTGTACTGCATCTACGTCGCCATCGGGCAAAAGCGCTCGACCGTGGCGCGGATCGTCAAGACGCTCGAAGAACAGGGCGCGCTGGAATACACCATCGTGGTCGCGGCGACCGCGTCCGAGCCGGCCCCGCTGCAGTTCTTGGCCCCGTTCGCCGGCTGCGCCATGGGCGAGTGGTTCCGTGACAACGGCATGCACGCCCTGATCATCTATGATGACTTGTCCAAGCAAGCCGTCGCCTATCGCCAGATGAGCCTGCTGCTGCGCCGCCCGCCGGGCCGCGAAGCCTATCCGGGCGATGTGTTCTATCTGCACAGCCGCCTGCTGGAACGCGCCGCCAAGCTGAACGAAGACAATGGCTCGGGCTCGCTGACCGCCCTGCCGATCATCGAGACGCAAGCCAACGACGTGTCGGCCTATATCCCGACCAACGTGATCTCGATCACCGACGGCCAGATCTTCCTGGAAACCGACCTGTTCTTCCAGGGCATCCGCCCCGCCGTGAACGTCGGCATCTCGGTGTCCCGCGTCGGATCCTCGGCTCAGATCAAGGCCATGAAGACCGCGTCCGGCACCATCAAGGGCGAACTGGCCCAGTACCGCGAGATGAAGGACTTCGCCAAGTTTGGCTCGGTCGACGCCACCACCGAAAAGCTGCTGGCCCGCGGCGAGCGCCTGACCGAACTGCTGAAGCAACCGCAATACTCGCCGCTGTCGGCCGAGGAGCAGGTGGCTTCGATCTATGCCGGCACCCGCGGCTATCTGGACGGCATCCCGACCAGTCGGGTCGCCGCCTATGAGCGTGGCCTGCTGTCTCACCTGCACGCCAAGCATGAAGCCTGGTTCAAGGCCATCCGCACCGAAAAGGCGCTGACGTCCAAGCTGGAAGACGAGCTGAAGTCCATACTCGCCGACTTCACCAAGTCGTTCGCGTAACCAGAGCTTGAGGACGGAGCGGAGCGCCTAGATGGCCAGCCTCAAGGAAATGCGGAACCGGATCGCCTCCGTTAAGGCGACGCAGAAGATCACAAAGGCCATGCAGATGGTCGCGGCGGCGAAGCTGCGCCGGTCACAGGACGCGGCCATCGCGGCACGGCCCTACGCCACGCGTATGGCCGCCGTGATCGCCAACCTGGCGGCGGGCGTGTCCGGCGACGGCGCCCCCAAACTGCTGGTCGGCACCGGCTCGGATCAAAAGCAGATCATCATCATCGCCGCCTCGGACCGTGGTCTGGCCGGCGGCTTCAACTCGGGCATCGTGCGCGCCGCCAAGATGCGCATCGACGAGCTGACCCGCCAGGGCAAGGACGTGCGCGTCATCACCCTGGGCAAGAAGGCCACCGCGCCGCTGCGCCGCGGCCTGGGCGAGCGTCTGATCGGAACCTATGAAGTGGGCGTCACGCCTTCGCTGGATACGGCCAGGCAGGTCAGCGAACAGATCGCCGGCCTGTTTGAATCCGGCCAGGCCGATGTGGTCACCCTGTTCTTCTCGAAGTTCAAATCGGTGGTCACCCAGACCCCGACCGCCAACCAGCTGATCCCGGCCTCGGTCGGCGAAGGCGCGCCTGTCATCGACCTGAAGGGCGCGGCCTACGAATACGAGCCGGACGCTGAATCCATCCTGGAAGCCCTGCTGCCGCGCAACATCACGGTGCAGATCTTCTCGGCCATGCTGGAAAACCAGGCCGGCTTCTACGCCGCCCAGATGGCCGCCATGGATAACGCCACCCGCAACGCCGGCGACATGATCAACGGCCTCACCATCAAGTACAACCGCACCCGTCAGGCGCAGATAACCAAGGAGCTGATTGAAATCATCTCCGGCGCTGAAGCTCTCTAAAGGACGAAAGACCAGACCATGGCCACCGCTCCCAAAAAAGCACCCGTCAAGTCCGCCGCGCCCGCCAAGGCCGCGCCGAAAGCCGCCGCCGCCAAGGCTGCTGCGCCCAAGGCCAGCAAGACCCCGGCCCCCAAAGCCTCGGCCGGCGTCGCCACGGGCCGCGTCGTTCAGGTCATCGGCGCTGTCGTCGACGTCGAGTTCACCGGCCACCTGCCGGCCATTCTGAACGCGCTGGAAACCACCAACACCGACCAGAAGACCGGCGAGCCTTTCCGCCTGGTTCTGGAAGTCGCCCAGCACCTGGGTGAGAACACCGTACGCACCATCGCCATGGACACCACCGAGGGCCTGACCCGCGGCCAGCCCGTGACCGACACCGGCGACAACATCCGCGTTCCGGTCGGCCCCGGCACGCTGGGCCGCATCATGAACGTCATCGGCGCGCCGATCGACGAAGCTGGCCCCATCAAGTCGACCATGTTCCGCCCGATCCACGCCGAGGCGCCCTCGTTCGCCGAGCAGTCGACCAGCGCGGAAATCCTCGTCACCGGAATCAAGGTCATCGACCTGCTGTGCCCCTACACCAAGGGCGGCAAGATCGGCCTGTTCGGCGGCGCCGGCGTGGGCAAGACCGTGACCATGCAGGAACTGATCAACAACATCGCCAAGGCCTACGGCGGCTATTCGGTGCTGGCCGGCGTGGGTGAACGCACCCGCGAAGGCAACGACCTGTATCACGAGATGATCGAGTCAAACGTCAACGTGGCCGGCGGCGGCGAAGGCTCCAAGTGCGCCCTGGTCTACGGCCAGATGAACGAGCCTCCCGGCGCCCGCGCCCGCGTCGCCCTGACCGGCCTGGCCCAGGCCGAGTACTTCCGCGACGAAGAAGGCAAGGACGTGCTGCTCTTCATCGACAACATCTTCCGCTTTACGCAAGCCGGCTCCGAAGTGTCCGCCCTGCTGGGCCGTATTCCTTCGGCCGTGGGCTATCAGCCGACGCTGGCCACGGAAATGGGCAACCTGCAGGAGCGCATCACCTCGACCTCGAAAGGCTCGATCACCTCGGTTCAGGCCATCTACGTGCCCGCCGATGACCTCACCGACCCGGCGCCCGCCGCCTCGTTCGCCCACCTTGACGCCACCACGGTTCTGTCGCGCGATATCGCCGCGCAAGCCATCTTCCCGGCCGTGGATCCGCTGGACTCCACCTCGCGGATCATGGACCCGCTGGTCATCGGCGAAGAACACTACGCCGTCGCCCGCCGCGTCCAGGAAATCCTGCAGCAGTACAAGTCGCTGAAGGACATCATCGCCATCCTGGGCATGGACGAGCTGTCGGAAGAAGACAAACAGATCGTCGCCCGCGCCCGCAAGATCAGCCGCTTCCTTTCGCAGCCGTTCTTCGTGGCCGAGCAGTTCACCAACCAGCCGGGCAAGTTCCTGCCGCTGGAAGAGACCATCAAGTCCTTCAAGGCGATCTGCGACGGCGACTATGACCACCTGCCGGAAGCGGCCTTCTATATGGTCGGCGGCATCGAGGAAGCGGTCGACAAGGCCGCCAAGCTCGCAGCGGAAGCCTAAGGCATGAGCGAAAAACTCTACTTTTCCCTGGTTTCGCCCGAGCGCGAACTGTTCTCCGGCGAGGTCGACCAGGTCGATGCGCCGGGCGCGGAAGGCGACTTCGGCGTCCTGGCCGGCCACGCGCCGTTCATGACCGCCCTGCGCGAGGGCGAGGTTACGGTGCACATAAACGGCGCCCTGACCCGCTATGCGATCGAGGGCGGTTTCGCAGATGTTACTCCGGACGGACTGACAGTTCTGGCGGAGAACGCGACGCCAGTCTAAGTAAGCCCAAACAGCCGCCTCGCAATTGTCGCACAATTGAAATAAAAGAGCGGGAATAATAGGAGGAAGCGAACTATGACGACCCCGATGACGCGCATCCTTGTGGCCGGTTCGGCCTTCGCGATGCTCTGCGCCGTGCCAGTAATGGCCCAGCAGGCCGCCGCCGCCGCCGGTCCCCGCGAAGGGATTCTGGCCGCAGACGAGCCGATCCCTGTTCTGCCGACAACCGGTGACGGCGCTGCCGTTGTGAAGCTTCTGGACGGCGTCTGCAAACCGATGGTCGAGGGCCGCGGCGAGTTCGAAACCCTGGCCAAGGCCGCGGGCATGACCAAGGATCGCTCGCCCGAACCCGTCGTCTACAACATGGCTCTGTCCCAGCGCCCGTATCAGATTTCAATCCGGAAACCTAGCAGCACAAACCTGACGACCTGCGAGATGCGCATCGTCTATGCGCCGGGCTGGGACCGCCCGATTATCGACGCCATGAACGTCTGGCGCTTCCTGCACGCCCCCAAAATGTTCCTCGAGCGCAGCGACATCGGCACCTACACCGACGCCGAGCGCACGACCACCACCTGGGACAACTGGCAAAACCAGGGCTTTGACGGCGTCATGGTTGGCCTGGCCTTGATCAAGGTGAAGAAGCCTGACGGCACCTCGGCCACCGCCGGATCCGAAGAGGCCTTGATCCAGTATTCGGTCCGCACCCCGCTGCCGGAAACCGTGACCGCCGCCCGCGAGTATCGCGCCGCCCAGGCCGCTGCTGAAGCCCGCGCCAAGGCCCAGGCCGCCGCCCAACCCGCGGCGCAACCGGCTCAGGTGACTCCCGCCGCTCCGGCCGCGCCGACGCCTGCGGGCTAGGCCGCCTGCCGCCGGCTGGAGGCGATCCAGTCGACGCAGAGACCGGCCACGGACTCCCATCCAGGCTCCCCGATCAGCCAATGGCTCATGCCCGGCATGAGCTTGTACTCGGCCGTCAGCCGTCGGGCGGTTGTCTGAACGCTGACCGGTCCATGGATGGGATCGCGATCACCGGCGATCACCAGGGCCGGCGCGGCGATGGCCGAGGCCTGGACCCGGGTGGTCATGAACGGGTCCAGCCACCAGTTGAACGTCTCCCACAGGGCCCGGCCGCTTTCAGGGACCATCTGTGAAAAGACCGCCGCCCGGGCGTCCCGGTCCAGGCGGTCCATACCGTAGGCGGCAAACAGGCTCTTGTCGGCCTGCAACGTCTGCATCCAGGGCATGACCATGCTCATCAGGCCCAGCGACACGGCCGCCTCTTCCATCGAGCCGGCGGAGTCGCCCCACGAAGCCGAGGGGGCCAGCAGGATTAGGCCCTGCACGGGCGCGCGCGCGGCCGCCATCTGGGCGACAAGGCCGCCCAACGAGTGGCCGATCACCACCGGCGGCTCTGAACAAGACTCAATGACCTGGGCGACCGACCGCGCATAGTCGGTGACCGACTGGCCGCGCACCGCATCGTGGCCGCCGCCGGGACCATGTCCGGGAAGATCCGGCGTGAAGCACAGGTGCCCTGCCGCCTCGAAAGGCGCGGCAAACGTTTCGAAGGCCCAGCCTCCGCAAAACGCGCCGTGCACCATGACGATGGGGGCTGGCATTGCGTCTCCCGACAATTCACGCGGCGCAGACGACTCTCCCGGCCGCCTTGATCGGTCTATCCATAGCCTCGCTTGGGCGGCGCGTCAGGGAAAAACGCCGGATCAGACGTGCGGAACCGCAAAGGCCCTGAAGGCGTCGACCACCTGGTCGTAGGCCTCACGTTTGAACGGCACCACCAGTCCCGGGGCCTCCTCGAGCGGCGCCCAGCGCCAGGCCTCGAACTCGACCTGGTGATGGGCGTCGAGCCGCACCTCGGCGTCCTCGCCGTTGAAGCGCAGGGCGAACCAGGCCTGTTTCTGACCCTTCCAGCCGCGCGCGGCCTTGCTGCCGGCGTAGTTGGGCGGAAAGTCATAGGTGATCCAGCCGGGGGTGCGGCCCAGGATCGAGACCGAGACGACGCCGGTCTCTTCCTCCAGTTCACGCAAGGCGGCCTCGAACAGGTCCTCGCCCTCGTCGACGCCGCCTTGCGGAAACTGCCAGACATGAGAGCCATTGGTGTGGGCGCGCCGTCCCAGCCAGACTTGGCCGGCGTGATTGAACAGGACAATGCCGACATTTGGCCGGTAGGCCGACAGAGCATCCATCAGCGGCGGGTCGTGACCGCAGAGGCCGGCGCGAGTTGGAGGCCGCGTGCGCCCAGACCCTGGGCCCATGTGGCGACCTGACGGATGGTCAGGGAATAGCCGAAACCAGACCCCAGGGCCGAGCCGCGGCGTGTGGCGGTCTGTTCAAGCTGGGCCAGCTGGTAGCCGATGGTGTCCACGCCGGGCTGCTCGTCGATCACCCGGTCGGCCGAGGCCCGCGGAATACCGCCGCCGCGCTGGGCGGCCGCGCCATCATCGATGAAGGCCAGGCCCCGCCGGCGCAGGCCGCTGGAAAAGGCGTCCATGGCGGTGTTGGAGGTCAGGAACTTGGAGCCCTGATAGTTGGTCACGCCGAAGTAACCGGTGGCGCGGGCCAGCAGGGTGTCGAGACGGCGCAGGGTGTCTTCCGAGCGGGCGTTGGCCAGCAGGGTGTCGGGGCCTGGATCATCGCTGGGGAAGGTCTTGGGCTCCATAGGGATGTCGAGCAGCACTTCGTGACCGCGCGCCCGGGCCTGGTTGATCCAGCCCTGCAGATCGCGGGCTTCGGTCAGGGCGAAGGACAGGGTGACTTCCGGCGGCAAGAGGTCGATCGCCTGCTGGGTCCGGGTCGGGTCAAGGCCAAGGCCGCCGATGACAATCGCCACGCGCGGCTTGCCGTTCGAGGTGAAGGGCCGGGCATAGCCCTGGGCCGGCGTGCGGCCGTCGGGCGCGATAACCGGAAGAATGCCGCCGGGACCCTGCTGGCTGAGACCGGCGATCGGGGCCGCAGGCAGGGCCTGGGCGCCGCCGGCGCCGATGGCGATGGTCTGCTGCAGGCCGTTGGGCAGGGTAATGACGGCCTGGCCGCCATAGGGACTTTCGGACATGACCGGTCCATCGACCGGTACCATGGCGATGCCTTCAGCGCTGAAGGCGCCGTCAGCCGGTGCGGCCTGGCCGTCAGGGGCGGTGGCGTGTTCCGCCGCGCCGGCGCCCAGGGCGACGCGAACGCTGGGCGCGCCGGCGCGCGGATCGCCGGTGGCGACCAGAACACCCACCGAGGCAAGCAACAGCACCGCTGCGCCGGCCGCTCCGACGTAGGGGTTGGCGACCGGCAGGCCGGCGATCTTCTTCCACCGTGATCCAGCCATCGCCGGTGACGGCGACGGGGTCTGGGTGGCGAACTGAGGCTTCTTGGAGAACATGGCGTTTGACCCGGATATTCACCGGCAAGCCTGCTCGTTTATGGTTAACAAACGAAAAACGGAGAGGCCTCAGACCCCGCCGCAATCCGTTATACCGTAAGCGTCCGGGACTATTTCGGAGCCGGCGATGCGGGTGTCGCGGCCGCAGGCGCCGGCCGTCCTGCCGCGGCAGGCACGGCAGACGGGGCGTTGGCGTTTCCGCCACGGGCCTGGAAGCGTTCAAGACCCGGAATATTCGGCGCCGCCTGGGCCAGGCGGGGCAGCCCGGGCAGCTTGGGCGTATTGGCCACCGAACCGTGGTGGATGACGTCGATGGCCCGGGTCAGCTGGAAGTCACAGGCCGCGCCCTTGGCGAGAATTTCAGTGCGATTCAGGGTCGAACAGGACTTTTCGAAATCTTCCGAAGGCGCTTCGGCGATGTCGTGGGCGCCGCGACGGGCCTTGCCAGCGTCGGCGTCCAGCGCGTTCCAGTTCGAGGCTTCGCTCTGCTGGAAGGACTGCTTGGCCAGAACCTCGGCCTCGCCGCGGCTGGCGGCGACTTCAAGGTCCGGCGCGATGCCGGTGCGCTGGATCGAGCGGCCCGACGGGGTGAAATAGCGCGCGGTGGTCAGCTTCAGTGCGCCGTCGGCGCCGCCGTGCAGCGGGAACAGGGTCTGGACCGAGCCCTTGCCATAGCTGGTGATGCCGATCACTTCGGCGCGCTTGCGGTCCTGCAGGGCGCCGGCCACGATCTCGGCGGCCGAGGCCGAACCGGAATTGACCAGAACCGTCATCGGCAGGCCGTTCAGGATGTCGCCGGGGTGGGCGTTATAGCGTTCGATGTCGGTAGACTCGCGGCCGCGCTGGGAGACAACCTCGCCGCCGTCGAGGAACAGGTCCGACACCGAAACCGCCTGATCGAGCAGACCGCCGGGATTGTTGCGCAGGTCCAGAACCAGACCCTTCAAGCGCGGGTTCTGGGTCAGCAGGCCGCGGATCGCCGTCTGGGCCTCGCTGGTGGTCTTTTCGTTGAAGCCGGATCCCAGCTTGAGATAGCCGACGTCGCCTTCGAGGCGGGCCGTGGCGGCCTTGGGGCGGATGATCTCGCGCTTGAGGGAGACATCGAACGGATCGACGCTCTGGCGGGCGATGGTCAGGGTGATGGACTGGCCCGGTTCGCCCTTCATCTTGTTGATGGCTTCGTTCAGCGGCAGGCCCAAGATGCCCTGGCCGTCGATGGCGATGATGAAGTCGCCCGACTGGATGCCGGCGCGGCTAGCCGGGGTGTCGTCCATCGGCGTGATGATCTTCACAGCGCCCTCTTCCGAGGTCACTTCCAGGCCAAGACCGCCGTAGGAGCCCTTGGTGGTGTCCTGCATGTCGGAATAGGCTTTGGGATCAAGATAGCTGGAGTGCGGATCGAGCGAGGCCAGCATGCCTTCGATGGCCGCATTGATCAGCTTGTCCTCGTCAACAGGGGTGACGTACTCGCTCTTGGCGCGCTCGAGGATGTCGTCGAACAGCTGGTAGTGGCGCAGCTGGTCGAGACGGGAAAGCTCGGTGCCCGCGTGCGCCGTTGCGCCCACATAGGCCATGCTGCCCGCACCCAGGACAAACGCCGCCGCGCTGATGAGAAGGTAGTTGCGATTCATAACCGTTCCCTGTTTCGAACCCGGATCGTGACCTGACGCCCCACATCCAGACTATACATAATCCTATTACTGCCCGATTGCGGCGAAAAATCGAGCGGGATCTACAGGATCACCGCCCTTGCGCACTTCAAGATAAAGTTGAGATCTAGGCAAGCTTGGCGCGGTGTCGGCCGCCATCCTTCCGACCGGCTGGCCGGCTGAAACCGCGGCGCCGGCGCTGGCCGTCACCGTCCGCAATCCGGCCAGAACCAGATGATAGCCGCCGCCGATATCGACGATCACCACATTGTCCCAGCCGCGCAGGGGACCGGCATATTCCACCCTGCCCGCGGCAGGCGAGGACACCTGCGCCCCCGGCGGCGGCGTCCAGGTCCAGCCTTCAATCTGCCCCCCTGACGGCGAGGGCTGTCCGAACCGCTGCGCGGGCGCGCCGGTCACCGGCGGCGTCAGGCGGCCGGCCGGCGCCGGTCCGGCGACCGGCGGGGCCGATGCGGCGGAAGGATCGGCCCGCAGCCCCTGAATCCGCGCCGACAGGGCGGCCACGTCGGGACCCGCCGCCTTTGCGCCGGGCAAGGTCTGCACAAGCGCTTCCTTCTCGGCGATCAGCGCCTCGATGCGTGAGGTGCGATCGGCGATGCCGCTCTCGGTGGTGAACAGCGCTTCAGACGCCGCCGCCGCCTCACGGCGCGCGCGCATGGCCTGGTCGGCCTGGGCGGCATAGCCCTGGGCCCGCCGCTCCAGCTCGGGCGTCACGGCGCGGATCAGGATGGCGGCCTGGACCGCCTTTCTGGCGTCGTCCGGGTGGATGAACAGGGCGGGCGGCGGATTGCGGCCGTACATCTGCAGCGCGCCCAGCAGGCGCGACAGCTGGTTCTGGTTGGCGCCCATGCGCGCCATCAGCTCTGCTTCGCTCGAATTCAGCGTGGCCAGCCGGCCCCGCCCCTCACCCAGGGCATCCCCGCCCCGTGACTGTTCGGCGGCGAGTCCGGCCAGCTGACGCGACAGGGCCTCGATGCGGTCGCGAACCTGGGCGTCGCCCGACGGCTGGGCTGCCGCCGCAGAGGCGGCCAGTACGAGCGCAATGAAGATCAGCGGTCTAGCCATCGGGCGGGCAGGCTAGCTCAGTCCCGGTGGTAGGGCGAGCCGGCCAGGATGGAGACGGCGCGATAAACCTGTTCGGCCAGCATGACGCGCACCAGGGCGTGGGGCCAGGTCTGGACCCCGAAGGCCAGGGTCTCGCGCGCGTCCCTGAGCAGGGCTGGATCAAGCCCGTCCGCGCCGCCGATGACGAACACCAGCCTGCGTACACCGTCGTCCCGCAGCTTGCCGATTTTCGACGCCAGGGCGCGCGAGGTATGGGCGGTCCCGTGCTCATCGCAGGCGATGACATAAGCCTCGGCCAACTGAGCGCGCAGCACCTCGGCCTCGGCGGGTTTGCCGGGCTTTTTCGCCTCGACCTCGAGGATGTCGACAGGACCAAGGCCCAGGGCCCGGCCGGCGGCGGTGGCGCGATCGATATAGTCGCGCGCCAAGCCGGCCTCAGCGCTGCGACCCAGGCGGCCTACGACAAGCAGAGTGACTTTCAGTCTGCGCCCGCGGTGCGGTGACGAGAGTCGACGGCCCAGATCTTTTCGATGTTGTAGAACTGGCGCACTTCGGGACGGAAAAGGTGGACGATCAGGTCGCCAGCGTCGATCAGCACCCAGTCGTTGTGCGGCATGCCTTCAACACGCGCCTTGCCGAAACCGGCGTCCTTCAGGGCGCGCAGCAGGTGATCGGCCAAGGCGCCGACATGGCGGTGCGAGCGGCCGGACGCCACGATCATCCGGTCGGCCATGGAGCTTTTATCGGCTAGATCGATGCTGACCACGTCCTCGGCCTTGTCGTCGTCAAGCTTGCCGAGAACGAGTTGTTCGAGGAAGGCCGCGGAAAAGCGGCTGGAACGGTCCTGGGGTAAAGGTTCGGCGATCGCCTTGCCTTCGTGCGCGTTAAGCGCGGATGGGGGACTCAGTGTCTTCTCCTTGGGCCGCCTAAGTCAGCGCCTATGCATAGCACGTATCCGCAGCGCGGTCGATGATGCTGCGATCAGGGGCTTTTCGAGGAAGCGCGCGCGGCCTGAAGCGGTCAACAATCGCCCGCCAGGCGCGAGCCTTCCGCGCACGGTCGAGCCGGGTCTGGGGACTACGACCACCTCGATCAGCCGCGGAAGCATCCGCCAGCGGCGCCAGCGGTGCAGGCCCAGCAGATTGTCCGATCCCATCAGCCAGAAGAACCGCACGCCCCGATAGCGGCGCTTCAGCCAGACGATCGTATCAACGGTATAGGGTGAACCCAGATCGGCCTCGAGGCCGGTGACGCTGGTGGCGCGATTTCCGACCATGGCGCGCACCGCCGCGATCCGCCGGGCTTGAGGCGCGGTCTCGGCCTTGTTTTTCAAGGGATTTTGCGGCGAGACCAGCCAGATGACGCGGTCCAGGTTCAGGGCCGCGCGGGCGGCGTCGGCGACGTGGCGGTGGCCTTCGTGAGGCAGGTTGAACGATCCGCCGAGCAGACCCACCCGCATGCCGGGGGACAGGTGAAACCCGGGCCGAAGCCGGCTCAGCGCCGCACCTTCGGGTCGGTCTGCCGCACCCGGGTGCGCACGGTGAAGACCCCGTCGCCGGACAGCACGCCGGCGCGGGCGAACAGGCGGCCATTCTCCCAGTTGGACAGGCCAAGCTCGGGCCGGTTCAGGGCGTATTGCCCATCGACCCAGCGGGTGAAGCCGTCGCCGACGAAGGGGGCGTTGACGGCGCGCCAGAAGGCCTCGTGGGCGGCGGCGTCCTGTGAGACCAGGCTGGCGGTGAACTGGGGGCTGTATTGATTGAAAAGGCCGATGGCGGTTGCAACGTCTGGGACGACGGCCAGGGTCAACTCGGGCGAGCCTTCCCACTCCCATTCGGTGGCCAGGACCGTCTCGTCTACAATATCCGCGGCGGACTCTTCGCTGGGCCCTTCGGCGCGCAGGATGGTGACCTGGCCCTCGAACCAGTCGGCGGGAACGAAGGCTTCCGAGCCCCTGACCACATGCAGCTTGGCGGCGGTGTTCAGGCCCTGGGCCGCGCGCACGATGGCCTCGAGGAAGACGGGGATCAGATCGGCGGCCCGGCTTTCGACAATGCAGGCGACGTTCAGCGTGTTGCAGACCTTGCGGTCCAGGGATGCCTCGACCACGGCGGCGAAGCGGGCCGCATCGGCGGTCTCGTCCGCCACCAGCCAGGCGCCGCCTGTGCCGTGCAGGCTGACCGGCACGCCTGCCTGCCGCGCCACCGCGCCGAGCTGGGCCACCGCCGCGCCGGAGCCGCGCGCCACGGCGAGCGCCAGACGCCGGTCCGAGAACATCGCCCAGCCGGCCGAGCGTTCGGGGCTGTCGACCAGCACCGCAGCGCCGTCGGGCAGCCCCGCCGCCTTCAGAGCCGGATCCAGGGCCTCGGCGACAATGGCCCGGGCCGTGCCCAGAGCGTCCGAGCCGATGCGGAAGACCACCGTATTGCCGGTGCGGATGACGCCGGTGGCGTCGGCAAAGACATTGGGCCGGCCCTCGAAGACAAAACCCACCACGCCCAAGGGCGCGGCGATCTGTTCGACGCTCCAGCCGTCGTGGTCAATATGCTCCAGAACCTTGTCGCGGCCGGCGTCGGAGTCGCGCCACTGCCGAAGGCCCTCGACCATGGCCTTGCGCATCTTCGCATCGGCGACCAGCCTAGTGGTCGAGCGGCCTTTGGCGCGGGCGGCCTCGACATCGGCGGCATTGGCGGCGGCGATCCGCGCCCAGATCGCGTCGTCGGCCAGGCGGGCGGCAAAGCCGTCGAAGAAGGCGGTGATCGCCGCGTCGGATACGCCGGACAGGGCGTCAAAGGCGGCGCGGGCCCGGCCCACGGCCTGTTCGGTCAGGCTCTGGACGGGGGCCGGCACGTGCAGCAGGGCGCCGGAGTCCTGGACCACGATCAGCCGGTCGCCGGCCTTGAACGCCTGGGCCAGATCCTCGGAGACGCGCGCGATCCGGTCGCCGCCATAGGGGACGACCTGGCCCGGTGTCAGCTTGTCGAGCATATCGGTCATTGCAGCGCCGGTTTGGCCGCTGATGGGCCGCGTGGCAAGTCTCGGCGGTGAAATCCGGATGACGACCGGCGCGGCTTGGGATTAGGTAGCCGGCATGATGGGATCGCCCGACAGCGACAGGACACGCAGGGCAGTGCTCGCCGGGGCCGCAGCGACAGCGCTTGCCCCCAGCCTAGCCGAGGCCGCGTCCGCGCCCGCGCCCCGCGACGTGGTGCGCAATCCGGCGTTCAAGCCGTGGAGCCGGGTGGCCTTTCCCAAGGCCCTGCCGCAGGACCAGATGGTCAACCTGCCCGGCGGCCGGGAGACCACCTTCGGCGCCTGGCTGGGCGGCGCGCCGGCTGTGGTGGTGGTCTGGGCGACCTGGTGCGCACCCTGCATGTCGGAGAAGGCCCACCAGGCGTTCCTGACCCGGCGTCTGGCCGCCACTTACACCCGCACGCGCATCAAGATGCTGCAGGCCTTTGACAATGTCGGCGTCGACGAGGGCATGAAGGCGCTGGAGCGGGTCAACGCCAAGGGCCTGGATGTGGCCGCAGCCAGCGTGCCGCTGGAGCAGAGCCTGATCGGCCTGTTCGGCCCCTCCACCGCCCAGACCAACCGCATCGCCATTCCCAGCGAGCTGCTGCTGGCCGCCGACGGCAGCGAGATCGGCCGGGCCCGCGGCCAGCTGGCGGGCGTGTCCGGCCAGTCCTACTGGATGGACATCACCACCTATCAGTTCCTGGTCTCGCTCGAACACCTGATGAAGGGCTGAGGATGGACCAGATCTCGCGGCGCGGCGCGCTGGGCGGACTGGCCGCGATGGCCGCCGCGCCGGCGATCGGTCAGGTGCCCTTCCCGCCACCGGCCATCCTGCGCCATCCCGGGTTCGCCGGCTGGGCGCCGGGCGATGGCAAACGGGCGCCGCTGGATGCGGGCATCACTTACGAGAACGGTCGCGCATCGACGATCGGCCGCTGGATGGCGGGGCGTCCCACCCTGTTGATCCTGTGGGCCCTGTGGTGCGCGCCGTGCCTGGAGGAAAAGCCGTCGCAGGACGCCCTGCTGCGCCGCCTGCGGGCCGCCGGATCGCGCGTGCAGATCCTGGCCCTGCAGACCTATGACCACGAGCCCTTGTCAGCGGGGCGTGACCGGCTGGATCGCCTGAGGGTTCGCGCCCTGCCCATCGCCCGGGCCAGCGCCGAGGCCGAGGCGCAGCTAGTGCCGATGACCGGCGGCCAGCCGGGCGTGGCCCACAGCGCCATCGCCATGCCGGCCATGGCCCTGATCAGCGCCGACGGCCGCGAGATAGGCCGCCACCACAGCCGCATGCCGCCGCTGGCCGGAAAGCCGACCTGGTTCGACACCCGGGCGGCCTATGATCTGATGATGCTGGTGGGGAAGGTCGGCTAGCGCCGCGCCAAAGCCAGGTCGTCGGCGTGGACCAGCACGGCGCCGGCGGAATAGCCGAGGGCGGCCTCGATCTCGGCCGACTTCAGGCCCTTGATCTGTTTGGCCTCGGCCGCTTCGTAGCGGACGACGCCGCGGCCGATTTCGGCGCCGGCCAGATCGATGATGACCACCGCGTCGCCCTTGGCGAAGCTGCCCTTAACGTCGCGCACACCGGCGGCCAGCAGGGACTTGCCCGAGCCCAGCGCCCGGGCCGCGCCGTCATCGACGGTCAGGTATCCGCGGGTGGCCAGCGATCCGGCCAGCCACTGTTTGTAGGCGGCGGCAGGTGTTTCCCGGGCGGTGAACAGGGTGGCGCGCGCGCCGTCCTCCACCGCCTTGAGCGGCTCGGAGCGCGAGCCCAGGGTGATCAGGGTGGCGCAACCGGCCGAGCCGGCGATGCGCACGGCCGCCAGCTTGGTCTCCATCCCGCCGGTGCCGACGCCCGCGCCGGCGTTGGCGCCGCCGGCCATGGCCTCGATCTGGGGCGTCAGCTCTTCGATGAGCGGGATGTGTTCTGCGTCCGGATTGCCGCGCGGATCGGCGGTGTAGAAGCCGTCGACGTCTGAGAGCAGAACCAGCAGGTCGGCGCCGATCATCTGGGCGACGCGGGCGGCCAACCGGTCGTTGTCGCCGTAGCGGATTTCCTCGGTGGCGACGGTGTCGTTCTCGTTGACCACGGGGATCAGGCCGCAGGTCAGCAGGGTCTCGATGGTCGCCCGCCCGTTCAGCCAGCGCTCGCGGGTCTCGGTATCGTCGCGGGTCAGCAGAACCTGGGCGCAGGTGAGTTTGTGCGGATCGAAGGCCTGTTCCCAGGCGTGCATGAGCAGACTTTGTCCGGCGGCGGCGGCGGCCTGTTTCTGGGGCAGGTCAAGCTTGCCCTTGCCCAGGCCCAGGCGCCCTCGCCCCAGCGCCACGGCGCCGGACGATACCACCAGCACCTGCTGACCGCGGGCGCGCAGGCGGGCGACATCGGCGGCGAAGGCCGACAGCCAGCTGCGGCTGACAGAGCCGCTGGCTTCATCGACCAGCAGGGCCGAGCCGACCTTGATGACGATGCGCCGGGCGGTGGAAAGCCCGTTCATGGGGCCCAGTCCGGGGCCTGGGGCGCGGCCTCGCGCCGCTCGACGCCGCGCCGTTCGTTGACGATGCGGGCGGATTCGCGCAGCAGGGCCAGGACGCCTTCGCCCGACACCGCCGAGATCAGCCACGGGGCCTTTTTCGCCGCCTTCTTAAGGGCCGCGGCCTTGGTCTTGCGCTCGTCGGGGCTCAGGGCGTCGATCTTGTTGAGCACCAGCAGTTCGGGTTTTTCGGCCAGGCCCTCGCCGTATTTCTTCAGCTCGCCGCGAATGGTCTTGTAGGCGCCCACCACATCGTCCTGGGTTCCGTCGATCAGGTGAATGAGCAGGGCTGTACGCTCGACGTGGCCAAGGAAACGTACGCCAAGACCCGCGCCTTCGGACGCGCCCTCGATCAGGCCGGGAATGTCGGCGATGACGAACCGCTCGCCTTCGGACAGGTCGACGACGCCCAGGTTTGGCACCAGGGTGGTGAAGGGATAGTCGGCGATCTTGGGCCGCGCGGCGCTGGCGGCGGCGAGTAAGGTGGACTTGCCGGCGTTGGGCAGGCCGGCCAGACCGACATCGGCGATCAGTTTCAACCGCAGCCAGATCCACAGCTCTTCGCCGGTCTGTCCCGGGTTGGCATATTCAGGCGCCTGGTTGACCGGTCCCTTGAAGCGGTCATTGCCCCAGCCGCCGTTGCCGCCTTTCAGCAGCATGATGCGCTTGCCGGCCACATCCATGTCGTAGAGGACGGTTTCCTTGTCCTCATCGAGCACCTCGGTGCCGACCGGGACCTTGAGCACCACATCGTCGCCCGCCGCGCCATGGCGATTACGGCCCATGCCGTGCACGCCGGTGCCGGCCTTGAAGTGCTGGTGGTAGCGATAGTCGATCAGGGTGTTGAGGCCGTCCACCGCCTCGATCCAGACATTGCCGCCCTTGCCGCCGTCGCCGCCGTCGGGGCCGCCGTACTCGATGAATTTTTCCCGGCGAAACGACACAGCGCCGCCGCCGCCGTCTCCGGCGCGGACATAGATCTTGCACTGGTCGAGAAATTTCATGGGGCCCTTATGGCGGATGCGGTGAAGTGGGGGAAGGTGCGTGCTTCGAGACGCGGCCCAATAGGCCGCTCCTCAGCATGACGAAGTTTTGTGGGTTTCACTGAAATCGTCATCCTGAGGAGCCCGCGTCAGCGGGCGTCTCGAAGGACCCTACGCCAGCCAGACCATCATCCGGGTCGGGACGTCCTGGCCCCGGGCGACAGAGTGCTTGGGCAAAACATCGCCCGTATAGAGAAAGCCCGACTTGATCAGCACCCCGCCCGAGGCCGGGTTGTCAGCGAAGTGACCGGCCGCCACGACCTTTCGCTTCCAGCCGTCCCGCGTCCATGCCAGGGCCGCGCGCACCGCTTCGGTGGCGTAGCCCTTGCCCCAGTAGGGCCGGCCAAGCCAGTAGCCCAGCTCGGGGTGACGCTCATGGGTGTGAAAGCCCACGGCGCCGATGGCCCCGTCAGCGGGATGCTCGACCATGAACACCTTGTCTTGGTCCGGATTGGCGTTTGCCATGCGGCCGACGAAGCCCTGGGCATCCTCCAGCCTGTAGGGCCAGGGCATGCGGGTGGTCATCCGGGGAATTTCGAAATCGCCGCACAGGGCCGCGATCCGCGACGCATCTTCGGCGCGCGGGGCCCTCAAGGTCAGGCGATCGGTCTTGATGGCCGGAGCCGGTTGGTAGCTGCACATTGAAAACCTCCCGTCTGGTTCACTTGCGGAACCACCAGGCGCGAAAACAAAGCGGGGAGCCCGACGTTCCGGACTCCCCGCGATATTTTCCGCGTCCGGATCGCCTGAATTTCAGCGCGACCCAAAACGTAATGTTTTCAGATCGCTAGTTGGCTGCCACCGTGGCTGAAACCTTTACGTAGGTGCGGTCGTTGCGCTTGGTTTCGAACTCCACCGCGCCCGGCACGAGGGCGAAAAGGGTGTGGTCCTTGCCCATGCCGACGTTGACGCCCGGCCAGAACTTGGTGCCGCGTTGACGCACGATGATATTGCCCGGCACGACGGCTTCGCCGCCGTACTTCTTCACGCCAAGGCGCCGGCCGTCAGAATCGCGTCCGTTGCGCGAAGAGCCGCCTGATTTCTTGTGAGCCATCTTGCTCTCCTATTCCTTCGGCTTGGCGGCGGCCTTGGGGGCCGCCTTCTTGGCCGGAGCCTTCTTTTCCGTGGTCGCCGCAGCCGCCGCCTTGGGAGCCGCAGCCTTCTTGGCGGGAGCCGCCTTGGCTTCGGTCTTGGGGGCGTCAGCCGTCACTTCGGCTTTCGGCGCCGGAGCCGCCTTGGCCTTGGGGGCGTCCTTGATCTTCTTGGCCGGAGCCGCAGCGGCGGCGGCCTTGACCTTGGCCGGCTTTACAGTGCGCTCGCCCAGGTTCCGGGCGCGGGCATTGAGTTCCAGCTTGGTGGTCAGGTCGACCGTGCCGTCCCACTTGTCGGTCTTGCCGGCGCCGGCGACCGAGGTGACACGCACCACGCTCTCGATCTGACGGTGACCGCCGGTGCGGCGATAGCCCTGACGGCGGATCTTCTTGAAGACCTTGATCTTGTCGCCCTTGCGGGTCTCGATCAGGGTTCCAGCCACGGAGGCACCCTTCACCGTGGGCTCGCCCAGAGTGACCTTGCCGCCGTCGCCCAGCATCAGAACGTCGCCGAAGCTGACTTCATCGCCGGCGTTACCGTCGAGCTTTTCCACTACGAGCAGATCGCCCGCCTGAACCTTGTATTGTTTTCCGCCAGTGCGGATGACCGCGTACATCGGTAAGCCTTTGTCGCAAAAGAAAGTGCGCCCGCAAGGAAGGCCCTGCGAGCGAGAGGGGGGCTTTATACAAACAAGCGCCCGTGGGTCAAGGCTCACCTGTGACCCAATGCCGTCTTGTCCCCTGTCTTACGCTGTCAGGAGCGTTGCATCGATCGGCAGGGAGCGGATGCGCTTGCCGGTGGCGGCGAAGATGGCGTTGCAGATGGCGGGCAGCACCGGCGGCAGGGCCGGCTCGCCCAGGCCGGTCGGGTTGTTGTCCGACAGGATGTAGTGGTTCTCGACCTTCGGCGCCTTGTTGATCCGCAACAGGGGATAGTCGCCGAAATTGCTCTGCTGGACCGCGCCGTCCTTGATGGTGATTCGCGAATAGAGCGCCTGCGACACCCCATCGATGATCGAGCCTTCGACCTGGTTGTCGGCGCCGGACGGGTTGATGATCTGGCGGCCAACGTCGCACACGGACCAGACATTCTTGACGTCGACCGTGCCGTCGACGGCCACATCGACCTCGGCGACCTGCGCAAAATAGCCTGAGTGGGCGTAGTGGAAGGCCACGCCCAGGCCGGTGCGCGGCGACAGCCGGCGACCCCAGCGGGCCTTTTCGGCGGCCATACGCAGAACCGCGGTGGCGCGGGCGGAATCGTAGCCCTGCACCGGCGCTCCGGTCTGGTTCAGCAGGGCCAGACGGAAGGCGACGGGATCCTGGCCCGCGGCATGCGCCAGCTCGTCGATGAAGGACTGCACCACAAAGGCCACGCCATTGGCGCCCGGCGCGCGCATGAAGCCGGTGGGAATGCCGCCGTCGATCAGCGAGACGTCATGCTGGAAATTCGGCACAAAGCGGGCCGGAAACTCGCCGCTGCTCATGTTGGCGGCGGTCGAGAACACCCCGTTCTTGCCGAACGAGACGAAGTGATTCTTCCAGGCGACGACCTTGCCTGAAGCGTCCACGCCGCCCTTGAGGAAGTGGTAGCCGGCCGAGCGATAGAAATCGTGCTTCATCTCATCGTCGCGGTTGAACAGCAGTTTGACGGGCGCGCCGACCTGTTTGGAGATGGCGGCCGCCTCGACGATGGAATCGTGCACCAGGCGCCGGCCGAAGCCGCCGCCGCCGCGGATCATGTGGATGCTGACGTCCGCGGGCCGCAGACCCAGGGTCGTGGCCACCAGGGCCTTGGCGGGCTCAGGGTACTGAGAGGGCGACCAGATCTCGACCTTGCCGTCCTTGAAGCTGGCCGTGCAGTTCTGCGGCTCGAGATTGGCGTGGCTCTGGAACGGGTAGTGATAGGCGGCTTCTATCTTGTGGGCGGCGCCGGACAGGGCGGCGTCCGGATCGCCGTCCTTGCGCTCGGTGCGCAGGGGCGCCCCCCGCGAGAAGGCCAGGGCCTGGGCGGCGAAACCCTCGCTGGAGCTGGCCGAGGTGGGGTGGGCGGCCCATTCGACATTCAGCTTGTCGCGGCCCTTCTGGGCGCTCCACCAGCTGTCGGCGACCACCGCCACGCCGGGCATCAGCCCGTCGAGCTGGGTTGTGCCTTCGATGATGAAGGCGTCGCGCACGCCGCGGACCGCCTTGGCGGCGGCCAGGTCGGCCCTGGCCACCTTGGCGCCGAACACCGGGGCCTTGAGGTAGGTCGCATAGAGCATGCCGGGGACGACGACATCGATGCCGAACAGCGGCTTGCCGGTGACGATGGCGGCGGTGTCGACCTGGGGCGTGGCCTTGCCGATGATGCGGAAGTCCTTGGGGTCCTTCAGCTTGACCGATGCGGCGTCCGGCGGCGTCAGGCAGGCGGCCTGGGTGCACAGCGCGCCATAGGCGGCGCGGCGGTTGGAGGCGGCGTGGATCACCTGGCCCTGGCTGGTGGTGCATTCCGAGGCCGGCACGCGCCACTCGTTGGCGGCGGCCTGGACCATCATGGCCCGGGCGGTGGCGCCTACGCGGCGAAGCTGGTTCCAGTGGGTCGGAATGGCGGTCGAGCCACCGGCCAGCTGCGAGCCATAGGTCGCCTGGTCGGCCATGGCCTGGACGGTGCGGACCTTGGACCAGTCAACGTCCAGTTCTTCGGCGATGATCATCGGCAGCGAGGTCTTGATGCCCTGACCCACCTCCGGATTCTTGGCCATGATGGTGACGATGCCGTCCGGGGCGATAGTCACATAGGTGTTGAGCTTGCCGGCCGCTCCAGCCGCCGGCGGCGTCTGGGCCGAGGCCCTGGCGGCCAGGTTGAAGCCGATCATCAGACCGCCGCCAACTGCAAGGCCGGTGCGGATGAAATCGCGTCGCGAGGTTTGGGTTGTCATGATCAGGCGTCCTTCTGGCCGGAAGCGCTTTTGATCGCCTGACGGATGCGGGTGTAGGTCGCGCAGCGACAGATGTTGCCGCTCATCGCCGTGTTGATATCGGCGTCGGTCGGCTTGGGTTTGGACTTGATCAGGGCCGTGGCCGACATGATCTGACCAGCCTGGCAATAGCCGCACTGGGCGACGTCGATCTCGCTCCAGGCCGCCTGGACCTTGCGGCCCACCGGATCGTTTTCCATGGCTTCGATGGTCAACACCTTGGCGGCGCCGACTGAGTCAACGCGGGTGACGCAGCTGCGCACGGGGCGCCCGTCAATGTGCACCGTGCAGGCGCCGCACTGGGCCAATCCGCAGCCGAACTTGGGGCCAAGCACCCCGAGGTTCTCGCGCAGCACCCACAGCAGGGGTTTGTCCGGCTCGACGTCCGCCGTCATGGTACGACCGTTGACGTTCAGGGTGTAGGCCATGGCTGTCCTCTTCCAACAGACGTGAGCTTCCGCCCGGCCTTTCGGGCGGTCAAGCGGTGGTTATGACGGGTCCTAACGTTTGGGCCGGAACGCGATCAGAACATTGCCCGGCGGCTCGCTGAAACGGTCGTAGCCGGACTCGACAAACAGGGTCCCGTCGCCCGCCGCATAGGGCGCCGAATCCAGTGCGCCGCCGCGGCCGACAACGCCATTGACCGTGTTCGGCCAGGCCTTGTTGGTCTGGTATTCGAACAGAACCTGTCCGGTGACATTGTCGAAGATGCGCAGCATGCCGCCGTTGGTGCCGGTGACCACAGCCCCGTCGATCAGCATCGGGGCCGGCGACATGCCGATCCGGCAACGCGAAACCGGCGCCGCGCCCGCCCCGCCCCGTCCAGCCGCCGCACCGCCACGTCCGGCGGCAGGCGCGCCGCCGCGGGCGGGTGCCGCCGCGGGCGCAACCCTCGGCGGCGGCATCATCGGGGCGTCGATATGCAGCATGCGCTGTTCGGGCGGCGGGCGGGTCGCCGCGGCAACCGGCGCGTTCTCGCCGCAGTCGCGGCCGTTGGGCTTGTAGGTCCACTCGATCTCGCCGGTGGCGGCGTTGACCGCGTGCATGCCGGGACCCCAGTTGGGGCTGCCGCCGGTTCCCTGGCCATCGTTCAGAGGCGCAAAGATCCGCGTGCCGTCATAGGCTAGGCCCCAGCGCATGCCGCCGCCGGCCGAGCCGCGGCCGATCTTGTTCGACCAGACCAGGGCGCCGGTGTCCGGGTTCAGGGCCCACAGGGCGCCGGACTTTTGCGGCCCGATGACCAGCTCCTTGCCGTCGGCCAGTTTGACCAGCATCGAGGTCGCGCCGAAATCGAAGTCCGGACTCTGATATTCTCCGGGGAAGTCGCAGTTGGCGGCGCGCGAGCCGCAGGCATAGTTCCAGATGTCGGACTTGGTGGCCTGGAACACCCACTTCCGCTCGCCGGTGTTCATGTCGTAGGCGATGATCGAATCCGAGGTGTCGGTCGGCGGCCACGAGGTGTTCTCGCCGGTGCCGACGTAGATCAGGTGGCGCTTGGTATCGATCACCGGGCTGGACCAGATGATGGCGCCGGACGGTCCATACTGCTGGGTGCCGGTCCGGCTTTTCTGCTGGGGCGTGGCGTCGGGCATGGTGCGTCCCGTCCACAGCTTGCGACCCGTGGCCAGGTCCAGCGCGACCACCGCGCCCTGACCCTTGCAGCACTCATAAAAGTCCGGCGAGGCGTAGTTGACTTCGATGGCTGACAGGGGCGCAAAGACCTTGCCTTCAGCGACCATGGGCGCGCCGGTGATGCGGTTCAGGTCCGTCAGCTTGACGTCCGTGACCCATGCCTTGGCGCCCGTGCTGGCGTTGACCGCGTGGATGCGCCCGGCGGCGTCGCCCATCAGGATCATGGCCGGCTTGCCCCTGGCGGCTTCGGCGAAGGTCAGGGACGAGCGCAGGGTCATGTCGGACGCATAGGTCCACTTCACGCAGCCGGTCCGGGTGTCCAGCGCATAGAGCTGGCCCGGATCGGTGGCGGCGATGAACACGGTTGTGCCGACCACGACCGGCTGCGAGCGCATGGTCACGGTCTGCGGGAAGGCGATCACCCAGGCCGGCTCAAGCCTGGCCATGTCGCTCTTGGCCAGACCCGACTGGGCCCGGGTCAGGGCGCGATTGTTGTTGGGCGTGATGCCGAAACTGGTCGAGGCGCGGATGGCGCGGGCGGACAGATCAACGGTGCGTTTGGCGCCGGTGCAGCGGGCCGCCTCGACCCAGGCGCTGGCGTTGCCGGTCTCGTTCGGCAGCCAGTCGATGATCTTTTGCAGGTCGGCGGCGGGCACGGCCCGGGCCTGCTGTTTCATGTAGCCGAATTCGAGGGTGTAGCGGATGTTGGCCTTGGACAGGCCGCGCAGGGCGGCGGTGTCCGGCGCGCCCGAGGCGCCGCCGTCATCGTGGCACGAGGCGCACCAGGCCTTGAAGATCGACTCGCCCTCGCTGGATGCTCCGGCCTTGGACGCTGCTTTCGGCGCGGCCGGGGCCTGGGCCTCGGCATAGGCGGCGATAGAGCCGACCAGAACAGCGCCCAGCGCCGCGGCCACCATCTTTGAATTGAACTGCACCTACTCGTTCCCCCTGTCGTCGGCGCATCCTTTCAGCGGATGCTTGTCCTTCGGCCCGGCCCTTTTGAAAGACCGGGAAACGGCGAGCCTATTGGTTCGAAGCGAAGGGGGTCAAGCCGCAGTCTTTGGCGAGTCGGCTGCCGAGGCTTTGGCGGCCCGGGCTTTGGCTTTTCGCTGTCTGCGGAAGCGCAGGATTACATAGCCTATGGCCCCGAAGACGATGGCCAGCGGCAGAAGGACCGAGAAGGCGATGATCAGGAACCCGATTGTCGCGGCCATCGCGCCTTGCGACCCGCGGATGGCCTGGGCCACCGGCGCCCAGGCGCCGTCTTCGGACAGCGAGCCCTTTGAGCGGTATTCGACGGTGATCGCCGAAGACGCCACCCGCTGACGCATCATCGCCAGGTTGGACTGGGCCGCATCGATCTCGCCCTGAACCTGAGCGAGCTGCTGCTCAAGCTGCAGCAATTCTTCCAGTTTGCCCGGCCTCGTGGCCAGCAGGTTCTGCAGACGGTCTCGCAGGGTGATGCGGGCGCGAACGGCGGCTTCGGTGTCGACGATCTGGGTCGAAAGGTCCTCGGTGGTGGTGTCGCTCTTCATCACCTTGCCACCGGCGGTCTTTGCATCACCTTCAAGGCCGGCGCGGAAAGTCGCCAGCCAACCAGGCTGGGCGCGCATGGAAAGTTCACCGGAAACGCGGCTCTTGCTCTCCTGAACGACTTTGGAGCCGGTAATCTGGCAGACCGTGGGACCCGCTGCGCGGCAGGCGGCTTCATGATGCGCCACAAGTCCAGAGATGGCGGAGGCAGGCGTCTCCAGCCCGTATTCATAACGATAAGCCAATTGGGGCACAGTGACCGCAATGGGAGACGCTTGGGCCGGGGCGCCTGCAGCTGCCGCCGGGGCGGCCGGGGGGGCCGGGGCGGCCGGAGCGGAAGTCACGTACGCATCGTTCAGGCGTGGGGCCAGGAATTCGGCATGCATGCCTTCGGTCGCCTGTTCGCCTTTCGAACACCCCGCCAGCACCAAGGCGCAGCAACCCGACAACAGGATACGTTTCTTCACGAAAGCCTCCCTCGTTTGACACGCTTGACGACGCGCTCGCGAGGGACGTTATCACGCATTCGTGATCTGCATAGGGCCGTCTTCAAACACCCATTGGAAGGCTTGCGCAAACGGAGGCGCGCCCCTAAGTTCCGCGCCCTCGACTTCGGCCTGCCCTTTGGGGCTGTGCCGGTCCCCTTATGGAGAGGTGGCAGAGTGGTCGAATGTACCGCACTCGAAATGCGGCGTCGGTGGAAGCCGACCGTGGGTTCGAATCCCACCCTCTCCGCCATTTTTTCTCGATAACTAATTGTTATTTCGGGACATTTTGGACCTGATAATTTTCGATCCCCACATAATACCCCACAAGGCCGCTTCGCTAGGCCTGCAGACGGGCGGACTTTTCGCCGCCGCAACGTCGCTCGCCAGGTCTGGCGGCAAACCGGCATTTCGTCTTAGGGTTGGGGAAATCGGGGGAGTCTTGCAACTATGGCCGGTGCGCTGCGTGATCTGCTCCAACGTTACCGCGACGAATCCGCGTCCGAACGCGAGAAGGGCACGTATTTTGAGCGCCTGACAAAAGTGTGGCTCGAAAATGCGCCCACCCAGGCAGATCAATTCCTCCGCGTAATGACCTTTGGCGATTGGGCCGCCGAAAACCGGTTTGATCAGCGCGACACCGGCATCGATCTAGTCGCTCAGTTGGCTGACGATCCCGACAGTTGGTGCGCCATCCAGTGCAAGTTTTACCGCTCTGGCTATCGACTCCAGAAAGGCGACATCGACAGCTTCTTCACCGCGTCAGGCAAGCGTCCGTTCACCCGCCGCATGATTGTCGACACGACAGACGCGGCCTGGAGCGAACACGCCGAAACCGCACTGCACGACCAGATCGTCTCCACCATCCGTATCGGTCTAACCGAAATGGAGGAAAGCGGCATCGACTGGTCATTGTTCGCCAGCCAGAACATTGTCCGCCTCGCGCCGAAGAAGGAAATTCGGCCGCACCAGTCCGAAGCCCTGGAAGCAGTCAGGAAGGGCCTCGCCGACGCAGATCGCGGCAAGATGGTCATGGCGTGCGGCACCGGGAAGACCTTCACCGCGTTGAAGATCGCCGAAGACTTGATCGGCGCTGGCGGACGCGTGCTCTACCTTGTCCCCTCCCTTGCGCTCATGTCGCAGACCGTTCGCGAATGGACAATCGACACGCAGACGCCTCTGCGATCATTCGCCGTCTGTTCCGATGTCCAGGTTGGCGTGCGTAGGGCGAGGGGCGACGATCTTGCGGATATCGACGTCCACGACCTTGAATTTCCAGCCACGACCAATGCCTCCGGCCTGGCTGCGAAGGCGACAAGGCCGGCGCCCGATCACCTGACTATCGTCTTTTCGACCTATCAATCGATCCAGGTGATCGCCGACGCCCAGCGGCTTTTCGGCCTGCCCGAGTTTGACCTGATCATCTGCGACGAAGCCCACCGCACCACCGGGGCGACGCTTGCCGGCGAGGACGAAAGCAACTTCGTCAAAATCCACAGCCAGGATTTCATCACTGGCAAGAAGCGCCTCTATATGACCGCCACGCCCCGGGTTTTCGGGGAGGCCGTCAAGAGCAAGGCGAGCGAGGCATCCGCCGTCCTTTGCTCCATGGACGACGAGAGCCTGTATGGGCAGACCCTGTTCGCGCGGGGCTTTGGCTGGGCGGTCGAAAACAGGCTGCTCACGGACTACAAGGTCCTGGTGCTGGCCGTTGACGAAGGCATGGTCAGCAGCGGCGTTCAACGGCGCCTAGCTGACGGCACGTCCGAACTTAAGCTGGATGACGCCACCAAGATCATCGGTTGCTACAAGGCACTCACCAAGCATGGCCTGAAGGACGAGCTGCTCACCGATCCGCAGCCAATGAAACGCGCACTCGCGTTCTGCCGTGACATCGCGACGTCAAAGATGGTGCGCAACGAGTTTGCGGCCGTTGTCTCCGAATATCTGGCTTCCGATGAAGGCAAGGAGGTGGAGGGCGATGCAAAGCCGCTGGAATGCCAGCTTGAGCATGTGGACGGCACATTCAACGCCAAGGCGCGGAACCACTTGCTTGACTGGCTGAAGGAAGAGCACGGCGACCACGCCTGCCGAATTCTGACCAACGCCCGCTGCCTTTCAGAAGGTGTGGACGTCCCGGCCCTGGATGCGATCCTGTTCATGCACCCGCGCAAGTCACAGATCGACGTTGTGCAGTCCGTGGGCAGGGTCATGCGCCGCGCCCCTGGCAAGAACATGGGCTATGTCATCCTGCCCATCGGCGTGCCGGCCGGGATGACGCCGGAAGACGCCCTTAACGACAACGAACGCTATCGGGTTGTGTGGCAAATCCTCAATGCCCTCCGATCCCACGACGAACGCTTCGATGCGATGATCAACAGGGCCGATCTTGGCGTGGACGTGTCCGACCACATCGAGGTCATCGCCGTCACCAACAAGCTGCCCGTCAAGAAGGACAGCAAGAAAACAGGCCCAGGCATTGGCCAGGGCGGCGCCGCCGGTGACGATGACCGCGAACCCGGTGACGGCAAAGGCAAAGATTCCAACCAGGGCGACCTATTTCTGGACGAATTCTCCAAAGCCATCATGGCGAAGATCGTCAAGAAATGCGGGCGCCGGGATTATTGGGAGGATTGGGCGGGCGACATCGCCAAGATCGCCCAGGCCCACATCACCCGCATTACCGCATTGGTCGAAAAGCCAGGCACCTCCGAACAGACGGCATTCGAGGCGTTCCTTGCCGAAATCCGCGATGATCTGAATGACAGCATCACCCAGGGCGAGGCCGTCGAAATGCTGGCTCAGCATCTCATCACGCGCCCGGTCTTCGACGCCCTGTTCGAGGACTACAGCTTTACCCAACACAACCCGGTTTCGATGGCCATGCAGTCCGTTCTGGAGGTGCTGGACGAACATAATCTTGAGAAGGAAGCCGAAAGCCTGGAGCGCTTCTATGACAGCGTGAAACGCCGCGCCGCTGGCATCGATAATGCCAATTCCAGGCAAAGGATCATTGTCGAGCTCTACGACAAGTTTTTCCGCAACGCCTTCCCGAAAATGACCGAGCGGCTTGGCATCGTCTATACGCCGGTCGAGATCGTGGATTTCATCATCCATTCGGTAAACGAGGTGCTGCAAAGCGAATTTGGCCAGACGGTGGGGAGCAGGGGCGTTCACATCCTGGACCCGTTCACCGGCACCGGCACCTTCATCACCCGCCTGCTGCAATCCGGTCTGATCAAGCCCGAAGAGCTGGAGCACAAGTACCGCAACGAGATACATGCCAATGAGATCGTGCTGCTGGCCTACTACATCGCAGCCATCAATATAGAGGCCGCCTATCATGGCGTGGCCGGCGGGGACTTTTTGCCCTTTGAGGGCATCTGCCTGACCGACACCTTCCAGCTTTACGAGCAGGAGCGTGATCTAATCAGCGATCTGATGGTGGACAACAGCAATCGCCGGACGCGGCAAAAAGAGCTGGACATCCGGGTCATCATCGGCAACCCGCCCTATTCGGTCGGACAGGCTAGCGCGAATGATAATGCCGCCAATGTTGCTTATTCTAAACTGGATGGGCGTATCCGCGACACCTATGCGGCTTTTTCGAATGCAACCAACAAGAACGGGCTCTACAACAGTTACATCCGCGCCATCCGTTGGGCCAGCGACCGCATCGGCGACGCCGGTGTCGTTGCCTATGTTACCAACGCGGGGTGGATAGATAACAATCAGATGGACGGATTGCGCCGTTCGCTGGAAGCCGAATTTGCTAATATTCACGTTTTCCATTTGCGCGGCGACGCCCGCACGTCAGGCGAACTACGCCGCAAAGAGAAGGACAATGTATTTGGCCAAGGCAGCCGAACGCCGGTCGCCATTACATTGCTGGTGAAAAATCCGGGCGCGACTGCTGTTGGTCAAATCCGCTACCACGATATCGGCGACT
>CANJPZ010000015.1 GCA_947476325.1 Caulobacteraceae bacterium | reverse complement strand
CGGACCGCCTCCGATATCGACTTGCCTTGCCCGGTCAGAACATCGACCTGCCGCAGCTTGGCGACGATCTCTTCCGGCTTGTAACGAACCCTTGCCATCTCTCCATCCTCATAAAAGTGGCCCTAAGACCAACATTGCGGGTGGATCACTTCAAGGGGTGCAGACCATTACCGTACGATCAACACCGCTGGCGGCGAGCAGATCAGCGGTTACGCCGTCTACAACCTCTACGCCGGCGATGGTGTGCAGTGGCCAACCATCGAGAGCCGCCTGGTCCAGGACTGGCCGATCGATTTTACACGTGGGTCAACCGTCGACGACATGGCGGTGATCATCCCTACACCCGACCTGCAGCGGAAAATCCTCCGCGTCATCGACAGCCCGGCCTACGCGGCCCCTGCACAATCCGGCCTATTCCCTGGTCTCCAACCCCTGGGTGCGGAAATACCAGAACTGCAACACCTTCATGCTGGATGTGTTGGGCGCGGCCATCTGGCATACTGACGATCCGGTTCGCATCACTTTCGACCTGAAGGCATATTTCCGGCCCACTATCGTAAAGCCAGGATTTCTGGTGCGCCTCTTTGGGCCCATGACAGATGCGCGCCTGCGCGACGACGATCAGCACGGCCCGATCCGCACCGCGACCTATGAATCTCTGGCCGGCGTCCTGAGACAGTACGACCTGTTGCAGGAGAGCTATGTCGTCAACTACGCTCCTGGCATCAGATCGGCACCGTGAACGGCGTGCCGCAGACATTGTAGGTCGTCGCCGGCCGCGATGGCCATTTCGGGTCCTGCATATCCTTCGACCACTGGGCGATATCGGCCTCCAGCTCCCGGACCTTGGCCGGGTTCTGGGCCGCCAGGTTGGTGGTCTCGTTCAGGTCAGTCTTGAGATTGAACAACAGGGTGTAGGTCCCGTATTCGGTCCCGACGGACTTCCAGAGCTTCCAGTCGCCTTTGCGGATCGAGACCAGCGGGCTTCGCCGCCAGATCAGTTCATCGTGAGGTTTTGCCGTGCGGTTGGTGGTAATGAACGGCATCAGATTTACCCCGTCATACACGCGGTCTGTCGCCAGCCGGCCGCCTGCTGCGTTCAGCGAGGTTGGGAACACATCCATCAGCGAGACCACGCGGTGATCCACCTGACCGGGACGAATTTTCCCGGGCCAGCGGATCATGAAGGGCACACGCACGCCGCCCTCGTAGTGAGTCAGCTTGCCGCCGCGCAGCGGCTCGCAGGCACAGATGCCCGGCACATAGGCGGCGCAGCCGTTGTCGGTCATGAAATAGACCAGGGTGTCATTGGCCTCGCCGCTGTCGTCGATCGCCTTGAGCACCTGACCGACCGCGTCATCAAGGGCTGAGATCATTGCTGCATAGATGCGCAGGTGCTCGTCCTTGATCTGCGGAAAGCGGTCATAATACTTCTGAGTCACCTGGTACGGCGCATGGGCCGCATTCGGCGCGAAATACAGGAAGTAAGGTGCCTCGGAGGGCGCATTGCGCTTGATGTAGTCGCTGGCCCGGTCGCCCCAGAATTCCGTCAGATACTGCTGCTCGTTGTGAATGACCGTGTGGTTGGGGCCTTCCATGACTTCATTGAGCGCCCCGCGCAGGGTGGCGCGTGCTGCTATGGCCGCGCCGCCCTCGCTCGATTCGGTAGCCTCGAAGGTGTGAACGCCCGGAACCTTTGGATCGATGTATTCTGTCTGGCCGGTCAGGAATCCGACAAACTCGTCATAGCCGCGGTTGGTCGGATAGAAGGGCGTCGCCGAGCCCAGGTGCCACTTGCCGATCATACCGGTATGATAGCCGTGGACATGCAGGGCCTGGGACAGGGTGATCTCGCCCTGGGCAAGGCCAAGCCCCTGATCCAGATCACGCCGGGCGGGGCCGTTATTGTATTCAAAGCCCGACCGTTCCGGGTAGCGTCCGGTGTTGAGACCGGCCCGTGACGGACCACACACCGGAGCGGTGGCGTAGGCGTCGGTGAACTTGATCCCCGCCGCGCCGATGCGGTCGATGTTCGGCGTGCTGATCCGCTTGATCCCGTAGGCGGAAATATCGGCATAGCCCAGGTCGTCGGCCAGAATGACAACGATGTTCGGCTTGCGCGGCACGGGCGCAGCGCTGGCCGCGTCCAGATTCAGCGCCGAGCCGACCGGGCCCAGGGCCACTGCGCACATGGCGACCAAACCGACGATAGCTCCTGCTTTTACCCAACGCATCGATCGTCTCCCCGGATCTTGCCGCATCCCTCAAAGACTTTACCCTTCGAGCGGGGCGTTGCAATGATGCTGCCCGACACAGGAGACAGGTTGATCGTGATGCATCCGGGCAAGGCTGTCATACTGGGGCTTGCCGCTGTGAGTTTGATCACCGGAGGCCTGTTCGCCGCCTGGCGCCTGGCTTCGGGCTCTCCGGTCGCTCATACGCCGCGAAAGGCTGATCTGGTGCTAATCCCAGGGGGCAACATCCAGATCGGAGATAACGCCAGTCAGGCCGATGAGCGACCTGCGTTCCGTTTTGCCGCCCCACCGGTGCTGTTTGACCGCACGCCGGTCACCGTGGCCCAGTTCGCCGCCTTTGTTGCCGACACCCATTATCGCACCGATGCCGAGCGGTTCGGCGAGGCCGGAGTCTTTGACCATGCGACCGACAAATGGACCCTGGCAAAGGGAGCTGACTGGCGCCGGCCCCAGGGTCCGGAACATCCGGCCGCGGCAGCCAACCTGCCAGTCACCCAGGTCAGCTGGGACGACGCCAATGATTTTTGTCGCGCCTACGGCGCGCGGCTGCCTACTGAATTTGAATGGGAACGCGCCGCGCGGCTGGGCCAGACTCCGGACGGCCACGTCTTCGTCGCTGGTGAGCCGGCTCTGTGGTCCAACCCTGTCGTCGTCAATGTCTGGCAGGGCCTGTTCCCGATTTTTGACGCCGGAACCGACGGCTACAAACTGACATCGCCGGTCGGCGCCTTCGGCTATGCGCCTTCGGGACTGAGCGACATGGCCGGCAACGTGTGGGAATGGACCTCCTCCTGGTACGGCGCGTATGACGGCCGGGGCGGGATCAAGATGCATTCATCGAACGAACGCGTCCAACGCGGCGGCTCATTTCTCTGCGACAAGGACGTGTGTCAGGGATTCCGCGTGACGGCGCGATCCCATTCAACGCCCGACACCTCGCTGATGCACGTCGGTTTTCGCTGCGTGGTCGACCCGGCGCGCCGCAAGCCGCGCGCTGGACAGGTCGCTTCAACCGTCACCCGGCAAGCCGGCTAGGGCCTAGCGGTTCGTCCGCGCCCAGTTGCGATATTGGGTGTCCGCCAGCTTCACCATGTCACCGATCGGCAGGGACAGATCGCCATTGTGCATGCCCCATGTCAGATCGGGCGGGTTGCCGACATTGCCACCCAGAGTGACCTGGAGGCCGCCAGGGGTGGCCGGTTGCTCGGTTATTTCAAGATAGGTGTATTCACCGCGCGTGACGCACTCGCCCGTGATCGCTCTGGGGAGGCGGACAAAGGGCGTGACGATGTCGCCCTTGGCTCCCTGGATCGAGGTTTTCGTCTGATAGAGGTCGAGCGCCGCCTTGCCACCGGCCAGGGCCGCGGGGTTGGTGCAGCTGGCGACTGTGCCAGACGCTGCGCGCGCGAACCGCGAGGGTGGCGTCACGGACGGCGGACGCGCGGCGTTGAACGCCGAATAGACGACGACACATCCGGACTGGTCGGCTTTTCGGCACAGGGGCATGGACTGGTAGGTGCCGCCCACATCCTTACCAGCCGGGACCTGGATCGTGGTCCCGGGCTGATGAACGGCGACGATTCGACGTTGAACGGGCTTGCCCTCGATTTCCTCGCCCACCAGCCGGGTCAGTAGGCCCGAGCCCTGGCTATGGCCGACCAGCAGAACCGGACGGCCATTGTTGTCGTGCCGCAGGTAGTAGTTCCAGGCGTCCTTGACGTCATTGTAATTCAGCTGACGGTCGACGGCGGCCATGGGCGTACCGGCGGTATTAGCCCTGAGCGCGGCGAGTGTCACCGAGCGATACATCGGCGCGAACTGGCGGCAGACTGCGCCGTAGCGGCCGAACTGCGAAGCGGTGACGCCGACTTCGCGACCCGGGATCATATCGCTGTTGGCAGTGGGGTCTTCTGATGCGGTCGGATAGACATAGAAGCAATCGAAGGGTGGATTGGCGGGCCGGGCGAACACCACCGGTTTCAGCGACCCATCCGCAGCGACCTCGGTAGCCGACTGGTCGGTCGTGCAGGCGCCGGAGGTTTTGCCAGGCCGGCACAGCCAGGCGTCCGCATTCGAATAGTCGACCGGCGGCCTTGGCACAGCTGTGGGCGCGGCGGGGGGCTGGGCCTGGACGGCGAAGGCGGCAGTGGTGATCGTCACGGCGGCGGCCACGGTAGCCAGTTTGAAGGGCTTCATCAGGTCTTCCCCGGTTCGTCCTGTTGCATGGGTAGAATCGATCAGAGCGCGGCCAGAGCCGGTGGCTGGTACTGACCGTCCAGCCAGACCTTCTTTGGCAGATAGCCGCGCAGGTTCAGACTGATCGGCCCGGTCGGCGGCGCAGGCAGCCAGTTGGAGCGGCGTTCCGGACCCGGGTCGGCCGAACCGATCCAGATGTCGAGCGATCCATCAGCGTTGTAGATCAGGCCCGGCGTGCGATCGCCGATTGCGTAGCGATGGATGGGGTTCTCGGCGAAGTACATCTGGCCCTCGGGGGTGACGCGGTACATCGAGAGCGACCAGAAGGCGGCGACTGGCGGCAACTGGGCTTTGCTGAAAGTCAGTCGGTAGGCCTTCGCGCCATCAAGCGCCGTCTGGCCGGCGGGTGGAGCGATGCGCGTGTAAATCGCCTCCTCGCGCGGCAAGGCTGCCAGACCGGTCAGGGCGATACGGGCGCGGGTCGTGTAGTCGCGGCCGAACTGTCCCACCACGGCTGCCGCGCCAACCGGCTGGGCGAGCAGCGCCCGCGCCTCGGCAATGCCGCCCGCGATCAGGGCGCCCTGCTCCGGCGTAAAACGCGCCGGATCGAACCGCTCGCCAGGCTTGATGCCCAGAGCTGCGTTGCGTGAGAAGACGTCAACCTCGGCAGGTGGCGGGGGGCTCTCGGTAATAAGCGCCTGGGCCGAAGTGAAATAGTCTTGCCAGGGGGCGGTGCGCGGTACCGACTTGACCGGTGCTGCGCCGGCGACGCCGCCGGAGATGACGACCCCGTCCTGCACCGCGTGTGCCGCGTCGAGGTCAACCTCGCTTGGCACCAGAGTTCGCACCAGCATCCACACCCAGCCGGTCGGCGAGCGCAGCACCCTAGGACCGTCGGGGGTCGGATCATTGGGTCCGACGATGGTGAAGGTCCCTCCGCCACCGCCATTGGTCCGCGTTCCGGGCACGGCGAAGTTGTTGGTGTACATGTCCATCAGGGCGACAGAGATGTAGCGGGTCCCTGTGGCGGGCAGGACCAGCTGCACGGGCCCGCCGCGCAGGTCCAGCCAGGCGGTGGAATAAAGAGTGTCATTATTGGGGGTGGTGACGCCGGTGTTCGAGGGGCCCGCCAGAACGCGCGTGTGGTTTAGTCGGTTGGGCGGCCCGCCGGCCGGCAGGCGTGTGCGGGCCATCTCGATCAGCGGCAAGCTGAACAGCCACATGTCGCGGGCGGCGGTCTTGAGGTCGTTTGTCTGGGCCATGGCCCGAAACGCCGGTGCAAGGACGGCGGCGGCTGCGGTCAGGCCCAGCGTACGGCGTGTAAGCTTGGTCATTCCTGGATATTCCCTGAGCCTTAGCGGCATAATGTTTCGCCAGATCAAATACCCATTCTGCGGTTCGGGCTACTGCTTGCGTCCCCGGGCCAGGACTTCGAGGCGATTTGTCTCAACCTGAGCCGGCGTAATATCGGCATTGTGCTCGGTGGAGCGCTGGTGCTCGAGCGCGAGGCCCTCGCTGAACGGGAGGGCGTAGCCGTCGTCGATCATCGCCTTGTAGGTCCGCAGCATGGCCCGCGGGATGGTGGCCATCTCATGCGCCAACTTGAGCGCCGCAGGCATCAACTCGTCTGGCGCCACGACCCGGTTGACCAGGCCCCAGTCGCAGGCGGTCGCGGCGTCGATGAAGTTGCCGGTCAGGGACAGTTCCTTGGCCCGATAGATGCCGACGATGCGCGACAGTTTCTGCGACAGACCCCAGCCCGGTGTGATGCCGACGCGGGCGTGGGTGTCGGCGAACCGAGCATTGGTCGAGGCGATCAGGACGTCGCAGGCTAGGGCCAGTTCGAAACCGCCGGTTATTGCTACGCCGTTGATGGCGCCGATAACCGGCTTGCCGCATTGCAGGACGGCCAGAACTGGATTGTCGTCCGGCGTCGTCGCATTGGCGGCGCCCAGGCCCTCTACGCCAAGTTCCTTCAGATCAAGGCCGGCGGTGAACGCCCGCTCGCCAGCCCCGGTCAGGACCACAGCGCGTATATCGTCATCGTCGCGCAGGCCTTTGAAAGTCTGGTCAAGCGCGACTCGCAGGCCGCGCGACATGGCGTTCATAGCCTCCGGCCGGTTGATGGTCACCGTGGCGACGCCATCGGACTTGTCGATCAGCAGCATGGAAGATCCCTCCGTTTCACGCGAGGTGTTCATGGCCGATCCCAAGGGGGACGCAAAGCAGGATTTCGCCTGTTGGGGTTTGATCCCTGACCACCATCCAGTTGCGGTTTCCCCTGACAACCAGTTGTCTTTGCCGTCCGCCTCAGACAATACGAACCGGAATGCTCCATGCGTCCCGGTCGGGCGCCCAAATCAAGGAAGTCACCATGCGCGAAGCCGTCATCGTATCCTACGCCCGCACGGGTCTGGCCAAGTCGGGCCGAGGTGGCTTCAATATCACCCCGCCGATGTCGATGGCCGCGCACGCCATCAAGCACGCCGTTGCCAAGTCTGGCGTCGAGGCTGACTTCGTCGAGGACTGCTATCTGGGCAATAACGCCCACGCCGCGCCGAACATTGCGCGCCTGGCCGCTCTCCTGGCCGGCATGCCCAAGACCACGGGTGGCGTCTCGATCAACCGTTTCTGCTCGTCAGGTCTGCAGGCCATCGCCATGGCCGCCAACCACATCCGTGGCGACGGCGCCGATTGTGTGGTAGCTGGCGGTGTCGAAAGCATTTCGATCCCCGGCGGCGGCGTTCCGAAGGAATCGATCGACCCCGAACTGCCGAAGCTGGCGCCCGACATCTTCATGGCCATGATCGATACCGCCGACATCGTCGCCGAGCGCTACGGCGTCAGTCGCGAATACCAGGACGAATATTCGCTGGAGTCCCAGCGCCGCATGGCCGCGGCCCAGAAGGCTGATCTGTTCAAGGACGAGATCGTGCCGATGGCGACCAAGATGAAGGTCGTCAACAAGGAGACCAAGGAAGAAACAATCGTCGACTATGTGGTCGATCGCGATGAGTGCAATCGGCCCGAGACCACGCACGAGGGCCTAGCCTCCCTGCAGCCCGTCAAGGGCCCGGGCAAGTACGTCACTGCCGGCAACGCCAGCCAGCTGTCGGACGGCGGCGCAGCCGTGGTGCTGATGGAAGCCAAGGAAGCCGAACGCCGCGGACTGCAGCCCCTGGGCCGCTTTGTCTCGTGGGCCATGGCCGGCTGTGAGCCCGACGAAATGGGCATTGGTCCCGTGTTCGCCGTGCCGAAGCTTCTGAAGCGCCAGGGCCTGACCGTCGATGACATCGACATCTGGGAACTGAACGAAGCCTTCGCCAGCCAGTGCCTCTATTCGCGCGACCGCCTGGGCATCGATCCGGCCAAGTACAATGTGAACGGCGGCTCGATCTCAATCGGCCACCCGTTCGGCATGACCGGCGCGCGCTGCACCGGCCACATCCTGCAGGAAGGCCGCCGTCGCGGCGCCAAATGGGGCGTGGTCACCATGTGCATCGGCGGCGGACAGGGCGGCGCCGGCCTGTTCGAGATCTACAAGTAGGAACAGAATGACGGCGGCTTCCCCCCAAAGGGAAGCCGCCGAGACTTCGGCCTAGCCCCGCGGCCCGGACGGGGCGTGCTGGGCAAGGGCCGGGAGAGCGCCGACCATGCCGTCGGGGCGGGCGCGGGCCAGGGCGCGCTGGAACGCGGCGCGGGCTTCGATCTTCGCTTTCCATTCCGCGACCCTGGGGAACAAGGTCTCATCCACCAGGTTCAGACGCGTGGCCACGTCCAGCGGAAACTTCATCATGATGTCGGCGGTGGAGAATTCCGCCCCGCCGAACCAGGGATGCGCTGCCAGAAAGTCCTCGGCGAACTGGACCACAGCTTCGGAATCGACCAGCGGTGAGCGCGCCGTGGGCGGCGTTACCCGCCAGGCGCGGTAGTCGGAAAACAATCGTGCGCACATGGTGCCCTCGGCATAGTGCATCCACATCCTGTGCGCCGGATAGTCAGGGCTAGTGACGGCCGGCTCCAGCTTGCCTGGCGCATGGCGGGCCAGCAGGACTTCGATGATGGCGCCGGACTCGGTCAGAATGTCCTCGCCGTCCCTTACCGTCGGCACGACCGGCGCCACAGGGTTCAGGGCCCTGACCAGCGCCATGGAGCCCATGAGGTCGCCCCGTTTGAACTCGAGATCGTAAGGTAGGCCCAGCTCTTCCATCAGCCAGACAATGCGGTCCGAGCGGCGGCCTTCGAGGTGGAAGATGGTGATGCTGGACATGGGCAGAGAGCCTTGCGTTACCGGAATTGTAAATTCAGGTGGGCGATGGGTCAGGCGAGCAGGTCGCTACCAGACCACGACGCGCTGGCTTTGCGGAAGATAGAGCTTTTGCCCTGCCCGCACGTTGAACGCCGTGTGCCAGGCATCGACATTGCGCACCGTATAGGCGCGATATTCGCCGGGCGAGTGGGGGTCGGTGGTCAGGCGCTGGCGGGCGGCGGCTTCGCGGACCAGCTGGCGCCACACCTGAGCGTACCCCATGAAGAAGCGCTGGTCGCCGGTATAGCCTTCGATCACGGGCGCGGGCCGTCCGCCCAGCGAGGCGACATAGGCGTCTCGGGCGATGGCGATGCCTGCCAGGTCGCCGATGTTTTCGCCCAACGTCAGGGCGCCCTGGATGTGCATGCCGGGCAGAGGCTCGTAGGCGTCGTACTGGTCCGACAACTTTTGCGCGGCCGCCTTGAACTGGGTCAGGTCCGCCTCGGTCCACCAATTTTCCAGCTTGCCCGTGGAGTCGTATTTCGAGCCCTGATCGTCGAACTGGTGGCTGATCTCGTGACCGATAACGACGCCGATGCCGCCATAGTTCACGGCAGGATCGGCGTTGGGGTCAAAGAACGGCGGCTGCAGGATGGCAGCAGGGAACATAACCTTGACCAGAGTGAAGTTGGACGACGCGTTCACGGTGGCCGCCGTCATTGACCATTCGCCCCGATCCACGGGGCGGGTCAGCCGGCCCATCTCGCGCTCGGTCTCATAGCGTATCGAGCGCATACGATTGCCGTAGGCGTCACCTCGCACGACCTGGAAGCTGGAATAGTCGCGCGGCTTTTCTTCATAGCCGACCTCGACCCGCAGAGAAGCCAGCTTGGTGAGCGCCTTTTGCTTGGTTGGAGGGGTCATCCAGGTCAGGCCCTGGATGCGCTTGGCCAGGGCGGCCTTCACGTTGGTGATCAGGGCCTGGGCCTTGACCTTGGACTCCGGCGGGAAATGTCTTGCCGCATAGAGCCGCCCCACCGCATCGCCCAGGGCCGCGTTGGTCGCCGCAACGCCGCGCTTCCAGCGGACAGCGAGTTCCGGCGTGCCGTTCAGGGTACGGCCGGAAAAATCGAAATTCTCGTCTACAAAGGCCTTGGACAGCACGCCAGCGCTCGAACTGATCAGGTGGAACGACAGATAGTCGCGCCAGTCGGCCATGGCGACGGTGGGGGCCAGAGCGGCAAAGGCGGTCAGGGCGCCGGGCTGGCGCACCACAAAGTTGGGGCGGTTCTCCACCGCCAGGCCAGTGAAGAACCGGACCCAGTCAAAGCCGGACGCCTTGCCGGCGAACTCACTGGTCTGCCAGACATTGTAGGTCTTGTCGGAATCGCGGGACTCGATCCGCGACCAGTGGGTGCGGGCGAGCTTTTCCTCCAGCGCATAAATTCGCTCGGCTTTGCCGGCGCCATCGGCGATGCCGGCCAGAGCAAACATGGCCGCGATGTGCTTGCGATAGGCGGTGCGGTTGGCGACGAATGCCGGCTGATCGACCAGATAGTAGTCGCGGTCAGGCAGGCCCAGACCTCCCTGCCCCAGGCTGGTGGTGTAACGGGTGGGCGTCTTCTGATCGACGCCGATGCCAAAACCGATGGGAAGGGTGGAAGTGGTGTCGCGGGTGATCCAGGCAAAAGCCGTGGCCAGATCCGCCAGCGTAGAGATGGCGGCGATTCGGTCCAGGTCCGGTTTGAGGGGCGATGCGCCCAGTCGTTCGATCGCCGCCTCATCCATATAGCTGGCGTAAAACTCGCCGACCTTGCGGGCAATGCCGGCGGCGGCCGGGCCGGACGCTTGCTCAAGAATGGCCTTTGTATACTGGTCGGATAACTCACCGAGACGGTCGAACTCGCTCCAGCGCGAGCGGTCGGGGGGAATGGTGTTGCTGCGCAACCAGGCGCCGTTGACGAAACGGAAAAAATCCTCGCCGGGCGAGACCGATTTGTCCATCCCGGCCGGATCGATGCCGAAGGTTCCGAACTGCGGCTTGCCGGCCGCGGCGACGGGCCCAAAGGCGCTGAGCGCAGCCCCGCCCGCCAGTACCCCGACAAGCGCGCTGCGCCGGCTGATATTGTGCATGTCGGCCCCCATAACCGGGACGCCCGGACACGAGGCGCCGCCTTGCCGGCAGCGAAGGCCGTTCTGCAGGAATGGTCAAGCCTCTCGCGCCGCCGCGCGCCCTCAAGCAAGGCTGGCCGCGCCGCTCGCCAGACGCTAGCGTAAGTCAAACGCAGAGCCGTGCGAGGGGATATGACCGATGACCTATAACTTTAAGGGCAAGACCGCCGTTGTTACGGGCGCCAGCCGGGGCCTCGGAGAAGCGATCGCCCGCACCCTGGCTGCCGACGGGGCGCGGGTGATCCTGGTCGCGCGCAGCGGAGACGCCTTACGCGAACTGGCGGCGTCCATGCCAAACAATCCGGTTGTGGTTGAGGCAGACCTGTCGCGCGCCGATGGCTGGAAGACCGCGGCGGCGGCTGTGCTGGCCGCAGAGCCGAAAATCGACATCCTGGTCAACAATGCCGGCGTCGGTGGCCGCCAGGCTCTGGCCAAGATCACCGACGACGAATTGGACCGGATCATGATGGTCAATGTCCGCAACCTGATCTTGCTGAGCCACGCCCTGACCGAGTCCCTGACGGCGACGCGGGGCAATATCGTCAACATCTCGTCGGTGGCCGCCTTCTCCGGCGGCACAGGCCAGATTGCCTATTCGACCTCCAAGGGCGCGGTGAACGCCTTTACCCGCAACGCCTCCATAGACCTTGGCCGGGTGGGTGTAAGGGTAAACGCCGTGGCGCCCGGCGTCATCGACGACGGCATGTGGACCACCGCCTTCAAGTCGGGCGTCGACCGGGAAAAGACTTTTGAAGCCATGCGCCGCCTGTTGCCGCTGGAAGGCCGCTGGGGTGCAGCCCAGCACATTGCCGACGCGGTGGCCTGGCTGGCCTCCGACAAGGCCGATTACGTCACCGGTCAGACGATCCGTGTCGATGGCGGGATGATAGTCTAGAACCCTGTTGAGTAACGATGAGACGGCGACTGTCCGGCATGAATTCGAACTGGCGAGTCGTGGGTCTCGCCGTCTGGATGTGGTTGCGCGCTGCGAAACTCCGGCGCCATATCTTCCTAGGCGCGCTCGAAGATGGCAGCCAGGCCCTGGCCGCCGCCGATGCACATGGTCTCCAGCCCATAGCGGCCATTGCGCCGGTGAAGTTCACGCAGCAAATTCGCTAGGATCCGTCCGCCGGTCGCGCCGATCGGGTGCCCCAGCGAGATGCCCGAGCCGTTGACATTCAGCCGGCTGCGATCGTCCCAGTCCCAGCCCTTGAGCACCGCCAGCACCTGGGGCGCGAAGGCCTCGTTCAGCTCGACCAGATCCAGATCATCCCAGCCCATGCCGGTCCGCTGGAACAGCCGCTCCACCGCCGGCACCGGGCCGATGCCCATGCGGGACGGATCGCACCCGGCGCCCGCCCAGCCAACGAACCAGCCCATGGGCTCCAGGTTCAATTCCGCCAGTTTGTCTTCCGCGACCACCAGGCAGGCGGCTGCGGCGTCGTTCTGCTGGCTGGCGTTGCCGGCGGTGACCACGCCGCCCTTTTCGATGGCCCGCAGGCTCGCCAGGCTCTCGGCGGTCGCATCGGCGCGGACACCTTCATCCTGAACAAAGGCGACGGGATCGCCCTTCTTCTGCTTGACCATGACCGGAACCAGTTCGTCTTCAAACTTGCCGGCGGCCCAGGCGGCCGCGGCCCGCTGATGGCTCATGGCGGCATATTCATCGCAGGCCTCGCGGCTGATCTGATAGTCGCGCGCCAGGTTCTCGGCCGTCTCGATCATACCCGAGATGACGCCATAGCGCTCGATGGGCTGGGACATCACCCGGCCCCGGGTCAGGCGGTCGTGCAGGGTGACCGATCCGCCACGCGCGCCGCGGCGCATGTCGGTGGTGTAGTATTCGGCATTGGACATGCTCTCGACGCCGCCGGCGACAACGACATCGGCGGCGCCGGTCTGGACCATCATCGCGGCGTTGATGATCGACTGCAGACCGGAGCCGCAACGGCGATCCAGCTGATAGCCCGGCACGGACTCGGGAAAGCCGGCAGCCAGGGCCGACCAGCGCGCGACGCACGGCGCTTCGCCATTGGCGTAGCCTTGCGCGAAGATGATGTCGTCGATGCGGGCCGGATCCAGCTTCGTGCGCTCGACCAGCGCCTTCAGCACAACAGCGCCCAGATCGCCCGCGCTGACGTCGGCAAGACCGCCAAGGTACTTTCCAACGGCGGTGCGGATTGGGGAAACAATGGCTGCGCGCTTCATATCGACTCCTGGACTTTCCGCCCCACGGCGGGCGGGCGAGAGCGGGTTTTAGGCGATGGCGGCGTCAAAGGCTACGGCCCGCCGCAGCTCTGATTTTCCTAGGTTTTCCAACATCGAAGCTTTAGGAACGCTGATCACTCGGCGGGATATTGGCCGAAACCTGAAACACTCAAAAGGACGAACATGGCGAACTTCGGCGAAGGCCTTCAACTGCGCTCCCTGGTCAAGGCTTCGGGCGAGCTTGAGATCAGCCTCGCGATGATCCCCATCGCCGAGCCGGCCGCAGACGAGATCGTGGTCCGCATCGAAGCCACCCCCATCAACCCGTCTGACCTCGGACTGCTGCTCGGCCGGGCGGACGCCTCGACGGCAAAGGCGGCCGGATCCAAGGACAGCCCGGCGGTCGTCATGTCGATCCAGCAAAGCCAGATGGCGGCACTGGCCGCGCGCGTCGGCATCCCGATGCCGGTCGGCAACGAAGGCGCTGGAACGGTGGTGGGCGCCGGGTCTTCACCGGAAGCCCAGGCGCTGATGGGCAAGACCGTCGCCATTCTCGGCGGAGCGATGTACGCCCAGTACCGCGTGGTCAAGGCCGCCGCGGCCCTGCCTCTTCTGGCCGACGCCACGGCCGCCGACGGCGCTTCGTGCTTCGTCAATCCGCTCACAGCGCTGAGCATGGTCGAGGTGATGCGCCGCGAAGGGCACACGGCCTTGGTCCATACCGCCGCGGCCTCGAACCTTGGCCAGATGCTGAACAAGATCTGCCTGGCCGACAGCGTCGGCCTGGTCAACATCGTACGCAACGCCGAACAGGCGAAGATCCTGACCGACATCGGCGCCCAACATGTCGTCGACTCGTCTTCCGTCAGCTTCATGACCGACCTGATCGCGGCGGTCAGCGACACCGGCGCCACCCTGGCCTTCGACGCCATCGGGGGCGGCAAGCTGGCCAGCAACATCCTCACCGCCATGGAAGCCGCTGCCGTCGCGAAGATGACCGGCTTCAGCGGTTACGGCTCGACGACCTTCAAGCAGGTCTATGTCTACGGCGGGCTGGACACCGGTCCCACCGAGCTGTCGCGCAACTTCGGCTTCTCGTGGGCGATCGGCGGCTGGCTGCTGACGCCTTTCCTGCAGAAGATCGGACCGGTGGAACTGAGCCGCCTGCGCCAGCGGGTGGTGACCGAGCTGAAGACCACCTTCGCCAGCCACTACACCCGCGAGATCTCGCTGAAGGACGCCCTCGATCTTGATATCCTGGCCGCCTACAACCGTCGCGCCACCGGCGAAAAGTACCTGATCAACCCGTCCCTCTAGCGAGGTCGCACTTGCTCACGATCGAAGCTTCCGGCCAGACCTGCGGGGCACGCGTCACAGGCGTGGACCTGTCGGCGGAGCTGAGCTGCGATCTTGTGGCCGAAATCCGCAAGGCCTGGCTGGAACACCACGTTCTGGCCTTTCCGGACCAGAGTCTGACCGACGATGATCTGGAGCGCTTCACCGTGGCCTTCGGCGGCTTTGGCGAGGACCAGTTCATCGCCCCCATTCCGGGCCGCAAGCATGTGATCGCCGTGCAGCGCCGGGCCGACGAGACCTCGCCGTTGTTCGCCGAGAACTGGCATTCGGACTGGAGCTTTCAGGCCCGGCCGCCGGCCGGCACCTGCCTCTACGGGATCACCATCCCGCCCCATGGCGGCGATACCCTGTTCGCCAACCAGCACGCCGCCCTCGACGCCCTGCCCGCCGGTCTGCGCGCCCGGATTGAAGGGCGGATGGCGATCCACTCGGCCCGCAAGCCCTATGCGCTCGACGGCGCCTATGGCGAGGCTGACGTGGCGCGCCGCTCGATGGATATCCGTCCCTCGCCGGAGGCCCACAAGACCCAGCTGCATCCGCTGATCCAGCCGCACCCGGAAACCGGCCGCCCGGCCCTGTTCAGCACCTACGGCTACATCGTCGGCATCGAAGGCATGGACGAGGCCGAGTCAGGCCCGCTGCTGCTCGAGCTCTACCGCTGGCAGGGCCGCGAGGCGTTCCAGTACCGGCATGTCTGGCAGCCGCACATGCTGGTGATGTGGGACAACCGATCGGTGCTGCACGCCGCGACCGGCGGCTATGACGGCTACGACCGGCTTTTGCACCGGACCACCATCGCCGCCTTCTAGCCGGGCATGGCGAGCGCCAGGGCGCCCGCCCGATATCCGCTATGGTTTAGAAATCCCGGCGCAAGCTGACACGCAGGCTTCGGCCATCGTGATTGACCGAGGTTTCTACAAAATCGAGCGCCGAAGTGGCGCGCGTATCGGGGCCGGATGAGCCGTACACCGCGCGGATGGGAACGGACCTGCGATCGGTGAGGTTCTGGGCCTCAAGCCGCAACACGCCCACCCGCGCCATCTTGTACTCGATGAAGGTATTCAGGCTGGGCTGGCCGACCCGGATGTTCAATTCCCGGGGACGGAACTGGTAGGAGTGCGACTGGAACCCGCTTGAAAGCCCCCATTTGAGATTCCGCGCCGGCAAGTCCTGGGTGAACTGCGCCATCCACATCATCGGCGCCGAGTTTGAAATGGCCCGCGAACGCTGGGTGGTGGGGTCGATCATCTCGGTCATCGTCCACATGACCCGCGCGTTGAGCAGGCCGCCAGGGATTCCGAAGCGATTGAGCGGGATCGAACCGGAGACTCCCAGCGACTGGAACGAGCCGTTGCCGACATTGTCATTGGTCTCGGTATAGCAGGTCGTCGTCGCCGCAGGGTCGTCCAGAAGGCTCGGCGTGGGGCATGTGTAGGACACCAGATTGCGGTCAATGATGTCCAGCCGGTCGCGATAGGTATAGGTCGCCGCGTACGAGGAGCGCCCCGCGCGCCATTGATAGCCCAGCTCGTAGGTCGTCGATTGATCGGGAACGATGTCAGCGTTTCCACCGACTGTGGTGCCGTTCTGCAGCTGGGCCGAAGCGGTAAAGTCATTGAATGATAGCTGACTGGCCTCTTTTTCAGCCCTGAAACTGACCTGCTGGGCCGAGGTCGGCGTCCATGAGACAAGCAGGCGGGGCTTCAGATAGGCAAGGTCCTTGCTGGCTGACCCGGCGGCCGTTGTTGAGATCGTCGAGGTCTCGTAACGCGCGCCAACCTCAACACGGATTTTCGGGTGCGCCTGCCACCGAAGATTGGCGGCCGTCTCGGCGCGCAACTCTTCCACGCCGATATTGCTGTTCTGGCCGATGGGCTGGCCGTTCAGCGCCGCGCGGCTGTCGAGCGTGTTCTTGCCCATTTCACTGGAAATATCGAAGGTGAAGTTTGCGCGCGTGGGAAACCGCAGAACGCCACGGCCAAGCGTCTCGGTCGTGGCCTTTGTCGAGCTGAAAATGCTGCCGCCCAGGTTCTGGTCGCTGCTGCTGTCGTTCTGGGAATAGAGGGCCGAGCCTTCGAACTCGATGCCGCGCCATGCCGGGCGCGTGTATTGCAGCCCGTATTCTCTTGAGTCACCCTGGTTGCTGGACCCTCCCGTCACCACAGACGCGGTCGGCGAAGTGTAAACGTCCACATTTGTCGAGACGCCGGAGTTCTGGCTGGCGTTAAGATTGGCGCGCAGATTGCCGCCGACGAAAGGCGCTTCATAGGCTCCGGTCAGTTCATACCGGTTGAAACGGCCTTGCGAGGTCCGGTCGCTGATGATCGGGGTAGCGCCATTCTCATAGATCAACTCACGATGGCTCGACCCTCCACCCTGTTGATCGCTGTTGTAGCTTAGGGCGCCCTCAAGCAGGTGTTTTCCGGTTAGCTTCTGCAATTCCAAGCGGGCGCCCGGGCTGAGCCCGCCGCCTTCCTTGATTCCTGTTTGCGTCGAGACAGACCCCTTGATCCCGTCGCCGCCGCGGCGGATCACATTGATGACGGCGGTCTTGCCCTGCATGTCGATGCCGCGGGCGCTGCCCCGGATCAACTCGATCCGCTGGACCGACGATGCGGGTATTCGCCCCAGCACATCTTGCACGGTATCGCTCTTCGAAGACGGCCGGGCGCCGTCGATGAGCACGTTTCCGCCGGCGCCGAATCCGCGACTGCTGCCGCCCGAGTTGCCAGGACCGCCCCTGCCCTCGCTGCTACCGTTGCCGCTCTCGAGGCTGAATCCGGGAATGCGACTGGCCATGTCCCGAGCCGTCTGCGGGCGATATTGCGCGAAAAAGGCCGGCTCATAGACCGTGACGCTTGCGCTGATCGCCTCCTCGGCCCCGGCAGCCTGGGGCGCGGGTGTGCCCGGTGTATCCTGGGCGGCCAGCGCCGCCGCCGCGAGGGCCCATGCGAAAGACATTCAATAACCCGACAATAAGGCGGTCCAGAAGACCAGATTTGCGCGGGTGCATAGCCGAAACCACGCGCCCGACAATGTCGCCCGCGAAACAATACTTTAGTCTCCGGATGAGTCTCGCAGCCGGACACAACCCTGGATTGTCTACGGGTCCGGTGTTGCAGTCTGGTTCCGCCTCCAGCGAGCCTGGAGCGCGGACGATTTACAACACGGTCTGCCCCAGGGCCTACCGGGCGAGGCTCGCCGGGGTCGCCGCCGCGCTCGGACGGACCGCAGCCGCTTCCTCGGCCCGGGCGCCGGCCAGCATGTCTTCCATGGCGTAGTTGCCCTCGTGGCAGGCGTACTCATAGACCCCCTGTCCGGCCGGCAGGGCGCCGAACTCGTACTCGCCGCCCCAGGGTGCATCCCACGCCGTCGGGTCCTTGATGCTGTACTGGTAGAGCAGCCGGTCGCGGGCTACCCGGGTGAATTTTTCGGTCACCGTCAGGTTCTGCCATGAGCCGTTATAGGCTTGGGCCTGGGGAATGTTGGTGGTCTCGACCACCAGGGTCTCGCCTTCCCAGTGGCCGATGGAATCGCCCATCCACGGCCGAATCCCGTCCGTGCGGTGCTTGGCGTTCAGATGCACCAGGCGCACGTCGTGGACCATCTCGACCCAGATGGCAACGGTGTCCTTGCCCTGCACGAAGCGGTAGTTGTTGTTGTAGAAGCCGTTGTTCAGCATCGGCGGTCCGGCGTTGCGGCCGAACGAGATGATGCAGCGCTCGGCCAGGGGCCAGTCTTCCGGATTGGCCCGATTGCGGCCGCCCAGGCCTGCGCCGCCGCCGCCGCCGCGTCCCGCCGCGCCAGCCGCCGCCGCATCGCCGCCGCGTCCGCCGCGGGCCGGCGCCGAGTCTTCGCCCTCGCCGCCTTGCGTGTTGAAGCCCCGGGCCTCGGCCGCCGCCGCCGTCTTGCGGGCCGGCGGGCGGCCGTCAGGCGTGGTCAGGAACGAGGTGCGCGGCTCGCCCCGCACCCGCATCACCGCCGAGCCCGGATCGAGCCAGCCGCGATTGTAGGCGCCGGTGCCCGAGGCCACGCCGGCAAAGCGGCCCTCCAGGCCGGGGTCGGCGGCCGCGCCGCCCTTGGCGAAGGCCGGCTCATTGGGATCGCGGGTCTGGTTGCCGTCCTTGATCTGGTCCTGAAGATCGCCTTCCAGCTTGCGGACCTCGTCGGGCGTATAGACCAGGCGGTTGCCCAGCTTGGCGGGGCGGGATTCGCTGGTCAGGGTGGCGTTGGTCCAGAAGCCGCCGATGTCCGGCTGGCCATAGTTGTTGCGCGGTGCGTGGTAGGCCGAGGCCCGGACAGCCGGGGCCCGCGTGGCGGGCGCCCGCGTTGCGGCGGCCTTGGCGGCAGGCGCTTTGGCGGCCGGCGCCGAGGCGACGGTCTGGGCCAGCAGCGGCGACAGGGCCAGCGGCGCGGCGCACAGCGCGGTTCCAAAGGCGATGGCAAAGGTGCGTTTCATGATGTTCCTCCCCAGGTGGCTCTGACCGGCCCGTTTGGGCGGCAGGTTAGGATCATTGACGCCGTCCGCCTAGCGGCAAGTTGCCTAAAGGGGCTGCAGGCGCTCTCATCGCGCCTCAAGGCTGGTGGGCCAGGGTCCAGGCGGCGGAGACCTGGCTGTTGAAGACAAAGGCGCGGCGGGCGAGCCAGTCGCGCGCTTCCTCGTCGCTGCCGGTGGCGGCGCGATCGCGGTAGCGGGCGTTCAGCAAGGCGCCGACGCGCGAGATCGCCGCATAGGCCAGCTCGGTGCTGTCAGTCTAACGGCAACCTGTCTCCGCAAAGGTCCCCGGGCAACGAAGGAGACAAACGTGACGCCCATTTCCTACAAGCGCCACCGCTTTCCGGCGAGTGTTATCCAACGAGCGGTCTGGCTGTATTTCCGGTTCACCATGAGCTTTCGCGATGTGGAGGATCTCATGGCCGAGCGGGGCATCGACGTCAGCTATGAGACGGTACGGTGCTGGACTTTGAAGTTCGGACCAGCCTTTGCGGCCAACCTTCGCCGGCGCCGACCGCTGCCGACTGGCCGGTGGCATCTTGACGAAATGGTCGTGAAAATCGGCGGCCGGCGAATGTGGATGTGGCGCGCAGTTGACGACGAGGGCGAGGTTCTGGATGTCCTAGTTCAAAAGCGCCGGAACAAGACTGCAGCCCTTAAGTTGCTTCGAAAATTGCTGAAGAACCAGGGCGTCCGACCTGAGAGCATCGTCACCGACGGCTTGGCGTCATATAGAGCGGCGATGCGCATTCAGGGATGCCTCGACTGCCACAAACCAGGACGATTGCGAGACAACAACCCGGTGGAAAACTCCCACCTTCCAGTCCGCCGGCGGGATCGGAAGATGCAGAGGTTCAAGTCCCAGGGTCAGGCCCAACGTTTCGTCGCCACTCACGGAGCTGTCTACAACACCTTCAACGTCCAGCGTCATCTGATCTCCCGATCCACCCTCCGGACCTTCCGGACGGCGGCGATGGAGACGTGGGCGAAGGCCTGCGAAGCGACTGGCTGAAATTCAGAGGCGGGGATCAGCGCGTGTCCGAGCGGTTAACCTGACAGGACCGGTGAAACTGTACTGCCCCCCAGGGGGGTGGAGACGGGCCAGCGAAAAGGGGCCGTAACAGGCCAAAATCAACCCGGAGACGGGGCCGCATATGCGGGATTGGACGGTAATTAGACGGTCTTTACAGGGGGTTGTGACACGTCAGCCGGCGGGAGCATTCCGCGCGAAAGCGAGTGGCGGTGAGAGAGGGATTCGAACCCTCGTTAGGCTTTCACCTAAACACGCTTTCCAAGCGTGCGCGATCGACCACTCCGCCACCTCACCAAACCACCCGGCGCGCGGTCGAAGGCGCGCTGGTCCCGGCGAAACGCGATGCTCGCGGGAACGGGCGGAATATACGAGCCGGAGGGTGGGGACAAGCGCTGCTCGACATCCTGGACCTCACCCGTGCGAAGCATGGGGGGGGTCTTGCCGGGCTGGGCTAGCCATCGGCGCCGCGCGGCCCCATCTTGGAGGCTCGCCCGCCGAGGACCCCGCCATGCTGTTCGCCGCCAAGACCCATACCCTGCCCACCGCCGACCAGGCGCTGAATGGCCGGGCCGATCCGATCCCTACCGCCCAGGACCACTTCATCAACGGTCATCCCCTGAAAGGCCCCTACCCGGCCGGGTTCGAGACGGCGGTGTTCGCCATGGGCTGTTTCTGGGGCGAGGAGCGCAAGTTCTGGTCCCTGCCCGGGGTGTGGGTGACCGCCGTGGGCTATGTCGCCGGGCCGACGCCCAACCCGACCTACGAAGAAGTCTGCTCAGGCCGCACGGGCCATACCGAGGCGGTGCGGGTGGTCTTTGACCCGGCGGTGATTTCCTACGAGGCTTTGCTGAAGGCCTTCTGGGAGGGGCACGACCCAACGCAGGGCATGCGCCAGGGCAATGACGTCGGCAGCCAGTACCGCTCGGGCATCTATACGGCCAGTGAGGACCAGGCGCGGGCGGCGGAGGCTTCGCGCGCCGCCTATGGCCAAGCGCTTGCTGCGCGCGGCTATGGACCCATCACCACCGAGATCGCGCCCGCCGGGCCGTTCTATTTCGCCGAGGCCTATCACCAGCAGTATCTGGCGAAAAATCCCGGCGGCTATTGCGGCGTCGGCGGGACGGGCGTTTCCTGTCCCATCGGGACCGGCGTCGCCAGCGCCTGACCTTTAACGCCTCTCAGGAGCTGACCATGATCCGCGGCCTTCATCACATGGCCTTCCGCTGCCGAAATTCCGAAGAGACCCGCGCCTTTTACGAGGACGTGGTCGGCCTGCCGCTGGCTACCGCCTTTGAAATCCAGACCACCAAGACCGGCCGCCCGGCCCGGGTGCTGCACAGCTTTTACGAGCTGGCCGACGGATCGTTCGTGGCGTTCTTTGAAGAGCCGGGCGAGCCGTTCGACTTCAAGGGCCAGCGCGACTTTGACCTGCACCTGGCGCTGGAGGCCGATGCGGCGGGCGTGGAGCGCGCGGTGGCGGCGGCAAAAGCCCGCGGCCTGGAGGTGCGCGGCCCCTCGGACCACGACTTCATCCGCTCGATCTATCTGCGCGATCCCAACGGCTATGTGGTCGAGCTGACCATCAAGGAGCCGGACCACGACGCCTTCATCACCCGCGAACGGGCCCGCGCCCATGCGGTGCTCGCCAACTGGACGCAGACGACGACGAGCGCCGTCCCGGCCGGTTAGGATCCCGGCGCAGATGACTGCCCCTGGAGTTCAGCCCTCGCGGGCCGGATATCAACTCAACCTAGCCCTCGAGGATCAAGCTGTGCTTGCGGGTGTCGCGCAACAATAGCGAGACCACAAAGCCTACCGCCAGCACGCCGGCGACGTACCAGTAGAAATAGCTTTCGTGGTGAGCGGTTTTCCAGCCCAGGGCCAGAGGCTCGGCCGTGCCGCCGAATACGGCGTTGGCCAGGGCATAGGGCAAGGCCACCCCCAGCGCCCGGACGTGGGCCGGGAACATCTCTGACTTCACCACCGCGCTGATCGAGGAATAGCCGGAGTTGATCAGCAGGGGGATCGAGCACAGCAGGATGGCCATGACCACGCTGGTTGTTGTGGCGATGGTCGAGAAGATCGGAACCGCGACCAGCATGCCCAGACCAAAGGCTGAAATCAGCATCAGCTTGCGGCCCACTAGGTCCGAGAAATAGCCCCACAACGGCTGGGCCATCATGAAAATCACCAGCACCCACAGATTGATGAAGGTGGCGTCGGTCTTGGAGAAGTGGGCCGTGTTCTGCAGGAACTTCAGCATGTAGGTGGTGTAGGCGTAGAAGCCCAGCGTGCCGCCGGCCGTAAGGCCGATGATGGCGAGGGCTTCCTTGGGGTACTTGGCGAACAGAGCGAAGGTCGACTGGCTCTTGTGGCCCGCCGCCTTGGAGTTCTTAAACGAGTCGGTTTCCTGCAGATTGTACTGGATCAGGAACACAACGACGGCTAGGCCGGCGCCGATGTAGAAGGCGATCCGCCAGCCCCAGGCCTTCAGATCGGCTTCAGGCATGAATTTCTGCAGGGTCATGAGCACCAGAACGGCCAGGACCTGGCCGGCGATCAGGGTCATGTACTGGAAGCTGGACCAGAACCCGCGACGGTGTTTGGTGCCCATCTCGCTCATATAGGTCGCCGAGGCGCCGTACTGACCGCCGACGGACAGGCCCTGCAGCAGACGCGCCGCCGCCAGGATCCAGGGGGCAAGTCCGCCCACCTTGGCATAGGTCGGCGCAACCGCGATGATCAGGGCGCCGACGCACATCATCAGGACGGCAACGATCAGCGCGGTCTTGCGGCCGTGACGGTCGGCGAACTGGCCCATGGCCCAGGCGCCCACGGGGCGGGCGCCAAAGCTGACGATATTGACGAGGGCGGCTTTCAGCCACTGGGCGGTGTCATCGCCCTCGGGGAAGAAGCTGGACGCGAAATAGATCGAGAAACTGGTGTAGGCGAACCAGTCGTACCACTCGACGAGGTTGCCCAGCGAGCCGCCGATGATGGTCTTGCCCCGTTGAAAGGGCGTCAGACCCGGCGTTACCGGATTGGTCTCGATGTCAGCAGCTGCGCCCGTTTCGGCCATGATGTCCCCTCAACACGAGCGGCCGTCTTGCGCGGCCGAATTGGGGGGGACCATAAGCGAAAGTCTCGCTCAGCGCCTAGCCCCTAAAGTCGGCCCATCAGCAGAAGAACCACCAGAATGATGACGATCAGGCCCAGACCGCCGCTGGGCGCGTAGCCCCAGTTGCGCGAGTGCCCCCAGGTCGGCAGGGCCCCGACCAGGGCCAGGATCAGAATGATGATGAGAATCGTACCGAGCATGGCGCTCTCCAGGAAAGTCGCCGTTCGCAGCAGCGGTCATGGAAAGGCTAACGGCTACGGTTGCCTGAGGTTCCCGCCGCGCGGCGGGACATGTCGTCATAGGCCGACTGGATGAGCTCGACCACGGCCTCGGCGTCGATGGCGCCGCCGACCTTGAGCTTGATATGGCGCATGACCTTGCCGGTTCCAGTCAGCAGGCCAGCCGGGTCGGGCAGCTCTGCGCCCTGGAAAAATCCCAGGCTGACATGGTCCGGCAGCACCGAGACATAGACGAAGGGCGCAAGGTCGATGCAGGTCACCGCCGAGCCGTCCTGAAAGATCTCGGTGCCGCCCACGGCGATCTCGCGGATCAGGCGGGTGGCTTCGGTAGCGATGATCCCCAGATCGCCGGACAGGCGCGCCAGCCATTCGTCGATGCGCGGATCGTGCTGTTTGGAGTCTTTGAGGCGTAGAACGTTGGACATGGCGCTTCTTTTCCACAAGACGGGCCGCGCGTCGAGATTTGCTGTTGTCTTGAAGTCGCCGCGCGAAACCTGGATTTCAGCCGGCGTTAGTCCGCCTTGCCCTGTTTTGTATCGACGGGTCCGGCCGACCTCTTGAGGACGGGCGCAAAGCGACCGGCGCGCTGATCCGGTGTTCCGTGCTTGGCGATCTTCGGAGACTCCCGCATCGCCCGTTCCAGCGCTTTCATGTCGAGAGGTTTGTTCATGGTAAGCTCCTCTCGGCCAATATAACCGCATCATCGCGGCTATCCCAGACCTCCCATGTATCGACGATGGGTTTGTAGAGGGTCTCAAGGTTTGCGAGACTTCGACCAAACCGCCGGCGGATATCGGCTTCAGGGATGTCATGCCCGCCGCCCGCGACACGATGGGCAACGCGCGCAAGGGACGCCTCAATGCTGGGCAAGCGGATGTAAATCAGCACGATCCGGTAACCCTGGTTTCGCTAATCCAAGATCCGCCGGGCATAGCGTCGGCTGGACAGAGTGGTCTCAAAGCCGAAGTCGTGGCCCGCCGCCGTAAGGGCGTCGATGCGAGCGAGCATCAATTTTCCGGCCCGGACGTCGCGTCCGCCGCCCGACAGACCAATCAGCTCAGGCTCTCGCGCGATCTCATCAGCGTTGACGAAGGACCAGGCCTCCGCCTGCTAGGCGAACCACTGGTTGGCGAAAGTGGTTTTCCCCGCACCATTCGGCCCTGCGATGATCAGGACAGTGGGCAAGTCCTACCCTTTCGTCCCCACATAGACCTCCCCGCCCATCGCCTTGAACTTCTCGCTCATCTCCGCCATCCCCGCGTCGGCCACTTCGTTCTGGGCGCGGGCGGCTTCGCGGATGTCCTGGCTGATCTTCATCGAGCAGAACTTGGGCCCGCACATCGAGCAGAAGTGGGCGGTCTTCATCGCCTCCTTCGGCAGGGTCTCGTCGTGGTACTGGCGGGCGGTTTCGGGGTCGAGGCCGAGGTTGAACTGGTCTTCCCAGCGGAACTCGAACCGGGCCCGCGACAAGGCGTTGTCCCAGTCCTGCGCGCCGGGGTGACCCTTGGCCAGGTCCGCGGCGTGGGCCGCGATCTTGTAGGCGATGACGCCGTCCTTGACGTCCTGGCGGTCGGGCAGGCCGAGGTGCTCTTTCGGTGTGACGTAGCAGAGCATGGCCGTTCCGAACCAGCCGATCATGGCCGCGCCGATGGCTGAGGTGATGTGGTCGTAGCCCGGGGCGACATCGGTGACCAGGGGGCCAAGCGTATAGAACGGCGCCTCGCCGCAGTGCTTGAGCTGTTCATCCATATTGGCCTTGATCTTGTGCATCGGCACGTGGCCGGGGCCTTCGATCATCACCTGGCAGCCGTGGTCCCAGGCGACCTTCGTCAGCTCGCCCAGGGTGCGCAGTTCGGCGAACTGGGCCTCGTCATTGGCGTCGGCGATGCAGCCGGGACGCAGGCCATCGCCCAGTGAGAAGCTGACGTCATAGGCGGCCATGATCTCGCAGATCTCGTCGAACCGCTCGTAGAGGAAGCTCTCGCGGTGGTGGGCCAGGCACCACTTGGCCATGATCGAGCCGCCACGGGAGACAATGCCAGTTGTCCGCTTCGCCGTCAGCGGCACGAACGGCAGGCGAACCCCGGCGTGAATGGTGAAATAGTCCACGCCCTGTTCGGCCTGTTCGATCAGGGTGTCGCGGAAGACGTCCCAGTTCAGGTCCTCGGCGACGCCGCCGACCTTTTCCAAGGCCTGATAGATCGGCACCGTGCCGATGGGCACGGAGCTGTTGCGGATGATCCATTCGCGGATGGTGTGAATGTTGCGGCCCGTGGACAGGTCCATGACCGTGTCGGCGCCCCAGCGCGTGGCCCAGACCAGCTTGTCGACCTCGTCGGAGACCTGGGACAACACGGCCGAGTTGCCGATGTTGGCGTTGATCTTGACCAGGAAGTTGCGGCCGATGGCCATCGGCTCCAGCTCGCCGTGGTTGATGTTGGCCGGGATGATGGCCCGGCCGCGGGCCACTTCCTGGCGCACGAACTCGGGCGTGCAGAAATCGGGGATCGAGGCGCCGAAATCCTCGCCATCGCGCACGCATGGCGATGACTGTTCGCGCCGCAGGTTCTCGCGGATGGCGACATATTCCATCTCGGCGGTGATGACGCCCGCCCGCGCATACTGCATCTGGGTCAGCTTCGCGCCCGGTTTGGCCCGGTAGACCGTCCCCCGCAGGGCCGGAAAAACCGGGGCGGCGGCGCCCGGCGAAACAAAGCCGTTGTCCTCGGGTTTGACCTCGCGCGGCGCAACCGCCTCGACATCGCCGCGCGCCAGCACCATGGCCTCGCGGCTGCGCGGCAGGCCCGCATTGATGTCGATAGTGGCGTTCGGATCGGTATAGGGCCCGGACGGATCGTACATTGTCACCGGCGGCTCGTTGGCCGAGGGATGCACCGCGACCTCACGGAACGGCACCCGGATGTCGGGGAACATCTCGCCCGCCACATAGACCTTGCGGCCGCCGGGGCGCTCTCCGGTGGGAATGACGCCGTCTTCGGGCGCAACTGGGGCGTGGATGTTCATGACTGTCGGGCTCCTCTCCCTACGCCGGTATCACCCGGATCAGGTTCGTCGCGTCAGGACATCAGCCCAATCTCAGCCGCTTGCGCGCGGCCCCGCGGAGAACGGGTCGACCCTACGCCCAATCCGGGGCACCGAAAAGCGTTGCCTAGACCGCAGTCGCGTTTTCCCGCATTCGCGCCGCCACCTGGGCCATTGAATCGCGCCGGCCGGGCAGCTGGATGAATTCGAGCAGGGTCCCGTCCGGGTCACGCACGAAGACCACCCGCACATTGCCGAAGGTCTCGGGCCCCTCCGAGCGGATGTAGCCGGCCGCCTTCAGGGCCGCGTGGGTGGCGTCGATGTCGTCCACCGAGAAGGCCGCGCAGCTATGGCCGAGTACGTCACGCGGCGCCTTGGCCCCTTCGTCCGCCGCCTGCCTGATCAGCTCGACCGTATGGCCGCCGATCAGGCCCAGCACCGGCCCGCCGGTCGGCCGCCCGTCGATGAACACATCATAGCCGAAGACGTCCTGATAGAACTTCACCGACCGGTCGGGGTCGGAGACCCGGATGGCTGTGTGGGACAGGCCTTTGACGGGGACAACGGGGGTTTGGGTCATGGCGACTAGAGACTCCGGGTGCCGAACGTGTCGCAGGCGCCGGGATTTCCGGCCTCGTAACCCTGCCGAAACCACCGCGTCCGCTGGGCGCTGGTTCCGTGCGTAAAGGTGTCAGGCATGACCCGTCCGCTGGACTTGCGCTGCAGGGTATCGTCGCCGACGCCCGAGGCCGCCTCGATGCCGCTTTCGATATCGCCGGGCTCCAGGGTGATGTTCGAGATCGACTGGGCGTGCGACGCCCACACGCCTGCGAAGCAGTCAGCCTGCAGCTCTGTGCGCACCGAGCCTGAGTCCGCGCCACGCGCGCCCAGCCGCCGGCCCCGCTCCATCTGGCCGGTCAGGTTCTGGACGTGATGGCCGATCTCGTGGGCGATGACATAGGCGCGGGCGAATTCGCCCTTTGCGCCATAGGTGGTTTCAAGCTCGCTCCAGAACGACAGGTCCAGATAGACCTTCTGGTCGTTGGGACAGTAGAACGGGCCCATGGCCGACTGGCCCGAGCCACAGGCTGTGGGCGTGGCCTGATCGTACAGCACAACGCCGGCCGGCGGACGGTAGCCAGAGACGAGCTTGGACCAAACGTCGGTGGTAGAGGTCTCGATGACATCGACAAAGGCCCCGGCCTGGTCCTGGGGACTGCCGGAAACGCCCTTCTGTTCAGCCACGGGTCCGCCTGAGCCCGTTGCCAGATTCAGCGCGTCCTCAGGACTGACCCCGAACACGAAATAGGCGATGGCCGCGATGACCAGTCCGCCGGCTCCGATGCCGCCGGCGGCGACCCCGCCCATGCGGCGCCGGTCCTCGACGTTGCCTTCCCGCCGACCTTCGTTCCAGCGCATGACCTTGGGTCTCCTCCACCACAATTCGTCCGATCTGTAGCCGGTCAGGACGGCGCCGCAAGACCCGTCTCTAGTTTCGCCGCGCGGGCGCCGCGGTTTGCCGGGCCTGAAGCACGGCCTGGATCGCCGCGCTTTGCCGGCTGGCGTTGAGGGACTGCTCCAGCGCAATACGCGCGTCGCGGGCGGTGCCGTCTTCCAGCGTGGTCTTCCAGCCGTCGAACTCCCTGGCGCAGGAAGGTTCAATGACGACGGCGATGGTGGCCGCATCCGAGATTTGATCGTCCAGACTGCCCGCCGCCCGGGTCAGGCAAACGGCGTAGCTGTCGGCCGCAGCACGCCGTCGGGCCTCGCTGGCCGTGCCGATGTCCGGCTGAACCGGTGCAAAGGGCGAAATCCGGCCGGTCGAGTTGGAAAAGGCGGTCGAGGGCTGGGTCTGTACGATCGGTCGCGGGACCGGAATGGGTATCGGCGGCGCCGGGGCCTGAGCCTGAAGCGCCCGCAAGTCCGCATCCTGCTGGCGCTGGGCCTCGAGGTTCTGGACCCGCTGGTCGAGCGCGTTGGTCCGCTGCTGCTGTTCATAGCGGTCGATGTTGCGCAGGCTGTCCTGGATCGCACGGTCGGCGTCGCGCTGGCGCTGGGCCGCGTCGTCTTGGGCAAAGGCCGGGCCGGCGGCGGCAAGAATCATGAGGCCGGTGATCAGGCGAACAGGCATCCTCAAGGCTCCTTTGCCGTCATCAGCGCCCCGACCTGCGCTTCATATAGCGTTGGCGCCCCTGGTGCGGGAGGGGCGCCCCGCTCAATCGGCGTACCGCAGGCGGTTGCGGCGATCAGGACAGACCCGCGCGTAACGAAAATCGTAGGTTCCGTTGTGGTTACGCACCGGCGCCACCGCCAGGCGGCAGCCCTGATCAACATAATACCGCTCATCGTGACTGCCATTGCGAACGCGGCGCGCCGACGGGCGTTCCCGATAGGGCAGGGTCTGGTCGATGGCGTAATAGGCGCCGTCGCCGTCACACTCCGGCGCATAGCGCTCGGCCGTCGTCGGACTGGAGGCCAGATTGGCGCCCAGGGTGCCGCCAACGATGGCGCCCAGGATCGGCCCGTCTGTCCGGGTCGTGTCAGCCGTCGCCGGGCCGAGGGCGCCAGCCGTCACGGCGTCTTCCGCATTGCGCGAGCGCCGCTCGCAGGACGGGCTGACATAGGGGCGCTGCACGATGACCGGCACAGGACCGCGGCGGGCTGGAGGCGCGGCCGGTGACGGCGCAACAGGCGCAGGTGGCGGATCATATTTTCGGTCATAGGCGCCGGTTCCGTACCGGCGGTCATAGGCGGCGCGGTCGCGCTGATAAGCCGCCAGCGAGTCCTTGTAGTCCTGTAAGGCCCGCTCATAGGCCCGCTGCTGCGAGTCGTAGGTCGTAGCCGGCGCCTTCTGGGCGTCGGCGGCGCTCGCCGCGCCTGCGCACAGGGCGGCGGCGACAAAAATTGTCACCAGTGGTCTCATGGCTTCTCCAGTAGGCGTCAGACCCTCCCCAGCCACGGATCCGACGCCAGACCTGACTATGCCAGAAAACGCGGGCTTGCGAACTCGGTTGCGATGGGCCCTGTGCTGACTAATAGACTTGAGACCGTCAGGGGGGGACCGCATGAGCGATTCGCAGGTGGACGAGGTCGAGGAACGGGCGCTCGCCCTGTTGAAGGACCGTGACGCGCCGCGCCGGCGCGCCCGGCCACGCGTGGCCCGCGCCCTTTCCGAGGCCGTTGAACACATGCTGCCCGTGGCGTCAGGCGAGGTCGCCGCCTGGCGGCTGGGTGAAGGGCCCGCCGTGCTGATGGTGCACGGCTGGGAAGACGACAACGCCCTTTGGGGTCCGGCGATCGACCTGTTCAGCCAGTGGGGCCGGCCGGTGGTGGTTATCGACCTGCCGGGCCACGGCTTTTCCACAGCTACGGACGCCTCGATCCGCAGCGTCGGGGAAGCGGTGATTGCAGCGGCCGAGGCCCTGGGACCTGTCGAGGCCCTGATCGGCCATTCCTACGGCTGCGGGGCGATCATTCATGCGCTCAGCCACGGCCTGGCCCCACGCAAGACCGTGCTGATCGCCAGCCCCGTACCGCGCACCCGGCCGCGCAAGCCCCTTGAAGTGGATGACGACGTCCCGCCGGAAGTGGTCGCCCGGGCGGAGGAACTTCGCCAGCAGCACGCGGTTGGCCAGACCGAACGGATCGAGGCGGCCCTGACCGCCATGACGGCGCCCTGTCTTGTGGTTCACTCCATCGATGACGAGCAGACGCCGCTGTCCAATTCCCAGCGGCTGGTTGAACTGTGGCCCGGCGCAGACCTGTTCCTCGCCGACCAGCTGGGCCACCGGTTCGTGGCCCAGGATGGTGATGTCCTGGAACGGATCGTCAGGTTCGTCGAAGAGGCCTAGTCGTCCCAGTCTTCGTCATCGTCGTCATCGACCGCGCCCGCGACCGCGCCGCCCGATACCGCGTTGTAGATGTAGGCGGCTGCCGATGAGGTGACGATCGTCGCCAGTGCGCCCATCAGACCGCCCACCACGTAACGGGCGATCGACAACGGCGTCATGATTGCCGCCATGTCGCTGTAGTCGGGCTGCATGAGTGATTTGAGCTCGACTCCGGTTCCCCTGGCGACGCCAAACAGGATCAGGCCCGCGATGCAGGCGGCAGGGATCAGGGAGATCAGGGACAACAGCAGTGCGGCGACAACTTTCCAGTAGCGCCCCTTGGTCAGCTCCCACGACCCGAAGATGCGCACGCCCCGCTCGGCCACCGTCTGAGCCATGGCAAGGGCGAACCTGGCGCCGACCAGGAAAGCCAGGACGGCGATCAGGATCCCGCCACCGCCCAGCACCAACTGCATCGTACCCGCTCCGCCGCCCCGTAACGCGGCCGGGCCGCCAGCGACGCCGATTCCGACAATCAGTGTGATCACGGACAACACGATGGACGGAATGAGGAACATCACGCCCAGTACGATCGCCACCACCATCAGCCGAAACTCATCGCCCGTCAGGCCAATGAACGGAAACCGGCTGGTCTTGGGGCGAAGCACAGCGCGGTTCACGGCACCTGCATTAACCGCCGACTGCACCAGAGCAAACAGGAGTGCGACGATATAGAACTGCAGGATCGGACCCAGGTTTTGCTGCATCGCCTGGCCCTGGGCCTGCATGGCTGCGGGATCGGTGTTCCCGGCCTGCTGCGCCGCACGCATGGCTTCCTGTGAAGCCTGCATCTGCATCAGTTGCGGGCCGGCGATCTGAACGGTGATCACGGCCAGAACGAGGCCGGCTACGATGCCGAATGCGCCGAGCAAAGCCGTCAGCGCCGGCCGCCGCGCGGCCAGGCCCCAGCCTGAAAATGCGGCCTTGGTGATTGAAAAATCGCTCATCCTTACAGCCTTCCCTTGCAAGTTCCGCTACTCTCGAGCGAGAGCGTCCACCGGGTCAAGGTGCGCGGCGTTCCGGGCCGGCAGAAAGCCGAATACAATGCCGATCAGGGTTGAGACGCCGAACGCCGCAGCCATGGTCCACACGGAGTAGACCAGGCTGAAGCTCTTGACGAAGAGGCCGAAGATAAACCCGGCGAACATCGACAGGCCAACGCCCAGGGCGCCGCCCAGCAGACAGACCAGAACCGCCTCGATCAGAAACTGCGAGAGGATGTCGCTGCGCCGCGCGCCGACCGCGGTACGCACGCCGATCTCGCGGGTGCGTTCGGAGACCGAGACCAGCATGATGTTCATCACCCCGATGCCGCCGACCAGCAGGGCTATGCCGCCGATGGCGCCGAACAGGCCGGAGAAGACCACGGTGATCTGGTTGAGCTGGGAGCGGATGGCTTCCGAAGAGACCACAAAGAAGTCCTGTTTGCCATGGCGCGCCGTGAGCACCGGGACCAGCGCCTTTTCAGCAGCGGGTGAAGAAATCCCATCCTTAATCCGGACCGTAATTTGCTGTACGAATCCCTGCCTCGCGAGCCGGGTCATCACCGTCGTATAGGGCGCCCAAACCTGAAGGCGATCTCCGCCAAAAGCAGAAGCCAATCCCTCGGCTGGAGCCGTTACTCCGACCACGGTGGCAGGCACACTACCGAGCAGAATGGTCTGTCCAATAGGATCGACGTTCGGGAACAACTTCTTGACCGTGTTAGGGTCAATCACCACGACCTGCGAGGCACGGAGCACAGCGTCTTCTGAAAACCCCCGGCCCTTGTCGATAGTAATTGCCTGGACCCGGAAGTGCTGAGTTCCGACGCCTTGAATGGATCCCACCCCAGACGCACCTCCAGCCCGCAGTGTGCGTGAGGTCGTGATTACAGGCGAAGCGCTGTCGACATAAGGAAGTCGTTCAAGCGCCTCTGCATCTTGAGGTCTCAGAGTTTGGACGCTTGCGGCCCGGGTATCGCCAGCCTCCTGCCCAGGATAGACGTTTATGGTGTCGGCGCCGAGGGAGCCGACGCCTGCAAGAACTGATTTCTGGGCCCCGCCAATCACTGCCAGGATCGTCACCACAGACGCGATGCCGATGATGATGCCCAGCATGGTCAGAGCGGTTCTGAGCTTGTGGGCGTTCATGGCGATCAGGGCCATGCGGAACGCATCCCCCAAGCGGTCGAGGATCGCCGTCCAGCTTTCCTTGATTTCCGGCGGTTTCAGCCTTTTCGGCTCCGGCGCGGGTCCCGCATCCGGATTTACCTTGTCGGCGATGATCTCGCCGTCGCTGATCTCGATGATCCGCCGGGCGTGCATGGCGACCTTTGGATCGTGGGTCACCAGGATGATGGTGTGACCCTCGGCGTTGAGCTCCTTGAGGATTTTCATCATCTCGGCGCCGCTCTTGGTGTCGAGCGCGCCGGTGGGCTCATCGGCCAGGATCACCTGGCCGCCGTTCATCAGGGCCCGGGCGACGCTGGTCCGCTGCTGCTGGCCGCCGGACAGTTCATTGGGCCGGTGATCAAGACGGTCCGCCAGACCCAGACGGGTCAACAGCGCGGTCGCCCGGACCTTGCGGTCGTGCGCCGACTTGCCGGCGTAAACCGCCGGGACCTCGACATTGGCGCGCGCATCAAGATCCGCCAGCAGGTGATAGCGCTGGAAAATGAAGCCGAAATGCTCGCGCCGCAGAGCCGCCAGTTCGTCCGGGGTCATCTTCTTCACAGAGCGGCCGGCCACGCGGTAGCCCCCCTGGGACGGCCGGTCGAGACAGCCCAGGATGTTCATCAGGGTCGACTTGCCCGAGCCTGACTGGCCGATGATCGCCACCATCTCTCCGGCCTCGATCTTCAGATTGAGGTTCTGCAGAGCATGGATCGGGTGTTCGCCGGCGGGATAAGTCCTCCAGACGTTCTTTAGCTGAAGCAGGGGCGGCTCACGCTTTTCGGTCACGATACTATTTTCCAGCCCAGGGTGGCCTGCCCTTGGTCTTTGGAAGTGCGGATACCGAGCCGTCCAGTGCGTCGCTAACCACAACCTTGTCGCCTTCTTTCAAGCCATCGAGCACCTGAGCCTGAACGTTGTTGTTCACACCCACACGAACCTTTCGTTCCTCCGTCTTGCCGTCCGCCAGGAGCAATCGAGCAGTATAGCTCCCGTCCGGACTTCTTGCGCCGAGACCGGCGGACGGCATGGCCACCACTTTGCTGACTTCAGTTAGGACGATGCTGACTTGTGCAGTCATCCCTGGACGCAAGATGCCGTCCGGGTTGGGGACATCAAAAATTGCGTTGTAATAGACAGGAGCATTCGCGGGGCCGACGAGGAACTGGTTGGCATTGTCGGGCGCCGGCTCGATGCCGCGCAAGGTCGCGTAGAACTTGCGCTCCGGATCGCCAAGAACGGTGAAATAGACCTTCTGACCCGGATGAACGCCGACCACATCGGCCTCCGAAATCTGGGCCCGAACAGTCATGACGTCAAGCTTGGCCAAGCGCACAATTGTTGGCGCAGTCTGAATGGAGTTGACGGTCTGGCCCTGGCGCACGATCACCGATGCAACTACCCCGGCGATAGGCGCCGTAATGGTGGTCCGCGACAGATCGACCTGGGCCTTTTCCACGTTGGACTGGGCCTGGCGAATCTGGGCTTCGACGCCCAACATCTGGGCCTGGGACACGCGCAGCGACGCCACGGCCTGATCAAAGGTGGAACGGCTGGTATATCCCTTGTCAACAAGCTGTTTCTGACGATCGTACTCGGACTGGGCTCTAGCCGTATTAGCTTCCTGCGAGGCCTTGGACGCCTGGGCCTGGGACAGGGACGCCTCGGCATTGCGCAGGTTCGTCAATTGGGTGGCCGGATCGATGATGGCGATGACATCGCCTGCCCTGACGGTGTCGCCGACGTCGACCTTCAGTGTCTGGATCTGGCCCGACGCCTGGGCGCCGACATCAATCACCGTCAGCGGCTGCAGCACGCCGGTGCCCAGCACAGTCTTTTCGATGTCCGCCGTCTTGACCGTCTCGATCAAATAGCGGTCAGCCTTGTTCTGACTCTGCGAACACGCCGCAAGCGTTATGGAAAGCCCTATCGCCGTCAGAAGAAACCCGGTTTTGATGCTCATTCTTTCCGCCGCTTGGCGCCCACGCGCTTTGTCCGGTCTATATGGTCAAGGCCGGCCTCTATTCCACCCCAAATATCAAGGGCCTAATCGAAAGTCGATCAAATCTTTCTGAAAATCGATTAGGGAAGTTGCCCTAGGGTCAATTTGATCCGGCAAACCATCTGCCGCAAGTCAGCCTTGTGGCGGCGAGGCCTTGTCCCCGGGCAGGGAACGGGCTGACACAGGCCGAAAACGCACCACAAACCACGACGCCGCAAGAGCGATAGCTGGGCCCAGGGCCCAGCCCGCCAGGACATCCGTTGGCCAGTGGGCGCCAAGATAGACCGCGACACCCCGACAGCCACGACCGGCACGGCAGCCGAGCCCAGAAGCAGTGTCCTGACGGTGCGGCCTGCGAAACCCCGCGCCAGGGAAAGATAGACGATCGGCGTCATCATGGCGTGCTCGCAGCGGGATTGACCCAGCTCGCCCGGCTTCCAGGCTTTGGCCTACAAACATCATGGCCTTGACGTTAAGCTGGCCGGCGGCCACCTCGACAACATTGAATCTGGGCGGCGCGCCGAAATGGGCATCGGAAATGTGCAGGATGCGCAGGGCCAATTAAAAGTTTCCGGGGAAGCAGCTTGACCTTAACGATCTGAAACCCCCGAGAGTTCCAAGTCTGGTGCGGGCGGTCGGGGTCGAACCGACACTCCTTTCGGAACCGGATTTTGAGTCCGGCGCGTCTGCCAGTTCCGCCACGCCCGCATGGCTGCCGGGTTAGCGCTTTGCGCCGTCTGCGTCCACAGTCTCCTGCGCCCCAACCACATCTGCACCCAAGCTTGACCGTATGGACCAGTATAATCGGCGCGGCGGCGGCCCAGCCCCGCACCTCTCAGATGATCGATCAACCTTTGCGCTGGCCGCCGCGGGTATCGCTGCGGTCGTTGTTGTTGCTGTTGCCGTTGATGTTGAGGTTGTCGCCGCGACCATCGCGGCCGCCATAGGCATAGGCCGAAGCCAGGGTGCTGGTCAGGGCCATCGCGCCCGCGGCCAGAATGAGAATGGTTTTCTTCGTGAGACTTAATCCTTTTCAAGGTCCGTACATCCGGCATAGGCCGATCTCCCTGTACCTGACTTGAACGCACCGATGCCGGGTCGGTTCACCCAAAGCCCTTGACGCAACGCCCCGTCACAGCCGAGGACTGGGGCCAAGGAGACTGAGACCATGGCGGACGAGCCCGACGAAACCCAGACGCCTGAACTCACGCCCATGCAGCGGGCCCTGGCGCTCAAGAACAAACTGAATGAGGCAAAAGCGAAACATCCGAGGGGCGGACGCTATCAGCGCGAACGCGCCGCGGCGGCGCAATCGGCGTCCCGTTCAAAGCCCTGGATGAAAGCCTAGCGCCGTCCGCGAGACACCAGGTGGTGTCCCACCCGGCTGGCGATATTCAGAATCAGCACGCCGAAGGTGATGATCAGGGCGCCGGTCCAGGCCAGGTTGACTAGTTCCTCATAAGGGCTCTGGGCGTACCGATAGATGGCGATCGGCAGGCTAGACATCGGCTTGGCCATGTTCATCGAAAAGACAAAACTGCCGAATGAAGTGACGATCAGGGGCGCGGTCTCGCCGGCGATCCGCGCCACGGCCAGCAGAACGCCCGTCAGGATGCCGCCAAATCCGGCCGGCAGGATGACCTTCCAGATCGTCGTGCTGTTGCGGGCGCCCAGAGCTGTGGAGGCTTCGCGATAGGTGTCGGGCACCAGTTTGAGAATGTCTTCCGTCGTGCGCGCGACCACCGGCATGGCCAGCAGGGCCAGGGCGACCGCCCCGGCATATCCGGAGAATCCGCCGAAGGGCGCGACGATGATCTGATAGACGAACAGCCCTATCAGCACAGAGGGCGCCGTCAGCAGGATGTCGTTCACGAACCGCACAAAGGTCGCAAACCGGCCATTGCCACCGACTTCTGACAGATAGACTCCCACCGCCATGCCGATTGGTCCGCCAATCGCGATCCCGAGACCCACCTGCATCAATGTGCCGACAATCGCGTTCGAAAGTCCTCCGCCTTGCCCCGGCGTCATCATCGGGTGGGTGAAGACATTGAGCGACAGGCCCGTGAGACCTTTTTTCAACAGAATGTAGAGAATGAGGCCAAGCAGGATCAGGCCGATCAGCGCCGCCAGTCCGCACAGGGCGCTCATGATCGCCGAGACGATCCGGCGCCGCAGATAGTTCGTCCGGTTGAGGGGCGCGAAACTCATGCCATACGCCCTTGCCGCAGAAGCAGCCGCGCCAGGGCGAGCACGACGAACGAGATCAGGAACAGGATGAAGCCGAGGGCGAAAAGCGCCGCCAGCTTCAGCGAGCCCTGCTCGGCGTCGGGAAATTCGTTGGCGATCACCGAGGCGATACTCGAGGCGGGCGCATAGAAACTGTCGGGCAACCGGTTGGCGTTGCCGATGACAAACGTCACCGCCATGGTCTCGCCCAGCGCCCGGCCCAAAGCCAGAAAGACGGCGCCGAACAGACTGCCGCGGACCGCGGGTATGACGATGCCGACCAGGGTTTCCCAGCGCGTCGCGCCCATGGCGTAGCCGCCGTCCTTGAGCAGTTGGGGCGTGGTTTGCAGGACGTCGCGCGTGGCGGCCGCGATCAGTGGCAGGATCATGATGGCCAGAACAATTCCCGCCGTCAGCAGACCCACACCCTGGGGCGCGCCCGAGAACCAGTAGAAGTTGCCGAGGGGGGGCAGGAAGCTGAACACCGACGTCAGCCAGGGCTGGATCGTCGACGACATGACCGGGGCCAGGACGAAGAATCCCCACATCCCGTAAACGATACTGGGAACGGCGGCGAGCAGCTCAACCGCGACGCCCAGGGGGCCTCGAAGAACACGCGGGCAGGTCTCGGTCAGGAAATAGGCGATCCCAAAGCCGATCGGCCAAGCGATGAGAATAGCAAGGGCCGAAGAGGCGAGCGTGCCGATAATGGCCGGCGCTGCGCCGTACACATCATGGATCGGATCCCAGCGATCGAGCCACAGAAAGCCAACGCCCGAGGTGGCGAAGGCCGAACGGCCGGCCAGAAAAAGGATCAGTAGAATTGCGCCCAGGGTAATGAGCACGACCACGGCCGCCGCCCACAACACCGCCCTGAAGGTGGCGTCTCCAAGGTGAAACCGGCGCGAGCCGGAAAACGTCGCGGTGGTCATGGAATGGCCTGACGCGGCTGGGCGTGAAACGAAAACCGGGGATGGGGCGTCGCCGTCCCATCCCCGCCTGAACTACTCGTGTTACTTGCAGCCTGTCCAGACCGAACGGCCGCCGGCCTTGACCTGGCACCAGCGTTCGCGAACCATGTTCTGCACCTCTGGCGGCAGCATCACATAGCGCAGCTGATCGGCGGCCGGCTTTCCGTTCTTGTAAGCCCAGTCAAAGAACTTCATGACCCGCAGCGAGCTGGCGCCGTCATTGGGGTTCTTGGGCAGCAGGATGTAGGTCGGCCCAACGATCGGCCAGTTGGTCGCGCCGGTGGTGTTGTTCATGCTGACCTGCATGTTCGGGGCGTTGGTCCAGTTGATCGTCGCGGCGGCGGCGGCGAAGCCGGCGGCGCTCGGTTTTACGAACTGACCCGAACGATTCTGCAGCATAGGAGTCTGCATGTTGTTTTCGACCGCATAGGCGTATTCAACGTAACCTAGGCCGCCGCGGGTGTTGCGGACGCCGCCCGCCACGCCGGCGTTGCCGGGCGCGCCGATGCCGACCCGCCAGGTCGCCGAATTGCCGGCGCCGATGGCGGTGGAGAAGGGAAGGTTCACGGCAGCGACGTAGCTGGTGAAAATATTGGTCGTGCCCGACGAATCCGAGCGATAGACCGGCGCGATGGCCAGAGCCGGGAGATTAACGCCAGGATTGATCGCTGCGATCGCCTTGTCGTTCCACATCCGGATCTTGCCCAGATAGATGTCGCCGACGATCGGACCGGTCAGCTTCAGGGCATTGCCGTCGACGCCGGGAATATTGACCGCCACAACGACGCCGCCAATGACGGCGGGAAACTGCAGCAGGTTCTGGCTGGCCAGACGTTCAGGCGCGACGGCCGTGTCCGAGGCGCCGAAGTCGACTGTACGATTGAGAATCTGGGTGACGCCGGCGCCCGAGCCGATGGCCTGGTAGTTCAACCGGTCACCGCTCGCCGCACCGTACTGTTCGGCCCAGCGGGTGTAGATCGGCGCGGGGAAGGTCGCGCCTGCGCCGGTGAATTCGGCGGCAAAAGCCGCCACCGCGCCGAAGCCGACCAGCGCCGCCAGGGCGCCGCCAACGATCCGGCGGCTGAGTTTGGTCTTGGTGTTCATCTGTAGTGCTCCTGATCTCTTCGATCTCATTCGCGATTCCCGGTCAGTCACAACTGACCGGGATCAAATTTGATTCGTTCTGGTGGTCTGCCTACCAGTCGAACTGGGTGCGCAGCGTAAGGGCCCGAATGGTGTTGTCCTTGTGCGCCGCAGCGACAGGGGTGACCGTATAATTGATGTCGGTCGATGAGTAGTTGAGCTGCAGCTTCACGTGATCGATCGGCACCAGGGTGACGCCGCCGGTCCAGGCCGTGGTGATGTTCCGGTTGGAGCCGAACTTGATATCCGAAAGGTCGAGGCTCTCATACCGCGCGGACAGCATGATGTGTCCCAGGCCGCCATCGGATCCCATCGTGCGGAACGGCACCACGTTCTTGAAGCTGCCGTCTGCGGCGTTGTAGTTGCGCGACTCGCCGGTCGGCGACCAGTAGACGCTGAGGTAGTAGCCGGTGGCCGTCGCCTGAACGCCGCGATCAGTCTGAAACTGACCGTACTCGCCGTCGGCTCCGAAGGCATTGTATTGCCACGCGAACTCGCCGCCATAATACATGTCCTGGCCGAAGGAGTTGGTGCCGGCGTTGTTGGACGCCTTGGTGGACAGCGCGCCCGGCGAATAGGACAGCGCCGTGCGGCCGCCGCCAGGGGTGGCGCCAGCGTCGCGGTAGCGTGCGGTCAGGCCGACGTCGAGGAGGGTTAGGCCTTCGGGCGAGCGCTGATAGATTGGCGCCCAGGTACCGCGGGTAATGACGAAGCCGGATTCGCTACCGAGCGAAGCGGTGTCGAGCTTTTCGGGGCCGTCGTTCGACTGAACGCCAACGCCCCAAGACCAGTTGCCCCCGTTCATCGAGTAGGCGATGCCCGGACGCTTGCCGAAACCGCCGGCGGTGATCAGGAACGAACGCTCGTTGAAGGGCGTGGTCAGCGAAGAGCCGCGATCTTCCATCGGCGAGACGGCGTTGGTCGAACCCACGAAAATCGAGGCGTCCGGAGTGACGGCGTATTCGAGGTAGAGGTCGTCGGACTTGATCTGGACAGCCTGGTTAGCGCCGGCGCCGGTCGAACCCGAACCGTTGCCGAAGGTGAAGTCGAACTTGACGTTATAGCGCCATTGCTCGCTCAGGCGGCCATCGACACCCAGGAAGGCCCGGCGGGCATAGGTGCGAACGCCAGCGGCAAAAGCTGAACCGGCGGCATTGGCATAGTCGGCGTCAGTAGAGGCGACGTCGTACATGAAGCGGCCGTTGACGTGGAAGCGGCGGTCTTCCTCGCGGGTTTCCGTCGCACCGTTCCAGCGGGTCGTCGCGGTAATGCAGGGGCCAGAAGCGACCGGGCAGTTGGGGATTGGCTGCATCGGCACGTCCGGTGTGGTCGCGGGCGCAGGCGCGCTCTGCGGACGGACAGCGTCTTGCGCCTGGGCGGCGCCAGCTGCGGCGATGGTGGCGAAAGCGGCGAAGGCCGCGCCCGTAAGCAGTGTCTTGCGTGTCATGATCATCATGAACCCCTCATTCAATTTCGCCATATTGGCCCCAAGCCCCAGGGCTCGGCCCGGTGCGTGTGAACGAGGGATTAATCGGAGGCAGTGAAGCGAGCGCGACAGTTTCGTGACGAATAATCGACTGTTCCGCTTCAGATTTGTGACGGCGCTGGGGACAACCTTGACCGCTATTCGGGGCCGGCAGTCCGTGCATAGTGGCCAGATGGACGGTTTCCTGAACAGGCGGACCCTGATGAGCGCCGGCGCGGCGGCCGGCGCGGCACTGGTCAGTTCGGCCGTCTCCTCGCGTTCGAAGGCGGCCGCATCGCCCTTTACCCTCGGCGTGGCCTCAGGCTCACCGTGGCCGGACGGGTTCGTTATCTGGACGCGCCTGGCGCCCGATCCTGTGGCGATGGATGGCCAGGGCGGCCTGATCGACGCGGTGGATGTCGTCTGGGAAGTGTCCACTGACGAGGTCATGGGTGCCATCGTCGCCCGGGGACAGGCGCGCGCCGACGCCGCGTCGGCCCATGCCGTCCATGTCGAAGTTGCCGGTCTCAGGCCCGGCCGGCCCTACTGGTACCGGTTCACCGCCCAGGGCGAGCAAAGCCCGGTTGGCCGGGCGCGCACCGCGCCGGCCCGTGGCGCGCCCCTGTCGCACCTTCGCCTGGCCATCGCCTCCTGCGCGCACTGGGAAACCGGCTGGTTCTCCGCCTATCGCCATATGGCCGCCGAGGATCCGGATCTCGTTTTCTTCCTCGGTGACTATATCTACGAGTACGGATACGCGGCCTCTCGAACGGATGTGGTCCGCCGCTTTGACCGGCCCGAGGAGTGCCGAACCCTTGCGGATTATCGAAGGCGATATGCCCTTTACCGCACTGATCCCGACCTGCAGTCGCTGCACGCCACGGCGCCCTGTCTGGTGACCTGGGACGACCATGAGGTCCAGAACGACTACAGCGCCGACTACTCCCAGATCGGAACGATCCCGACCGCCGAGTTCCGGACCCGGCGCCTGGCGGCCTACAAGGCGTTTTACGAGCACATGCCACTGCGCCGATCAGTCGTCGCCAACCTGCCTGAGTTCCGGATCTACAGCCGGCTCGACTTTGGTGACCTGGCGCAGATTTCCGTGCTGGACGGGCGCCAGTACCGCAGCATTCAGCCCTGCGCCGTCGGCAATTCGCGCCGGGGACATGTCGCGCCCCTGACCTGCACCGAGTTGCATGATCCGGCCCGCTCCATGCTGGGCCAGGCCCAGGAGCGCTGGCTTTATGAGGGTTTCCGCGCCAGCCGGGCCAGATGGAATCTCATCGCGCAGGACCTGCTTGTCGCCCCCATGGCCCAGGCCGATTCGTCAGGGCGGCCGGGCGCCTTCACCGAAGGCTGGTCCGGCTATGAGATGAACCGAACGCGCATGCTGAACGCTGTCGCTTCCAGCCGCCTGCGGAACCCGGTGTTCTTCGGCGGCGATATGCACGCCAGCTTCACCACCGACCTGAAAGCAAATTTCGACAAGCCTGACAGCCGGACCATCGGCACAGAGTTCATTGGCGCTGCGGTGACGTCAGACCCGGCCGGCGACAGTCTCGCCGCCGCCATGCCCGCCAATCCGCACATCAGGTATTTCGACAACCGCCATCACGGCTACATGTCCGTGAACCTGACACCCGGCCGCATGGAAACCCGACACCGGGCGGTATCCGACCGGCGGGACCCACAGGCCACAGTCTCTACGGTAAAAGCCTTCGCGGTCGAAACCGGCCGGCCTGGCGCTCAGGAGGCCTGACCGACGGCCGGGGTCGCCAGCCTCAAGGCGGCGACCTCCACGCGGGCCAGAAGGCGGCGCAGGATCGCCACCTCGGCAGGCGTAAAGTTGACCAGCAAGGCGGCCTCATAGGCGCGCGCCAGAGGCGCGACCTCGGGGCGCAGATCACCACCAGCGTCGATCAGGGTCGAGGTCAGGCCATCGCCTGCGACACCGCGCACCACCAGGCCTTCAAAGATCAGCCGGCCGGCCGCCTCGGCGGTCTGGGCCAGTTGCAGGGGCAAGAAGCGGCCGTAGCCTTCGTCGTCGGGCGGTGAATAGTCGGCCAGGGCCTGCGCGGCGCTTTGGCTCATCGCGATGTCCTCCTCGTGACAGAGGAGGAGCGTGATTTGGACGTGATCCGCCAATCCGTCGGGATAACAACGGTCACCTTGGCCGGTTTCGCCCAAGGTTGAGGCGCCCGGCCGGGCTCACGCTTTGATCTCAGGCAGAATCGGGCCGCCGTATCAAACAGTCGGCGCGGACACCGTTCTCGAAGCCCGCCTCGCCGCGAAAGACCGAGACCTCGCACAGCACATCTCCGCCAATCGCCTCGGCCCAGACATATGAGCGCTCAAAGGTCACGGTGCTGCCGTCGGCCGCAAACCCTTCATAGGAATCACCCCAGGGCGCCACACGCGCCAGCGCCGCCCAATCCATGGCCGCGGCATGTCCCAACTCTTCCATCGCGGCTGCGGCCAGCACGGGGTCCGCAGGCCGCGCGTCATTACGCTTTCCTTCGCTCATGGCCTCGATATAGGTGGCCCATGCTCAGAAAGCTCTATGACCTTGTGCTTCGGCTCGCCGCCAGCCGCCACGCCGGCCTGTGGCTGGCCATTGTCGCCTTCGTCGAAGCCTCCGTGTTTCCGATCCCGCCCGACGTCATGCTGGCCCCGATGGTCTATGCTAGGCCCGAGCGCGCTTGGCGGCTGGCGCTGATCTGCACCGTCGCGTCCGTCATCGGTGGCATGGCGGGCTATGCCATTGGACTGTTCCTGCAACCCGCCGCCGTCTCGATCCTGACCTTCTTTGGCCATCCCCACGCCCTGGCCGAGTTCCAGGCCGGGTTCGCCAAATGGGGCGTCTGGGTCATCCTGCTCAAGGGCGTGACGCCGATCCCGTTCAAGCTGGTGACCATCGCTTCGGGCCTGGCGAAGTTCAATTTCGGCCTGTTCGTCGGCGCCGCCATCATTACCCGAGGTCTGCGCTTCCTTATCGTCGCCGCATTGTTCAAGAAATTTGGGCCCGCCATCCAGCCGGTGATCGAAAAGCGGCTGGTCCTCGTCACGGTCGTCATCCTGGTGGTGATCGTTTTGGGGGTGCTGGCGGCCGGACTTCTGCACTAAAAGGACTCCCATGATCGCCGCCATCCGCGCCCTCGCGAACACCGTCGCCCGTTACTGGCCATGGGTGGCCCTTGCGTCCTGCGCCTTCATGCTGGGCATGGCGCACTATTTTGAAACCTTTAAGCACCTGGCTCCCTGCATTCTCTGCCTGAAGCAGCGCGAGGTCTACTGGATCGCCGGCTCGATCGCCCTGGGCGGCTGCGTGCTGGAATGCACGCCTCTGGGTCCGCGCACCTATCGCATCGTTTGCGCCTTGCTGGCCTGCGCCTTTGTCTACAGCCTCTATATGGCCGGCTGGCACGCCGGGGCCGAGGCCGGCTGGTGGAAAGGGCCCGCGGCCTGTGCCAGCGACCCTCACGCCGGGCCGGTCGGCGCCGCCGACATCGCCAACCTGTTGAACGGCGTGGTCAAACCCAAGATCACCAGCTGCGAAGACGTCGTCTGGCGCCTTGGCCTGACCATGGCCGGCTGGAACGTGCTGATCTCGGCCAAGCTGATCGGCTGGAGCCTCTATTCCGCCATCCGGGGCAAGCGGGCGTGAGCGACAAGCCGATCCCGCCCCGGCCTGGACGCGGCGCGGGCAAGGCACGCCTGGACGAAATGCTGCGGGTCGATCACGCCGGAGAGCTGGCCGCGGTTCATATCTATCGTGGCCAGCGCGCCGTGCTGAACGCGGCGCCCGGCAAGGACCGGATCGCCTTCCAGCTGCAGGAGATGGAGGCTCATGAAGCCGCCCACCTGGCGCGCTTCGACGCCATCCTGAACCAGCGCCGTGTCCGCCCGACCCTGATGGCCCCTCTATGGAGGGTCGCCGGTTTCGCGCTCGGCGCCGGAACGGCCCTGATGGGCGAGAAGGCCGCGCATGCCTGCACCGAGGCTGTCGAAACCGTGATTGAAGACCACTACGCCAGCCAGATCGCCGAGCTGGGCGCGCGCGAGCCCGAACTGGCGGCAGAGTTGACCCAGTTCCGCGACGACGAACTGGCCCACCGCGACCAGGCGGTGGCGGAGGGCGCCCGGGACGCACCCGGCTATCCATTGCTGGCCGCCGTCATCCGCGCCGGCTGCCGCGCAGCGATCGCGATCAGCGAAAAGGTTTAGGGATCCAGACCGGCGTCCCAGTACAGGTAGTCCAGCCAGCTTTCGTGCAGGTGGCCCGGTGGGAACTGGCGGCCGCGTTCCAGCAGCTGGAAGTGATCGGGGCGGCGCGGCGCCTGGCGCGGGAACATCCGCGCTTCCTGCGGGGTACGCCCGCCCTTGGTCAGGTTGCAGGGCGCACAGGCTGCGACAATGTTTTCCCAGGTCGTGCGCCCACCCTTCGAGCGGGGCGTCACGTGGTCAAACGTCAAGTCCTCGCCTCGGCCGCAGTACTGACAGGCAAAGCCGTCGCGCAGAAAGACATTGAAACGGGTGAAGGCCGGCGAGCGGTCCTGGCGCACATACTGGCGCAGCGACACCACGCTGGGCAGGCGCATTTCAAATGTGGGGGAATGAACCAGGGTATCGTAGGTGGCGATGACATCGACCCGGTCGAGAAATACCGCCTTGATGACATCCTGCCAGGGCCAGAGCGACAGGGGGTAATAGGACAGCGGCCGATAGTCGGCGTTGAGCACCAGCGCGGGATAGCCCGTCAGCGCTTTTTCCGCCGCCTGCAGCATCACCAGCCCCACCGGGCCGGACTATGGATGACCGCGCTGAACCTGAAGACCGGGCTCCCCTTAGTTCATCGGGAATCGCTGGACCGGCGATCCTTCGCCAGCAGCATAAGCCCGATATTGTGACGGCTTCAACCGCATCGGACTTTTTGCCGTCAGGAAGGGCCGTCCAAAATCTGTGAGAGGTGGACAGCCCCTCCGCGCCAGCGCGCGCCGGGAGGGCGCTACGCGCCGAGAGCCAGGGTCGCGCCGGCCAAAAACAGGCCCATGAACACCATGAGGATCGATCCGCGATCGATAAACCGTTCAAAACGAATGATTTTATTGTTGGTCATAACTTCCATCCTCGGGCCGGAGCCCCTAGCTGTCAGACCGGGGGAGCGGCCTGACGTCCAATCTGTACAGCGCTTAGATAGCACGCATCTGAACGGCGTCAAGATAATCTTTACGGCGTTTGGATAACGCGCTAGGGTGTGACCCAACGGCCACAAATAGGCCGAAGAGGAACGAGCAGGATGTCCAGCAAGGCCGAAGAGCCGCGTCCCTATCATCACGGTGACCTCAGGCGCGGCCTTGTCGCCGCCGCCGAGCGCATCCTTGAGCGCGAAGGCCCCAACGCCCTGTCCCTGCGCGCGGTGGCCCGTGAAGCCGGCGTCTCCGCCGCCGCGCCCTACCACCACTTCAAGGACAAGGACGAACTGCTGGCCGCCGTCGCCCACCAGGGCTTTGAACGTCTGGCCGACGCCATGGCCCAGGCCTCCGACTCCGTCGAAAACCCCTACCAGCGGATCAACGCCCTGGGCGTGGCCTATGTCTGTTTCGCCCGCGATAACAGGGCCCTGTATCATCTGATGTACGACTCCAGCCGGCGAGAGAACTTCCGCGCCGAGCCCCGCAAACCCGACGAAGGACCGGGCAGCGTGACCCGCAAGGCGCTGACCACAGCGGTGGGCGAACATGCAGATCCCTTGCAGCTTGAACTGCGCCAGGTCGCCGGCTGGTGCATGACCCACGGCCTGGCCGAGATGGAAGCCTCGCGCGAGTTCGACGACCTGAAGGCGCGTCTTGGCGGCGACAAGGCCTTTTACGGCGCCGTTCTGGCCCAACTGATGCCGCCTGGACCCAAGTGACGCCAGGCCTCGTCACCCGCTTTGCACCATCCCCCACCGGCTACCTTCATCTGGGCCACGCCTGTTCAGCCCTGACCGCCTTTCGGGCCGCGCAGAGCGCCGCCGGCCGCTTCATCCTGCGCATCGAAGACATCGACGCCACCCGCTGCCGCCCCGCCTTTGAAGCCGCGATACTCGAAGATCTGACCTGGCTGGGTTTGACCTGGGAACAGCCCGTCCGCCGCCAGTCCGAACACATGGCGGACTATCGCGCGGCGCTGGACCGCCTGATCGAACGGGGCCTTGCCTACCGCTGCTTTCGCACGCGCAAGGACGTGCTTGAGGCCATGGCCAGCGCGCCGCACGGCCCCGAAGAGGCGTTCCGCGGAGCCCCGCTTGCCGCGGCGGACGAGGCCGCTCGCCTGGCGGCCGGCGAGCCCTTCGCCTGGCGCCTGTCGCTGGACGCGGCGAAAGCGGCCCTGGGTCCTGCCTGGAGTGAGCTGGATTTTGTCGATGCCGGCGCCGGGCGCGTAAAGGCCAGACCTGAACGGGCCGGCGACATCGTCCTGGCTCGCAAGGACGTCGGGGTCGCCTATCATCTTGCCGTGGTCCACGACGACGCACTGCAGGGAATCACCCGAGTCATCCGCGGCGAAGACCTGTTCGAGGCGACCCACATCCAGCGCCTTCTGCAGGCGCTGCTGGGCTTGCCGACACCGGCCTACAGCCACCACCGGCTGCTGATCGGGGCGGACGGCAAGCGACTGGCAAAACGCGACCTGGCTGAAACCCTGCGCGAGATACGGGCCAAGGGCGCCAGCGCGGCGGAGGTTATCCGCGCCGCCGGTCTGGCCCCCTAGGATCCATCAACATTCAGTCTGCATTCAACCGACTGTCCCCGCGAAGGCGGGGACCCATAGCCAACCCGCCACCTCCTCCGCAGCCAGGCTTACAAACCGGCTGGGTCCCCGCCTGCGCGGGGACGGTCGGAAGAGTCGGATCGGGCGGGAAGGTCGATTGGCCCCCTAGCGGGCGCTCGCCGCCGGGGTCGCCGCCGCACGTGTCGCCGCCGCCCGGTCTTCGGCGCGGGCGCCGGCCAGGATGTCCTCAAGGGCGTAGTTGCCCTCGTGACAGGCGTATTCCTCGACGTGCTGGCCGGTCGGCAGGGCCGCGAATTCGTACTCGCCGCCCCAGGGCGCGTCCCACAGGGTCGGGTCGGTGATGGTGTACTGGTAGAACAGGCGCGTCGGACTGACGCGAGTGAACTTCTCGGTCACCGTCAGGTTCTGCCACGAGCCGTTATAGGCTTGGCTCTGCGGAATGTTGGTGGTCTCGACCACCAGGGTCTGACCTTCCCAGTGGCCGATCGAATCCCCGAAATAGGGCCGCACGCCGTCGGTGCGGTGCTTGCCGTTCAGGCGAACGACGCGGGTGTCGTGGACCATCTCGGTGCGGATGGCGACGGCGTCCTTCGACTGCACGATCTGGTAGTTGTTGTTGTAGAATCCGTTGGCCAGCATGGGCGGGCCGGCGTTGCGGCCGAAGGACAGGATGCAGCGATCGCCCAGCGAGCGTTGTTCGGGATTGTCGGTCGGCCCGCCGGAATTCACGCCGCCTCCCCCACCGCCGCCGCCACGCCCCGGAACCGGCGCAGCGCCGGCTACAGTCTTGCGCGCCGGCGCCCGGCCGTCGGGTGTGGTCAGGATTGAGGTGCGCGGCTCGCCGTGCACCCGCATCACCGCCGCGCCCGGATCAAGCCATCCACGGTCATAGCCACCGGTGTTGCCGCCGCCGCCCAGATAGAGCTCCTGGCGGATGCCGGTCGGAATGGGATCGCCGCCCTTGCTGGGCGCGCCCTTGGTGGGATCGGACGGCCGGTTGCCGACCTCGACCTCGCGCTGCACCACGCCTTCAAGATCAGCCACTTCGGCAGGCGTGTAGACGAGCCGGTTGCCCAGGCCCGCCGGGCGCGATTCCTTGGTGATGCTGGCGTTGGTCCAGTGGCCGCCCAGGTCCGGCTGGCCGAAGCTGTTGCGGGGCGCCGCATAGGTGCTGGCCCTGGCCGCCTTGGGCGCCGCGGCCCTGGTCTGGGCCTGCAGCTGCAGCGGAATAGCCAGGGGCGCTGCGCACAGCAGCAGCGCCAGGACTTTGGTCGAGCGGTTCATGAACATCTCCTCAAGGCATTCCCCGCCGCATCAAGGCGGCGGTTTGTTGGGCGAAAACCTACTCCGGGATAGGTCATCCGGCAATTAGGGCGCACGCGCCCTACCCTTCGGCCAGCAGGGCGTCTATCAGGGCGCGGGCGTTCTTGCCGTTCCAGTCGGCGGGTCCGGACAGCCGCGCCCGCTCGACGCCGGCCTTGTCGTAGATCAGCGTGGTTGGAAAATCGCTGGAGGCGGGCTTGAAGGCGAAGGCCAAATCGAGGCCGTTCACATGATAGAATTTCAGCGGCGCGCTGGCGGCGATCTGGGCCTTGGCCTTGTCCACATCCTCGGCGACGTCGCTGTTGACCGCCAGCAGGGCAAAGGGCTTGTCGGCATAGGTGGTCTGCAGGGCGGCCAGGGTCGGCATCTCTTCCTTGCAGGGCGCGCACCAGGTGGCCCACAGATTGACCACCGTCACCTTGCCCTTGAAGTCGGCCAGCTTGAGCGGATTTCCGTCAGGACCGGTGATCGCCATGTCCGGGGCCGGCGAAGCGGCCGGCATCGCGACCGGCGCGACGCCCGGCATCTTGGGGTTGGGCGCGTCCAGCTGACCGGGCACCCGAAGCTGGCCCATATCACCCACGCGGAACCGCGTCAGACTAGTTTGAGCGGCAGGTGTGGAGGGAGCGCAGCCAATGACGTATAGGAGCGCGGCGGCGCTCATTGCGGCGACGCATCCGCGGGCGAGGCCGCCCGCTGATAGCCTTAGGTTCCGGACGTTCTGCATATGACCAAGCCTCCATCCAAAGCGCCCGCCGGCCCAGCCCAGGGTCAGGCCATGTGGGGCGGCCGGTTTTCCGCGAAACCCGCCGAGCTGATGCAGGCGATCAACGTCTCCATCGGCTTCGACAAGCGGCTGGCGGCCCAGGATCTGGCCGGCAGCCGCGCCCATGCCGCCATGCTGGCGAAGGTGGGCGTGATTTCCGGGCCGGACGAGGCCGCCATCCAGGACGGATTGTCTCTGATCGAGGCAGAAATCGCAAACGGAACCTTCCCGTTTCGTGAGGAATTTGAGGACATTCACCTCAATATCGAGGCGCGGCTGAAAGAGCTGATCGGTGCCGTGGCCGGTCGGCTGCACACCGCCCGTTCGCGCAACGACCAGGTGGCCGTCGATTTCCGTCTGTGGGTGCGCGAGGCCTGCGACCGCTCCATCGCTCAGCTCGAAAAGCTGCAGCGCGCCCTGCTGGCCAAAGCCGAGGCCAACGCCGACACCCTGATGCCCGGCTTCACCCACCTGCAGCCGGCCCAGCCGGTGACCTTCGGCCACCACCTGATGGCCTATGTCGAGATGTTCGGGCGCGACGCCTCGCGCTTTGCCGATGCGCGAACCAGGATGAACCAAAGCCCGTTGGGCGCCGCGGCACTTGCCGGCTCGCCCTTCCCCATCGACCGGCACATGACGGCAAAGACCCTGGGCTTTGACGCCCCCACCGCCAATTCTCTGGACAGCGTCTCGGCGCGGGATTTCGCTCTGGAAGCCCTGTCGGCGGCCACCATCGCCTCGATGCACCTGTCGCGGCTGGCCGAGGAGATCGTGCTGTGGGTCACCCCGCAGTTCGGTTTCATCACCCTGTCGGACGCCTTCACCACCGGCTCGTCGATCATGCCGCAGAAAAAGAATCCCGACGCCGCCGAACTGGTCCGCGCCAAGATCGGCCGGGTCATGGGCGCCTATACCGGCCTGATGATGGTCATGAAGGGCCTGCCGCTCACCTATTCCAAGGACATGCAGGAAGACAAGGAACAGGTCTTCGCCGGCTTCGATGCGCTGGAGCTGAGCCTGGCCGCCATGGCCGGCATGGTCGAGGACCTGACGCCCAATGCCGAACGCATGGCCGCCGCCGCCGGCTCGGGCTTTTCCACCGCCACGGACCTGGCCGACTGGCTGGTGCGCGAGACGGGTTTGCCGTTCCGCGAGGCCCACCACATCACCGGCTCGGCGGTCAAACGCGCCGAGGAGCTGGGCGTCGGCCTGGCCGACCTGCCCCTGGCCGAACTGCAGAAACTCGACCCGAAGATCACCAAATCCGTCTATGACGTGCTGACGCCACAGGCCTCGGCCGCCAGCCGCAAGTCCTATGGCGGAACCGCGCCGGACCAGGTCCGCGCGCAGATCAGGCGCTGGAAGGAAAAGCTCACATGACCCGTCTTGCCGTCGTCTTCATCCTCGCCGCCGTGGCGCTTTCCGCCTGCGGCAAACGCGGTGAGATGGAACGCCCCGGCCCCATGTGGGATCCCAAGCCCGCGCCCGCCGCCGCGCCCGCCAAATGAACCATTTCGAGCTTTTGAACGGCGAGCTCGCCTGTGAAGGCGTGCCGCTGACGGCCATCGCGGCGGCTGTCGGCACGCCGGTCTATGTCTATTCGACCGCCACCCTGCGCCGCCACTACGAGGTGTTCACGAACGCCTTCCGCAAGCACCCGGAACTGGGCCAACCCCTGGTCGCCTACGCGGTCAAGGCCAACTCCAACATATCGGTGCTCAAGACCCTTGGCGACCTGGGCGCCGGCGCCGACACCGTCTCCGAGGGCGAAATCCGCCGCGCTCTGGCCGCCGGCATCCCCGGCGAGCGGATCGTGTTTTCCGGCGTCGGCAAAACCGAGGCCGAGATCGCCTTCGCCCTGACCAGCGGCGTCTCCGAAATCAACGTGGAGTCCGAGCCCGAGATGCTGACGGTGGCGAAAGTCGCCCAGGGCCTGGGCGTGCGGGCCACCATCGCCATCCGGGTCAATCCCAATGTCGCAGCCGGCGGCCACGCCAAGATCGCCACCGGCAAGGCCGAGGACAAGTTCGGTGTCTCGTTCGACGAGGCCGCCCGCCTCTATTCCAACGCCGCCAACAACGCCCACCTCAATCCCGTCGGAGTCGCCTGTCACATCGGCAGCCAGATCACCGACCTTGAGCCCATGCGCAAGGCCTTCACCCTGATGCGGGGCCTTGTCGAAAAACTGCGGGCCCAGGAGCTCAAGGTCGAGCGGCTGGATCTGGGCGGCGGCCTGGGCGTGCCCTATTTCCACATGCCCGACCCGCCGACGCCGGACGATTTCGCCGCCGTGGTCGCCGAAACCATCGGCGGGCTGGGGGTCCAGCTGGCCTTCGAGCCCGGCCGGGTGATCGCCGCCAACGCCGGCGTCCTGCTGGCCCGGGTGCTGCACATCCACGAGCGGCCCGAGAACCGCCGGTTCGCGGTGCTGGATGCGGCCATGAACGACCTGGTGCGGCCGGCCATGTACGATGCCTATCACGACATCCGTCCGGTCAGGCTGCGGCCCGGACCCCTGCTGGCCTATGACGTGGTCGGCCCGATCTGCGAGACCGGCGATACCTTCACCCGCGAGCGCATGCTGCCCCCCCTGGAGGCCGGCGACCTGGTTGCCTTCATGAGCGCCGGCGCCTACGGCGCCTCGATGTCGAGCGAATACAACACCCGCCCGCTGGTCCCCGAGGTGCTGGTCAATGGCGATCAGTTAGCCGTGGTGCGGCCGAGGCCAAGCTATGAGGACATGCTGGCGAGGGAACCGGTGGCGGATTGGCTGACCTAGACCGACTCGATTGACGGATCCCCCCGGCCCCGCCCTGCATCGTCCATGCCGTAGCCAACCAGGAATTCGTCCGGCGCTTCCCACGCCACGAAATCCGGGGTGATCGCCCGTTGCGAAGGCCAGGGCTTGCGGGCGAACACCGCGGTTAGCACGCGGGACGCGCCGGCCTCGCGAGACAGCCGCGAGGCTTCCACAAGCGACAGGCCGGACTCGAAGACATCGTCGATCAGCAGCACCGTCCGGCCGGCCACGGCGCGCTGCAGGCCCGCCCGCAACTCGATCCGGCCCGCGCTCTCGCGGGCGTCGCCGTAGCTTGCCAGCCACATCGCATCGAACAGCGGATCGCGCCCCAGCCGGTGCAGGGCGCGGGTCAGGTCTGCGGCGAACCAGATGCCGCCGGTCAGCAGGCAGATGCAGACGGTTTCGTCGTCAATGACGGGCGCGATCCGGCGGGCGATGGCGTCCACGCGGGCGGCAATCTCCCCCTCGCCGATCAGCGCCCTGGGATCAGCCGGCATTCAGCCCATTTTCCTCCGGCTGTCCCCGCGAAAGCGGGGACCCATGGTCAAGGCGCCTCAGCCCCGCGGCCCGGCTTAAGGTCCGGCTGGATCCCCGCCTTCGCGGGGACGGTCGGAATTTAGTGGCGGGGGCATGGGCCGGGGCGTCGGATAGCGGATCGTGCAGGGCGTCGACCAGGGGCGGCGGGGCGGCGGCCGTGTCGGTCGCCGGCAACAGCACCGCCGGCATGGGCTCTTCCTCAACAGCCGGGCGCAGGGCGGGGGCGGCCGCCGCGAGGTGCGGGACGGCATGACCGGCCGGCGCGCGAAGGCCGCGCGAACGGGCTCCGATCTCGAACACCACGTCCACCGTCTCGGCGGTCGGCGGCGGGTCGAGCACGGAAATGACAAAGCTGTGGCTCTGGCCCGGCGCGATGCGCGCATCCTCGATAGGACGCACCAGGGTCGCGACACGGGCCCCGGCGCGGGTCAGCACATTGATGCGCAGGGGCGGGGCGTCGACCGCCTGGCTTTCGATGTTACGGATCGTGCCCGACACCACCAGGGCGGCGTGGCCGTCCTGCAGGGCCGGATGGGCCGAGACGTTCTCGAACGTCAGGCCGATGGCGTTCACCTTCAGCCCGGCCATGGCGTAGGCGCTGGCGGCCCGCGGCATCAGGCGTACGACCTCGACGCGGAAGACGATACTGACGGCGATGGTGGCGGCCAGGGCCGCAAACATCGAGCCCCAGATGACGCCGTGCACGACAGCGCGCTTCATGGCGCTCTTTTCTGCCACCTTGGCGCGGAAGGTCTTGGGCAGGGCTTCGGGGAAGGGTTGGGCGTCCATCGATGGCGCCGGGGCCGTCTCGACCGCCATGGCGCCGATTTCCGGGCTGGCCGTCAGTTCCATTTCCGGTTCGTCCGTCGCCCGCGCCGTCCAGCGCGCCCCGCAAGAAGCGCAGCGCACGGTCTTGCCAGCGCCGCCAAGCTTGGCGTCGTCAACGAAATACCGGGTGGCGCAGTCGGGACAGGTCAGTATCATTGGCCGGCTTGACGGATGCTCCTTACGCGGTCCCCGATCCGGGGGCCGTTAACTCTGGGCCCCATGGACAACACGACCGGTCTCCATCCCTCCGACGGACATTCGGCCAGCGCCGCCCAGGGATTCGGGGCAGAGCCCCTGGACGATGTGGCCGTGCGCTTCGACGCCGTCGGCATGAGATACGGCCGCGCGCCGGAGGTTTTGACAGACCTGTCCTTTGAATTGCGCTCAGGCTCTTTCCATTTCCTTACCGGCGCGTCCGGCGCGGGCAAAACCTCGCTGCTGAGCCTGATTTATTTGGCGAATAGACCCTCAAGAGGGTTAATTTCGGTGTTTGACCGGGATACGGCGACGCTTCGCCACGACGCCCTGCCGGCCTTCCGGCGGCGCATGGGCGTGGCCTATGAGGATATCCGTCTGCTGGATCACCTCAACGCCTTCGACAATGTCGCCCTGCCCCTGCGTCTGGCGCGCAGCAATCCGAAAACCTGGCGCAAGGATGTGACCGAACTTCTCGCCTGGTTCGGCCTTGGCGAACGCAGCCAGGCCATGCCCGCCACCCTGTCGGGCGGCGAGCGCAAGCGCCTGGGCCTGGCCCGCGCCATAGTGGGGCGCCCCGAACTGATCCTGGCCGATGAGCCCACCGCCCACGTCGATCCGGCCATGGGCGCGCGCATCATGCGTCTGCTGGCCCACCTGGCGCGCCAGGGCTCGACCGTCATCGTCGCCACCCACGACGTCAATCTGGTCGCAGGCTCAGGCCATCCAGTCATGCACCTAGATGAAGGCTGTCTGACGCTCTATCCGAGGGGCGTCGGATGAGCCTGAACTCGATCCTGGATTTCCGGCGCGACGCCTGGCGGCCAGGCCCCTTGCTGCCGCCGGCCGGCGGCCGTGACGCTGTCCTGGTGTTCGTGGTCGCGGTCCTCGTCTTTCTGGCCTGCCTGACGGCCATGGCCTCACTGGGCGCCAACCGCGCCGCGCAAGGCTGGCAGTCCCAGCTGGTCGGCTCGGCCAGCGTTCTGGTCCGCCCCACCGGGGCCGAGACGCCCGACGCCGCCGCCATCCACGCTACCGAGGTTCTGGCCGGCGTCAAGGGCGTGCAACAGGCCAGCATGCTGAAGCGCGCCGAGGCCGAGGACCTGCTCCGCCCCTGGCTGGGCGGTCAGGTGCTGACCGATCTGCCGATCCCGCAGCTGGTCGCGCTGGATCTCGACAAAAAGGCGCCGGCCACCGCCGCGGCCCTGAAGCAGGCCCTGACCGCTGCCGGCGTCGATGCCGACGTGGACGACCATTCCATGTGGACCCGCCAGATCGTGCGCGCCGGCCAGATCGCCCGCATCGCCGCCCTGGGCGTAGCCCTGCTGCTGGCCGTAACCACGGGCGCCGTGATCGCCTACGCCACCCGGGCCTCCATCGGCGCCTTTCAGGGCGTGGTTGAGGTCCTGCACTACGCAGGGGCCGAGGACCGCCTGATCGCCGGTTTGATGGCCAACCGCTTCGCCCTGCTCAGCTTCCAGGCCGCCCTGATCGGCGCCGCGGCTGCGGCCGCCCTGGCCGCCGCCCTGCGCCTGGCCGGCGGACCGGCAGGCCTGACGCCCGTTCTGCCGGTCGCCTGGATTGACCTGAGTGTCGCCGCCGTCGCGCCCCTGGCCGCGGCGGGGGTCGGCGCCCTGGCCGCCCGCGCCGCCGCGCTCCAGCTGCTGCGGCGCGCGCCATGAAGAGCCTCGCCGCGTTTCTGATCGTCCTGATGTTGTGGGTTGTCGGCCTGTTGTCCTTCGCCGCCCGCGTCGAGCGCTCGACCCCTGCGCCGGACCCGATGCGCGCCGACGCCATCGTCGTGCTCACCGGCCGGGCCAGCGAGCGGATCACCGCCGCCGTCACCCTGCTCGAGAACGAAAAGGGCGGCCGGCTGCTGATTTCGGGGGTTAATCCCGAGGTCACGCCGCGCGAGCTGCAGGGCGTCTCCAAAGCCGCCAAGGGCCTGTTTGACTGCTGCGTCCAGATGGGCTTTCACGCCGCCGACACCAAGGGCAACGCCGCCGAAACCGCCGCCTGGGCGGAGAATGAACACTACAACAGCCTGATCGTGGTCACCGCCGACTACCACATGCCCCGCGCCCTGCTGGAGCTGAAGGCCTCCATGCCGCGTCTTACCCTGACCCCCTATCCGGTGCCCACGTCCGAGGTGGACGCCCGCCGCTGGTGGCGTACAACCCCCGGCGCCCGGCGGATGGCCGTCGAGTACTGCAAATATCTGGCGGTGCTGGGCAGCCAGGCCTTTCTCAGCCTGGGCCCCAAACCCCATGACCCGTTGAAGACCAAGACCTGATGAACCTGATAAGATCCCTGCTGTTCACGATCTGGCTGTTCGGCGGATCGGCCGTCATCGCCATCCTCGGCACGCCCATCCTGCTGATGCCGCGCAGCGCATCCATCGCCCTGATGCACTTCTGGGGACGCTATGTCCGCCTGGGCCTGGCCCTGTTGTGCGGCATCCGCATCGAGGTGCGGGGAGAGGCTCCCCAGGGCGCGGCCCTGATCGCCGCCAAGCACCAGAGCCTGCTCGACATCGCCGGGCCCTTCAATTTCCTGCCGGACTCCTGCTTCGTCATGAAGAAGGAGCTGCTGCGCATTCCGTGGTTCGGCTGGTACGCGACCCACGTCGGCATGATCTCGGTGGACCGCCAGGGCCATTCCGCCGCCCTGCGCAAGCTGGTGGCCGACACCCAGGACCGCATGCGGCATGACCGCCAGGTGGTGATCTTTCCCGAAGGCACCCGCACGAAGCCCGGCGCGGCCGCAGCCTATCAGCCCGGCGTGGCGGCGCTCTATCGCGACCTGGGCCTGCCCTGCACGCCCTGTGCGACCAATTCAGGCGTTCACTGGCCCGCCAAGGGGATCATGCGATACCCGGGCGTGGTGGTGTTTAAATACCTCGAGCCCATTCCCGCCGGCCTCAAGCGTGGCGAATTCATGAAGCAGCTGGAAGAGCGGATCGAGACGGCCTCGAAGGCGCTGCTCGACGAAGGACTTTAGGCCGCATGGGCTGCAGTGGTCAGGGGACTCGCGCATCGCTAGGCTGTCAGCAGGCTGATTCGCCTGGGAAGTTCCGCCATGACCGAGCAAGCGATCCGAAGGTTCGCGGCCAAGAGCCCCATCCTCGACGGCAAGGTCGTGCTAGTGACCGGCGGCACCGGCTCGTTCGGACGCCGGTTCATCGGTCAGGCCCTGCGCTACGCCAAGCCGAAAAAGCTGATCGTCTACTCCCGCGACGAGCTGAAGCAGAGCGACATGCAGTCGGCCCTGGCCGAGGCGTTCGATCCTGAAACCCTGGCGTCCATGCGCTTTTTCATCGGCGACGTACGCGACCGCGAGCGCCTGACCCTGGCCCTGCGCGGCGTTGATGTGGTCATCCACGCCGCCGCCCTCAAACAGGTGCCGGCCGCCGAGTACAATCCGTCCGAATACATCCACACCAATGTGCTGGGCGCCGAAAACGTGGTCTGGGCCAGCCTGACCAACCGGGTCAGCCGCGTCGTCGCCCTGGCCAGCCCCCGAGAGGTGATCCAGTTTCATTGTTAGTACATGGCGGTCTGTAACGCCATGGTCGGGGTGGGCGAGCGCGCGCCCTCAACAGCTGGCGCGCTTGCCCATGGCACGATGCCGCCGCTGCGGGGGACGAACGATTCAGGCGCTGGCGGCCGGTAGTTCAGGGAGCTGTGCGGGCGCACGCCGT
>CANJPZ010000014.1 GCA_947476325.1 Caulobacteraceae bacterium | reverse complement strand
CGCGGCCGGCCGCAGACGATCGTCAGCGACAACGGCACGGAATACACATCCAACGCCATCCTGGGCTGGGCCGACGAGACCGGGGTCGGCTGGCATTACATCGCGCCGGGCAAGCCCCAGCAGAACGGCTACAACGAGAGCTTCAACGGCAAGCTGCGGGACGAGTTGCTGAACGAAACGCTGTTCCGCTCGCTGCCACACGCCCGGGCCGCTCTGGAGACCTGGCGGCGGGACTACAACGAAGAGCGGCCACACTCGAAACTCGGCTGGATGACGCCCCGGGCCTACGCCAGCGCCATCTGCGGAAAGACCGGCCAAGGCGCGCCCGACTCTTGCGGTCACGCGCCATGGCCTCTTGCAAGCCACCACCAGGACGGTTCAAATCAGCTCAGGACTCTCATTATGACTGGATGAGAAATGGGGGTCACGTCATGATCAGCAGCGGCCACATGCTGTTTTCCATGAGCTGCGACATTGACTTAAATCAAGAGTCCGGCCTGCTCTGGGGCGATTTGCCGCAAATTGTCAGAAAGATGCGCCCGAAAGTCCGGGATGATGACTTTCGTTCCCCTGTCCGCGCGACTCGGAGGCAGAACCTTTAGCAACATCCCGTCAACCGAATGTCTGGAATCGGGCGTGGTGCTAATGACCGCTAATGGCGCAATGCCGCCGTAGCGAGACATGGATACAAAACACAGCTTTCCAGCCTTCCCAAAGTCGGAACATCAGCTGGCTGACAGGGCGCCGACATCGCCTCGTGAGCCCGAGGAACGGTCCCGGGCGGGCGCCAGGTTCAGGCCCCATCCCCCAGAGCCCCAATTGCGCCCAGCGGCAAAGATTCCGCGCGGCATTAACTAATCGGTGGGGACCGGAGCGTAAGCCTTGAGGCAAGAAACGCGCCACGGGAGGCCGCACGCTTGGCCATCGGCCCAAGACTCGAGCTCAGACAAGGCCAGGGACTGGTCATAACGCCGCAATTGCAGCAGGCGATCAAACTGCTGCAACTGTCGAACGTCGAGCTTGAGGCCTTCGTCGAAACCGAGCTGGAGAAAAATCCGCTGCTGTCGCGCGCCGATGGCGAGGATGAGCCGGGCGGCGAGGCGGCCGAACCGGCCGCGCCCGAGAAATCCGACTACGATGAAGCCCGCGCCGCCGAGGCCGACATGGATGTGCGGCACGACGATCTCTATGCCGACGCCTCGCCCGGCGACCGGGCCACGGGCGATGCCGGCGAAGCGGCCCAGGACGCCGGAGCCGCGGGCGGGGCCATAGACTGGTCCAAGGCCGGGTCGGGCGGCTCGTTCGACACTGACGGCGAGGGCTTTGAAGACCGGCTGGTCAGCGAAAAAACCCTGGCCGACCATCTTCACGACCAGCTGGCGGTCGCCGGCCTGTCAGGACCCGAGCGGGCCGTGGCCAGCGTGCTGATCGATTCCGTCGATGAGGGCGGCTATCTGCGCGCCGACCTTGTCGAGATCGCCGAGCGGCTGGGCTGCGACATGGACCTGATCGAGCAGGTGCTGGTCTGCCTGCACGGCTTTGAGCCCACCGGCGTGTTCGCCCGCGACGTGGCTGAATGCCTGATGCTGCAGCTGAAGGAACGCAATCGCTACGATCCGGCCATGGCCGCCCTGCTGGCCAATCTGGAGTTGCTGGCCCGGCGGGATCTGTCGGCCCTGAAAGCGGCCTGCGGGGTCGACGATGAAGACCTGCGCGAGATGATCGCCGAGCTGAAGGCGCTGACGCCCAGGCCCGGTGCCTGCTTTGGCGGCGAGCCCATGGCGCCGATCACGCCGGACGTCTTTGTGCGCGAGGGCGCCGGCGGGCTGTGGCACGTGGAACTGAATGGCGACACCCTGCCCCGCCTGCTGGTCGACCAGCGCTATCACGCGCGCATCGCCGGCGGCGCGCTCTCGGACCAGGACAAGGTCTTTGTCTCCGACTGCCTGGCCCAGGCCAACTGGCTGATCCGCAGCCTGGATCAACGGGCCAAGACGGTGCTCAAGGTCTCCAGCGAGATCGTGCGCCAGCAGGACGCCTTCCTGGCCTATGGCATCGAGCACCTGCGCCCGCTGAACCTGAAGACCGTGGCCGATGCGATCGGCATGCACGAATCAACCGTCAGCCGGGTGACATCCAACAAGTATCTGGCCACGCCGCGCGGCCTGTTCGAGCTGAAGTTCTTCTTCACCGCCTCGATCGCCTCATCCAGCGGCGGCGAGGCCCACTCGGCCGAGGCCGTGCGCCACAAGATCAAATGGATGATCGAGGCCGAGGCCAAGCCCGAGGCTGTGCTGTCCGACGACGCCATCGTCGAGATCCTGAAAGAGGCAGGCGTTGATATCGCCCGGCGCACAGTGGCGAAATATCGCGAGGCGATGCGGATTCCATCTTCCGTCGAGCGTAGGCGTCTGTTGAAACAGGCCTCCTGAGTCTCCACCTCAGGGGATGTCAGAAACCTGCGCCGCTCCCGGGCGTTGAACTGATGTCATCTCGCCGGATTCCATGCCGCCTTCAGCAAACGCCATTGCCGACCGAAAGAAATCGCTTTCTGCGATCCTTCGCGAGCTTATCGCGATCGACAACGACAAGGCGGTCACCATCGGCGAGATCACCGACCGTTTCGGGCGCCGTTCGTTCGGGGCGCTTATGTTTGTCTTTGCTGCGCTCAATTGCCTGCCGCTGCCGCCCGGCGGCACTTCGGTGCTGGGCCTGCCTCTTCTGCTGCTCGCCCCCCAGGTGGCCATAGGTATCGGGGCGCCCTGGCTACCGCGCAAATTCCGTGACCGCCGGGTCAAGGGCACCGATCTGGACAAGGCGTTCGGCAAGGTGCTGCCGCGGCTGGAGTCGGCCGAGAAATTTTGCCGGCCCCGTCTGACCTTCCTGTTCGGACCGGTCGGAGACCGGATTATCGGCCTTGTCTGCACCCTTCTGGCTATGGTGCTCATCCTGCCGATCCCGCTTGGCAACTTTGCGCCGGCGATCGCGATCGGCCTGTTTTCCCTGGCCCTGTTCAACCGTGATGGCGTGCTGGCCCTGACCGGATATGCCTTCACGGCCTTCAGCGCCGGCCTGCTGGTGGTCAGCGCGGGCGCGGTCACTCTGGCGATTCAGAAGCTGTTGCACTTTTTTGGCGCCTAGGCTTCCGGGTTGCGCTTGACACCCTATGTGCAGAGGGATGGAGTGAAATTATGCAAGTGCAAGTATCCGGCAAGCATGTCGATGTCGGGGAGGCTCTGCGGACGCGAGTCACCTCCGAACTGATCTCAAGTATCGGAAAATATTTTGACCGCGGCGGCGACGCGGACGTCACGGTCAGCCGTGACGGCCATTCGTTCCGGGTCGATTGCGCCGTGCAACTGGCCTCCGGCCAGTTGTTGCGCAGTCACGGCCTGGGGAGCGATGCGCATCTGGCCTTCGGCCAGGCTCTCGAAAAGGTCGAAAAGCGCATCCGGCGCTACAAGCAGCGCCTGCGCAGCCACTCGCCCGCCGCCACCGCCAAGGCGGCGGAAACGGCTTCCTATTTCGTTATTCAGGCCTCCGACGAGGACACCGATGATCACTGGGAGGAAGAGGCTGAAGGCCCGCCGGCGCGGGTCATCATCGCCGAGACCGATGCGCAGATCAAAACCCTGACCGTCTCTGGCGCCGTGATGGAACTGGATCTGACTGAATCTCAAACAATCGTGTTCAGAAACGCCGCGCACGGCGGCCTGTCGGTGGTATATCGCCGCCCGGACGGCAATATCGGCTGGATCGACCCGGCGCGGACGCGCTCCCTGAACGGAACCGGCAAGGGCGCCTAGGCGCCCAACTCGATATAGGGTCGGCCAGCACGAAGCCGTGCATCTGTGTGATGCGCTTGTTTGAAGAGACCGGGGACGTATGGACATCGAAGACATCCTCGACCCCGGGGCCATCGGGCCCAGAGTCAGCGCAAGCGACAAGCGGCAGGCCCTGTCAATCGTTGCTGAAATCGCCGGCCGGCAGTTCGGGCTGAAACCCTCAACCGTGCTCAACGCCTTGCTGCGCCGCGAGGCCAAGGGCTCGACCGGCGTCGGTCACGGGGTTGCGATTCCGCATGCCCAGCTTCGGAATATGGACAGAATCCGCGGTGTCTTCGTTCGCCTGGAGGCCCCGATTGATTTCGGATCTCTTGATGAAAAGCCGGTGGACCTGCTGTTCGTTCTGCTGGGCCCGACCGAAAATGAAGCCGGACACCTGACCGCCCTGGCCAAGGTCTCGCGGGTCTTCCGCTCAGCGGAACTGCGATCCCAGCTTCGCCAGGCCGGCGGGCCGGATGCTCTGCGCGCCCTGTTGTTCCAGAGCGCGCGCCCGACCGCCGCCTGAAATCCCGGTCGAGCCGCAGGCAGCCTGACTAGTGGACTGAAACCGGCGCCAGTTCGTGTGCAAGCGCCGCCGCGACGGCCGATCCGCGGTCAGCCATGACCGCCAGGCGTTCGCCGTCAGCACGGTGAACCGCGTACAGAACCTGATCGGGGGATACTTCGATGCCTTCGATGATCCGGACCTCGGTGTCGGCGAGGATTTCGGCGGCCCTGATGGGACGCACGTAAACCAGATCCGGTCCGCCCAGGGCGGCGAAAGCTTCACGGGAAAGTTCGACTTGCGGTGTCATGACGACCACCTCCTTAAAAAATCAACGCCCCAACTGGCGGGCGGTTCAGACGCCTGATCACTCAGCCGCATGTCGTAATCGGTATGCGCCGGACGATCGGCTCAGGCTCCGGCCTGACGACGTCCACGTGCAGCAGACCGTGTTCGAGGCGGGCTTGCTGCACTTCCATCCCGTCGGCCAGAACAAAGGCCCTCGAAAAGCCCCGCGCCGCGATGCCGCGATGAAGAAAGGCCCGTTCACCGGCGGCGGCGACGTCTTCCTTGCGGCCGGCCACAATCAGCTGGCGGCCCTCGATGCGGACTTCGAGCTCGGCCGCCGAAAATCCAGCCACCGCCAGGGTGATGCGCAGCTGGCCCTCGCCGGTTTCCTCGACATTGTAGGGCGGGTAGGTCTCGCCGGCGGCCTTGGAGGCGCGCTCGATCAAGAGGCGGGTATTCTCGAAGCCCAGCATAAACGGGCTGTCAAATTGTACGATCCGGTTCACCTTCTCGAAGCCCTTTCAGTCAAGCGACTTCGCGCGACTTGCCGGGCCTGAGGGGTTCAGCGCCCGATCAGCAACGCCCTCAATAGGTGGCGATGGCCCCTTGCCGGTTCAAGTATCCGCGCGCTGGAAACCTCAGCGGCCGACAATTCCCGTGTCGCGGAAAGGTCATCCGGTCGCTTCGCTCAACAGATGAAATCCCCCCTCAAACGAGGGGTAAGCTTGGTGATACTGCACGGGAATTACCGCACAAAGTATTGGTTCGGCGAACATTGTATCTTGACATTGGGCCCCGGTGCGCCGCTGGATAATTGGCACGGGGACCTAAAATTCAGCTGTCCAAGGAAAGCTCATGTCTAAAAAAATTCTGGACCGCCGGTCCTTCGTTGCGCGGATTCTGGGCGGAGTCGCCGTCGCTGGTAGCGCGACGGGCGCCATTACCGGTCAGGCCCACGCCCAGAAAGGTTCTGGCATGACGGACGGCGATTCCAATGACACCGCCGGCAATGGCCGCGGACGAGCGACCGGCCGCACGGACGGCGACTCGGCCGACACCGCCAACCACGGCCGCACCGGGACAACCGACGGGGATTCCAGCGACAGCGCCAACCATGGCCTGGGCCGCAGCCGCACCACCGGCGTCACCGACGGCGACTCGTCTGATACTGCCGGAAACGGTCGCGGACGCCGCAGCGGTCTGACCGACAGCGACTCCACCGACACCGCCGGAAACGGCCGCGGCTCGCGCACTTCGGGCCTGACGGACAGCGATTCTTCCGACGTCGCCGGTAACGGTCGCGGACGCCGCTCCACCGGCCTGACAGACAGCGATTCTTCCGACGTGGCTGGCAACGGCCGGGGACGGCGCAGCGGTCTGACCGACAGCGACTCGACCGACACGGCCGGCAACGGCCGCGGCACACGCACCTCGGGCCTGACAGACAGCGATTCCTCGGACGTCGCCGGTAACGGCCGCGGACGCCGCTCCACCGGCCTGACCGATGGCGATTCGTCCGACACGGCCGGAAATGGTCGTGGCGCCCGGACCGGCCGGACCGACAGCGATTCCAGAGACACGGCCGGCAATGGCCGAACCGGCAGGTAATTCAGAGGCGCTCGCAGCCGCCGCCGTTTCAGTTCTGCTCGAAGACCCGCTCAAATGGCTCCTTGGCGACGCCGCCAAGGGGTTCATGGGCGACGTCTATGAGCAAAAGTCGGTCATCATCGCCCACAGCGATCCGGCGCGCTTTCTGCCGCTGCTGTCCATCGCGGGGGTCGATCGCATCGTGGCTGAACGGGACCTGCGCGAGGGTCAGCTGGTCATCGCCAACGCGGCCCATGAGATTTCAGCCGACACCTACGTGACCCCCAGCGGGGCCATTGACCGCGCCGCGGTCGCCCAGTGCTATCGCAAGGGCGGCACGATCATTCTCAATCAGCTGCACCAGTCGGACCTCAAACTGGCCGATTTCTGTCAGGCGCTTGAGCGCATCTTCTCGTGCCACGTCCAGACCAACATCTATATGACGCCGCCGAACAACCAGGGCTTCCACACCCACTATGACAAGCATGATGTCTTTATCTTGCAGGTCGAGGGCGAGAAATCCTGGCGGCTCTACGACCAGGTCGATGCGCCCTATCGCGGCGAAGGCTTCCAGCGCGAGGAAGTCGAGGGGCTGGAACCCACGGAGACGTTCGTTTTGAAGGCGGGCGACTGCGCCTATGTGCCCCGCGGCAAGATCCATGACGCCCTGACCCACGGCGATGAGCCTTCACTGCACATCACCTGCGGCCTGATTGTGCGGACCTGGGCAGAGTTGATGCTGGAGGCCGTCTCCGAGGTCTGCGTCGAGGAGGCCGCATTCCGCCGCAGCCTGCCGGCCGGGTTTGCGACGCCCGGCTTTGACCAGACCCAGGCCAGGAATATCTTCGAAAAGCTGATGGGGCTGGTGACCGAAAAGGCGCGGATGGGTCCCTCCCTCGACCTGATGAGCGATGCCCTGATCCGCTCACGCGAGCCCAACATGCTGGGCGCCATCGTGCGGGCCACCAGGCCGATCGAAGGTCAGTACCGCGCCGCGCCGTCCCTGTGGCGTTTTGAGCCCGAGGAAGACGGCAAGATTCTGATGATCGCCCCCAATGGCGACGTGACCTTTACCACCGATCTCAAGGCGTCGGCCGACCGCATGCTGTCCGGCGAGACCTTTGACGCCGCCGAATTCGCCGAGGCGTCGGCCCGGTCCCTCTTTGAAAAGCTGCTGGCCCGTGGCCTGGTCGGCCCGGTCGTCCGGTCCTGACGTCAGTCACGACAGCGTATTGAGGTGGCGTAATGCGCCGGGTCTGGCTTGGTGACGCCGCGCGCTGCGCCCGGGATATGGTCATGGCCGTTGTTTTTCAGACAGCGATGCGACAGCCGCGGGGCAAGGAGCGAAAGGCGCGCTGAGCGGCGCGCGGTTCAGTGATTTTCGCGTGATTTTCCTAGCCTGCTGATCTAGGTCCTATCCGGCCTGCCACCCGTCCCGAAGCGGAAGGATGGTGGAGCTAAGCGGAGTCGAACCGCTGACCTCTTGAATGCCATTCAAGCGCTCTACCAGCTGAGCTATAGCCCCGTTATCCGGGTGGTCCTCAGAAAATCCCGAAGGGCTTCTTTGGAAGGCCGCGGACACTATGTCGGGCCTATGACCCGATCAAGTGCGCAACCAACTTTTTTTAGTCGCGCTCTTCACCCTCTTCCGGGAGGCCGTCGATTTCGTCCTCATCGAACTCGTCGTCGCCTTCGAGGAACGGCACGTCATCGTCGTCTTCGACAGCGTCTTCGTCGTCGGCGGCAAAATCAACGCCCAGACCGTCATCAGACTTCTTTTTGACCGCCCCGCCTTCGACAGTGGTGTCGTCCTCGTCATCGGCGACGACTTCCTCGACGTCCACCTGATCGATTTCAGGCGTCTCGTCGGCTTCCTCGCCGAAATCATCCTCGGCCTCCGCGGAATCGTCAGCTTCGGGCTTTTCCGGCAGTTCGTCGTCTTGATCGTCGCTGGCCGGACGCGGCCGGGCGCGGCGGGTTTTGACGACTTCTTCGGGATCGAACTCAGTCGCGCACTTGGGGCAATGGGCAGGCCTGCGAGTCAGGTCGTAGAACTTCGCCCCGCAGTTCGGGCAAATCTGTTTCTCGCCGAGTTCAGGTTTTGCCAAGGAGCGGGCCCTTTATGTGTTTGGCGCAAGCGGCGGGTCACTTGCCACGCGTAAGTAGGCTTGTCAAAGCAATCCGGGTCCGGGACCGGCCCGACGCTCTGGCCTGTTATAAAATAACGCGCTATAGCGCCGTGCATGAACCTCAAACCGGTGAATTTGGTTTACCTCGGCGCGGGCGCGCGCCTGTTGCTGGCGCTTGCAGCTTCAGCTGTCGTTTGGGCGGTTACCCTTTGGGCCCTGACATGAACGGCGTGCGGCTGCACAACCTGACCCTGGGTTATGAGAGGCATCCTGCCGTGCATCACCTGGAGGGCGCATTCGCCCAGGGGCGCCTCAACGCGATTGTCGGCCCCAACGGTTCGGGCAAGTCCACCCTGCTCAAGGGCATCGCCGGAGCGCTTGCACCGCTGTCGGGCCGGATCGATCTGGCTGGCCTGGCGGCGCGGGACGTTGCTTATCTGCCGCAGGACAACGGCGTGGCGCGCGCCTTTCCCATGACGCTTGAGACGCTGGTTTCCCTGGGCCTGTGGGGCCGCCGTGGCCTGTTCGGCGCGGTCAGCGCGGCGGACCGGGCGGCCATTGCCGCCGCCTTTGCCGCCGTTGGCCTGACAGGTCTGGAACAGCGCGGCATCGACGAGGTGTCGGGTGGCCAGCTGCAGCGGGCGCTGTTTGCCCGCGTGCTGGTCCAGGATGCGCGGCTGATCCTGCTGGATGAACCGTTCGCAGCCCTGGACGGGCGCACGACGGCCGACCTTATCGCCCTGATCCGCCGATGGCCCGGCGAGGGTCGCACGGTGCTGATCGTCAGCCATGACCTGGATCTGGTGCGCAGCCTTTGCACACAGACCCTGCTGCTGACGCGCGAGGCCGTCGCCTGGGGCGATACCGACATGGTGTTGGGGGCCGAGAACCTGCTGCGGGCGCGCCGCCTATCGGAGGGCTGGGCCGACGACGCGGCGATCTGCCATCACGACGGTCATGACCATCCCCATGGACAGGCCGCGTGAGCGGAGCGGTGGTCGAGGCAGCGCTGCTAAAGAGCGCAGCGGCCGGGGCGCTGTCCCTGGCCTTTGGCGGCGCTCCCCTGGGGGTGCTGTTGATCGCCCGGCGCATGAGCCTGGTGGGCGACGCCATGTCCCACGCCATTCTGCCCGGCGTGGCCATTGCTTTTCTGATCACCGGGCCTGATCCGGTCGGATTGACTATCGGCGCGCTGATTGCGGCTTTTGTGGTGGCCGGCGCATCGACGGCGATGTCGCGCCTGCGAGCCGTTCCCGAGGATGCGAGTTTTGCGGTGTTCTATCTGGCCGCCCTGGCCCTAGGCGTGGTGCTGATCGGCAAGGTGGCCAGCGCCAACTTTACCCAGGCGCTGCTGTTCGGCGAGGCGGGCTCTTTTGACCGTGAGAGCCTGATCCTGGCGGCCAGCGCGGCGACGGCGACGCTGGTGTCGCTGGCCCTGTTTGTGCGGGGGTTCCTGGGCGAGGGGGCCGATCCGGTGTTCATGCGCGCCTCCAGGGCGCCAGGCTGGGCGCTGCATCTGCTGCTGATGATGCTTGTCGCCCTCAATCTGGTGGCCGGCTTTCGCGCGTTCGGGGCCTTGATGACGGTCGGGCTGATGATGATCCCGGCGGCGGCGGCGCGGTTCTGGGCGCGAGGTTATGCCGGACAGGCAGGCGCTGCGGTGCTGATCTCGGCCCTGGCGAGCCTGACGGGCATTTTGCTGGCCGCCGTGATCCAGATCGAGCCCGGCGCGGTGATGACCCTGGCGGCGGCGACGGCATTCGCCGTCTCGGCACTTGCCGGACCGCGCGGAAGCCTTATTCAAAGTCTGCCCTGTCGTCCCCATCTGGAAGGCTGACGAAGGCGCGAGTATAGGGCTCCGATGACCAAGACCCCCGTTACCGTACTGACCGGCTATCTCGGCGCCGGAAAGACCACACTGCTGAACCGCATTCTGACCGAAGAGCACGGCAAAAAATATGCCGTAATCGTCAACGAGTTCGGCGAGATCGGCATCGACAACGACCTGGTGGTCGGGGCCGACGAAGAAGTGTTCGAGATGAACAACGGCTGCGTCTGCTGCACGGTGCGCGGCGACCTGATCCGCATCCTGCAGGGCCTGATGAAGCGCAAGGGCGGGTTCGACGCCATCATCATCGAGACGACCGGCCTGGCCGATCCGGGCCCCGTCGCCCAGACCTTCTTCATGGACGAAGACGTCAAGGCCAAGACGCGGCTGGATTCGGTGACCACGGTGGTCGACGCCAAGCATGTGCTATTGCGCCTGTCGGATTCGAAGGAAGCCGCTGAACAGATCGCCTTTGCCGACCAGATCGTGCTGAACAAGACCGACCTGGTGTCGGATGCGGACCTGAAGATGATCGAAGCCCGCATCCGGCGGATCAATCCGCTGGCCCCTATTCACCGCGCCCAGCGGGCCAATGTGCCGCTGGACGTCATTCTGGGCCGAGGCGGGTTTGATCTGGAGCGGATCGTTTCGCTGGAGCCGGACTTTCTGAACCCCGCTCATGGCGAAGCCGGCCACGTGCATGACGAAACCTGCGACCACGATCATGACCATGACCACCACCATGGTCACGACCACCACGAGCATCACCATCACGGGACGGTCTCCGAACTGCACGACGAGGCCATCAAAGGCGTTAGTCTGAGGTTCGATCCGCCCATCAACGGCGACAAGATGACCCGCTGGCTCGACGCCCTGCTGGCGGATCAGGGACCCGACATCCTGCGCGCAAAGGGCATCATCAATGTCCAGGGCGAGGACAAGCGCCTAGTGTTTCAGGCTGTGCACATGATCCTGGAGGGCGAACTGCAACGCCCCTGGAAGGCCGGCGAACAGCGCTACAGCCGCATGGTGTTCATCGGCCGCAATCTGGACGAGACCGCCCTGCGCGCCGGCTTCGAGGCCTGCGCGGCCTGATCAAACGAAAACGGGCGGGCCGCTTTCGCGACCCGCCCGCTGAATTTCGGTTTGGCCCGGCCGGACTAGAGGTCTTCGGCGATCAGCGCGAGCTTGTGGTAGCCGCCCGTCTGCAACAGGTTCAGCACACCCATGAACCGGGCGTAGTCCACATAGCGGTCGGCGTGGATCAGAATCTGTTCTTCAAAGGGCGCAGGAACGTCGAGCGCCTTGGCCAGGTCGGTGGCCAGAGCATCATAGGTGGTCGGCGTAGAGCCCAGGAAAACCTGGCCGTCACGGCGAATGTCGACCAAGACCGGGGGCTTGTCCGGCTTGGGCTGATCTTTGTTGGGCGGCGGCAGGTCGATCTTGATGGCGACGGTCGCCAGCGGCGCGGCGACCATGAAGATGATCAGCAGAACCAGCATGACGTCGACGAAGGGCGTCACGTTGATGTCGCTGTTCTGGCCCAGTTCGAAGGCGCTGCCTCCGACCTTGGAAAGTTTGCTCGCCATCTATGTCTTCTCCCGTATGACCGCTGCTCCCGAAGGGCGCGGTGCTTGTTGTATCCCTCGGTCCTAATCAAAGACTCCGCGCTCGTCCAGCGCAGGCTTGGGCCAAAACGCAAAAACCGCTAAGCGCCAAGCATGAATTTTGATTTTGACGCCTATGTGACCGCCGCCGCCTTCACCGAACAGGGTTGCGCCTTCGCCCTGGGCGACGGCACTGTCCACATTGAAACCTTTAACCCGGTGCAGGCGCACCAGGGCGCGATCCTGGCCGCCGCAGTCCACCCGTCGGGAAAAGGTCTCGTCAGCGGAGGCGATGACGGGCGCCTCGTTTGGTCGCAGGCAGGCAAGGCCGTTGAGCTGGCCAGCATCAAGGGCCGGTGGATCGATGCGGTGGCGACATCCGCGGCCTCGGGACTGATCGCCTATGCCGCAGGCCGTGAGGTTCACGTCATCGATCCGGCCGATCCGGCGTTTCACAATGTCTTTGTCCACGAAAAGTCGGTGGCGGGCCTGGCCTTTGACCCCAAGGGCCGCAGGCTGGCCTGCGCGACCTATGGCGGCGCGGCCCTGTGGTTTGCGCGCATCGCGGTCCAGAAACCCATGATGCTGAAGTGGGCCGGCAGCCACATCTTTCTGGCCTTTTCGCCGGACAGCAAGTTCCTGATCTCGTCCATGCAGGAAAACCAGCTGCACGGCTGGCGGCTGGAAGGCGCCAAGGACATGCGCATGGGTGGCTATCCGGCCAAGGTGAAAAACCTGGCGTTTCTGGCCAAGGGCGCGGCCATGGCGACCTCAGGTGCGGGCGGGGCCGTGGTCTGGCCATTTGCAGGCGGCTCAGGGCCCATGGGCAAGGAAGCCGCCGAGGTCGGTTTCGAGGCTGGCGGACAGGTGACGGCGGTCGCCGCAGCCCTGGAAGGAACCCGGCTGGCGGCGGGTCTGGATGACGGGCGGGTCTGGGTTATGGATATCCGCACCGGAAAGCGCGAATTCCTGCGGGCCGACAAGGGCGAGGCGGTCTCGGCCCTGGCGATGTCTGACGACGGATCGCGCATCGCCTGGGGCTGCGAGGACGGCGCGGCGGGGGTGGCGGCAGCGCCCACCCTCGGCTAGCCTCGGCAAGGCGGGGAATCTGGCATGGCCAAGGACATCACGATCAAGCGGCCGTTCAACATCTGGCGGGCGCTGTGGACCCTGATCAAGGTCGGGTTTGTGATCGGCGTGGTCATCCCGGTGGTCCTGGTGCTGGTGTTCCGCTTTGTCCCCCCGCCAGTGACCTATCTGATGGTCGAGCGCGCCATTCAGGGCCACGGCATGGATTATCGCTGGCGGCCCCTGTCCAGGATCTCGCCCAATATGATCAATGCGGCCATCGCCGCCGAGGACGCCCAGTTCTGCGACCACCACGGCTTTGATTTCGAGGCCATTGAAAAGGCCCTGGACAGCAATGCCCGCGGCCGAAAGGTTAGGGGCGGATCGACCATCAGCCAGCAGACCGCCAAGAACGTCTTCCTGTGGCCGGGCCGCAATTGGGTGCGCAAGGGCTTTGAGGCCTATTTCACCGTGCTGATAGAAACCCTGTGGGGCAAGCGGCGGATCATGGAGGCCTATCTGAACGTCGCCGAGATGGGCCCGGGCGTCTACGGCGTAGAGGCGGCGAGCCAGAAGTACTTCCACAAGCCGGCAATTTCACTTTCGGCCTACGAAGCAGCGCGTATCGCCGCTATTTTGCCCAGCCCTCTGCGCTACAAGGCAGTGGGCGGCGGGCCCTATGTGCAACGACGCTCGCGGGCCATTGGCGGCAACGCAGTGACGGTGAGGTCCGAAGCTTTGTCTGGTTGTGTTGTGGGTAATCGAGGGACACGGAAATGAACACAAAATCGGATCGCCGCATCAGCCAGCCCCTGAGCGCCGTGGCGCTGGTTCTGGCGCTGGCCGCCATGGCCGCCTGTGAAAAGCCCAAGGCCCCGGTCGAAACCGTTCAAACCGCGCCGGTCACCGATGCGCCGGGCTGCGATGTGGCGCGGGCCTATGTCGCCGGCCGCCTGGGCCGGGTGCACGACAAGGTCACCGTCGTCGTCGATGTCGCCGCGCCCGGCACGGCGGCGCTGGCGACCATGACGTCGGCGCACCTGGTCGCCAAATACGATCCAGGCCAGGAAAATCCGTCCGGCTGGACCAAGGATCCGCCGCCGGCAGCTCTGGCCCAGGCCTGGCTCTCGGCCGCGCAGGCCAGTCCGTTCGCCGCCTGCCGTGACTTCAACGCCGTAGTGACCGGCGTCGGCGTCCAGATGGGCGTCGTCACATCCACCGAGAAGCCCAGGAAGGATGCGCCTGAGCGCACCCAGATGAACTTCACCGTCCCCGTGATCAGCACCGACGGCGCCGAGGCCCTGTCGATGGAGACCGGACGGTCGGGCCAAGGCTCGCAGGTTTCCATCCTGGTGCACCTGCGCAAGGACAAGGACGGCGTGTGGTCCGAGGCCGACGCCCTGGTGCTGGCGATGTCCTGAACTTGGCCGGCGCCGCCTGTCCGTTCGAGATTTTCCTCCGGCTCGGCGCAGGCCTGGTCGATGGCAATCTCTATCATTTTGGCGAAATCCGGCTGGGCCCCTGGCGGGAAAACATCGCGGCCAACCTTGCCGGACAGGCGCCAGCGGCCCGGCAGGCGCAATGGCGACGGGCCGCGCGCCGCCTTGCGACGACCGGGAGGCCTGTGCTTTTCGCCATGCGGGGCGGCCGGGGGTTTCCCCCGGGCGGTTGGCTCGCCTATCGTTCTGGCCGCGCAGCGGTCTTTCACGAGATATACCCATCGTGGGCGCGAACGCGCGGCCGGAACGGCGGCTATGAGCTTGCCGGACCCGGCCATCCTTCCCGGTGGCGCCAGATATCGACCTGGCGGATTCCCATGATGGCCATCCGGCGATTTGCCGCAACCGGGGTGTGACGGCCGGACGATCCCGGCGTAGAAGGCGGCCATGCCCTTCGTCGCCACCGTCCTGACCATGTTTCCCGAGGCCTTCCCCGGCCCCCTGGGGGTGTCGCTGATCGGCACGGCCTGGCGCGAGCAGGACCTTTGGCGACTGGAAACGGTGGACATTCGCGCGTTTTCGGATAGTAAGCGCGGCTTCCTCGACGACACCCCTTCCGGGGGCGGACCGGGGCAGGTTATGCGGGCGGATGTGATCGGCCGGGCTCTCGACAGCCTTCCGGTCTCAGCCCCCCCCCTTTTGTATATGAGCGCCCGGGGCAGACCCCTGACCCAGGCGCGGGTACGGGACTGGGCTGCAGGCGATGGCGTTGTCATCCTTTGCGGCCGGTTCGAGGGGGTGGACCAGCGGGTGCTCGATGCGCGCGGGTTCGAGGAAATCGCCGTCGGCGATGCGGTTCTCGCCGGTGGCGAGGCGGCAGCGCTGGTGGTCATCGAGGCTTGTGTGAGGCTGGTTCCCGGTGTGTTGGGCAATCAGGCGAGCACGGGTGAAGAAAGTTTCGAAGACGGGCTTTTGGAGCATCCGCAGTTCACCAGACCGCGGGAATTCGAAGGGCGCGAAATTCCGGATGTGCTGACGTCGGGCCACCACGCAGAAGTGGCCAAATGGCGAAAGGCGCAACGGGAACAAACCACGCGGGAGCGGCGACCGGACCTTTGGGCGGCGCATCTCGCCAATCAACAGGCAAAGGGCGCTAAAGCCCAAGGAGACTAGACCGATGGCCAAGAACATCATCGCCGAGCTGGAAGCTGAAGAGTCCGCTCGTCTGACCGGAACCAAAAAGATCCCCGACTTTGCGCCCGGCGATACGGTGCGCGTCAATGTGCGGATCAAGGAAGGCGAGCGCGAGCGCGTTCAGGCCTACGAAGGCGTCTGCATCGCCCGCTCGGGCGGCGGCCTGCATGAGAGCTTCACCGTCCGCAAGATCTCGTTCGGCGAAGGCGTTGAGCGGGTGTTCCCGCTGCTGTCGCCAATGATCGAGTCCATCGAGCTGAAGCGCCGGGGCGTCGTGCGGCGCGCCAAGCTGTATTATCTGCGTGATCGCCGCGGCAAGAGCGCCCGGATCGCCGAGCGCACCCAGACCCAGGCCGAACGCGACGCCGCCGTCGCGGCCGACGCCGAAGGCTAGAGGCTGCACATCCGGGATCGGTCCTCGTCAGCGCTTACGGGCGCTGGCGACGGTCGCTTTTCACCGACTTGACGACTACATTGAGGACGCGACGCGCACTTGCATGTCGCGGTACGCCGCCACGATGAGCGCGCCCAACGCGGCCTCATTCACCGCTTGCCCCCAGCGCAGCTTGACGTGGCGCATGCGTTTACCGTCGCCTTCCAGAAGGCCGGCCGGATCGTCCAGTGACGCGCCCCGGTAGAAGCCAACATTGATGTGCGCCTTGAAGGCGTTGACGTAACCGAAGGCCGCCTCGCCGAGGCAGGCTGTGGGATGGCCGTCATGCAAGACCTCGCGCACGTCGGGGCCGCAGTCGCGCATCGTCTCGAACCATGGCCGGGCAATTGCGCGCAAGCCGTCGGCGCTGGAAAACCAGGCCTCGATGTCCGCATCGCGCCGGACGGCGGTCGGGAAGCACATGAGATCGCTCACGCAGCCAGATTGCCAGATTGGCGCGTGATGTCGAGGCGGCGCTGCAGGCTGCCATAGGTCCAGTCTCAGACCGAAAGGCCCCTCGGTAACTTGAAGACCACATCCTCGCGGGGCGCCTGACCCTCGCGCAGGGTGATGTCGAACCGCTCGCCAAGAGCCGCGATGACGCCCTCGACCAGAGCTTCGGGCGCCGAGGCACCGGCGGTGACGCCGACGGTTGAGACATTGTCCAGCCAGGTCCAGTCGATGCCCGAGGCGTCATCGATCAGCCGCGCCTCGCCTGCCCCGGCGCGCAGGGCGACCTCGACCAACCTCACTGAATTGGACGAATTGGCCGAGCCGACTACCAGAACCAGATCGCTGGCCGCCGCCAGTTCCTTGACCGCTTCCTGACGGTTGGTGGTGGCATAGCAGATGTCTTCCTTGTGCGGCTGGGCCGCCGAGGGAAACCGCGACCGGAGCGCCGAGATGATGCCGGCGGTGTCGTCCACCGAAAGCGTCGTCTGGGTGACATAGGCGACCTTTTCCGGATCGCTCGGTTGAAAGGTCTCGGCGTCAGCGACGGTCTCGACGAGGGTGACAGCGCCGGGCGGCAGCTGGCCCATGGTGCCCAGCACCTCGGGGTGGCCGGCATGGCCGATCAGGACGATCTCAAAGCCCGCCGCGAAATGGCGTTCGGCCTCGACATGGACCTTGGAGACCAGGGGGCAGGTGGCGTCGAGATAGAGCATCTGGCGGGCGCCCGCCTCAGCCGGCACCGACTTTGGAACCCCGTGGGCCGAAAACACCACCGGCCGGTCCGTTGGGCATTCGTCCAGCTCTTCGACAAACACCGCGCCCATGGCTCGCAGGCGGTCGACAACGTGGCGATTGTGGACGATTTCGTGGCGGATATAGACTGGCGCGCCGTATTTCTCGATCGCCCGCTCGACAATCTGGATGGCGCGATCGACCCCGGCGCAAAAGCCGCGCGGGCTGGCCATCAGGACGCTCAGGGGTCGGCGGGGGGGCAATTTGGTCACGCGCCATGATGTAAGCTGAACGCAGGCGCATTGCGAGGTCACGCAGTTGCCTTTATCTGACCCTAGCAACTGCTGAGCGACGAGCCAGCATCAGATCCGGAAGTTCGATAACCATGCGCCGCATCCTATCGCCTGTCCTCGCCGTTGGACTGCTGGCCGCCAGCGCGGTCGCCGTCCTGGCTCAGCAGCCTCCGGGTCAGACTCCAGCGGACAAGGCCAGTGACGCGCGCAAGGACGAAGAGAACCGCCAGCGCCGGATCGACCGCCAGTTCGAGCGCGACCAGCTGCCGGTTCCCAACCTGAACAACGCCGGCCCCTGCCCGTTCGTGAAGGTTCTCTATGACGCCAGCCGTATGGTCGAGTTCACCGGCGCCCAGAAAACCGCCAGCAATGTCGCCTACTCGGGCGAGATAGATGGCGTCACCGCGACCTGCAGCTACAAGGCCGGCGAACCCATCGCGGTCGAGATGATCACCACCTTTGCAATCGGCAAGGGCCCCCAGGCCAGCGGCGACAACAAGCCGGTCACCTACTGGATCGCTGTCACCGACCGCGATCGCGCCGTTCTGGGCAAGGAGCGTTTCAATTTCACGGCGCACTTCCCGCAAGGTTCTGACCGGGTGCTGGTGTTTGAAAACACCGGACAGATCGTTATCCCGCGCGCCAATGAGTCTGTCTCGGGCGCCAATTTCGAGATTCTGGTCGGCTTCGACGTGACGCCCGAACAGGCCGCCTTCAACCGCGACGGCAACCGCTTCCTGGTCAATGCGACCGGCCAGACAGCCCAGTCCGCCGGCGCGCCGCCAGCCCGATGAGCGATCTGAAAGCGCTGCTGGGCGAAGCGGTCGGGGCCGCTTTCGCCCAGGCAGGCTTGCCCGCCGCGCTCGGGCGCGTGACCCCATCTGATCGCCCCGACCTGGCTGACTTCCAGTGCAATGGCGCTCTGGCGGCCGCCAAACAGGCCGGACGGCCGCCGCGCGAGATCGCCGGCCAGATCGTCGCCGCTCTGAGCACGAATTCGGCACTGGAGGCGATCGAGATCGCCGGGCCCGGCTTTATCAACCTGAAGGTCTCGCCTGTCGCCATTTCGGCGCGCGCCAATGCGATCGCGGCCGACCCGCGCCTGGGCGCCGAGCCCACAACGGCGCCGCGCCGGGTGATTATCGATTACGGCGGCCCCAACGTCGCCAAGCCTATGCATGTCGGTCACCTGCGCTCGTCGATCATTGGCGAGTCGCTGAAGCGCATCCATCGGTTCCGGGGTGATGTGACGATCGGCGATGCGCACTTCGGCGACTGGGGCTTTCAGATGGGCCTGTTGATCCTGGCCACCTCGGACGAGATTCCCGCCGTGGCCCAGGTGATCGCCGGCCTCGACGCCGGGGGTGATTCTGCCGCGGCTGAATCGGTGCTGCGCGCCCATGTGGACCTGCCCCTGCTGGAGCGGCTTTATCCGCCGGCGGCCGAGCGGGCCAAGCACGAACCCGAATTCCGCGACGCCGCCCGCAAGGCGACCGCCGCGCTGCAGGGCGGCAAGCCGTCCTACCGCCTGATCTGGCAGGTGTTCGCCGATGTCAGCCGGGTGGCGCTGAAGCGCGACTTTCACGCCCTGGGGGTGGATTTCGACCTTTGGAAGGGCGAGAGCGATGCAGATCCCCTGATCCCCGAAATGATCGCCGACCTGGAGGCCAAGGGCCTTCTGGAAACCGACCAGGGTGCGCGGATCCTGCGGGTGGCGGGCGCCAACGAGACCAAGAAGAAGAAGCTGGACGACGGATCAGTGGTGGTGGTCGAAAGCCCCGATCCCCTGCTGGTGGTCTCACGCGATGGCTCGGCCATGTACGGGACCACCGACCTGGCCACCATCTGGCAGCGGCGGCGGGATTTTGATCCGCAGTTGATCCTCTACTGTGTCGACCAGCGTCAGGCCGAACATTTCGAACAGGTATTCCGCGCCGCCGCCAAGGCCGGCTACATGCCCCGCGAGGATCTGGTCCACATCGGCTTTGGCACCATGAACGGGCCGGACGGCAAACCATTCAAGACCCGCGAGGGCGGGGTTCTGAAACTGGCCGACCTGATCGCCATGACCAACGAAAAGGCTGCCGCGCGGCTGCATGAGGCAGGTCTTGGAGCCGAACTGGCGGAAGACGAATTCCAGGCCACCGCCCACAAGGTGGCCGTGGCGGCGCTGAAGTTCGCCGACCTGCAGAACTTTCGCGGCACGTCCTACGTTTTCGATCTGGACCGCTTCACCAGCTTCGAGGGCAAGACCGGCCCGTACCTGCTCTATCAGGCGGTGCGGATCAAATCCCTGCTGCGCAAGGCGGGCGAACAGGGCGCGAGGCCCGGCGCGATCGCCATTGTCGAACCTGCCGAGCGGGAACTGGCCCTGGTGCTGGATGCCTTTGATTCTGCCGTGATCGAGGCGGATGAAAAATCGGCTCCACACTGCATCGCCGAGCAGGCTTTCCGCCTGGCCCAGACCTATTCGAAGTTCTACGCCGCCTGCCCGGTGCTGATCGCTCCTGATGAGGCCACAAAGGGCTCACGGCTGGCGCTGTCCGCCACCGTCCTTGCCCAGTTGGAACTGGCGCTTGGCCTGTTGGGCATCGAGACGCCCGAGCGGATGTAGCGACCAGAAAAAAGGCCCCGGATCGCTCCGGGGCCTGATTGCATCAAGGCGTCAGACCGTTACCGGCGACCGCCCATGAACATGAGCAGGAAGCGGAACAGGTTGATGAAGTCGAGATACAGGTTCAGCGCGCCGTAGCTGGTGGCCACCGACATCGCCGCTTCATTGCCGCCCATCTGATAGTAGCTGAGCTTGAGGCGCTGGGTGTCGTAGGCGATCAGGCCGGCGAACACGAGCACGCCCACGCCGCTGACGACGTAGGACATTGCCGGCGAACGCAGCCAGATATTGACGATCGAGGCCAGCAGGAGGCCCCACACGCCCATGATCAGGAAGCTGCCCATGGCCGTCAGGTCCTTCTTGGTGGTGTAACCCACCAGGGACAGGACGCCGAAGGCGCTGGAGGTGACCAGGAAGGTCGAGAAGATGCTGGCGCCCGTATAGAGCAGCACCAGCGAGCCCATTGAGGCGCCGATCAGGGCGACGATCGACCAGTAGATCAGGCTGGCGGTCTTGGGCGTGATGTTGCGCATCAAAAAGCCCGAGGCCAGCAGGATGCCCAGCGGGGCCAGCGAGACGATCCAGCCCAGCGGCGTGTAGCCGGCGATAAAGCCGTCAGGCGTCACGCGGAACAGCATGGCCTGAACCGCAGGCACGTTGCCGGTCAGGAAGGCCAGGGCGGCCGATAGCAGAAGGCCGAGCGCCAGCTTGTTGTAGACGCCGAGCATGAATTTGCGCAGGCCAACGTCCAGGGCCATGTCGGCGGAGCCGGCGACCGGACGGGCGAAGTTAGAATTGAAATCGCTCATCGCGATGAAATTCCTTGTTTGGGGCGCGTCCCAAACGGACGCACTGGTCAAGAATATCGGCAATCTGTTGTCCGCTTGCAAGGGCATGGTCTATCACGGGCCATGATCCGGCTGTTTGCAGCCCTTTCCCTGCCTGGCGATGCGGCCGCAGCCCTGGCGCCGCACCAGGCCGGCGTGCGCGGCGCGCGCTGGCGCCCCGCCGAGACGCTTCACATCACCTTGAGATTTTTCGGCGAGGTGGACGAGCGCCGGGCGCAGGATATCGCCCAGGCCCTGGACCTGGCCGCGGTAGAGCCCTTTGACCTGACCATGGCCGGCGTGGGGTGCTTTGGCGAAGGCGAGCGCATCAGGGCGGTGTGGGCGGGCGTTGAGCCCTGTGAGGCCCTTGCGCGGCTGGCGGGGCGATGCGAGGCCGCGGCCCGCCGCGCCGGATGCGCGCCTGAGACCCGCAAGTTCGCCCCCCATGTCACCCTGGCCTATCTGAAGCGCGCCGACCCTTCGGAAGTCGCCGCCTGGATCGTCAGCCATAACCTGCTGAAAACAGGTACTTTTCGCATGGCGCGCTTTGGCCTTTTCTCGAGCTGGCCGGGTGAAGACGGCTCACGCTACGAACTGGAGCGATATTACCCCCTGCGCGAATGATGGTCCGTTTGAGGACTTTATTCACCTGGCGCGTGTTTTGCTGCGGCCTGAACTAGGGAGCCACCTTGCGCTCCAATTCGGGACGAGACCGGCTGTGAACGATCCGACCAACATCAAGCCCCTGACCGCCTTGCGGTTCTTCGCCGCCATGTGGGTCGTGGTGTTCCATTTCTGGCCGAACCTGGTCGGCGAGGCCGCCGGCCTGCCTGACGTGGTCTCGCGCGGCTATCTGGGCGTTGAACTGTTCTTCGTGCTGTCGGGCTTCATCCTGTGCCACGTCTATTTGCCGGCCATGGAGAAAGGGACCTTTTCCTACAAGGGATTCCTGTGGGCGCGGATCGCCCGGGTCTATCCCCTGCACATCGCCACCCTGGTGGGCGTCGGCGTCATGGCGCTAAGCGCAATTGCGGCCGGCTTTTCCATCGATCCCCATATTCTCAGCTGGCCATCCCTGCCGGCCAATCTGCTGATGGTCCACGCTTGGGGCTTTGCGCCCGTTGCCGGCTGGAATCACCCCTCATGGTCGATCTCGGCCGAATGGTTCGCCTATTTGTCCTTCCCGCTGTTCGCGACGGCGGCCCTGGCGCTGAAGTCAAAGCCCTGGGTGGCGGCGGCCGGCGCAGCGGCGCTTTTGACCGGACTCTATCTCGTGTTTCCGATGCTTTCAGGATTTCCGCTCACCCAGGCGACCATCGCCTGGGGCGCCCTGCGCATCGTTCCCTGTTTCGCCCTGGGCTGCGCGGCCTATCTGGTCTGGAAGTCCGATCCCATTACCCGGCCCCGGGTCGCGCTTGGCCTGTCTGGCCTGATTGTCGCTCTGATCGCGGCCATGGCAGCCTTACGCGCCCACGACGCCCTGATCGTCCTGTCGTTCGGCGCCTTGATCGTCTCGCTTGCGTCACTGACCAGCACCGGCAGCCGCTTTGGAACCAGCCGCCTGGCCGTCTGGCTGGGCGAGATCAGTTATGCGGTCTACATGGTCTGTATCCCCTGGAAACTGCTGTTCGTGAATGCCGCCGGCAAGATCTTTGGTCTTGGCGACCAGATGCCGCTTTGGCTGTGGCTGGTGTTCCTAGTCGGTGTTGTGCCGGTAGCGGCGGCGGCCCACCACCTGGTCGAGCGTCCCGCCCGCAATATTTTGCGCAACTGGGCCGCACGTCCAAAGGCCGCTCAACCGCGGCTCGCCTAAAAGGTTCTCAGCCGGCTGCCTCAATCACGGGCAGTTTACGCGCTTGATCATTTTTCGCGCAGAAAGAGTCTTTTCATTTTCCCCGGGCATGCTTTACCCCCATCCGCATTACTCGGGGAACTAACCGCCGTATGAAACGTTGGACGCCACCCAAACTGGCTTGCCTGGCTGCTGCGCTTGCGATCGCGCTTGCGCCGTCGGGCGCCAGCGCCGGTCAATACTGGCAGTGCGTCCCCGCGGCCCGCATCCTTTCGGGCATCCAGCTGTTCGGCGACGCCTATACGTGGTGGCGCCAGGCGGCCGGAAAATACGACACCGGCCAGACACCCAAGGTTGGATCCGTGCTGGTCTTCAAGCCGACCGGGCGTATGAACAAGGGCCACGTCGCCGTGGTTTCCAGCGTCGCGACCGAGCGGATCATTCAGGTTGACCACGCCAACTGGTCCCAGATTGAAGGTCATCGCGGCCAGATCGAAGAAAACATCACCGTCGTCGACGTGTCCAAGGCGGGCGACTGGAGCCAGGTTCGCGTCTGGTACGATCCGGCCGGTGATGTGGGCACCACGGCCTATCCGGTTTATGGCTTTATCTATCAGGACGAAGCGGCGATGCGTCAGGCCGGGGAAGTCGATGGCATCCAGCTGGCCGCCAATTTCGTCACCGCCTTGCCCATGGCCGCCGGCCAGGCCGCAAGCCAGGCCATGACCCAGACCGGCGATGCCATCGCTGCCCTGATCCAGAGCGCCACCCGCGGCGGCCAGTAGCCCGCGCTTTAAGGCCGCACCCCTGACTTGCCACACGCCTCGGTGTCGCCCAGTTTTGAGGCTTGAGCTCTAGCCTGACCGATTCGGGAAGACCCCCTCAAACGCCATGACCAGCATCCCGAACCTGCTTCGACCAATCGACCGCGCCGCGCTGCTCGAGACCCTGAACGCCCATCTGCAGTTCATCAACGGCCGACCCAGCGGCAAGCGGGCGATTCTGACCTATTGCGACCTGACCGGTCGCGGATCTTCGCGGTCGAAACCTGGCAACAGCCAATTTTACCGGGTCTCGCCTGAACGGCACCCTGCTGGACACCGTCAACTTCGATTAGGCCGTGCTGGCCGGTTGCGACCTGCGCGGCGCCAATCTGATCGGCGCGAACCTGTCGGGCGCCGAAATGACCGGCGCCATGGCGGCGGCGGCCGATTTTACGGACGCGGACCTCACCGGCGCCGAACTGCACCGAGCCAAGCTTGCGGGCGCAAAGCTGGATGGCGCGGATCTTTCCGGGGCCAACATCAGCGGCGCGGACCTGGCTGGAGCTTCCTTGCGGCGGGCGGTCATGGTGTCGGTGAACATGGCCAACACCAATTTGTCGGGCGCCAATATGGACGGCTCCCTGGGACCTGCCCCGACCGACGTCAAGGTCGGTGACCGATCCTTGATCGAGGCGGTGAACAGCCACGAGCGGCGGCGTGAGACACAGGGTCAGGCAGGCGAGACCTTGCGCGGCGAGGGAATCGATTTTCGCATGCTGGGCCAGCTGACCAGCCGCGAGCTGACCGGGCTGGTCGCACCGCGGGGCGTGTTTTTCGGCATGAGGCTCGACGGCATTCAGTTGCAAGGCGCAGACCTGACGGGTGCGGACATGCGTTGCGCCTCGCTTCGCGCGGCCGATCTTCGTGGATCAAAGCTGGTCGGCGCAGATCTGTCCAAAGCTGATCTTACCGACGCCAATCTTGGACCATTGAGAGTCACGGCGACACGCAGTCTGCCGACCAACCTCAGCGGCGCCCGCTTGCGGCACACCGTTCTCGACGGAGCGCGCCTGAATGAAGCGGTGTTCACCAACGCAGATATCGAACACGCCTCGTTCAAGGACACGGACGTAAAAGCCTCAGACCTGGCGATTTGACTGTCGTAAGGTCGGGTATTTTCGACCCGCCAAGGCCGAGCTAGACTGCAGTCGGGACGGGCCTTGAAACCGAACGTGCAATGAGGCGCAGCATGAAAAAACTGATCACCCTTTTGGCCGCAGCCAGCTTGCTGGCGACTGGAACGGCCCAGGCCCAGCAGGGCCGCAATCGCCAGCCCAGCGGTAATCCGCTGTCTTCGATCTTTGCCTGCCAGAACCCCAACAACCGCCAGGGAACTGGCGCCGTTGTCGGTGGCGTTGTCGGCGGCGTTGTCGGTAACCAGCTGGCCGGCGATGACCGGAAGGACCGCACTATCGGCACGGTTCTGGGCGCAGCCATCGGCGCGGCCGCCGGATCCTACGTCGGTTGCCGGATGGGCTCCGGCGACCAGTCCAGAGCTCAGACGGCCACACAGACGGCGCTCAACACCGGCAAACCGCAGACCTGGCGCAACGAACGTTCCGGCGCTACCGGACGTATCGACATCGTCGACTCCTACAATTACGGCGCCGACAACAACGCCGGTCCCTCGCGGGTTACGCTTGAGTCCGTTCGCTGGACGCAAGGAGTCGAACGGCCGCGGGAATATCAGCCGGACGGCGCGTCCTATCGCGTGATCGGCGCCCCGGTCCTGCGTGCGGGACCATCGGCAAAAACCCGTCAACTGGGCGCGCTGCGCGATGGCGAACGGGTCGATGGCGTGGTGCGAATAGAAGGCACCGACTGGCTGCTGGCGGCCCGTGACGGCCCGGCCATCGGCTATGTGGCGGGCGCCAGCCTGCAGGAAACGCGCGACGCCCGCCCTCGTGGCCGTCCGCGCTATGACCCCAACGCCGGACAGACCTGCCGGGTATTCGACCAGACCTTCACCCCGCGTGGCGGTCAGCCGGAAAACCAGCGCTTTACGGCCTGCCAGACGGCGCAGGGGGAATGGGTCATTCAGAACGCCTAGAGATCCTCGATCGTCAGTCCCAGCGCCTGCCTCAGGCGCTGGGCGATGATCTGGCGGTGACAGCCGCAGGCGTCGGCTTCGTAACAAAGCAGGGCTGACTTGCCCGTCTGGGCGATCTCGCCGGCCTGGGCCAGTTGCAGCTGAGCCTGGGGCAGGGCCAGCTGTTGTTCAAAGATCGCGTGCATTTCGGGCAGATTGCCCGACCGCGCCGCCTGTCGGCCGGCCTTTGGCGTGCCCAGATCACGCAGATGGACATAGCCGATGCCCTGCGCAACCAGACTGGTCCCCAGCAGGGATTTTGAAAAACCGGCCTTGCGGGAAGATGCGATGGCGCGAACGTCAATGACGGTAGAAACACCAGCCGTCCTGAGGCGATCAAGGACCCCCTCAAGAGTGCTGTTTTCATAACCGATGGTGGCAAGTTTCATGGCGCTCCTGCCTCGTTTCCGCTAGCCATCAGGCGATGCTTGAGTTTGTTCGCCGCACCATCGATCTGTCGACCCCAACCGGCAAGGGACAAGTCGCCCTGCTGGATTTCGGCGATCAGAACCGGGCCATCGACATCATCTTTTCCAACGCCAACGGCTTCAACGCCCTGACCTATCGCCACATCCTGGCTCCCCTGGCGGCCGATTTGCGCATTGTAGCCTACGATTCCCGCGGCCACGGCCACACCACCTTGCCGGCGCAAGGCGAGGGCCGGGTTGACTGGCGGGACATGGGCGCGGACCTGGGCCAGATCCTGGCGACTCTGAAGCCTGAGCAGCCCGTCGTCCTGGCCGGTCATTCCATGGGCGCCAGTACAAGCCTGATGGCCGCGCAACACATTCCATCGGCGGTCAAGGCGCTGGTTCTGTTTGACCCGGTGCTGGTTCCGCGACGTGACGGTGTCCTGGTTCCAGAGTCGCCACTCACCCTGGGCGCGCTAAGGCGGCGGCGCCTGTTCGAGTCGCGGCAGGCGGCGGTCGACAGCTGGCGCGGACGAGGCGCGTTCAGAAACTGGCCCGACGAAATTCTTGTCGACTATGCGACCGACGGACTGCTGGATGATCGCGCCGGCGTGCGGCTGGCCTGCGCGCCGGAGTGGGAGGCCTCCAACTATCGCGCGCAAGGTCAGGACGGGCCGGCGCTGTTGTTCGCGACCGGACATGCGACGGACGTTCTCAAGGCCGAGACCGGATCGACCTGCCTTGTCGCCACCAACGATCCGCGCCTGGCGAACCACCCCCTGATCCGGATGACCGAAATCGGCGGGACCAGCCATTTCCTGCCGATGGAGCGGCCCGACCTGGTGCGCGAGCGGCTGCGGGCGGCGGTGGCGCGCTAGAGCGTCAGACCGGCCTTGAGCGTGGGCTGCAGGGCTTCCAGAGCGGCCGGCGAGACGGGCACGAGTTTTCGGGCGTCCAGGTCCAGGACAATCGCCCGCGCGGTCGCAACGCCCCAGGGCTCGCCTGTGGCCGGATCAAGCAGCCAGTGGACCAGCACGGCGCTGCGCTCATCATAGGATGCGATACCCGAACGGATGACAAACCGGTCACCGACCCGGGGCCAGCGCAGATAGGCCAGCCGATTTTCCAGAACCGCACCCCCCACCCGCGTCGGCTTGATCGTGGCGTGTTCGGACGTGTGCCGGCGGAAGTCGCCAATGGCGCGCGCAACGCCGTCCGAGACCCGGCCGATAAACACCTGGGGGTTCATCCGGCCAAAGACGTCGGCGTCGGACGGCAGGATGACCCCGGCGCCGAGGTGCAGCAGATCAAGGCTGTCGGCGCGCGCAAGGCTGGCCTGGGTGACGATGGGCTCAGCGGTCAGGCTGCGAGGCCGGGCATAGTCCGGCGCCTCGACGGTCAGGACTGCTGCACGATTACGGGTCACCGCTGTCCAGGCAAACGGCCGCTCATCGCGGGCGGTGACGTGGGCCACGGTGACGACGACGCTGGCGCAGGGCTCGCCCCGCTCGTGCCACAGGATCATCTGCAGGCGCGCGCCGGTCTCGTCCATCGAGAGGACGCCCGCTGTCAGATAGAGCAGGTCGCTCGCACGGGCCTCGCGCAGGAAACGGATATGCAGATCGCGGACCTGCAGGGTCGCGCCCGCATCCGCCGCAAACGCGCCGGGCATGCCAAGCTCGGGCGCCAGGGCCGCAAGACCTTCCTCGAAGATGGCGACATAGAAGCGGACATTCAGGTGCCCCATCCAGTCGCATTGCCAGGTGTTGACGCCGCCGCGCCAGACCTCAGGGCCGTATTGAGCTGTCATGCTGCGGGAGCGCCCTGACAATCGGCGCACAGGCCGTGGGCTTCGAGTGTGACGCCGGACAGGGCAAACCCGTCGCGCCTGGCCTCGCTGGCCACCGCTTCACCCTCGCCGGGGTCAAATTCCCGCGTCACCCCGCAGCAGTCGCAGATCAGGAAGGCGGCCGAATGCCCGCCCTCACGCCGGCAAGCAACATAGGCGTTGAGGCTCTCAATACGGTGGGCGAAGCCCTGACGCGTGAGGAAGTCCAATGCCCGGTAGACCGTCGGCGGCTTGGCTGAATTTTCTCCAGGCCCGAAGGCGGCCATCAGGTCGTAGGCCTTGGACGGGCCGCTGGCCTCTAGCAGCAGTTCCAGCACGCGTTCGCGCGGGGCGGTCAGGCGCTCGCCACGCGCAAGGCACGTCACCCGCGCCGCAGCGATCTCGCTGACGAGACCTTCGCCCGTCAGGCCGGAGGCGTGGGCATGAGTGTGATCGCAGGCCGCGGACATGGCTTTTGAGGTAGAGCCCTTGGCGGATCGGCGCAAGCCGTCAGGCTCTCGCCACCCGTTCGAGGCTGTGCAATTCTGAGGTCAGGGAGAGTTCGTCATGGCCGCTGAAGCCGTTGTTGCACCGCCGGGCGCCAAGGTGATGGTCAAGCGCCACCGCCTGAGCGTGCGCATTACCCACTGGATCAATGTGATCGCCCTGGCCCTGCTGCTGGTCTCGGGCCTGCAGATTTTCAACGCCCATCCGGCTCTGTACTGGGGAAAGGCCGCGTCCTTCGCCAATCCCTGGCTGTCGATGACCGCCGAACGCTATGGCGACAAGACGTTCGGCACGACTTTCGTCGGCGGGTTGTCGTTCAACACGACCGGCGTACTGGGCGCCTCGAAGGAGCAGGGTGTGCTGGTGGAGCGGGGCTTCCCTGCCTGGGCGACCCTGCCGCCCTACCGCAGCCTGACTATCGGCCGGCGCTGGCACTTTTTCTTCGCATGGGTCTTTGCGGTGAATGGCCTGATCTATCTGGCCACCGGCCTGATCAACCGCCACCTGACCCGCGAGGTGCTTCCCCGGCCAAAGGATCTGGCGACGGTGTTCAAGGACCCACATCTGCGCCTGAAATTCTCAAAGGGACCGGACTCGGCCCGCTATCACCAGACCCAGAGGATCGCCTATGCGACCATGGTCTTCATCGTCCTGCCGCTTGTCGCTCTTACGGGCATGACAATGTCGCCCGGACTGAACGCGGCCTTTCCATTCCTGCTCGACATATTTGGCGGCCGTCAGAGCGCCCGGTCGATCCACTTCATCTGCGCCAATCTGATCGTCGCTTTCGTCCTCATCCACCTGCTGATGGTCTTGCTGTCAGAGCCAATCAACCAGATCCGCGCCATGATCACCGGCAAGCTGGCGATCCAGCCGGAGACCGCTCCATGAACCGCCGGACCTGGATTACCGGCCTGGCCGCCAGCGCGGCGGGTATGTTCGCCGCCAGTTGCGCCAAGGTCTCGTCCGCGCCGACGACGCTGAAGATGCTGCATGTGGCCGAGAAATGGAGCAAGACCGCCCAGGGCGCCATCATCGGCCGTCACGCCCTGGCGCCGGAATTCACTGAAGCCGACATCTCGCCGGACTTCCGGGCCAATGGCTCGATCGACCCGGGCGATTTGGACTACAAGGCGCTGCTGGCCGGACGGTTCGCCGACTGGCGCCTGGTCGTCGATGGCCTGGTAGAGTCGCCCCTGTCGCTCAGCCTCGCTGACCTGCGCGCCCTGCCGGCCCGCACCCAGATCACCCGCCACGACTGTGTCGAGGGCTGGAGTTCCATCGGCAAATGGACGGGACCGCGCCTGTCAGCCTTGCTGGATCAGGCCAGGCTGAAACCGGAGGCCAAATTCATTGTCTTCCATTGCCTGGATACGCTCGACCCCAATACGACCAACCCCGGCATGGCCAAGTACTATGAGAGCATCGACCTGGTGGATGCCCGTCACGAGCAGACCATCCTGGCTTATGACATGAACGGCCAGCCCCTGGCCGTGCCCCACGGCGCACCGCTGCGCCTGCGGGTTGAACGCCAGCTGGGCTACAAACAGGCCAAATATATCGGCCGGATCGAGGCCGTCGCCTCGCTCGACCACATCGGCGGCGGCGCGGGCGGGTTTTGGGAAGACCGCGGCTATGAGTGGTATGCGGGGATATAGAAAGCAGCCGCGTTAAATATTATTGATTTTTCATGCTTGATAAATTGATTATATCAATTTAGAATCCCTCGAAATCGAACTTCGAGGCTGCATGCGTTCCGTCAAATCATCACAGGACTGGCAAGCCCTGACCCAATTGACCCAGGGGCGGCCCATGGTGGTCGAGCGCGTGCGGCTGGCCGAAACCGGGATCGCCATTGAGGGCGCCTTCGAACTGCCGGAGCTGGCGCGGCTTCCGGTCGAAGACCAGGTGTTCATTGCCACCTTTGTCCGCGGCCACGGCTCGATCAAGGAGATGGAGCAGGTGTTCGGCGTCTCCTATCCCACCATCAAGGCGAGGTTGAACCGCATCGCCGGCGCCCTGACCTTTGTCGAGACCGACCCTGAGCCGCGCCGCAGCGATGTGCTGGACCGTCTGGGTCGCGGCGAGATCACCGCCGACGAGGCGGTCCGCGAGCTGGAGGCGCGCAAATGAAAGCCCAATCGGCCTATCCATATACGCCTGACTGGACGCCCGATCGACGTTGGCGGCAATCGCCGCAGGCTGCGGTCGAGGGCCCGGTTCGATTCCGGCTCTGGTTGCCGCTGACGCCGATCTGCCTGGTCCTGTCGCCCTTCGCCTGGTTGTGCCTGCCGCTCGTTGCGCTGTTCACGGCCCGCTACCGCCTCAATCCGGTCCGGGTCATCGCCGGCGTCGGCGCCGTGCTGCTGTCGGCCAGTGGAACCCAGGTCGGCATCCAGGCGCCCGACAGCCTTGTCCGCATCTACATTTTCTAGGAGCGATCCATGAACGCCGAACGCAAACAGATCCTGCAGATGCTGTCAGACGGGCAGATCAACACTGACGAGGCCGAGCGCCTGCTTGGGGCCGTCGAGCAGGGGCCGCGCGAGGCCGCGCCAAGGGCGCCGGGCGAGAAGCCCAAATACCTGCGCGTCGTCGTCGACGCCGAGGATCACAAGAGCGGCGGCCCGGTGAAGGTCAATGTTCGGGTGCCCATGCAGCTGCTGCGGGCCGGCGTTCGGCTATCCAGCATCATCCCGCCTCAGGCCCGCGACAGGGCCAACGCCGCCATGCATGAGCACGGCGTAACCTTCGACCTCAACCAGCTGAAGCCCGAGAACCTGGAAGACCTGATCGAGCAGCTGGACGACCTGACGGTAGACGTCGATCAGGACAGGGCCAAGGTGCGAGTGTTCTGCGAATAGGCCTACTGAGGATAGGGCGTCTTTTCGATCAGGGCGTGTTCAGTCTGGCATGCGGCCATATCGACCGCGTTGGCCGGATCGGCGCGCAGGGCCGCAACCTCTGTCTTGGCGGCCTGCATGTCGGCCAGGAAGGCCGGCGCGCCGTGCATTGAGGCGACCACCATGGCCCCCGTGGTGCGCCCGCCCTCAATGGCGCTGGCGTTGTGCACGCCGCACACCACCCGGCTTTCACCATAGGCCCTGGCCCGCATCAGGATCGGCTCGGCCCGGTCGGGCGCCAGCTCTGTGATAATCAGGCCCGCCGACCAGCCCAGCGTCGTGTGGCCTGACGGATAGTCAGGGCTGGCGGCCAGCGCCTCGGTCTTGGGGATGCAGATATTGGCATCGTCAATCAGATAGGGCCGCTGGCGCTTGAAGATATCCTTGGCCGTGCGGGAAAACCGGTTCTGGTCGGTCAGCATTTTTGTGAGAATTCGCAAGGTCACCGGCGCGTTTCCCGGCGTCATCTTCGCGCCCACCGCGCAGCTGAACACCTCCAGCAGATGGGGCGCGGTATAGTCGTTGTCGGCCTGGGCCAGGGCCCAGCGCGGCGTGCCTTCAAGGCTGCGCGTGGCCGCAAAGACGTGGCGGTCGGTTTCGTATCGCTCCGTACCCACCACTGGAGCCGGCGGCAGGATGACGGCGGCCTGGGCGACCTGGATGTCCGACAGATAACCGGTGGGCACCGGCGCTGCGGGGCTGGCCGGTTGCTGGGCAAGGCCCGCTCCGGCGGCAAGCGCCAACAGGCCTCCGATGACGATGGCTTTGGCTTTGGCTTTGGCTTTGGCTTTGGCTTTGGCTTTGGCTTTGGCTTTGCGCATCATTCCTCCCCTTTGGGACCAGCCTAAAGGGGAGGAACGCATTTCCCTAGGCGAACAGTTTGGCCCAGCGGCGCTTTTCGCGGGTCTTCCAGGCGCCGCGGTGCCAGGCGTCCGAGCCGATTAGCGGCACGACTGTGGTCGCTTCGGCGAACACCATCTGCTCGTAGGTGGTGTTAACCTTGCCCCAGGACGCGGCCTCCTGCAGCGTCGAGGACGAGCAGGCGCCGTCGCGTACGTCGGCGACAGTGATCTGCACCGCATATTTGTGCATGTCGGCTTCGACGCCGAGAATCTCGGCGCAGACGACGGTGTCCTGGGCGAAGTTCTTGGGCACGCCGCCGCCAACCATGAACAGGCCCGTGGTGCCGGCCGCGATCTTGATGTCGGTCAGTTCACGAAAATCAGCCACGGCGTCGATAGTCAGGTACGGCTTCTTCGCGGCAATGCGTTCCTTCTGGTGCTTGACCAGACCAAAGCCCGCCGAAGAATCCACAAAGGCGGGGCAGAAGATCGGCACGCCCTCTTCGTAAGCCGCCTGGATCAGGCTGCCAGGCTTTTTGGCGTTGCCGGCGGCCAGCCATTTTCCCATCTCGTGAATGAACTCGCGGCTGGAATAGGGGCGCGGCTCGAGCGCGCAGGCCAGTTCGTAGATGGTCGAGTCGCAGCTCTGCAACTCTTCTTCGTCGATGTAGGTGTCGTAGATGCGGTCGATGTAGTTTTCGCGCAGGATGTTGTCATCCACCGGGCCGGCGGCCTGATAGTGCTTGAAGCCGAGGGCTTCAAAGAAATCCATGTCGACAATGGAGGCGCCCGTGGCGACCACCACGTCCATCATCCCGGCGCGGACCATGTCGCGATAGACGTGCATGCAGCCGCCCGCGCTGGTCGAACCGGCCAGGATCAGCCAGGGCGAACAGGATTTGTCCTCAATGGCCATATTGAGGATGTCGGCCGCTCGCGCAGTGTCTCGCGAGGAGAAACTCATCTTGCGCATGGCGTCGATGACGGGCCGCGCATCAAAGGCGGTGATGTCGACATGCTCGACGGTCTTGGCCAGAAGCTCGGCCTTGCGGTTGGATTTGGGGGCAGTCATCGGTCGGGTTTCCCGAATGGATGGGACACTCCGTCGTTAGGCCGGACGGCGTTTACGGCTAAAAGATCGCGGGTCTAACGCCGCCGCTTCTTCCTGCCACGGGCGCGTGAAAACTTGACGACATTGGCGTTTGCGCCCTCGACCTTTCGGGTCGGGATGACGCGCGGCGCAAGGCCGTACATCGAGGCCATGGGCGCATCCTCGACGATGGCGATGTCGAGGTCGCCATAGCCGTTGAAGCGCGTGGCCATGGCCACGCCATAGGCGCCCAGCATGCCAATCTCGATGAAGTCGCCTTCGGCGACATCGGCCGGCAGCCAGAACGGGCCTGGCATCTGGTCCAGAGAATCGCAGGTGGGACCATAGAAGCGAAACGGCTTCAGTTCGCTCGAGGCCTCGCCATCACGCACCAGACGCGTCGGGAACGGCCACTTGAAGTGGGCCGCATCGAACAGAGAGCCGTAGGAGCCGTCATTGAGATAGAGCGCGTCGCCTTTGCGAAGCTCGACCCGGGCCAGCAACGAGGAGGCCTCGGCCACCAGGGCGCGGCCGGGCTCGCACCACAGCTCTGTGGTTTCGTGAACCTTCATTTCTTCAAAGCCTCGATGGATCGAGGAGGCGAAGTCTTCCATCGCCGGCGGGACCATGCCCGGATAGACGGACGGAAAGCCGCCGCCCACGTCGACGATATCGGCGAAAACGCCGGCGCGAACGAGGCTGCGTGACACCTGGGCCATGGCGGCCTGATAGGCCGTCGGGCGCATGCACTGGCTGCCGACGTGGAAGGACACGCCCATCAGGTCTTCGGTAGCCCGGCGGGCCGCCAGCAGCAGCTCGGGCGCGGCGTGAGCGTCGACGCCGAACTTGCCAGCCAGGGGATAGGTGGCACCATCGGTGGAGACCGCCATGCGCACCATGAGGGTCAGATCCGTCGCCTGGCCCGTCGCATCGAGGATCTTGGCCAGCTCGTCATGGGAATCGAGCGCGAAGGTGCGCACGCCGTGATCGAAATAGGCCGCTGAAATGGCGCGCCGGCTCTTCACCGGGTGCATGAAAGCCATGCGGGCGCCCGGCGCGTGTTCGGCGACCAGCTCGATCTCGGGAATCGAGGCCACGTCGAAGGCGCAGATGCCGTTTTCAAACAGGGTCTGAACCGCCCACGGCGAAGGGTTTGCCTTTACCGCGTAAAAGACCGTGCCTTGAAAATTATCCCTGAACCAGCGGGCCGCTAGAGCCGCCGCGGCCGGTCGCACAAGGGCGACAGGACGTTCGACAGACCGCTCGCGGACCAGGTCCAGGGGCGTGTGATACGTGTGCAATTCACGTAAACCCCTGTAGATAGTTAACCCAATCCGGCGTTAGCAGCAGTTGGGTCCGCCGGAGCCGGTGCAAATAGGGTGCATCTTGCGGGATGTAAAGAATTTTTCTGTCCCGGCGCCGGCGCGGCCCTAGACCGCCTGGGGCTTTCGGCGCAGCCGGGTCAGCCTTCTCAGACGTCGCCACAACTTGGTTTTTTCCGGCTCGGGATAAGGTTGAAGATTGCGCACAAACTCTTCAGCGCAGACCCGCCACGAAAAGGTCTCAGCATAAGCGCGCACAAGCTTGCGGTCGAGCTTCAGCGCTTCCAGGCAGGCTTCCCGCAACCCCTCGGTCGGCGTGGGGGCCAGGACACCGGCATTGGAGCCGGGAATGATGTCGATTGGCCCCGGAGCCGGATAGGCGGCCACCGGCGTGCCCGCCGCCATGGCCTCGAGGATAACCAGGCCAAATGTCTCGGTAAGGGACGGGAAGACGAAGACATCAGCGCAGGCATAGGTGGCGGCCAGCTCTTCGCCATGCTTGGCCCCGGTGAACACCACCTCCGGGTACTTGCCCGCTAGCTCGGCCCGCTGCGGACCATCGCCGACGATCACCTTGGTGCCGGGCAGATCAAGGCGTGCGAAGGCCTCGATGTTCTTTTCCACGGCGATGCGCCCGACGTTCAGCCAGATCGGGCGGGCCAGGCCCTCGAACACGTCCGGCTCGCCGGCCTTGCGCGGCCGGAACAGCACGGTGTCCACGCCGCGCGCCCAGGGCGAGATGTTCCGGAACCCATGACGTGCCAGCTCGTCGCGCATGGTCGGCGTCGCTACCATCAGCCGGCCTGAAGGGCCGTGGAACCAGCGCATGTAGGCATAGCCAGCGCTGACCGGCACCGGCAGGCGGGCCGAAATATATTCCGGGAATTTTGTGTGATAGCTGGTGGTGAAGGGCAGGCGCCATTCGACGCAGATGCGCCGCGCCGCCAGGCCGATCGGCCCTTCGGTGGCGACGTGAATGGCTTCTGGCTCGAACTGCTTGAACCGCTCCTGCACACGCTCATAGGCCCCAAGCGCCAGTTTGATCTCGGGATAGGTGGGCAAGGGAAAGGTCTTGAACTGGTTGGGCGAGATCACCTCGACGACATGGCCCATCTCGCGCATCTCGCTGACCACGCGGGTCAAGGTGCGGACCACGCCATTGACCTGGGGCTCCCAGGCGTCGGTTGCCAGGAGAATGCGCATCGGGCGGAAGGCGGCGGTCGGGGGCTGGGACGGCGCGGGACCGGACGGCTCGGTCTCGGCTGGCGCCTGGGTCTGCATCCAGGACCAGAAGGCACCCAAGAGGGCCTCGCGGGTAGGAAAGTGCCGGTAGACCGTGCGCTCGGCAATGCGGGCGTCAGCGGCGATCTCGGCGAAACTGAAGTCTTCGACACCGCCGCTGGCCAGTTTGCGGCGGACAGCCTGCAGGATCATTTCGCGTCGCGCCGCCGTCTGGCTGCGCCGCAACGAACTGGAATTTGGCGACGGCTCTTCCCCGGTCATGTCAGTGGCGTTGTCACGAGTTTCCACAAGCTGTCAACCGCACCTCGATGACAACACCCCCTCAAACGAGGGCTGGCGCGAGAACCAGGTTATTTCAACATGTGACTCGACGGCCGGAACGACGGCCCTGATGGCCCGTTCCCCCTGCGGCGCGTCAGGGCCGAAGCCGGACGATGAGGAAGAGATGGAAAAGGCCCTGCTGATCATCGCTGTTCTGGTGGCGGTTGCGAGCGGCCTGGCCCTGCCCGAGCCGGGCCACAAGGCGCGTCCTGCCCACACCTCGCAGTTCGCCACTGTCGAGCTGCGTTAGATCGGCGACAAACCGGCCTCGCGAAATCCCGGTCCTGGGCTAGTCTGCCCGTGTGACTCGCAAATCGCCCCTCACCTTCTACGAATTCTTCGCCGGCGGCGGCATGGCGCGGCTTGGCCTAGGAGAAAACTGGCGCTGCCTATTCGCCAACGATTTTGATCCGCTCAAGGCGGCGACCTATCGCGCCAACTTTTCGGACGCGGCAGAGCACTTTCATCAAGGTGACGTGTGGGCGCTGACGCCCGCCAATCTGCCCGGCGCGGCGGACCTGGCCTGGGCGTCCAGCCCTTGTCAGGACTTTAGCCTCGCGGGAAACCGCGCCGGTCTGGCGGGCGGCCGCTCTTCCGCCTTCTTCGGCTTCTGGCGGCTGATCGAGGGACTGGCCGCCGACGGCCGCGCGCCGAGGGTCCTGGTTATCGAGAATGTCGGCGGCCTGCTGACTTCACATGGGGGGCGGGACTTCACCGCCCTTTGTGGGGCCCTGGCGGCGCAGGGCTATCGCTTTGGCGCCCTGGAGATCGACGCCGTGCATTTCACGCCCCAATCACGCCCGCGGGTATTTGTCGTGGCGGTTCGTGACGGTGCTGCACCGCAGGGCGCCTCGGAATTTCACACCCGTGCCGTTAAGGCCGCGCACGAACGGCTGCCTGACGCCTTGAAGGCGTGCTGGATCTGGTGGCCTCTGCGCGCACCCGAGCAGCGCAATATCGACCTTGCCGCGCTGCTTGAGCCAGACAGCGATTGCCGATGGCGTTCTGCAGCCCAGACCCGGGCGTTGCTTGAGATGATGGACACCCGAAACCGGGCCAAGGTCGAGGCTTTGGTCAGCGTAGGAGGACGTCATGCAGGCGCGGTGTTCCGGCGCATGAGGGCGGGCGCCCAGCGGGCAGAGGTACGCTTCGACGGAGTGGCCGGGTGTTTACGCACGCCGCGTGGCGGGTCGTCACGACAGCTGTTGTTGATCGTCGATGAAGGCAAGACGAAAAGCCGCTGGCTGATGGCGCGAGAAGGCGCGCGCCTTATGGGACTGTCTGACGACTACCGGCTGCCCAACGCCCAAAGCCCGGGGCTGCATGTGATCGGCGACGGGGTCGTTGTTCCTGTGGTGCGCCATCTGGCCCAGCACTTGTTGGAGCCCTTGCTGCTCGCCCCCATCCAAACCATGGCCGCCGAATAGATTTCCTCTACAGACTCTCTCGCCGTCACGGGTTTAAGCTTTGGCCAAATGATGACGGAGACACACCATGTCCGATGCCAAAACCTACGATGCTTCCCGCTTTAAACGCGCCGGGCGCGGCCGGATCTATGATTCCATCATCGACACCCTGGGCGATACCCCGCTCATCCGCCTGCCCAATCTGACAAAGGAACTGAAGCCCAAGGGCGAGGTCCTAGCCAAGCTGGAATTCTTCAATCCACTGGGCTCGGTCAAGGACCGGATCGGCGCCTCGATGATAGAATATCTTGAAGCCAAAGGCGTGCTGAAGCCGGGCTCGACCATCGTCGAGCCGACCAGCGGCAACACCGGCATCGCTCTGGCCTTCGTCGCAGCTTCAAAGGGCTATCGCCTGATCCTGGTCATGCCGGAAAGCATGTCGATCGAGCGGCGCAAGATGCTGGCCTTGCTGGGCGCCAAGCTGGAACTGACGCCCGCTGAAAAAGGCATGCGCGGCGCGGTCGGGCGGGCTCAGGAAATCCTGACCGAAATTCCCGGCTCGGTGATGCCCCAGCAGTTCGAGAACACAGCCAATCCGCTGGTCCATCGGGTCTCGACCGCCGAGGAAATCTGGAACGACACCAAAGGTGGCGTTGATGCGGTGATCTCGGGCGTCGGCACGGGCGGGACCATCACCGGCATCGGCCAGGTTCTGAAGGCCCGCAAGCCATCGCTGAAGATGATCGCCGTCGAGCCCGAGGCCTCGCCCGTGCTGTCGGGCGGCCAGCCGGGACCTCACAAGATCCAGGGCATCGGCGCAGGGTTCGTGCCGGGCATCCTGGACCGCGGCGTCATCGACGAAGTGGTGCAGGTCTCCAATGACGCCAGCTTTGACATGGCTCGCCGGGTCGCGCGCACCGACGGTCTGCCGGTCGGCATCTCGTCCGGCGCGGCCCTGACCGCCGCCTTCCACGTGGCGGCGCGCGATGAGTACGCCGGCAAACAGATCGTCGCCATCATCCCCAGCTTCGCGGAACGCTATCTGTCCACAGCGCTGTTCGAGGGGCTGTAGCTGACGGACGTCTATTCAGCCGAAAAGCGCTCTTCCGTCATGCGGCGGGTCAAGGGGCGCGATACGGCGCCGGAACTCAAGGTACGCAAGGCGCTCACCCGGCTGGGCGCGCGCTATCGCCTGCACCGCGCCGACCTGCCGGGCAAGCCGGACATCGTCATGCCGGGACGCAAGCTGGCGATCTTCGTACACGGGTGTTTCTGGCACGGACACGACTGTGCAAGAGGTGCGCGCGTGCCCAAGGCCAACCGCGACTACTGGCTGGGCAAGGTGAGCGGTAACCGCACGCGGGACGAGGCAAGCCGCGTGGCACTTACGGCCATGGGCTGGCGCGTCGAGACTCTGTGGGAGTGCGAGTTGAAGGATGAGGCGGCGCTGAACGCCCGCCTCGCCAACCTTACTTTCTGAGGCGGGCGTCCCGCTTGGCCGCCACGCGCAGACGAAGCGCATTGAGCTTGATGAAGCCCGCTGCATCACGGTGATCGTAGGCGACGGCGCCCTCCTCGAAGGTGACCAGATCCTGGTCGTACAGCGAATAGGGGCTCGTGCGGCCGATGATGGTGACATTGCCCTTGTAGAGCTTCACCCGCACCTGACCGGTGACCATTTTTTGCGAAAAGTCGATCGCCGCCTGCAGCATCTCGCGCTCGGGCGAGAACCAGAAGCCATTGTAGATCAGGGATGCGTACTGGGGCATCAGCCCGTCCTTGGTGTGCATCGAGCCGCGATCCAGGGTGATGGACTCGATCCCCCGGTGAGCAGCCAGCAGGATCGTGCCGCCGGGTGTTTCATAGACGCCGCGCGACTTCATGCCGACGAAACGGTTTTCCACCAGATCGAGGCGGCCGACGCCATTATCGTGGCCCAACTCGTTCAGTTTGGTCAGCAGGGCGGCGGGCGACAGCTTCACCCCGTCGATGGCGACGGGATCGCCCTGCTCAAAGTTCATAGTGAAGACTTGCGGTTTGTCCGGCGCGTCCTCGGGCGAGATCGTGCGCATGTGGACGAATTCCGGCGCCTCGACCGCCGGATCTTCCAGCACCTTGCCCTCGGATGACGAGTGCAAAAGGTTGGCGTCGACGCTGAACGGCGCGTCGCCCCGCTTGTCCTTGGCGATGGGGATCTGGTGATCCTCGGCGAACTTTATCAGGGCCTCACGCGACTTGAAGTCCCACTCGCGCCAGGGAGCTATGACCGTGATATCGGGCTCAAGCGCGTAATAGCCCAGCTCGAAGCGCACCTGGTCGTTGCCCTTGCCCGTCGCCCCGTGGCTGACCGCTTCGGCGCCGACCTTGCGGGCGATTTCGATTTGCTTCTTGGCGATCAACGGCCGGGCGATGGACGTGCCCAGCAGGTACTGACCCTCATAGACCGTGTTGGCCCGGAACATCGGAAAGACATAGTCGCGGACAAACTCTTCACGCACATCTTCGACGAAGATGTTCTCCGGCTTAATGCCGAGCAGAAGCGCCTTTTCACGCGCCGGTGCGATCTCGCCGCCCTGGCCCAGGTCGGCGGTAAAGGTGACCACCTCGGCGCCGTACTCGGTCTGCAGCCATTTGAGGATGATCGAGGTGTCCAGACCGCCCGAATAGGCGAGGACGACCTTTTTGATCTTGGGTTTGCCAGACATTGGATACCTCGAATAAAGCGCAGCCGCCTTTAAGGGCGCCGGGCCGCAGCATTCAAGAGCGCAGCTGACCCTCTTTGCCCAGGACTTCCATGGCGTGGCGGGTGTGGGTCAGATGGGCAAGCGCCAGACCGGCGCCGAGAATCAGCCGAAGCGTGAACAGGATCGTGGCCCCGCTGGAGACGCCGGCGGTGTGGGTGGCGCCGCTGGCCGTCGGCAACAGCAGAAAGATCATGGCCACGAACGGCATGAACAAGAGCGCGATCGGCTTCTTCATCCGGAAGCTCGGGTCGCCCTGGCGGTTGAACGCCATTGGCACCAGCGCGCCCGGCAGGATCCTGTTCCAAGCGTTGAGCGACACTGAGGCGATAATCGACAGGGCGACGATCGAGGCGGCGTCGCCGATGATGCGCAGGGTCTGTTCCATCTAGACGGTCACCTGTGCGCCCAGTTCAACAACGCGACCGGGTGGAATGCGGAAAAAGTCGGTCGGGTTGGCGGCGTTCTTCATGAGGAAGATAAAAATCTTGTCTTGCCATAATGGCATGCCCGAGGTGGCCGAGGCCACCACGGATCGACGGCCCAGGAAGAAGCTGGTTGTCATGATGTCGAATTTCAGACCCTGCATCTTGCGCATCTGGGTAAGGGCCTTGGGCAGGTTTGGGCTCTCCATGAAGCCGTAGCTTATGGTCACCTTCTTGAAGTCGTCGTTCAGGGATTCCGAGAAAATCCGGCCGTCCGGATTTACCCGGGGGGTTTCCGCAGTCTTGACCGTCAGGATGACGTTCTTTTCGTGCAGCACCTTGTTGTGCTTGAGGTTGTGCATCAGGGCGACCGGCGCAACCTCAAGATCGGACGTCAGGAAGATGGCGGTGCCGGGCACGCGGTGCGGCGCCCGGGCCTTCAGGATGTCGGCCAGATCACCCAGGGGCACAGAATCTCGGCGGGTCTTTTCGGCCAGCAACTGGGTGCCGCGCGTCCAGGTCCACATAATGATGACCAACAGTCCGCCCAGAACCAGTGGCAGCCAGGCGCCTTGCGGAATCTTGAGCAGATTGGATGACAGGAAGACGATGTCGATGATGCCAAAGCCGATGACGGCGACCCAGGCCTGCCATAGAGGCCGCTTCCAGAAGTGGCGGATGATCACGAAGAACAGCAGGGTGTCGACGAACATCGCCCCCGTCACCGCGATGCCGTAGGCGGCCGCCAGGTTTGACGAGGTCCGGAAAGCGAACAGAAGCACCAGTACGCCGATCATCAGCATGGTATTGACCTGGGGCACGAAGATCTGACCGGCGACGGTCTCGCTGGTGCGACGAATGTCCATCCGCGGCAACAGGCCAAGCTGCACAGCCTGCTGGGTGACCGAGAAGGCGCCGGTGATCACCGCCTGCGATGCAATCACCGTCGCGATAGTGGCCAGGCCCAGCACCGGCCAGTAGGCGAAGTGCGGGATCATGGCGAAGAACGGGTCGGCGGCTGCGGCCTTGTTGTGCAGCACCAGAGCGCCCTGGCCCAGATAGTTCAGGGTCAGGCAGGGCAGGACCAGCACAAGCCAGGCGGTGCGGATAGGCTTTTTGCCGAAGTGACCCATATCGGCATAGAGCGCCTCGGCGCCGGTCACCGTCAGGAAGACACTGCCCAGAATAATGAAGCCCAGAAAGCCGTTCTGGATCAGGAACCAGACGCCGTAGTGCGGCGACAAGGCCCGGAAAATCGAAAGATCGTCATGCAGGTGGTAGAGCCCAAGGGCCGCCAGAACCACGAACCAGACCGCCGTGAGGGGGCCGAAATAGCGCGCCATGCTGGCCGTGCCGCGCGACTGGATCATGAACAGGGCAATGAGGATTCCCGCCGCGATAGGCAGGACGAAAGGCGACAGCACCTTGCCCAGGTGCGGCGCGTCCTTGAGACCCTCGACCGCCGAAAGCACCGAAATGGCGGGGGTGATGATTCCGTCCCCGTAGAAAAGCGCCGTGCCGATCACGCCAAGACTGAACACCCAGACCGACCGACGGGCCAGCGCCCGCTGGGCAAGGGCCATCAATGCCAGTGTGCCGCCCTCGCCCTTGTTGTCGGCCTTCATCAGGAAGACGACGTATTTCAGGGTGACGACGATCAGCAACGCCCAAAACGCCAGGGACACGACGCCGAGTACGGCCAGGTCGCTGGTCCCGCCACTCTTGGCATGGTGCAGCGCCTCCCGCATGGCGTAGAGCGGGCTGGTGCCGATATCGCCGAACACAACTCCGATGGAGCCGACCGTCAGGGCCAAGAAGCCGTGACCCTTAGCGTGGTCATCTTTTGGATGTTGCGTCGGCTCGGGACTATCCCCAGCCATTCATGATCTCCGATAGGGTGCGCGCGGCGATAGCCTCATTTGCCCCCCGGTTCAATCGCCACATCGCCGCGCCTGTACTTGCTGACCGCGCTTTGGCATGGTCCTAACAGCCATGCTGTTCCATTGCCCCGAATCGAAGGACCCGCGCGATTGACCCGCCGGTTATGCCTGATCACTGGCGCCTCGGCGGGCATCGGCGCGGCCTTTGCCCGAAGCTATGCCAGCCATGGCTATGACGTGGCCCTGACGGCACGGCGCGGCGACAAGCTTGAGGCCCTGGCCGAAGAAATCCGTCTGCGCGCCGGCGTCGAGACCTTTACTGTTGAAGCGGACCTGGCCGATCCCGACGCCACCGATCAGATCCTGGCCACCATCGCCGAGCATGGACGCACCATCGACGCCCTGGTCAACAACGCTGGCTACGGCATGCGAGGCGGCTATGGCGCCGACTCCTGGCAGGCCCACGCTGATTTTCTGCAGATTATGGTGGCCGCCCCCTGCGAGCTGGCCCGCAAGGTCCTGCCGGCCATGATCGAGCAGGGCTTTGGGCGCATCGTAAATGTGGCGTCAGTCGCCGGGCTCATGCCCGGCACGCCGGGCGCGACCCTTTATGGCCCCGCCAAAAGTCTGCTGGTCCGGTTCTCGCAAGGACTGCACAACGAAAATCGCGAAACGGGCGTCCATGTGAGCGCGCTCTGCCCCGGCTTCACCTATTCGGAATTTCACGACGTGGCCGGCATGCGCGAACATGTTCGCCGCACAACGCCTGAATGGCTATGGATGGGGGCCGAGCAAGTGGCGGCGGCTGGCTACGAAGCCGCTGAGGCCAACCGCCCTGTCTGTATCCCCGGCGCGCCCAACATCGCCATTGCCGCATTGTTGAAGGCCCTGCCGGACGAATGGATCATGAGTCTGATGCGCAACCGCCGCTTCGGAGCACTGAGCCGGTGAGCGATCCGCGCGTTATTGTCGCCCTGGATGTACCCAGCCGCAGCCAGGCTGAAGCCCTGGTCGAGCAACTGGGCGACGCCGTCAGCTTCTACAAGATCGGGCTGCAGTTGCTGGCCACCGACGGCATGGCCATGGCCCGCGACCTCAAGGGGCGCGGACGCCAGGTGTTCGCTGACTGGAAGCTGCATGATATCGGCGCGACGGTCGAAAAGGCCGCCGCCGCCCTGGCCGCCACAGGAGCCTGTGACTTCCTGACCGCGCACGCCCAACCCCAGGTGCTGAAAGCCGCGGTCAAGGGCTGCGCGGGATCGAACGTGAAGGTTCTTGGCGTCACCGTCCTCACCAGTCTCAACGGCCAGGACCTAGGCGAGATCGGCTACGGCCTTGGGGTCGAGCAGCTGGTCGAGCGGCGCATCCGACAGGCACTTGACGCTGGAGCCCACGGCGTCGTCGCCAGCCCACATGAAGCGGCTCTGGCGCGCTCGATAGGCGGCGCGGGCTTTCTGGTGGTGACACCTGGCGTTCGGCCGGCCGGCGCAGCCATGGACGATCAGGCCCGGGCCGCGACCCCCGCCGACGCCATCCGCGCCGGCGCAAGTCATCTGGTGGTCGGCCGTCCGATCACAGCGGCGGCCAATCCCCGCGAGGCGGCGCTGGCCATCGCCGCGGAGATTGCCAGCCTCTAGTGGCCGTAGCCGCCGTGGCTTGATCCACAGCCGCTGTTGCAGCCACCACCGCCATGAGGCGGCGGAGGGGTGCGGCCGCCACCACCACCGCCGACGATGCGGACGCTGGCGCTGGCAGAGGCCGAAGCTGAGGCATAGGCCGCCGCATTGGCGGCGCTGCCTGCTCCGGCAAAGCTGCCTGCTCCGGCAAAGCTGCCTGAACTGACGTAGCCGCCACCGCCACCATAGACCGGCGGGGCATAGCCCGAGCCGACGCCGCCCTGACTGGTGGCGACAAAGCCGTTGTCGAGATGAATCTCTTCCCAGGACGTGCGGCAGCCGTAGTTACAGGGCGGCGGCGCACAGTTGCAGGGAGTCGGAGGCGGAGGCGCAGCGCGTGGCGGCGCGGGCCGTGCCGGTTCGGGGCAGCGTTCCGGACAGGTGGGCTTTTCCGCACGGCGCGGGGCCGGGGGCGGCGCAGGCTGCCGATAGTGGTCATCCGGGCTGAAGCCCCGGACGCAGCCATAGTCCGGCTCAGAGCCCTTCTGGCAGTCGGGCGCGGGGCCCAACTCGCCGCGGCCATAGTAATATTCCGTCGCCGGATAGGGCGGCTGAGCATTTTCCTTGTGTCCATCATGCGCCGGGGCTTCAGCCCGGCGCTGCATGTGGCCGGCATGAGGCTCGTCGTAGTAGGCTGGATCTCCGGTGTAGGCGTAGTCATCGCGGTCCCTGGCGTCCTTGCCGTAGCGATCACTGTCGGCGTAGGGCGGCGGCGGCGCATAGTCCGGCTGGCGCGGATACAGGTCCGGATCATCCAGCGGAGATTTGGCGGCCGGGCCGCCGGAGAGCTTGTCACCGCGGGAAGGCGGGTTCTGATCTTCGTAGGTCCGGGTCTCGCGGCTGTAGGTTTCACCTCCTTTTGCGTAGCCGCTCGAGCTCGAGCCATAGCCCTCGTCGGCATAGCCTTTGCCGGTCTCATAAGCGGGCGGTGCAGGATACTGATCCTGCTTGTAGGCGGGCTGAGGGGCCGCAATGGCGGCGGCGAACAAAAGAGCGAGCATGGCGATCTCCAAACCTTAAGGGCTTGTAAACGCGCACATTGCGCCGCCTGCAATCGCTTGCGCCTGAGGCGCGAAAATTAGCGAATTGGGACGCGCTAAGGGATTGCGGCCCTAAAAGTCGACGGCAAGGCCTTTGCGTTCCCAGTCACCGTAGCGGGTCGGCTCTGGCCCCCGCGGGCCGCCGTGTTCTTCGGGCAAAGGCTCGGACGCCTTGCGAAGAGCGGCTTCCTCAAGCGCCCGGCGCGCTGCGGGGGTCAGGGGGCGGTCCGGATTGGCATTGGGCGGAAGTTCGTCTGACATCGGCGCCTGCGCTGGCTGGGGGACTAGGACTCGAACCTAGAATGACGGTACCAAAAACCGCAGTGTTACCATTACACCATCCCCCATCGGCGCGCGCGCAAGGCGTCGGGGCCGGGAAGGCGGTCGGGATAGCCCATGCCCCGGATGTTTGCAACGGAGTCTCATCGTTGCGCTAAAGCTCAGTTCGCCTTCACCGCCTGAGCGATGAAGTTAGCATCCCAGCGCGCCTTGCGGCGGTGGGGCCCCTCCCCTATAAGGCCCGCTTCCTGGCAAGCGGAGTGTGGCTCAGTCTGGTAGAGCACTGCGTTCGGGACGCAGGGGTCGCAGGTTCGAATCCTGCCACTCCGACCAGGAAATTCCCGCATCGACCCCAGCCTTATCGCCGCCGCCCTTGCCCGGGCGCGGCCTTCGGTTAAGGCTCATGGCGCCTGGATCGTCCGGGCGCGGAGCCGCCATGAAACAGTTCCTGATAACCCTGGCCGGCGTCATGGCCGGATTGGTGCTGTTCTTCGTGGCCGTCCCTATCGGCCTGATCCTGATCGGCGCTGTCCTGGCGGCGCCACCGCCCACACCAGCTCACACCGTGCTCTATGTCGACCTGCGCGGCGGCCTGACCGATCAGGCTGCGGGCCAGCCCTTTGCATCCCTGACCGGCGCACAGCCCTCGGTCACCGCCCTGGTCCTGGCCCTGCGGCAGGCCCAGTCTGATCCGAAGGTCAAATCCCTGGTCGTTCGCCTGCCCGACGGCGGCATGGACCCGGCCGCGGCTGACGAACTTGCGCAGGCCTTCCACCGCTTCAAGGCAGCGGGCAAAAAGGTCTACACCCACAGCCAGGGGCTCTATGCCTCGGGCATGGCCGTCTCGACCTATATGCTGGGCGCGGCCGGCAGCGAGTTGTGGATGCAGCCGGGCGCGCCTTTCGAGGCCACCGGCATCTCGTCCGAAGAAATCTTTTTCGCGCGCTTCTTCCAGCGGTACGGCGTCTCGGTCCAGTACGAGCAACGCGGCGAATACAAGAACGCGGTGAACCCTTACATCCAGTCCGGCTACACGGCGGCGCACCGGGAGGCTCAACTGGGCTGGATGAATGGCGTCTTCGATTCAACCCTGGCATCCGTCGCAACCGACCGGCATATGGCCGAGACGGCGGTCCGCACAGCCATCGTCGGAGGGCCCTATGACGCCGCCGGCGCACAAAAGGCGGGCCTGATAGACAAGACCGGGCAGGTCGAGGACATGCAGGACGCAGCCCTGCAAGCCGCCGGTGCGCGCGCCCAGCCCCTCGACATCGCCGACTATCACGCCCCCAAACACTCCCGCGCCGGCGCGGGCATGATCGCCGTGATCAATATCGAGGGCGACCTCAGTACCGGGGCCGGTGGGGCATCCCTGCTGGGAGAGCCCTCGGTCGGTTCAGACACCATCGCCCGGACAATCCGCGACGCGGCCCTGGACACCCGCGTCAAGGCGATCGTCATGAGGGTCTCTTCGCCTGGCGGATCCGACACCGCCTCCGAGCAGATCGCCGCAGCGGTCCGCGCCGCCCGTGCCGCCAAAAAGCCGGTCGTGGTCTCTATGGGAACCTACGCGGCTTCGGGCGGATACTGGATCTCGGCCGAGGCTGATTACATCGTCGCCCAGCCCACCACCCTGACCGGCTCGATCGGCGTTTATGGCGGCAAGTTCTCTGGCGGCAAGGCCGCCGCGAACTATGGTATCGACGTCGATCACTTGACGGTCGGCGGCGACTACGCCGGTATGGACTCAATTGGCGCGCCCATGACCGAGGCCCAGCGCGCCGCCTATGCCGCCCAGGTCGACCGAATTTACGAGACCTTTATCGGCAACGTCGCGCGCGGTCGCAGGATCCCGCCCGAGCGGGTGCGCGAAATTGCCGGCGGACGAGTCTGGACAGGCGCCCAGGCCAAACGTCTGGGTCTGGTCGATGAACTCGGCGGGTTGATGGAGGCGGTCGACAAGGCCAAGGCTCTGGCAGGGCTGAAAGGCGCCGTTCGCCTTGAAATGCTTCCGAGGGCGGACTCGCCGTTCCGCACCCTCGAGCGCATCTTGGGGGTCAGCGCCGTCAGCGCGCGGGGACTGGTGGCGGCCGGCGCCCTGATGGACGATCCGCGGGCGAAAGCCGTTATAGAATTGGCTGTTAAGGCTCACGAGCACACACGCGGCGAACGCGTGCTGGCGCCCCGGGCCTTGCCCTGATTGCAATATTCAACCAGGCTGCGCTGTAATGCCGCGGAGTTTGCTGGATAATTTCCGAGAAGACGCAAGGATTCCGTGGTTTTCATGAGACTCTAGGCCTCCGGCGTATTCGTTGTCTTTGAGCAACTGGAGGCGCAATTTGAGCTTATGGCATTTCAGTGAGAACGAACGTGGCAAAGGAAACCCGCCCAACCGTCCGCAAACCGACAGCGCCCAAAGATGCGTCCGGTCAGCCTCACCCCATCGACCAACACGTTGGCGCCCAGGTGCGCCTGAGACGCCGGATGCTCGGCGTGTCACAGGAAAAGCTGGCGGACCAGCTGGGCCTGACATTCCAGCAAGTGCAAAAATATGAACGCGGCCACAACCGGGTCAGCGCCTCCAAGCTGTTCCAGATCGCCCAGGCGCTCGAAACCGACGTCGCCCACTTCTTCAGGGGCATCGGAACCTCAAGCGACAGCCCTGCGGCCAAGGGCGAACGGGACGCTTTCTCTGAATTTCTGGCAGCGCCCGAGGGCCTCGAACTGGTCCAGTCCTGGCCCAAGGTTCCGGCCAAGGCGCGGCGCAAGATTCTAGGTCTTGTCCGGGTCCTTGCGGGCGGCGAGGAATAGGTCCTCAGGCCACCTCAAGCAGGTGAACGCTGAATAGAGCAGCAGCGTCGGTCCAGAAATCAACGGGCCGATAGCCGGCTGTGCGGGCCAGATCGCGAAAACCGTCCAGGGCATATTTGTAGGAATTCTCGACGTGAACCGCCTCGCCCGCCGCGAAGTGGAAAGCTTGGCCGCCAATGGCCGCCGTCTGGTCCTTCAGGCTGATCAGGTGGATTGCGACCTGTCCGCTCGACGCCTCATACCGCGCCACATGCCGGAAGGCGCGGGGATCAAAATTGCCCCCCAGTTCGCGGTTGGCGCGGGCCAGTAGATTCAGGCTGAACTGCGCGGTGACTCCAGAGGCGTCGTCATAGGCCGGCTCAATGATGGCCGCGTCCTTTTTCAAGTCCACACCGATCAGCATCACCGCCCCCGAGCCAAGGCGCCCGGCCCACCCGGCCATGAACCGCGTCGCATCCTGCGGCTCCAGATTGCCGATGGTCGAGCCCGGATAGAACGCAGCCCGGCGGCCCGGACCGTAATGGGCCGGCAGATCAAACGCCTGGGCGTAGTCGGCGCAAACTGCCTCGACGCGGGTGTCAGGATAGTCCGAAGCAATCACCGTGGCGGCCCCCAAAAGATGCTCTCGCGAGATGTCGATAGGGACATAGGCCGCCGGGGTCTCGAGCGCGTCCAGCAAGATCCTGACCTTGACACTGGAGCCTGACCCCAGTTCGACTAGCTGGGCGTCCGGCCCGATCGCCGCAGCAATGTGGGCGGCGTTGTCGATCAGGATGCCGGTCTCGGTTCGGGTCGGATAATATTCCGGCAGCTCGCATATCCTGTCGAACAGGGCCGAGCCGCGGGCGTCATAAAGAAACCGGCACGGGATGGATTTGGCGGGCTGCGACAGACCGGCGATCAGGGCGGTGCGGAAACTATCCTCACCCGGGTGATGATCGTGGAAGGCGGCAAGGCCCGGCGTCGGCGGGCGAACTGATCTGGGCTCAAGGGACAGGTCAAACATCGTCGGCCAGCCTTGCGCCAGAAAAGGCCCACCGGGCGGCGGGCGGGAAAAAATTTCGATAGGTCGTACGTGTGTGGCCCTGCGGGGTTGCGCAAGACCCGCCTCGAAGAACCATCTGCCCGGACATGAACTTGCCGTTGTATTCGCCAATGGCGTCGCCGGCCGGGCGGAAACGCGGATAGGCCACGTAAGGCGACGCGGTCCACTGCCAGACGCTTCCGGCGACCTGGGCGATACAGTCCGCGCCTGAAGCGATTTCCCATTCGGCCTCGGTGGGCAGGCGCTTGCCGGACCAGCGAGCGAAGGCGTCGGCTTCGAAATGGCTGATGTGGCGAACGGGCGCGTTTGAATCCACGGCGCGGCGGCCGGCCAGGCTGAAGGCCGTCCAGACGCCCTCCACGTTGCGCCAGTATAGCGGCGCGACCCAGCCCTCGCGATGAACGCTTCCCCAGCCTTCCGACAGCCACAGGCGGGGCTGGCGGTAGCCGCCGTCAGCGATGAACTCCATCCATTCGCCATTGGTGACCAAACGGCTGGCAATCGTGAACGGCTCCAGCCAGACCTTGTGTCGTGGCCCTTCATTGTCGAAGGCGAATTCAGGACCATCATGGCCGATCTCGACCACGCCGCCATCGAATGCTGTCCAGGCCAGTTGAGCCGGCGAGGCGACCGGCGACGGATCAGCCTGATAGGCCGGCTCCAGCGGATTGAGGGAAAAGGCGTGCTGGATATCCATCAGGATCAGTTCCTGATGCTGTTCCTCATGGTTCAGCCCCAGCGCCAGCAAGGAGCGCCACAGCGCGGCATCGCCGTGGTCGATCAGCGCCATCATCGCCGCGTCGACATGGGCGCGATAGGCCAGCACCTGGCGGCTGTCCGGGCGCGTAATCAGCCCGCGCTCGGAGCGCGTATGGCGCGGACCCACAGCCTCGTAATAAGAGTTGAACAGGAAGTCGAAGGCCGGATCGAACACGCGATACGCCGGATCAACCTTCAGAATGAAGGTCTCGAAGAACCAGGTCGTGTGGGCGAGGTGCCACTTGACCGGACTGGCGTCTGGCATCGACTGGACCGCCTGGTCCTCGGCCGAGAGCGGCGCAGCAAGCGCAAGGGTGCTGGCGCGCACTCTCTGATAGAGGCCTGACCAGTCACCATCCGTCCGGGCGAGGTCCAAGTCCGGGCGGCTCATCGTCTGTTCGTCGTCCTGGCGTCTGAGGGGCATGGCAGGGTCAACTGCCGACAGGTCATATGGGTTCCCGGACTTCATCGCTCACGAAGCCTTTCACACTCAGGCCGCGCTTTCTACCCTTGGGGGTCTTCCATGATCTCCCTCCATCGCACCGCCACCCTGGCAAAATCGTCCGGCTGCTTGTCGAAGGTCAGCATGTCGGGCGTGGGGATGAACCAGGGCTGGGCGCTCTTCATCCAGATGGCGGCGGCAGGTCGCAGCCAGCTGGTGTCGTCCAGGGTGCCCAGGCGCAGGGTCACGCGGTCGGGCGCCTGGGGCGGTTCGGAATAGATACGCACCCCGCAGTTGGCGCAAACGTGTTGGTCGGTAGGCCGGCCCGATTCCGTCGTCGCGCGGGTCCAAGACTTGAGGGTCCCCTGGGTGATTTCAAGCGTATCGCGCGCCACGGGAGCCGACAGGGTGAAGGCCGAGGTCGTCAGCTTCTGACAGTCGCTGCAATGGCAGGTGTAGACGAACGGCGGCGCCTTGGTCAGGCGATAGCGCACCGCGCCACAGGCGCAGCCGCCCTCAACGGGGAAGGTCGGAAGTCGGGTCATGGGGCGGGTCTTTCAGCGTGCTGGGGCAATCCATCGTCGAGCTTCAGCCAGGCGGCTTTTTCGGAAATAAAGATGTGCGCCGTGGGCGCAAATGCGTCTGGGTCATCGAAGGCGGCCAGAGGCAGGCCAAAGCCGAAACCGTCCTGGCGCTGGGTCCAGACGCGGGTTCCACATTTGGCGCAGGAATGGCGCGACAGCCGCTCGGAGGTGTCGAACCTGACGGTCTCGCCAGACACCTGCACCTGTGGGCCCAGGTAGAAGGCCCGGGCATTGAACGGGGCCGAATAGGACTGCTGGCACTGCCGGCAGTGGCAAAGCCACACATTCATCGGCTCGCCCTGCGCCCTGAACCGCACAGCGCAGCACTGGCATCCACCTTCGTGCGTCATCTTACCTGCCCTTCCATTCTTGTTGCGCTACCGGCGCGGAGCGCCTGCCTGAGCGCAGGGGTCTGGACTTTTCAGGGGTCACAGCACTACATCCCGCCCATGTCCGGCAAGACCCTTTATGACAAGATCTGGGATGCGCACCTAGTCGCGAACGACCCGAATGGCGAGACCATCCTTTATATCGACCTGCACCTGATCCATGAGGTGACCAGTCCGCAGGCGTTCGCAGGGCTGCGCGCCCATGGCCGCCCCGTGCGCCGTCCCGACCGCACCCTGGCAGTGGCGGACCATAATGTGCCCACCCAGGGTCAGTCGCGCGGCGTCGGCGCCGTCGCCGATCCCGAGGCGCGCCTGCAGCTGGAGACCCTGGGCCGCAACGTTGCGGCCAACGGCATTGAGTTCTTTCCCATGGGTGACATCCGCAATGGCATTGTCCACGTGGTCGGTCCCGAACAGGGCCGCACCCAGCCGGGCATGACCATCGTCTGCGGCGATAGCCACACCTCGACCCACGGCGCGTTCGGCGCCCTGGCCCACGGCATCGGCACCTCGGAAGTCGAGCATGTCCTGGCGACCCAGACCCTGCGCCAGCGCAAGGCCAAGAACCTGCGTGTCGTGGTCGATGGTGATCTGCACCCCGGCGTCGGCGCCAAGGACATTGCCCTGGCCATCATCGGCGAGATCGGTACGGCAGGCGGCACAGGCTATGTGATCGAATACGTTGGCTCAGCCATTCGCGGGCTGTCCATGGAAGGGCGCATGACCCTGTGCAACCTGACCATCGAGGCCGGGGCCAAGGCGGGGCTGGTGGCTCCTGACCAAAAGACCTGGGACTATCTGCAGGGCCGCCCGGCGTCGCCCAAGGGTGGCGCCTGGGAGATGGCCCTTTCCTACTGGAAGACGTTCTTCACCGATCTGGATGCGAAGTTCGACCGTGAAATCCACTTGAAGGCCGCCGATATTGCGCCGCTCGTCACCTGGGGCACCTCGCCCGAGGATGTGGTTTCGGTGACCGGATCGGTCCCCGATACGACAGCCATCGCCGATGAAACCCGCCGCGCCCAGGTGCAGCGGGCGCTGGACTATATGGGCCTCTCATCGGGCCAGAGGATCGATACGGCGCGCATCGACGTGGTGTTCATCGGCTCGTGCACCAACAGCCGGATCGAAGACCTGCGATCCGCCGCCGAAGTGGCCCGCGGCCGCAAGGTGGCCGGACAGGTCAGGGCCATGGTCGTGCCAGGCTCTGGCCTGGTGAAGGAACAGGCCGAGGCCGAAGGTCTGGACGCGATCTTCACCGAAGCCGGCTTTGAGTGGCGCGAGCCGGGCTGTTCCATGTGTCTGGCCATGAACCCCGACAGGCTGGAGCCTGGCCAGCGCTGCGCCTCGACTTCGAACCGCAATTTCGAAGGCCGCCAGGGACGCGGCGGCCGCACCCACCTGATGAGCCCTGCTATGGCGGCGGCGGCTGCGATAGCCGGCCATATTGTGGACGTACGGCGCCTCGACTAACGTCAGAGTCAGAGGAAACGATGCAAAAAACAATGTTCGGCCGGCTGTGCGGCGCGGTACTGGCGCTCGCGCTCGTGGGCCCCGCCCAGGCCAAGGACTTTTCCAAGCCTTTGGCCTTGCCCGCCAATACGCTGATCAATTTCACGATCCAGCATGAAATCCATCGCACGGCCGAAGGCACAACGCCGGCCAGCGACCTGACGGTCACCGTCCGTTACCGCCTGAACGTTGATCCCAACACCCAAGGTTATCACGTCAAGATCAATGTCATCGGCGTGGATCTGCCTTCCAGGGTTTCCGCTCTGGACCGCATGGCCCTGACCCAAGCCTCGTCCACCCTGTCGGGCCTGGAGTATCAGGCCGATCAGGACCTTATGCCGGTTGAGGTTCTCAACTGGACCACCCAGGCCGGCAAGTTGGCAGATTCGTTTGCCGACCTGATGGGCGTCAAGCATGACGATCCGGCGATCACCGGCATGCGCGACCTCTATGCGGCAATGACGCCCGCCCAGGCGTCGGATTCGCTGCTGCAGGAGTGGAGCTATCCCGCCATCGTCCAGAACGTCGAGCTTGATCTGGGACCGGCCCTCAAGGCCGACACCAGCGCGCCCGGGGCAGGCGGCCAACAGCTTAAGCGGCAGGAAACCATGCAGCTGAAGTCGGTGAGCCGCAGCTCCAACAAGGCGACCATCGAGTTTCATTCAGCTTTCGATCCGGCCTCCGCCAACGCGGTCGGCCGGGCGACTGTCGCTGCGCTGCAGGCCCAGATCCCCACCTTTCCGAAATACAGCGAAGCCCAGCTGGCGCGGCTCCAGATCGACGAGACCATGGACTGCGCCTATGAAATGGACATCCGGACGGGTCTTGCCACCAAGAGTGACTGCACCAAGACCGCCGGCTCCCTTGATGAAAAGGGCACCGCCAAGAGCCAGACTGACCACTGGGTGATCACCCAGGCGATCGTCGCCAAGTAACGCGTTCCGGAAAAGCCATGACCCCCTTCACCACCCTCGACGGCAAGGCCGCACCGCTCGATGTCGCCAATGTCGACACCGACCAAATCATCCCCAAACAGTTCCTGAAAACCGTCGAGCGCGAAGGCCTGGCCAAGGGTCTGTTCTATGACCTGCGCTTTGACGAGGCCGGAAACCCCAAGCCTGATTTCGTGCTGAACCAGCCGCAGTACGCCGGCGCCAGCGTGTTGATCGCCGGCGATAATTTCGGCTGCGGCTCGTCGCGTGAGCATGCGCCCTGGGCCTTGCTGGATTTCGGCCTGCGCTGCGTGATTGCGCCGACCTTCGCCGATATCTTCTACAACAACTGTTTCGAGAATGGCCTGCTGCCGATCACCCTGCCCGAGCCGGTCGTGCGCCAGCTGATGACAGAGGCCAAGGGTGGCAACCACGTCTTTTCGATCAATCTGGCCGACCAAGCGGTGATCACGCCGTCCGGTGAGATCGTCCATTTCGACATCGATCCCGGCCGCAAGGAAAAGCTGCTGAAGGGCCTGGACGCCATCGGCGAGACCCTGCAGCACAATGCAGACATCGGGCGTTATGAATACAAGCGGTCACTGTCGACGCCGTGGCTGGAAGCGCGCCCGTGACCCTGATCATCGCCGGAACGGTACGTGTTCCGGCCGTGCGTCTCGAAGATTTTCGCCCGCATATGCACGCCATGCTCAAGGCCAGCCGGGCCGAGGACGGGTGCCTTGAATACTCCTACGCCGAGGACGTGGCCGTCCCGGGTCTGATCCGGGTATTCGAGATCTGGCGCGACCAGGCGGCGCTGGATGCGCACGTCAAGGCTGACCACATGAAGACTTGGCGGGCGGCCTGGCCGATTTTCGGTGTTTCCGATCGCCGTCTCTTCGCCTACGAGGTCGCCTCCACCTGGGAGATCTGAACATGGCGACCTTGCTTCTCTTGCCCGGCGACGGCATCGGGCCGGAAGTGACCGATGAAGTGCGCCGCGTGGCCGCCGCCCTGACGCCGGATCTGAAGATCGAAGAGCGTGACTTCGGCGGCTGTTCCTACGACCGCCACGGTGATCCCATCACCGACGAAGCCGCCGGTCTGGCGCTCAAGGTCGACGCCGTGCTGATGGGCGCGGTCGGCGGGCCGAAGTGGGCGGACGTTCCCCGCGCCAAACGGCCGGAAGCGGCCTTGCTGCGTCTGCGCAAGGAGATGGACGTTTTCGCCAACCTGCGCCCGGCCATTTGCTTTGACGCCCTGGCCGACGCCTCGACCCTCAAGCGCGAAGTCGTCGCGGGGCTCGACATCATGATCGTCCGCGAGTTGACGGGCGGTGTCTATTTCGGCGAGCCCAAGCTCATCGAAACCCTGCCGGATGGCCAGCGCCGGGGCATCGACACCCAGGTCTATACGACCAGCGAAATTGAACGGGTTTCCCGCGTCGCCTTTGAGCTGGCCCGCAGCCGGCGCAACAAGGTCACATCGGCGGAAAAATCCAACGTCATGGAAAGCGGCCAGCTGTGGCGCGAGGTCGTCACCGCTCTGCATGCTCGCGACTACGCCGACGTCGAACTGGAACACCAGCTGGCCGACAACACCGCCATGCAGCTGGTGCGCCGGCCCACCCAGTTCGATGTCATCCTGACCGACAACCTGTTCGGCGATGTCCTGTCCGATGAAGCCTCACAGCTGACCGGCTCTCTGGGTCTGCTGCCTTCAGCCGCCCTGGGTGCGCCTGGCAAGCCTGGCCTCTACGAGCCGATCCATGGCTCGGCGCCCGACATCGCCGGCAAAGGCATCGCCAATCCGCTGGCCGCCATCCTGTCGTTCGAGATGGCGCTGCGCTGGTCGCTGAACAACGCCGCCGCCGCCGACCGCCTCTACGCGGCCGTCGTCACAGCGCTTGAAGGCGGCGCGCGAACTCCGGATCTGGGCGGCTCGTTGTCGACCAAAGCCATGGGCGATGCGGTGCTCGCGACGCTCTGACCAAGCAAAGAAAACCCCGCGCCGGTACACCGTCGCGGGGTTAAAAGTTGGAGGAGTGTTACCGTCTCTCAGGTTTCACGCCTGCAACATTGCTGCAAAAATAAGCACAGCGCAATAGGCCTCTTTCATCGCTAGGGAAATTTATTCTACGGCCTGGTATGGGCGGCTGGATTGGCGCCACAGGCTGTGACGGCCTAGTGTTGAAACCAGAAAATATAAGGGAGAAAAGCCGTGAGCGAGGATCTGGTCTTTCCGGTTCCGCCAGAATGGGCGGCCCGTGCGCACATGGATGCCACAGGCTATGAGGCTGCTTTGCATGCGGTCGAAAACGACCCCGATTCCTTCTGGACCGGCGTTGCTTCCCGGCTGGACTGGATCAAGCCGTTCAGCCTGGTCAAGGACATCTCGTTCGACGCCAGGGACCTGCACATCCGCTGGTTTGCCGATGGCGTGCTGAACGCCAGCGCCAATTGCCTGGATCGCCATCTGCCTCACCGGGCCAACGACATCGCCATTATCTGGGAGGGCGACGATCCCTCCGAAAGCCGCAAGATCACCTATGCCGAGGCCCACGCGGAAACCTGCCGCATGGCCAATGTCCTTAAAAGCCGGGGCGTCAGAAAGGGTGACCGGGTCACCATCTATATGCCGATGATCCCCGAGGCGGCTTACGCCATGCTGGCCTGCGCACGGATCGGCGCAGTCCACTCGGTGGTGTTCGGCGGCTTTTCGCCCGACAGCATCGCCGGTCGTGTTCACGACTGCGGCTCGACGGTGATCATCACCGCCGACGAAGGCTTGCGGGGCGGCAAGATCGTGCCGCTGAAGCAGAACGTCGATATCGCGCTCACCCAATGTCCGGACGTGACCAGCGTCATCGTGGTCAAGCGGACCGGCGCCAAGGTGCTGATGCACAAGGGCCGGGACGTCGACTATACCGAGGCCCGCGCGGCGGCCTCGACCGATTGCCCGCCCGAGCCGATGAGCGCGGAGGACCCGCTGTTCATCCTCTACACCTCCGGGTCGACCGGCAAGCCCAAGGGCGTGCTGCACACCACGGGCGGCTACCTGACCTGGGCGTCCTGGACCCACGAGCTGGTGTTCGATTACCGGCCGGGCGAGATATTCTGGTGTACGGCCGATGTCGGATGGGTCACGGGGCACAGCTATATCGTCTACGGCCCGCTGGCCAACGGCGCGACCACCCTGATCTTCGAGGGCGTACCCAACTATCCGACCACCAGCCGGTTCTGGGAGGTGATCGACAAGCACCAGGTCGAGATCTTCTACACCGCACCGACGGCCCTGCGCGCCCTGATGCGCGACGGCGATGCGCCGGTGAAGAAAACCTCACGCAAGTCCCTGCGCCTGCTGGGCTCGGTCGGCGAGCCGATCAATCCCGAGGCCTGGCTCTGGTATCACCGCGTCGTGGGCGAAGAGCGTTGTCCGATCGTCGATACCTGGTGGCAGACCGAGACCGGTGCCTGCCTGGTCTCACCGCTGCCGGGCGCGACGCCGTTGAAACCCGGTTCGGCCACCAAGCCCCTGCCGGGCGTCAAGCTACAGATCGTCGATGCCGACGGCAAGGTGCTGGAGGGCCCGACCAGCGGCAACCTGGTGATCACCGACAGCTGGCCCGGCCAGATGTGCACTGTCTATGGCGACCACGAGCGCTTCATCCAGACCTATTTCACCACCTATCCCGGCAAGTACACGACCGGAGACGGCTGCCGGCGCGACGCCGACGGCTATTACTGGATCACCGGCCGGGTGGACGATGTGATCAACGTCTCGGGCCACCGCCTGGGCACCGCCGAGATCGAGTCGGCCCTGGTCGGCCACCACACGGTCGCCGAGGCCGCCGTGGTTGGCTTCCCGCACGACATCAAGGGTCAGGGCATCTATGCCTATGTGACCCTCAAGGCCGATACCCAGCCTTCCGACGCCCTGCGCGCCGAGCTGATCAAGTGGGTCCGAACCGAAATCGGCCCCTTCGCGGCGCCCGATGTCATCCAGTGGGCGCCGGGTTTGCCCAAGACCCGGTCGGGCAAGATCATGCGCCGCATCCTGCGCAAGGTGGCCGAGAACGACGTCGGCAATCTCGGCGATATCACCACCCTGGCCGATCCGTCGGTGGTGGACGATCTGGTCAGGAACCGCGCGGTCAAGTGAGGCCCCGCGCCTAGCCCATCAGGCACAGCACCTGGGCGACCTGGCGGCTGCGGCGCAGGTCGTCTCCGACACGGCCGTAGTTGGCGACGGTGATCGGCTCGGCGGCGGCGGCGTCTGTTGGCCGGATGCCGGATGCCTCCAGCACGTGGGCGATCTGCTGCGGGCCGGCGGCCCAGAAGCGGGCGCGGGCCTTGTCCTGGCGCAGGATCACGCCGATGACCCGCTGATCGGCGCCCAGCACCGGCGCGCCGGCCAGACCCGGCAGGTCGCCCTTCATGGCTTCGGTGCGGCCCGTCTCGGCCCAGACCTGGGCGACGACAGCGGCGTCATCGCGATAGGGCCTTGGCATGGCATGGCGCGCAATCAGCATGGCGGAAGCCTCGCCCGGGGCGCCACGGGGAAAGCCGATCAGGAAGGCGCGGGTTCCGCTTGCCAGATCGTGGGCGGGTGCCAGAATCAGCACCGGCGGCCCGCCCTCGGTGCGCAGGACGGCCAGCGACGGATCATCGCCCGGCTGCAGCCGGGCGCCGACAGCGCGGCCCTCGGCGACTTTCAGCACCAGGCGCTCGCAGCCCTGCACCTGGGAGCGGGCGGTCAGCCACAGACCGCCTTCGCCGACCGCAAAGGCCGTGCCGCGCGGCTGGCCGCGGTGGGCGCCGGTGCGGATGACGGTGACCGGATCGAAGGGCGATGAGGGGCCCAGCGGCACCCGCTCGGCCCCCGGCGGCGGCGGCGGGGCTTCCGGCGTGTTGGCGTGCTCCTGACGGCTGACGGCGGCGACGAGAATCGCGCCGGTGGCGGCGAAATAGATCAGCCAGTCGGGAAAGCGGGGATAGTCCACCGGGCCCTAGCTGGAGACGGCCGCGGCCAGGATCAGGGCCAGGGCCACCTTGGCGCACGCCAAAAGCCAGGCGGCGGCCACGTCGCCCTCGGCGATGCGCTCGGGCAGGCCGCGCAACAGCATGTCGCAGGCGCGGCTGAGCAGCAGCTGGATGATCGTCACCGACACCCCCCACAGGGCCACTTCGACGGTGGTGGCCGAGGCCGTCACCGCGGCGGCCAGCGGCAGGGCCAGGGACAGGACGGCGGCGCCCAGCGAGACAGCGGCGGCGGCGTTGCCGTCGCGGGCCTGGGCGGCTTCGCGATGCGGTGACAGGGCGGCATAGACGGCGACGCCGGCGATCAGCACCGCCAGGGCCACAACCCAGTGCAGCATGGCCAGCGGAAAGCCGTTGGCGAAGGCCTGCAGTTCAGGGGCGGCGATCGGCATGGGTCAGTCTTCCTGTTCGGCGTCGGCGGCGAGCTTGCGGCGCACCGAGGCGCGGACCTTTTCGCTCTCGGATTTCAGCTGACCGCAGGCGGCCAGGATGTCGCGGCCGCGCGGCGTGCGGATCGGGCTGGCGTAGCCGGCCTTGTTGACGATGGCGGCGAAGGTCTCGATCGTCGACCAGCTGGAGCACTCATAGGGGCTGCCCGGCCAGGGATTGAACGGGATCAGGTTGATCTTAGCGGGGATGCCCTTGAGAAGGGCCACCAGCGCCCGGGCATCGGCCGGCGAGTCGTTCACGCCCTTGAGCATTACATATTCGAAGGTCACGCGCCGGGCGTTGGACAGGCCCGGATAGGCGCGAATTCCGGCCATCAGCTCGGCGATCGGGTATTTTTTGTTGATCGGCACCAGCACGTCGCGAAGTTCATCGGTGGCCGCGTGCAGGCTGATGGCCAGCATGGCCTGGGTCTTTTCACCCAGGGGCTTCAGCTCGGGAACCACGCCGCTGGTCGAGACGGTGATCCTTCGCCGCGACAGGCCGATGCCCTCGCCGTCGGAGATCACGTCGATGGCGTCGGCCACCGCGTCCATGTTGTAGAGCGGCTCGCCCATGCCCATGAAAACGATGTTGGACATGTCGCGGTTGTGTTTGTCCGACGGCCATTCACCGAGGTCGTCCTTGGCGATCTGGACCTGGGCGATGATCTCGGCGGCGGTCAGGTTGCGCACCAGGGCCTGCGTGCCCGTATGGCAGAAGGTGCAGTTCAGGGTGCAGCCCACCTGGCTGGAGACGCACAGGGCGCCGGCGCGCCCCACGCCGGGAATGAACACGGTCTCGATCTCGATGCCCGGCGCGGTGCGGATCAGCCACTTGCGGGTGCCGTCGCTGGAGACCTGACGCTCAACGATCTCGGGCCGGCCGACTTCGAAGTGTTCGGCCAGGGCGGTGCGCGTGGCCTTGTCGATATTGCTCATGGCGTCGAACGCGGTCGCACCGGCATCGTGAATCCAGCGCCAGATCTGGCCAGTGCGCATCTTCGCCTTCTCGGGCGGACAGATCCCGCCCTCTACCAACGCGGTTTTCAGCTGCTCGCGGGTCAGCCCCGCAAGGTTCAGCGGCCTGGCCGGCGCTGCGACTTTGCGCGTGAGATCGAGAGTGACGGTCATGGCGTTCAAATAGGGCGGAATGGCCTGAAAAGCCATTGAGACGGGGCGGGTCAAATCTTCTTCCACGTCTGCCCCCCCTGCGCTAATCCCGTCCGCACAGAACTCGCAGGTAAGGAACACTCCATGAAAGCGCTGCTCAGCAAGGTCGTCGGCGGCCCCGAAACCCTGGTGCTTGAGGATGTGCCCTCGCCCACGGCCGGGCCCGGCCAGGTGGTGCTGACGGTCAAGGCTTGCGGCGTGAACTTTCCTGACAGCCTGATGATCGAGGACCGCTACCAGTTCAAACCCGAACGCCCGTTCGCGCCCGGCGGCGAGGTGGCCGGGATCATCAAGGAAGTCGGCGCGGGCGTGACCGGCGTGAAGTCGGGCGACCGGGTTCTGGCCAACGCAGGTTCCGGCGGCATGGTCGAGGAAATGGCGCTGGACGAAAAGCGCATCATCCCGATCCCCGACGAAATGCCGTTCGATGAAGCCAGCGCCTTCATCCTGACCTACGGCACCAGCTATTACGGCCTGAAGGACCGGGGCTTCCTGAAGCCCGGCCAGACCCTGCTGGTCCTCGGCGCCGCCGGCGGCGTCGGCATCTCGGCCGTCCAGCTGGGCAAGGCCATGGGCGCGCGAGTGATCGCGGCGGCCTCCAGCCAGGAAAAGGTCGACTTCTGCATGAGCCACGGCGCCGATGCGGGCGTGGTCTATCCGGCCGGGCCCTTCGACAAGGATGGCAAGAAGGAACTGGCGGCGATCTTCAAGGAGGCTGTGGGCCCCAACGGCGCGGACGTCATCTATGACGGCGTCGGCGGCGACTATGCCGAGGCGTCCTTCCGCGCCATCGCCTGGGAAGGCCGCTTCCTGGTCATCGGATTCCCGGCGGGCATCCCGGCCATTCCGCTCAATCTGGCCCTGCTCAAGTCGGCCGATATTGTCGGCGTGTTCTGGGGCGCGGCCGTGGCCCGCGACCAGGCCCAGCACCTGCAGAACGTCAAGGAACTGTTCGAGCTCTACAAGGCCGGCAAGATAAAGCCGTTCGTTTCCGAGCGCTTCCCGCTCGCCCAGGGCGCCGACGCCATCCGCCACCTGACCAGCCGCAAGGCCCTGGGCAAGGTGGTGGTGACGATGGACTGATCTTCGGCCGCAAGCGTCAGTTTTCGGCACCGGTTTGACAGTTCGCGGGCCGCGCGGCGGCCGCAATCGACAGTTTTCAGTGTGAACCCGGCAGTTTTTGTCGGCGCACGCCGGATGGCGCATGAAAACTACGCCAGACTTTTCCGTGGCTTGCGGTTGCGGCCCCACGAAACTGTCAGCATTTGTCAACATTGTCCGCCGTCAGCACCAATGAGACAGATTGAGGGTTCCCGCTAACGGAGGGTTTTGGTCTCATCGCAGTGACGAAGGAACGAAGATGAGAGCAAAACCCTTGCCCCATAAAACGACGCCCGGTGAACGGGTGGCGAAGGATATCCGGCGCGCGACGCGGCGTCATTTTTCGGCGGAAGACAAGATCAGGATCGT
>CANJPZ010000013.1 GCA_947476325.1 Caulobacteraceae bacterium | reverse complement strand
CCTGAATCGTTCGTCCCCCGCAGCGGCGGCATCGTGCCATGGGCGAGCGCGCCAGCTGTTGAGGGCGCGCGCTCGCCCACCACGACCTTGGCGTTACAGACAGCCATGTACTAACAATGAAACTGGATCACCTCTCGGGGGCTGGCCACAATTACTACGGTCAGGACGACCGGGGCCAGCGCAACGACCAGCGCTGGTCACAAGGTCAGCGCCTGCCGGACCGTTACATGCAGTCAGCGTACAGAGTCGGCAACTATCGACAGTTGGGTCTCAGGCAACCGGGCCGCAATCAACGCTGGGCCCACGACGACAACAACAATTTTTATCTGGTGGTGATCGCCACCGGGATCATCGTCGATGCGCTTTATGGCGCTCAGGGACAGCAACAGCAGGGCGGCCAACGCTGGTCAAGGGGCGACAGGCTTCCGCCCCAGTACCTGCAAAATCGCTATTATGTCAGCGACTACAGCCAGTTGGGCCTGAGGCGTCCGATGCCGGGTCAACGCTGGGTGCGCGATGACAACAACAGCTACTACCTGGTCGTGATCGCGACGGGGATCATCACCGACGTTCTGTACCGCAATGACCGGGACCAGCGCTGGAACCAGCGACATAACCGCACCTACACCTACAATGACGACGTTTACTATCAGCAGTGCCGCACGTCAGCTGATCCTGCGGGAGTCATTATCGGCGCCCTTATCGGTGGCTTGATCGGGAACGCCGCGGGCAACCGGAACAATACAACCGCAACGACCGCGGCTGGCGTGATCCTCGGAGGCGCACTGGGCGCCGCGATGACCAAGAACATGGACTGCAACGACCGCAGCTATGCCTACAAGACCTACTATAATGGTCTGAACGCTGGCCGCTCCGGGGCGCGATACCAATGGCAAAATCCGGCCAATGGCCACCGGGGCGAGTTCAATGTCGGCCGTTACTACAATGACCCCGACAACTTCCGGTGCGCTGACTTCACCCAGGTCATCTACATCAACGGACGGCCTGAAAACGCTCGTGGCACCGCCTGCCGCCAGCCGGACGGCAGCTGGGCTATCGTGAACTAGCAGAACGTGGCGGGCGCGCCGGTCGCGTCCGCCTGTTGTCCTAAGGGGCGCAACTCAGCTTCGTGCGCGCAACGACGTCACGCACCGTGGCAACCTCGATGTTGTTGTCTCGCAACCATGTGCAAAGCTGATCGAGACGGTTCGCCGATATCGGTTCCCACCCTTCGTCTTCCAGACTGTGGAAACCCAGGATCAGCCAGCCGTCCTGGGGCATGGCCTCGATCGCGGCGACATAATCACCCCAGTCGTGGCGTGGCCCAGGCGCCCATGAGCGCAAGGCATAAGGTCTAAGCTGCGACAATCGATTGTACTGTACATCTCCGCCCCCGACCCGGCAGGCTGAATAGGCGCGCCGGACCAGCCTGTCACTCAGCGGCGAAGCGGCGTTCCAGGGCATGGAAATGGTGTGGCTTTGGGCCGGGATTTCGCGCTGCAGGTCCTGCTGCGAGCGGGCGATTTCCCGGGCGACCCTCCAGGGTGTCAACGCCGCTTTCAATCCACCGGCCTTGAAGTGGCTGAATGTGTGAGAGCCAACTTCGTGGCCGGCAGTCGCGATGCGCCGCCAGAAGTTCCAGTCGCCGTGAGATCGACCCATGTTCGCATCATCGCGGATCGGCGCCCGCATGGGCTCCACCCAGCCGGTGACGACATAGAAGACCCCAGGCATGCCATATCGCTCAAGGATTTCGGCCGAGGCTGCGGCGCCTCGCGCAAGGCCGTCATCGAAGGTGATCGACACGACCCTTCCCATCAGCGGGCCTGGCCAAAATATTCGCGGTACCAGACGACAAACCGCTCAAGACCCTCCTTCAGCATGACCTTCGGCGCATAGCCGGTCAGGGCCACCAGGGCGGAGATGTCGGCATAGGTGCGCGTCACATCGCCCGGCTGCATGGACCGGAAAATCTTTGTGGCTTCACGACCGAGCGCGCCTTCCAGAAAAGCGATCATGTCCATCAGGGCGACCGGGTGGCCGGCGCCAATGTTCAGAATGCGGTTCTCCCCGCGAGGCGGCGGGTTATCCAACGCGCCGATGACCCCATCGACGATGTCGTCGATATAGGTGAAATCACGCGCCATCTGGCCTTGACCAAACACCTCGATCGGCTCGCCGGCTAGGATTTTCCGTGTGAAGCTGAAATAGGCCATGTCCGGCCGGCCCCAGGGACCGTAGACGGTGAAGAACCTCAGTCCGGTCTGGGGAAAACCGTAGAGACTGCCGTAGGCGTGGCTCATCAGTTCGTTTGCCCGCTTGGTGGCGGCATATAGGGAAACCGGACGAGCGGCCGCGTCGGTTTCACTGAAGGCCTCGCCGCCCTCGGGGCGCTCGCCATAGACTGAACTGGACGACGCGTAGACCAGATGGCGCACATCCTCATGGCGGCAGGCCTCGAGGACGGACAAGTGTCCGGCCAGGTTCGAGCGCTCATAGTCGAACGGCTGGTCGATGGAATGGCGCACGCCGGCCTGGGCGCCAAGATGGACTACGGCATCGGCCTTAATCTCTGCGACAAGGCTGCGCACATGCCCGGCGTCAGCCAGGTCGCCACGCACCATCCGAAACCCGTCACGCCCGTTCAGCCGCGCGACCCGCGCATCTTTCAGGGCGACGTCATAGTAGGCGTTGAAGTTGTCAAAGCCGGTGACGTCATCGCCGCGATCGAGCAGGCGGGCGCACACGGCTGCGCCCACGAAGCCCGCCGCGCCCGTAACCAGTATGCGACTCATTCGAACTCTCGCCCGGACCTTGGCATTGCCGCCCAATAAAGCCCTTTCGGGCTGAGGGGAAGCCGGACGGCGCGGGGATGGGTGCAGACTGTGGCCTTGCCCGTTTGGCGTTCGCCCCCTAAGACCCTGCGGGCGCGTACGCTCAGCTGGCGTTGTAGGTGAAGTTGGAACCAGGGATGATTGCGCTTTACGCTCTCGTTTTTACTGGCGGCTTCACAATCACGGCGGCGGGAATCTGGGCGCTGTGCAGCCTTGCGCCCTATCTGGGACTTGTCGACGCGCCTGAAGGCCGCAAGACCCACACCCGATCCACCCCTGTCGTCGGCGGTCTGGCAATACTGCTCGGCACGACCCTTGCCATGCTGGCCGCGACGGTGCTCAAAGACCACACCGCAGCCCTGGTTTCCGTGGCGCTGCAGCACCTGGGCTATTTCGTCGGCGCCGCCCTGCTGATCATCATTGGCGCGGTCGACGATCGAAAGCCGATCCCAGCCCGCTACAAACTGGTGATCCAGCTGGCCGCCTGTGCGATCGCTGTCATCGCGGACCACACGGTTGTCGGCGACGTGGATGTCAATTTCGGATCCTTCAAGCTGTCGCTGGGGCCGATGGTCATACCGTTCACGATCCTCGTCATGGTCACCATCACCAACGCCATCAACATGATCGATGGCATCGACGGTCTGGCCGGCGGCGTGACCTTTGTTGGCTTCCTGATCATGGCCAAGGCGCTGATGACGGCGGGCTTTCCGACGGCGCCCTATGTCATCGCCCTGCTGAGCGCGGTGGCGGCGTTTCTGGTGTTCAACTTTCCGCTGCTGACCAACAGGCCGGCCAAGGTGTTCCTGGGCGATTCAGGTTCGCTGATCTGCGGCTTCACCCTGGCCGATCTGGCCATCGATCTGTCCTCCATGCCCAACCGGGTGTTCAAGCCGTCGACGGCGCTCTGGTTCTTCTTCATTCCGGTGGCCGACACCACGTGGCTCTACATCCGCCGGACCTGGGTCGCGCGAGCGCCCTATGCGGCGGGACGGGACCATATCCACCATCTGCTGATGGAGCGGTACTCGGCCCGGGCCGTGGCCTGGATACTGGTCATCGCCAGCGGCCTGATGGCCGGCGGCGCCTATCTGGCCGAGCGGCGGCATGTGCTCAGCGTCGTCATGATCGGCCTGTGGATCCTGGCCTTTCTGGTCTACGGCGCCCTGACCTGGCGGCCCTGGGCGCGGGCCTGGAAGAACGGCCCGGTCCACCGCGAAATCATGGCCCGCAAGGCGGCGAGCGACGCCTAGATCAGGCCCCGCCGGCGCGCCTCCAGCGCCGCCTCGGCCCGCGAGGCGATGTTCAGTTTCGAATAGATGACCTTCACGTAGCCGGCGACAGTGTGCCGGGTCAGGCCCAGTTCGGCGGCCGCGTCGCTGATCCGCAGGCCCTGGGCCAGCAGGCCAAGCACCTCGCTTTCGCGGTTGGTCAGGGCGATCTCGGCGGGAGCCAGGTTTTCCAGACCCGGCGCAGCCTTCTGGAAGTGGGCCAGGATGCGCCGGGCGATGGAGGGCGACAGGGGCGGCTCGCCCTTTTCGATTTCCATCAGGCGGCGGACCAGGGTTTCCGGCTGCTGGTCCTTGAGCAGATAGCCCTGCGCGCCGGCGGCGACCGCGTCGAACAGGTGCGCCTCGTCATCATAGATCGAGATGACCACCGGAATGGTGTGGGGATGTTCCTGGGCGATGGCCGTGATCAGGTCGACCCCCGTGCCATCCGGCAAGGCCAGATCGATGAGGGCGATGGTGCGATCGCTCAGGCCCTTGCGGCCGTCGAGCCAGACCCTGGCTTCTGCAAGGGTGGATACGGCGGCGATGGTGATATCGCCGAACGCGCTCTTGAGCACCGAGACCAGCCAGTCGCGCGTGTCCGCCTGATCTTCGACGACAAGGCCACACCGGACCTTACTGGATTCAGTCATTGGCCACGCGAGAGTCCGGAACAGAAATACAATACGACACGGCGATTTTGATACACAAAACAACTAAAGGTTGCTTTTGAGTCTACGATCAATGGCCGCTTCGGGGAAGGGTCCGTTTGTGAAAACCCCCTCAAATTCGGGGGCTGGACAAGGCGCCCTCGCTGATAGCTCATAGACCCTCGACAGGCCGCCATAAGGCCTGCGCCCCCGAGGAAACACTGATGACGATCTGGTGCTATGCCGACATCTGGGAGCTCATCGCGGCTGAACAGCCCGATCGGGCGGCCGTGATCCAGGGTGATCGCATTCTGTCTTGGCGACAGTTTGACCGCGAAGCCGACTCCCTGGCTGCCGCCATGGTCGAGGCCGGCGCCGGCCGCCAGGCCAAGGTCGCCTGCTATCTGCACAACAGCCCCGAGTACCTGACCGCCACCTTCGCCGCCTACAAGGCCGGCATGGTCCCGTTCAACGTCAACTATCGCTACGGTCACGACGAGCTGGCCTATCTGCTCGACAACGCCGACGCCGAGGTCGTGGTGTTCGACGCCGAGTTCGCGAGCAAGCTGGAGCCCCTGCGCGAGCGACTGCCGGCCGTCAAACTGTGGGTCAGCGTCGGCGAGCCGACGCCGGCCTGGGCGCGGGATATGGAGGACATCACCGCCGCCGATGCGCCTCACCCCTATCGCGCGCCGTGGGGACGCTCGCCGGACGACGAGCTGTTCATCTACACCGGCGGCACCACCGGCATGCCCAAGGGGGTGATGTGGCGCCAGAAGGACCTGTTCGCCGCCAGCAACTACTACGCCAATCCGACCCTGGGCATCCCGCCGCTGGAAGACCCCGCCGACGCCGCCAGCCGGGCGGCGATCCATGGCCGGGGCGTCCTGCTGCTGGCCCCGCCGTTGATGCACGCCACTGCCCTGATCAGCGCCTTCACCGGCCTGTGTGGCGGCGACGCGATCGTGCTGCTGCCGTCGCGCAAGTTCAACGCGGTTGAGCTGCTGGACGAGCTGGCGCGGACGGAGGCCACGCGGTTTGTCGTGGTCGGAATGCCGTTCTGTACGCCGATCCTGGAAGCGCTGGACGCCAACCCCGGCCGCTGGCCCCTGCCCAAGCTGCGCGCCATCGGCAGTTCGGGCGCCATGTGGCCCTACGAGAACAAGCAGGGCCTGCTGTCGCACCTGCCGCACATCAGCCTGGCCGACAGCTACGGAGCCAGCGAAGCCTTCGGCATGGGCCAGTCGATCTCGACGGCCGGCGGCGAGGTGCAGACGGCCAAGTTCGTCATCGGCGAGGACGTGGCCCTGTTCACCGAGGACGGCCGCCGGGTCGAGCCGGGCTCGGGAGAGCGCGGCCGCATCGCGCTCGCCGGTCCCATGCCCCAGGGCTATTACAAGGACCCGGAAAAGACCGCTCGCACCTTCCCGATCATAGAGGGCCGCCGCTGGTCCATGCCAGGCGACTGGGCCACGGTCGAGCCGGACGGCACCCTGAACGTACTGGGGCGCGGCAGCCAGTGCATCAACACCGGCGGCGAGAAGGTCTTCCCCGAAGAGGTCGAGGAATCCCTCAAGCGCCATGAGGCCGTGCGGGACGCCGCCGTGGTCGGCCTGCCCGATCCGCGCTTTGGCGAGACCATCACCGCCCTGGTGGAACTGATACCGGGCGCGGTCGAGCCGGGCATCGACGAACTCAAGACCTGGGTGCGCAGCCAGCTGGCCGACTACAAGGCTCCGCGCCGGGTTCTGGTGGTCGAGAGCATCCACCGCTCGCCCAACGGAAAACTGGACTACAAGACCCTGAAAGCGCGTGCGCTCGAGGCGTTGGGGGCCGCCTGATCGGCGGCCGGCGGCGATTTGACAGCATTTGCAGCTTTTTTTGCGTTTTGACGCATGTCGATTCCTTGCCGCACAAGGGATTGACCGAAAAGCATGGTCAGAAACCGTTGGTTTTTTGACAGGTCTCGTCAGCATTTGTCGGTTCGGCGGCAACCAGTGACATTTCGCCGGCAGCGCGCGTCGATGACGCTGGCGGGAGGACGGCAGGCGGATTCAGGCATGGGCGCAGAATCCGCCACCGGGCGACGGCAGGCAAGAAAAGCCGTGTCATACGTGTCGCCGGTTGGCGCTCGGCCCGGTAGCCGGTAATGTCCCGGTTCAGAACTTCCGTTCCCACCCCAGGGCGATGCGCCATTGACCCCTGGCATCGTTGCGGGCCTCGCCGAGGGCGAACAGGTAAGCTGCCTCAAGGTCGATACCGCTTTCATCCAGCTCCAGCCTGGCGACCGGACCCACATAGATCTCAGCGCTGTGGTGGCCGGTTCCCACGTCTCCAAACGCCTGTATGCCCGCCTGAAAATCTTCGCTGCCGAGCGCCTTGGTCGCCTGGGCCGCGTAGCCGACTTCAGTATCGCCCTCACCAGGATGGCTGGTCATGGATTTTTGGAGAATGAGATTGAACAGGACCTCGCTGTCCGCGTTCCGCCGGGCGAACAGGAATTTGGTTTCAATCTCGCCAGGTCCGTTGTGAACGGGCTGCATGTAGTCGGCGTAGAAACCGATATCGAGGCCGGCCAACTTGCCGAAATTGACGATGGTCTCCACCCCCAGGGACTCCAGTTCGCCATCGTCGAAATTGGCCACGCCGGTGAAGCTGACGTGATCCGTAAAACCGTGTTCGACTTCGATGATCTCGGCGTTGTCACCGCCGTCCGGTCCGCCCGTCAGACGGCCGCCGCGCACCTCGACCTCGGTCAGGCCTTTGGTGACGTAGGGTTCTTCCACCTTGTTAGCCAGACCCGGTTGGGCCCAGGCTGCGCCGGCGCTGGCCAGGCAGACCATGATCGTCGCCGACAAAAGTCCGATCCGAACCGACATCTCAGCCCCCCATCTTCAAGAAGAAAAGCACTGCCGAAGAGATGTGACGGATTTTCCATCGCGCTGGCTAGACCGGCGTCTGGCGCGCCTCTTCGTACTGGGCCGCAATCTCGGCGATCAGGGCGGCCGTGGTGACCGGACCGGTGACGCCGGAGACGGTGTGGCCGGCCATCCAGGATTCCGGATAGTTGGGCGCGCTGCCGTCGGCCGGCGGCGGGAAGGAGGCTTCCAGCCGGCGCGGATCGTGGCCCTCAGCGACAAAGGCCTTGGACAGGTAGTTGCCGGGCATGCCCTTGAGGGCGCTGGAGGTGAAGATGTGGTCCATCTCCGATTGCGCCAGGAAGTCGCGGTAGCGGTCGTCGGCGAAGCTTTCCGTGGCGGCGATGAAACGGGTGCCCATGTAGCCGAGGTCGCAGCCCAGCACCTGGGCGGCATAGAGGGCGCGCCCGTCGCTCATGCCGCCGGCCATGATGACGATGCCGTCGTAGAATTCGCGCACGGCGCGGGCGAAGGCGAAGGGGTTCATCCAGCCGGTGTGCCCCCCTGCCCCGGCGGCCAGCAGGATCAGGCCATCGACGCCCGCGGCCACCGCCTTGCGCGCGTGCTCCAGGGTGGCGACGTCGCACAGCACCAGGGCGCCGGCTTCATGCAGCGGGCCCATGACCGGCGCCGGCGAGCCGACCGAGGTGATGACGACTTCGGTCCCCGCATCGAGGATGGCGGTGATGTCGGCGGCCAGCCGGTCGCTGCGCATGATCAGGTTGGGTGCGAAGGGCGCGGCGCCCGGCGTGAGCCCGGCCTTGATGGTCGCCAGCCACTCGACAAGCTGTCCGGTGGTGCGCGCGTTCAGCACAGGGATGGCGCCGATGACGCCGGCGTTGCAGGCGGCGATGACCAGGTCGGGGCTGGTGACCTTGAACATGGGCGCGGCGATCAGCGGGATCGAGAGGCGCGAGGCGATGCTGGCAGGCAGGCGGCTGGTCATGATCTGTATCCAATGTCCGGTCGACAAGGCCGCCGGTCAGCCCCTAATAACGACAAACGGCGTACGGCCAAGATCGGCGCCCAAAAAGGAAGGACAACGCCATGCGCCTGGACGCGCCCCGCATTTCGCCCCTGCCTGACGAGGCGCTGCCGCCCGAGCTGTGGGAGCGGATGAAAACCCGTCCGTCGGCTGACGGCATGCTGAACATCTTTCGCACCATGGCGCACGACCCCCTGGGCATGAACGCCTTCCTCGACTGGGGCGGCTATATCCTGTCCAAGAAGAACGGCCTGCCCGCCCGCCAGCGCGAGATCGTCATCCTGCGCACGGGCTTTCTGTGCAAGTCGGGCTATGAGTGGAACCAGCACGTGCGGGTGGGGACCAACGCGGGCCTGACGGCGGCCGAGATCGACGCCATCAAGACAGGCGCGGGCGATCCTTCGTGGAGCGCGGCCGATGCGGCCCTGATCGTCGCCACCGACGAGTTGCACGCCAACTACTTCATCAGCGACGCGGCCTGGGCGGAACTGGGCAAACACTTCAACGACAAGCAGAAGGCCGACCTGATCTTCACGGCCGGCCAGTACACCATGGTCTCGATGTTCCTCAATTCAGTGGGCGTGCAGCTGGAGACCGGCAAGACGGTCGATCCCGACCTGAGGGCGTAGGGCCTTGCCAGCCAGGAAATAAGTACACGAAGGTCACGAAGGAGAGACACAAAGGACGCCAAGGGACCGGCGCCTTTGTGACCTTCGCGCCCGCTTTGTGATCTTCGTGTACTTATTTCCAGCGGCTTCGCCGCACTTCGGAGGACGACCATGACCAACCGCCTCGACGGCAAGTGCGCGATCATTGTCGGGGCCGGCCAGACGCCGGGCGCCACGATCGGCAATGGCCGGGCGATGGCGGTGCTGTTCGCGCGTGAGGGCGCGGAAGTGATGTGCGTCGATGCGCACCTCGACCGGGCGCAGGAAACCGTCGCCGGGATCGAGGCTGAGGGCGGCAGGGCGTTTGCGTTTGAGGCCGATGTCTCGACCGTGGCCGGCTGCGAGGCGCTGGTCGCCGAGGGCAAGGCGCGGATGGGGCGCATCGATGTCCTGGTCAACAATGTCGGCATCGGCGCGGGCGATGCGCCGCCGCACGTGATCAGCGAAGCGGTCTGGGACCGGATCATGACGGTCAACCTCAAGAGCGCGGTGATGACCACGAAGGCGGCGCTGAACGTGATGCGCGAGCAGGGTTCTGGGGTGATCCTGTCGATCTCGTCCCTGGCCGCCTGGGCCGGGCACGACAAGATCGCCTACGAGGTCTCCAAGGCCGGCATGATCCGCCACATCCAGGCCGTGGCCATCGGCAACGCCAAGTACGGGATCCGGGCCAATGTGATCCTGCCCGGATTGATGGACACGCCCATGGCCATTGTGGGGATAAGCGCCGCCAAGGGGATGACGCAGGAGGACCTGCGGGCGTTACGCAATGCAAAGGTGCCGCTGGGCCAGATGGGCACCGGCTGGGACACGGCCTACGCGGCCCTGTTCCTGTGCTCGGACGAGGCCAAGTTCGTCACCGGGGTGGCGCTGCCGGTGGACGGCGGGGCGGCGTGCAAGGTGGCGGGTTAGGGGGTCTGCGCCGCGTCTGCCGCGCACACGGCCCTGATCTTCGGCCGAAGAAACCAGATGCCGATCAACAGGTAAAAGAACAGCACGAAGTTTAGGAACTGCCAGCCGATCGAAACCGGTTTATTCGCTTCAACGCCGCGCTCCAGCGTTGCGCCTGTGATCCAGATCGCTGCAAAGAAAGCTGGAAAGAACCCCAGGGAGCAGATCGGAAACAAGCCAGGCCGGCCTGAGGTCGATAGCGTTCCGATCCAGATTCCAGCGCTCCCCACCACACAGGCGATGGCCGGGATCACAAAGACTGCAGACCAATCGATCAACCGTCCGCCTCGAGCCGCAACCACCCTGCGCGCCGTGAAATATATTGCGTAAAGCCACGTCAGGAAGAGTACGGGCGACAGGACGAAGAGACTGTAGGCAAGCGTTTGAAATGCACCATGCGGCCCAAAGATTGTCGCAGCCGGAATGAACGCCACAAGCACGTAGGGGAGAAGCACCGCGACGAGGTGAGCGCCGGCCAGCCTATTTTGCCACGTCCGAGCCACCATCACCCCAACCCCTCAGCACCTTCTCCAGAAACAACTTTAGCATCCCTTCTACCCTTGCGGGAGAAGGGGATTTGAGGAGGTGGCGGGTTTATTGCGTCCTTCGAGACGCCGCCGCTTTGCGACGGCCCCTCAGGATGACGAAGTGGGGTGGATGACAAGGCGGGTCGTGGAAAATTGGGGCGCAAGACTTGATGCGACCCACTCCTTTCCGTCATCCTGAGGAGCGCCCGAAGGGCGCGTCTCGAAGGACGCAATGACGTGGCCGCGTGGGTCTACATTCTGCGCTGCGCCGATGGTTCCTATTACGTCGGCTGCACGACCAATCTGGAGCAGAGGATCGCGCAGCACCACGCGGGAACGTTCACAGGCTACACATCGAGCCGTCGCCCCATCGAAGTTGCCTGGGTTTCCGAACACCAGATGATCCGCGATGCAATCGCAGCGGAACGCCAGATCAAGCGCTGGTCGAGAGCCAAGAAGGAAGCGGTGATCCGGAGGGACTGGGACGCCTTGCCGGGACTGTCGGCGCGGGGGTTTCAGCCGGCATCTCTGGCCGTGCGTCCTTCGAGACGCCGCCGCGATGCGGCGGCTCCTCAGGATGACGGGTTGGGGTAGGTGGCGGCGCGGTCGGTGGAACGCGCTATCCCAACCCCTGGAGCACCTTTTCCACCGTCAGCGGATAGTCCCTCACCCGCACCCCACACGCATTGAATACCGCGTTGGCCACCGCCGCCCCCGCCCCGCAGATGCCCAGTTCGCCGACGCCCTTGATGCCCATGGGGTTGTCATCGCCGTCTTCGGGCAGGAAGACCGCCTCGAGGTTCACGATGTCGGCGTGGGCGGGCATGTGGTAGCCGGCCAGGTCCTGGGCGACGAAGGATCCGTAGCGGGGATCGAAGTGGTTTTCCTCGGTCAGGGCCGCGCCGACGCCCCAGATCATGCCGCCGAGGGCTTGCGATCTGGCCATCTTTTCGTTGAGGATGCGGCCCGCGGCGAAGACGCCCAGCATGCGGCGCAGGCGAACCTCGCCGGTGAGGGTATCGACCGCGACCTCGGCGAAGTTGGCGCCGTGGGCGTTGCGGGTCTTGCCCCAGTAGTCTTTCGGAACCTCGAGCCGGCCCTCGGCGACGATGCCGCCTGGCGACAGGCGCGAGACCAGATCGGTCAAGCGGACGGCCTGGTTGCCGATCAGGATCGAGCCTTCGGCAAACACCGCCTCGGCCGGATCGCCGCCGAACAGGGGCCCGCCCATGTCGCCCACCGCCAGCTCGGCGGCCGCCTTGCGCAGGTTCATGGCCGCGTCCAGCACCGCCGAGCCGCTGGTCGCCGCGCCGAACGAGCCGCCGGAACCGGGGGCGGCGGGGAAATCGGAATCGCCGATCTCGACGTGGATATCAGCCGTTCGCACGCCCAGCGCCGTGGCGGCGATCTGGGCCAGGATGGTGTAGGTGCCGGTGCCGATGTCGGTCATGGCCTGGCGCACCGTGGCCGTGCCGTCGGCGTGCAGGACGATGGCGGCGCGGGCGGGGAACAGCAAGGTGTGCCAGATGGCGCTGCCCACCCCCATGCCGATCCGGTAGCGGCCATCGCGGACGGCGCCGGGGACCGGATTTCGCTGGGCCCAGCCGAAGCGGGAGGCGCCTTCGCGCAGGCATTCAACCAGCGAGCGGGACGAAAAGGCGCGGCCGCCCTCGCCGACCTTCGGCTCGTTGCGGATGCGAAGCTCGACCGGGTCGATGCCTAAGCGATGAGCCAGCTCGTCCATGGCCGCCTCGATGGCCATGGTGCCGACCGCCCCGCCCGGCGCGCGCACGGCGCAGGCCATGGGGGAGTCGAGGCGCACCAGATCATGGCGGGTGGCCATGTTGTCGACCGTGTAGAGCGCCCGCGTCAGGCCCGAGACGTTCTCGGTGAAGTCATAGTAGCGGGCCGAATGCAGGACGCCGTCATGGGACAGGGCGGTGATGACCCCGTCCTTGCCCGCGCCCAGCCGGATGCGCTGGCGGCTGGCCGAGCGGTGGGTGGACAGGTGGAACATCTGGGCCCGGGTCATGGCGACCTTTACCGGGCGGCCCAGCCGCTGGGCCGCGATGGCCGCCAGGATGCTGTCGGCCGCGACATGGGCCTTGCCGCCGAAGCCGCCGCCGATGAAGCGGCTGACCACGCGGACGCGTTCCTTCGGAATCTGCAGGGTCCAGGCGATGGACTGGCGCGCGCCCTTCAGGCCCTGGATAGAGGTGTAGACCGTCAGGTTCTCGCCTTCCCAGACGGCCAGCGTGGCGTGAGGCTCCATCTGGGTGTGGTTGTGGGCGGGGGTGGCGTAGGTCTCGTCCAGCTGGACCGGCGCGGCGGCGAAGGCGGCCTCGAAGTCGCCGGCCTCGACCTTGGCGGTGGGCGAGGGCGACAGGGCCGCATCGGCCAGATGGTCCTCGAAGCCGAAGGCTGCGCCGGTGGTCTGGTAGGTCGCCGCGATCAGGGCGGCGCCGGCGCGGGCGTTCTCGAAACTGTCGGCGACTACCAGGGCGACGGGGGTGGCGAAGGCGCGGATCTCGGGGCTGTCCAGCACCGGCTTGGCGGTCATCATCGGGTTGGTCCCCTCGCCCGGCGCGCCGAAGGGCGCCTGGGCGGGGGCGTTTCTGTGGGTCAGGACCAGGACGACGCCGGGGGAGGCCTCGGCGGCTGTGGCGTCGATGGAGGTGATCACGCCCTTGCCGATCGGCGCGGTGGCGATGACGCCGTAGAGGGGCTTGCCGGCCTCGTCGATCTCGGCCGAATAGCGGGCCTGGCCGGTGACCTTGGACCAGCCGTCGACCCGGTCGACCGCCTTGCCGATCAGGCCGCCGCGGTTTTCGGCGATGATGTCGGAACCGGTGGGGAAGGACGTCATGGACGGACTCCGGATCCGAGCGCGGAGGCCCCAGGACCTCCCCCGTACCGAAAGGTATGGGGGAGGGGGACCGGCGTAGCCGGTGGTGGGGGCCGGACCGGGCGACGGCTTGCCCCCACCACCGCCCTTCGCCCTGACGGGCTGCGGGCGGTCCCCCTCCCCCATTCCTGCGGAACGGGGGAGGTCCTTGCGGTGCGGATCATCAGGTTCATGCGGCGTCTCCCCGGCTCTGTCTGATCACCGCGCCCAGCAGGCGTTTGGCCAGGGGGATCTTGTATTCGCCATGGCCGTGGCCGCGGGCCTGGGACAGTTCGGCGGCGACCGCCTCGTCGACATCGCCGCCGGCCGCCAGCACGGCCTCCGAAGCGCTGGCCCGCCAGGGTTTCATGGCCACGCCGCCGAGGGCGTAGCGGGGTCCGGAGGCTGCCACCGAGATCAGGGCGAAGGCGAAGGAGGCGCGGTCGCGAACCTTGCGGAAAATCTGCTCGCCCGGCGGGGCCGGCGGGACGGTGATGGCGGTGATGATCTGGCCGGGGGCAAGGTCGGTCTCGAGGTGCGGCGACGCGCCCGGCAGGCGGTGCAGATCGGCGACCGGCAGGGTGCGAACTGTCCCCTGCCCGTTCGTCGTCTCGACGTGGGCGTCGAGCGCCGTCAGGGCGACGGCAAGGTCCGAAGGGTGCACGGCGATGCAGGCGGCGCTGGTGCCCAGGATGCCGTCGGCCCGCGAATGGCCGCCGATGGCCGAACAGCCCGAGCCGGGGATGCGGCGGTTACAGGGCTTGGTGGTGTCGTAGAAATAGGCGCAGCGGGTGCGCTGCATCAGGTTGCCGGCGGCGGTGGCCTTGTTGCGCAGCTGGACGCTGGCGCCCGACAGCAGCGCGCGGGCGATCAGGGGATAGCGGGCGCGAACGACCGGGTCGCTGGCGATGGCGGTGCTGGTGGCAAGGGCGCCGATGCGCAGGCCGCCGTCGGGTGTTTCGGTGATGTCCTTCAGCGGCAGGCGGCCGATGTCGACGATCCGCGCCGGCGTCTCGATCTGCAGCTTCATCAGGTCAAGCAGGTTGGTGCCGCCGGCCAGCAGGCGGACGGACGGATCGGCTGAAGCTTTCGCGGCGTCGGCGACCGAAGTCGCGCGCTCGTAGGTAAAGGGCTTCATGCGCCGGCCACGTCGCGGATGGCGGCGAAGATGTGCGGATAGGCCGAACAGCGGCACAGGTTGCCGCTCATCCGCTCGCGCAGTTCGGCGTCGGTGAGGACGGGCGCGGCGGACAGATCCTCCGCCGCCTGGCTGGGCTGTCCGGCCGCAAGTTCGTCCAGCATGGCCACGGCCGAGACGATCTGGCCCGGCGTGCAGTAGCCGCACTGGAAGGCGTCGCGTTCGATAAAGGCGGCCTGGATGTGGTGCAGTTCGTTCTCGCCCGGCGCGATGCCCTCGATGGTGGTGATGGCCTGACCGTCGTGCATGGCCGCCAGGGACAGGCAGCTGTTGATGCGCATGCCATTGACCAGAACCGTGCAGGCGCCGCACTGGCCCTGGTCGCAGCCCTTCTTGGTCCCGGTCAGGTTCAGATGCTCGCGCAGGGCGTCCAGCAGGGTGACGCGCGGATCGAGGGACAGGCTGGTCAGCCGTCCGTTCACGATCAGCTCAATGTCGATCACTTGGGTCAGGGCAGGTCCTCCACCGACATGTAACCCCGCCAGACCATGGACGCACAAGTCTGACGTTGCGGAAACGGCACTTTCCTTCCTCATCCGGGGCCCTAATCTCCCCTGCGAGATCACAGGAAGCAATGCTAGGCTTTCGAACAATGACGCCGGCGATCAAGCCGGCCGGCGCGGAGGATGCCATGTCGCCTATCTCTTTGGACCGCAGGGCCGCGCTGACCGGCGCAGGCGCGCTGGCCGCCGCCGGCCTGATGGGCGCACGCACCGCCGCCGCCCAGGCGCGGATGGGATCGCTGTGTTTCCTCAGCCTGTCCAACAACGTCATGACGGTCGGCCCCGACGGTCAGGGCCTGGCCAAGCTGGTGGAAGGCAAGGGCTCTTCAGGCCCTGACGGCATCACCTATGACACCTCGGCCAAGCGGATCATCTGGTCCAACATGGGCAAGGTCAACGAGAACGACGGCACGGTGATGAGCTGTGATCTGGCCGGCGGCGACGTGAAGACCCTGGTCGCGGCGGGCGGCACTTTCACCCCCAAACAGATCAAGTTCGATACCGAACGGCGCAGGCTCTACTGGTGCGACCGCGAGGGCATGCGGGTGATGCGCTGCAATCCCGACGGTTCGAACGTCGAGGTCCTGGTGCAGACCGGTGACTTTACCGCCAACAAGGGCGACCAGACCCGATGGTGCGTGGGCATCGCGCTGGATTACTCGCGCAACCAGATCTACTGGAGCCAGAAGGGCGGCGACAATGCGAACCAGGGCGTCATCCGCCGGGCGAGCATGGACATCCCCTACGGCCAGACGCCCGCCAACCGCACCGACATCGAGACCCTGTTCTCGGGCCTGCCCGAGCCCATCGACCTGGATATCGAGCCGCGCCGCCGCAGGCTCTACTGGACCGACCGCGGCGACAACACCGTATCGCGCGCGCCCATGGACATGCCGATCGGCGCCGATCCCGCCGCCCGGACCGACCGCGAAATCCTGGTGCGCGGCCTGAAGGAGGCCATCGGCATGCACCTCGATACGGCCGCCGGGCGGATGTACTACACCTCGCTGGGCGGCGAGGTCGGCACGGCCAAGATGGACGGGACCGAGGCGCGCATGCTGCTGACCGGCCAGGGCTCGCTGACCGGTATCACCCAGATTGCGCTTTCCAGCATGAGCTAGCCGCCCTTGGGCAGGGCGTAGGCAATCACATAGTCCCCGCGCTCGGGCATGCTGCGCGCGCCGCCCGCCGAGATCACCACATACTGCCGCCCCGTTTTGGGCGAGACGTAGGTCATGGGATTGGCGCCCGCGCCGACCGGCATGCGGGCCTTCCACACCACCTTGCCGGTGCGGGTGTCGTAGGCGCGGATGTAGGGATCGGTGGTGGCGGCGTGGAAGACCAGCCCCCCTGCAGTCGTCATCGACCCCGCCGGCGAAGGCGTGCCGACCGGGATGTTGAGGTGCGAATAGAGCCCCCAGGGGCCGCTGCGTTCGGCCGTACCGGTGGGCACCTTCCAGACGATCTGACGGGTTCCCAGATCGATGGCGGCCATTTCGCCCTGCGGCGGCGCAAGGCAGGGAATGCCGAAGGGCTTGGGCGCGGGCGTCCGCGCCGCCGCCGGCGCCGCCGGGGCGCGCGCCATGGTCTCCGAGGTTGCCGGCGCGGCCGCGCGGCCGGGCGCGGTCTGTGGCTTCTTTTGCCAGGGCAGGCGGAAGTCGGATTCGAACCGCGTGTTTTTGGCGATATAGGAGACGGCGTTCCTCGCCTTCTCGGACCGGCCGGGAACCAGGTCGAGCGATACGTTCGGCCGGGTGCTGGGGATCAGCTGAACGGTCTGGGGGATGCGCATGACATTGACGATCAGGCGGCCGCCCACGGCGTCATAGGAGCCCGAGCCCCAGTTCATGCCGCCGCCATTGCCTGGCGACTGAAGGGAAGGTTTCAGGCCGGGCGGCGTGAAGTCACCATCGTAGCGGACACTGCGGAAGGCGATCCGGCAGCGCACCTGATCGATGGGCGTGAGGCCCCACATCAGCCGCTCGGTGATCTGTTCGGCGCCGACCGTGGGCATGCCGACCGAATAGGGCTGGGTCGGCGACAGCCATTCGCCGGGCGCCGGGTTCTGCGGGACCGGACGCTCTACGGTGTCGACCAGGGGCGCTCCCGTCGCCCGGTCCAGCACGAAGATCTGGCCGCGCTTGGTCAACTGGACCAAAGCCGCCTTGGGTCCGCTGGCGGTCGGCAGATCGACCAGCATCGGCTGGGAGGGAATGTCCCAGTCCCAGACATCGTGGTGCACGGTCTGATAGCGCCAGCGTTCGCGGCCCGTGGCGATGTCGAGCGCCACGACCGATGAGTTGTACTTGTCGGCCGCATCACTGCGGTGCGAGCCCCAGTAGTCGGGCGTGGCGTTGCCGGTGGGCAGATAGATCAGTCCCAGGGCCTCGTCGAAGGCCGGCGTCGACCAGACGTTGGGCGTGCCGCGGGTGTAGGTCTGGCCCGGCGGCGGCAGTCTGGTGATGGCCGGATTGCCCAGGTCCCAGGCCCAGACCAGTTCGCCGGTGTCGGCGCTGAAAGCCCGCACGACGCCGGACGGCTCGTTGAGTTCGGTGTTGTCCTGCACCCAGCCGCCGATGACGATCAACCCTCGAACGACGGTCGGCGCCGAGGTCGGGAAATAGAAGCTGGGCCTAAATTCACCCATCCCGGGTTTGAGGTCGGCGACGCCCTTGTCGCCGAAACCGGGGCAAAGGGCGCCCGTGGCGGCATCAAGTTCGAAGATGCGCGCATCGATGGTGGTGGAAATGATCCGCCGGGCGCAAGGCGCCTCGGGCCGAACCGCGACCGGCGTGGCGGCCGGGGCCGCCGCGAGCTTCGCGGCCTGGGGTTCATAGTAGCCGAGGCCTCGGCAACGGTTCCAGAATCCGGGTTTGACATTCGGATCGTGGCGCCAGCGTTCGGCGCCCGTGTCGGCGTCGACGGCGATCACCACATTGGTCGGCGTGCAGACATAGAGCGTATCGCCGATCTGCATCGGCGTGCTCTGGTCTTCCGACCCGCCGGTGGCCGGGCGGCCGGTGCGGAAAGTCCAGGCAACCTCAAGCTTGTCGACGTTGTCGCGGTTGATCTCGGCGTAGGGCCCGAACCGGGTTCCGGCCGCATCGCGCCCCCAGAAACGCCAGTCGCCCGCCGGCGCCCTGGCGATGGCGGCGGCCGGATCGGGGTCAGAGCCGGCGGCTTTGGCGATGCCGACGCTATACTGAAGAACCACCGCCACGGTCATCAGGGCGAGTCCCAGAACAACTCCGGTCGCGGTGGTTACAGTAGCCGCGCCGCGCCGTTCGCGGTTTGCGCCCCGCAGAACGAGCAGAACCAGAATCCCGATCACCACCGGCGCAACCACGCGCGGCATCAGGGACCAGAAGGACAGGTGAGCCTCCCAAACCGCCCACACCAGGGTGGCCAACAGGGTCACGCCAAAAACAAGGCCACCCAGGGGCCGGCGCAACGCCAGCAGAATGCCTGAAAACACCAGGGCTGCGCCCGCCAGGAGGTAATACCAGGAGCCGCCCAGGTTCACGAGCGTCCAGCCCTCGCGGGCCAGCCAGGCGCCGATCACGGCGATGAACAGGCCGGCGACGGCCCCCAGCAGGAGTCCGATGGCTTTCATTCCCGGCGTTCCCTTCCCTGCGAGCCCCGGGATGCATGGCCCCGAAGTCTCAAAATCCGGCGGTTTTTTACCGTCATGGAATGGACTGTCCGGTCAGGCCGGGCAAATTGTCAAGCCGGGCCGCTTTACACGCCCCGCGGCGCTGCGGCCATTTCACCGGTCTGCAGCCACCGGGCGCACTCGGGCCCGAGTTTTTCGAGGGCCATCTGCTCATAGTCGGCGATGTCGCCTTGCGTCAGCACATCGCGCCAGCGGCCATTGACGCCCTTGTTGATGAAGGCGGCGCCCCCGCCTTCAAAGATCGCGCCGCCCAGGGGCGCGACGTGGTCGGCGTTGGCCTTCATGTAATCAAAGGTGCAGTGCTCGATGATCGAGGGCCATTCGTCGTCGGTGATGTCGAGATCGAGGAATTCGGCGATGCGCTTCATCTCGCCGGGCATGTCGGCCTTGAGCGCATTGAAGTGGACCAGCTTGACGTTGGGCAGGTCGCGGGCCTCCCACCAGGTGGCGATGTTCTCCCAGTAGGACCACAGCGGATAGCCGTCGTTCTCGAGCCAGGTGCGGAAATAGTTGCGGATGTCGGGATCCGGCCGCTCGATGGGCGGGCCGACGCGACCGGGCGTGTCGTTGATGACCTGGTACCACAGGTCATTGGCGGTGGAATGGTGATTGTGGAAGCTCCACACCACGTCGCGACCATCGCGGCCGATGTAGAGGTATTTGGCCTTCGGCGAGAAGACCAGCGCGTCCAGCGGCAGGTGGGTCTTGACGAAGCGGCGGTGGGTCTGGGCTTCCAGGGCGCCCAGCTTGACCTCTTTCGGCGGTACGCGCAGGTCGACCCAGGGCGACAGGTCGTGGACGTGAACGTCTTTGGCGCCCTTGAACACCAGCTGGCCGACGATCTGCTGGGTCCAGGTGGTGCCGGACTTGGCGTAGGTGCCAACGACGATGTCTCCGTCGCGGAATTTGAAGTCGTTCCAGACGGTGGAGTCCATGTGGTGGTTCATCAGCTCGCGCGTCTTGCGCGGCCAGTTGATATCCGTCGCCGTCATAAAGGCCTCCCCCAATGCCGCAAATCTTGCTCCGACTTGGCGGCGGCGACAACCCCGGGGATCAGGCCAGGCCCGTCGTTGGATCGCCTACGCGCTTCAGCATGACCTTTTTCAGGCCGCCCAGAACGGCGTCGCGCTGGGCCTGGCTGAAGGCCTGACCCGAGCCGCGCAGCAACCGCAGCGTGACAATGTGGACATCGACCGCCTCCCAGTCGCGGACGCCGCGCTCGAGGCTCAGGTCCACCAGGTCGCACAGAGCGCGGGCCGCGTGGTCGATGCCCGACTCCGGCAGGCCCAGCGCCACGTCGATGATGCCGGATGAAAGATCGTACAGGTCCTCGAACCGGTCTGACGCGCGGCCCGGAACGGTCGGGGCAAAGCGCCGTTCGATTTCGGCGATCCGCTCATCGATCATCACCAGACAATCGCCCCTCACAGACTCGATCGCGGCATCCGCCCGCTTGAGCGCTTCCCGGGCGGTAATGCCGCCAGAGCCAAGCGCCAGGGTGGACAGGCGACTCTTGACCTTGAACTTGCGAACACCACTCATCGTTCAGTCTTTCTGTTGGCCATCAAGTTTCACCGGTCTGTCCGGCGGCCGTCCTGGGGAATGCCCTCGGGCGGATCGTCGGCGCGACGACCGGCCATGCCCACCGGCAGGCCGATGCTGTGGAAGCGCCTGTCCGGTCCGATATAGGCGTCGCATTCGATGAACTTGCGATCATCCCGCGCCGTCCAGAAGATGCGTTCGAGCAGCACCTTGGGCGTCAGCGGTTTGGCGACAATGGCATGGACGCCGCAGTCTCGCGCCTCCAGCACCTCGGACTGCCGTGTGTGGCCGGTAACAACGACGATCGGCACGAAACGATTGTGCTCGGGCGCGCTGCGGCGAATCCAGCGGACCAAGGAATAGCCGTCTTCTTCCGGCATCTGGGCGTCGGTCAGGATGAAGTCGAAGGTGATGTTGTGAATCGCTGTCCTAGCCTCCCGGGCGCTTCCACACTTGGTGACCTTGCGTACGCCGAAACCGGCGACGACCTGGGCGATGATGTGCAAGGATTGCGGGTTATCGTCCACCAGCAGGAAGGCGATGCGTTCCAGGTTGAGCTTGTCACTGTCCAACATCGCTCATGCCCGCCCGCAGCTTATCGGATCAACAGTTCGGCTGTTAGGCTTTTCGTCTGCTGACTCGTCCGGTTCATCAACCTTGGCGGAAAGGGTTTGTAGCTCGCCCGGCGTATTTGCACCGCGAATGCGGGCCATCGCCGCCAGCGGTGCGGAAAGGGTCGAGAGCCGGGACCTGAAAACCAGGGTTCGCAGCGCCCAGTGGCCTGCAGCCTCCGGCGGAATGGCTGACAGGTGCAGATACATGGGCAGCGGCAGCGTCTCGTAGGCGGCGCCCGGCGCCGGGGCCACGAGCAGGGGCGCAAGATCGCCCGGCGTCGCGGAGGCTGCATCGACCGCCAGCACCAGAACCACGGTTACCCCCTCGCTCGCCAACAGCGCCGCCGAGGCCAGGAGACCGCCGACGGGCCCGGCGTCGGCAGGATCAGGCACATTTCGAATTCCGTAGTCGGCGCCGGAGACGATGACCTGCTGCGCGCCCGCCGCACGGGCCAGGTCGCAAACCCGGTCGATGGCCCGCACCCCGTCCCATTCGATCAGGGCCTTGTCGCGCCCCATCCGCCTGGACGCGCCGCCGGCAAGTATGATGGCTCCTAGCATGCCGCCTTATCGTGCCAGTCCCGGGGCCAACTATCGAGGGGCTCTATCGATCGGATCGAATAAATCGATTTGCCCTGCTCCCCCAGACCTGTTGAGGTAATTGGGATGGGGCCGATGTGTGGCCCGAAGATTGACGGGAGAAACTTCATGAGTCTGGCCAGCAGCAAGACCCTTCAAAACCTCAAGGACGCCTTCGCGGGCGAGAGTCAGGCCAACCGGCGCTATCTCTATTTCGCGCAAAAGGCTGACGTCGAAGGCTACAACGACGTCGCAGCCGTGTTCCGCTCGACGGCCGAAGGCGAGACCGGCCACGCCCATGGACACCTTGAGTTCATGGAAGCCGTCGGGGATCCGGCCACCGGCCTGCCGATCGGCCCGACGGCCCACAACCTGGCGGCCGCGATCGCCGGCGAGACCCACGAGTATACCGACATGTATCCCGGCATGGCCCGCACCGCGCGCGATGAAGGCTTCGACGAAATCGGTGACTGGTTCGAGACCCTGGCCAAGGCTGAAAAGTCCCACGCCGGCCGCTTCCAGCGCGCCCTCGACACCCTCGACTAGACCCTCGCCCTGTCCCTCCCCTTTACGGGGAGGGATTACCTGGCTTCACAGGATGCGCTCGTGACCGACACGCCAAAACCGGGCGCCCGCGAGGGCAGCCTTGATGCGCCCTTCCGCCATCCCATCGCCTGGCGCGACGAGGCCTATTACGACCTGGTCGCCATCGAGACCGAGATGGAGCGGGTGTTTGACATCTGTCACGGCTGCCGCCGCTGCTTCAATCTGTGCGACGCCTTCCCGCGCCTGTTTGACATAGTCGACGAAAGCCCGACCGGCGAACTGGACGGGGTGAACAAGGCCGACTTCGCCAAGGTCGACGAGGCCTGCACGCTCTGCGACATGTGCTTCCTGACCAAGTGTCCTTACGTGCCGCCGCACGAATTCGACCTCGATTTCCCCCACCTGATCCTGCGTTACAGGGCGGCCCGACGCCGCGCCCAAGGCGGCGAATTCGTGCGCGAGGAGCTGGGCAAGACCGATCGCAATGGCAAGCTGGCCAAACCTTTTTCGGCGTTGATCAACTGGTCGACGGCGCGCGAGAACACACCGCTGCGCAAGATGCTGGAAGCCATTGCCGGCGTCGACGCCGAGGTCGAACTGCCGACATATCATTCGAAGACCGCCACCGACCGGCTGAAATCGCCGCTCGAGCCCGATCCGGCCGGCCCCGCGTTCGGCCAGCGCAAGGTCGTGCTCTATGCGACCTGTTTCGTCGACTACAACACCCCGGACACGGCGGTCGCCGCCGCCCGGGTTCTGGCCAAACAGGGTGTCGAAGCAAAGCTGGTTTATCCGGAATGCTGCGGCATGCCGCAGCTGGAAGCCGGCGATCTGAAGGACGTGGCCGGCAAGGCCGAGCGCGTCGCCGCGGCCTTCGCCCCCTGGATTGAACAGGGCTACGACGTGCTGGCCCTCACCGCCAGTTGCGGCCTGATGATGAAGTTTGAGTGGCCCTTGCTGCTGCCTGAAAGCCAGGCGGTGCGAAAACTGTCGAAGGCGACACGCGATGTCAGCGAATATGTTGTCGAGCTGTCAAAGACCTTTGGTCTCGCGCCCGGCTTGACACCGGTCGAGGGCGGCGTCGCTGTCCACCACGCCTGCCACGCCCGGGCCCAGAACATGGGCGCCAAGTCAGCCGAGATGCTGAGGCTGATCCCCGAGACAAAGGTGGACCTGGTCGAGCGCTGCTCGGGTCACGGCGGCACCTTCGGGGTGATGAAGGATACATATCCGCTGGCTCAGAAGATCGGTAAACCGGCGGCCCGCCAGATCGCCAAGGCCGGCGACGCCGAGCTGTGCTCGGACTGCCCGCTGGCTTGCAAGCATATGGGCCAGATGCTGACGGTCGAACAACCCGGCGTCGCCGCGCCGCGCCAGTCGCACCCCATCGAGGTGCTGGCCCGCGCCTACGGCCTGATGTGACTCAAGGAGCCGACATGCCCGCCAATTTGCGAACGATAACGCCCCAGGACCTGATGGCCGATGACGCCTTCGCTCTGGTGCGCAAGGAACGCCGCGCCGAACTGATGCCGGTCAAGAAGCGCAGGCGCATCGACCTTGGCCCGGTCTGTACGGTCTATTTCGAATGCTACGAGACCATGCTGTTCCAGATCCAGGAGATGCTGCTGATTGAACGCGGCGGGGCCGCCCAGGTCGCCGACGAACTGGCCGCCTATAACCCGCTGATCCCCAACGGCTCGGAACTGGTGGCCACGATCATGTTCGAGATCGACGAGCCCGTCCGCCGCGAACAGATCCTGCGGCGACTGGGCGGGGTTGAGGATTGCTTCTATCTTCAGGCCGGTGCCGACAAGGTGCGCGCCATCCCCGAAGGCGACGTTGAGCGCACGCGTGACGACGGCAAAACCTCGTCGGTGCATTTCGTCCGCTTTCCGCTGACCGGCGCACAGAAGGCGGCGTTCGGCGATCCGGCCGTGACCATCATGGTCGGCTGCGACCACGAGTCCTATGCCCATATGGCGGTGATCAGCCCGGCCTCGCGGCTCGAACTCTCGCGGGACTTCGCCTCCTAGGTCGGCGAGCCCTGGCGCACCGGCTGATGGCCGACGTCCTCGAAATTGGTCCGGCCGCCGGCCAGCATGCCGCCGTCGATGACCAGATCCTGGCCGGTGTAGAAACGGGAATCGTCACTGGCCAGATAGAGCGCGCCATAGGCGATATCGATGGGGAAGCCCGAGGCGTGCATCGGGTTGGCCCTGGACAGGTTGCCCGCCAGCTTCTGCATCTTGGCGTCGACCTTGTCGGCCTCCATGCCGGCGGCGATGTCCGAGCCGCCGAGGAAGATCGGGGTGGCGATCGAACCGGGGCTGATGGTGTTGACGCGGATGTTATGCACGCCCAGCTGCACAGCGGCGATACGGGCCGAGTGGATCACGGCGGCCTTGGCGATTGAATAGAGGTAGCCGCCCATGTGACTGCGATAGCCGGCGACCGAGGCGTTGGAGATGATCGAGCCGCCGCCCTGGGCCGCCATGATCGGCGTGGCGTAGCGGATGCCGAACAGCACGCTGCCCAGCAACAGGTCCATGGCCTGGGTGAAGTCGTCGTGGGTGATGGTGTCCACCGTGCCGCCGGTGCGGCCGCCGGCGTTGTTGAACAGGGTATCCAGGCGACCGAAGTGGGACACCGTCCGCTCGATGGCGGCTTTGACTTCCTGTTCGCGAGTGACATCGGCCTGGAAGAAGTGGACGTTTGGACCCAGCGCCTTTTCCATGGCGGCACCCTTGTCGGCGTTGCGGCCGACGAAGACGACCTTTGCGCCCTCGGCGACGAACAGCTCGACCGTAGACTCGCCAATACCGCTGGTGCCACCGGTGATCAGGGCGACTTTGCCGTCGAGGCGATGGGGCATGGGATAACTCCGGACAAGATTATTGGGCCGGCGCTGGCGATAGCGCGGCCGACATCCCGGGCCAAGCTGGATTTTAGGGCGCGGCCCTGACCGGAACGTGCCGGCGCTGACCCAGCCAGTTGAGCTTTCCAGCCTGCCGGAGAAGGCAGAAGTTCTGTCTCACGACGCCGAATGGGCCGAGGACGCTGACCGCATCATTGATCATTTTCAGTTCGGCCAGGATGCCGCGCACCAGTCCGACCTTGGTGTGCTTGCGCACGTTCATGACACTGCGCCAGTCCACGACCGACAGCCGCAGGCGTGCGCTGATGACCCTGTCGTTGATGAAGGCCTCGGCGCCCCAGCGCGGCAGGGCCTCCATGATGGCCGGCGCATCGGCGAACAGCCAGGCCGGTATGACCCGCTCGCCGGAGACAAAATCGAGACCCATGGCGCGATAAAGGCCAAGACTGTTGCGCCTCAGACTGATGGTCACATCAGCCTTGCCGCGCCGAACCGGGTCGGCCAGGGCGTCGATATGAAGGGGTTGAACGCCTGACAGGTCGGCGTCCAGCAGCATGTAATAGTCACCGCGCGCGGCAGCCATGCCCTGGGCCAGGGCGAAGGTTTTTCCCCGGTTTGGACTGTAGGAAATAACCCGGATGCCTGGATAGCTGGCCAATACAGCGTCGGTCTCGTCCGTCGAGCCGTCGTTGACCACAATGATTTCGGAAAGCCCGGGATGGCCGTATACGGCGCCCAGGATCGCCCGGATCCGCTCGCCCTCGTTATACACGCAGATGATACAGGAAATTTCCGTCATCCGTCCGCCCGCTCTACACTTAGGGTGTAACTCGCTAAGCCGGAGATCGTTCTACCGCCCGCGCTCCCAAACTGACAAGAGCGTGTAATTATGGCGCAAGACGGGCAATTGAGGAGCCAGCCATGGCCGGACTGAAGGACAAACGCGGTTTCATAGACAAGGAGCGCCTTGACCTGTCCGAACGCCAGGCCGTCGAGCACTGGATGAAACGCTGGGGCGTCACGCGCGAACAGTTGACGGCGGCCCACCGCAAAGCCGGGCGCATGGTCAAGGACATCGCCGCCGAGCTGGGCAAGAAGCGCTAGCCCTTCGCCATCGCCGCCTCATACCCGGCGTAGGAATGTTTGAGGGTGGCGTGGTTGAGCAGGACCTCGGCCACCTGGATCTTGCCGGCCGCGTCATAGATGCGGCTGCGGACCCAGTAGGATTCGGTGCGGGCGCTTTCCGACAGGGCGACGATCTCGCGACGGACAAGGTAGTCCTCGCCGACGAACAGCGGGCCCTGGATCATGCGGATTTCCTGGTCGGCATAGAGGCCGACGGCCGGCCCCTTGACCGGGAAGCCAGCCAGCCGATTGCTGTATTCGGCCAGCACGCTGACCATCTCCAGCGGAATGATCGCCCGGCCCCAGGGCGACGCTTTCGCGTCCGAATACCAGGGCGAGTTTTCGGTGATGGCGGCGAGCTTCTGGTTCAGCGAGAACGGGTAGAGCGCGCCCATGTTCTGGTCGGGATCCATGCGGACCATTTCGTCAACGGCGCCCTTCATGCCGACATGCAAATCTTCGAGAATGACCAGGCGCTTGGGGGGGCGGAGTTTGGCCATCCGGCGGTCGAGCAGGGTCTCACCGGCGCCGAGATTGGCGCTGGCCTCAAGCACCGGCGTGCCGTCAGCCTTCTCTGCCCAGACGCGGGTCTCGAAACCTTCGCGCGGGACCTCGACATAGGCCCGGGTCTCTTCGCCCTCGATGACCATGTTCTGGTAGTGGGCCGAGATGCAGCCTCGCTCGAACCAGGCCTCACCCCAGATGTGCTCGAGCAACGGCGGAAACAGGCTGAAGTGGGTGGGACCCTCGATGGGTCCGGCCCGAAAGCCCAGCTTCTCGGCCATGGAGTCGTCATGGATCGAAATGTGACCGCCGTATTCCTGTTCGGCCAGCATCTGGCGGGGACTGCGCAACGGGCCGCGCAAGGTCAGGGGCGTATCGAAGGTCACTGGATCGTCCTTTCGGTGAGAGGGTTCGGCCCGCCGGTCGCCCAGTCGAGCAGCTGTACGGTGTGAACCAAGGGCGTGCTCGTCGCCTGGCCCAGCTGGGTCAGGCAGCCGATGTTGCCGCTGGCGATGATGTCGGGCGACAGGCGGGCCAGGTTGGCAAGCTTGCGATCGCGAAGCTGTGTGGCGATGCCGGGTTGCAGGATGTTGTAGGTCCCGGCCGAGCCGCAGCACAGGTGGGCCTCGGCCGGCGTTCGGACCGCAAAGCCTGCGGCGGCCAGAAGCCCGGCGGGCCCGTCCTTGATCTTCTGACCGTGCTGCAGCGAGCAGGCGCACTGATAGGCGACGGTCAGGGCCTGGGGCTGGGTGACCGGCGGCAGGCCGAAGCGGGCGACAACCTCGCTGATGTCAGCCGCCAGGTTTGAGATCTCGGCGGCGGCTTCGGCCAGGGGATCGTTGCGCAGCAGATGGCCGTAGGACTTCAGGGATGTCCCGCAGCCCGAGGCGGTGACGATGATGGCGTCGAGCCCGGCGATCTGGCGCTCGCGCGTCCAGGCCTCGACATTGCGGCGGGCGGCGGCGATCGCGCCGGCCTCATCACCCATGTGGTGGACCAGGGCGCCGCAGCAGACTTCATCGCGGGCGAAGACCACCTCCAGCCCCATGCGGTTCAGCAGGCGCAGGGTCGCGGCGCGGATCTCGGGGCGCAGCACGGGCTCGGCGCAACCCTGCAGCAGGGCGACCCGGCCGCGCATCGCGCCTTGCGGCGGATAGACCGCCTGCCAGTCGCGGCGGGGTTCGGTGCGCGGCGGGGTCAGGGCGATCATGGCGGCGACGGGTTTCAGCGGGGCGGCCCTGAACAGACCCACCAGCGGCCTGGCCAGCCGCCCGAAGCTCATGGCCAGGCGCATGCGCGCTGGATGGGGCAGCACCGCGCCCAGCACACGGCGGCACAGCCGGTCGAGCCAGGGGCGCTTGTAGTTATCCTCGATATAGGCGCGGGCATGGTCGATCAGGCGCATGTAATTGACGCCCGACGGACAGGTCGAGACGCAGGCCAGGCACGACAGGCACCGGTCGATGTGGGTGACCATCTCGGCCGTGGGCGCCCGCTCGTTTTCGAGCATGTCCTTGATCAGATAGATGCGGCCGCGCGGGCTGTCGCGCTCGTCGCCCAGCAGGACATAGGTCGGGCATGTGGCGTTGCAGAAGCCGCAGCGCACGCAGCGGCGCAGCTCGGCCTCGGAGGAGGACGCGGCAGGGACTTCCAGCTGGCGCGGTGTGAATCCGGTCTTCATGGCAGCAGCACCCTGTCCAGAAAGACGCCGGCCGGATCGAACGCGGCGCGGACGCGGGCGCTGAGAACGTCGCGCGGCTCGAGCACGGATGGCGGCATGGCTCCCTCGCCTCTCACGCGCCTGGCCCCCTCGATACGGAGTGCGACGCCAGCCGGCGTGCGCAGCCAGACAAGGCCCCCGGCCCAGTCCATCCGCCAGTCGATCTCCATGCCCATGACCCGCAGGTCCTCGGCGGCGGCGATGGCCCGCGCGCCCTCGGCGGGCGCGGTCGAGACGCGCCACAGGTCACCCTCAGCGCCTGCGAAATCGAGACGGGCGAGGTCGCGCCAGAAGGTTTGGGTGAAGGTCTCGTTGCGCACCTCAAGCTCGCCAAACGACGCCAGTTCGCTCTTAAGCCGCTCGAGGCGGGCCTCCACCGACGGACCGAAGCCCTCCAACCGAAAGGCGGTCTGGCCGGGCTGGTGCGCCGCGCCGGAGATGGCCAGAGGCAGGCTCATGGCGCAGGTCATGGCCGCGATGGCCTGATCGGGCGACAGGCCGTGCGCCAGCAAGGTGGCGGCGGCCCGGGGCCGGGGCATGACCTTGAGGGTGACTTCGGTCAGCAGGGCCAGCGTGCCCCACGATCCGGCCATCAGTTTGGGCAGGTCAAAGCCGGTGACGTTCTTGACCACCTTGCCGCCCGCCTTGAAGGCCACGCCCTGGCCGTTGACGCCGGCAAAGCCGAGGAAGTGATCCCGCGCCGCGCCGGTGAGGATGCGGCGGGGGCCAGATAGGTTGGTCGCGAGAATGCCGCCGATCGTGGTCTGCCCGGCAGGCTCACCGAACACGGGGCCAAGGTCGGCCGGTTCGAAACCCAGCATCTGGCCCTTGGCGGCCAGCAGGGCCTCGATGTCGGCAAGCTTTGCTCCGGCCCCAACGGTCAGGACCAGTTCCTGCGGATCGTAGTCGATTACGCCATTCAATCGGGCCGTGGACAGCACGATGTCGCCCCCGGCTGTGTTGCCGCCATAGGCGCGCCGTGTGCCGCCGCCGCGAATCTCGACCGTGCGACCCATCGCGCCGGCGATGATTTCGGCCGCCTCGCGGGCGTCAGCAGGGGTCAGGGCTTCGCTGGACATCAGAACCGGGGCAGGTCTGGAAAGCGGGTCTTCCCGCCGTGGACGTGGACGCGGCCGGCCTCGGCGCAGCGGTGCAGATTGGGGAAGACCTTGCCGGGATTGAGCAGAAAGGCCGGATCGAACGCGGCCTTGAGCGCCTCCTGCTGCTCCAGATCGACGGGCGTGAACATGGCCGGCATCAGGTCGCGCTTTTCGACGCCGACACCGTGCTCGCCGGTCAGGACGCCGCCCACCTCGACGCACAGGCGCAGGATGTCGGCCCCGAAGGCCTCGGCCTTTTCCAGCTCTCCTAGATTGTTGGCGTTGTAGAGCACCAGCGGGTGAAGGTTGCCATCGCCGGCGTGGAAGACATTGGCGACGGCCAGTCCATAATCGGCCGACATCGCCTGGATGCGGCGCAGCACGCCGGGCAGTTCACGGCGCGGGATGGTGCCGTCCATGCAGTAGTAGTCGCCCATGCGGCCGACGGCGGGAAAGGCGGCCTTGCGCCCGGCCCAGAACAGGGCCCGTTCGGCGTCGTCCCGGGCGATCTTCACCGAGGTCGCGCCATTGGCCCCGGCCAGGACCTCGATTTCACCCAGCAGGTGATCGCATTCGGCGACGGGGCCATCCAGTTCGACGATCAGCAGCGCGGCCGCGTCCAACGGATAGCCGGCTCCGACGAAAGCCTCCGCGGCCTGGATGGCGAATGAGTCCATCATCTCCAGCCCGGCGGGCACGATGCCGGCGCCCATGATGTCGGCTACGCACTGGGCCGCGCCCTCGACCGTGGGGAAGGCGACCAGGGCCGCGCGGGTGCATTCCGGCGCCGGCGTCAGCTTGACGATGACCTCGGTGACCACGCCCAGCAGGCCTTCGGAGCCGACGACGATGCCCAGAAGGTCGTAGCCGGGCCCGTCCAGCGCCTTGCCGCCCAGGGTGATGATTTCGCCCTCGATGGTGACCAGGGTCGCGCCCAGCACATTGTTGGTGGTCAGGCCGTATTTCAGGCAGTGCACCCCGCCGGAGTTTTCGGCGACATTGCCGCCGATGGAGCACGCGATCTGGCTGGAGGGGTCGGGCGCGTAGAAAAAGCCCCGGTCCTGCACGGCGTGGGTGATGGCGAGGTTCGTGACGCCCGGCTGCACCACGGCGCAGCGGTTGGCGTCGTCGATCTCGAGGATGCGGTTGAACTTGCCCAGGCCCAGCACGACGCCATCGGCCAGCGGCAGGGCGCCGCCGGACAGCGAGGTGCCGGCGCCGCGGGGGACGACACGCACGCCGTTGCGGCTGCACCAGGCCAGGATCGCGGCGACCTGCTGCGTGGTTTGCGGCAGGACAACCAGCATGGGGGTCTGGCTGTAGGCGGACAGGCCGTCGGTCTCATACGGACGCAGGCCGTCGATGTGGTCGATGACCCCCTCGCCGGGCACAATCTGGCGCAGGGCCGCGGCGATGTCGGCGCGGCGGGCCAGCACCTCGCCGTCCAGTTCAGGCATCGTCAGGGACATGAGGCCTAGTGTACGACCATCGCCGTGAATGGCCAGACGTAGGCCTGAAGCATTATCAGGCCGCCGACCAGGCAGGCCAGGATCAGCGAGTGCCAGAAGACGAACCGCAGGATCTTGCCCTCGTGGCCGAACCAGCCTGTGGCGGTGGAGGCCACGACGATGGACTGGGTGTCGATCATCTTGCCCATCACCCCGCCGCTGGAATTGGCCGCGGCCATCAGCACGGGCGACAGGCCCAGTTGATTGGCGGTGATCTTCTGCAGGCCGCCGAACAGGACGTTGGAAGCGGTGTCCGAGCCTGTGGCCGCCACACCCAGCCAGCCCAGCAAGGCGCCGAAAAAGGGATAGAGGACGCCGGTCCGGGCAAAGGCCAGGCCCAGGGTCGCATCGGCGCCGGAAAAGCGGGTCAGCGTGCCCAGGGCCAACATGGCTGCGATGGTGCCCAGCGAATAGCGCAGGGTCCAGATCGTCTGGCCGTAGAGCCTCAGCATCTTGAGCGGCGACAAGCGCATGATCGCCCCGGAGATTAGGGCGGTGACCAGGATTCCGGTGCCGGTGTAGGACAGGAAGGTGAACTTGAAGACCGCATGCTCGACCGTCGGCTTGGCGACGACGGGGGGCATGCGCTGCATCAGATCGTCAAGACCGGGGATGTGGAAGGCAGGGGCGAACGCCGCCTCCAGCGCCTTCTTGACCGGAGCTGAGGCCCAGATGGTCAGGATCACGCAGAGCAGGATCCATGGCAGGGCGGCGAGGAACACCTGCCCGGCGGTCGGGTGGACGACAGCCTCGGTGACGGGCGGTGCCTCGACGCAAGAGTCGTCATGGCCGCGCAGCTGCGGCGAGGTCCAGATCTCGGCCGGCTTCCACACCTTGAGGAAGCCGATCAGGCACAGCATCGAGACCGCCGAGGCGACGATGTCGACGATCCAGGGATTGAGGAAGTTGGAGACCAGGAACTGGGGCACGGCGAAGGTGACGCCGCAGACCAGGATGGCCGGCCAGATCTTCAGCGCGCCCCTTACTCCCGAAAACGCGCAGATCAGCCAGAACGGCACGATCAGCGAAAACAGCGGCAACTGGCGGCCGACCATCTGGCCCAGCAGGAAGGGGTCGATCCCGGTGGCGGTGGCCAGCCCCTGGATCGGCGCGCCCATGGCGCCGAAGGCGACGGGGGCGGTGTTGGCGATCAGCGACAGGCCGGCGGCGGCAAGGGGCGAAAAACGCAGACCGATGAGAATGGCGGCGGTCACCGCGACAGGGGTTCCGAACCCGGCCGCGCCCTCGAAGAAGGCCCCAAAGCAGAAGGCGACCAGCAACACCTGCAGGCGGCGATCTTCGGTCACGCCGGCCACGGCCCGCTGCATGATCTGGAACCAGCCGCGCTCGACCGTCAGGCGATAGAGGAACAGGACGTTGAGCACGATCCAGCCGATGGGAAACAGGCCCGTCAGCAGGCCAAAACCCGTAGCCCGCAGCGCGAGACCGGCCGGCATGCCAAAGGCCAGGATGGCGACGGCCAGCGCGATCAGCAGGCCAGCTCCGGCGGCGATGTGCGGCTTGACCTTGCCGGACGCAATCATGGCCAGCAACAGAACGATGGGAACTGCCGCCGCAAGGCTCGAAAGGACCACATTGCCGAACGGATTGTAGACCTGACTCCAGATCATCGCCGCATCCCCCCACCCGCCTTTTCGGCTGTTATGGGAGGAAGGCTAGCGTGTCGGATGGACTGGGGGCAAGGGCGGCCGAAACGGACACCTGGTCTGGCCAGCGCAGGCCGCATCCTATTTTCCGCGAAGCTTGCGAATCCGGTAGTCGGCGAAGGCGTCTATGCCTACGCCGAGCGCCAATATCAGGCCGGTGACGATCAGAAATTGGACCATGAGCTCATTCATCGGGTTTGGCCTTTGCCTGAAGATGGACCCCGAACAGGTTGATGACAATACCGGCCACGAGCACTCCGATCACCGGCCCCGTGGGAAAGCCCAGAACACCCTTTGTGGCCAGCGGCGTCAGGGTCGCCGCCGTCGCCGCGGCGGCCAGGGCTTTTCCGCCCAGATCAAAGCTTTCACCCAGCTTGCGCCGGACGGTGCGCCAGTAGCGCTCACTATCGACAACCACCCTGACAGAACGCGCCATTCCCGGTCCTCACCGGCGATATTTGTTCTTTATTTGTTCATGCGTATCAATGACGGGTTCTGGATCAGGCCGGGACGATCCGAGGTGTTCCCGCCTCGACCGCCAGCTTCGTCCGCGTCGTCAGTACGCCTTGGTGGTCACTGACTTTGTCGAGCACCTTGAAGTCGGTCTGCCAGCGCTGGGGCGTCACATCGCAGACCAGATAGCCGCGCTGGTTGTTGATGAACTTCAGGCTGGGGTTGGCACCCAGCAGGGCCACGGAATTGGCCGACTGGTCCACGCCGTCGCCGCCTGAGGTGACCGAGGTGCCCAGGAACTCGATGCCGATGGGCGCGGGTCCGGGACTGCGGCTGTCGATGTGGACTTCGCCGGCATAGTTGACGTGCTCGTCGCCGGTCAGGACCACGACATTTCCGACCTTGCGATCGCGCAGGGCGCTGAGGAACCGGGTGCGCGACGCGCGGTATCCGCCCCACGAGTCGGTATTGGCGCGGTAGCCGGGCCCCGGATCGCGATCCAGGTCCATCATCATCACCTGCTGGGCGATGACATTCCATTTTGCCTTTGAGGACGTCATGCCGTCGACCAGCCACTGTTCCTGGGCTGAGCCCATGATCTGGCCGTCCGGCGCATCGAGCACGCAGGGGTTTTCGCCCTTTGTGCAGGGCTGGTGGGTGCGGAACTGGCGGGTGTCCAGTAGGTTGAGATTGATCAGGTCGCCATAGGCGGCGCGACGGTAGATCTGGATCGAGGTCCCGCGCGGAATAGCGGTGGAGCGCAGGGGCATGTTCTCATAATAGGCCTGGGCCGAGGCCTGGCGGCGCAGGGCGAAGACTTCCGGCGGCGTGTCGTCCTGATCGTCCTTTGAGGCCCAGTTATTGTCGGTCTCGTGGTCGTCCCAGACATTGAACCAGGCGGCGCTGGCGTGGGCGGCCTGCAGGTCCTTGTCGAGCTTGTACTGGGCGTAGCGGCGGCGATAGTCGTCGAGGCTGTAAGGCTCATCGCCGATGTGGGTGCGCAGGGCATCCTCGATGCCGTTCGGACCATTGCGGGTGAGCGAGCCGCGACCTTCATAGATGTAGTCGCCGTAGCAGTAGATGAAGTCTAGGTCTTCGGCCGCCAGCTTGCGATAGGCGGTGAAGAAGCCGGCCTCATAGTTCTGGCAGCCGGCGACGCCGAGCCGGACGTGGGAGACAGGTGCGCCGGCCGCCGGAGCAGTCTTGGCCCGGCCTGTCTGGCTGCGCTCGCCGCCGACGGTGAAGCGGTACCAGTAAACGCGCGCCGGCTCGAGGCCCGCGACCTCGACATGGACCGAGTGGCCCAGTTCTGGCCGGGCCATGGCCTTGCCGGAGCGGACGATGGTGGCGAAGTTCTGGTCGGCGGCGACCTGCCAGTCGACCTCGACATTACGATGGGGCATGCCCGAGCCAAATTCGAGTGGCTCAGGCGCCAGGCGCGTCCAGATGACGAAGCCATCGGGCCACGGATCTCCGGCGGCGATGCCGAGGGTGAAGGGATTGGTCCTGAACACGGCCTGGGCCAGGGCGGCGCCATCGCCAAGCGGCAGGGTCAGAAATGCGCCGGTCGCGCCGAACAGCTGCAATATCTTGCGTCGCGAGGCGCCGTCGGGCCGATAGACAATACCGCTCATGGTCCGGTCTCCAGATGCTTGGTCAGCCCTTGGCGGGCATTGATGATGACAAGGCGCAGGTTCAGGCGCGGACGCGCGGAACCACAGCTGTGTGAAGCAGCGCGCCGTCGTGACTGATGAAGTCGATGCTGAGCCGATCACGCGTGAGGCTGTAAGCGGTGAAGCCGCCGGTGGCCGCGCAGAACCTGGTGCCTTCGACGGCTTTCACCTCGCGCGTCGCAGCGCCGGCGCCCGTGCCGATGTAGGTGAGGCCGCCGCGGTCGATATGCTGCAGATCATGGTCGTGGCCGAAGGCGAACATCTGCACGCCGTATTTTTCGAAAAGCGGCCGCACCTCGGCGACCATTTCACGGGTGTCGCCGTGCTGGCCGCCGGAATAGACCGGGTGGTGACCGAAGGCGAGCTTCCACGGCGCCTTCGAGGCGGCCAGGGCAACTTCCAGCCAGCGCAGCTGGATGGCGCGGTCTTCGTACCGGGAATTGACCTTGATCGGCTGGTCCGCTTCGCCGGTGTGATAGCCGCTCAGCAGGGGCGTGGTGTCGAGGAAGAACATGTCGACCGCCGCCCCGTCCCTGGTCGTCACCGACTTGGTGAAATAGCGCGCCGGCATGGTCCAGCGGTGGCTGACCCGGGAATAGTCGATCTGGGCTTGCGGTACGCCGCCGTAATCGTGGTTGCCCATGACCGCGTACCAGGGCTTTTGCAGCGAGGGTGCATTGTAGACGTCCTCAAACTCGTTCTTCCAGTGCGGATCGGTGACCGACTGTACGCCGGCGCCGTAGAAATTGTCGCCCACGGCCACCATGAACTGGCTGTCCAGTCGGGCGGCAAAATCGCCCATGGTCGCGCCAATCTCGTGCTGGGTGGCGCTGCCGCTCATGCCCCAGTCAGCGGTGGCCAGGAAGGTCAGGGGCCGGGTCTGGCCATAGCTGCGCCCGGCTATGGCACCCACGGTGATGGCGGTGGCGGCCTGGATGAGGTGGCGGCGATTCAGATCCATGCGACTCTCCTAGGGCACGCGAAGGACGCTATCAGCGCCGGATGACAGTCCGGCGACGGTTTGGTCTCCGGTCCTTTCGCCTTGCTGATGGCTGGACACCGACGTCGCTCGCCGGCGGGAGCGGACGCTATTCCTTAGGACAGTTTCGCCACCAAGCTCGTTGGCGCCTCGATCAACTTTGCGCCCAGGTACTCGCCCAAGGACTTGGCCTGCCGGTCGATGCGGTTGTTGGATGCCGCGCCGCCGCCGAGGATCCCCTTTATGTAGAAGTTCAGCGACCGCATGTTGGGCATCTCGAAGCGCTCGACGGGATATGCCGCCATGTCGGGGCACAGACGTTTGAACTCATCAACGGTCAGCCAGCTGTGCAGGAAGCCGTAGGCCGCGTCGGTCTTTGCCCACACGCCGACATTTGCATTGCCGCCCTTGTCGCCCGATCGGGTTCCGAACAGGCGGCCGAAGTGGATGGTTTGCGTCTCGCCGCCGGAGGCCGGCGCGATGGCTTCGGGCAAGCGCTGGTAGTGGATGGGCTCCAGATCAAGCCGCTGCGTCGGCAGGACCTCGGTGACCGTATCGCCCAGGTGGACGCGCTCGGTGACCTTGCGGCTGTCGATCAGGGCGGGCCAGTGGACGATGGTGCGGCCGCCGTCGAAGCGGTTGGCGGCGCCGGCGGTGATGTTGCCAGGGATATTGGCCAGACCGAGTTCCGTGACCTTGGCCGAGAACAGGCGGCCCAGCTTTTTCGGGTCCTTCGCCGTGACCAGGATGCGCAAGGTGGCGCTGGCCAGTTCGTTGGCGGCGGGGTTTTCGTGTTCGGTGTGCAGCAGCTGGACATCGACCCTGTCGAACTGTTCGCGCCCGCCCAAATTGTGGAACACCGCGCCGAGGAAGACCTCGGCCTTTTTCTCGATATCGAGGCCGGTGAGCAGCACGTCCAGGCTCTGCTGGTAGGGCCCGACGGTGTTGATGCAGACCTTGTGGGTCGGCGGCGGCGATGAGCCTCGCACGCCGGAAACGCGCACCCGGTCGGGCCCGGCCTGCTCGATCTTTAGCGTGTCGAAATGGGCGATGACGTCGGGGTTCACGTAGGCGGGCGATGAGATTTCATAGAGCAGCTGGGCGGTGATGGTGCCTGTCGAGATCAGCCCGCCGGTGCCCGGGTGCTTGCTGATGGTGAACGAGCCGTCCCGCTCGATCTCGGCGACCGGATAGCCGACATTGCGGAAGCTCGGCACCTCCTGGAAGAACGAATAATTGCCGCCGCAACACTGGGCGCCGCACTCGATGATGTGGCCGGCAGTGAGCGCGCCGGCCAGGGCGTCATAGTCGTTGCGCTTCCAGTTGAACTTCCAGGCGGCGGGCCCGATGACCAGAGCCGCATCCGTGACCCGCGGACAGATGACGATGTCAGCGCCCTGATCGAGCGCTTCCTTGATGCCCCAGCCACCGAAATAGACGTTGGCGGTGACCGCGGTCTGATCGGCGGTCGAGAACGCCTGGCCGGTGTCGATATTGGCCAAGGCCTCGCCCCCGGCGCCGAGCTCGCCCAGGCACGGTGTCAGGTCATCGCCGTCGATGTAAGCGACCTTGGATTTCACGCCCTGGGCGTCGAGGATTTTCTGGACCTCGTCGGCCATGCTCTTGGGGTTCAGGCCGCCGGCGTTGACGACGATCTTGATGTTCTTTTCGGCGCAAGAGCGCGCGATTTCTTCCAGCTGCTTCAGGAAGGTGCCGACATAGCCCATGGCCTCGCCCCGGGCCTGTTTCTGGCCGTAGAGGATGCCCATGGTCAGCTCGGCCAGATAGTCGCCGGTCAGGACGTCGATGGGCCCGCCCTCGATCATCTCGCGCGCGGCGTCGAGACGGTCGCCGTAGTAGCCGCTGCAGTTGGCGATGCGGATGGTTTCGTTCATGAGTTTGCGATCCACGCGGGTTTCCGTTTTTCGCGGAAGGCGGCCATGCCTTCCTGACCCTCGGGAGACTGGAACATGCGCACGCTCCAGGGTGAAGCCTCGTCGAAGCCGGACTCGACCGACAGCGCCGAGATCCGCCGCACCAGGCGTTTGCATTCGGCCACGGCGATCGGGCCGCCGAGATTGATCATGTCGATTTCTTCCTGGACAGCGGCGCGCAACTGATCAGCGAGCACGGCGCGGTGGGCGAGGCCGAACTCTACGGCCTGTTTGCCGGTGAACCGCTCGCCGGTCAGGAACAGCTTCATGGCGTGGTGCGTCCCCAGCTTGGGGATGCAGACCACCGAGATCACCGCCGGGATAACGCCGATCCGTACCTCGCTGAAGCTGTAGGGCGCATCCTCGACCGTCACCACGATGTCGGCGGCGCCCACCAGGCCCAGGCCGCCGGCGAAGGCCGGGCCGTTGACTGCGGCGATGACCGGCTTGGCGCTGTCCAGCATGGTCTTGAGAACTTCAGGCAGGGAGGTGGCCCGGCCGGATTGACCCGGCGTGCCCGGAGGGTTCTTCAGGTCCGCGCCCGCGCAGAACGCCGTGCCGCCGCCGGTGATGACGATACAGCGCACCGCTTCGTCCTGGTTGGCGGCGATCAGGTGGTCGTGCAGTTCGTTGACCAGATCGGCTGAAAGGGCATTGCGGTTCTCGGGCCGGTTCAGGGTGATCCAGGCCGCGCCGCCAGTGATTTCGTAGAGTGTGGCCGCCATGAGTTCTGACTCCGTCCTGGCTTCTATAACACCCGACCGTCCCCGCATTCGCGGGGACGAACGGAGGGAAATGGGTCTAGTCATCGGTCAGGGTCAGCAGGCGCTGACCGGTCTTGACCTGGTCGCCGACCGCGACCTGGATTTCGCCGGCTACCCCGTCGTGGGGCGCTACGATGCGGTGTTCCATCTTCATGGCCTCGAGCACCAGCAACAGCTGGCCCTTTGCGACCGTCTCGCCGACATGCACCGCCAGCGAGCGGATGACACCCGGCATGGGCGCGACCAGACCGCCGGTCGCCGTGGCAGTCTCGGCCGGCGGGAATCTGGGCGCCTCGAGGAGCTCCAGGTCGCCATTGATTCCATGCAGGAAGCAGCGATCGGCGTGCAACTCGGCGCGGTATTCGAGGCGCAGGCCGTCGAGGCTGAAATCGACCACCCCCTCGCCTGCCCTGAAGGCTTCGACGCGATGCTCGGCGTCGTCGGCCGCGAACCGGAAGGCGCCGTCGCGCCCGGCGCGGTAGGCGAGCGGAATCGTCTCCTCGCCGGCCGTGAAGGTGATCGTCTCCGGCGGCATGACGCTGTTGCGCCAGCCGGTCGGGATGGACCGCAGCACTTTTGCCTGCGCGCGCCGCCTAGCCTGGCCTTCAAGGGCCGCAGCGATGGCCGCCTGGATCAATTCATCCCGCGAGGGGATACGGCGCGGCGCGGGCGCGATCCGGTCGATGAAGTCGGTGGTGGTGTCTCCGGCGATGAAGGCCGGCGTGCGCAGGGTTGCGACCAGAAAATCGCGGTTGGTGGTCAGGCCCTGGACCTGGGTGGTTTCCAGAACGCGGGCGAGGCGCGCGGCCGCCTCGCGGCGGGTCGGCGCATGGACGATGACCTTGGCGATCATGGCGTCAAAGTCAGGGCTGACCTCGCTGCCGGTCTCGACGCCGGAGTCGAACCGGGCGGGCGCCGCCGTCGACGGCCGCCAGATGGTCACCGGGCCGGGCGAGGGCAGGAAGTCGTGGTCCGGGTCCTCTGCGCAAAGGCGCGCCTCGATGGCGTGGCCGGTGATGGTCAGGTCTTCCTGACGGAAAGACAGCGCCTCGCCCTCGGCGACGCGGATCTGTTCGCGCACCAGATCGTGGCCGATGATGGCTTCGGTAACGGGGTGTTCGACCTGCAGGCGGGCGTTCACTTCCAGGAACCAGAACTCGCGGCCGGCCAGCAGGAACTCGACCGTGCCGGCCGAGGCATAACCAACCTGGCGGCCTGCGGTCAGGGCCGCGGCGCACAGGGCGGCGCGGGTTTCAGGATCGACCGCGCTGGATGGCGCCTCTTCGATGATCTTCTGGTGACGGCGCTGGATCGAGCATTCGCGCTCGAAACAGTGGACCAGGGTGCCGTGATTATCGCCGATGATCTGCACCTCGACGTGGCGGGCCTTTTCCAGCCAGCGCTCAAGAAAGACGGTGTCATCGCCGAACGCGGCCTGGGCTTCGCGCTGGGCGCTTTCGATGGCGGCGGCCAGATCGGCCTGGTTTTCCACCACCCGCATGCCGCGGCCGCCGCCGCCGGCCGAGGCCTTGACCAGCACGGGATAGCCGATGTCCTTCGCCGCCGTGGCGATATCGGTCCCCGGCTTGATTTCGACGGCGTTGAGCGTCGGTACGCCGGCCGCCTGCATAAGCGCCTTGGCCGACAACTTGTCGCCCATCTTACCGATGGCCTCGGGGCTGGGACCGACCCAGATCAGGTCGGCGTCGATGACGGCTTGGGCAAAGGCGGCGTTTTCGGACAGGAACCCGTAACCCGGATGGATGGCGTCGGTGCCAGAGCGGCGGGCGGCCTCGAGGATTTTGGGAAAGTCGAGATAGGTCACCGCCGAGGTGCGGCCATCCAGGGCGACGGCGATATCGGCCTCGCGCACGAAAGGGGCCTGGGCATCGCCGTCGGCATAGACCGCCACCGTCGAGATTCCCATCTCGCGAGCCGTACGGAAGATGCGCCGGGCGATCTCGCCGCGGTTGGCGACCAGCAACCGGCGGATGGGCTTTACTACATGCGCCATGTGCCGAACTCCTTGGTCCCTTTGACGTCGGCGTTGCAGCAGGCCGACAGGGCCATGGCGATGCAGGTGCGGGTATCGCGCGGATCGATCATGCCGTCGTCCGAGATGCGCGAGGTGGCATACAGGCCCTTGGACCGCTCCTCGGCCCAGTGTTCGACAAAGGCGGCGCGTTTGGCGTCGGCCTCTTCGTCAAAGGGCTCGCCCTTGCGAGCCGCCGAGGCCTTGCCGACGATCGACATAACGCCGGCCATCTGTTTGGGGCCCATGACCGCGATCTTGGCCGTAGGCCAGATGAAGGTGAAGCGCGTGCCGAAGGCCCGGCCGCTCATGCCGTAGTTGCCGGCGCCGTAGCTGGCGCCGAGGATCACCGAGATGTGGGGCACGGTGGAATTGGACACCGCGTTGATCATCTTGGAGCCGTTCTTGGTGATGCCGCCCTGCTCGAACTCGGTGCCGACGATGTAGCCGGTGATGTTGTGCAGGAAGAGGATTGGCGTATCTATCTGGTTGCACAGCTGGATGAACTGGGCGGCCTTTTCGGCGCTTTCCGAGAACAGCGCGCCATTGTTGCCGATGATGCCGATCTTGTAGCCGTGCAGACTGGCCCAGCCGCAGACTAGGGTGGGACCGTACACCGCCTTGAACTCTTCGAAATAGGAGCCGTCGACGAGGCGGGCCACGACTTCGCGGATGTCGAAGGGCTGGCGAAGGTCTTTCGAGACCATGCCCAGCAGATCCTCCGCATCGAACAGAGGCTCGGCGAAGGTCGCTTCGGGCTCAGGTCCCAGCTTCTTCCAGTTCAGGTGGCGGACCACCTCGCGGCATTTGGCGATGCCGTCCATCTCGTCGCGGGCCAGATAGTCACCGAGACCTGAAATGCTCGCGTGCATGTCCGCGCCGCCAAGGCTTTCAACGTCGGCGTCCTCGCCGGTGGCCATCTTGACCAGCGGCGGGCCGCCGAGAAACACTTGGGACTGGTTCCGGATCAGGATGTTGTAGTCGCTCATCCCCGGCTGGTAGGCGCCGCCGGCTGTGGCCGAGCCGAACACCACCGAGATGGTCGGAATGCGCAGTTTGGACAGCTCGCTGATCTCGTAGAACAGCCGCCCGGACTCGGCGAAGTGGCCCAGTTCGCGCTGGATGGCGGCCTCGGGGTCCTCATTGGCGCCACCGGTCAGGTCGGCACCGGCAGACTCCACGAACTGGACGTACGGCAGCCGGTTGATGCGGGCCAGCTCCAGCCCGCGCATCAGCTTCTTGTGGTTGAAGTTGTTGAACGCCCCGGCGCGCACGCTGGGATCGTGGCCGAGGATGACGCACTCGACGCCTTCGATGATGCCGATACCGACCACAAAGCCCGAACCCACGGGATAGGGCGAGCGCCAGCCGGCCAGGGCGCTGATTTCAAGGAACGGCGTGTCGCGATCGAGCACATGGGCGATGCGCTCGCGCAGCGGCATCTTGCCCTGCTTGGCCAGCCGCGCGTGGGCCGCCTCGCCGCCGCCGCGCGCAGCCTCCGCCAGCAGACCATCCATCACTTCGATCAGGCCCAGCATGTCCTCGCGGTTCTGGGCGAAGGCGGGGTCTCGCGTGTCGAGGGTGGAGTCCAGAATTGGCATCTGTGTCTTTCCTGCCCCGACTAGAACAACAGCTCGGCGAGCTTCTTCTTGTGGAAGGCCCGGTCGCCGCCTTGCGCCGCGTGCCAGATAGCCCGGCGGCGGTAAAGCTGGGCGTCGCAGTCGTAGGTGAAGCCAAAGCCGCCGTGGAACTGGATGGCGCGGTCAGCGGCGAAGGAGAAGGCGGCATCCGCCTCGGCCTTGGCCATGCGCACGGCGATCTCGCCGGTTCCCTGTTCGTTGAAGCAGTGGGCCGCGGAATAGAGATGGCTCCGGGCCTGTTCATAGCGGACATAGGCCGCGACGATCGGGTGCTTGACTCCTTGATAGGTGCCGATCGGTTTGCCGAACTGGATGCGGGTTTTGGCGTAATCGAGGGTGTCGTCGATGGCGGCCTGGGTTCCGCCGCACATTTCGGCGCAGGCCAGGAGGTTGGCGGCTAGATGCAGGTGGGCGAGCGTCGCCGCAGCCCGGGCCGGATCCAGCAGGGCCGAGGCCGGGACGGTGATCCCGTCGAGGGTCAGGGAAAAGGCGCGGCGGGTCTCGTCGATAATGGTCTCGCGGCGCAGGGCTGTTTCGGCCACGGACACCCGGTCGATGAGGACCAGTGCGGGTTGGCGTTCATGCAGCACCGAGGCGATGATCCACCGGGCAGCGTCAGCGTTCTCGACCAGGATCTTGGTTCCGGCCAGAGTCAGGTTCCCTGCCCCCGCCGTGACCGTGGCGGTTATGGCCTCAAGATCCCAGTCGGCGGCGCCTTCCATAAGGGCCAGGGTAGCGGGGGTTCCGGCGGCCAGCTGGGGCAGAACTTCGGCCCTTTGGGCGTCCGTTCCTCCAGCGATCAACGCCTGGGCGGCCAGGGTGGTGGAGACATAAGGTCCGGCCAGCAGCCGGCGGCCCATCTGCTCGACCACCGGAACCACGTCGCCCAGCTCGAGGCCGAGGCCGCCGAAGGCTTCGGGAATGGCGATGGCCAGCCAGCCCAGCTCGCCGATCTGGCGCCAGACGGCCGGGTCATGGCCCAGGTCGTCGGTCATCAGGGCGCGAACGCGCGCCACCGGCGAGACGTCCGCGCAAAACGCTGTCGCGCTCTCCAGCAGATCGCCCTGGGCTTCGGAGAACCCCATCCGGCCGATGTCCTGCAATAGTCCCTCCCTGGCGCCTGCATTCTTGTGAGTTCAGGCTTGTCGAAAATCCGTAGCGCACGCCTGAGCGCACGCCTACCCCTTCGGCAAGCCCAGCACGTGTTCGCCGACGATGTTGTGCTGGATCTGGGTGGTGCCGCCGCCGATCGTGGCGCTGAACGCATTCAGATAGGCCCGGGTCCAGAAGCCGTAGTCCACGGCATTGGGATCGCCGGCGTAGTAGGCGCCCTGGCCGCCGGTAAGGGTGATGGCGAATTCATTGATCCGCCTAACGAACTCGGTAGTCATCAACTTGGAGCTCAACGGAAGGCCGGCGGGATGGTCTGTGTTCAGGGCCGGAACAGCAATCCGCTGGCGGCACAGCTCGAGGCTCTGGATCTCCAGGATGAAATCGACCATCTGCGAGCGGATGTCGGGATCGTCGAGCGCCGGCTTGCCGCCGCGCTGCATGCGCCTGGCCAGGTCCAGCACCGCCCAGGCGTTGGTTGGCGTCTGGACATAGCCGCCGGCCTGGCCGCCGCGCGCGCCGCGCTCGTATTCCAGGGTGCGCATGGCCACCTTCCAGCCCTCGCCTTCCTTGCCCATCAGGCCATCGGCGGGAACCCGCGCATCGGCGAAGAAGGTCTGGGTGAAGCCGTGCTCGCCGGTCAGCTTGCGGATCGGGGTGGTGGTCACGCCGGGGATCTTCATCGGCGTCAGGATGAAGGACAGACCGTCGTATTTGCGCGTCGACGCCGGGTCGGTGCGGCACAGCAGGATCATGTAGTCGGCGTAGTGACCCAGCGTCGTCCAGATCTTCGAGCCGTTGACGATGTAGGCCTCGCCGTCGCGCACCGCGCGGGTCTGGGCGTTGCCCAGGTCCGAGCCGTGTTCGGGTTCGGAAAAGCCCTGACACCAGATGTCCTCGGCCGAGAGGATGCGCTTCAGATAGCGCTGCTTGTGATCCTCCGTCCCGATGTCGAGGAGCAGCGGGCCTGTCCAGTTCAGGCCGATGGCGTTGAGCATGATCGGCCCATTGTGCTTTCGCATCGCCGCCGTCGCCGCCGCCTGGAAATCGGGATGCAGGCCGCGCCCGCCGTATTCCTTCGGCCAGGCGGCGCCGAGATAACCCGCTGCATGCACCCTGGCCTGCCACTCGCGCAGGAAGTCGAACTGCCGGTCGGTCCCGACCTCCATGAAAGTCAGCGGCAGCATGAACCCCGGGTCCGAATTCACATTGGCCAAAAACCAGGCGTCGGCGTCAGCGGCATATTCGGCCAGGTCCTTGGGGTCGGGTGCGGTCATGGTGTGACTTTGGTGATTTTGAAGGATTGGGAAAGGTGTTTTAGCGCAGCGCCTTGCGTATTGCCTCTCGCTCCAGGAACTCCCGCATGGCCTCACGAGGCTCGGGCGTCTCGAACGCTGCCGCAAAGCTGTCGATCCCGGCGCTGATGGCGGCAGTCAGCGGCAGGTCTTCCCACTTCCGGATCAGCGCCTTTTGCGCTCGCACGGCGCCAGGACTGCAGGCGAGAAGGGATTCGAGCCAGGTCTCGACCGATGCATCCAGCACGTCCGGTCCGGCGAGGCGCTCAACCAGTCGCCAGTCCAAAGCGCGCTGTGCGTCGAATGTCTCGCCCAGCAGCAGGATTTCCCGGGCTCGCCCCCAGCCGACCAGGGTGGGCAGGAGGGCCGCCTCGATGACGGACGGAATCCCCAGACGCACCTCCTGCATTCCGAACAGGGCGGTGGTGGAAGCCACGCGCAGGTCGCAGGCCGCCGCCATTTCCAGACCTGCGCCAAAGCAGGCGCCGTTGATCCGCGCTATGACCGGAACCGGCAAGTCGCGCAGCGCAACGCAGCAATCGTGCACCCGGGCGATAAAGGTCCGCGCCTGATCGGGCGAGGCAAGCACCGCCATCTCCTTGATGTCGGCGCCGCCGATGAAAGCCTTCTCGCCCGCGCCTGTCAGCACCAGGGCCCGCAGGTCGCTGTTCGTTGCCAGCGCGCCGATCGTTTCGATAAACTGCGCCATCAGGCCGCTGTTCATCGAATTCAGCCGCGCGGGATTGCTGATGGCGACATGGGCGATCAGACCGCCAGCGCGAACCTCAAGACGGCTCTCAATCTGGCTTGCGTCTGTTGTTGACATGGATCCTCATGGGGTGGGCCGACGCGGCGCCGGGCGTGAGCCGATTGCCCCCATAACGCCCCTTTCTGTGATATGCATCAATTGCGGTCCGCATTTCTCAAGCTAGTCTTGCATCTCTCGCATCGCCGATCGGTCGGACTGCCGGGCCCTGCAGCTGGGCGCAACCTTCGTGGCCCGTAGCTTTTCCGGCGACAAGGCCCAGCTGGCGCCGCTGATCAAGGCGGCGCTGAACCACAAGGGCCCGGCCTTCATCGACTGCATCAGCCCGTGCGTGCAGTTCAACAATCACAACGGCTCGACCAAGAGCTACGACTACGTGCGCGAGCACAACGAGGCGGTGAACAAGCTCGACCTGGTGGCCGACCGCGCGCCGATCCATGTGGACTACGAGCCCGGCGAGACCCAGACCGTTACCCAGCACGATGGGTCAGTGCTGAGCCTGCACAAGCTGGCAGCACATTATGATCCGTCGGACCGCGTGGCAGCCCAGGCCTTCCTGTCATCCAGGGCGGCATTGGGCGAAATCGTCACCGGCCTGCTGTTCATCGACCCGGCCTCGCAGGATCTCCACGATTCCCTCGATACGGTGGCCACGCCCCTGAACGAGCTGCACGACGCCGAACTCGTGCCCGGCGCAGCGGTGCTCGAAAAGCTCAACGCGAGTTTGCGGTAGACCCGAACGGCGGCAAGTCTTCGACGTTGGTCTGGGGCCAATCTCCGCGCTCGGCGAATTCCTCATGCCGGCGTCCGGCGGACGTCCTCACAGGTGATACCGGCGGTGTCGCCTCCCACCTCCTGCTCGGCGGCGGCCGGGTGGCTCAAACCACATTTTTCGCCAAATTCCCGCATGGTCACGACCGTCCACTTCCGCTAGCGTTAGGCTTGGAGCGCCGCGGGAACAGCGGGCCCGCAGGAGAGGACCACAGGTCATGATCAAGGTAATACGCACACTCGCCGGCTGTCTGATCGGGCTGGCTCTGCTCACCACGCCGATCCTCGCAGCGGGGCCGGTGGCCACCGCGACCCAACCGACGGCCCTTGATCGGTATGTCGCCAAGAAGGATTCGGTCTACGGCTGGACGGTCAACAGCGTCATTCCCGGACCCGGCTATACGACCTATGTCCTGGACCTGACGTCCCAGTCTTGGCGCGGCGCCGGCGAGGTGGACCATCCGGTGTGGAAGCACTGGCTGACCGTCACCAAACCCGACCACGTTACCAGCGACAAGGCCTTCCTCTATATCGATGGCGGCTCGATCAACGATGCGGCGCCCAAAGCGCCTTCGGCCCGCATGATCAAGGTGGCGACCGATACCAACACGATCGCGGCCGAACTGCACATGGTGCCGAACCAGCCACTGAAATTCCCCGACGATCCCACCAAGGGCCGTGGCGAAGACGACCTGATCGCCTACAGCCGCGTCAAGTTCATGGAGACGAACGATCCCGAATGGCTGGTGCGTCTGGCCATGGTCAAGAGCGGCGTGCGCGCCATGGATGCGGTGCAGGAATTTGCCCGCTCCGAACAGGGCGGCAAGCTGCGCCTGAACAAGTTCGTTGTCTCCGGCGGCTCGAAGCGCGGCTGGACGGCGTGGCTGGTGGCCGCGGTCGACAAGCGCGTCATGGGCGTCATTCCGCTGGTCATCGACGCACTGAACAGCGAGGAAGTCACCAAGCACGGCTTTGAAGCCTATGGCCAATTCTCTTCGTCCCTGCAGGACTACGTCGATCACGGCATCTTCCCGCACAAGATCGGCACGCCGGGCTACAAGGCGGTTCTGGATATCGAGGATCCGTTCAACTACCGCGAACGTCCGCAGATGCGGATGCCCAAGTACGAGATCAACGCCTCGGGCGACCAGTTTTTCACGCCCGACAATTCCCAGTTCTATTATGGCGCCCTGCCGGAAGAAAAACGCATCCGCTATGTGCCGAACGCACGCCACAACCTGGGTGAGTCCGACGCCCAGGACAGCATGGTTGCCTACTACAACGCCGTGATCACGGGCCATGCGCGGCCTCGTTACAGCTGGACCAAGGCACCGGATGGCACACTGACCGTGCGGCCGATCGACAAGCCCAAGGAAGTGAACCTGTGGCAGGCGACCAACCCCAACGCCCGCGACTTCCGCAAGGACGTGATTGGCAACGCCTACGTCAAGTCGCCCATGTCGCCCCAGGCCAACGGCTCTTATGTCATTCGCGTGCCGGATCCGGCCAAGGGCTATACCGCCTTCTTCGTCGAACTGGTCTACGATAGCGGATTCAAGTACCCGTTCAAGTTCACCAGCGAAGTCAGCGTTGTTCCCGTGGCCATGCCGTTCAGCTGGAGCCAGGCCGCCGCCCGCTATCCGCTCAACAAGGCCGCCCGGTAAACCGCACATGACCGTTCTGAATGTCACCGAACCGTCCTTTATGGACGATGCCGATCTGCGGATGTTTCGCGACGGGATTGGAAAGTTTCTTGAACGCGCGGCGACGCCCGCCCGGACCGAATCCTGGCGCGAGGCCGGCCAGGTGGAACGCGCCTTCTGGACCGAGGCGGGGCAAGCCGGCCTGCTGGGCGTGTCGGTTCCGGCCGAATACGGCGGCGGCGGCGGCGACTTCCGCCATGACCTGATCGTCTTCGAGGAAACCCAGCGCCGCGGCGTCCAGGGCTTTGCCGCCTCGCTGCACAACGGCATCGTCACGCCCTACGTCGTCGCCCACGGCACCGAGGAGCAGAAACACAGCTGGCTGCCGGGCCTGTCGAACGGCGAACGGGTGGCGGCCATCGCCATGAGCGAGCCGGACACCGGCTCTGACCTGCAATCCATCCGCACCACCGCGATCCGCAGTGGCAACGGCTACCGGATCAACGGCGCCAAAACTTTCATCTCGTCGGGCCAACTGGCCAATTTCGTCATCGTTGCCGCCAAGACCGATCCTGAACAGGGCGGCAAGGGCGTATCCTTGCTGGTCGTCGAGACCGAGAAGGCTGAGGGCTTTCGCCGCGGCCGTCGCCTGAAAAAGCTCGGCCAGGATGCGTCCGACACTTCGGAACTCTTCTTCGACGACGTCTTCGTGCCCGCCGACAACCTGCTGGGCGAGGCCGAGGGCCAGGGCTTCCGTCAGCTGATGACCGAGTTGCCGCGCGAGCGGCTGGTGATCGCCGCCCAGGCCGTGACTGCCATCGACATGGCCCTGGAAACCACCCTCGACTACACTAAATCCCGCAAGGCTTTCGGCAAGGCGATCCTGGATTTCCAGAACACACAGTTCCGCCTGGCGGACCTCAAAGCAGAAGCCACCGCCGCCAAGGTGTTCGTCAACTACTGTGTCGGCGAGCAACTGGCCGGTCGGCTGGATGCAACCACGGCGGCCATGGCCAAGCTGCTGACCACCGAGCTGCAGGGCAAGGTTGTCGACCAGTGCCTGCAGTTCCATGGTGGCGCCGGCTACATGGATGAAATGCCCATTTCCCGCATGTACCGCGACGCCCGGATCAGCCGCATCTACGGCGGTTCGAACGAGATCATGCGCCTTCTGATCGCAAGGACCCTCTAGAGATGGCGAAGTTCATCAGCGGAGACCGGGTCGTCGATGTCACGACCCTTCAGGCGCGGGCCGAGCGCGCCGCCAGCGGCCTGAAAGCCCTCGGGGTTGGCCCGGGCGACGTGGTCGCCCTGTTCCTGCGCAACGACTTCTGCTTCTTCGAAGCCAGCCTCGCCGCCGGCCTGATCGGCGCCTATCCGACACCCGTCAACTGGCACGGCACGCCCGGCGAGGCGCGCTATGTCTTCGAGGACTGCGGCGCAAAGGCCATCGTCATCCACGCTGATCTGTTACGCGGCGTCGAAAGCGCCCTGCCCGCAGGCGTGCCGGTACTGGTGGCCGCGACGCCCACGGAAATCGTTCAGGCCTATGGCGTTGATCCCGTCGCCGCGACGACGCCCGCCGGTCGCACCGACTGGGACAGCTGGGTCGACAGCCAGCCGCCTTTCGCCGCCGCCGCCCTCGAGCCGCCCGGCAGCATCATCTACACCTCGGGCACCACTGGTCACCCCAAAGGCGTGCGTCGCAATCCGCCAACGCCGGGCGAGGCGACGTTCAGCCGCGAGCTACTGCTCAAGGGTTTTGGTTTCGGGACGCGGGCCAACGACCTGGGCAGCGTCGTCACGGTGATGGTCGGGCCTATGTACCACTCGGCACCCAACGCCTACGGCCTGCTTGCCGCGCGGATTGGGGCCACCGTCATTCTGGAGCCCCGGTTCGATCCGGAAGAGCTGCTGCAGATGATCGAGCGCTACAAGGTCACCCACTTGCACATGGTGCCGATCATGTTCAACCGACTGCTGCGGCTGCCGGACGAAGTGAAGAGCCGGTACGATTTGTCCTCGCTGGAGTTCGTTGTGCATGCCGCGGCCCCGGTCTCGCCGCCGATCAAGCGGGCGATGATTGAATGGTGGGGCCCGGTGATCCACGAATACTACGGCTCGACCGAGACCAGCATGGTGGTCGGTTGCACCTCGGAGGAATGGCTGGCTCACCCGGGCACCGTCGGCAAGCCCATCGGCCAGGCCGAAATCCTGATCCTCGACAAGGAAGGCAAGGCCTTGCCCGTGAGCGAGATCGGCGAGGTGGTTGCTCGCAACCGCCACATCCCCGACTTCACCTATCAGGGCGACGATGAAAAACGCCGGGCGGCGGAAAAAGCCGGCCTGATCGCGCCGGGGGATGTCGGCTATCTCGACGCGGACGGGTACCTCTATCTGTGCGACCGCGCCAAGGACATGATCATCTCGGGCGGCGCAAACATCTACCCCGCCGAGATCGAGGCCGAACTGCACAAGATGCCCGGCGTCGCCGACTGCGCCGTATTCGGCGTTCCGGATGAGGAATTCGGCGAGGCGGTCTGCGCCTTTGTCCAGCCCTCGCCCGGTGTCGAACTGACTGAGCGCGACGTTCGCTCCTATCTGCGCGAGCAGATCGCCGGGTACAAGGTGCCCAAGACCGTCCACTTCCGCGAAGACCTGCCGCGGGAAGACTCGGGAAAAATTTTCAAACGCAAGCTTCGCGACCCCTTCTGGGCCGGACTTGGACGAAGCATCTAGGAGCACCATCGATGAAACTTGATTCCAGCATTTCCGCCGTCATCACCGGCGGAGCCTCCGGCCTTGGCGCGGCGACTGCGCGCCGTCTGGCCGCCCAGGGCGTGAAGGTCGGCATCTTCGACCTCAATGCGGACCTAGGCGAGGCGCTGGCGAAGGAACTCGGCGGCGTGTTCTGCCAGGTCAATGTGACCTCCGACGAGGAGGTTGATGCGGCCTTTGCCAAGTCGCGCGCGGCGATCGGTCAGGAGCGTATCCTGGTGAATTGTGCCGGCGTCGGCGGCTCGGTGAAGACGGTCGGCCGCGACCGCGAAACCGGCGCCATCAAGCAGTACCCGCTGGCCAATTTCGAACGGATTATCCAGATCAACCTGATCGGAACCTTCCGCTGCATCGTGAAATCCAGCGCCGGCATGTTGACGCTCGATCCCCTGGAAGACGGTGACCGCGGCGCGATCGTCAATACCGCGTCGGTCGCGGCAGAGGATGGCCAGATCGGCCAGGCGGCCTATACCGCCTCGAAGGCCGGCATTGTCGGCCTGACCCTGACAGTGGCGCGGGATCTGTCGAGCGAAGGCATCCGGGTCAACACCATCCTGCCCGGCATCTTCGATACCCCGCTGCTGGCCAGTGCGCCCGAGCCGGTGCGCGCCAGCCTAGCCGCTCAGGTGCCCTTCCCCAAGCGGCTCGGCCGCCCCGACGAGTACGCCCAGCTTGCCCTGACCATGATCACCTGCGGCTACTTCAACGGCGAGGATGTCCGTCTGGACGGCGCCATTCGCATGGGGCCGCGCTAGCCCCCGCTGCGGCTTGACGACACCGTAACGCGCGCCCATCCTTCTCGCGGATGACAGGCGCTCTTTCCCGTCGCACCCTGATGGCGTTGGCTTTTGGCGCTGCGGTGGCCCCGCGCGCCCTGGCCCAGGGCCGTTCGATCGTCATTCCGCTGTCGGGCGACATGCCGCAAATTGTGCTTCCGGTGTCTATCGAAGGCCGGCAAGCCATGGCGGTGCTGGACAACGGAGCGCCTGTCTCGTGGGTTGATCTTTCCTATTCCAACGTCGGGCCGCTGCTCATGCGCGACCCGTCGACCGGCGCGGTGCTGACCGCCAGCGCTAACGCCCCGGCCGAGCAGATCATCGGAAGGGTGCGGCGCATCCGGCTGGATTCGACACTGCAAATCCCGACCTTGCAGGCGGGCGACCTTTCGGGCGTCAGCGGGGCGAACGAGCGGCGGATCTCGGCCCTGGTCGGCATGGAGCTGTTTCGGGACAATGTGGTGGATGTCGACCTTTCGGCGGGCTCCCTTACAGTAACAAGCGGCCAGGCCGGAGAGGCGCCCGAGGGCGGCCGGTCGCTGGACCTGACGGCCTCGGCAGAATCCAAACACCTGGTCGAGATCGCGGTCGAGGACCTGCCGCCCTTCAAGGCGATTGTCGACCTGGGCAGCGCCACCCCGCTCATCCTTGCGCCAAAACTGGCGGCGCGGCTGGGCCTGATCGGCAAGCGCACGCCTGCGACCCATCTGACGACTATGGCTGGTGATGGAGGCTCCCGGCGTGACGTGACCGTGCGCACGGGCAGCCTGGCTCGCGTGCGTTTCGCCGGTACAGAGTTTACTGATGCGCCGTTCGACGTGTGCGAGCTGCCGAGCGGCGAGGCCGCGGGCGAGGCCTTGCTTGGCTTACCCTTTCTGAGTCGCTTCGATCTGCGCTTCGACCTGGGCCGCAACCGTATGTGGGTTCTCGATACGCCCCGCGCGAACATTGCCTTTGACCGTAACCTGACCGGCTTGCAGACAGCACGCACGCCGGCCGGCTTGAGAATCATTCACGTGGCTGATTCCAGTCCGGCCCTGGCCGCTGGGTTTTCGGTCAATGAAGTGATCGTCGCCATCGACGGCGGCCTCCCCGGCCCCCGTGGCCTGCAAGGCGCGCATGCAGGGCAGGTTATGAGCCTTACCTTGGCGGGCGGCCCGACTCGCAACCTGACGCCCGCCCGATTCTATTGACGGGCGCCTTTGGCTGGCAGCGGGGCCTTACCCCGCCGGCAGGGCCAAGGTCACCGCGTTCGCCGCCGTCGTCAGTTCCATGTCGACCGTGGCCGTAATCGCCCCCCGCGCTTTCATGGCGTGCAGGTCTCTGAGGTATTTGGCTATGCCGGCTCTGGCCGCAGTGCGATCAGCGGGCTTGCCTCTTGGTCCGTCGGCGCGGGCAATCTGGCGGACGGTAGCGGCGGCCGTGTCGCCGAGTTGATCGACGTTACGGATCTCGCCCATGTAAATGTAGGTCATGTCGCCCAGGTCTTGCGCCAGCCGGCAGGCGGCTTTGCAGGGATCGCCCGAGCCGATGTACGAGGTCTGCGCCCGGTGCAGGGTGCGTGCGCCATCAACGGCCTGGATGTAGCCCGCCTTCACATTCGCGTCGGTCTGGGCCTTCACGGCGTTCACGAAAGCGGCATGGGTTGGATAGAGCTGGTTGATGACATCGTCCGCAAACGGCTCGTAGCGGCCATACAGGTTGCAGAAGCTGTTGCCGGTATTTTCGCGGCTCGAAAGCGAGGTCGGCACGCCGAATTCAGCCAGACGAATGCCGCCCAGCGCGTTGCCGCGGGCATCGCGCTTGATCTCGTTGATGGTGCCGGTTGTGGCGGGTGCGCCGCCGCGGCCGGGAATCTGGCCGGGGTGGCTATCAATGTCAGCCTTGGCGGCGGTGGGCGGCGGAGTTCCGTCCTTGATCCACTTGTTGGTCAGGTCATAGGCGTTGCCGAGCACATAGTTGATCGGGATGCGCGGCCACATCGGATAGGTGCAGACCGCCGCCTCGCGCGTGACGCCGTCGCGGCGGTTCAGGGCGCCGGAGTTATAGCCCGTGCGCTGGCCGGAGTGGCTGGCGCCGACGACTTCCCACTGTCGATATTTTGCGGTGTCGGGCTGACGCGATGGCACCTGGCCGGGGATGTCGGTTTCAGACAGGACCTTGAATACCGGCACCGGAATGTCGTCGCGGATGCGCGCCCCGCCGATGGACAGAATGTAGGCGTCAACCGTACCGCCCAGAATGCCGTGAAGCGAGTTGATGTAGGTGCCGAGCCGGCCCGCCGACTGCGAGGCCCCCATGGCGATGATGTGCTGGGCGTGCAGAGAGCCGAGCGGGTTGACGCCCGTCGGGCTTTTGATGGCCTGCATACCCTGGGCATAGATGTCGTAGGACAAGGCGTCGTCGGTGATGGTTCCGCCTTCGGTCACGTCCAGAGAGCCGTAGCGCGTGGGGCTCCACTGCTTCAGGCCATTGGGCGCCTGCTGGATGCCGACGCGCTGGGCCGAGATGCCGACCCAGGCATAGCCGCCGCGGATCATCTGCTCGAACGTTGAGCCCCACATGGCATCGAGGTCGTAGCCGGGCGTGACGTTGGTCCATTCAGCCAGCACCGTGCCATTGAATTTCTTCGGATCGATTGGCCGCCGGACCAGCATGCGGGTTTTGTACTTGTGGCCGCTGTCGCGAACGGTGCCCGGCTGGCCGGCAGGGGTGTTGTAGCGGCTGGCCGTGCCTTCGAAAAAGTACTCTTCCTCGACATAGCCGACGCTTGCCAGTTTATGCATGGTCGCGCCCCAGGCATAGTCGTGGGAAGGCTGGCCGAAGGAAACGCGCGCCGGAATCGGACCGCTGACGGTGGGGCCGGCGACGGCCGCCGTGGCCTGGGGCGCCAGGCCCGCAAGCACCAGGACGGCGAGGAACGTGCCGAACAGGCGCAGTTGAGTGATCACGCTTCGTGCGTTGAGCCGGCCGTATTCCATAGCATTTCCCCAAGTTTTTAGTTTTGTTGGAACCAGTAGGCCCCGTCATCGTGAAAAGTTCAACTGAAATGCCGCGCCATAAAAAGTGCCCAGTCGTGCACCTGCGACTTCTAGGGTGTTGTGTCCTGACGGTGATCGCGTCTAGTTGAAGACACGCACGTATTCGAGGAACGCCCCATGACCGAAGCCTGGATCATCGACGCCTGCCGCACCCCGCGCGGCATTGGAAAGTACGGAAAGGGTGCCTTGTCCGAGATTCACCCCCAGCAGCTTGGCGCAACGGTTTTGCGCGCCCTGGCCGAACGAAACGGCATCAAGACCGCCGAAGTCGATGACGTGATCTGGGGCACCAGCGCCCAGATTGGTCCGCAGGGGGGAGATCTTGGACGCATGTCGGCGCTCGACGCCGGCTATGACATCCGCTCCAGCGGCATGACCCTGGACCGTTTCTGCGGCTCGGGCATCACGGTCACCAGTCTGGCGGCCGCGACGATCATGTCCGGCATGGCGGACATGGTGGTGGCCGGCGGCACCGAGATGATGTCCATGCCGAACCGGCGCGGACCCGATGATGGTCCGCCGACCATGGACCGGGGCAACATGCGCCTGCGCGCCTCGCACCCCCAGACCAACCAGGGCATCTGCGCTGACGCTATCGCCACCTTGGAAGGCATTTCGCGCTCTGATCTCGACGCCCTAGCCTACCAGAGCCAGCAGCGCGCCGCGAAAGCCATTGCCGGCGGCCACTTTGATCGTTCGTTGATCCCGGTGAAACGCCAGGACGGCAGCCTGGCCCTCGACCGCGAGGAGTTTCCCCGCCCTCAGACCACACTTGAAGGCCTTGCCGCCCTGAAACCGTCCTTCGAAGCCCTGGCCGATGTCGCGGTTGACGACACTGGAGCAACCTACCGCAGCCTGGTTCTGCAGGAATATCCGGACCTCAACATCAAATTCGTGCACCACGCCGGAAACTCCTCAGGGGTGGTGGACGGCTCGGCAGCGCTGCTGCTGGCCTCACCTGACTACGCCCGTTCCCAGGGCTGGAAGCCACGCGCCCGCGTCGTCGCATCGGTCAACATGGGAGACTCCCCGACCCTGATGCTGAACGCCCCCGTGCCCGCCGCCCGCAAGGTGCTGGCCAAGGCTGGCCTGACCGTCGATGACATCGATCTGTTCGAGATCAACGAGGCCTTCGCCGTCGTGGCCGAAAAGTTCATCCGTGACCTGCGACTGGACCGCGACAAGGTCAATGTGAATGGCGGGGCCATGGCGCTGGGCCATCCGATCGGAGCGACCGGCGCCATGCTGATCGGCACCATGATTGACGAGCTGGAGCGTCGCGATCTCAAGCGCGGCCTGATCACCATGTGCGCCGCCGGCGGCATGGCTCCCGCCATCATCGTTGAGCGGATCTAGGCCGAAAGCGACCAGGCGTGCGGTGCTCGCCAGGCGTTGCTCAATCGTCATTCAATGGGTAGCTTGCCCGCCAAGCGCCGCAGCTAGTCGGCGAATCTGCCCCCCGAGGAGAACGCCCGTGCGCCGCACAGTCTTTTTTGCCGTTGGAGCCGCGTTGTGCGCCGCCCCGTTGGTGCTTTCCACGCCGCTGCAGGCCGCACAGGCCCAGACCAAGGCCGCACCGAAGGCCGCCGCGAAAGCCGGAGCCTACAGGGCGCCGCGCAACGCTTTCGGCCAGCCCGACCTCGGTGTCTACTGGACCAACGCGACCATGACCCCGGAAAGCCGTCAGGCATCGTTCGGGACCCGTTCGACCTATACGCGCGAGGAAATCGCAAAACTGGTTGGTGAACTGGAGACTGAAATCACTGTCGGCAATGCGCCCACCGATCCCAATGCGCCTCCCCCATCCAAGGGCGGCGCGCCGCTGGACGCCGGTCTTCGGCCCCAGTTCGCCGGCGCCGGCGCCGGCGTTGGCGGCTATAACCGCGGCTGGCTCGATCCCGGTTCATCGGTGATGTATGTGCACGGCGAACCGCGCACCTCTCTTCTGACCACGCCAGACGGCCGCCCGCCCGCCCGCAAGGCCTCGGCTGCGGCCGCGCCTGGACGGGGCGGCGGAGGTGCAGGAGCCGGTGGCCGAGGCGGCGTGACACCGGCAAGCACCGGCTCGACACCCGCCAATCCGGAAGATCGTCCCCTGGGCGAGCGGTGCATCATCTCGTTCGGCCGTAATGGCGGCCCGCCGATGCTGCCGAACGGCTTCTACAACAACAACTATCACATCGTTCAGAGCCGCGACGCCGTCGCCATCGACGTCGAAATGGTTCACGACACCCGCATCGTACGTCTCAACGCCAAGCACCGCACGGACGGCGTTCGTCCCTGGTTCGGCGATTCCATCGGCCACTTCGAGGGCGAGACCCTCGTTGTCGAGACTACCAACATCCCTCAGGCCCAGGCGTATAACGGCTCTTGGGAGAACCTGACGGTGACCGAGAAATTCACCCGGGTTGGCAAGGACCGCTTGTTCTACCAGTACACCATCAATGACCCGACGATCTGGGACGCGGCCTGGGGGGGTGAATACGAATTCGGAGCCCTTGGCCCCGGCCAGCGCGTCGAAGAGTATGCCTGTCACGAAGGCAACTACGCCATGGAAGACATGCTGGCGGGCGCGCGAGCTGAAGAAGCTGCCGCGCGTTCGAGGGCAGCGCGATAGGGCGCTGACGGGTGACATAACCTGAGGAGACTACGATGAAACGTGCTGTCTTTTTGGCTTTCGGAACCGCGCTCTGTGCGGTGCCGCTTGTCCTGCCAGTACAACTCCAGGCTGCAACGGCTGCTCCAAAAGCAGCGGCGAAGGCGGCTCCCAAAGCGACCTACCGGGCGCCGCGAAATAATTTCGGGCAGCCCAATCTCGGCGACTTCTGGACCAACGCCACCATCACGTCCGAGAGCCGTCCCGCCGGACTCGGTAGCCGGCTGGTCTACAGGCCCGATGAGGTCGCCAAACTCGAAGGCGAAGTGGCCACGGAGGTTCTGACCGGCAACGCACCCACGGATCCCAATGCGCCGCCGCCGACCAAGGGCGGCGAGGCCCCACCGGCCGGCCTGCGGCCCCAGTTCGCGGGCGCGGCGGGCGTCGTCGGCGGCTACAATCGCGGCTGGATCGATCCGGGTGCGGCGGTGATGCGGGTGGGCGGCGAGCCACGAACATCGTTCCTGACCACGCCCGATGGCCGCCCTCCGGCCCGCAAGGCCTCTGCCACAACGGTTGCTCCGGCTCGCGGCGGTGGCGGTGGCGGTGGCGGTGGCGGTGAAGGCAGCAACTTTGTCGGCCCGGTCGACAATCCAGAGCAACGCCCTCTGGCCGAGCGCTGCATCATCTCGTTCGGCCGCAACGCCGGCCCGCCCCTGCTGCCAAACGGCTTCTACAACAACAACTACCGCATCGCGCAGAGCCGGGACGCCGTCGCCATTGAAGCCGAGATGGTCCACGACACACGGATCGTCCGCCTGAACGCCAAGCACCGGACGGATGGCGTACGCCCCTATTTCGGCGATTCCATCGGCCACTGGGAAGGCGAGACCCTGGTTGTGGAGACCACCAACATCCCGCAGGCCCAGGCCTACAGCGGATCTTGGCAGAATCTGACCATCACCGAGAAATTCACACGGGTGGCGAACAACAGGCTTCTCTACCAGTACATCATCAATGATCCGACCATGTGGGATGCGCCCTGGGGAGGAGAATATGAGTTCGCGGCCCTGCCGCAGGGCCAACACGTCGAGGAGTATGCCTGTCACGAAGGCAACTACGCTCTGGGCAACATTCTCGCTGGGGCCCGCGCCGATGAGGCGGCGGCCCGCACCCGCGCCGCGCGCTGAACGGGCGATGACGAAGACGCCAATCGTCGACTTCCGTGAACGGTTGCCGTCTGTACCAGCGAGCAGTAGGCTCGGCGCAAAGCGCCGTCTCAAAAAGGGCGCACCATCGGGAGAAGTTTATGAAACGCGTCCTCTTCATCGCCTTGGGCTCAGCCCTTTGCGCCGCCCAGCTGGTCATGCCTGTTTCCGCGCAGACCCAGACCAAGGCCGCCGCCAAGGCGCCTGCGTTCAAGCCCGCCCGCAACAGCTTTGGCCAACCGATGATTGGCGGCTACTGGACCAATGCCACCATCACCAAGGAAACCCGGCCGCGAGCGCTGGGCGCCCGCCTGACCTACACGCCCGCCGAGGTACGAGAACAGGAAGGTATTATCCAGACCGAGATCGCCGTCGGCAATCGTGCGACTGATCCCAACGCTCCGCCCCCCAGCAAGGGAGGCGACGCCTTGCCCGCCGGCATCCGTCCTGAACTGGCCGCCGGCGGCGGCGCGGTCGGCGGCTACGACCGCGGCTGGCTAGACACCGGCTCTGCGGTCATGCGTGTGCGCGGTGAGCCCCGCACTTCGATCCTGACCACGCCTGACGGCCAGTACCCCGCCCGCAAGGCCGGCGCGCCGGCCCCGACCCGCGCGCCCGTCGCGCCCGGCCGGGTCAGCACCGTCCCCGGCGTCGGCGGACTCGACAACCCCGAGCAGCGCTCGCTCGGCGACCGCTGCATCCTCTCGTTTGGCCGCAATGCTGGCCCGCCGATGATGCCGAACGGGTATTACAATAACAATTACAACATCGTGCAGGGCAAGGACTCGGTCGCCATCACCACCGAGATGGTCCACGACACCCGCGTGGTGCGCCTGAACTCAAAGCACCGCACCGACGGCGTGCGCCCCTATTTCGGCGATTCCATCGGCCATTATGAGGGCGATACTCTCGTCGTGGAGACCACCCACATCCCTCAGTCCCAAGCCTATGCTGGCTCATGGGAAAATCTGACGGTCACAGAGAAATTCACCCAGGCCAGTCCGACCCGGCTCCTCTATCAATTCATCATCACTGACCCGTCAGTGTGGAGCGCTCCCTGGGGCGGCGAGTACGAGTTCGCAGCCCTGCAGACAGGCCAGCATGTTGAGGAATACGCCTGTCACGAAGGCAACTACGCTCTTGAGGACATCCTCTCCGGCGCCCGTGCAGACGAGCGAACCACGGCTACCCAGGCAGCGGCTACGCCCCCCGCTCGCGCACGCTAGAAATTGAAGGTCCGGGCCCCGCCGGGGCCCGGACCTTCAATACATGATCTAGGTCATTGCCCCGAAGGCTGAGCCTCACTAGGTAGAGGAAAAATACCGCACGTTTGCGGTTCAGTTCCGGAGTTACCAATGAAACGCGCTGTTCTCTTTTCTGTAGGAGCCGCGCTGTGCGCCGCTCCGCTCATCATGCCGGTTTCGCTGCAGGCGGCGACCGCGACCGCCACGCCGAAGGCAGAACCCAAGGCCGCGACAAAAGCAGCGACCAAAGCCGGGCCCTACAAGGTGCCGCGCAACATGTACGGCCAGCCTGATCTGGGCGAAACCTGGAGCAACGCCACCCTCACCCCGGAGGCCCGTCCGGCGGCTCTGGCAGACCGCGCCGTCTACACCCCGCAGGAAGTGGCGCGCCTTGAAGGCGCCGTCGTCACTGAAATCGAAGTTGGTAATCGCAGCGTCGATCCCAATGCGCCGCCCCCGACTAAAGGTGGCGACAAGCTGCCGGAAGGCACGCGTCCTGAATTCGCCGCCGCCGGCGGCGCGGTCGGTGGTTATGACCGTGGCTGGCTCGATCCGGGTTCGACGGTCATGCGGGTCGGCGGCCAGCCGCGCACCTCGATCCTGACCACGCCCAATGGCCGTCCCCCGGCCCGTAAAGCCGGCGCTGTCGCCGCTGTCGCGCCGCCGGCCCCGGCAAGGGTCGCTCCGCCGGCAGGGCAGCGTCCCGGAGCCTTCGACAATCCGGAAAGCCGTTCGGCCGGTGAGCGATGCATCTCGTCGTTCGGCCGCAACGCCGGGCCGCCGATGCTGTCCAATGGCTTCTACAACAACAACTACCATATCGTTCAGAGCCGCGACTCGATCGCCATCGAAACCGAGATGGTCCACGACACCCGTATCGTTCGCCTGAACGGCAAGCACCGCACCGACGGCATCCGCCCATACTTTGGCGATTCGATCGGCCACTGGGAGGGCGACACCCTGGTCGTCGAGACCACCAATATTCCGCAAAGCCAAGCCTACAATGGCTCGTGGCAGAACCTGACGGTGACCGAAAAATTCACCCGGGTCGGTCCGACGCGGCTGCTCTATCAATACGTCATCAACGACCCGACCCTTTGGGACGCGCCGTGGGGCGGCGAATATGAATTCACACCGCTGAACGGCAATGTGGAAGAGTACGCCTGCCACGAAGGCAACTATGCGCTGGGCAACATGCTTGCCGGCGCCCGCGCCGAAGAAGAAGCCGCGGCCAAGAGCGCCGCGGCGCCTGCGACCGCACCAGCGGCTCGGTAATCTATCAGGCCGGCGACTGCAGCCGCCTGACGACCTTCAGGATCTGGCCCCTCGGCAAAAGGGGGGCCAGGGCTGACTGGATGGCATTCTTGGCGCCCGTAACCACTACCCGCTTGTTGGCGACAAAGCCGCGATAGCCCGCTTCAGCGACCGGCATTGACGCCATCACCGCTGCGGTGTGGCCCAGACGCGTTGCGCCGGTTCCAGCCCTTGCGCGGAACTCGCTGGCCGTGGGGCCTGGGCAGAGGCAGCTGACATGAACCCCAGTGCCGCGGGCTTCTTCCCAGAGTGCCTCGGAGAACGACAGCACGAAGGCCTTTGACGCATAGTAGACGGCCATAAATGGCCCAGGCACAAAGGCAGCCGTCGAAGCGACGTTGAGCACCCCGCCGCGCCCGCGGGCCAGCATGCCCGGCCAGTAGATCTGGGTCAGCTCAACAAGGGCCCGGTCATTCAGATCAATCATCCCCAGCTGGGTGGCCGCATCGGAGCCATCGAAAGCGCCTGCGTGGCCATAGCCGGCGTTGTTGACCAGTACGTCGACCGTCAGGCCCGCCTTCTTGATCTTCCCCGCCAGTGCAACGCCACCGCCAGGGGCGCCCAGGTCTTCGGTGATCGCCGTGGCCTTGATGCTCCAGGTGCTCGACAAGCGATCGGCAACAGCCTTCAGCTGGACCTGGCTGCGGGCGGTGAGGATCAGGTCATAACCATCCCGCGCAAAACACTCGGCCAGATCGACCCCGATCCCCATGGACGCACCGGTGACCAGAACGGTCATGCCCTCACCTGGTTTGTTCTTCGGCATAATCACCGCCCCTGCTGTCTAGCTTGCCTGACAGTGCACCATAGGCTCAGGGACGGCTATCGGCTACCCGGTCGCCCTTGAGCCCTTACCAGAGCGCCGCGTTGAAGCGCCGGGTATCGAGCACATCTTCGGTGCTGAAATCCTGACCGGCCATTGCCGCCTGCCAGTATTCGCTGGACCGCGGCGGCGGCGGCGGGCCCTCCGCACGCGTGGCGGGCGGCAATGGCAGACGGGTGGCGCGCAAGGTTGCGGGCACAACAGCGTCATAGGTCCAGGTCGCCACAGACTGGTCGAAGATCCGGGTCATGGGGCGGGCCCGCGCATCGTTCAACCCCATGGGTTTCATACCCAGGATGTCCTCGATGGTGCGAAGCAGATCAACCGTGGTTTAGGGCGCGGAGACTACGGCGTCCTGTTTGACATAGGGGCCGGCAAAGAGGGCGATCGAGCGGTGGGCGTCAACGTGATCGCCGCCATCCTGGGCGTCGTCCTCGGTGATGACAATGAGGGTATCGGAGGCAAACCGGCTGTGCGCCACTGCCTCGACCAGCAGACCAATCGCATAGTCGTTGTCAGCCATCTGGGTCTCGACCGTATTGACGCCGTCAATCGCGGTTCCGAACGAGCCGAAGTGGTCATGCGGCAGCCGGACCATCATCAAGGCCGGGGCCACGCCGCTGGCCTGGAAGCCGTCGAACTCGCGTTTCCATTCCTGAAAACGCCAGTAATCTGGAAAGGCCTGATCAAAAGCGCGGAAGTAGGGGTCGGACGAACCTGTCAGCGCGGCTTTGGTGGAGAAGAAGACCTTGCGGTTGGTCTTCCAGGGCTCGCGGTCATGGCCAGCCCCCGAGAGGTGATCCAGTTTCATTGTTAGTACACGGCGGTCTGTAACGCCATGGTCGGGGTGGGCGAGCGCGCGCCCTCAACAGCTGGCGCGCTTGCCCATGGCACGATGCCGCCGCTGCGGGGGACGAACGATTCAGGCGCTGGCGGCCGGTAGTTCAGGGAGCTGTGCGGGCGCACGCCGT
>CANJPZ010000012.1 GCA_947476325.1 Caulobacteraceae bacterium | reverse complement strand
GCCGTCCCAACACCCGCCTCCTGCTCGCGCAGGACCGCGATGATCTGCTCCTCGGTAAACCTCGATTTCCTCATCCGTCCGTCCCTTCTCTCCATGGGCCGGACTCTAATTATTTCTGGAGGAGTTTCAGGGGGTCACGTCACGTCCCTTCTCTCCATGGGCCGGACTCTAATTATTTCTGGAGGAGTTTCAGGGGGTCACGTCATTCCCAAACCGCATTTCTGGGAAGCGGGCGCCGAAGGTATCTGAAGCGGAAATGAATGAGTATGGTGCTCTACTTAAAGGGCTTTCTTATCGCGAGAACCCTGCCTGCCCGCGAAACGCCAACGTCTCCGGCGGAAAACCTGCACCTGATACATCCGCTAGTTCTGAATCACAGTTGCAGGCCGGTGTGGCTGCTTCATAGGGACCACAGAGCCTCCCTCGCGAAGCAGATCAAGATGATCGCTCCACCATTGCGCCATCCGGACCCGCTCATCCCAATGCGCGCCGCGATGGTATGCGCCCCTCACACTGTCTGCGTCGTCGTGGGCCAAGGCGCGTTCGATGGCGTCAACGCTCCACTTGCCCGACTCGTTTAACAGGGTGCTGGCTGTGGATCGGAAGCCGTGGGACGTCATCTCGTCGGTGCTGTAGCCGAGGCGCCGGAGCGCCGCATTCAGGGTGTTCTCGGACATGGGGCGCCTTGGCGTCCGCTGGCCCGGGAACACAAGCTGGCCACCACCGGTCAGTCCGTGGGCCTCGGTCAGGATCGTTACGGCCTGCGTCGATAGCGGTACGGCGTGCTCGCGCTTCATCTTCATGCGGCTGGCCGGAATACGCCAGACGGCGGCGTCCAGGTCGATTTCCGACCATTCAGCCTGTCGAAGCTCGCCCGGCCGGACAAATACGTGGGGAGCCAGTTTCAGCGCCCACAGGGTCACGGGCTGGCCCTCGAAACCGTCGATGGCGCGTAGCAGGGCGCCTACGCCCTTGGGGTCGATAATCGCGGCATGGTGTTTGACCTTCGGCGCGGTCAGGGCGCCCTGCAGGTCCGCCGCGACGTTACGTTGGGCGCGGGTGGTAGCCACGGCGTAGCGGAACACCCGGCTCGAAAACGCCAGCAAGCGCTTGGCGGTTTCCAGCCTGCCCGATGACTCGATCTTCTTCAGCACGGCCAAAAGCTCATAAGGCTCAATCTCGCCGACGGGGCGCTCGCCCAGTTGCGCCTTGAGCAGCGACAGGAGCCATCGCGCCTTGCCGGTGGTGATGTCCTTGAGCCCTTCGCGTTCGCGCTTGTCGATCAGTTCATTGGCGACGGTTGAGAAGGTGTTGGATGCGCTCACCGACGCGGCGACGGCGGCACGCTTTTTTTCGAAAGCCGGGTTTCCGCCATTGGCGATGATCTTGCGGGCCTCGTCACGCCGTTCCCGCGCCTGTTTCAGCCCCACATCGGGATACTGGCCTAGGCTCAGCGCCTGTTCCTTGCCCATGTGGCGATATTTTAACCGCCAGAGTTTGCCGCCGGACGGCCGAACGATGAGAAAAAGGCCGCCTTCATCGTAAAGTTTGAATTGAGCGGCGCCCGGCTTGGTGGCGCGAATCGCGGCGTCTGACAGAGCCATCTGGGGGTCACTCCTTGGCGGCATCCACGCGGAACCCCCAAAGTGACCCCCAACGCGCCCCGATCATGGGCGAACACAGGCGGGCGCCGGTGGTGATACCGTGCCCTTATATACCTGAGTTCTTAGGGTTTTTCTAGTCACCGACGAACGTCAGCGACCTCGCGAATGGTGCCCAGGAAAGGACTCGAACCTTCACGGCCGTTAAGCCACTGGCACCTGAAGCCAGCGCGTCTACCAATTCCGCCACCTGGGCACTTTCGCGAGGGCGGACCGATAGGGCGCCGCCTGTCTTGCGTCAACGGCCTTGAGCCTAGGTTGGCGGAACGCGCATCTTTCTCAGGATGTCGACATGCGGAATCGTCGCCCGAACCGCCTGGGCGCGGGTGGCGGCCAGGTGTCCCATCAGGCCTTCGCTGGTTTTCAGGTTCAAGAAGGGGGAGATATTGTTGCCACTGGCGGGCAAGGCCCCGACGCCGCCCATGACGGCAAAGAAATTCCAGAAGTCGAAAATGTTAATCCGGCTCTTCAGGTCGGTCAGTGTGGGCATGCGGTGGGCCCAGATCTCCAACTGTTCGGCGAGGGCTGGCGTACGCACGGCCGGATCGCGATAGGCATCCCAGAACGGCTGTCCGTGACGCTTGTTAAAGACGTAGTGCAGCTGGATGAAATTGACGATCTCGTCGTAAACATCGCGCATCAGAGCGTTATACTTGCGTTGCAGCGGCTCGCGCGCGCTCCCCTCGGCGATGTAGTCCACCAGGTGGATGAGGCCGAGCTCACATAGATGGATGCCGGTTGATTCGATCGGCTCGATGAAGCCGCCCGACAGGCCGATTGCCACACAGTTGTTGACCCAAAGCTTGTTGCGCCGGCCGATCCGCATCTGAATTCGCCGCGGCTCCAGCTGATCGCGGATTGCGGGGTGGATGTGGGCCCGCATCTCGGCCTCGGCGGCGTCATCGTCGATGAACTTGCTGGAATAGACATAGCCCATGCCGGTGCGGTGGTAGAGGTCGATCTCCCAGATCCAGCCGGCGCTCTTGGCGCTGGCCACGGTGTAGGGGCGCGGCAGAGCGCCGGGGGCAAAGTCGATCTGGCCGGCGATGGCGCGGTCACAAAACAGACGGTCTGTGTAGTCGATGAATGGCTCGCCCATCGCCCCTTCGATGAGCACGGCGCGAAAGCCGGTACAGTCGATAAACAGGTCAGCTTCAAGCTTGCGACCGTCACGGGTATCGATGGACGTGATGTCGCCGTCCTCGGTGCGATTTACCTTGACGACGTGATCGATGAAACGCTCGACGCCGCGTTCCATGGCGATCTCGCGCAGCAAGCGGCCAAGCTTCACCGTGTCGACGTGATAGGCGTAGGGCAGGGGCGAGTGGTAGTCTTCGGAATCCGGCGTCTTGGGGCTATGGCCGGCGTCGGACAGGGCTGCCGAGATGCTGACGGCGTCGGCCAGGGACGGCACATCGACGCCGGCGTCCTTGAGCGCCAGCCAGTGCGTCATCGCGTCATAGCCGTCCGCCGCAAGAGGCGGATCGAACTGGTGATAGTAGTGCGACGACTGTCCCGGCTCGGGGATATGAACCCAGTCGTTGAACTTGATGGCATTCTTGAATGACGCATCGGCATCCCGGAACAGGCGCCATTCGGGAATATCGATAATCCGCATCATCCGGCGAAAGCCCGGTATCGTCGCCTCGCCGACCCCAATGATGCCAACATCGTCGGATTCGACGACCGTTATCGAGATTTTGCGATTGGTCGCGTTTCCCAGAACCTTGTTCAAAAATGCCGCGCTCATCCAGCCGGCCGTGCCACCGCCTACAATGACGATCTTCTCGATACGCTTGGACATTCTGGTTCCCTAGAATTGCTGTTACGGCTCGCTGGCGGCCATTTCTCCAGGAGGTCGGCTATAGCTCCAGGCTGGGTGGCGCAACCTGGATCGCTCTGAAATATCCCGGTTTCAAAGGCGACATTTTTCTGTCGGGTTTCCCGGGGCTTGTCCATAGGCCACTCGACAGGGGCCGTCGCTGAATGGTGGCAAAGTAGATCGATCCGATTGCCGTGCCTTGTGGGCAGAGTTCGCGGCGCTCTTGTCCCACCAGGGGGGCTCGTCTAATCCAGAGCTTCGCGATTTGCGGTCAGGAGATTCCATGCAGGGTCTGGTCACGGTATTCGGAGGCACCGGGTTTGTGGGAGTCCAGGTCGTACGCGCCCTGGCCCGAACCGGAGCGCGTATCCGGGTAGCGGTCCGCAATCCGGGTCGCGGCTATCGGCTGCGAATGCTGGGTGAGGTCGGTCAGATCCAGATCGTTCAGGCCAATGTTCGCAACCCCGCGTCCGTGGCCCGTGCGCTTGAGGGCGCCGAGGCCTGCGTAAATCTGGTCGGAGTGCTCTACGGCTCCGCACACCAGACTTTTTCGGCTGTGCACGCTGAAGGCGCGGCGACCCTCGCCGCCGCCTGCAAGGCGCGCAAGATCACGCGGTTCGTTCAGATGTCCGCCATCGGCGCCGATGCATCCTCGACTTCTCAATACGCTCGAACCAAGGCCCAGGCCGAAGTGGCCGTGCGCGCTCTGATACCGTCAGCGGTCATAATCAGGCCCTCGGTAGTGTTCGGCGCAGAAGATGCGTTCTTCAATAAGTTCGGCGCCTTGGCCGCGATGAGCCCTGTCCTGCCGCTCATCGGTGGGGGCGAGACGAAATTCCAGCCCGTGTTTGTCGCCGACGTCGCTGCGGCCATCGCTCGCGCTGTTACTGACCCGGACTGCGCTGGCCACACCTATGAGCTTGGCGGGCCTGGCGTCCACAGCTTTCGGGACTTGATGGAAATGGTCTGTTCAGTGACGTATCGCCAAAAAATACTTGCCGTCGTGCCCTGGCCCATCGCCGCGCTGATTGGCATGGCTGGCAATATTCAGGCCTCGCTCAAAGGCGTAGTCGGCCTGGTCACGGCGCCGATGCTGACCCGCGATCAGGTCGAACTTCTGCGCAGCGACAATGTGGTCAGCGAAGGCGCGCTTGGGCTTGAAGACCTCGGCATACGGCCGACGGCTATCGAGCCGATCCTGCCGACTTACATGTACCGCTACCGCAAGGGCGGCCAGTTCGCGGCCGAGCCGACCAAGGTCTGATGTCAGTCTTCAAGCGACGTTTCCGCTTGCCCTGACATCAATCGCGCAAGCTTGGGCGTCACCATCGGAATGGTCAGCATGGTGCTGCCGACCGCCATCAATAATGTGGCCGTAAAGGCCGCGCCCGTGATGATCCCCTTGTCCAGCAGGATAGTCACGAAGACGATTCCGATCAGGGCCTTGGTCTGCAACAGCCAGCCGATGACCGAGGCCTCACCCATCGGCCATTTCAGGATCCGGCCGGCCAGATGAACGCCGGCCAGCTTGCCGCCCGCCGACGCGACAATGAGCAATGCTGCCGCGCCGAATACCGCGACCCCACCGATCTCCCAGTTGGTGCGAAGGCCCGTGCTGAGGAAATAGACCGGCATCAACACCAGCAGGACATGCTTGCGCAGGGTGTCCATCTGTTCCTGGTCAAACATGTCCGAATCCAGAACCGCGCCTGCCAGGAAGGCGCCGACCATAAAGTGCATGCCGGCCCAGTCGGCAGCGAAGCCGCACACCGCCAGCCAGATCAGGCCGACGTACCAGCGGTCCTTTTCGGGTATGCGCCGCATCAGCAAACGCACCCCGTAGGCCGCACCGGCGAACAAGATGAGGAAGCCTCCCTCGCGCCCGACACGGTTCCAGTCGAGCAGGATGAGCGCCAGAACGCCCCAGATCGCGACGTCATCCAGGCTGGCAAAGCGAAGGGTGCGTTGGCCAAGCGACTTGCGCAGAACGCCCAGCGTTTCCATGAACAGGACCAGGATCGGCAGCGAGGTCACCGCGCTGGCCATACCGATCGCCAGCACGAACTGCCACTTCGCCCCGTTGGCGCCGACCCAGCCATCACCAAGGAGGGCCAGGATAGCTATAGCGGCCAGAGATCCCAGGACCAAAGGCGCGCCCAGGGCTAGGCCTGCGGTGATTGTTGTTTCCGCCCGGTTCCGCCAAGCCCGCTTAACGTCCAGCTCGATTCCGGCGATCCAGACGAAGATCATCACCCCCCACCAGGTTATTCCGTTCAGGGCGCTGATCACCGGAGGGTTAAAGACAAAGCTGTAATAGTGGGGGAATATCGCGCCCAGAATTCCGGGGCCCAGCAGTATGCCGCAGACGATCTGGATCACCACGAGCGGCGCGTAATACTCGGTCCGGAACATCCGCCAGACCATGTAGGGAACCGTCAGGATGATGATCATCCCGATCAGGAAGGTCTCCGACGTCGACATCTATCTAGATTTCCCCAGAGTGCTGTCCTAAAGCAGGCCCGCTTTCAGCGCGACCAGCCCCGCCGCCCCGACAGCGATCCGCCACCAGCCGAACGGCGCCAGTCCTCGCTTCTGTACGAAGTCCAGCATGGATCGGACCACAATGGCGCCGATAATAAACGAGACGACAAAACCGATGGCGATCAGGCCGGCCTGGTCCATGTCGATGGATTTGCGGTTCTCCCAGGCGTCCAGAACAAAGGCGCCGAACATGATCGGGATGGCCAGGAAGAACGAATACTCGGCGGCCGAGCGGCTGTCGGTGCGCAACAGGCGTGCGCCCAGGATGGTGGCGCCCGATCGCGACACGCCGGGCACCAGCGCCAGGCACTGAAAGACGCCGATGCCCAGTGAGGTCAGCAGCGGAAACTTCATGGCGTCGTGCAGGCGAGGTTGCGGCGCCAGGCGCTCGAGGAACAGCAGCACCACACCGCCGATGATCAGCGAGATGCAGATCAGGCTGACGCTTTCGAAGAATACCGTCTTGATGATGTTGTGCAGGGCCAGACCGGCGACGATGCCGGGAATCGAGCCGAGGATCACACTGATCACGAACCGGCGTGAGGCCGCCTGGTTGAGGGTGACAAGCACGCGCCATAGACGGCCGAAGTAGAGCGCCACCACCGCAAGGATCGCACCCAGCTGGATCATGACGATAAAGGTGTCCCATGAAGGTGCGGTCAGACCCAGCGCATCCTTGCTGAGCAAGAGGTGGCCGGTTGAAGAAACCGGGATGAATTCGGTCAGGCCTTCGATCAGACCCAGAATGATCGCATAGATCCAGTCCGCCACGGCGCGTCCCTCGCTGTTTTGACCTGCCTAATGCTGTTCGCGTGGCAATTCGAGAGTCATTCGCGCTGGAGAAGCGGCGCCACTTGGCGCTAGGGTGCCGATCATGAGTTCCGGTCACGCCCATGCCCACAACCACGGTCTGTCGGTCGCCGACTCATCGGCGATCACCCGGCGCGTCACCTATTATTCCGTAGCGGTCGCCAGCATTCTGGTCGCGGCGAAGGCCTATGCCTGGTGGGCTTCGCACTCGGTGGCCATGCTGGCCTCGATGGCCGATTCCGGACTGGATCTGGCGGCGTCGCTGATCACCTTCTTTGTGGTGCGATACGCCGCCACGCCGCCGGACGAGGAGCACCGCTTTGGCCACGGCAAGGCAGAGGCGTTTTCCAGCCTGATTCAGGCCGGTTTGGTTTTCTCGTCCGCCGCTCTCGTCGGACGTGAAGCGGTAATGGCTATGATCAATCCCCAGCCGGTGCACCAGGGCGTCCTGGCCATGGCGGTCATGGGGCTGTCCATCGTACTCACTGGCCTGTTGATCACCGCCCAGGGCCGGGCGCTGAAGAAGACCAGTTCGGTGGCCGTGTCCGGCGACCGGGCGCACTATGCGGCGGACCTGGCGTCCAACCTGGTGGCCCTGATCGGCATCGCAGCGGTGTCGGCGACAGGCATCCTGCGCTTTGACGCCATCGCCGGCCTGATCATCGCCCTTTGGCTGGTCTGGGGCGCCATAGGCGTGTTCCGTGAAGCCTCAGTCCAGCTGATGGACCGCGAACTGCCGGAGGCTTCGCGCGACCGCATCCGCGAGTTGGTCACCGCCGACGGACGGATCACCAGTGTCCACAACCTGCGCACCCGTGCTTCGGGGCCGGTAATCCACATCCAGCTGCACGCGGACCTGGATCCCGACATCACCTTGGTCGCTGCCCACGAGGCCGTGGTGGCGGCCGAAGAGCGCTTGCTCAAGGCTTTTCCGGCCGCCGACATCATCATCCATCCCGATCCCCGTGGAAAAGCCGAGCCTCACGGGGGAGCGTTTCCCGAGACGCATTAGCGTACCGCCCGATTTGGGGTACACGCAGCGTTGATGACCGAGCGCACACTCTACCACTTCCCCCTCGATCCGGCCTCGCGCCAGGTCCGTCTGGCGCTGGGCGAAAAGCGCATTGCCTTTTCCGACGTCGCCGAGCGCGTCTGGGAACAGCGGCCGGAGTTCCTGGCGCTCAACCCGTCGGGCATGACGCCGGTGCTGGTCGAGGTCAGCGATGGCAAGCAACTGGTGGTCTGCGAGGTGCGGGCCATTCTTGAACATCTGGAAGAAACCAACCCCGAACCGCCCCTGCTCGGCCGCGAGGCCGCCGACCGGGCCGAGGCGCGGCGGCTGATGCAGTGGTTCGACCGCAAGTTCGACCACGAGGTCAACGCCCTGATCCTGCGCGAGAAGATGGAGCGGCGGCTGTTCGGCGGCGGAGCGCCGCAGCTGAATGTGCTGCGCGAAGGCCGCGACGCCCTGCGGGTGCACCTGACCTATATGGATGGACTGCTGGCGCAGCGCGACTGGCTGGCGGGCGCAAGGTTGTCGCTGGCCGACTTTGCCGCGGCGGCCAACCTGTCGGTGATCGACTATTTCGGCGACGTGCCCTGGCGCGAGTTTCCGGGGGTGAAGACCTGGTACATGAAGCTGAAGTCGCGCCCCTGCTTCCGGCCGCTGCTGGCCGACCGCTGGCCGGGCCTGACGCCGCCGGGGTATTATGACGACCTCGACTTCTGAGGCCATACGGGCCCGCGCCATCGAAGCCGGGTTCGACGCCTGCCGCATCGCCAACGCCGCCGAGCCGTGGACGGCGGGCCAGCATCTGGCGCAGTTCGTCGCCGCGGGCCGTCATGGCGACATGGGCTGGATGGAGACGACGCTTGAGCGCCGCGCCCACCCCACGGCCATGTGGGCGGACGCCAGGAGCGCCGTCATGCTGGGCCTGTCCTATGCGCCCGATACCGACCCGCTGCAGGCCTTGCTGGCGAAGGATCGCGGGGCGATCAGCGTCTATGCGCAAGGGGATGATTATCATGAGGTCATCAAGAAGAAGCTGAAGTCTCTGGCCGGCTGGATTGCGAAAACATACCCCTGCGAGGTCAAGGTCTTCGTCGATACGGCGCCCCTGATGGAAAAGCCGCTGGCCGCCCGGGCGGGGCTGGGCTGGCAGGGCAAGCACACCAACCTGGTCAGCCGCGAGCACGGCTCCTGGCTGTTCCTGGGGGCGATCCTCACCACGCTGGACCTGCCCGCCGATGCGGCCGAGGAAGACCATTGCGGCTCCTGCCGGGCCTGCCTCGATATCTGCCCCACCAGGGCCTTTCCGGCGCCCTACCAGCTGGATGCCCGGCGGTGCATTTCCTACCTGACCATCGAGCACGCCGGGCCGGTTCCCGAGGAATTTCGGCCGGCGCTGGGCAACCGCATCTATGGCTGCGACGACTGCCTGGCGGTCTGCCCGTGGAACAAGTTCGCCCAGACCGCCCGGGACAGCGCCCTGCAGGCCCGGGAGGAACTGAGGTCGCCGGGGCTGGGCGAGCTGGTCCGGCTGGACGATGCGGGGTTCCGGGCCCTGTTCTCAAAGAACCCCATCAAGCGTATCGGGCGCGACCGGTTTGTGCGTAACGTATTGTATGCAATCGGAAATTCCGAAGATTCAGGGCTGAAAGAAGTGGCCTCTTCTCTGCTGAATGACCCCTCCGAGGTGGTCCGTGACGCGGCCCGGTGGGCAGTGGGACGCATCTAGCGCGTCGCCGACGCGACGCCCCCTCACCCAGCCTCTCCCCGCCGGGCGGGGAGAGGAAGATCCTCGCACATCATCTCCACCAGCCGTTCCATGAAGGCGGCGCCGCGTTCGATCTGGCTGATCTCGATGAACTCGTCGGGCTGGTGGGCCTGGTCGATGGAGCCGGGGCCGCAGATCACCGTGGAGAATCCGGCGGCCTGGAACTGGCCGGCCTCGGCGGCGTAGGGGGCGACGCGCAAGGGGCCGTTGTCGCCGGCCAGCCGCCGCGCCATGGCCTCGGCCACGCCGCCGTCCTCGGGCGCGAAGGCGGGGGTCAGGGAGCGGCGCTCGACCACCACGCCGGTGTGGGCAAAGCGGGTGTTCAGGGCCGCATCGACAAGGCGCACCTCCTCGAAGAAGCCGTTCAGCAAGGCCCGCGCATCCATGCCCGGCTCGGTGCGCAGGTCGAAGATGAACACGCACTCGCGGGCCAGGATATTGACCGCCGTGCCGCCGTTGATCTGGCCGACGGTCAGGCTCGCGCCGCGCGGCACAAAGGGCGAGGCTGGGTCGGCCGAGGCCGCCAGATGCTCCGACAGGCCCAGCAGGTACGAGAGCAGCCGGATCGCCGCCATATTGGCCGAGGCGCCCATGTGGGTGAGGCTGGAGTGGGCCTCATGGCCGGTGACGGTGACCTTGTACGAGGTAATACCCTTGTGGCCGCTGATCGCCTGCATGTCGGTGGGCTCGCCGACCAGCACGGCGGCAATGGGCGGCACGCTGCGGGCCAGCTCCTCGATCAGGAACGGGGCGCCCAGGCAGCCGACCTCCTCGTCATAGGAAAAGGCCAGGTGGATGGGCCGCTTCAGCGGGGCGTCCGCAAACCGGGGCAGGGCGGCGATGGCCAGAGCCAGAAAGCTCTTCATGTCGCTGGTCCCGCGCCCATAGAGCTTGCCATCGCGGCGGGTGACCACCCAGGGATCCGAGGTCCAGGGCTGGCCGTCGACGGGCACCACATCGGTGTGACCCGACAGCACGACGCCGCCGGGCGCCATGGGGCCGATGGTGGCGATCAGGTTGGCCTTGGTCCCTTCGGGGTTCGGCACCCGGCGCGAGGCGATGCCATAGGCGGCCAGCTGGCGCTCCACATAGCCGATCAGCTCCAGGTTCGAGTCGCGCGAAGTAGTGTCGAACCCGACCAGATCGGTCAGCACCTCGATGGCGCGCGTGGCCAGCTGTTCGGTGGAGGACATGGTCCGACGATAGCCCAGAGGCCGGGTTTGAGGAAACGGGATCGGGTGCGATTCGGCGCGCAATCCGGATTTGTCAGCATTTTCAGCTTTTTTCGCGATTTGAGGTTTGGCGGGCTGGACAGAATCCAGGAAAATCAAGGGGTTATGGGTGTGACGGGTTTTCCGGGGCTCAGATTTCTGACAGCATTTGTCCGTTTTCCGTGCGCAGGCGTCAGGCGCGCGGCAGATCGCCGGCCGCTCGCGGCAGTTCGGGGTCTGCACAGCGGCAGATTTCGGACGCACGGAAATCGGCATGGGGCGGAGTGTGCGCCGCAAGGGCCCGGAGGCAAGCGGAGTTTGGTATGACGGGCCCCGCTCGGGCAGGTCGCGGCATATTTGTGCGCTAACGGCGCGGCAGGCCGCGCCTGCTTGAGTGCGCTTGAGCGGCATTCTTCGTTGCGCTACCGGCGCGACGGGTCGCGCCTGCTTGAGCGCGGGGCGTGGCCGCGCTACAGCCCGCCCATGCCCTCCGATGCCGTGATCATGACCCTGTCCTGCCCCGACCAGCCGGGGATCGTGGCGCGGGTCTCGACCTTCCTGTTCGAGCGGGGCTGCAACATCCTCGACGCCCAGCAGTACAATGACGAGGAAACGCGCCGGTTCTTCATGCGGGTGCTGTTTCACTTGAGCGACGGCGCCGCTCCGGCGCGGACTTTCCCGACCAGGGCCATGAAGGCCCTGGCCGAACAGAAAACCGGCCCGGCCGACCTTGAGGCCCTGCGCGCCGCGTTCGAGCCGCTGGCCCAAAGCTATGGCATGCACTGGACGCTTCGCCGCACGGCCGAAAAGCGCAAGGTGATGATCCTGGTCTCGGGCTTTCACCACTGCCTGGCCGACCTGCTCTACCGGGCGCGCATCGACGAATTGCCGATGGACGTGGTGGCCGTGGTCTCCAACCACGCCCGCGAGACCTTTTCGGATATCGACCTGGGTGATCTGCCCTTTCATCACCTGCCGGTGACGCCCAAGACAAAGTTCGAACAGGAAGCGGCCCTGATGGCCCTGATCGACAGCTCCGGCGCCGAGATCGTCGTCCTCGCCCGCTATATGCAGGTGCTGTCCTCGGGCCTGGCGGCAAAGCTGGAAGAGCGCTGCATCAACATCCACCACAGCTTTCTGCCCGGGTTCGCCGGCGCCAAGCCCTATCACCAGGCCCACGCCCGGGGCGTCAAGACCATCGGCGCCACCGCCCACTATGTGACCGGCGAACTGGACGAGGGGCCGATCATCGAACAGGACGTCGAGCGGATCAGCCACCGCGACACGCCGCACGACCTGATCCGCAAGGGCCGCGACATCGAGCGCCGGGTGCTGGCCCGGGCGGTGCGGTGGCGGCTGGAGGACCGGGTGCTGCTGAACGGGCGCAAGACGGTGGTGTTTACGGACTAGGCGTCCAGACGCGTCCCTTGTGAAGCGGTGCAGGGGGCGAGCGGCGGGCGCGAGGCGCCTGTTTCCTTCCACCGTGTCCCGCGATAGAATTCCTCGTATGGCCGACGGCTTCGACATCCACATCAGTCCCGAGCAGGCCGCGCACCTGCGCGCGGCGGCCCAGACCCAAGGCGTCGATCCGGCCGACTATGCGCGCCAGTTGCTGGAAGCCGCGCTGGATGCGGCTGACCCGCTGGCGGTCTCAAGGGCCAGACTGGCCGAATATGACCGCACGGGTGAGTTTGTTCCCGCGGATCGCGCCCTCGCCGATTTCAAGGCGGCGGTGGAGCGGCGGCTGGCCGCGCGGCGCGGGTGAGCAGGCCCGTCCGGTTTTCACCGGACGCGGCCGATGACCTGGACCGGTTGGCCGCCTTTCTGGTGGACAAGAGCCCCGCCGCCGCGCTGCGAGCGGTCGGCGCGATCACGCACGGCGCCGAGTCGCTCGAAACCTTTCCCGAACGCGGACGGCCGCTCGAGGGTGGCCTCCGCGAACTGGTGATCCCGTTCGGGCGCTACGCCTATGTCGTGGAGTACAGGGTCGATGCCGACGCGGTCGTCATCTCGCGGGTCCGGCAAGGCCATTAGGCGCGGGAGGGGCGGGAGCGGGGTAAGTCCCGGGGAATATGTGTGGCATTGCTGAAACTGAAATTCCTACAGCCCGACTTGCGAAGCGGCCGCTCGCCCCCTCCTCGCCTGACGGCGGTCCTCCCCCGTGGGACGGGGGAGGTGTTAGATCGCGTCTTCGCCGCGTATAAGCCTCTCCACACCTTGCGGAGCTCCCCCCCCCTTGCACACCCTGGCCATTATTTCGCTGAAGGGCGGGTCGGGGAAGACGACCGTGGCGACGCACCTGGCTCTGGCGGCGCACCTGCGGGGCAAGCGGGTGCTGGTGGCCGATACCGATCCGCAGGCCTCGGCCCATGATGTGCTGGGGGCGCGCGCCATTGCCGGGCCGGCGGTGGAGCGGTTGACGGGGGCGGGGCTGCTGGGCGCGCAGTTCGCGGCGACGGGGATCGATCTGCTGGTCATCGACACGGCGGCGGGGGCGCTGGAAGACGTGGGCGAGGCCCTGGTGCTGGCCGACTATTCGCTGCTGATCGTGCGGCCGACCATGCTGGACCTGGCGGGGCTGGCGCGCACGGTGATCCTGGCCCGGCGGCTGAAGCGGCCCTTTGCCGTGGTGATGAACCAGGCCCCGGTCGCCCGCGGCGGGGTGGAGGCGCCGGTGGTCAAACGGTTCCTGCGCGGGCTTGAGTACATGGGGGTGAAGATCTGCCCGGTGATCCTGCGCGCGCGCAGCGTCTATCAGACGGCGCTGGAGACCGGGCGCTCGGCCGAGGAGAGCACCGATGCGGCGGCGGGGGCCGAGATCGCGGCGCTGTGGGCGTTTGTAGAGGGGGAGCTGGGGGACGTTCGGTGAGAGCCGATGCGCGCCGCGTGGCGCGCTTGAAAGCAGTACACGAAGGTCACGAAGGGGGCGCGAAGGTCACAAAGAAGGATATGTGCGTGGGCGGCGGCGCCTGGGCGCGAGGCCCTTCGTGTCCTTTGCGTCTTGCCTTTGTGTCCTTTGTGTACTGCTTTTTCTTGCGCCTTCGCCGCGAAGATGCGGCTCGCCCCCTCCTCGCCTGACGGCGGTCCTCCCCCGTGGAACGGGGGAGGTAAGAAAAAGGCCGGGGCTTTCGCTCCGGCCTTTCCCTTGTTCAATCGACGGGCTGGACTCAGCCGGCCGGGGGCGGGCCGCCACGGCCACCGCCGCCGGGGCCGCCACGGCCGCCAGCCGCCATGAACTCTTCCTTCGAGATGGAACCGTCCATGTTGGCGTCACGGCGCATGAGCGCCATGTCAGCATTGGCCTGCATTTGCTCGGGCAGGGTCTTGGTGAACTCGGCCTTGTCGAGCTTGCCGTCCTTGTTGGCGTCAGCCGCCGTGAAGGCCGCTTCACGTTGTTCCGGCGTCTGGGCCGGACCACGGCCACCGCCGCCGCCAGGACCGCCAGCGGGCGGTTGCGAGAAGGCGGCGCCGGCCAGCATCGCGGCGGCCGCAGCCGTCACGAGAAGAGTAATTTTCCGCATAGTTTAGTCTCCCGATTATCTTTGTTTTTCGAGTGCTCACGCACACGTGTTTCGTCGTCCCGCGATCCGCAATTAATCACCTTGCATTGCGGCCATATTTCGTTCCGAACATTTCAATTCCCTACAGGCGTTAGGGGCCAGGCGCATACGAAAATGGCGCCGCCGCGGGTGCGGGGCGCCATCGTCGTTACCGGTTCAGCGGCTGAAATCAGCCGGCCGGGGGCGGACCGCCACGGCCACCGCCGCCACCGCCGCCACGGCCTTGCGGCGCGGCGAGGAACTCTTCCTTGGACAGCGAGCCGTCCATATTGGCGTCACGGCGCATGAACGCCATGCCGGCGTTGGCCTGACGGGCCTCGGGCAGGGACTTGGTGTATTCGGCCAGGTCCAGCTTGCCGTCCTTGTTGGTGTCGGCCTTGGCGAAGTCTTCCGCCGTCGGGGGCGGGCCGCCACGGCCACCGCCGGGAGGCGGGCCGCCTTCAGGCGGTTGAGCGAAGGCCGAGCCGGCCAGCAGGGTGGCGGCCGCAGCCGTCACCAAAAGGGTTGAAAGCTTCATAGGTGTATCTCCCGATGATCTCGAATGTGTGCGTCGCACTGGAATTCTACGTTCCGGCATCGAGGAATAATTTAGGCGTGTTGCGCCGTTATTTCGTCAAATGCGGCGCAAACCGGCGCGGGCGCAGGCCCTATTGCCGCTTGGGCGGATTGACCTCGTCGCGGGTCAGAACGCCATCCTTGTTCAGGTCGCGCGCGGCGAACACCCGCTCGCCCAGGCGTTTCTGGTCGTCGTTCAGCGAGGCCATGAACTCGGCCCTGGTCACACGGCCGTCGTGGTTGGCGTCCATGGTGTCGAAGTCGGGAAACTGTTGCTGCGCCAAAGCGGGCGCGGCAATGCCTGCGCCCAGTACCGCCACAACCATGAGGGCGGAAAGTTTCATAACAGCTCCAAGTCTGGCCCGCGCAGGTGCGCCGGCCCAATCGTCCCGGCGCTAAAGGTAGTAGGCCTGAGGGTGCGCCGCAATAGCCGCGCTTTGCAGCCTAGCCGCCGAAGCCGGGCAGCACGTCGATCAGCTGGACGCGGAAGATCAGGGCGCTGTTGGGTGGGATCTGATCGGCGCCGTGTTCCTCGGGATGTTCGCCATAGGCCTTTTCCGGCGGGATATAGACCATCCAGTCATCGCCTGGCTTCATGTGCTGCAGGATCTCGGTCCAGCCGGGGATGACCTGATCAACGCCGAACGAGGCGGGCACGCCGCGCTCCAGCGAGGAATCGAACACCGTGCCGTTGATCAGCTTGCCCTCGTAGTGGACCTTGACCTCGTCGTGCGGGCCGGGGCTCTTGCCGGTGGCCGGGCCCGAGGTGGTGATCTTGTACTGCACGCCCGACGGCAGGGTGGTGACACCGGGCTTCTTGCCGTTTTCCTCAAGGAAGGCCTTTGAGGCGGCGGCCGCGGCCGCGGCCGCGGCTGAGGCGCTGGCGCCGGTGGCGGCCGGGGCCTTGTTGCAGGCGGCGAGCGGCATTGCGATGAGCGTGGCGGCAAAGCCGGCGATCAGAATACGGCGCATGGAATGAGGTCCCCTAGACAGGTCTTGGCGGATAGCCTGCTTCACGCAGGGCGTCGATGATTTCCTGGGTGTGCCGCGCATCGCGGGTCTCGATCATGATGTCGAACTCCGCGCCCTTGGCGGGCACGTCCAGGGCCAGGCGGTTGTGGGCTACCTCGATGATGTTGGCGCCCATCCGGCCGATCAGCTCGGATGTCTTGGAGAGCAGGCCCGGCCGGTCGTCGCCGACGATGCGCAAGCTGACCAGACGCTGGTCGCGCACCAGCTCGCGGGTCAGCACCGAGGCCAAAAGGCGCGTGTCGATATTGCCGCCGGTCAGGATCAGCCCGACCCGCTTGCCCTTGAACTTTTCCGGGTACTGCAGCAGCGCCGCCAGCGAGGCTGCGCCGGCGCCCTCGGCGATGGTCTTTTCGACATTGCAGTAGAGCGCAACGCCGCGCTCGAAATAGGGCTCGTCGACCAGCAGGACCTCTTCGATGAGCGGGGCCGCCGTCGCATAGGTCAGCTCGCCGATGGTCTTGACCGCGATGCCCTCGGCCACGGTCAGGCCGCCAACCACGGCCTCGACGCCCTTCATGCGCGCCGAGAACGACGGGTACATCGACGGCTCGACGCCGAAGATGCGGATCTTCGGGTTCATGTGTTTGGCCGCCGTGGCCATGCCGCCGATCAGGCCGCCGCCGCCGACGGGTATGGCTAGCATCTCCAGATCGGGCTGGTCCTGCAGCATTTCCAGCGCCACCGTGCCCTGGCCGGCCATGACGTCATAGTCGTCGAACGGATGGACCAGAACCAGACCGCGCAGCTGTTTGAGCGCCAGGGCGTGGCCATAGGCCTCGTCGTAGGAATCGCCCTCAAGCACCACCTCGGCGCCGTAGTCGCGAGTGTGCTGCACCTTGGTGAAGGGCGTGTTGCGCGGCATGACGATGGTCACCGGCACGCCCAGGCGCGCGGCGTGATAGGCCAGACCCTGGCTGTGGTTGCCGGCCGAGGCGGCGATCACCCCGCGGGCGCGTTCCTCGTCCGTCAGCAGCAACAACTTGTTGAGCGCGCCGCGCTCCTTGTAGGCGGCGGTGAACTGCTGGTTCTCGAATTTGACCCACACTTGGGCGCCGGTAATCTGCGACAGCGTCACCGAATGGCGCAGAGGCGTGCGCTCCACGTGGCCTTTCAGCCGCGCGGCGGCGGCCTCGATATCGGTGAAGGTCAGGGTCATCTTGGGATTACCGGTCGCGAAAAGTCGCGCAAACTAGCGGGCGGGGGTGCGTAAATCCAGTCCGCAGAGGGGAAGCGCATTTTTGCGTCGCGCTATCGCTTCTTGTGTCGCGCTATCGCTGCGCTACTTGAGCGCGGCGAGCGCTAGCGCAGCCCACGGATCAGGTCCATGCGGCGCATGGCCTTGCCGGGAAGGGCCGAAACCTTGCCCAGGGGCAGGCGCTCGGCCGCCTCGCGGATGCCGTAGGCCGCGCCGCGCAGGAAGGTCGAGGCGCTGGGCCGGCCGACAAAGCCGTGGCCCATCATGCACTCGGCGTTGGCCAGCTGCTTCTTGAACCGGTATTCGCCCGGGCCGTAGTCGATCGAGGTGTAGGGCGTATCGTCCATCCAGCGCATGATGTCCTGGAACAGCAGCAGTCCGGGCGAGACGCGCTCAAAGCCAGCGTCGTGGGCTATGATCCAGGCGTGGATCACGTCGGCGCCGCGCAGGTGGAACTGGGCGGCGGCCAGCTGATCGTCGATGTGCAGGGTGAACAGGGCGCCGCCGAAATCGGGGTCGCGGCTGGCGAACAGCTCCTGCATCAACCGGGTTGTCCAGCCGGCGGCAAAGATGTCGGTCTGACCGGTTTCGCGGTACTGGCCGCGCTTCCAGTCCATCATCTTCTCGAAGTCGGACTGCGAGCGCGAGAAGGCGGTGAAGGTTACCTTGCCCAGGTCCTTCTCGGCCTTGCGGCGGCGCTTATCGAGGTCTTTCAGCACGCCTGACTCGGCGTTCTTGTCGTGGGCGTAGGCCTCATATCCGAACGGCAGGCGCGATATCCACGAGGGCGAAGCGCCTCTCAGATGGCCCGCGAAGGTCGCCTGACTTTTCGGCATGTGACAGAAATCGTAGCGGGCGACGCCGAGGGCTTCGAGCAGGCGGCGCGGATCGACGGTGACCTGCGGCGGGGCGATCAGGCCCTGATAGTCGCACATCGGCGCGCCCGGCGGCATGGCCATGCCGCCCATGACCTTGACGGGGAAGAAGCCAACGGTGCGGCCGGCTTCCTTGAGAACCGCGATGCGGACGCAGGACTTGTCGGGGCACTGTGCGGCTTCGACCGTGCGGGCCCACCAGGGCGACAGGAAGGGGCTGCCCAGGTTCTCGCCGGTCTTCTGAAAGCCGGCCCACAGCGCGATGTCTTCCGCTGAAAGCTGCGCAGGACGGACGACATCGATTTCCACAGGCGTAACCCCTCAAGACCGGTCAGGGGATGAGGTTAACGCACCAGAGGTTGCAGATGGGTTTAAGCGGCCGTTGCACTGTCAAGCCACTGTCACACTCCCTTGTCATGGTGCTGTCACGAAAAGGAGTCGCCTGTTCATGAAAGCCAACCGCCTGGTCATCGCCCTGACCGCCGTCAATTTCGTCCTGCTGGCCGGCCTGGCCGTCAGCCGGGCCAACGCCGTCGATGCGGTGCAGCCGGTGGTTCGCACCCAGCTGATCGAGCTGGTGGACTCGTCCGGCAAGCTGCGCGGCCAGCTCAAGGCCGAAGCCGGCGGTGATGTGACCTTCAGCATGTGGGACGCGCAGGGCAATATCCGCACCGAGTTCGGGGCCAACAAGGACGGATCGGGCGTGGCCTTCATGGACAACCAGACCAATCCGGGTATTCGCCTCTATTCCGGCGTCAACGTCTCGACCCAGCGGCCCGGCACCAACATCACCCTGAGCGTCCGCAACGGCGCCCAGAACATCATCAAGCCGTAGAGCCGGGTTCCTCAGCCGCCGGTGACGCCCGGCGTTCCGCCGCCGCCGCCCCGGCCCCCCAGTCCGCCACCCAGGCCGCCCCGGCCTCCGCCCAGACCGCCTCGCCCGCCACCTCGGCCGCCGATGCCGCCACGGCCCGCGCCGCCGGCGCGCCCGGCGCCTGCCCGTCCGGCGCCTGCGCCAGCCCGTCCGCCGCCGCCGTCACCCGGTCCGGTCTGGGCGGGTGGTGGCGGTGTTCCGCCCGCGCCGGCGCCGGCGCAGAACATCGAGGCCGGCATGTAGAGTGGCGGACGGTTCTGCGGCGCAAAGGTGACAACCGCCCGCGCGGTCTTGTCGGGCATGGGCTTGAGTTCAAAGGTAAAGGGCAGGCTGCCGCCCGGCGGGATACGGCCCTGATGTTCAGGGATGGTCTGCTGGGATTTCAGCGGCGTGCCATAGCGGTCGACAGCGGTGAACCACATGGGCGGAATGGCGATGGCGCCCTTGCGCGGGTTGCTGATGCGCCCCGATATCTTCAGCACTTCGGCGCCCTTGTCCTGCCCGGCCTGGGCGGCGATGTCGGACAGGGCCAGGTCCTTGTACTGGTCCGGCACAAACACGCCGGCGACGCCGCCGTTGCGCGAGCGCTCCAGGGTTTTCGCATCCACATAGGCCTGCAGCTGGCGCGGATTCTCATCGCGGTGCAGACGCATCTGGTCCTGCAGATCAGCGACCCGAAGGTGGGCCTCAACCGCCCGGGCGCTGGCCGCCTGATAGGCCTTGACCGCAGTCTGCCGGGCCAGTTCGGCGGCGGCGGAATCGCGTCCGCCGGACCGCGCGTCCAGCGCGACCTGCGTCGCGGCCTGGGCCGCCTCGGCGGCGGTCTGCAGGGCAAACTGGACCGTGCTTTCGGTGTTGTAGAGCGCCTCCAGGGTGAAGTCGCCATTGGCTTCGGACTGCGAGGCGCCGTCCTGGTTTGACTTGCATTCGCGCCCGGCGTCGCGCGCCGCCGCGGCCTCGGCCCGGGCGTCGAGCGCCGCGGTGGAGAGATCCTGAAGCGAGAAGAAGGTCGCGCCGGCGCCGACCTGAGGTCCGGGGGTGATGACCAGGGGCGAGACGGTCGTCACATCGACGGTCTGGGCCGCCTGCTGCGCAAGGCTGGCGCTGGTCCAGAAAGGAGTCACGGCGACGCCGGCCGCGCAGAGCCCGACCATGAACGTGCGCGTTGGTTGTCTGCGGCTCACCTTCAACCTCCCCGAAGAACGATCGCCAGACGCTCAGCCTAGCGCGTTATGGCGTGGCGGCCAAACGGACGATCGGCAGCTATTTGCCGTCCTGGCGGAATGTGATCTCGCCGTGGGTGAGGTCTTCCAGGGTGCGGTAGAAGGTGATGTTGGTGGCGCCAGGCCAGCTGAGCAGCGCATCGCCCGTGCCCAGCTGCATGTCGTAGGCCGGGCCGTAGGCGGCGTCGATCACCGCGCCGATCTGAACGTCGCAGGTGGCGTTGGCCAGGTCGGAGTTCATCGTGATGGCGACCAGACGGTTCCGGGCCAGCTCCAGCCGCAGGGCGAAGTGGCAACCGGAAAAGACGTAGTCCGGCTTTTCCAGCATCGCCGCGCCGTCGCCTGTCAGGCCCGGCAAGGCGGCCCTGATCTCGTCGGCGCTCATGCCCCAGTGCAGCGGCTGCAGGCCAAAGACGCGCAGGTCAGGACCCGGGGTCTGTTTCGCGGCTGCGGCTGAGCCAGCGAAGATCGCCAGGGCGAGCACGAAGAGGGCGGACAGTCTGTTCAAGCCGGGTCTCCGGGCGGGGCGGGGGATGTCGCAGACTGTTCTGCGCGGAGATTGCGGTGGGATTGCGATGGTGGGGCCTAGCGGCTCACCCCTCAAACTCCGCGGCCCAATGCCCCGGTGCGACTTCCTTCAGTTGCGGCAGGGCGGCGCCGGGCGTGTCGGCCCGGCTGGGCAGGAAGCGGAAGGCGCTGCGCGGGTCGAGCGGACTGGGTTGATCGCCGGAAAGGTGGATGCGCTCGCGAAGCCGCGCCTTGGTCGGATCGGCGATCGGGGCGGCTGACAACAGGGCGCGGGTATAGGGGTGCACGGGCTCGCCATAGAGCGCCTCGCGGCTGGCCAGCTCCATGACCCGGCCCAGATACATGACCATCACCCGGTGGCTGATCTCGCGGACCACGGCCAGGTCGTGGCTGATGAACATCATGGCCAGGCCCATGGATTTCTGCAGCTCGATCAAAAGGTCGATGATCTGGGCGCGGACCGAGACATCGAGGGCGGAAACCGCCTCGTCGCAGATCACCAGTTTCGGTTTCAGGATCATGGCCCGGGCGATGCCGACCCGCTGGTTCTGGCCGCCGGACAGCTCGTGCGGATAGCGGTTGATCAGGCCCTCGGCCAGACCGACCTCGCCCATCATGGCGCGGGCGGCGGCCTCGCGGCCGGCCCGGTCGAGGCCGGGCTGGTGGACGCGCAGGGGCTCGGAGATGGACTCGCCGATGGTCATGCGCGGATCGAGACTGGCCAGGGGATCCTGGAAGACGATCTGCAGGTCCTTGCGCGAGGCGCGCAAGGCCGCCTGGTCGGCGGCGGTCAGGTCGCGGCCAAGGACGGTGACCGTACCGCTCAGGGCGCCCGCGCCCAGCGGCAGCAGCTGCAGGATGGCGCGCGCCAGGGTCGACTTGCCTGAGCCGCTTTCACCGACCACGCCCAGCGTCTCGCCCTGGCGGATGAACAGGTTGACGCCGTCGACGGCGTGCAGGGTCTGCTTCCTGCTCAGGAAACCGCCACGCAGATCAAAGTCGACCTTGATGTCGCGGCCCTCGACGACGATGGGCGCGTCCCTGGCCACCGGGCGGGGCGAGGGCCGGCCGCCGCGGTCGTCGCGGTCGGGCCGGGGCACGGCGGCCAGCAACAGCTGGGTGTAGTCCGATTTCGGGCGGGTGAAGATGGTCGCGACAGGGCCCTCCTCGACATAGGCGCCGTCCTTCATCACGCAGACACGGTCGGCCATCCGGGCGATGACGCCCATGTCGTGGGTGATCAGGGCCATGGCCGTGCCGGTCTGGCGCTTGAGCTCGTCCATCAGGTCGAGGATTTCGGCCTGGACGGTGACGTCCAGCGCCGTGGTCGGCTCGTCAGCGATCAGCAGGGCCGGCCGGCAGGCCATGGCGGCGGCGATCATCACACGCTGACGCATGCCGCCGGACAATTCGTGCGGATACTGGGTCATGCGCCGGGCGATGTCGGAAAAGCGCACGCGGCCGAGCCACTCAGCAGCTTCCTTGTGGGCGGCCTGATCGGTCATCCCCAAGTGTTCGCGCAGGGGCTCGGCGATCTGGTCGCCGATGCGGATGTGGGGGGTCAGGGCCGTGAGCGGGTCCTGGAAGATCATGGTGATCTTCGAGCCGCGCACCTTGTTCAATTCGGCGGCCCTCAGGCCGAGAAGGTTCTGGCCCTTGAAGCTGAACGCGCCGCCGACCCTGCCGTTGCGGGCGAGCAGGCCCATGCCGGCCAGGAAGGTCTGGCTCTTGCCCGAGCCGCTCTCGCCGACCACGCCGAGGGTCTCGCCGGCGTGAATTTTCAGGGAGACGCCCCGCACCGCGTGGACCTCGCCGTCATAGACATCAAAGCGGACATCGAGGTTTTCGATCTCGAGAACGGTTTCGGGTTCGGACGCGCTGGCCAAAATTGGAAACTCCTGCTGAGCAGAACACTACCGATGCTGAGCGGGCGCGCAACGCCCATCGGTTACAAGCGGTTACAGGTTTTTGTTTGGCCTGGGAGTCGGCGGCGACTAGACAGCGCGCCATGATGCTTCCCTTTATCGACCTTGCCGCCCAGCAGCGCCGGATCAAGCCGGCCGTGGACGCCGCCATCGCGAAAGTCCTGGCCCACGGCGGCTATGTGATGGGCCCCGAAGTTGGCCAGTTCGAAAAGGCGCTGGCCGATTTCTGCGATCAGGGCCGGGCCCTGTCCTGCGCCAACGGCACCGACGCCCTGGCCCTGCCGCTGATGGCCTGGGGTGTTGGCGAGGGCGATGCGGTCTTCTGTCCGTCCTTCACCTTCGCCGCCACGCCCGAGATCGTGCCGTGGCTGGGCGCGACGCCGGTGTTCGTCGATATCGACCCGGTCACCTTCAACATGGATCCAGCCGCCCTTGAGGCCGCAATCGCCGCGGTGAAGACCAAGGGACGCTTCACGCCAAAAGTGGTTATCGCGGTCGACCTGTTCGGTCAGCCGGCCGACTATCCGGCCATCCGCGCCATCTGTGACAGGCATGGCCTGAAACTGATCGCCGATTCGGCGCAAGGGTTCGGCTGCACCCTGAACGGCAAACATCCGATCGCCTGGGCCGACGCGGCGACCACCAGCTTCTTTCCGGCCAAGCCGCTCGGCGCCTATGGCGACGGCGGGGCGGTGCTGACCAAATCGGACGCCGACTGGGATCTGATGGACAGCTACCGCGTGCACGGCAAGGCGGTGAAGATCGACACCGCCGGTCACAGTTTCGAACACGACCCCAAATATCTGAACATGCGCATCGGCATGAACTCGCGGCTGGACACCATCCAGGCGGCGATCCTGCTGGAGAAGCTGGCGATCTTCGCCGACGAGATCGCCCTGCGGAACGCCGTGGCCGATCGCTATGCTGCGGGCCTGTCAGGGCGCATCCTGGCGGCGCCCAGGGTGATCGCCGGCGGATCATCGGTCTGGGCCCAGTACGTCATCGAGCATGAGAACCGCGACGGCCTGGCGGCCCACCTGCGCGCCCACGAGATTCCGACGGCGGTCTATTATCCCGTGCCCATGCACCAGCAGGCGCCCTATGCCCACTTTCCCCAGCCCAACGGCCTGCCGGTGACGGAAGCCAAGGCCGGGACGGTGCTGGCCCTGCCCATGCATCCCTATCTGGCGCCGGCCGACCAGGATCGAATCATCGCGGCGATCTGCGGATTCAACGGCTAGGGCTTCAATAAGTGCGAAGGCTGGGCGGTTCGCCGCCGCCTAGCCCAATCAAAGCCGATTTGCGATGCGAACAGCGTAATCCGGAACACGAAATGACCTTATTCCGGCCTTTCGCCCGCCAGTTTGCGCCGCGATAAATCGATTGTCGGCTGGACGGCCCCGGAGGTCCCGGATCCTGAACAGCCCCCCCAGCCCCCCTGGATTGCCAGGGTCGCCCGGCCGACAGCAAGCCCCTCTTGAAGGCCCGCACGTCCCCCCTGGCGTGCGGGCTTTTTGACATCTTGCGTTGCGCTACCGCTCGGCGCTGCCTCGCTGCTTGAGCGCCGCGGGTCGCGCTACCCCCTCAAACCGCTCATCCCGGCGACTGCCGGGACCCAGATTCAGCCTGACGGCTTTGAGGTCAGCACCCAATCTGATCGTCACACGATCTGGTTCCCGGCATTCGCCGGGATGAGCGGAATAAAGGGTCTAGGCCTCGCGGCCTGAGCGCGGGTTAGCCCTCAGCCTCGTCGTCGGCGCTCATGCCCATCATGTGGAAGCCGGCGTCGACGTGGACGATTTCGCCGGTGGTGGATTTTCCAAGGTCCGACAGCAGCCACAGAGCGGCGCCCGCCACGCCTTCCATCGAGGTGTCTTCCTTCATGGCCGAGAAGGCGCGGCCCTGGGCGATCATCCCGCGCCCGCCGGAGATGCCGGCCAGGGACAGGGTGCGCATGGCGCCCGCCGAGATGGCGTTGACCCGGATCCCCTTCGGTCCCAGGTCGCGGGCGATGTAGCGCGTCGAGGCCTCAAGCGCGGCCTTGGCCACGCCCATGGTGTTGTAGTTGGGGATGACCCGCTCTGCGCCCAGATAGGTCATGCAGATCATCGAGCCGCCATTGGCCATCAGCGGGGCCGACCGGCGCGCCACGTCGACGAAGCTGTAGGCCGAGATGTTCATCGCGGTCAGGAACCCGTCGCGGGTGGTGTTGTCGACAAAGCTGCCCTTGAGCTCGTCCTTGTTGGCGAAGGCGATGGAGTGGACGACGAAATCCAGGCCGCCCAGCACCTTGCTGATTTCGGCGAAGGCTGAATCCATCGAGGCGTCGTCGGCGACGTCGCAGGCGATCAGGTGCTTGACGCCCAGCCCCTCGGCCAGGGGACGCACACGCCGCTCGAGGCTCTCGCCCATGTAGGTCCAGGCCATCTCGGCGCCCTGGGCCGCCAGCTGGGCGGCGATGCCGTAAGCGATGGAGTTGTGGTTGGCGACCCCCATGACAAGGCCCTTCTTGCCCCGCATCAGATCTCCGGTCGGAAAGGCGTAATCGTCGGCCATGGCGCGGGGCTCCTTCTTTATGGCGCTGGTTTAGCGGCGGGGGGGCGCAAAGAGAACCCCTCCGCCGCTCAGCGTCCTACTTCGAGCCGATGTAGTCAGCCTTGCCCAGTTCCACGCCGTTGTGGCGCAGGATGAGGTAGGCGGTGGTGACGTGGAAATAGACATTGGGCAGGACAAAGCCGAACAGGAATTCCTGGCCGGTAAAAGTGATCTCGCCATCGCGCATCGGCATGACCACGGTGCGCCCTTCAGAGCCATCGATTTGCTCTGGCTTGAAGGTCTTGAGGAACTCGATGGTCACCGCGATGCGGGCCTGCAGTTCATCGAAGGTGGTTTCGGTGTCGGGACGCGAGGGAATCGGCTCGCCGGCCAGACGGCAGGCGCCGCGCGTCGCGCCATCGCAGGCGATCTGGACCTGGCGCGACAGGGGCAGCATGTCAGGCGCGAGGCGATCGTTGATCAGTACGGAAGGATCGATTTTCCGGGCCTCGGCGGAGGCCGCGCCCTTGGTGAGGATCGCCGAAAGATTGTTCAGGGCGCGCAGCAGAACGGGAACCGAAGCCTGGTACATCGAAAGGGTCATGGTCTGTCTCGGGTAAGGAAAGGGCCCCGTACTTAGGGACGCCTTCAGCTCGCGTCACCCCCTTCGGTCAAGGTTGTCGAACCTGTGGCGAAGGACTACCGTCCGCCGGTCAGGGACACATCTTTGCCCATCAGGGGCCAGCGGAGGAACTCCCATGCAATTCAAGACACTGGCTGCTGCGGCGGCGATTATGGTTTTTGTCGCCGGGACCGCCAATGCCGCAACCTTGCGGTTTACGGCGGCCCTCAGCGCGGCCGAGACGGTTCCGGCCAACGATTCCAAGGCCACCGGCCAGGCGACTGCGACCCTGGATACGGTCACCAAGGTGCTGGAATATTCCGCGACCTACTCGGGCCTGTCCGGTGCGGCCACCGCCGCCCACATCCACGGCGCGGCCCTGCCCGGCGCCAATGCGGGCCCCGTGGTGATGATCGCTTCGGCGGCCAGCCCCATCAAGGGAACGGCCACCCTGACTGACGCCCAGATCGCCGATCTGACCGCCGGCAAGTATTATCTGAACGTCCACACAGCCGCCCATCCCGGCGGTGAAATTCGCGGCCAGTTCAAGGCTGCCCCCTAAACTCTTTTTACCGCGAGACGGCGATGCAGGATTTCGAAGGCAAGGTCGCCGTCATTACCGGGGGTGCCAGCGGCATAGGGCTGGCTGTCGCCCGGGCCCTGGCCCGAGAGGGCGCGCGTCTGGTGCTGGCCGACATCGAGGGGCCGGCGCTTGATCAGGTGCTGGCCGACTTTGCCGCCCAGGGCGTCGAGGCCGCCGGCATGGTGGTCGACGTCTCGGACCGCGAGGCGATGCTGGCCCTGGCAGACTTTGCCTGGGACCGGTTCGGGGCGGTCCACATCCTGTTCAACAACGCCGGCGTGGCGGTGTTTGGTCCGACCCAGGACATGAGCCACGCCGACTGGCGCTGGGTGATGGACGTCAATCTGTGGGGTCCGATCCATGGAACGGAGATTTTTGTCCCCCGCATGCTGGCGCAGGGGCAGGAGGGCCACATCCTATTCACCGCCAGTTTCGCAGGCATCGCGCCGAACCTGCATCTGGGGCCGTACAATGTCACCAAGGCCGGCGTCGTGGCCCTGGCCGAATCGCTGTGGCGCGACCTCAAGGGCACGCCGATCGGCGTGTCTGTGCTCTGTCCCCAGCGAGTGACCAGCCACATCGACGACAGCGGCCGAAACCGCCCGGCTGTCCTTGCGCCGCAAGCCGCCCCCCAGGCGGCGCCCGACAAGATGGTCGCCGCCCGCACCCTGGAGGCTGACGAGGTCGCCGGAATGGTGCTGGCCGCCCTGCGGCGCGGCGACCTGTTCATCGTCACCCACACTGAATCGCAAGGCTCGGTCCGCCGGCGGTTCGAACGCCTGGACGCGGCCTTTGCCCATGCGATCTGAATTTCCGGAACCGGGCAGGATGCGCCGATGATCGTTCACCCCACCGGCAAGTTCGACAATGCGCCGGCCGACAACCGGTTTATCGAGGTGCGGCCCCTGGCGGCGGCCATGGGGGCCGAGATTTGCGGCGTGCAGGCCGCCAGTCTGAGCGATGAGGCCTTCGCCGAGGTGCGCGCGGCCCTGTTCAGGCACAAGATGATCTATTTCCGTGACCAGGACCTCAGTCACGCCGACCATAATGATTTCAGCGCCCGTTTCGGACCCTTCGCCGAGGATGCCTATACAAAGGGCGTGCCGGGCTATCCGAACGTCCAGCCCCTGCTCAAGGAGGCCGGCACGCGGGCCGGGGTGATATTCGGGGCCGGCTGGCACACCGACTCGCCTTTTCTCGCAACGCCGCCGGCGATCAGCACCCTCTACGGCGTCGACATCCCCCCTTACGGCGGGGACACCATCTGGGCCAACGCGGCCCTGGCCTACGCCATGCTCAGCGACACCATGAAGACGATGATCGCGCCGCTGAAGGTGCACATGTCCATGGCCCTGGTGCTGGCCTCGGCCCGCACTTACCAGAAGGCCGACGATACCGCGATCGGGCGGCTGGCGGCGACGCGGGACATGGACGCCCTGCCGGATGACGTGGCCCGCAAGGTGGCCGGCGCCTACCACCCGCTGGTGCGCACCCATCCGGTGACCGGCGAGAAATCGCTTTATTGCGACCAGACCTATTCCGCCGGGATCGAGGGTCTGACGCCGGCCGAGGCCGAGCCGCTGCTGAAATTCCTGGTCGCCCACATCACCCAGCCGGCCTTTACCGCCCGGCTGCGGTGGGCGCCGAAGACGCTGGCCCTGTGGGACAACCGCCTGTGCGTGCACCAGGCGTTCAACGACCACGATGCCTTCCGCCGCGAGCTTTACCGCACGACCCTGGCGGGCGAAGCGCCGGCGTAATGGGCCTGGCCCCGTTCCACATCGCCTTCCCGGTCGATGACCTGGCCGCCGCCCGTGCGTTTTACGGCGGCGTTCTGGGGTGTCCCGAAGGACGCTCGTCGGCGCGCTGGATCGATTTTGACCTGTTCGGCCATCAGATCGTTGCCCATCTGGCGCCGCGCGCCGCCGCGCCGCCGACCAACCCGGTCGATGGCCACGAAGTGCCGGTGCCGCATTTCGGCGTTGTGCTCGCCCCGGATCAGTTCGACGCCCTGGCCGCGCGCCTGACCGCAGCGGGAACGGCGTTCATCATTCCGCCCCACGTGCGCTTTCCCGGTCAGCCCGGTGAGCAGGCGACGATGTTTTTCCTGGACCCGGCGGGCAACGCCCTGGAGTTCAAGGCCTTTGCCGACATCAACCGCCTGTTCGCCACATGAGGGGCTTGAACGGAACGGGTTCTGATCCGTTGGGCCTGTGTTCATGTGACACCTGCGAGCCTGGGCGTCATGAATATCGCGAGACGATTGGAGACCAGCCATGATTGACCGGCAGACACTGATGAGCGGCGCCTCGCGCCTGACCGTCGCGGCCCTGTTGGCCAGCCTATCCCTGGCCGGCTGCCAGCCCGCCGCCCAGCAAGCCGCGACCCCGCCGCCGCCGCCCGCGCCTCTGGCGGCCCTGCCGCTGGTGACGACCGACGCCTTGCCGGTCGAAGCCGCACCCTCGACGCGGAATCTGGCGCCGGCGCCGCCCGCCCGGGTGGGCCGCCTTGCCGACCAGAGCCAGCGCTATGCCTATGCCGACCGCGCCTATGCCTTGACCTCGGCTTTCCAGGGCTCGCCGCCCGACTACATGTTCGATTATGGAGGCGGCGAGCGCCCCTGGGTTTGGCGCGCCGATGACCGCTCCACGCGTCTGGCCGAGCCACTGAGCGGCGGCGATCAGCGCTATTACTATTACGACCCCGACGCAGACACGCCCTACTATGTTCGCGACGAGGACTATGGGTACGGCTACGACAAGGGTGTCCTGACAGTGGTTTACGACCGCAATGGCCGCGCCCTGTCGCCTGACTATGTAAGCCGCCAGGCCGGGACGGCCGGCCAGCTGCTGGTCCGCGCCATCGCGCTCTATGCGGCCTCCCAGCGCCAGCATCGCCAGGCTGTGGCCCAGGGCAACTGGGATGCCCGCCGCGACAAGCTGGACGCCGAGCGCGCCCGCCAGGAGGCGGCTCAGGCCGCCAATCGGGACTGGCAGGCCTATCATGATCAGCGTCAGCAACAGGACGATGCCTATTGGCGTGACGAACGCGCCCGTCGCGAAGCCCAGGCCCAGCGCTATGCCCGCGAGGATGCGCAACGCGCCGAGCAGGACCGGCGTGACCGCGACCGCTTTGATGCGCAGGCTCGCCAGGATCAGATCGATCGTCAGGCGCGGGCGGAGCAACAGGCCCGTCAGGACCAGCTTGACCGCCAGGCGCGCGACGAGCGGCAAGGCCGTCAGAACGGCGGGCGCGACGGTCGCCCGGGCGAGCGCAACGACAGGCAGGATCGCGATCAGCGCGGACCGTTTGACGGAAATCGCAACGCGCCGCCGCCGCCGCCGCCCCTTCCGCCGTTCCGGAATGACCAGACCAACCGCGACAATCGCCCGCCCAGCAGCTTTGGCCAGCTGGCCGCGCAACAGGCCGCCGCGGAACGCCAGCGGCAGGCCGAGGCCCAGGCGCGTGAGCGCGCCGCCGCCGATGACCGGGCCCAGGCGGCGGCCGCCGCCGCGGAACGTCAAAGGCAGGTCGATCTTCAGGCCCGTGAGCGCGCCGCCGCCGCTGCCGAGCGTCAGAGGCAGGCGGACGCCCAGGCGCGCGAACGCGCCGCTGCAGCCGATCGCCAGGCCCAGCTTGATGCCCAGGCGAGGGCTCGCGCCGATGCCGCGCGTCAGGACCCGTCCGACGAGGGCCGTCAGAATGGGCGTGGCGGACGGGATGGCGGCGACGATCGCGGGGGTCGAGGCAGCCGGGGCGGACCTGCGGCTGAGGCGCAGACGCCCGCTCAAGGTCAAACGCCGTCGCCGCCGGTCCGCAGGGTCGAGCCTCCTGCACCCGCGCCAGCGCCAGCGGCTACACCCGCGCCTGCGCCCGCAGCGGCGCCGCCCGCCGCTGACGGTCGGCAAAATGGCCGCGGCGGCGGACGGGGCGGCGATGCGCCTGGACGCGGCGACGCCAGAGGCCGTGGTCCGGCGCCTGCGGCAGAGGCCAGGGCCCCTGAACCGAGGGTGCCTGAACCCAAAGCGCCTGAACCCAAAGCGGCCGAGCCCGCGCCTGCAGCCCCGACGGCGGCCGCCAAGGCCGCGCCGGACACGATTCCGCCCGGATCGACGTTCCGCTGCAAGGATGGAACCTATACCAGCAGCACGACCCTTCTGGGCCTGTGCGGCCGGCACGGCGGCGTCGACATCAAGCTAACCCCGCGATGAGCGGCGCCGGCCCTGGCCGTGCTAGCGCGCAGGCGCGGCGGCCGGGGCCACGTAGTCGGGCTGGTAGATCTCGATCTGGTTGCCTTCCGGGTCGGCGAAGAAATAGGCCTGGTTCGGGATCACCGCGCGGGTCGTCACGCCATGGGTCTGCAGAAAAGCAGCCGTGTCCCTGGCGTTCTTCACATTGAGGATGAGGCGGCCGTAGGACGTCGCGCCCGGCTGACGGGTTCCCCGCTGCAGAACGACATTGGCGGCGTTGGGATTGTTCGGCTCCATCGACAGCACGATCTCGTTGGCGCCGACGTCGCGCACCTTCACCATGCCAAGCACGGTTTCGTACCACTTCTGCTCGCCGGGCAGGTCAGCCACCGTCAGGGCCGCGCTCTGGATGCGGGCGGGGGCCAGATTGGCCGGGATTTTGGTGACTTCGCCGGTGGCCGGCGTCGGCGTCGGACGCGGCGTCGGCGCCTTGGGCGCGGCGGTGCTCTGGGGCGCGGGCGCGGCGGCGGGTTGAGCCAGGGCCGCAGCGGCGGTCAGGCCGGCCAGGCCACAGGCCAAGGCGGTGGCGATCGGAAACTTCATGGTGGTTTTTTCCCCGAGGTGAATCTGCGTTCGCCTGGACAGTGCACCCAATGGCTAGCAAAACCTAGTCCGCCGACCAGCCGCCCTTGCGCAGCCAGGCGGCCACCGCCGCCTCGTCGTTGGCCCCGTCAGAGCCGGGAACCATCATCACTTCCTTGCCGTCAGGCTTGATGACAAAGGTCGGATCGATCGCGCCGCCTTCGGCCTTGTAGCGGTGCTGAGAGACCAGCAGGTCGCTGCGGTAGGGCCCGTTGCGAATGACCGACAGGCTGTTGCCTTCGGTGACGAAATGTTCGGCGTGGGCCTGCAGGTCCACCGCATGGATCGAGTCCGACGTCACCCAGGCCAGGGCCATGACATAGACCGTACGTCCATCATTGGAGAACGTCGGCGAATGCAGGCGCGTAAAATCGCGGCCCGGCCGGGTGCTGGCCCTGGGCGCCGCCGCCCGCTCGGTTGAGTTTCGGGTCAGGTCGTAGACCCACAGGGTGCTGCGGTCAGCCTGGCTGGGCGCGCCATTCGGGTTGGCGAAATGGACATAGGCGATGCGGCGGCCGTCGGGCGACAGGGCCGGGTCACGGTCGCCGGAACTGTTGGTGATCCGACGGGCCCTGCCGTCTTCGCCCTGATAGAAAACCCCGCCCTTGTCGGCCCATACGCGCGCGGACGCGGCCTGCGCGCCGGCGGCGGCCGACAGGCAAAGCAGGGCGCACAAGGCGCTGATCAAGGGCTTCATGGATAGTGTGCTCCGGCAAGTTTCGCCGCCGACCACGCACCCGCCCGGGCCGCTTGGCAAGCCCCTGAACGGGGGACGGCGACTGGACAATTTCGCTCGCCCGCCCGGCCGTCCCGGCTTATGATTCTGGCCATGCTCCAGCGCATTTCCACCGTCTCGATCGCGGCGGCCATCGCCCTTTCGCTGGCGGGCGCGAGTCTGGCCCAGCCCGCCGCGACACCCGAGCCGTTCGACATTCACAACGACGCGGCCGGCAACCGCTGGATTCGGGATCAGAACATCGATCTGGGTCCGCCGAGCGACCCTGCCTGGCTATTGCTGGGCTTTACGTCCGAGGGCGCCGTGTTCGTGAAGCGCTATCTGCAAAGCTACGAGCGCCAGTCCCGGGTGACGCCCCGGGCCGTGCTGCGGCTGGAGCGCTACGGGCCCGCACCGTCGAAGGCGGGCGGCGCGCCGACGATTTCGGAGACGACCGACTACGATATCAGCTGTAACCGCAAGATCCTGCGTCAGGTCCAGGTTACCGAGTTCACCAACCGCAACACGGCCGGCGCGTCGGCGACAAAGCCGGTAACCGAGGACTGGCGGCCGGTGGGTTCGGACGTGATGATGGAGACCGTCTACGAAGACATCTGCGAGGCCGAACACCGTGAGCTGGAAGCCACGGCCGGGCAGTTTCTGCGCTAGAGCGTTGCGAGGAAGGCCTGGAGCCGGTCGATCACGGCCCCGGGTTGTTCCTGCTGAACCCAGTGTCCGGCGCCCTCGATCAGCATGGCCCCGCGAAAATCGCCGCAAACGGACGCCATGCGCTCAAACACGCCCGGTGACTGGTACGTCCCCCAGTCGCTGGCTCCGGAGATGAACAGGCAGGGGCGGTCGAAGGCGGCGCCGGCGAAACTGCGGACGTCGGCGGCATTGCGGCCGCTGGTTCCGCAGCGGTACCAGTTCAGGCCGCCCTGGAATCCGGTGCGGGAGAAGCTGTCGGCATAGACCGCCAGGTCTGCGTCCGGGAGCCAGGCGCAGACCGAGATCTCGGCCGGCGTTGGCGCGTGGATGGCGGCGATCTGGGCCATGGTCGCGTCCAGCGGCATCAAATAGTAGTCAGGCAGGACGACGGCCAGGGCCTGGGCGGTGCGACCGGCCAGCGGATGAGGCCGGTTCCCGGCCCAGTCGGCGCTCTTGACGTGATAGTAGCCACGCAGGAAGGCGTGCAGCCCCTGGGGCGCGCCGGTCATGTCGCCGTCCGCTTCAGGGTCTGAATAGTAGCCCTGATAGTGTTTGCGCGGCGGGATCAGGGCGGCCAACGCTGTCTGCAGGTCGTCGAACGAAGGCGTGGGGGCCGGCGCCGCCTCGGGAGGGCCTTCATAGGGGGCGCTCATCAACACGACAGCGCGAAAGAGGTCGGGCCGGATCAGGGCACAGTGGGCGGCCACCGGTGAGCTGAAGTCGTGGCCCACGATGCAGGCGACCTCTTTCAGTCCCAGCGTTTCGACGAGCGAGACAAGGTCCTGAACCAGATTGATGTAGCCGAACGCCGAGATGTCGCCGTTGTAGTCGGCGTCCCATCCAGTGGTGAAGCCATAGCCGCGCATGTCCGGCGCGATGACGCGATAGCCGGCCTGCGCCAGGGCCGGCATGATCTCGCGCCAGGAATAGGCCAGCTCGGGAAATCCGTGGATCAACAGGATGACCGGACGGTGCGGGCGCTCGAACCCGGCCTCGAGGATGTGCATGGACAGGCCGTTGACGTCCTCAATAATCTGGGACCGGATGAGGGGCGACAGGCCGGGATAGAGCGCGGCGGCCAAGACCTAGCGCCGCACGAAGGGCTGGGGCCGCCAGAGGACCAGGCTGCGCCACAGCCATTCTGCCGGACCATAGTGAAACTGGGCCAGCCAAGGCTTCGACCAGATCAGGATGAAGGCCCAGACGCCCGCGACAACGAACATCAGTTGCGCCCGCTCCAGCCGGGCGAACAGGCCGAAACCAAAGCCGCAAAAGACGATCATGGTGATGGCCGAGGTGGCCAGATAGTTCGACAACGCCATGCGCCCCGCCGCCGCCAGACGGTTGGTCAGTCCGGTCAGGCGGCCCGACCGGATCAGCAGCAACAGGATGCTGGCGTGGGCCAGGGCGATGAAGGGGTGCAGGGCCGCGCTCCAGCCGTCCATGACGCCCAGCACCGACCAGTGGAACCGGCTGGCGGCGATGCGCCAGGCCAGCCAGATGGTGATCGGCAGGCCGATCAGATAGCCGGCGGCGATCACGGCCCCGTAGGCGCGGCTCGACCAGCCCAGCGAGAAAAAGCCCATGCGGAACAGGGCCATGCCGACCAGCATCTGCCCCACCGCCTCAAGCCCCTCGGGGATGATCAGCTGGGGGTAGAGATAGGCAAGGTTGGTGATGCGGGCGCCGACGGTGTCAAGAAAGCCGCCGTGCATGGCGCGGATTTCGCTCAGGGCGTCGCTCGGCATCTCCAGGCTGGCCTTGGCGGCGACCACCGCCGGCAAAAGCGTGCTGGCCATGGACAGGGCCAGCAGCATGGCCCCGACGGCCAGCTGCGCCCGGGCTGGAAGCTTGCGCAGCAGAAAGGCCAAGGCGCCGGCGATGGCGTAATAGACCAAGATATCGCCCCACCACAGCAGCAGGGCGTGGGCCAGGCCTATGACCAGCAGCCAGGCCATCCGCCGGTAGTGCAGTGCGGCCGGTCCCGGGCTTTTGCCCTCGGCACCCTCGGCGATCAGATACATCGAGGCGCCGAAGAGCATGGAAAACAGCGCCCGCATCTTGCCGTCGCTGACGACAAAATTGACCGCCCACATCCAGAAATTCGCCCCGGTCGCGCCGCCGGCGTAGGTCGGATCGATATAGGCCCCCGACGGCAGCCCCATGCCGACGATGTTCATCAAAAGGATGCCGAGGACGGCAAATCCCCGCACGGCGTCGATGGACTGGATGCGGGTCTGGTCGGTCATGATTCGATCCACGGCTCAGCGCACAAGGCTAGCACAGGTCGTGGGGAACGCTCTAAACCTTCCCGAACACCAGAGTCGCGTTGGTCCCGCCAAACCCGAAGCTGTTGCTCATCACCGTGGTCAGGTCGCCGTCCTTGCGGGCGCGCAGGATGGGCAGGCCTTCGAAGGCCGGGTCCAGGGTCTCGATGTTGGCGCTTTCAGCGGCGAAGCCGGCCTGCATCATCAACAGGCAATAGATAGCTTCCTGGGCCCCGGCGGCGCCGAGGCTGTGGCCTGTCAGGGACTTTGTCGAACTGATCATCGGAGCCTTGTCGCCGAACACGGCGCGCACGGCGCCCATTTCCTTTTCGTCGCCCACCGGCGTCGAGGTGCCGTGTGGGTTCAGATAGTCGATGGGCCCGACCGGTTTGCCGGTGATGCCGGCCAAGGCGATCTTCATGCAGCGCACCGCGCCTTCACCCGAGGGCGCGACCATGTCGTAACCGTCGGAATTGGCGCCGTAGCCGATCAGTTCGCCGTAAATCTTCGCGCCGCGGGCCTTGGCGTGCTCCATTTCCTCGAGCACCACGATCCCGGCCCCGCCGGCGATGACAAAGCCGTCGCGGTTGACGTCATAGGCCCGCGAGGCCTTTTGCGGGGTGTCGTTGTACTTGCTGCTCATCGCGCCCATGGCGTCGAACAGGTTGGACAGGGTCCAGTCCAGCTCCTCGCAGCCGCCGGCGAAGACCACGTCCTGCTTGCCCATGATGATCTGTTCGGCGGCTGCGCCGATGCAGTGGGCCGATGTCGCGCAGGCAGAGCTGATCGAATAGTTGACGCCGAGAATCTTGAACCAGGTCGACAGTACGGCCGACGGACCCGAGCACATGGCCTTCGGTACGGCGAAGGGGCCGATCCGCCTGGGGCCTTTCTCGCGGGTGGTCTCGGCCGCATGGACGATGGCGTGGGTGGACGGGCCGCCCTCGCCGACAATCAGGCCGGTGCGCTCGTTGCTGATGTCAGCCTCGGTCAGGCCGGAATCGGCGATGGCCTGGTCCATGGCGATGTGGGCATAGGCCGTGCCCGGGGCCAGGAACCGCGCCGCGCGGCGGTCGACCAGGGCTTCCCAGTCAATGTCGGGCGCGGCCTCGACCTGACAGCGGAAATCCATCTCCGCATAGGTGGGAGCGAACCGCACGCCCGAGCGGGCCTCGCGGAGCGAAGCCGTAACGTCGGCCGCATTCGTGCCGATCGATGAAACGATACCGATTCCCGTGACCGCGACGCGGCGCATTGTCTTCCCCTTGGTCCTTATGGCGCCTGAAACAGGCCGACTCTCAGGTCGTTGGCCTCGTAGATCTGGACGCCGTCCGCAAGGACGACGCCGTCGCCGACGCCCATGACGAGGCGGCGGTTGATCACGCGTTTCAGTTCGATCTTGTAGGTCACTCGTTTAACGTCCGGGGTCACCTGGCCGGAGAATTTCACCTCGCCGACGCCCAGCGCCCTGCCGCGACCCTGAGCCCCGATCCAGCCCAGATAAAAGCCGACCAATTGCCAGAGGGCGTCGAGCCCCAGGCAGCCGGGCATCACCGGATCGCCGATGAAATGGCACTGAAAGAACCACAGGGTCGGGTCGATATCGAACTCGGCCTCGATGACGCCTTTGCCGTACTGACCGCCATCGGCGTTGATCAGGTTGATGCGATCGAACATCAGCATCGGCGGCATGGGCAGCTGGGCGTTGCCCGGCCCGAACATCTCGCCGCGTCCGCAGGCCAGCAGCTCGTCGGTGTTGTAGGCGTTCTTCGGCGTGAAGGTCATCCGGTCCCGATAGCTCTGTTACGCTGCCCCTTGGGCATGGCGGGTTAGCACGATGCAGGCGCAAGGCTCAACAAGGATCGCGTGACTGGCCTGAGTTCAAGCCGGACTCCATTACTCAAGTTTGCGATTTTTGGCTGGACCAAGGCGTTGGGTCGGCGTTCATTTGTCCCCAGCTTGAGCACGGAAGGAATGCACATGCGCCTGTTCTGCACAACTATCCTGGCCGCCGCCGTCGTGACCGCTGCCGTACCGGCTATGGCCGAGACCCTGAACCTGAACGTCAAGGTCCACGCAACCAATCTGTCGCCGGAACTGTCCGGCGTGCATGTGGCCTGCAGCGTCTATTTCGATGCCGCCCGGCAGCAGCGTTATGGACCTTTTCCGACCTTCTCCAACACCGTGCCGCGCACAGCGGCCGGAACTGCCGACGGCACGGTGACCGTGACGATCGCCAACTGGGTTCCGGAGGCGAAATACTGGTCCTGCGGTCTTGGGAGCAGCTATCCGGGCGGCGGGACTTCCGGCTTCTATCTGCCCAAGGACCAGTCCTACGCCTCGTCACCACAGTCGCGGCGGGCGTCAGCTGGGACTCTTGAACTGAACGGGACGGTGCCGTGAGGTGGCAAGCTCTGCTGATCGCCGCTATCTTTTTGCAGGCGGGAGCTTCCCTGGCCCAGTTTCAACCCCGGGCCGCGCCCCAGCCGCCTCGTATTCAGGCGCCCCAGGGTGCTTTGCGACCCGTCGTCCCCTCGGGAGCGCGAACGGTCGTCGCCGGAGAGTTGAGTGTTGTTGGGCTGGGCGCGACAAACGGTGTGAAGACCATTGAGGCAGGTCAACTCAGTGTCGTTGGGCTGGGCGCCGCCGGAACAGGGTCTAAATCCGTTGATGTAGGTCAGCTGGGCGTGGTTGGGCTGGGAACCGCCGGGACCGGTACAAAAACTGTGGAAGCCGGACAGTTGTCAGTCACCGGAACCTATGGCCCCGCACCACCCATTCGCCGTGCGCCCTGATCGAGCCCAGCCGCGGGCGCCGGCAGACCGGCGCACTGAACGGCGGGATCCGCGCCCCACAGTTCCGTCATCGGGGCCCAGCCAACCGCGCGGCCGACCTTTACGCGGCACCAGCCATTCTCGCAGCGATCGAGGTGCGCAAGGCCCCGGGGCGCAAGGCTGGCGACCACGCCGGATGCCGGGCTGGCGCTGCGGCGCAGTGGCAAGGTGCCCGGTTTGATGCGGATGACGCCGTCGCCGCCTTCGAGCATGCGAGAGGCGACCCAGCTGATGCCGCCTTCGGGGTCACAGATGCGCCGCCACTCTTTCGTCTCGGCGATGACCTGAACCGGCATCCCCTTGGCGTGATAGGTCCACAGCCTGGCATGGTCTTCGCTGGGCCCGGCGCGGGCGTTGATCTCGCCAAATCGCAGCATCAGATAGCGCGGCACGGCAAAGCCCGACGGCGTGGAGACGTCCCGTCCCGCCCGCTCGCCGCCGCAGCCGCCGACCAGCGCCAGGGCTGCGAACAGGGACGCCAGGGTCTTGCCTTTGAACATTCACCGTCCCAATCGCCTTAAAGGCCTGTCAGCGCTTGGCCCCGGGGCGCCCCTTTGCTAGAGGTTCCCCGATGCCCCGCGCGCCGACGCGCCTTTCCGGAATATTAGCTTAGAGCCCATGGCCGTCCGCAAGCCGAAAGTCATCGTCACCCGCAAGCTGCCTGACGCGGTTGAAACACGCCTGCGCGAATTGTTCGACACCGAACTCAATCTCGATGACCACCCGATGGGCCCGGACGAGCTGATCGAGGCGGTCGGACGGGCCGAAGTGCTGGTGCCAACCATCACCGACCGGCTGGATTCCAAAGTTCTGACCCGGGCGGGCGAAGGCTTGAAGCTGATCGCCAACTTCGGAGCCGGCGTCGACAATATCGACGTGGCCACCGCCAATGCGCGCGGCATCATCGTCACCAACACCCCCGGCGTGCTGACTGAAGACACCGCCGACATGACCATGGCCCTGATCCTGGCCTCTGCCCGCCGCGTCGTTGAAGGCGCGGGCGTGATCCAGAGCGGCGATTTTCACGGCTGGGCGCCGACCTGGATGCTGGGCCGACGGATCTGGGGCAAGCGCCTGGGAATCGTCGGCATGGGCCGTATCGGCCAGGCCGTCGCCCGCCGCGCAGCTGCGTTTGGACTGCAAATTCATTACCATAATCGCAAGCCGGTTAGTCCGCGCATCGAGGAAGAGCTGGGCGCGACCTACTGGGAAAGCCTGGATCAGATGCTGGCGCGGATGGACGTAATTTCCGTCAACTGCCCGCACACGCCCGGCACCTACCACCTGCTCTCGGCGCGCCGCCTAAAATTGCTGCAGCCCCACGCCATCGTCGTGAACACGGCGCGCGGCGAGGTGATCGACGAGGCGGCTCTGGCCAACGCCCTGGCCCGGGGAGAGATCGCCGGCGCCGGCCTGGACGTCTTCGAGCACGAGCCGGCTGTGAATCCCAAGTTGCTGAAGCTGCCGAACGTCGTGCTGTTGCCCCACATGGGCTCGGCCACAGTCGAGGGCCGCATCGATATGGGCGAGAAGGTCATCGTCAATATCAAGACCTTCATGGACGGGCACCGTCCGCCCGATCGCGTCATCCCCTCGATGCTCTAGGCGCGACCATAAGGCCGCCCGCGCGTTAGCTTTCTGAACAGCGTCATGCTCAAGGAAAGCCAATGCCCAAAACTGTCAAAGTCGCCGTCGTGGTCGGAAGCCTGCGGGCAGGGTCCTTCACGCGAAAGACGGCCAAGGCCCTGATTGAAGTCGCACCGCCCGGCCTCAGCTTCGATTTTGTCGAGATCGGTGATCTGGAGGCCTACAATGAAGACAGCGAAGCCTCGCCGCCCGCCTCCTGGGTCAGGTTCCGAGGCGAAATGGCCAAGGCCCAGGTCGTGCTGTTCGCAACGCCGGAATATAACCGATCGGTCCCCGGCCTGCTGAAAAACGCCATCGACGTGGGATCACGGCCCTATGGCAAGAGCATCTGGAGCGGAAAGCCGGCCGCGGTGGTCAGCGTCTCGCCCGGGGCGATCTCGGGGTTCGGGGCCAATCATCACCTGCGCCAGTCGCTGGTGTTCCTCGACATGCCGACCCTGCAGCAGCCTGAGGCCTATATAGGCTAGGCCAATAGCCTGTTCGACGAATCTGGCGTGCTGATAAACGAGGGCACACGCAGCTTTCTCGGCAAGTTCATGCAGGCGTTTGAGGTGTGGATCGCCCGATTCGTCGACTAGGCGCCGGCGCAAACGGGACAATCAGGGTCGGCCCCGACCCTGACCGTCCGGGTTTCGCCTGACAGTCCGTCATAGATCATCATGCGGCCGACCAGAGGCTCGCCGGCGCCGGTGATCAGCTTGATCGCCTCGAGGGCCATCATGGAGCCGATGACGCCCGCCAGAGCGCCCACCACGCCCACAGCCGAGCAGGTTTCGGCCCCGGGCGGTGTTTCCGGCACCAGGCAGCGGTAGCAGGGCTTACCGGCGTAGACGCCGATCTGGCCAGTCCAGCGGCCGATGGCGCCGGAGACGAGTGGCTTGCCCTCTGCGACGCAGGCTTCGTTGACGCAGAACCGCGCGCCAAAGTCGTCCGTGCCATCCAGAACCACGTCAAAACGCGAAATTATGCTGCGGGAATTGTGCGCAACAATTTTTGCAGCAATCGGCTCGATGAAGACGTGCGGGTTGATGCCCGACAAGTGTTCGGCCGCAGCATCCACCTTGAGCCGTCCGAGGTCCTCGCCGGTGTAAAGCACCTGACGCTGCAGGTTTGACAAGGCTGCCGCATCGTCATCGACAAGGCCGATGACGCCGACCCCGGCCGCAGCCAGGTAGAGGGCGGCCGGACAGCCCAGACCGCCGGCCCCGACGATCAGAACCTTGGCGGCGGCAAGCGCCTGCTGGCCCGGCCCGCCGATCTCGCGCAGCACCAGATGGCGGGCGTAACGTTCGACCTCTTCATCGGAAAAGTTCATGGCGCAATCCTAGCCGGTTCTGATCACACCGCGAACCACTTCCACCGGCCAGTCTTCCAGATGTTCGCCAAAGCAGGGACCGGAAACGCACAGACCGTCGGTTTTCTGAAACAGGGCGCCGTGACCTGCGCAGAGGATGAATTTCTTGTCCCGCGTGAGGTAGCGGTCCGGGCCCGAGGCCATGGGCCAGCCGGCGTGCGGGCAATGATCGACGAAGCCTTTGACGCCATTGCCCTCGCGCAGCACGAATCCGGCGAACAGGGCATCGCCCTGGCGGAACACAAAGCCCTTCGACCCCGGGCTCGGCAGGTCATCCAGCCGGCAGAGCGCGGCTCCGAACGGCGGTCTGGCCGGGTTTGTACTCAACCGATCGCGCCTCGCGTGACCTTGAACGGAAAGACGTCCACGCTGGCGAAAACGCCAGCTTTTCTATAGGGATCGCCCGCTACAAAGGCGTCGGCGGCGGCGCGGTCTTCAAGGTCCAGCACCAGCAGCGAGCCGATCATGCCGCCATCATCCGAAAGGAACGGGCCGGCCAGCTTCACCGCCGCGCCATAGCCGTCAACAAAGGCCAGATGGTCGGCCCGTGCGGCCATGCGGGCGTCGAGCGCGCCGGGTTTGTCGCGGCAGACGAGGGTAAAGAGCGCCATGGGCAGTGATCCTAGAATTCAGACTTGAGGGGACGGGAAAGCAGGGAAGCGATCGCCTGGTCAAGATCGGTCTGACCGGCCAGAATGGCGGCGACGGCCTCACAAATCGGCAGCTCGACGCCCAGGCGCCTGGCAAGATCGCGCACCGCCGGCGCGCTGGCTACGCCCTCGGCGACGGCCCGGCCGGGGGGCAAGGCTTCGGCAGGGCTGGCGCCCCGGCCCAGCGCCAGACCGACGCTCATGTTGCGCGATTGCGGGCTGGAGCAGGTGAGCACCAGGTCGCCCAGGCCGCACAGGCCGGCGAGGGTTTCGGCTTCAGCGCCAAGCGCGACGGCAAAGCGGGTCATCTCGGCAAACCCGCGCGTGATCAGGGCTGCGTGAGCCGAGCGGCCCAGTCCCCGGCCCTCGGCGATGCCGCAGGCTATGGCCAGCACGTTCTTGATCGCTCCTCCGGCCTCGGCCCCGATGATGTCGCGGGACTGATAGGGGCGGAAGGTGGCGGTGGCGATGGATTCGGCCAGCACGGCGCCCATCCCGGCGTCGTGACAGGCGAGGGTGACTGCGGTGGGCAGTCCGCGCGCCACCTCTCCGGCGAAACTGGGACCGGACAGGACGGCGGGGCGGGCGTGAGGAATCTCGTCCTCCAGCACCTGAGTCATTAACTTGAGCGAGCTCTGCTCGACGCCCTTTGCGCACAATACGATGGGCAGACTGGGCGCAGCATGGGGTGCAAAGGCGGCCAGGGTTGTGCGCAAATGCTGCGCCGGGGCGACGGCCAGAATGAAGCCTGAGTTCGCAAGGGCCGCGAAGCTGCCCGTGACCGCGATCCTGTCGTCCAGCACGACCCCAGGCAGAAAGGCTGAATTGATGCGGGTCGCCGCGATGTCATCGCGGACACTAGGCTCATGCGCCCACAGCGTTACGTCCATGCCGGCGCGCGCACAAACCTGCGCCAGGGCCGTTCCCCACGCGCCGGCGCCGATCACGCCAACCGATGAATAGGCGCTCAAGCCTTGGCTCCCTTGCGGCCGTAAGTCCCGACAGGATTGGCGATTGCGGCGGCCTCGTCCAGCGGCCAGCGCGGGCGGGCGGGGGCGTCGAGGCTGTCCGTCAGACCTTCGGCCAGGCGCTCGGCGCCGGCCAAGGCGATCATGGCGGCGTTGTCGGTGCAATATTTCAGGGATGGTGCGTGGAAGGAAAAGCCCCTGGCCAGAGCTTCATGCTGCAGGGCCGCGCGGACTGCAGCATTTGCAGCAACACCGCCCGCCACGACGAAACGTCGATCGCCTTTATGCTGCGCAGCATAAACGCCCATGGCATGCACGGTGCGCTCGGATAGTTGACGCGCGATGGCGGTCTGGACGCAGGCGGCGAGGTCGCGCTTTTCGGCGACGGTGATCAGGGATTCGGCGATACGCGCTGCGGCGGTCTTCAGGCCCGAGAATGAAAAATCGCACCCCTCGCGGCCCAGCAACGCCCGGGGCAGGGGATACCGGCTAGAATCGCCTCCCACCGCCAGCTTTTCCAGCTCTGGTCCGCCCGGATAGGGCAGACCCAGGGTTTTGGCGATCTTGTCGAAGGCCTCCCCGGCCGCATCGTCGATGGTTGAGCCAAGCCGCGTGCAGGCGCCGATGCCGGCCACGGACAACAGTTGGCAGTGGCCACCCGAAACCAGCAGCAGAAGGAAGGGGTAGGGCACATCGGCGTCCAGCCGCGCCGAAAGGGCATGGCCCTCGAGATGGTTGACGGCGATCAGGGGAATGCCGCGGGCCAGCGAAATGGCCTTGCCGGCGGAAAGGCCGACCATCACCCCGCCCACCAGACCGGGCCCCGCCGTCGCGGCAACGCCGGATAATGCGCCGAAACTTGTTCCGGCGCCGGCCATGGCCTGAGCGATTACGCCTTCGATAACCTCGACATGGGCGCGCGCCGCGATCTCGGGCACCACGCCGCCGAAAGGCGCATGATCGGCGATCTGGCTGGCGACAATCGACGACAGGACGTGGGCCCGGCCGTCCTCATCGAGGCGCAAAACCGCCGCCGCAGTCTCATCGCAGCTGGTTTCGATACCCAGGACTGTCAGGGTGGTATGGCGCGTCATGGCTGATCGGGGTATCTGGCCGACCGTGACAACGCAATCATTCTCGAAAACGCCCAAGCTGCGCATCGGCAGCAGAGGCTCAAAGCTCGCGGTGACCCAGTCCCGCATGATGCAGAAGCTTATCTGCGCCGCCTTGGGCGAAGACCCGGACGATGCCGACGAGATCTGTCCCCTGGTGATCATCACCACGTCCGGCGACATCATCCAGGATCGCCGTCTGCTGGAGGCCGGCGGCAAGGGCCTGTTCATCAAGGAAATCGAGGAAGCCCTGCTGGACGGACGTATCGACTGCGCCATCCACTCGATGAAGGATGTCCCGGCCGAACTCCCTCACGGCCTGTCCATCGGTGCGATCCCGGAGCGGGAAGACCCGCGCGACGCTTTCATCAGCCACAAGGCGGCAAGGTTCGAAGACCTGCCCCATGGCGCCAAGCTTGGCACGGCATCCCTGCGCCGCCAGACCCAGTGCCTGTTCAAACGGCCCGATCTGGTGGTCGAGCTGTTCCGCGGCAATGTCGATACGCGACTGGCCAAGCTGGAAGCCGGAGTCGTGGACGCGACCCTGCTGGCGCTTTCGGGCCTCAACCGCCTGGGCCTGTCGCACGTGGTGGCCAGCGTGATCGATCCGATTGAATCGCCGCCGGCCCCGGGGCAAGGCGCCCTGGCGATCGAAACCCGCGCCGAGTTCCTCGACGCTTCCTGGCTGAAGGCGCTTCACGATCCGCATACCGCATTGACCGTCGCCGCCGAGCGTGGCGCGCTGGAAGCGCTGGAAGGCTCGTGCCGCACAGCGATCGGCGCCCACGCCCGCATTCTCGGCGATGACCTTGATATCGTCGTCGAGGCTCTGACGCCGGACGGCAAGACGCGGTTCCGCCGTGAAGCCTCGGTGCGGATGACCGGCCTCGGTCCTGCACGCGCTCTGGGGCTGGAGCTCGGCCGCTCCATCGCCGAGGAAGCCGGCGGGGTGCTCGCCCTGCCGTTCGGCGGCTAATGCGCGTCTGGGTCACCCGGACCCAGCCCCAGGCGGAGGCCACCGCGATGCGCCTGCGTCGCGCCGGTCACCAGCCCGTCGTTCAACCTGTCCTGGCCAGTCGGTCCTTGCCGGATGTGGCGATCGATCTGTCTGACGCGTCCGCGATCGCCTTCACCAGCCAGAACGCGGTGGACGCCTTTGCCGTCCTGACGCTGCGCCGGGATCTTCCCGTGTTTGCGACCGGCGAGGCGACGGCGGGTGCGGCGCGGGCTGCGGGCTTTGGCGCCGTGACATCCGCCGATGGCGACGTGGAAGCCCTGGCCGGCCTGATCCTCGCGCAGCGGCCGGACGGGGTGGTGGTGTGGCCGGGCCCGGCCGAGCCTGCCGGCGACCTTGCCGCCCTGCTGCAGGCCGGTGGCGTGAAGGCCAGGCGGGTTCTGGTCTACGAGACGGTTCCGGTTCATTCAGCGGCGCCGACCGCCATTGATGCCGTCCTGGTCCACTCGCCCCGGGCCGCCAGGCTGCTGGCCGGAATGATCAGCCCCCAGGCCGCAGAGCAGCTTGAGCTGTTCGCGATTTCCCCGGCCGCCGCGGCGCCGCTCGCGGCCCTGCCCTTTGTGAGGGTGTCGGTTGCTCCCCACCCGGACGAGACGGCGCTTCTGGCTTTGATCAACGCCTGATCAGGTCGCATACCCCCCTGAACAAGAAGAAGAAAATCCGACTCCCAAGAAAAATAGCAAAAGCGCAATATAAAGCAATATAAAGCAATATAACAGTGCGCTAGGGAGGCGGGTTATGACTCCAAACTGTTTTTTACAGGCCTGTCTGGCCGGGGTCTGCGCCCTAGCCCTGTGCGGTTCCGTCGCCAGCGCCGCGCCGGAAGAGACAGTGACCACTGTCTCGCCCCTGATCATCAATGCCCTGGCGCCCGTGCCCGAGATCGGAGACGGCGCAACCTACTTCATGCCGCAGGAACTCAAGGACAGCGCCCAGGCCGCCCATATGGAGGCCTTCGAGGCGCGGGATTCGCGCAACGAATGCCGGCCCACCTTCGCCCCCCGCCAGCGTGAAGATCTCGGTGATGTCAGCCTGGAAGCACTCTACAACTCCGAATATGAGGCGCAGATCGCCATGTGGCGGGCCGGAGAAACGGCCGAGACGGTGAAGCAGGCCGCGATCGCCGCGCGGGCTGCTGCAGCTCGCGGCGAAGGTGACACTGAAGTGTTGAAGGCCACCGAGTTGGCGCGTCAGGCGGCGGTCAAGGCCTTTCAGACAGCCCAGAGCCTTGCAAGCGAAGCCCACCTGCGGGTCGCGGACTACCAGGATCTGGCCCAGATCGATCCAGACGCCACAGATCGAGAACTGATGGTTCAGATCAATCTTCGGACGCTGGAGCGCGAAAACAACATGGGCGTGGCCGGTGTCTATGTGCCGGGCGTGTTCGCCGATCTACGGCTGTCGGACATTGTGGTGCGCGAACAGTATGAAGCCGGCGCCCGTGTGCTGCGGGTGACAGGCAAGATCGTCAACACCCGGCGCCGGCCGATCAATGTTCCGCCGCTGTGGGTTGCGGCGGTAGACAGGTTCGGCACTTCGCTGAAAGCCCAGCAGATGGAGGCGCCGATCCGCGCGCCGAAAATCGCAGCTCACGGGAGCGTGCCGTTTGTCGTGACCCTCGCGCCCAAACCGGACAAGTCGGCTCGCGCGATAGTGACGTTCGCGCCCTTTCATCACCAGCCGCCCTATCTGCCGGCGGGCCTGTTCTGCGGCTAGATCAGCCAGAACGAGCTCTTTTGCGTGTGTCCGCGGCGCCGCGCTCGGCGGAAACCGCGCGGCGAGGCCTGCTTGCGGCTTGACCCCCTGAGCCACAGGCGCGAACCAAGGGACATGACTTCGCCAGAGCCCGCTCCTCCCGCGGACCCGACCAGCTACCGACGCCGAGGCCTTGGTTTCGGATTCTGGGCGATGATGGTCGCTTGCCTGCTGTGCATCGCCGGTGGAATCTTCATCGCACGCTTTGTGCCGGCCCTGTTTCCCGTCGACGAAAAGTCGACAATCACCATTCCGCCCATTCCCTGGAAGTCATCTGCGGCTGAACCTGTAGAACCGGCCGCCGAGCCGCCGGCGATCACCGCTGCAGTCAGTGCTTTGACGCCGGCCCCGATCGGGTCTGATTTGACCAGTCTGAAATCGCGGATCGAACGGCTGGAATCCATGCAGTCACGCACCGTTGAGGCCGCCAGCACAGCCTTGGCCACCGCCGCCCTTGTCGAGGCCGCTCAGACCTCGCGGCCGTTCAATTCCGAGTTGGCCCAGGTTGAGCACCTGCTTCCTGATTCGGCTGACGTGGCGGCCCTGCGCACCCTGGCCCGCACCGGCGCGCCCACCCGCCAGGTTCTGGCGGCCGATTTCTCCGACGCCGCGTCGAGCGCTGTCGCCGCGGCAAGCAAGCCGGCCGCCAACGCCAGCCTGGTGCAGCGCATCGCGTATGCGGTCTCGTCCGTGGTCACGGTTCGCCGTGTCGGAAGCATAGGTGGCAAGGCTGCCGATGCTGTGCTCGCTCGCGCTGAGTTGCGCGCCCAGGATGGCGATCTGGAACAGGCCCTGACTGAACTCGGAAATCTGCCCGTCTCGGCGCGGGACGCCATGAAAGGCTGGATGGACCGGGCGCGCAGCCGTGTCGAAATCGACCGGGGGCTCGCCAACATCCGGGCAAGTTCGCTTCGGGCCCTCAACGCTTCCCTGGCGGCCGCCCAATGATCCGCGTCTCGCTTATCCTGTTCGTAATCGCCCTCATCATTGTCGCTGGTCTGGCGCTGACGGGCGATGCAGGTTCCGCCAATTTGGTGTGGTTGGGCCGCGAAATTCACACAACCGCAGCTGTCGCCGTTTTGATGGTGTTTTTCGGCGCCCTGCTGGCGGCAATCTTCTGGCGGGTCGTGCTCTGGGTGGCGACGACGCCGAAACGGGCAGCGCGCGAGCGCGCCGAAAATCACCGCAAGCAAGGCGTCGAAGTCTTGACCAAGGGCTTCCTGGCCGCTGCCGCCGGGGATGGCGCCGAGGCCCGCAGAATGGCCCAGCGCGCCTCGGAACTCGTGCAGGACTCGCCCGCGCTCGTGCGCGTTTTGAGCGCCCAGGCGGCTGAGGCGGCGGGCGACCTGACCGCAGCCAGGATCGCGTATACGGGCATGCTGGGATTTCCTGACATGCGCCTGGCCGCCCTGCGCGGCCTGATGCAGACGGCCCTGGCGCAGAACCACCGCGCTGAGGCCCTGAAAAACGCTGAAGAGGCCTACAGTCTGGAGCGCACGGCGCGCTGGGCGTGGCGCGCCATCCTGGAAGATCGTCTGGGCAACGGCGACTGGCCGGCGGCGCTGGATCTGGTCAAGACTGCGCTGGCCCGCAAGATCGTCAGCCCGATTGTCGCTGAACGGGCGCGTGCGGCGTTGCTGGCCGCTTCCGCCGCCAGCCTGGAAGAAACCAAACCGGCCCAGGCCCTGGATTTTGCTTCGCAATCGGCAAAGCTGAAGCCCGGATTCGCGCCCGGTGCCCTGATCGCATCACGCCGCCTCGCCGCCGAGGGGCGGATTGCCAAGGCGGCCGGTGTCATTGAGGCGGCCTGGAAGGAAGCGCCTCATCCGGCGCTGTGGCTGGCCTACCGCGACCTGACCATGGCCGAAACGCCCAAGGAACGGGCCCAGCGGCTTTCGAACCTGGCCACCCTCAATCCGCAGGCGCGTGAGACCCGCATTCTGGCAGTCGAGCAGGCCCTGATCGCCGGCAGCTACGCTGACGCGCGCGCCGCATCGGAAGGTCTGAAGGACGAACCCTTGACCGCTCGCCTGGCCGGCCTTTGGGCTCGCCTTTCTAACGCAGGCGGCAATGTTGACGGCGCGCGGGCCTGGATGGCGCGCGGGGCCTCTGCGCCGCAGGAGCCGGAATGGTCCGATATCAATCCGCAGGGCAAGGCGTTCAGCTATACGCCAGCCGACTGGGCGCGGCTTGTGTCGACCTATGCCGAGACCGGTGAACTGATCCACCCGCGTTTTGAACGGCGCGAGGCGGTGATCAGCGAACTGCCACGCCTGCCCGTCGCCTACTCCGCCGCCCAGACCATCGTCCGAGCCGCCGACACAGGTCTTACGCACGCGCCGATCGCAGACGATCCCGGCTTTTTCGCTGGCGCGTTTGATGATGCCGACACCCCGTCCGGCCCGCCGCCCGCCGCCGAGCGTCGCCGTCCCAGTTTGCGGCGCACCGCGCCGCCAAAGCCCCGGATCGTGAAATAGACGACCTGACGGCGTCGAACCAATTGGCCTTCGCGGCGTTTGAGTCTCCATGCGCCCCTCTCCCCCGGGGCTGAACAAGGAGACTTCCCATGCGAAAAATCATGCTCGCATTTTTCGGCGCAGGCGCCCTGACCGCGCCGATCGTGACCACAGCCACAACAGCCCAGGCCCAGGGCCTGTTCAACTGTAACAAGCCGGGCAACAGCTCCGGATCGGGCGCCGTTATAGGCGACCTGATCGGTAACGGCATCGCCGGCGATGATCGCCGCGACCGCATTGCCGGGACTGTGCTTGGCGCCGGTGTTGGCGCAGCGGTTGGCTCGTCGGTTGGCTGCAACATGGCCCCGGCCGACTCTACGCGCGCCGAGACCGCGACCCGCACCGCCCTGAACAACAATCTCTCGACGACCTGGTCGAACTCGCGTTCGGGCTATTCAGGGCGGATCGACATCGTCAACACCTTCTATCGCGGCGGCGTGGCCAGCAGGGTTCCGGATTATAACGGCCCGCCGCGCAGCTTGAATGACATCCGCTTTGCGCGCGGTGTCGGCATGCCGGGCTCATATGATCTCCTGCAGGACCGCTATGTCGTCGGCTATGGCCGGGCCAATATCTACGCCACGCCCGATCCGCGCTCAGCCATTCTGGGCCAGGTGCGCGAGGGCGAGGAATTCGACGGCCTGGCTCGGGTCAGCGGCAGGTGGCTGCTGGCCGGCCAGAACGGCATGGCCGTCGGTTACATCATCGAAAGCTGGGCCGACCGTCAGGGCCGCGCTGACCTCTATGCCTACAGCAGCCGCCCGCCGCCCCAGCGGGTCAGCGAGCGCCAGGTTTGCCGCACCTTCGATCAAACCGTTCGCCGCAAAGGCTATCGTGGCGAAACCCAACGCTACACCGCCTGCCAGAACGCGGCCGGCCAATGGATTATCGACGGCTAGATCCTAAGCCCTCGAGACTGGAAACCCTCCCGCCCGGCTCAGCGCCGAAGCGGGAGGCTTGCCAAGCAGTCCGCAGACCCAGCGCGCCGTGTCAATCACTGCGCCCAGTTCATAGCCGGTCTCGAAATCGGCCCGGTCCAGCATGTAGACTAGGTCTTCGGTGGCGATATTGCCCGTTGCCCCCGGCGCGAAGGGGCAACCGCCAAGACCGCCCACCGACGAATCCAGCCTGTCCAGACCCGCCTCGACCGCTGCGAATGCGTTGGCGATGCCGGTGTTGCGGGTATTGTGAAAGTGGGCCCGCAACTGCGCGTCCGGCGCAGCCTTCCGCACAACATCAATACGGCGTCGCACCGCCCAGGGATCAGCCACCCCGATGGTGTCGGCCAGGGCGATCTCACGGATGCCCAGGCGGTAGGCCTCTTCGGCCACCTCGCGTACGGCGCCTTCGCTCACTTCCCCTTCGAACGGACAGCCAAAAGTCACGGCGATGGTCAGGGTGATCGGCGGGCCATTCTTCATGGCCGGCAGGCCAGCCAGCTGTTCAGCCCGGCTTGTGCCCTGGTTGGCAATGCCAAAGCCGTCGGTGGCGGTAATCACAACATTGGCCTCGTCGCAGCCGCTGGCCACGGCCCGGTCCCAGCCACGCTGGTTGAGGACAAGGCCCACGCGCCGGCGGGACGGATCACGCGGCAGGGCGGCCAGGATCGCCTCAGCCCCGGCCATCTGCGGCACGCGCCGTTCGTTGACGAAACTCGCGGCCTCGATTCGCCGAGCGCCAGCGGCTTCAAGCCGCGCTATCAGCTCGATACGGGCCTCCACAGGCAACACGACAGCCTCGTTCTGCAGGCCGTCGCGAGGGCCGACTTCAACGATCTCTATACGGCGGGTCATGGCGCTCGGCTCAGGATGGACAGGTTCACGGGCTCAGCCTCGGCCGGATCATAGCCTTCGAAGCGATAGACGGTTCGTGCAGCGAGGCCGTGCTGTGAAAGGATACGGCTCACTGCCGCCAGTTGGTCGTTTGATACAATGGCTGGACGGCTGTCGAGAATGGCGTCGGCGGCCGTCTGGGCGTCCCCAAGCTGGGTCTCGGCGCCCAGGTGGAAGACAAGGCTGGGTTCTGCATAGCCGGCGGCGGCGACCGGACCGCGGGCAAGTCCGCCCCTCGGATCGACACCAGCCGCAGAGAGGCCGTGCAGCAGGTTTTGTGTTGGCCACAATCGATCCAGGCCTGGCAACACGACGACCAGCAGCGCAATGCTCGCGGCCACACCCAGCCCCGCCGCGCGAAGGCTGCGGCGCAGGGCGGTGGGACGCCAGGCCGCCGCGGCCCCTGCCAGGCCTGCGCTGACCGCAAGGGCGGCGGCGATGCCCGCGCCGAGCCAACCGGCGTTCAGGTCGTCAAACCGCCAGACGAGCCAAAGGCTGACACAGGCGATGAGGGCGCCGGTAGCGATGGAAATGGCGCCGCCCAGAACCCGGACGATCGCCCCGTTTGCCTCGCCGGTTAGCCCCGCTGCGCCAAGCCAGGCCAGGGCAATGTAGAGGGCCGCTGCGCCATGCAACTGGAAGCCCGGCAGGCATTCCAGCGCGATCCATGCAGGAACCAGCCAGGCCACTGCAAGCCTCACCCCCGCTGTCTCGCGCCGGCGGAACGCGAACGCGGCGGCGAAGGGCAGCAGAAAAACCCCCGGGAACAGCAATGCCGGGGCAACCAAGGTCTGAAATCCGATACCCGACCCGCGGATGACAAACGCCTCGGCGCCCTGCCAGAACTGTCCGTCGGTGGACACGGTGACGGCGACAAGCCAGGGCCCTGCCATGGCTGCAAGGGCAATCAGACCCCAGCTCCAGCCCAGGCTGCCCAGCCAGCTGACGTGGCGATCCATGGCTATGAGGCAAAGGCCCGTCAGCCCGGACAGGGCCAGAATAATCGGACCCTTGACCAGGAAGGCAGCGATCAGTCCGATCCAGAAAAGAAGTTTGTCGCGTTTCCGCAGGCGCCCGCCTTCGCGGTGCGCTGCGTAGAGGTGGGCAAAAGCCGACAGCATCACTGCGGCGGCGGCCGCGAACAAAGCTTCGGCAGTCGCCAGGTTCGCCAGCGACAGGCCAAGGATGCTGGTTCCCAGGAGAACGCCTGACAGAAATCCCGCTCTTTCGCCGAAAAGGCGTCCGCCGCCTGACACCGTAGCCGCGACCAGCAGGGCCAGCCCCAACAGGGAAGGCAGCCGGTAGGCCCATATTTTCCGGGCTTCAGCGTGGGATGTCGCCGCCACGCTCGCCGCCTGAAGCCAGTGCGCGGCCGGCATGGACCCACGCCTCAGATAGTCCTGAAACCGGATATCGGTGGGATTGTGCTCGTCCAGCATCTGGGCGCTGGCCTGGGCAAAGACCGCTTCGTTGCGGTCCACGGTCGGCAGGACGATGAGACCCGGCAAGGCGCAGGAAACCGCGATCAGGGCCGCCAGGGCGGCCCCCCGCCATCCACTGATCAAGGATCGAGGCGATTCCATAACGGGGAGACCTTATCACGGGTGCGGGATTGCCTAAGGCCGCAAAGCGATTAACCCTTCGGCTTCACGCTGCTTTCGGACCTGAGTCGGGCCTCGGGTGCCGCACAGCGTGCGATACGGGGGAATGATAAATGTTCGCAGCCCTGCCGCTCCTGGCCCTGCCAGTGCTGATCTACAACGTCATTGTTCTTTTTTTGCGCGGCGGCTTCGAAGCTGTTTACGCCAAGGACCAGCTGTCGGCGCCGTTGTTTTCGGTGCGAATGGCTTCCGGCGCGGCCTGGCAGGTAGACCTTGGCGACCTGATCCTGGCCGGCGCTCTGGTGGTGCTGTTCGTCGAACTGCTCAAATCGACCAACAGCCAGAAGGTGGCCATCGTCAATCACTCGCTGTCGATGGTGGTGTTTGTGATCTGCCTTATGGAGTTTCTGCTGGCTCCAGCCTTTGCGACCTCGACCTTTTTCCTGCTGACACTGATGGTCCTGCTGGATGTGCTGGCCGGCTTCATTGTCACCATCATGTCGGCGCGCCGCGACGTGGACTTCAACAGCGGAAACTAGGCGGCGTCAGGTAAGGGCGGTGAAGATCAGGACCACGATAGCGATGTCGAGGGCCTGGGCGCCGCGTGAGACGATCTTACGAAATGTGCGGGCCATTTATGCCGTGCCTCGGAAGCGAATGCTTCCATCGGCAAAGCAAGATGCGCGCCAGTCCCGGGCGCCTTCAGATTTCCGTTTTCGAGAACAGCCCCTTGGGCGGCCGGCGATCGGCCGGTCCGGACCATTCGGCGTCGAGATAGGCTGAACGGGCGTGATTCAGCACCGCCGCACCGCCGCGCAGGCCGCGTTTTTGACCCTCCTGTCCCAGAAGCTGGGCGTCGAAGGCGGCGGCCGAGGGCTCTTCCTGGCGCAAAGGCGCGACCGGGACCGGCAGATTTGTCCCGGATGAAGAAATCGGCTCGTGGTCTTCATGGGCCAGGGAAGGGTCGGTGCTTCGACGGCCCGCGCGACGCTCGGGACCCAGTCCGCTTACGGGCGACAGGTAATCAGCCATGACGCCTGTCTAGGCGGCGATGGTTAAGATGGCGTAGCGCTCAGGGTTTGGATGCCAGCTTTTCGATCTGGGCCTGCATAGCTGACAGCTGGGCCTTGAGGTCATCCAGGGCCGTGTCCCCCTGGGCGGGGGGCTCGGCTCTCGACGGGTCAGTCTTGCGCTCGGCCGCGGCCTGTGTGGCCTGAGCAGCAAAGCCGAAGGGCGTGAACATCTTCATGGCCTGCTCGAACATCTGCATGTTCTGGCGAACCTGATCCTCAACAGGCTTGATGCCGCCAATTCCCGGCATGCCGGCGACGCCGGGAAGCCCCGCGCCGGCAAACTGCTTTCGGAACTGTTCCTGCTGGCGGGTGAAGCTGTCGAGGGACATCTCCAGATAGGCCGGCAGGAATGACTGCATGGAATTTCCGTAGAACCCGATCAACTGACGCAGGAACTGCACCGGCAAGAGGCTCTCGCCCTCGGCGCTGTTTTCTTCCTCGAAGATGATCTGGGTGAGGACCTTGCGGGTGATGTCCTCATTGGTCTTGGCGTCATAAACGACGAAATCGACACCATCCCTGACCATCTCGGCAAGGTTGTCGAGGGTGATGTAGGTGCTGGTCGCCTTGTTGTAGAGGCGGCGATTGGCATACTTCTGGATGACGACTTTTTCAGAGCCCTCGCTGCCGTCCTTCGCGCTCTTGGCCATCGATGCGTCCTGCACAATAATTTTCGCTGCGGTGCAGTATTGCGGATGCAACGCGACTTCGCCAGTCTGATTTTTTGAGGCGTCAGGCGGCCCGATCAGCGCGCGACGCTGAGGCCCAGAATGTAATGTCCCGCCTCGCCGGGCGTGTACGACACCAGATGGACTTCATAGGCGCCGTCCTGGGGCAGGACATACTGGATGAGGGCGTCGGTTCCCCCGCCGGCCCCGTCGTCATTGGTGTCGAGCCAGGAATCCTCATCGACGTGTCCGGCCAGCCCAAGGTCCAGCACCGGATCGAAATCATCAGAGGCCGCGCTGATGGTGACCTTGTCGCCTTTTTGGCCGGTGAAGGCGTAGACGTCATAGAATAGACCCCCGGCGTCGCGGCCCGCGCTGGTATTGAGTTCACCCCGCACAACGCGCCCATAGGTGATCTGGGTCGGCGTCGGCTTCCGGGCCGCCAGGCCTTTGGCGAGCTTGAGGGTGAAGCGGCCGCGTGCTGACGTGGAAATCGCATTGGCGCGAATTTCGTAGGCCCCCGCCGACGGCAGGGTGAACAGGATCTGCGCGTCGGCGCCGCCTCCGCCATCGTCGTCTGACACCAGGTCTTCGCTTGCGCCGCCCTTGCGCAAAACAAGGAAGGGATCGAAGTCTCTGGAGCTTAGGTCGATGGTCACACTCTGGCCGGCCTGACCTTCGAACACAAAGGCCTGATAGGGCGTGCCGTCCGTCTGCTTGGGCGAGGCGGCCGTGATTTCGCCTTGCAGCGACTGGCTCAGCGCGATCCTGCGGCTGGCGACGCCGGCCTGGAGCGAGACGCTGTAGCCGCCCGACTCCCTCCGCGCCAGGCTGTTGGTCCTGATCTGGATTTCACCTGTCTGCGGTGCGGTGAACGCGAGGCGAGAGTTAGTCACCCCGGCGTCGGCATCGTCGTTTTCAGCGACCAGCCCACCCGGGCCGGTGACGTAGAGATAGGTGTCGAACTCATCCGAGGTCAGCGCCACCACATAGCTTTGTCCCGCCACAGCCTGGAAAGCATAGAGATCAAAATAGCTGCCGTTTGGGGAACGGGGATCGCCCGCGGCAAGCTCACCTCGCAGGGTTTCTCCAACGCCGATCTGGCGAGGGGGCTGGGCGAGAGCCGCAGCTGCCGTCTGGCGCGAATTCGGCGAAGCCGGGGCGGGCTGGGCGTGAGATGGCGCACCGGCCGCCGCAAGCGCGAGGCCCGCGTACAATGCCAGGATAGTTCTGCACCGATCTATGCCCATGCCGCCCGTCAACGCCTCCTGTTGCGGTCCTCCATGTGCATAGCCGGTCATCACGACCGGGAACAGGCGCATTCGCTGCGCCAGAAACGGATGACTCCCACTTTGCAAATATGCAATTACACAGCAGATGCGCGGCTCCCGCGGGGCCGCGAAAACCCAATGCTGGAAACCAAGGCTTTTCATGACCGACATCGTCATCGTCTCCGCCGCTCGCACCCCGGTCGGCTCGTTCAACGGCTCGCTGTCCAGCGTGCCCGCCCACGACCTGGGCAGGATCGCCATCCAGGCGGCGATCGAACGGGCCGGCATTGTGGCCGGCGATGTCAACGAGGTGATCCTGGGTCAGGTGCTGCAGGCCGGCGCCGGCCAGGGCCCTGCGCGGCAGGCTTCGATAAACGCCGGCATTCCGGTGGAAAGCCCGGCATGGAGCCTCAACCAACTTTGTGGTTCGGGCCTGCGCGCCGTGGCGCTGGCGGCCCAGCAGATCGCCGAAGACCCGTCACTGGTCATCGTGGCTGGCGGCCAGGAAAGCATGAGCCAGTCGCCGCATGCGGCCAACATCCGTGGCGGCCAGAAAATGGGCGACCTGGCTTTCATCGACACCATGATCAAGGACGGCCTGTGGGATGCCTTCCACGGTTACCACATGGGCCAGACCGCAGAAAACGTCGCTTCGGCGTATCAGATCACGCGCGAAGACCAGGATCGCTTCGCCGTGACCTCGCAAAACCGCGCCGAGGCGGCGCAGAAGGCCGGCAAGTTCAGAGACGAAATCGCACCCGTCACCATCAAGGGCCGCAAGGGCGATACGGTTGTCGATGCCGACGAGTTCATCAAAGCGGGCGTGACCTATGAAAGCATAAGCGGCCTTCGACCCGCCTTTGCCAAGGATGGCTCGGTTACCGCCGCCAATGCCTCGGGCATCAACGATGGGGCTGCGGCGCTGGTTCTGATGAGCGCCGACGAAGCGTCCCGCCGGGGCCTCAAGCCCTTGGCCCGCATCGTCTCCTGGGCCAACGCCGGTGTCGCGCCGGAGGTCATGGGAACGGGGCCGATCCCGGCCATGAAGAAGGCGCTGGAAAAGGCCGGCTGGAAAGTCTCGGACCTCGATCTGGTGGAATCCAACGAGGCCTTTGCCGCCCAGTCCCTGAGCGTCGTTCGCGAGCTTGGTCTCGATCCGGCCAAGACCAACGTCAACGGCGGGGCAATCGCCATCGGTCACCCGATCGGCGCCTCGGGCGCCCGCATCCTAACAACCTTGCTGCACGAGATGAAGCGGTCCGGGGCAAAGAAGGGCGCGGCTACGCTTTGCGTCGGCGGGGGCATGGGCGTTGCGATGTGTGTTGAGGCGGTCTGATACCGTCCAGCCGAAACTTTCCAGGAAGAGGACGATTATGACCAAAGTTGCTTTTGTCACGGGCGGGACCCGCGGAATCGGGCGCGCAATTACAGAGCGCCTGAAGGCTGACGGATTCGCGGTCGCCGCCGGCTATTCCGGCAATGAAGCCGCCGCCAAGGCCTGCGCCGACGAGATCGGCACCATGGTGGTCAAGGGCAATGTCGGCTCGTTCGAGGATTGCGCCCGCGCCGCCAAGGAGGTCGAAGCGGAACTTGGACCCATCGATGTTCTGGTCAACAACGCCGGCATCACCCGCGATGCCGTATTCCACCGGATGACTCCCGAGCAATGGAGCGAGGTCATCAGCGTGAACATGAACTCGGCGTTCAACATGACACGCCAGGTGATCGACGGCATGCGAGAGCGCAACTGGGGCCGGATCATTAACATCAGCTCGATCAATGGCCAGAAGGGCCAGATGGGCCAGACCAACTATTCGGCCGCCAAGGCCGGCCTGATTGGATTCACCAAGGCTCTGGCCCAGGAAAATGCTAAGAAGGGCATCACCGTCAATGCCATCGCGCCGGGCTACATCGACACTGAAATGGTGCAGGCGGTGCCTGAGGCTGTGCTGGCGGGAATCATTTCGGCGATTCCCGTGGGTCGTCTCGGTCGCGCGGACGAAATCGCCGCCGGCGTCGCCTTCCTGGCCCGCGATGACGCAGGTTTCATAACCGGCGCGACACTGACCATGAATGGCGGCCAGTACATCACCACCTAGGTGGGCTTGTCCAAAAATCGCCCCGATTCTCTGATCAAGGTCCGCTATGGGACGCTTCAGCCTGGGCTGTCTGATTGCGCCCGCCGCCTTGTTCGCGGCGGTAGCGCCTGCGCATGCGGCTATCTCGCTGATGTCGGGGCCCTCCGTTTTTTCCCAGATGTCGTCTCCCGCGCTGGATATTTCATCGACCGCCGACCTTGGGCGAACCATGGCCAGGGCCTCGAACCGGGCCAGCAGGGTGGTGGGGCACAGCATCCTGTTCGATGCCCCAGGTCTGGATTCAGATGCCGCCGATCTGGTTGCCGATGTGGCTGACGTCACCGCCCAGGCATTTGAAAACAGCGCGCTGGTGCTGAACGGACGGGAAAAAACCATCGCCATTCGCCGGGTGTTGTTTGTAGAGGGGGGCAAACCGGACGCCCGCCTGGAGGGCGATGTCCTCAGGATCTCGTTTTCAACCGGGATGGGCGCTGCGGGGCGGCCTACGCCTGAGCGGATATTCCATCTTTTGGCCACGCAGGCTCCGACCTGACGCTTCCGGCGCCCGGTCCAAAATCCGCCCCGATCCAGATGCTAAAGCAATAAGAATGGCGCGAGGCGCAGTTTCCCTGGTTTGTGCGGCCGCGATTGTATTCGCCGGCTCGGTCGTGGCGTCCGCCGCCGCGGCCCAGCCGCCGCATCCGCCTCGTCCCAACAGTTTTGCCGAAAAATTTGGCCGTGCGAGACAGGCGCTCAGCGGTGTTCCCGCCGTGGCCCGCTTTGTTGCAGATGGCGTGACCCAGTTCACCCTGGACCGCTCGAACTCAAGGCCGATGGTCCAGTTTCAGGGAAGCCACGAGATCATCGTGCTTGAATCCCAGAGCGCTCCGCGCGGCGACCTGGTGTTCAAGAATGATGTTGGCGATGTCGTGCTGAGAGCTTCGGGCCTGGGCGGCTGGACGGTTTATACCCCTGGCCGGCCAGCGGGCGCGCCGGCTTCCATGGTCGGCATGGGTGACCCTCTGCATCTTGACCCGCGTGAACTGCCCATTCTTGGAGAGCAGTTGAACCGGGTCGGTTACCGATTGAGGGCCGCCCTTGGGCACGCGACTACGGTGGACTTCGATGTCCCGCCCGAAGCCAGAAACCTGGTCATCGATGTCCTGAACCTGACGGCTGACGCCATGGAGCGGGTCCAGGCCAGCGACACCCAATCGCATCTGCTTCAGATCAAGCACATCGAGGTGGACGACGGGCCTCGATCCGAAGTTCGAATCGAAGATGCAACGCTCAAGATTACCGTCACGCCCGACCTGGGCATCGCCGGACGCCCATCGTCGGCCAAGATCGCAAGGGTGCTGGGACGCTAGTCCGCGGGGCTCCAGCCGGGCGGCGCGATTTCGAATTTTGAAAACTCAAAGCCTGGCGCCACTGTGCAGCCTACAAGCGTCCAGTCTCCAAGACTTTCGGCCGACTGCCAGGCGCCGGCGGGCACGACGGCCTGGGGAAACTGGCCGGCGGCCAGGTCGACGCCCAGGATGACCGTTCGGACTCTCGTACCGTGCTCGCTGATGCCCAGCCGCAAGGGCGCGCCCGCATAGAAGTGCCAGATCTCGGCGGCGTCCACCCGATGCCAGTGCGAACGCTGGCCTGATGCCAGCAGATAATAGATTGCGGTCGACGGGGCCCGTCCTCCGCCCGACCCGGGATCCCTGAAGGTTTCGCAATACCAGCCCCCCTCGGGATGGGGAGCCAGACCAAGCCGCGCGATCAAATCCTCGACGATCACCCCTTGAACACGTCCTTGGCGGCCCGGATTTCAGCAAAAGCGCGGGCTGGCGACAGATCGGGTCGCAGCAGGGGCGCGCGCAGAAACGGATTGGTCGCCTTTTCCAGGCCGATGCTCGTCGGAACCGTTGGCCGGCCGGCGGCGCGGGCGGCAAAGATCGCCTCGGCCCGGGTCCGGACCGCTGCGGCCTGGTCCACTGACAGGGCAAATCGGGCGTTGGCGGCAGTGTACTCGTGCGCGCAGTAAACGGTGGTTCCGTCCGGCAGGCGCGCCAGGCTTTCCAGGCTGTCCCACATCTGTTCGGGCGTGCCCTCGAACAGGCGCCCGCAACCCATGGCGAAAAGGGTGTCTCCGACGAACGCAATGGCGTCGATCGCGTCGTGATAGGCGATGTGGCCGCTGGTGTGACCTCCGACGTCCATCACCGCCAGCCGTGTGACGCCGAGTGAGACCACGTCTCCGTCCTTCACGATCCGGTCGACCGGGGCAATTTTTTCCACCTCGGCCGGACCGATGATCACCGCGCCGGTAGCCGCCTTTATGGCGGCGTTTCCGCCGGCATGGTCAGGATGCCAGTGGGTATTGAGGATAAACGACAGGGTCCAGCCCGCCGCCTTGGCCTCGCGCAGGATGGCGTCGGCATCCGGGGTGTCGATACAGGCGCATACGCCGGTCTCGTCGTCGCGGACAAGAAAGCCATAGTTGTCTTCAAGACAGGCAAATTGACGAACAGTGAGCGGCATGACGATTCCTCTTTCGCGGCTTATACCATCGCAATGCGTCTGGATGTCCTCAAGCTGAGAGAGTTTTACGCCGGCCCGTTGGGCGGCGCCGCACGAAGCATGGTGGCCGGAAAGCTGGCCCAGGCCTGGGGCGACGGATCGGGTCTGGACATCCTGGGGCTGGGCTATGCGACGCCCCATCTGGAGAGCCGAAGGCTGACGGCCCGGCGTGTGATCGCCGCCATGCCGGCCGCCCAGGGCGTGGAAGTCTGGCCCGCAGGCGCGCGTGTGCTGTCCTGCCTGACCAGCGAGGGCTCCCTGCCGTTTCGCAACGCCCTGTTTGACCGGGTGCTGCTGATTCACGCGCTCGAGGAAAGCGATGACCCTGAGGCCATGATGCGCGAGGTCTGGCGGGTGCTGGCCCCGTCAGGGAAGGTGATCATTGTCGCGGCCAACCGCCGTGGCCCCTGGTCGACCTCCGACGCAACGCCCTTCGGCCACGGACGTCCCTATACCATCCACCAGCTGGAGCGGCTTGTCCGCGACGCCGAACTGGAGCCCGTAGCCTGGTCGCGAGCCCTGTATGCGCCGCCCTGGCGGTGGACCGCCCGCTGGGCCGAAGGCCTGGAACAGGCGGGGCCGTGGTTCTGGCCAATGTGGTCAGGTCTGATACTGCTTGAAGCCGTGAAGCAAACCTTTGCAGTGCGCCCCAAAGGGCGGGCGGCCCCGGCGCGCGTGTTCGCTCCAGGCGCCTTGAGCCCTCAACCCTTGAGTCAGAGCAGAAATATCGAAGAAAACCGGGTAATTGGCGTCGCCGAACTGGCAAACCCACCGGCGACCGGCTAGACCAGTTCCTCTGGCGGATCGTCCATGGGGACGTTATTTCGCCTTATCTGTAACCTATCCGACGGGTTGTCAGCGTTCGGGGAGATGCGCGTCTTGGTTTCGGGGATCTCTATGAAGCGTTTGTTCGCCGCCGCCTCGGCGCCGCTGTTTTTTGCCGCCTCAACCGCGCTCGCCCAGACGACGATTTCCACCAACTCGACGACGCCTGTGGCGACCTCGACATCCGGGGACCTGTTGGTCAACTCGGGGGCAGGCGTGACGGTCCGCACAGGTGGTCCGGCAGTCACCATCGACAGCAACAACACCGTCACCAACAACGGTACGATCAGCGTGCGCAACAGCACGACGGGCGGTACTGGCATTCTGGTGACCACGGGCGCCGGCCGCACCACGACCATCAGCAACGCCGGCGATATCGCGGCAGACGACAATGTCGTCCTGACCGACACCGACGGCGACGGCGATCTTGACGGTCCTTATGCGACCCCTGGCATGGTTCGTTATGGCATCAGAACGACCGGCGCGGGCGCGCTCACGGGCAATGTCAGCACGACTTTTGGTTCAGTCATATCGGTGGTGGGCGATAGCGGCTCGACTTCCGTTTCCATTGAATCTCCCATGGTAGGTAACGTGGTGCTCAAGGGCACTCTGGGCGCCCTGGGCGACAATTCCTACGCTTTGCACACCACCGGGACGATCACCGGTGATCTCAGCATCGGCGGCGTTTTGAACGTTCAAGGACTGAATTCGTCTTCGGTCGCCATCGATGGCGCGGTGACAGGCCAGGTCCGGATCGACGGCAACCTTTCGACATCCGGTTTTCGTTATCTCAAGCGCTCGGACGCTCCCAAGGGCATTGAGCTCCTTGACGCCGACGATTTGCTGATCGGCGGACCGGCTATCCGCATCAATGCAAGCGCCAGCCGCGGGGTCGTGCTCGATGCGCCGCCGCCAATCACCGACGCCACCGATGCGAACGGCGACGGGGTGCCTGACAATACCGACCAGGACGCTGACGGCATTCCCGACGCGCAGGAAACCACAGGCATCGTCAACAGCTATGGTTCGTCTCCGGGTCTTTTGGCGGGCGGAGCCTCGGCGATAATTCTCGGAAATGCCGGGACGGCCAGCCGCGATGTGTTCGGCCTGATTATCAGAGGTATTCTGTCGAGCAACGGCGTGTACGACGGCGTTTCGGCGACAGGCGTGCAGGTTGCCGGCCTGGGCGGCGCGGTCAACACCACCGGTGGCATGAGCGTGACGGGTCAGGTCAACGCCGCCGCGTTCAACGCCGGCGCCACGGGCATCCGGCTGGGCTCTGGCGCGGTAGTTCCTGTCCTGAATGTGAATCGCGGCCTTATTTCCTCCGGCGTCCAGACAGTCGCCGGCACGGTTGTGGATGCCCGTGCGGTTCAGATCGATGCGGGGGCCAGTCTCTCAACGCTCAATAACGCCGGTACGATCAAGGCCGGACTAAACGGCCCGGCAGGCAACGCCACTGCAGTGCTTGATAATGCCGGACTGTTGTCGGTGATCAACAACACCAACACCATTCAAGCGACGGTCATTTCTACCGACAAGACGGTAACGGCCGTCGGAAATGCGATCGCCTTGGATCTTCGCGCCAACACGACAGGTGTAACGCTCAATCAAACTCAAAACGCGGTCGAGGGTATCGATTCTATTATCCTGGGCGATATCCTTCTCTCGGACGGCGCCTTTAACGACACCGTTGCTATCGGAGCCGGCGCCACTAAGGGTGTGATTTCCTTCGGCGGAGGAACGGACGCCCTGTCCATCAGTGGCGGGTCGCTGCTAACGGGTGGACTGCGGAAAGGCTCCGGATCGCTGGCCGTCGACGTTGCCGCGGGCACGCTCGATCTGAACCGGACCAATTCAACGAATCTTTCGTCCCTCAACGTCGGGGCGACGAGCATCCTGACCTTGACCACGGATCCGACCAACGCGGACCCTCTCCAGAGGATTTCGTCCTTGAATGTCGCCGGACAGGCGACGTTCGAGGAAGGCTCCCAGATCAAGCTGAAGTTCCTGCACAAGCTTCTCGCGGACGGGACCTTTACGGTGGTGTCCGCCGGGACCCTCGTCAACAACGGCGTTACGGCCAGTCTTGCTGAACAACTTCCGGCGCTGTTCAACGGTCAATTGACCGTTGGCGTCAATTCGATAACCATCGCCGCTCGCCGTCGGACCGCCAGCGAACTGGGACTGGTGGGCGCCCGCGCCGATGCGTTCGAAGCCTTCTACAAGGCGTTCGATTCCGACACCGACGTCGCCAACGACATTCTGTCGAAAACTACGGACGCATCGTTCGGCAAGATCTACAGCCAGTTCCTGCCCGACTATTCGGGGGGGGCGTTCAAGGCGCTCTCCGGCACCACCCGCGAGACGATGCGGGCGCAGGCGGAAAGCCCGGTCGGACTGCCGCACGATCAGCCGCGCTCATGGCTTCAGGAAGTGGGCGCGACGGTAAAGCAGGAAACGATCAACGAGGTCCCCTATCAGACCGGCGGTTTCGGCCTGGTCGGCGGCTATGAGCGGCCGATTGGCAACGATGGCTATATCGGCGTTTCCGGCAGCTACATGACCTCCGAGATCCGCAATCAGATCCGGTTCACCGGCTCGCATCTGGCCGCATCTGCGGTAACGGCGGGCGCCTACTGGCGCCAGCCGATGCAAAACCTGACGCTGGATGCCGACGTCACCGGCGGCCTCGCCTGGTTCGACAGCAGCCGCAAGATTGTGGATGCGACGTCTGCCGGCGCCCAGTTGCTGGTGCGGCAGGCAGATGGAAAGTGGACCGGCGCTCTGGCGGCCGCGCGATTTGGCGCGACATATGATGCAACATTCAATGTGCCGGTCGGCACGCTCTATGTCCGCCCCAGCGCCGAGATCGACGGCGTTTACCTGAGCGAAGGCGGCTATACCGAGACGGGCGGCGGTTCTGCAGTCAATCTGAATGTCGCCAGCCGAACCAACTATGAGGCCGCAGCCCAGGTTGGAGTGGTCGTGGGCGGGCTATTCGGTCGCGCCTACCGCTGGGGTCCTGAATTCGAAATTGGCTACCGCACCATCCTGGCCAATGGCGATGGCCAGACCACAGCCTCGTACGCCAGCGTGGCGGGCACCAGCTTTACGCTTGGAGGCCTTGACCGTGAAAAAGGTCTGTTGATCGTTCGGGCGGCCTTGCGGGGTCAGGGCGCCTATTCAAATCTGGCCTTTGAGGCTGGCGGCGAGATCGGCAGCAATTATGAGGCCTATACCGCGCGCTTCGTCGTCCGGTTCGTCTTCTAGACAGACGGTCGTTTCTTCAGCCTAGATCAATTTGTCCGGAGCCGGTTTGATCGGGGTCGCGGACTGTTCGCCCCGTGTCAGCAGGAATATGGCGGCTTCCGCCCGCCAGTTTTCCAAAGGCCGGCCTGGTGTCATGGGACGCGCCGGCTTTCCGCGGATCAGCGCTGAAGCGGCTTCTATACGAAAGCCGAGATCCTCAACCAGATCAGTGAAGTCCAGCAGGGTGCACAGGTGTATGTTCGGCGTTTCCCACCAGGGCGTCGGCAAGGCCTTGGTCGTCGGCATTCGGCCTTTGGTCAGCAGCGATGCGCGCACCCGCCAGTGACCGAAATTGGGGAAGGACACAATCGCGCCCTTGGCGATGCGCAAGAGCTCGACCAGTACGGACCGGGGATCGCGCACGGTCTGCAGGGTCTGGGACAGGATTGCATAGTCAAAGGCGTCATCCGGATAATCGGCCAGCTCGCGGTCGGCATCGCCCTGAACCACCGCCAGGCCGCGAGCCAATGCGGCCGAGACCCCGGCCTGGCTGATTTCCAGGCCCCGTCCGTCGACCTGCTTCTCGCGAGCCAGAAGCTCCAGAAGCGCGCCTTCGCCGCAGCCGATATCGAGTACCCGTGCGCCTGGGCGCACCAGCTTGAGAATCTCGAGAAAGTCCTCGCGCTGGTCGTTCATGTCAGGCCGCGCTCCTGACCCGTGGCGCCCAGGAATCCAGCCAGGGCTGCGTGCATCTCGGGCTCGTCGAGCAGGAAGGCGTCATGGCCCTTGTCGCTGACCACCTCAAGAAAGCTGACGCGCGCACCGGCGGCGTTGAGGGCCCGCACGATCTCGCGGCTTTCACGGGTCGGATAGAGCCAGTCAGAGGTAAAGCTGACCACACAGAACCGCACGTCTCGCGCCGGCAGGAAAGCCTTTGAAAGCTGACCGCCGTGCGCCGCCGACAGGTCGAAATAGTCCATGGCCCGGGTGATGTAGAGGTAGGCGTTTGCGTCAAAGCGGTCGACAAACGAGACGCCCTGGTGGCGCAGATAACTCTCCACCTGGAAGTCCGCGTCAAATCCCCAGGACAGACCGTCGCGCTGCAGCCCGCGCCCGAACTTTCGCTGCAGGGCGTCCTCGGAAACATAGGTGATGTGCGCACCCATGCGCGCAACGGCGAGACCCTTTTCTGGCCGGACTCCGGCCAGGGCGTATTCGCCGGCGCGCCAGTCTGGATCGGCCATGATCGCCTGGCGGCCGACCTCGTGCAGGGCGATGTTCTGGGCCGAATGGCGGGCGGTGGCGGCGACGCAGATCGCCGAAAACAGGCGCTCTGGGTAGTCGGTCGCCCACTGCAGCACCTGCATGCCGCCCATGGACCCGCCGATCACCGAGAACAGGGTCTCAATTCCCAGGGCTTCGACGAGCATCGCCTGGGCCCGCACCATGTCGCCAATGGTCAGGACGGGAAACGACAAGCCATAAGGCGCGCCCGTAGCCGGGTTCAGCGAAGCTGGTCCTGTAGAACCCATGCAGCCGCCGACCACATTGGCGCAGATGATGAAGTGACGGGCTGGATCTACCGGCATGCCGGGGCCCACCACCCGAGACCACCATCCGGGTTTGCCGGAAATCGGGTGCTTGCCTGTGACGTACTGGTCCAGAGTCAGGGCATGACAGATGAGAACCGCGTTGGTCTTGTCAGCATTCAATTCGCCCCAGGTCTTGTAGGCGATCTGGAAATTCTCAAGCCTGGCGCCGGAGTCGAGGCGCAGGGGCTTGCCGTCCGGAAATCGCATGATTTCCGACTCACGGGCAGGATCCTTCGGACGTTCCGTAGTCACAGACATGGCATGCTTGGACCGCGCGGCTTTGCCGCTGTCAACCGCTGCTACCGCATCTGTCAAAACGCGGCTAAGAGCAGGCAGGGATTGCGGGAGGCGAGATTGCGCCGGTTGGTGCTCATGCGACATTCAAAGGCCGAGCGACACAGCGCCGGAGGCAGCGATTTCGACCGGGCCCTCACCGAGCGGGGCAGGTCGGACGCCGCTCTCATGGGGCGTGTTCTGGCAAAGGCCGGTGTCAGCCCGGATCGCGTATTGGTCTCGTCGGCCGTCCGGACCCAGCAAACCTGGGCGGCGATGGCCGATTCCCTTCCCGAGGCGAAGGCGATTTCATTGCGCGCCCTCTATCACGCAGAACCTGATGTGATTCTGGGTCTGGTCGAGACCGAGGACGACGCGGACACCCTGATGATTGTCGCCCACAATCCCGGGATACACGCCCTGGCCCTGCGCCTGCTGAAGGCCGCGTCAGAGCCGGCGTCGGTCATGGCGCGATTTGAGCGCGGGTTTCCGACCTCTACCGCCGCCGTATTCGCCATCGATGAAGCTGGACGGGCGAACTATGACGGCCTGTTCCTGGCCGCGGATCATGGCGGCGGGGGCGGCGAATGAGTGGATTGCATGATCTGGCCAGCGCGGCCTTTAGCTTGCTGGACTCCGAGGAAGCTCATCGCCTTGCCATTTCGGGCCTGAAGGCCGGCTTTGGGCCAAAAGATCCGCACGTCGACGATCCCGTTCTGGCCACCCGGCTTGCCGGGCTGGACCTGACCAATCCAGTCGGTCTGGCGGCCGGTTTCGACAAGAACGCAGAGGCTGCCAACGCCATGCTGCGTGCAGGTTTCGGCTTCGCAGAATGCGGCACCGTTACGCCCCTGCCCCAGGAGGGAAACCCCAAACCGCGCCTGTTTCGACTTACGCCTGACCGGGCGGTGATCAACCGTCTGGGATTCAATAATGAAGGCCTGGAGGTTTTCGCGGGCCGGATGGCCTCGCGGCCGCGCAAGGGCGTTGTTGGCGCCAATATCGGGGCGAACAAGGACACCACCGACCGGGCTGACGACTATGTAAAAGGTCTGACCCGGTTGTGGGGTCTGGCTGATTACTTCACGGTCAATATCTCGTCACCCAACACGCCGGGATTACGGGGGCTGCAGACCAGAGCCGCCCTGGAGGAACTGCTGGGCCGGCTCAGGGAAGCGCGTGAGGGGTTGAAAGCCGACGGGGATTTTCCGGTTTTCCTCAAGGTCGCGCCGGACCTGACGGATGTCGAGATCGCAGCGATCACCGAGGCGACCATCGCTCATGGCCTGGACGCCCTTATGGTGGGTAATACGACCCTGTCGAGGCCGGACAGTCTGCGATCCTCGTCCAGGAGCGAGGCGGGCGGTCTATCCGGTGCGCCACTCATGGGCCCTTCCACGGACATACTAAGGCGCTTTTATGAAGCGGCCGAAGGGCGGATCCCGCTGATCGGCGTTGGCGGTATCGCTTCGGGCGCGGATGCCTACGCCAAGATTCGTTCAGGGGCCACGGCGGTGCAGCTATACTCAGCCATGATCTATGAAGGTCCGGGACTTGTCGTGAAGGTCAAGGCTGATCTGGCCGCCCGGCTTAAGGCCGAGGGATTTTCAGCCGTGTCCGAGGCCGTCGGCGCCGCCCTGCGTTGATAAGCGTGTTTGCTGTAGGCGCGCGGGTCAGGTAACGTTTCCGTTATGACCGAAGGTGCTCCTTCCGTGCCGCGCCCGCCGCGCTGGCGAAAGCTGATATTGCCAAGCGTCAGGCAGGGGGAAACCGCGCGCCGCCTGCTCTGGCCCGGCGGCCTGTCGGCCCGCCTGCTGGTGCTGACGGCGGTCTTTGTCCTGGTCGCTGAATTCCTGATCCTGGCCACATCGCTGGCGACCTTTGAAGAGGGTTGGTTGAAGGACCGCATCGCCCGGGCAGAGATCGCCATCCTGGCCTACGAGACCGCGCCCGAGCAGGTTGTTACGGACACCCGCAAGAAGCAGATACAGGATCGCGCCGGCGTGATCCGGGTGGCGTTCCAGAAGGACGGCATCCGCGCCATCTATTTCGGCCCGCCGGCCTACAATACGCCCTACAACGTCGACCTTCGGCGGCCGTCCTTCTTGACCTGGCTGACGGCGCCGCTGCTGACCCTGACCAGCCGACCTGGCAGTAACGTGCGGGTGTTTGGCTACACGCCCACTTATCCCAGCCCCAATTACCTCGAGATTGTCGCGCCCGATGCCCAGCTGAAACAGGAACTGGTCAGCTATGTGACCCGGCTTTTGTGGCTGACGATCCTGATTTCTGCCGGAGCCGGCGCGCTTGTCTACCTGTCCCTGAACTTCCTGCTGGTGCGTCCCATGCAGCGAATTACCCTGGCCATGGAGCGGTTCCGCGCCGATCCGGACGATCCGGAAGCCTACATCGAGCCCTCGGGGCGGCGCGATGAAATCGGCCGGGCCGAGGTTGAGCTGAACCGCATGCAGGCCGATGTCAGCGTCGCCCTGAATTCCCGATCCCGCCTGGCCGCCCTGGGTGAAGCCGTGGCCAAGATCAATCACGATCTGCGCAATATGCTGACCAGCGCGCAGCTGGCCTCAGAGCGCCTTGCCATGTCTGCCGACCCGTCGGTGGCCAGCGCCCTGCCCAGGCTGGAGCGAGCCCTCGATCGCGCCGCCAAGCTGACCACAGAGGTTCTGGCCTACGGCAAGAGCGAGGAGCCAACGCCGACGCCGTCCACGATCAGCCTGAAGCTGGCGCTGGAGGCGGCGGCCGAGGACGCCGGCATCGAGCGCAACGGCGTGACCCTGGTGACTAATGTGAAGGCGGGTGACCGGGTGATGGCCGATCCGGACCATCTGCACCGCATCCTGCTCAACCTGCTGAAAAACGCCCGCCAGGCGGTCAGCGGTCCTGACCGGCGCAATCCGGGGACCGTCCGCGTGGTTTTGAAGCGTAGCGATGACGACAGCATCATCTCCATCGCCGACGATGGTCCGGGCGTTCCCGCCAGAACCCTGGAAAACCTTTTCCAGCCCTTTACGGGATCGGGCCGTCCCGGCGGAACAGGCCTTGGCCTTGCTATCGCCCGGGAACTGGCCCAAGCTCATGGCGGTAATCTCGTTCTGAAGAAGACCGGTCCGGTGGGTTCGACCTTTGAGGTCACGCTGCCGGGCGCGCCAGAGCCGGCGCCCACACCCATCCGCAAAGCGCGCGGTTAGCCTTTCAGCGGGCCAAGCCGGTTGATGTGGCCCATCTTGCGGCCGGCCCGGGCTTCGCCCTTGCCATAGAACCAGACGCGCGCTTCCTGTTCGCCAGCCAGTTTTTTCCAGTCGTCGGATTCGGGTCCGATCAGATTGGTCATCTCAACATGGGCCAGCGCCGTCGTGGGCCCCAGCGGCCAGCCGGCCACGGCGCGGACATGCTGTTCGAACTGATCGACCTCGCAACCGTCCAGGGTCCAGTGGCCGGAGTTGTGAACGCGTGGGGCGATCTCGTTGACCAGAAGGCGGCCGTCCGCCAACTCAAACATCTCAACGCCCATAACACCGACATAGTCCAGCGCCGTCAGGATGCGGGCGGCGATGGTCTGCGCTTGAGCCATGGTGCTGTCGGACGTCCTGGCCGGCGCGCTGGTGCGGCGCAAAATGCCGTCCTCATGGTGGTTCTCGCCGATCGGATAGCAGGCGACCTCACCGTCGCGCCCCCGGGCGGCGATGACGGAAACCTCGCGTACAAAATCGGCGGCGGCTTCGAGTATCGCCGGCTTGTCCCCGATGCGACCCTGTGCGGCGGCGGCGTCGGCGTGATTGTCGACCCAGGTCTGGCCCTTGCCGTCGTAGCCTTCGCGGCGGGTCTTCAAAAGGGCGGGTGCGCCGAGGCGGTCGAGCGCCGGCGCGATGTCGGCGGCATTGTACACCGGCTCAAAGTCCACGGTCGCCGCGCCCGCGGTGTTCAGGAAAACCTTTTCGTCCACCCGGTCCTGAGCGATGGCTAGGGCCCGCGCATTCGGTGCGGTCGGACAGCCCAGATCGCCAAGGATTTCCAAGGCCGCGGCGGGCACGTTTTCGAATTCGAAGGTAACGACATCAGCGGCCTTGGCCAGCCGCTTGAGGGCGAAAGGGTCATCGTAGGCGCCAATGATTGTCATGCTGGCGACCTGACCGGCGCAAGAGCCTTTTTCCGGGGTCAGGATAACGGTGGCAAATCCCAGCCTGGCGGCCGCCAGAGCGAGCATGCGTCCCAGTTGACCGCCGCCCAGTATGCCGATGGTCGAGCCCGGCGGGAGTGGAAAATTCGACATCTAATCGGCCAAGGTTTCGGCGACCGATGCGGTCTGCGCCGCACGGAAGGCGGTGACGCGCGCGGCCAGAGCCTCGTCGGACAAGGCCAGGATCTGGGCTGCCAGGAGACCGGCGTTACGGGCGCCCGCCTCGCCGATGGCCAGGGTTCCGACCGGAACGCCGCCCGGCATCTGGATGATGGACAACAGCGAATCGAGGCCGTCGAGCGCCTTGGACCGGACCGGTACGCCCAGAACTGGCAGCTCGGTCATGGAGGCGGCCATGCCGGGCAGATGAGCGGCGCCGCCAGCGCCGGCGATGATCACTTTGACGCCAGCGGCCTTCGCGCCCTTGGCGAACGAGAATAGCCGATCGGGCGTCCGGTGGGCGGAAACCACCTTGGCCTCATAGGCGACCCCGAGCTGGTCGAGGGCGTCGGCCGCCGCCTTCATGGTGGGCCAGTCCGACCGGCTGCCCATGATGATTGCGACCGGTGGTGACTTGGCCATGATGTAATCCCTGCCCGCGGCACCATCGCCCCGGAAGGCGGCGGAGTATAGGCGTGCGCATTGCGCTCGCAACCGATCCCCTTCAGAATCCCAGTTAACACACGCGATTCTGTGGACGCACTTTGAGGCGGACCTATGAAAATTTCCGGCGTCAGGGCTGACCCGCTTGCAGGCGTGCGCAGGCGCGTCGCCTTGCAGAGCGCGGCCGATGCCAGTGGACTGGCGACGGCGCGCGCGCCGGACAGCGCCGCTTTTCTGGGGCTGACGGAAACCGACATGTCGCCCCAGGTTCAGGCCGCGCTCGGACAGTTGCTCACCGAGATTGACGAGCTGCGCAAGGAGGTGACCCGGCTCAAGGCCCACCTTGCCGACGCCGAGGAAGCAGCGGACCAGGATGTGCTGACCCCTTTGCTGAACAGGCGCGCCTTTGTGCGCGAGCTGGGCCGCACCATGGCTTTCGCCCAACGCTATGGGGCCAGCGCCAGCCTGGTTTATTTCGACGTCGATGGGCTCAAGGCGGTAAACGACCGCTTCGGCCACGCGGGCGGGGATGAAGCCCTCAAGGCGGTGGCCCGCAGGCTGACCGCCAATGTTCGCGAAACCGACATCGTCGGACGACTCGGCGGAGATGAGTTCGGCGTGATTCTGGCCCAGGCCGACGAGCCCGCGGCCTTGTCCAAGGCCGCTCAGCTGGGCGCGATGGTCCAGGCCGAGCCGGTACAGAGCGGTGAGTGGATGGTGCCCTTGCACATCAGCTGGGGCGTGCGTCAAATCGACCCAGCGCTGACGCCGGAAGACATGCTGGCTGCCGCCGATGCGGCCATGTACGTGCGCAAGCGGGCGGTCGGCTAGGCCCGCGCCCTCAGGCGATGATGTCGGGCGTGATGCGTTCGGACAGGCGCGCGATCTCGTCGCGCAGGGCCAGTTTCTTCTTTTTCAGGCGGGCCAGCTGAAGCTGGTCCGGGTTGGCCTTGCCAGAAAGGGCTTCAATCGCGGCGCCCAGATCTTCGTGTTCGACGCGCAGGGCTACGATCCGGGACAGGAGGCCTTCGTCGTTGGCGGCATCCTCACTCATGTCTTCAAACCGCTCCACCGTGAAGTCGCCGACCACGACAGACCGAACATGTCCAGCGCCCGTCCGACCGACTGATCGATGATGTCCTCAATCGATTTCGGTTTGGTATAGAAGGCCGGTAGGGGCGGGGCGATGATCGCGCCCATCTCGGCAAGCTGCGTCATGGTGCGCAGGTGGCCCAGGTGCAGGGGGGTCTCGCGGACCATCAGGACGAGGGGCCGGCGCTCCTTCAAGGTCACGTCCGCCGCGCGGGTCAGCAGGCTGGAGGTCACGCCGGTTGCGATCTCGGACATGGTGCGCACCGAGCAGGGGGCGATGATCATGCCCATGGACCGCCAGGACCCGGAAGCGACGCATGCCCCGACATCGGAGACCTTGTGGATGACATCGGCCCTGGCGTTCACCTGTGCGACGGACAGGCCCGTTTCCTCAACGATGGTCAGGGCACCGGCCTTTGAGACGACAAGGTGGGTGGTCACGCCCAATTCGCGACAGGCCTCGAGGCAGCGCACGCCGAGGGCTGCGCCCGAGGCACCCGAAATCCCGACAATCAGCCCTGGCTGCGACATCATTTTCGACCCTGAGCCTGAAAGCTGGACAATCGTGTCAACCCGCCTCCGAAGCAAGGCAATGTGAACTGACAAGCTGCGAATTCAGGCGTCTACTTCCACATGTAGAGGCCAACAAGGAGCGATATCCCTATGGCGATCGAAGCGCGAATTCGTGAACTGCGCCACCGGCACCGCGATCTCGACAAAAGCATTGAAGACGCCAACCGACATCCGGCGTTCGATGATCTCAAGCTTCGACAGATGAAACGACAGAAACTGCGCCTGAAGGAAGAGATGGAAGCGCTGGGCCGCAGCGCTCATTGACTTAGGCGTACCCCTCCCGGCAACGGGAGGGGTACGCGATCAGGGAAGTTCGTTTTCCGGCAAGGCCGCGACCTGGCCCTTGTCGAGCTTGCGCAGGCCGCTGATGGCGCACTGACGGGTCGGACCGGACTCGGCGAAAGCGACAAGTGTCGCATCGGCGCCGGTGCAGACAAAATCGGTCGCTGAATTCGACGTCAGCTTGACCCGGGCGGCCGTGCCGGCTTCAGGGCAGGGGGCGACGAATTCCACCTGGAACACGTCCTGATTCTTGATGCGCAGGTTGACGCCATCGCGCTCGCCGATCTTCGCCGGGCTGTAACCCTCGACGTCACGGATATGGAAGCATGTTCGCGCGGCGGACTCGGTATTGCGCGTAAACGAAGGGTCCGGAGACGCAGCACCCGCGAGCACCAGAACGGCGCCCATCCCCGAGAGGATCGCGAAATTTCTGAGGGGGGAGGACATCGCCCTTATCTTTCCGTCATATTTCAAATGTTTCAATTGTGAAACTGTATCTTAGCTGCCGACTTTGTCAAAGTCTTTTGGGGTCGACAAGGGCCGCCGCCTCGGCGGCGAGGGGCGATGGCGCACCGCAGATCAGGGCCGCCAGATGCTCGGCCAGCAGGGGCGCCGTAGCAAACCCGCGTGAGCCCAGACCGCCCAGAATGAACAATCCCGGGGAAAGTTCACCCGCCAGGGGCAGCTGGTCCGGGGTGGCGGCGCGAATCGCCGCCCGGGCCTGGGTCGCGGCAAGGTCGATCCGGGCGGCCAGGGTCGACCGCACGCCGGCGATTGACGAAAGATTGCGCGCATCGTCCTCCGGCCGGATGTCGGTCGAGACATCGTCCCGGTCGTGAGTTGCGCCGAACAGAACGCCCGTCCGGGTCGGGATGGCGTAGCCGCCGAATGAGGCTGGTGCAGGAGGATCGTCCAGATCCATCCAGGTTGCCTGTCCGCGGATCGCCTGTAATGGCAGTCCGGGGATCAGTGCACTCGCGTCCCAGCCGGCGGCCACCACCACGAAATCAGCTTCAAGGACCTCGCCGCTGGCCAAGGTAATGACCCAGGCGTCGCCGGATCGCGCTAAACCCGTCGCGCAACCCGGAATGACCGCCTCACCCAGCCATGCGTTGATCACCGCCGCCGGCTCGATAACCCGCCCGTCGTGGAAGATCAGACCCGCTGATGCTTGCGGCTCATTCAGCCAGACGGCGGCCCGGCCCGGGCTGGCCTTTTCGACGGCGCCGGGCTCGAAGGCGTCCTGGCGTGCGATGGCCGCATGGCGTCGCGGATCGCGTTCTTCGTATTCGACCAGAAGGGCGCCGTGCGCGATCACGCCGCCCGGAACCTGGTCATAGAGCTGCGTCGCGCGCAGCAGGCTGGCCGCATAGAGGCGAGCACGGGCGTTGCCTGACGCGTCCAGGCCCGGCATGACCAGCGCCGCCGGATTGCCGGACGCGGATCTCTCGGGCGGTGTCACAACCCGAGCCGGAAGGCCAAGCTCTGCGAAGGCGCGCGCAAGACTGGCTCCGGCGATCCCGCCGCCGATGACTACCACACGTGGGTCGGCGCTGTGCCGGGGCGCAGGGCCAGAAAAGCGCGCCTCAAGACGCTCCTTCTTGCGACCAAAGCCTGGCCTGCGGGCAATTTCGAATCCCTCGGCCTCGAGACCGCGACGCACCGCGCCGGCGATGGTGAAGGTCGCGGCCCGTGCGCCCGGCGCCGAGCGGGCGGCGATCAGCGCCAGAACCTCGCCGCGCCACATGTCCGGATTGGACGCCGGCGAGAAGCCGTCGAGGAACCACGCATCGGCGCGGCCCTGCCATTGCTGAAGGGCCTCGCCGACCTCCATCACCGCCAGATCGAATGTGGCGTTCCAGCCGGGCAGATCGATACGCTGAAATCCGCGCCGAACGCTCGGCCACCGGGCCAGCAGCGCCTGTGCGGCGGAGCCGATTTGCGGCCAGGCCAGCAGCGCCCGGGCTGCATCTTCCCGGGCCATGGGATGAGCTTCAATGCTGAAGATATGCAGATGACCGCCGGCCGGACGGGTTTTCGACCACAAATCCAGAAGGGCGGCGATGTTCAGGCCCGTGCCAAAACCCAGTTCAGCGACGGTGAATCGCGTGCGGTCCCTCCAGCCCTCCGGCAGGTCGCAGCCATCGAGAAAGACGGCGCGCGATTCAGCCAGTCCGTCTTCCTGGGAAAAATAGATGTCGCCATAGAGGGTCGAGCGAAGAACGCCGTCCTGCCAGACGACCGGGGCGTGGGGCGGGGCGGTTTGCATGGCCTCTATTGGCCCGGCGCAGGCGGCCTGCGCAACTGTCGCCTGCGCTATTTGGGTGCGGGCGCCGACGGCGCGGCTTCGACGGTGGCGCCTGGCGTGGAGGCCGCCACAGCGCCGGTGATCGGAGCGGACGCAGTCGGATCAGCGGGCTTGCTGCACGCCGAGGGGCCGAGTGCGGCAAGTCAAAGGGTGGCAGTCACAAGGGCGCGGTTCATGCAGTCAATCCTTACAGGCCTGATCGGCCTATGAAAGGTCCTGAAAACAAGAAAGGCCGCCCCGAAGGGCGGCCTTTCCGTAGAACTTCCTGGTGGAAGATCTTACTTCGCCGGGGCGGCCGGAGCGGCCGGGGTCGTGGCCATAGCGCCAGCGGCCGGAGCAGCGGCGGCGTCAGCGGCCGGAGCAGCGGCGGCGTCAGCGGCCGGGGCGGCCGGAGCGGCTTCCGGAGCCGGAGCGGCCGGAACTTCTTCGGCGGGCTTGCTGCAGGCTGCGATGGAGAGAGCGGCGAACGCGGCGCCGGCGATGACGATTTTGCGGATCATGTGGAGGTCCCCTGAAATGATCAATACGCCCCGGAGCCGCCGGGATGACGGTCGTTCGAGCGCAGAGCGAATCTGGACTAATTTTACGGAACACGCAAGCGTGATCTTGCTTCACGTGGGCGTGACTACCCCTCCGCGGGGATATTATTGAGCGCTTCTTCCAGCTGCAGGAAGCTGGGCTGAGCCGGCGAGGGCACATTGCCGCGGCCGATTTCGACCGAGATCTGGGCGGCGTTCCCGTGCAGGTGGGCGACCAGAACCGACTGGATGATCTTATAGAAGGCGCCGTCCTCGTCGACGATCTCCTTCAGCCGGTTGGCCATGGGGCCGACGATGCCATAGGCGAGGAACACGCCCAGGAAGGTGCCGACCAGGGCGCCGCCGATCATGCCGCCCAGCACTTCCGGCGGCTCGGTGATCGAGCCCATGGTCTTGATGACGCCCAGCACGGCGGCGACGATGCCGAGCGCCGGTAGACCGTCGGCCATGGCGGCCAGGGCGTGGGAGGGGCCCTGCGCTTCATGGTGATGCTTTTCGAGCTGGTTTTCCATCGCGTCTTCGACCTGGTGCGGATCTTCCAGGTTCATGGTCATCATCCGCAGGGTGTCGCAGATGAAGTCGACCGCGAAGTGGTCCTTCGAAATCTTGGGGTAGCGCGAGAAGATCGTGCTGTCGTGCGGGTTCTCGATGTGGCTCTCCAGGGCGATGACGCCCTTGGACTTCATGGTCTTGGTCAGCAGGAACAACAAGCTGAGCAGATCGGTATAGTCCTTGGCCTTCCAGCTGGGCCCCTTGAAGACCTTGGCGATCCCGCCGGCCGTCTTCTTCAGGGTCGCCACCGAATTGGAAATCAGCAGGGCCGCGACCGCCGCGCCCATGATCGCCATCAATTCGTGCGGCGCGGCCTCAAGGATCACCTCCAGCTTGCCGTGCGACATCAGGTAACTGCCGAATACCATGGCGAATAACAGGACGATGCCGATTATCTGAAACATTGAGGTCCCGCGCGGGTTGGGGTGGGTGTTCGACTCGGACCTTGGCCGTTAATGCTTAATTCCGGGTTTTCACCGTGACGGACCAACCCATGGCGCGCGAGGCGACCGAACACTCAGACGGGACGGTCGAATCCCTCGCTAGGGGTGCCTTCGCGATCGTCTTTTCGGTCTCGTTCGTCACTGCCGTGGGCAACACCGGGCTGCAATCGGTCCTGCCCGCGATCGGCCGTGAGATCGGAGTCCGCGACTGGATGGTGGCGGCGATCTATTCGCTGTCGGCCCTGCTGTGGGCGGCCGGCGCGCCTCACTGGGCGGTGCGGGCCGACATCAAGGGCCGCAAGCCCCTGATGGTCCTAGGCCTCATCGGTTTTGCGGTCTCCATGCTGCTGTGCACGGCGGTGATCTTCGTCGGTGCCAAGCACCTGTTCCCGCCGATCCTGATCTTCGTGCTGTTCCTGCTGGCCCGCGCCCTGTTCGGCTGGCTGGGCTCGGCCTCTCCTGCGGCCAGCCAGGCCTATCTGACCGAGCGCACCCACCGGGAAAAGCGCACCGACGCCATCGCGGGTCTGGCCGGCGCCTTTGGCCTTGGCACCATCATCGGGCCGGCCATCGCGCCTCTGTTCATCCTGCCGATCCTTGGCCTGGCCGGTCCGACCTTCGCCTTTGCCCTGATGGCGCTGGGGGTCATGGCCTGGGTGATCTTCAAGCTGCCGGAAACCTGGCCCCGTCCGGGCGCCGGGCCCGTGCACGCCGCCCAACACAAGGACGAACGCTCGCCCATGTGGAAGGACCCGCGCGTGCGGCCCTTCCTGATCTACGGCTTTCTCGTCTCCACCTGCCAGACGGCGCAGTACCAGACCCTCGGATTCCTGATCATCGACAAGCTGGGCGTCTCGCCCATGGCCGCCCAGCCGTTCACGGCCGTGGCCATGATGGGCGGGGCGGTGGCCGGCCTGTTCGCCCAGTGGGGGCTCATCCGGGTATTCAAGCTGGGCCCGCGCCTGTTGCTGCGCTGGGGTGTGATTCTGGCCTGCGTCGCCAACATCATGACCGCCCTGATGCCCAGCTACTGGATCGTCGTGGTGGCGTTCGGCCTGTCCAGCCTGGGCTACGGATTCGCCCGTCCCGGCTTTACGGCCGGCGCGTCACTGGCGGTGCCCGAAAAGGACCAGGCCCGGGCGGCCGGCGCCGTGGCGGCCGTCAACGGGCTGAACGTCATCGCCGCGCCCCTGTTCGTCTTCGTCTACCAGCACTTCCACCCCGGGCCCTATGTCATGAACGTCGTCATTCTCGGCGCCATGGCGGTCTATGTGCTGAAGGAGCCCCTGCTGCGCCACGCGGGCGTTGCGCCCACCACCGAGCGCCAGACCGCCAAGTCGGTTGAGCGCAACGACGCCTCGAGCGGATTCTAGAGCGCGGCCGCCTCGGCCTGCAGCCGCTTCACCAGATCCGGCGTCAGATAGCCGTCGGCGGTGATGCCGCGGTCCTTCTGCCATTTGCGGACCGCCGCGCGCGTACCGACGCCGACGATGCCGTCGACGCCGCCCGGGTCGAAGCCCAGCTTGCTCAGCGCTTCCTGGGCCCCGGTTCGCTCTGCTGCGGACAGGCCCGACTCCTGCGGCCAGGACTTGATCACGCCGGGCTCGCCGGCGATGCGTGAGGCCAGCAGTCCGACCCCCAGGGCATAGGACGTCGAGTTGTTGTAGGCGCGAATGGTGAAGTGATTGGGGAAGATCAGGAAGGCCGGGCCCGCAGCCCCCGAAGGCGTGATCAGCTGGGCGGTCGAGCGGGCGTCTTCGGGCTTCCAGCCGGCTCCGTCGGTGGCGCGCACGCCCAGGGCCAGCCACTCTGCAGGCGCCTGGCGCGGGCCCTCGACGACGCTGTAGTCAAAGCCGCCCGGCAAGGTGACCTCGCGCTGCCAGCTTTCGCCGCGTTTCCAGCCGGCCTTGGCCAGCAGATTGGCCGATGAGGCCAGGGCGTCCTGGGCCGAGCCCCACAGGTCGCGCTTGCCGTCGCCATCGGCGTCAACCGCGGTCTTGAGATAATCGGCGGGCGAGAACTGGGTCTGGCCCATGGCGCCGGCATTCGAGCCCTTGAGCTGGGTGCGGACCGCCTCGCCGGATGCGATGATGCGCAGGGCCGCCAGAAGGTTTTCCTCGAACAGAGCCCGCCGCCGACCGTCAGCTGCCAGGGTCGCGTCGGTGCGGATTATGTCAAAGTCGCCCTGCACGGCGCCAAAGGATGACTCAAGACCCCAGATGGCGATCAGAACCTCTGGCGGCACGCCGTAGCGGGTCTCGACGTCGACCAGCCAGCCCAGATCTGCGCGCTTGGCGGTGCCCGTGGCCACGCGGGCGTCCGAAACCGCGCCCTTGATGTAGCTGCTGACCGGGCGGGCGATTTCCGGCTGGTTGCGGTCGGCGGCGATGATGGCCGGGTTCGGCGTCAGGCCGGCCAGTTCGCGGTCGAGGACCTCGTTTGGCAGTCCGGTAGCCACGGCCTTGAGGTAAAAGCCGTTCAGCCAGGCGTCGAATGCGGCGTCGCCCGAAGCGGCGAGCCCTGGCGGAGCGCCGGCAGGCTGGGCCCGGCACCCGAGAAGCCCCGGATAGACGGCGGCGGCTCCGGCGCAAGCGAAAAACAGTCGGCGATTCATGGGGGCAAGCTAGGCCCGCCTTTGTGGCGGTTTCAAGGGGCGAAGGAGGCGGCCCTGGACGGCGCAGCCTCACTGTCGTGCAGCGCGCCCAGACTCTGCGAGACCACGTCGACCAGGTCCCTGGCGCGAAAGGGTTTGATCAGACAACCGTTGAGCCCCGCGGCGCGCAGTTGCGAACGGTCAAGATCAGCCTTGGCCGTACAGGTAACGATGGGCGTCTCGCTGTTCGGCCCACGTTGATCCCGAAGCCGGCTCGCCACTTCCGTACCGTGCATCCGGGGCATGTTGAGGTCCAACAGGATGACATCAAAGCGCGTGTGGCTGCAGGCGGCGATGGCGGCTTTGCCACTTTCGGCCTGGCCGAGGCCCAGGTCGTGATCGAAGCCTGGCGGCGGCACTACAACGGCGTGCGACCGCACAGCTCCCTGAACTACCGGCCGCCAGCGCCTGAATCGTTCGTCCCCCGCAGCGGCGGCATCGTGCCATGGGCGAGCGCGCCAGCTGTTGGAGGCGCGCGCTCGCCCACCCCGACCATGGCGTTACAGACCGCCGTGTACTAACAATGAAACTG
>CANJPZ010000011.1 GCA_947476325.1 Caulobacteraceae bacterium | reverse complement strand
TGCGGGTCTTGCCCATGCGGCGGGCCAGAAGAATCTGGCCCAGGGCGTTGTTGATCTTGTGCGAGCCGGTGTGGTTCAGCTCTTCACGCTTGAAATAGATCTTGGCCCCGCCCAGGTGTTGGGTCAGGCGCTCAGCGAAATAGAGCGCGCTGGGACGACCGGCGTAATGGACCTGAAGGTTCTTCAGTTCGGCCTGGAAGGACGGGTCGTTCTTGGCGGCCGTATAGGCGCGGTCCAGCTCCAGCACCAGCGGCATCAGGGTTTCGGCGACGTAACGGCCGCCAAAGTCGCCGAAGCGGCCGTTTACGTCGGGCCAGGCCGAGTAGTCGTTGGGGGTCAGGGGCTTGTTCACTTCAGATGCGCGCAACCGCGCCCAAAAAGGCCGAAATCAGGGTCGGGTCCTTTACCCCGGGGCCCCGCTCCACGCCAGAAGAAACGTCCACCAGGGGCGCACCCGACTGGGCGACCGCCTGAGCGACATTCCACGGGTCGAGTCCGCCCGCCAGAAAATGCGGCCGCGGGAAGGTGTGGCCGGCCAGGATGGTCCAGTCGAAGGTCGCGCCCGAACCGCCCGGCAGATCGGCTCCATTCGGCGGCCTGGCGTCAAACATCATGTGATCGACGAAGGGCTCATAGCCCCAGGCGGCCGTCAGGTCCGCCGCCTCCGAGACTGGCAGGGCCTTGATGATCCCCGCCCCCGAGCGCGTGCTGATCTGGACGGTGCGTGATGGCGTCTCGGCGCCGTGCAGCTGGATGAGGTCCGGCTTCAGTTCGGCCATGATGCGGTCGACCAGGGCATCGTCCGGATCGACGGTGACGGCGACGATCTTGATCCCCCGCGCCCTGGCCGGCCGGGCCAGGCGAAACGCCGCATCCGGCGGGATGTTGCGCGGACTTTTGGGAAAGAACACAAAGCCGACGAAGGCCGCGCCGCCGTCAATCGCGGCGGCGACAGTCTCCGGCGTCGAAAGCCCGCAGATCTTGGCGCTGGTCATGGCGGGCTAGATAGAGCCTGCCAGCGCCTCGCGAAAGGCTTGACCTATTTCCTGGCCTTCAGGGCGTCGCGAATTTCGGTGAGCAGGACCTCGGTCGAAGTCGGCGCCGGCGGGGCGGCGGGCGCTTCGGCCTCTTTGCGACGCATGGCGTTGATGGCCTTGACGACCATAAAGATCACAAAGGCGACGATCAGGAACTGGATGAGCGTGTTCAGGAAGGCGCCGTACTGGATGGCGACTTCGGGCGCCGTCTTGGCGTCATCGCCGGCGGCCTTGAGGACCACCTTAAGCGCCGAAAAGTCGATCCCGCCGATCAGCAGCCCGATCGGCGGCATGATGACCTGATCCACCAGGCTGGTGACGATCTTGCCGAAGGCCGCGCCAATGATCACGCCCACGGCGAGATCGACGACATTGCCCTTTGATATGAAATCCTTGAATTCGCTGACCATTCCCATGACTCGATTCCCCCTGATTAGGCGGTCAAGCTAGGGGAAGACAGGCGGCGCGGTCAATCGACGTTAAGGCGTTCCCGCAGTTCCTTGCCGCTCTTGAAGAACGGCACGTGCTTGGCCTTTACCGGCACCGGCTCGCCGGTGCGCGGGTTGCGGCCGGCGCGCGAGGGGCGCGAGCGAACGGAAAAAGCGCCGAAGCCGCGCAGTTCCACCCGGCCGCCCTTGGCCAGGGAGTCGGTCATGCGGCCGAAGATCACGCCAACAACGCGCTCGATATCGCGCTGGGTCAGGTGTGGATTTTCAGCCGCCAGCTTGGCGATCAGCTCAGACTTGATCATATCTCGGCCCCGCCCCCTCTCGTTTCGGCGGCGACCATGCGGCAGGCCGCGTTGCATTTCAAGGGGTTAGGCACAGAGAATCGCGCCCGTGCGCGTTTTTCAGGGTGACTGATCAAGAAAATGGCGGCCGGGTTTCCCCGACCGCCATAGCTATAGCCATACCCAATCTGGGGATTGCTATTTCTTCTTCTCTTTTTCGGCCAGGGCGGCGCCCAGGATGTCGCCGAGCGAAGCGCCCGAGTCCGACGAGCCGAACTTTTCGATGGCTTCCTTGTCGTCGGCCATTTCCAGCGCCTTGATCGAGACCGACACCTTGCGGGCGGCCTTGTCGACGGCGGTGATCATGGCGTCCACGCGGTCGCCGACGCCGTAGCGCTCGGGACGTTGCTCCTGACGGTCGCGCGACAGGTCCGATTTGCGGATGAAGGCGCTCATTTGCGCGCCCTCTTCGCCGAACTTGACCTCGATGCCGCCGGTGGTGATTTCAGCCACCGTGACCGTGACGCGCTGGCCCTTGCGGAAGGTGTCGGTCGCGCCGTCCATCGGATCGCCCGCCAGCTGCTTGATGCCCAGCGAGATGCGTTCCTTTTCGATGTCGACGTCGAGAATCTTGACGTCGATCATGTCGCCCTTCTTGTAGCGGGTGATGGCTTCCTCGCCCGAGACGGTCCAGTCTAGGTCGGACATGTGAACCATGCCGTCGATGTCGCCTTCGAGGCCCAGGAACAGGCCGAACTCGGTGGCGTTCTTGACTTCGCCCTGGATCGTCGAGCCGACCGGGTGGGCGGCGACGAACGCATTCCACGGATTGTCCTGCGCCTGCTTGAGGCCCAGCGACACGCGGCGCTTGGAGGCGTCGACGTCGAGCACGACAACCTCAACCTCTTGCGAGGTGGAGACGATCTTGCCCGGGTGGACGTTCTTCTTGGTCCAGGACATTTCCGACACGTGGACCAGACCTTCGACGCCGGCTTCCAGCTCAACAAACGCGCCGTAGTCGGTGATGTTGGTGATCCGGCCGGTGAACTTGCCGCCGACGGGATACTTGGCTTCGACGCCGTCCCACGGATCGGACTGCAGCTGCTTCATGCCGAGCGAGATGCGTTGGGTGTCCGGGTTGATCTTGATGATCTGGACCTTCACCGTATCGCCAACGGCGAGCACCTGAGACGGATGCGAGACACGCTTCCAGCTCATGTCGGTGACGTGAAGCAGGCCGTCGATGCCGCCCAGGTCCACGAACGCGCCGTAGTCGGTGATGTTCTTGACCACGCCTTCGCGGATCTCGCCCTCGGCCAGCTGGGAAACCAGCTCGGTGCGCTGTTCGGCGCGGGCTTCTTCCAGGATTGCACGGCGCGAGACGACGATATTGCCGCGCGGACGGTCCATCTTGAGGATGGCGAAGGGTTGTTCCTTGCCCATGAGCGGGCCGACGTCGCGCACGGGGCGGATGTCGACCTGGCTGCCCGGCAGGAAGGCCGAGGCGCCGCCGAGGTCGACCGTGAAGCCGCCCTTGACGCGTCCGACGATGGTGCCGTTGACCGGCTCGCCGCGGGCGAACACTTCTTCCAGGCGGGTCCAGGCTTCCTCGCGGCGGGCCTTTTCGCGGGAGATAACCGCTTCGCCCAGCGCATTTTCGACGCGCTCAAGGAAGACTTCCACTTCGTCGCCGACCTTCACGGTGGCCTTGCCGTCGTCGCCGACGCCGAATTCGCGGGCCAGGATGCGGCCTTCGGTCTTCAGACCGACGTCAATGACGGCGAAGTCCTTCTCGATCGCGACGACCTTGCCCTTGACGACGGTGCCTTCGCAGAAGTCGTTGCCGCCCATGCTTTCGGTCAGCAGCGCTTCGAAGTCGTCGCGCGAGGGGTTCATGCTCATATCATCAGCCATAGGTATTGTTTAATTCCGGGTTGCGGCAGGCGTGCGGAATGCGCGCCCGGCCTTGGGTTTGAAAGGGGAGTATCGTCGCGGAAACCTTCTCGCCGCCGCCGATCGCGTTTGGATTAGCGCCCTTTTGAGGAGCTTCGCGCCAGCTCGACGAGACGCAGGGCCTCGCGGAAGGCCTGCTCTATAGTCATTTCACTCGTATCGAGCAAGGCGGCGTCATCGGCCTGTAGCAGGGGCGCCGCCGCGCGGCTCGAATCGCGCTGATCGCGGACCAGGATATCGGCCAGGACGTGCTCGTGGGTGACCGCCTCGCCCTGGGCGACAAGCTGCTTGAAGCGCCGGTCGGCGCGCACTTCGCGACGGGCGGTGACGAAAAGCTTCGCCTCGGCCTGCGGGGCGATGAAGGTGCCGATATCCCGGCCGTCGAGCACGGCGCCGCGCGGATCGGCGGCGAAGCTGCGCTGAAAGTTCAGCAGCGCCAGCCTGACTTCGGGAATGGCGGCGACCTGGCTGGCCAGCTCGCCCGCCTGGCGGGTGCGCAGCGCCGGGTCTTCCAGATCGGCGGGATCAAGGCCTGCCGCAATCTTTGGCGCATGGGCCAGAACGTCGGATGTCCGGGCGCTGGCCACGCCTACGGCGCGATAGAGCAGGCCGGTATCGAGATAGGGAAAGCCGTAATGGCGGGCCAGGGCGGAGGCGACCGTGCCCTTTCCCGAGGCGGCCGGCCCGTCGACCGCAATGATGAATCCCACGTCTCGCCCCTTTGAATCTGGCGCCTGCACCTTGCAGCGCGTAGCCCGCCTCGCCAAGTTGCCAATTGCAGGACCCGCCCTTCAGCGCCTAAAGGCGAATGACCGGATGGTCAAAACAAGAAACGGGAGGTGGGGAGGATGGCCGATTGTAACGCCGACGCGCGCCTGACCCTGCGCGACCTGACCCACGAATTCGAAAAAGGCTGCAAGCCCGGCAGCCAGTTCACCATCGGCGCCGAACACGAGAAATTCGTCTTCCGCCGTACGTCCCTGGATGCTGTCGCCTATGAAGGCCCTGACGGGATTGAGGCGCTGCTGGCCGGCCTTGTCAGCTTCGGCTGGGTTCCGGTCGAAGAAGGCGGCAAGGTCATTGCCCTGGTCCGCGACGGCGCGGCGGTCAGCCTCGAGCCGGCCGGTCAGTTCGAGTTGTCCGGCGCGACCTTGCCCGACATCCACGCCTCCGACGCCGAGACGTCGCGGCACCTCTATGAGGTCAAAAAGATTGGCGACGAGCTGGGCATCGGCTTTTCAGGGCTGGGCTTTACGCCAACCTGGCGGCGCGAGGATGTCCACGTCATGCCCAAGGGCCGGTACGCCATCATGCGGCGCTACATGCCTCTGAAAGGCAAGCTGGGCCTGGACATGATGCTGCGCACCTGCACCATCCAGTCGAACCTGGACTTCGCGTCCGAAGCCGACATGGTGCTGAAGTTCCGAACCAGCCTGGCTTTGCAGCCGGTGGCCACCGCGATGATGGCCAATTCGCCTTTCGTTGAAGGCAAGCCGACGGGCCTGCTCTCAAGCCGGGCCAATGTCTGGACCGACACCGACCCTGACCGCACCGGCATGCTGGATTTCGTGTTCGAAGAGGGGTTCGGTTTTGAGCGCTACGCCCTCTACGCGCTGGATGTGCCGATGTATTTCGTCAAGCGCGGGGGGCGATACATCGACGTCGCCGGCCGCGCCTTCCGCGATTTCATCGAGGGCCGCCTGGACGAGGTTCCGGGCGACTGCGCCGGGATCAAGGACTGGTCGGATCACTGCACCACAATCTTCCCCGAAGTGCGTCTGAAGCAGTTCCTCGAAATGCGTGGCGCTGATTCCGGCCCCTTGTCGCGCATCAGCGGCCTTCAGGCCCTGTGGGCGGGCATATTCTATGACGACGCCGCCCTGAACGCCGCCTGGGACCTGTGCAAAGACTGGAGCGTTGAGGACCACACAGCCCTGCGCGCCGCCGCCGCCCGCGACGGCCTGAAGGCGACCATTCGCGGCCGCTCCCTGCGCGATGTCGCCCGCGACATGGTGGCGATCTCGGCGCAGGGCTTGAAGACCCGGGCGCGGCTGAATGGGGCCGGCGACGACGAGCGCATTTATCTTTCGGAACTGGCCGAAATCGCCGAGTCCGGGATCACGCCTGCCGAGCGCCTGCTGGAGCTTTATTACGGACCCTGGCAGGGCGACGCGTCCAAAGCCTTTGAGGCCGCCGCCTACTGACCCCGCCCCGCTTGTGAATGGCCCGCCTCCGTGGTGAGGTGCGGGCAGGACAAGACGCAAGGGGGCAAGGCGAATGTTCGATCTGGTTTTCTGGGCTGGCATCGTCATCACCGTAGCGACGGCGATCCCCGTCCTGCTGCAGCTTCGCAACCACCCGCGCGGGCTGTTCATCCTGTTCTTCGCCGAAATGTGGGAGCGGTTTTCCTACTACGGCATGCGCGGCCTGCTGATCTTTTACCTGACCCAGCAATTCCTGTTTCAGGACAAGGAAGCGCAAGGCCAGTACGGGGCCTATACCTCGCTTGTCTATCTGACACCCCTGATCGGCGGCATGCTGGCCGACCGCTTCCTGGGCACCCGCAAAGCCATCGCTTTTGGCGCCCTGTTGCTCGTGGCCGGGCACCTGACCATGGCGGTCGAGGGGCCCGCCGCCAAACAGATCCTGGCGACGGGCGGGGCACAGTACGAATTCCAAGTTCAGGGTCGCGGCGACACCCGCCACGTCCAGCTCAAGGTTGGCGACGGCCTCTATGACTACGGCCCTGCGGAAGGCGGCGGCCTCGAGATCAAGGGCCTGCCCGCCGGCGCGCCCCTGCCGTCAATTCTGCGCACGGGAAATTACGAGCTGAAGGTCCAGGAAGGTCCGGCGATCTTCAAGAATGTAATGTTCCTGGCGCTGGCCCTGATCGTGATGGGGGTGGGCTTTCTGAAGGCCAACATCTCGTCGATCGTCGGCCAGCTCTATAAGGAGCGTGATCCCCGCCGCGATCCGGGCTTCACTCTCTATTATTATGGCATCAACCTCGGGGCCTTCTGGGCTTCAATCCTGTGCGGCAGCATCGGCACAACGGTCGGCTGGTGGGCTGGGTTCGGCCTGGCCGGCCTGGGCATGCTGGCCGGCTTTGTCGTCTTCATGCTGGGCAAACCCTTGCTTCAGGGCAAGGGCGAGCCGCCCAATCCCGAAGCCCTGAAAAAGCCCGTGCTGGGCCCCATAAATCTGGAATGGGCGCTCTACGCCGCGGGGCTTGCGGGCGTCGCCGTCGTCTGGGTGCTGGTGCAGCACAATGCCAGCGTGGGCTGGCTGCTGGGCATCGGATCGGTCGCCATTCTAGGCTACTTTGGCTTGTTCGCGGTGACCAAATGCACGGCTCAGGAACGCGCCCGGATTGTCCTGGCGCTCATTCTGGTCGGCGCTTCAGTGTTGTTCTGGACCCTGTTCGAGCAAGCGGGCTCGTCTCTTAATCAGTTTGCGGAGCGTAATACCGACCTGCGCATCACGACTGGACAGACCATGACGGCGGCCCAGACCCAGTCGTTCAATTCCGGCTTCATCCTGATCTTCGCGCCGGTGTTCTCGGCCATCTGGGCATGGCTGGGTCAGCGCAAGCTCGATCCGAATCCGGTGTTCAAGTTTGCCCTGGCCCTGATCCAGGTCGGCGCGGGGTTCTTTGTGCTGGTCTGGGGTGCAACCTTCGCGGGGAGCGACTTCCAGGTCCCCCTGATCTTCCTGGCCCTGGCCTATCTGCTGCACACCACGGGTGAGCTTTGCCTGTCGCCCGTCGGCCTGTCGCAGATCACCAAACTGTCGCCGCCCGTCATCCTGTCCACCATGATGGCGACCTGGTTCCTGGCTTCATCCTGGGCCCAGTGGATCGGCGGCAAGGTCGCCCAGTTGACCGCCACCGAAACGGTCGCTGGCCAGGTGCTCGACCCCGGCAAGGCCCTGGCCACCTATTCGGATGTTTTCAGGATGATCGGCATCTGGGGCATCGGGGCCGGGGTATTGTTGCTGGTGCTGTCGCCCTGGCTCAAGAAACTGGCCCACGGCGCGAGCGACACTGGCCCGCTGCCCGAACATGGTGACGAGCGTCAGAGCCTGGATACCGACGAGGCCTGATTACTTGGGGGCGGACAGTCCGCCCAGCAGGGGCTTGGGACCTTCGTCGTCCTTAACGACAGGCGCATCGGGTACGACGACGATCTCGCCGGCGTTCAGGCCGTCCTTGATCTCGGCCATCTCGCCGTTGTTGACGCCGACCAGCACGTTCCGCTCGATCGGCCGGTTGTTCGCCCCCATGACACGGACGACGGTCAGGCCGTCCGGTCGTTTCAGGCCCAGTGCGCGAGCCGGGATGAGCACCGCCTTCTTTGCCTCGGCCATGATTACGTGGACGTCGGCGGTCATGGCCGGCAGGAACAAATTATCGGTGTTCGGCACGTCAAACAGCACATTGTAGAGAATCTCGGCGTCGGGAATGGCGCCTGTGTTGCCGACCGACCGGCCGATGGCGTTCAGATCGCGGAACCGCAGCTCACCGTAAAAGCGGCGGCCGGGCTGGCCCAGGATGGTGAAATAGGCGCGCTGGCCGGGGTGGATCTTGTTGATGTCCGCCTCGGGGATCCGGGCGTAGACGGTCATGACATCCGTCGTGACAATCTTGACGATGGTCGGCGGGCCCTGGAAGTTGTTGATCACCTGGCCGGCTGGATTGACGATTTCAGCGACCTCGCCCTCAACCGGCGCGCGGACGTTTTCCTTGTCCAGATCGGCTGTCGCCGACTGCAGACGCACCCTGGCGGATGCCAGCTGTCCCTCCATCGAGGTGACATTAAACTGGGCGTTATTGAGCTGGGAGATGGCGTTTTCCACCTGCACCTGGCTGGTGATACCTTTTTCCTTAAGCGCGGTGTAGCGGTCGAGATTGGACTTCGAGAAGGTGACGTTGCGCTGGAAGTTCTGCATGTTCCCGGTCAGGTTATTCACCTGCTGCTGGGCGTTCTGCAGGTTGCTGCGCAGGTCGCGGGACTGGATGATCGCAATGGGATCACCGATCTTGACGTGATCGCCGCGCTTGACCGACAGCGACATGACCCGCCCGGGAATCTCGGCGGCCACCTCGACGGTATTGGTGGGCTGCAGGGATCCAGTGGCCTGAACGGTGATCTCGACATCGCCGATCCGGGCCACCGCGGTCTTGTATTTGATCTCGGCGGGACGCCACAGAGATTGGGTCACAAAGACGCAGCCGGCCGCGGCAAGGATAACGCCGCCCGCCACCAGGCCGCCCACCAGACCTTTTCCCATCTTCATGTGCGTTGCGCCTGGCGCGGTGACATTGTTCGAAGCCCTAGCTGTGTCTCTTCGTCAAAATAGCCATTTCGACGCCTAATTGAAAATCGCCTACTCGCGAGAGAGCGCGTCCACCGGATCAAGCCGTGCGGCGTTGCGGGCCGGCAGCCATCCGAACACCAGCCCGATCAGACTGGAGACGGCAAAGGCGGCGATGATCGAGGTGGGCGAATAAACCATCTGAAACTGCTTCACGAACTGGGCGAAGATCACCCCGATGCCCAGCGCCAGACCGACGCCAAGCGTTCCGCCGATCAGGCAGACCAGGATCGCCTCGATGATGAACTGGCTCATGATATCCGAGCGGCGCGCGCCGATGGCGGTGCGCACCCCGATCTCCCGGGTTCGTTCGGACACCGACACCAGCATGATGTTCATCACGCCCAGACCGCCGACCATCAGCGAGATGCCGCCGATCGCGCCGATCAGCAGTGACAGCATAAGGGTCACCGTCTCGACCGTCCGGCGAACGGAATCACTCGAGACGAAATAGAAGTCCTGGGCCCCGTGGCGCAGGGACAGAAGGCGCGTCATGGCTCCTTCGGCGACCTCGGTCGAGACCACATCGGTCAGACGCACGGTGACGCTGTGCAGGTCGGCGGCGTGCAGCAGACGGGCGTTGACGGTCGTGTGCGGCGCCCAGACCATCAGCTCATCACCGGCGCCGAAGAAAGCGTTGTCGCTGCGGGCGGTGACGCCCAGCACGCTGAACGGCACGCCTGCAATGATCACGATCTTGCCGATCGGATCTTCGCCGCCCGGGAACATCTTGCGGGCAGTGGCGTCGTCCAGGACAACTTCCTGCGCATAACGCGAGACGCTGTCGGGCCCGAAGACCCGACCCTTGGCCATCTTTACGCCACGTACGCGAAAGGATTGATCGCCGACGCCATTGACCACCACCGTTGTAGAAATCCGGCCACGACGGATGAGTCCCGAGGTGGTGACCGCCGGCGTGACACTGTCGGCATAAACCTGGGTCGACAGGGCCGCCACGTCATCGAGATTGAGCGTGTGAATCTCTGTGGCGCGCGTATCGCCTGCCCCGCGGCCCGGATAGACCGTAATGGTGTTGGAGCCGATGGTGGCGATTTCGCCGAGAATGGCTTTCTTGGAGCCATCGCCCAGAGCCACAATGCTGACCACCGAGGCGATTCCGATGATGATGCCCAACATGGTCAGGAAGGTGCGCAGGCGGTGAGCGTTCATGGCGGCCAGCGCCATGCGCAGGGCTTCGCTGAGACGGTCCAGGCCAGCCAGCCAGCTTTCCTTGACGTTAACGGCTGAGAGCGGGCGGCCTTCACGCGGCTCGGTCGCCTTTTCAGTCGGCCGGTCAGAGACGATCACGCCATCGCTGATCTCAATGATCCGGCGGGCGTGGGCGGCAACCTTGGAATCGTGGGTCACTAGGATGACCGTGTGCCCATCAGCGCTGAGCTCGTCGAGAATGCGCAGCATCTCGGCGCCGCTCTTGGAATCCAGCGCGCCGGTAGGCTCGTCCGCCAGGATCACCTCGCCGCCGTTCATAAGGGCGCGGGCGACGCTGACTCTTTGCTGCTGACCACCTGAAAGCTGGTTCGGATGGTGCGCCAGGCGATCAGCCAGACCCAGCCTGTTGAGCAGGGCGGCCGAACGTTCATGACGCTTGCGGCGGCTCCAGCCAGCGTAGACGGCGGGCACCTCGACATTGCCCTGGGCGTTGAGGTCGGCCAGCAGGTGGTAGCGCTGGAAGATGAAGCCGAAATGCTCACGGCGCAGGGACGCCAGCTCATCGGGGGTCAGCTCGGCCACGTCGCGGCCGGCCACCTCGTAGGTGCCCCTGGTCGGCTTATCGAGACATCCGAGGATGTTCATAAGCGTGGACTTGCCCGAGCCGGACGGACCGATGATGGCCACCATCTCGCCGGCTTCAATGGTCAGATCGACGTCTCGCAGCGCGGAGACCACATGGTCGCCCGTCGCATACTCCCGCCACACGCCCTTCAGGCGGAGAAGCGCTTTTTTCACGGCTGGGAAACCACCGGTGCGTTGAACAGCGGCTTGGCAGGCTCGGACGCCGTCGGCGCGCCGGCTTCACCGATCACCACCTTGTCGCCGACCTTCAGGCCGTCCTTGATCTCGGCCACAAAGTTGTTGTTGACCCCAACCAGAACCTTGCGTTCCGCTAGGCTTCCGTCGGCCTGGGCGACCTGAACGGTATTGCGGCCGTCGGCGCCCTTGGGGCCCAGGGCGACCGAGGGGATGGTCAGCACATTGTGGGCCTCGGCCAGTACCACGTGAACCTCGGCGGTCATCGACGGGAACAGGACACTGTCCTTGTTATCGACCTCGAACAGCACGTTGTAATAGATGGCGCCCTTTTGCAGACCGCCGCCGCTCGGGTCGAGCACGCCGCCGGCCGGCGTCAGTTCGCGGGCGCGCAGTGTGGCGTAATAGCGTTTGCCGGGCTCGCCCAGGATGGTGAAATAAACCTTCTGGCCCGGGTGCACCTTGACAATGTCGGCTTCCGACACCTGGGTGCGAACAGTCATGACGTCCATCTTCGCGAGGCGGACGATAACCGGGACCTGCTGGTTGTTGTTGATGGTCTGGCCCTGACGCGAGACGACTTCAGCGATAATACCGGTCATCGGGGCCTTGATGTTGGCCTTTTCCAGATTGTTGCGCGCGTTCTCCAGGTTGATCTCCTGGTTGCGGACATTGCCCTCGTTGGAGGCGATGTTGGCCATCTGGCTGGCGAGGTTGGCCTTGGCCTGGTCCAGCTGCACCTGGGTGCCGGCGCCCTTGGACAGCAAGGTTTCAGCGCGCGAGACGTTGGCCTTGGTGAGTTCCAGCTGGGCCCGCTGGTTGTTCAGCTGGCCCTGGGCCTGCTGGATCTGGGTTTCCTGTTGACGCACCTGGTTTTGCAGGTTGGTCGGGTCGAGATTGGCGATCAGATCGCCCTGTTGCACGAGATCGCCGAGCTTGACCTTGACCGCGATAACCCGTCCGCCGGTCTCGGCGCCGACATTGATCACTTCAGAGGGCTGGAGCGAGCCTGTCGCCAGTACGGCGTCCTCGACATCACCAATCTTGGCTTCAGCCGTCAGGTACTGCGGCTTGGGCGGTCCCTTGAACTTTTGAATGGCGAAATAGCCGCCGCCGGCCAGGGCCGCGACGAGAACCACGATTATTCCTACGATGAGGCCTTTGTTCGCCTTCATAATACGACTTTCCTCACTCCCGATCGCCACCCGGACCGGGTTGGTCAATCAACGTTTTCGGGCGAACTTCGCCGCCTTGTGCATGTGCCAACACCGGCCAAGGCGGGTGGACCTACTACCCGGCGTTTACCGTCGTATTACACGCCTGCAAAAAGCCGCAGGCGCATGCGCCACAGTCCACACTATTGGGCGCAGCCAAGGCGTAATTTTGACGAATGGGGCGTCCGCGCCCATGGCGGATCGTTTGATTGAGTCCCACGCAACCCTCAACTGGTCCGGCGCTTCTAGAAATTGCGTCGGACGTTCAGTTCAAAGGACGGTCCGCCCTGGGTCTGGAATGTCTCGTGAGACGAGATCACACCGCCCGTTCGATCGCCGCCGGCGTACACATCGCGTTGGGTGACCTGAATGCGGCCAGTGAGATCGCGGGCATCCAGACGGATGGTAACCTGAGGAGTCAGGCGGTATTCGGCGTATGCAGACAGGTAGGCTCCGCTGCTCAGAACGCTGACATCGCCGCGATGATAGGAATCGGTATCCAGGCCGCCGCTGGCGTCCAGACCTGTGCGAAGCGCGCCGTCCTTGAACTCTTCGCTGAGACCGAGCGTCCAGGACATCGGCACCTCCCCTGAAAATCGCCGGTCTTCACCCGTAAATGCGTCGGTCATCTTCGAGTCACGCCAGGTCGCCTGCATTCTGACCTGTCCGCCCTGAAGGCCATAGGTATCCAGGGGCAGGTTCAGGTTGACGTTCAGATTGCGGCGATAGCCGCCGCCGATATTTCCGGTCGCCTCGAAGCTGCGCGACTTGACCTGACCGGTGCTGGGATCAGTCGTTTGCGTGATCAGCAAAATGCGATCGACGACGTCAGACAAAGCGGTGTGGGCCGCGCTGACCGAAATCAAGCCGCGGCCATCAAACCGGTGCTGGACGCCCAACCGGACGGTCCAGTCGGTCTGGGGCGCCAGATCGGTGTTGCCGATGGTGACGATGTCATCGTTGCCGACGTCCCGGTAGCTGACACTTGAGATGAAGTTGCCGATATCGACGGGCTGAACACCCCGATCAACGGTAACATTCAGGTCTGTCAGAGGGCTCACCTTCAAGGCGGTCTCGAAGCTTGGGCGCAGCATGTCAAAGGTGTCGCTGGCCGCTTTCGGCCCCTTGACCATGACCGTGGTGGCGTCAAAGCGCAGCCCGCCTCTCAAGGTCAGTTTGGGGCTGGCCCGCCAGGTCGTGGTCTCGAAGATCTGCGTGCGGGTGCGATCAGCATCGACCGAGGACGAAGGCAACCCGTCCGGCACGCCATTGGTCTGCCGAAATGTCTGGCCGCCCTGCCAGTTCATGGTGGTCTCAAGGCCGGCGTCGAAGGAAAGCGGTTGGCCGCTCCTGTAACGGGCGCTGATGCGACCCGTCCGGGTTCCGGAATTCCGGATCGAAATCGTGGTCGTTCCGCTGCTCGATGTGGATTTCGACTTCGACAAATTGTCGGCGTTCGATAGCTGGCTCTCAAACTGAAGCAATGGTCCCAAATCGGTCGAATACCGGACCTGACCATTGCGGTCGCGCCCGCTGTTCCGCGCGCCCCGCGAGACCGAAGTCGTTCCAGTCTTGTAATTCAGGGTCAGGGTCGTTCCGATGTTTTCCGAACGCGACAGGCCTCCATCAACACGAATGCGGCCGCCAGCGAACGGCGCGTCCAGACCGCTGCGAACCACGACCCGGTCATTCTCGCCTGTGGCGTACTGCCGATTGTGAAGCTGGATAGAGCCGTCAGACAGGCGGATTCTCTGCCCCGTCGTCACCGACCCGCCGCCAGGGGTCCGCGCGCCCTCGGTTGTGAAATCCAGGCTCGTCTGGCCAAGCCGTCGGTTCAGGTTGAGCGCTGCGGTCTCGCCCGGAATGCCCGCCGGGTTAACCTCGGTCCGGGTATTGACGCTGCCCCGGATGGCGTCAGGTCGGCGTACAATGACATTGGCCATCACGCTCCAGGGCGCCATCTGCACGCCATTGGCGCCGTTACGAACCAGATCGATGCGGATCACGGTGTTGGCTGGAACCGACTCCAGCACACCTGAAAGGGTCTTGCCGTCAAGGGCCGGCGACTTGCCGTTGATCACAACGTTGCCGGTGGCCTGCGTCGCATGCACGCCGGGGGCACTGTCTTCATAGGCAAACCCCGGCAGGCGGCCGACCATCTCGCGTGCCGTCTTGACCTTCAGAGGCGCAAAATAGGCGGCTTTGTAGGAAACAACATTCTGGCCGGGCGAAAAGGCCGGGGTCGGCTGGGCGAAAGCAGGCTGGACCCACGCCAGACCTGTGAGGGCGATCGCGCCCGCAAGGGCCGCCGCCTGAAGCGCGCCGGTTGATCTGATCAACACTGCCTGTCAGGCCTTCAACCGCAAGCGCCGCAAACGCCAGGGAATAGGTGCGTTTGCGCGCATCAGGCTTTACCCCCCAGCGCCGCCGACGGTCAACCCGGTGATCTTGAGCGAGGGCTGTCCCACACCGACCGGTACGCCCTGGCCGGACTTGCCGCACACGCCGACTCCATCGTCGAAGGCGAAATCATCACCGATCATGGTGACCCGGGTCAGGGCCGAAGGGCCATCGCCGATCAGGGTCGCGCCCTTGACCGGCGCAGTGATTTTTCCGTCCTCGATCTTGTAGGCCTCGGTGCACTGAAAGACGAACTTGCCGTTGGTGATGTCCACCTGACCGCCCGAGAAACTGGCGCAATAGACGCCGATCCTGGTGGACTGGATCATCTCGGCGAATTTGTGCTCCCCACCCATCATGCCGGTATTGGTCATGCGCGGCAAAGGCGTGTGGGCATAGGACTGGCGGCGGCCATTGCCCGTTGCTTCCATGCCCATCAGGCGCGCGCTCATGCGGTCGTGCATGTAACCCTTGAGAATCCCGTCCTCGATCAGGACGGTGCGCGAGGTGGGCGTGCCCTCATCGTCAATCGTCAGCGAACCGCGGCGACCGAGAATCGCCCCGTCATCGAAAACCGTGACGCCGGGCGCAGCGACCCGCTGGCCGATACGTCCCGAGAAGGCCGAAGAGCCCTTGCGGTTGAAGTCGCCCTCCAGGCCGTGGCCGACGGCTTCGTGCAACAGCACGCCATTCCAGCCCGGGCCAAGGACCACATCCATCTCGCCGGCCGGACAGGCGACAGCCTCCAGATTGACCAGGGCCATGCGCAAGGCCTCATCAACACTGGCCTGCCACTTGTCCGCCGAGATCCAGGCATCGAAGCCGGCGCGGCCGCCGGCGCCATGGTTGCCGCTTTCCCGGCGGCCGTCCTTTTCGACGGTGATTGAGACGCTCAGGCGCACCAGCGGGCGCACATCCCGCAGCAACAAACCATCGGCGCGAAGAATTTCGATGATCCGGCGCTCGCCGGCCAGAGCCACGCTGACCTGCACGACACGCGGATCCCGGGCCCGGGCCCAGGCGTCGATTTCCTGCAACAGGGCGACCTTGTCCGAGAACACCGGGTTGGCAACGGGATCGTCGTCACCATAGATCCTGGCGTTGGTTTGGCGCGGCGCCTCGGCGGCGATGCCCTCATAGCCACGGCGGGCCAGTTTTGCAGCCGAGCCGGCACGCGCGATGGCGGCCTCAGAGATCTCGGCGGCGTGAGCGTAACCTGCCGATTCCTCGGCCACCACCCGCAGGCCAAAACCCTCTGTGGAGTCGTAACTGGCAGACTTCAGGCGTCCGTCGTCAAAGACAAAGCTCTCGCTTTCGCTGTGTTCAATAAACAGCTCGCCGTCGTCGGCGGTGTGCAGGGCGTCACTGAGCAGGACGCGGGCGCGTTCGGGATCGACGCCATGGGCGTCCAGGATCGAGGGAGCGGATACAGGAAGGGTCATGCCCCCTAGTTAGGTGGTCTTGGCCTTCGCGTCACCCTTTGGCGGCGAAGGAGAAGCTGATGGCGAAGGTGAAGGCGAAGGAGTCGCCGATGAGCGTTCGCGCACATTGACAGAGCCTAGGCCGTGAACCGAGCGGTTCAGGGATTTCGGCTGACCGAGCAGGTTGGCCTGACCCACGCCATTGATCTCGACATCTGCCGATTCGGTCGGCGCGGCGGTTACGTCGCTCGCCCCGTTCATCTGAATGTCGGCGTTTTCCAGAGCCAAGCTGGTCATGTCGACCTTGCTGGCGCCGTTGAGCTCGAGGTTCAGGCTCCGGGCATGGCCCGCGCCCTTGATGTCGCCAGCGCCGTTGACCTGGATTTCCAGCCGGTCCTGGTCGTAATTCCGTATCTCGACTTTCTGGGCGCCGTTGAATTCGAACTGGTTCACCGCCGGCGCCGTCACCGCAATCACAACCTTTGCGTTGCCGCGGAAATTGCGGGAGCGGACGCCGCGCAGGCTGATTTCGCCGCCCTCCACATCGATGCGGTCAACGATGGTGCTCGGACCGGTAATCGAAACACCGGACGACTGGCCCTGGGTGTAGGTCACCTCGGCAGGAACATTGATGGTCAGCTTGTCAGAACCGTTCCAGGCGATCTGACGACTCGACTGGGCGCCGGTTGCGTCAAGCTCGACCACCGGGCCCGAGCCGCCGTTGAAATTGAGTCCGTCGCCTGAAAACCATTTCGAATGGGTGTCGCCCCTGGCGAACGACTGGCCGACGAGACCCGCGGCGCCGCCGATGCACAGCACGCAAAGCAGGAATCCCGTGACCGCAATGATGGCCAGCGCCCGGATCATTGAACCGCTCCATGGGTTTGAGGCTCGATCGCAGGTTTCAGCAGCCGGTAGTGAAGCCGACCGTACCAGACGAGGAGGTTGACGACCCCGATGGAGATCAGGGTCAGGATGGCAAGCTGCGAGGCCCCCCCGGCCATCAGGCCGATTCCGGCCAAAACGGCCGCCAGAGGGCCGCCCGGTGGATCCATGAACGGGCCTGCCGCGAAAACGAAGCCGCCTGAAAAGAAGATCGCAATCCCGGCCACGAAGAAGCCGAACAGACAGGACAGCACGACCAGCAGGATCGGCAGCAGGACCAGAATGTCGATGGCGCCGAGGCCGAGAACCGCAAAAATCGCAGAAGCGGCGCCGGACGGGTTCTTCTGTTCCTCCCAGCGCTTCAGGCCAATCTCGACGCGCAGTTCGCGGGCCAGCCGCCCGGGATCGCCAAGGGCGCGCGCCACATCTTCTTCCGAACGGCCGTCAGAAACGCCGTCGGTGAAGTGCGTGCGTAGTCGAGGATCGCCTCGTTGATGGTCTGTGGCGGAAGGCCGCGCAGGCCTTCGCGCAAACGGGCGAGGAATGCCGAACGGGTCAAGAGCCGCCTCCGAGAATATCGTCCACAGCCCGGGCGAAGGCGGCCCACTCAGCCTTCTGGGCGGCAAAACTTGAGTGTCCGGCCTGGGTCAGCCGGTAATATTTGCGGGGCGGGCCCGATGCGGATTCCTGCAGGTAGGTGTCTACCAGGCCGTCCTGCTGCAGGCGGCGCATCAACGGATAGATCGTGCCCTCTCCCATATCGATCCCCTTGGCCAGCCTGGCCGCGATGTCATAGGCGTAGCCATCCCCACGGGCGAGAAGCGCGAGCACGCACATCTCCAGGACGCCCTTCTTCAACTGAACTTGGATTGTCTCCGGCATGGGGCCTCTATAGCAACAGGTACTGGGTATGACAAGATACTAATTTTGGCATGATTTGCCACGCCCGCGAACGCCTGCCGCAATCGGAAGGAACTTGTGACCGGGCGACGGATTGTGGGGAGGGCGCCGGGTCACAATATGAGAGTCATGAAGCCACTCAACATCCTGGAAGAGTATCTGGCTGATCACTATCCCAGCCGGGCCGAACACCTTGCCGACTGGTGGGCGCACGCAGTTGGCCTTGTCGCGGCGGCGATCGGCGGTGCGGTCTTGGTGACCTACTCGATCCTGGTCGGCGGCTCCGGCCTGATCGCCGCCACCGGCCTCTACGCTGTTTGCCTGATTGCCATGCTGTCGGCCTCGGCGGCTTACAACCTGACCCACGCGACGCATGTGAGGCCCATTTTGCGGCGCCTCGACGAGGCCGCCATCTTCTTGATGATCGCCGGCTCCTACACGCCGATCACCACCCAAAGACTGCATGGCGACTGGGCCATCGCCATGACCAGCCTGGTCTGGTCTGGGTGGCTGTGGCGGCGATCTGGCCCCTGGTCCACGGCCTGACCATGACGGCCCTGGTGCTGCTGGTGGTGGGCGGACTGATCTATACGACCGGCACCCTGGTGTTCCTGAAGGATCGCCTGCCTTTCCGCCGCGCCGTCTGGCACGGCTTCGTGGTCACCGCAGCGGGCGTGCACTACGCCGCGATTTTCGTCGGCGTAGCGCTTGCGGCAGCTGCCGGAAGCTAGAGGCGATAAGTCCCCTCGGCCAGCTTGGCCAGGGTGACCTTGGTGACCTTGACGAACCCCTTGCCGGGCGAGCGGAAGTAGGTTGGCGCACGGGTGAGGGTTGGATCATAGCCGGCCTCAACCAGATCAACCTTGCGATACTTGAATGTTCCGGTGGTTTCGATTTCGGTCGCGATCCTGATGAACACGGGCCGCGCGTACAGTGGCAAGGTCGCATCAATATGTGCGCCCAGCCCCGTGATATCGAAATCCTCGCCCACCACCAGCAGGGCCATGCCCGCCCTGCCCTCGGCATGGGGCACGGCGACGCCATAGACATTGGCCTCTTTCACGCCCGGACAGGACGACAGGGCGATAGCCACCTCGTTGGTCGCGACGTTTTCGCCTTTCCAGCGGAAAGTGTCGCCGATCCGGTCAACGAAATAAAAATATTGTTCGGCGTCCCGCCGCATCAGGTCGCCGGTTTGAAAAAACAGGTCGCCCTTTTCGAAGACGTCGCGCAGCACCTTCTTTTCGCTCGCCGCCTTGTCGACATAGCCCGAATAGGAAAACCGGGCTTCGTCGGTGATCTTTCCAACGCATTCGCCGATCTCGCTCGAGACGGTCTCGATGCACAGTCCGTCGGGGCCGCGGACCGGTTGCTCGGTCTCCACGTCAAAGCGGATCAGCCGGACGTTGAACTTTCCGCGCAGATATTTTGGCAGGCGTGCGACGGCGCCGACCTGCCCATCGAAATTGAACAGTGAGACATTGCCTTCGGTTGACCCGTAGAATTCCAGAACCCGGCCGACGCCGAAGCGGGTCAGAATCTGGGTCCAGACGTCCGCTCTCAGGCCGTTGCCGAAAATCAGCCGAATCTTGTGGTCCTTGTCGGCCTCGGTCGGCGGCTGGTTGACCAGATAGCGGCACAGCTCACCGATGTAGACAAACATGGTGCAACCCTCGGCGCGGATGTCGCTCCAGAAGTGGGTGGCCGAGAATCGGCGCCGCAGCACCACGCACCCCCCGTTCAGCCAGGCTGCGCCCAATCCGCAGAGCCCGCCCGTCGCGTGATAGAGCGGCAGGGTAAGATAGATGCTGTCGGTGGGCCTGGCGTCCGTCGATCCGGCGAACCCGCGCATATAGAGCTGCAGTCGCGAATGGGTGATCCGGGCGGCCTTGGGCATGCCGGTGGTCCCCGAAGTAAAGATGAACAGGGCCGGATCGGCCGCCGTCATGTCTTGGCGCGTGGCGCGGTCAGGCGCAAGCGCGCTGGAGCCGCGCAGGGCGTTGGCCAGGTCACGGTGATCACCGCTGGCCGCGCCGAGAGTCCACAGGATCGGGGCGTCGAGCACGCCGCGCACCGCCTCGACCGCGTCGATGGTTTCTTCGTCAGCGAGGATGTGGCGGGCGCCTGAAGTCTTCAGACAGTGCTCCAGCGCCGGTCCGGTCAGCTGGTTGTTGATCAGGGCGGTGACGACGCCGATCTTGGACAGACCCAGCCAGATGGCGGCATAGTCGGTGCGGTTGGGCATGACCAGGGCCACCACGGCACCGCGCCGAAGGTTCTGTCCCCGGCCCCAGTTGGCGTAGCGGTTGGCCAGCTGATCCAGCTCACCGTAGCTGAGCGTTGCGCCTTCAAAGGTAATCGCCGGGCGGTCACGATACTGTGCGACAGCGGCTTCAAAATCATCGCAGGCCAGATTGGTGGATCTCTTCGAGATGGATCCGACGCGCGAAAGGGTGCGGTAAAGGGCCCGCAGGAAGCCAATTTCACGCTTGAGCCTGCCGATGAGTCGCATGGATATCTCCGGGACGATGTTTCGAAGGTCAGCCCCACCGGGTCAACCTGTCGCAGAGACATGTCAGGAATTTCTTAGTGATAAGCGCGCTAGCTTCGGGGAGGGGCATCACTCGAGGTTTCAAATGTTCAAACTTTTTCGCTCACCTGATTTCACGCTCGGAGCCTCGGCCGCCGCGATTGTTGTGGTCGCCGGTCTGGTTGGACAGTACGCCGCCCGCGGCATGAACCTCCAGCAATGGTTCTATGGCCTGACGGCAATCGCCGGCGCGATCACCCTTGCGGTTGTTCTGCGCTGCTGGCCCGCGCCGCAAAAGGTCCGCGTCCGGATCGACGACCGCTAGCCCTCAGGCCGGCCGCGTCACGAACCATTGCCCGACCTCGGTCCGCCGGGTCCGGAAGCCCGCCTCACAATAGGCAAGATAGAACCGCCACATCCGCATGAACCGCTCATCAAAGCCCAGGGCTCGGATCTTGTCCGCCTGGGCGTCAAAGCGAGCGCGCCATTCCAGCAGGGTCCGACCATAGTCATCCGAGAAATAGTCTACCCCGTCGAGGGCAAGACCGGCCGAAGTCATCTCTGATTTCAGCCGCTCGGGCGGCGGCAGCATGCCGCCCGGAAAGATATAGCGCTGGATGAAATCAGCCTTGCTCCGATAATCGTCAAACAGGCTGTCGCGGATGGTGATGATCTGCAGGCCCGCCCGCCCGCCGGGCTTCAACAGGTCATGGACCTGGCGGAAATAGGTGGGCCACCAGGCCTCGCCCACCGCCTCGAACATCTCGATTGAAGCAATGCGGTCAAACTGGCCGGTCATGTCGCGGTAGTCGATCAGTTGCAGGTCGACCTTGTCGGACAGCCCGAGGCGCGCCACGCGGGCGCGGGCGAATTCCAGCTGGGCGGGCGACAAGGTGATTCCAGTCACCCGGCACCCGATTTCCCTTGCTGCATATTCCGCAAAGCCACCCCAGCCGCAGCCGATTTCCAGGACATGGTGCCCGGGCTGCAGATCCAAATGGTGGGCAAGTTCGGCGTACTTCTGGGTCTGCGCCTCCTCCAGTACTGCTGTTCCGCCGCTGTACCGGGCAGACGAATAGGTCATCGAGGGGTCCAGCCACAGGCTGTAGAAGTCATTGCCGAGGTCATAGTGAGCCTCGATATTTCGCCTGGCGCCGGCGCGGGTGTTGGGCCGCAGCTTGTGCCAGGCGGTGATCATCCAGCGAACCAGGGCGTTGCCGCGGATCACCTCGTCCAGGCGATCCAGGTTTCTCGAAAAGGCCAGCAGCAGGGCTGACAGGTCGGGGCTATCCCATTCGCCGGCCATGTAGCCTTCGCCGAATCCTACCAGCCCTCTCGAAAAGACCCGATCCAGAAAGCGATAGTCATTGATGGTCATACGGGCGGCAGGGCCGTCCTGGGACCCGGAAAACCGGACCTCCCGGCCCCCGGGCACGGCGAAGGTCAGGGCGCCGGAGCGCCAGTTTTCCTGCAGGACCCGCTCGAGCCATCGAAAGCGGCGAGGGGGCTGCAGTATGTCAGCCGACACGCTCATCTTGCCGCCAATCTTGCCACAAAATATCCCGCAGCGCACCCCAGGCCGCTGGCGATGGCGCCCCAGGCCATGTCCGACAAGGTCATGACCGGCTGCCAGCCCCTCATGACGGCATGATTGGTAAGGGCGTAGGTCCCGTAGGCCACAAGGCCAAAAACTGCGCCGTTGATGAGGGCGTCCGATATCCGACCGGAGGCCAGGGCCGGCCGTACGGCCAGGAACACCAGGCCCGCGATATACAGAATATAGAAGATCATGGCCGGCGCCGGCCGTACGCTTCCGGTCAGCAGTACGTCCTGAATGGGCCGGTAGAGTTTCGGGCCCACAAAGGCCAGCCACAACCCGTCGAGGGCGATGAAAGCCAGTGCGGTTCCGGCATAGGCGGCAAGGTACTTCAACATGGTCAGCGCGCCCTATGCCGGGGTCAGGCGATAGTGACTGACGCCCCATTCGGCGCCGTCCGCGTGGCCAAACAGGCCCGAAGTCGCCAGGAAAAACAGCCTCCAGCGCCGCGACCACAGGCGGGCCTGATCCCCATACACATCCTGGAGAACCGGCCAGATCGCGGGAAAATTGGCGTCATAATTGACCAGCCAGTCCTCGGCGGTCTTCTCGTAGTGGACGCCCGACCAGCGCCAGTCCTGTTCGACGCGGAACAGGTCTTCAAACTGGAACATCAATCCATGGCTCGGCATGACGCCGCCGGTGAAAAAGTGCTGGGCGATCCAGTCGGTCTTGTCGTTGACGTCAAAGCGATAGGGGGTCTTCTTGTGCGTGAACACGTGGATGAAGGCCCTGCCGTCCGGCTTGAGCCAGCCCTTCACCCGCGCCAGCAGACCACGCCAGTTGGACATGTGTTCGAACATTTCCACCGACACAACCCGGTCATAGGCACCGGGCGCCTCGAAGGCGTTCATGTCGCAGGTGATCACCGTGACGTTCGAAAGTCCGCGCCGGGCCGCCTCGCCTTCAATGTAGGTCCGCTGCGAGTGAGAGTTTGAAACTGCGGTGATTCTCGAGGCCGGATAGTGCTGGGCCATCCACAAGGTCAGCGAGCCCCAGCCACAACCCAGTTCGAGCACCGCCTGCCCGTCCGCGAGCCCCGCATGTTCGCAGGTCTCCGCCAGGGCGCGCGCCTCGGCAGCGCCCAGGTCATCTCCCGGCGCGTAGAGGCAGGACGAATATTTCAGGTGCGGGCCAAGGACGTTGGCAAAGAACGCGGCCGGCAGTTCGTAATGCTGGTCATTGGCCGCTTCGGTGTGGGCGGCGATCGGGTGGGCGGCCATGTCAGCTGCGAAGGCCGCATCAATATCTGCGCCTCCAGCCATCCTGCGGGCGGCAGAGCCCACCAGGAAGGCAACGGCGCTGCGGCGCAGGGCATCAGGAATGGGGGCGCCTTCAAAGGCCTGGAGAGCAGCGGCGGCAAGCGACATGGCTCAGACTCCGTGTTTTGGCGGCAGAGGGAAAAAGATCGAGGTGCGCGCCTGGTAGGCGCGGTAGGCGTCCCCTCGACTGGCGATCATGGTTTGCTCGAGGGGCGGAACACCGGTCAGGAAGCGCAGGACGCCGAACATGACGATCGGCGCGAACAGGGTCATCCAGGTCACTGGCTGGGCCAGCTCGAGGCCGATCACCGGCCAGGCCAGCCAGCCGAACCACTCGAAGAAATAGTTGGGATGCCGCGACCAGGCCCAAAGGCCGACGTCGCAGACCGAACCCTTGGGCGATCCGCCCTTTTTGAATGCGGCCAGCTGGGCGTCTGCCAGGGCCTCACCGGCGATAGCAATGATCAGAATCGCGATGCCGAGAAAGTCACGCAGGTCCAGGCTCTCGACCGGCCTGCGGGCTGCAACCATGATCGAAATGCACAGCACAGCGCTGATCACGGCCTGGGGCATGACGAAAAGATAGAGCGTGCGCTGGTAGCGGGCGCCCCACTCTGTCCGAAACCGCAGGTAACGGGCGTCCTCGCTGCTCGTCGCGACGCGGCGGGCGATATAACCGCCCAGGCGCAGGGCCCAAACCAGGATTATGGCGGCGGCAACCACCTGACGTGCTGCGGGTAATGCCTCGCCGGGCGCTGGCGCCAGGGCGGCCAACATGCCGGCGGCGCCCGTTCCAAAGGTCCAGAACACATCGATCCAGCCGGAGTTGCCCGCCGATCGCTGGTAAATCCAGGCCGCGTTCATGACCGCCACCATCAGGATCAGAACCAGAACGATGACGGCGGCGCTGAGCATCCGCTAAACTCCGGTCAGGGCCTGAACCAGCCAGCCAACCCGCGTGGTCATGCGCATCGGACGCTCGCTGGCGATCAGACAGACGCACTCTTCGCCCACGACAACATGGGGTTGATGATCGGCCGCGGAATCCATCTCGCAGAAGTCACCGGCCCGGTAGAGCGCACCATTGTCGTTATAGGCGCCCTTTAGAACCGTGGTGAATTCCACGCCGAGATGCCCATGCGGCAAGGTCTTTTGACCCGAAGGCAGACGCAGAAGGTAAAGCAGCTCGCCATCCGCGCCGGAACCGGCCTTGCGGATACCCATGCTCGGGGCGAGGAATCGTTCGCGGCCAAAGGCAATCCGTTCGATCGTTGATTGGGCGGGCGCCGCCGGCGCCTCGGCCTCGTCCAACGCCGCCATCACCCTCTCCAGACCTTCCGCCGCCAATCCGCTTTCGGGAAGGGTTTCCAGCAGGGCGCCGCCGACCGCTTCAAGAGCCGCCACCTCATCACGGCAATGCGGGCAGTGTTCCAGGTGCGCGGCCACTACGGCCGAAAACGCCGAGCGCAGGGCGCCGGAAGCATAGTCAGCCAGGACGGCATCAGAAGGATGGCGTGTCGGGGTCATGCGAGGTCTCCCACCAGGCCGCGCAATCTTGCCAGGGCAAGACGCAGGCGCGACTTCACCGTGCCCAGCGGCAGGGAAAGCTGTTGCGCGATTTCGGCATGGGGCTTGTCTTCAAAAAAGGACAACTGAACGACTTCCAGCTGTTCGGGCGGCAGGGTCGAAATCGCCGAGCGCAGACGCACCTGGGTCTGGGCGATCTCGCTTTCGGTTTGCGGCGTGACCGTGGAGGCTTCAGGCTCATGCACGGTCAGGGCGTAGGCTACCGCAGAGCGCTCGCGGCGCAGTGAATCGATGCGAAGATTCCGGGCTATCGTGAACACCCAGGCGCCAACGCTGGCTCTTTGGGGATCGAAGTAGGTCGCCTTCCGCCAGAGCGTCAGCATGGTCTCTTGCGCCAGCTCCTCAGCCTTTTCGGCCGGCGCGCCATGGCGGATGAGGTAGGTCTTTACACGAGGCGCGAAGATCATGAAGAGCGTGCGGAACGCAGAGCGATCCTGACTTGATGCGATCAGCGCCATCAGTCCTGCGGTGTCGACGTCTTCCTCAGACGGCCTGACGGGCATCACGGACAGTCCTTCAAAGGCATGGCGCGCAGGCCGGACCCGGCGCTGCGGCGAGTAAAAAATCGCCGAGGCTTGATGAGCGGGAAGTGAGGCCAGTGCGTTCATGACAGGCAATACGCATCGAAGGCCTCACTGGATCACCGGCGGAATAGCAGGTGATCCATACCCCAACCCGGCGCGTAGTTCTAACAACCGATTGCCAGTTCGAGAGTTCCATATGTCGTCCCGCCCTTCGCCCCTTCGTATTGCTGTCGTCGGCTCTGGTATTTCCGGCCTGTCCGCAGCCTGGCTTCTGGCGCAGGGCCACGAGGTCACGATCTATGAAAAGGATGCCCGCCTCGGAGGTCACTCGCACACGTTTGACGCCAGGGTGGACGGCCAGACCATCCCGGTCGACACCGGCTTCATCGTCTATAATGAACGCACCTATCCCAACCTGACGGCGTTCTTCCGCCACCTCGATGTATCAACATCAGCATCAGACATGAGTTTTGGGGTCAGCCTCGATTCCGGCGCCTTTGAATATTCGTCCAACAGCGTCGCGTCCTATCTCAGGGACCCTCGTATCCTGGTAAACCCAAGGTTCTGGACGGTGATCCGCGAAGTCGTCCGCTTTTATCTCACCGGCCCGGACGCCATGCGCCGCATGGCCAATGAAGGCCTGAGCCTGGGCGAGTTCCTGAATCGCTGCGGTTATGGCCGGGAGTTCCAGGAAGATCATTTGCTGCCCCAGGCCGCGGCGATCTGGTCGTGCACGATCCACGAGATTCGCGACTACCCGGCCGCCGCTTTTATCGCCTTCTGTGACAGCCACGGCCTGATGAGCTTTTCCGACCGGCCAAGCTGGCGCACGGTCACCGGCGGCAGCCGGGCCTATGTCCAGACAATCGCCAGGGGCTTTGCCGGTGAAATCCGCACCGGCGCCGGCGCGGCGGCCATCAGCCGGGATGGCGGCAAGGTCCGCATTCGCGACACAACCGGCGCCGAAGACATCTTCGATCACGTCGTCATCGCCGCCCATGCGGACCAGGCGCTCGCCATGCTCAGCGACGCTGACGAAGCTGAGTCATCCCTCCTGGGCGCTTTTTCCTACACGCGGAATGTAGCGGTTCTGCACGCTGACCCGGTTATGATGCCGAAGAAGCGCAACTGGTGGTCCAGCTGGAACTATCTGGGCCACACGGGCGATCATTCCGAAGCCACGGTGAGTTACTGGATGAACCTGCTTCAGCCTCTGGAGACCAAAACCGATCTGTTCGTCACCCTGAACCCGCCAGGGCGCCTGGACCTGAAGGGCGAGGTCACGCGCCAGACCTACGACCATCCGCTGTTCGACGGCGCTGCCCTGGCCGCGCAGGACAAGCTTTGGTCCCTGCAGGGCGCGCGCAACACCTGGTATTGCGGCGCCTATTTCGGTCATGGCTTCCACGAAGACGGCATCCAGTCCGGCCTTGCCGTCGCCGAACAGTTGGGCGGTCTGCGCCGTCCCTGGTCGGTCAGGGACGAATCGGGACGCATTCCCCTGCCGTCCCGGCAAAGGATCCTTGCATGACAGCCAGCGCCCTCTACCGCGGCCTGGTCTCCCACCGCCGGCTGCTGCCGAGGGCGCATTTCCTGCGCTACCGCGTCTTCCAGCTCTATATCGATCTCGACGAGGCAGAGGCTCTCTCGCAGAAATGCCGCCTGTTCGGATTCAACCGCCGCGCCTTGCTGTCGCTTCATGAAAGGGATCACGGCGATGGCTCCTCCCACGCCCTGAAGGAACACATCTCGGACCGGGCGACCGCCGCCGGTCTTGGCGCCGGAGGACCGGTGCGGGTCATGTGCATGCCGCGGGTGCTGGGTTTTGTGTTCAACCCGATCACCCACTACTTCGTGCACGATGAAGCTGGATCACTTTCGGCAGTGGTTCATGAGGTCAACAACACCATCGGCGGGCGATGCTTCTACGTCCTGCCGGCCACGAACAGTCCCCTCATCGCCCAGCATGCCGACAAGCGGATGTACGTCTCGCCCTTCATGGACATGGACTACAGTTACGATTTTCAGCTGGCTGAACCGGGCGAGCGATTCAACCTGGCGATCCACATGAAGCGCGAGGGCGCGCTGTGGCTGACTGCCGGTTTTGCCGGTGAACGACGCGATTTCAACGACCGTGAACTACTCCTGGCCTGGCTGGCCCATCCCCTCCTGACGCTCAAGGTGGTGGCAGGGATTCACTGGGAGGCGCTGCGGATCTGGCTCAAGGGGATCAAGTACCGCTCGCCGCCGGCAGACCAGCCGTCTGAGGCCGCGCCTCTGTCTACTTGAGGCCGCTGATGTCGTGCTTGTCCTTGCGGCGGTGGCCGAACAGCAACCGCTTTTCGAGGCGCTCGCGCAGGGCTGCGTAATAGGCCTTCAGGAAGACAGCGTCTGTTTCATCGGCGCCTGTTATCCAGCCAATCTTTTCGCGAATGCGGGCGGCGACGTCCTTGACCACCTGGCGGTCCATGCGCCGCAGCACGTCTTCCAGCACCTGCAGCTCCATAACCCCGTAGGCGTCGATCTGGGCCTGGGTAAAGACCAGCCCGCCGTGGCCGGCGTCGCGAGCCAGATCCGGCTGCAAGGTCTCGCGCGGGGCCATGACAACCCAGGTCCCCGCGATCAGATCCCCGGCTCGAAGTTTGTCGCGGTTGAACAGCGGGATCAGCGAAAAGACAAAGGTCCAAACGACCATGGCCAGAGCCATCCATCCGCCCAGGGATCCGCTCGCCGCCGCCGCGCCGCCAGCCAGGGCCGACAGGGGCAGAAACATCTCCAGCTCTCGGGTGACATTGCGGGCGAACACCGCGTCAGCTGTCAGACTGCCGCCGTTCCGCATGGCCACGCGAATCTTCATGATCCGTTTGCCAGGCGTCGCCGCCGCGGGCCGCATTTCCCAGAAGATGAACCAGCTGTTGCGCGCGATAAAGGACACCAGAAACCAGATGATGGTGACCAGCTCTGGTGGCTGTTTTTCCGAGGTGGCCCAGAACACCAGATTGATCAGCAGTTGAAAGACGAACAGTCCGACCAGCAACAGGGTCATATCGAGCACAAGCGCGCCGAAGCGCGCCGTCAGGGGGGCAAGCTCGACGCCGAGGTCGACCCCTTCCGGGGTGATCAGGGTGCGTTTCAACCCGGCAGGAACCTTTGGCGTTTTCGTCTTATCCGCCACGGAGGGCCTGCCTGCGCGGGAAATAGAAATAGACGCCCCAAAAAATGGCGGTCGCGGCGGCGACACCGTAGCGCGCCAGATCGTTCTTGATCAGCTGACGGCCAAAGCCCTCAAGCAGGCCGGCGCAGGCCAGCATCAACACAACGCCACCCATGACGATGGCCCCCCTGCGACCCGCCGCGACCATCGCGTCGAGCCGCGAAACCGCACCTGGAAACCCGACCCTCCAGCCGATGCGGAATCCGGCGGCCCCCGCCAGGATGATGGCGAAGATCTCGGTCACCCCGTGGATCGCCAGCCACCCGCCAACCTCAAACCCGAGGCCCTTGCTGACGAAGACAGCCAGGAACGCGCCCAGCATGCAGCCATTGCTGGTGATCAGGAACGCCGTTGGCAGACAAAGGGCGAACCCGAGCGCGAAGGACCACAGGGCGATCTGGGCGTTGTGGGTGAACAGGAACGAGGCCAGGGCGCCCAGCCCATCGTCCTTGCCGCCGTCATAGAGGGTGTTGCGCAGAAACTCGGCTGTCGCCGAAGGATCACGGCCATCCGACAACTGGCGGCCCATGAACGAATAGAACCAGTCCGGATCGCCCATCACCAGGATGTAGGCGATTACGGCGCCGATGGTGAACAGCGCCGCGGACAGCAGGGTCTCGCGCCACATCGACCTGATCTGGGCTGGCAGCTGCCGCGACAAAAAATCCGTCAGACGCTCCAGCGGCCGGGCGCGAACCCCATAGACGAAATAATAGGCCCGGGAACACAGGCTCTCCAGATACCGGGTCAGGGCCAGATCCAGCGAAGTAGCCCGCGCGCTGGCCAGGGCCGACATGGCCGAACGGTACAGCACTGGCAGGGCCAGCAGTTCGTCATCGGTCAGACCCCGGACCGAACGGGTTTCGATTTTCTTGAGCAGCCGGTCGAGCGCGCGCCAGTCCTCCTCGCGCTCGGCGCGGAACCGTTCGCTGCGCAGGGCCCCGCTCACAACACGTTCCTCTGCTTGAGCGCCAGATAAGCGCTGACCAGTTCAGGACCGATCGCGTCAAGCGGCGCTTCGAGCACTTCGACGCCGATACGCCTCAAACGGTGCAGCACCAGGTACCGCTCCCGCAACAGGGCGCCTGCGGTCACCGCGCGCGAGACATCCTCGGGCGTCCGGGGCTCCGCCCGGGCAAGGCCTTCAAGGTCCACATCACGCATGGCGACAAACAGAACCAGATGGCGCTTCAGCAGGCGGCCGACATTCTCGATCATCATCTCGGCGCTGATCGAATCGGGGAAATCCGTAAAGATGACTATCAGCGACCGGCGCTCCAGCCGTCCACCCAGGTCAGTCAGACCAAGCGTAAAATTGGTCTCTTCGGTGGAGTAGTCGATGCTGGCGGCAAGGTGCTGCAGGGCGGAAAAGCCGCGCACGCCCGAAACAACCCCGCTGGCCACCTGCACCCTGGAATCAAATGCGAACAGCCCGGCCCGGTCGCCGAGCTTGAGCGATACAAAGGCCAGCAGCAGAGCCGCGTTCAGCGCCCGATCCAGGCGCGGCAGACCCAGCAGCGGCTCGCTCATGGCGCGGCCAGAATCGATGGCGAAGATTATGTGGTGGTTGCGCTCGGTGTGGTGCTCCTTGGCGAGCAGCCGCGAGTGACGCGCGGACTGTTTCCAGTCCACGGCGCGCACGTCCATGCCGGGCTGGAAATCCCGCAGGGCGTGGAATTCCGAGCCTTCGCCGGTGTCGCGCTGAATCTTGACGCCGAAACTGGCCTGTCGTGAAAACAGCCGGATCGCCTCGTCGCGGACGCCTGCGATGTTGGGGATAATCGGGATATCGCGAGCCGGGCGCAGGCTGCGCTGGCGCCACACCAGGCCGAGCGGACCGCGCCAGCGCAGCCAGACACCGCTGAGCACGCCCATGCCACGCCGCAGGGGCTCGACCGGGAACAGGACAGCGGCCCCTCCGCCCGCCACCCGGGCGACGCCGCGATCCTGCGAAAGCGCGAACTTTTCGTTGGTCTCGATGGCGATGTCGATGTTGCGCGGCTGGGTTCGGCCGGCAAATCCGGCGTCGATCCGCACCTCCCCGCCGCGGCCCATATGAAGCCCGGCCGGCGTCGTGATCCGGACCGTCAGCGCACGCCCTGAAGCAGTAAGGACGGCGTCGACAAGCATCAGCAAGGCTGCCGCCGCAATCCACACCAGACCCGCCGTCCACAGCGCCTCACGCGTCAGGGCCAGCAGCACGCCCAGGGCCGCGCCGACCGCGACGAGCAGGACCGCAAAGCGGGTCGGATAGATCATCAGCGCGGCGCCTCGGTGGCGTCCACGATGGCGGCTATCACCTGGTCGGCGGTGCGGGCCTCGACCTCGGCGGCCGGTGACAGGACGACGCGGTGGCGCATGGCCGGCAGGGCCAGGGCCTTGACGTCGTCCGGGATCACATAGTCGCGGCCCTCCAGCACGGCGCGGGCGCGGGCGGCGGTCGCCAGCATGGCCCCGCCGCGCGGCGACACGCCGCTTTCAAGGTCGGCGGTCTCCCGCGTGGCCCTGGCCAGCCGCACAACATAGTCGACGATCTCGTCCGCCAGGCGGATGGTTGCGACCAGATCAACGATCTGCTCGATGGCGGCCGCATCGGCCACGGTTTCAACACCCAGTTCGGCCGGATCGGGGGTGCCGGTCCGCTGACCGTGGGTGGCGACGATCAGGCGCTCCTCCTCGGCGGTCGGATAGGACAGCACCTGCTTGAACAGGAAGCGGTCGAGCTGGGCTTCGGGAAGGGGGTAGGTGCCCTGTTGCTCGAGCGGGTTCTGGGTGGCGACGACCATGAAGCGGGGCGGCAGGGCGTGCACCTTGCCGTCCAGCGTGACTCGCCGCTCCTGCATGGCTTCCAGCAGGGCCGCCTGGGTCTTGGGCGGCGTACGGTTGATCTCGTCGGCCAGCAGCAGGTCGCAGAAGATAGGACCCCGGGTCAGGATGAACTGGCTGGTCTGGAAGTTGAACAGGTTCGCCCCGAGGATGTCCCCCGGCATCAGGTCCGGCGTGAACTGGATCCGGCCGAAATGCAGACCCAGGGTCCGCGCCAGGCTTTGCGCCAGGAAGGTCTTGGCCGTACCAGGCGCGCCTTCCAGCAGGATATGGCCGCCGGCAAACAGACTGGTCAGCATCAGATCGATGGTGTCGTGCTGGCCGACCACCGCCTTGGCGATTTCCGTACGGATCCGGGCCGCCAGGCCCTGGGCGTCAGTGAGGTTCACGCGTCATCTCCAGTCTCCATCGGTGCAACCGTGCGGCGGCATCCATCAATTCGCTTCGGGTTCGGGCGCCATCGGCCACAGCTTTCAGGTCCGACAGGGTGTCACGGGTTCGCCCCTTGGCGCCGAGGCGATCGAGAAAGACAGTGAGGGCGTCCCCCGCCAGATCACGGGGCGCGCTGACGGCGCGGGCGGCCAGGCCGCGGACGATGTCGGCGTAGCGGCCGCCCATCCTGGCCTCTCGTCCCGCCATGCGGATAAGGCCAGCCTGATTGTCGGCCAGGGCCTGTTTGCCCAGCGCCATGGCCCGGCCAATCCGGCGGGGGGCGCCGAAGCGGTACATGGCGTGCCAGATCATCAACAAGGTCGCCGCAAGGGCGCAAAGGGTGGCGGCCAGGAACGGCGGCTGGAGCATCAGCTTGAGCATCGAGCGCGAGCGCTCGAACCCGTTCAGGGTGACGTCGAAAAACAACCGCTCCGACGACGGCATGGCGTCGATCACAAACAGGGCCGCCCTGGCGTTGTTTATGTCAGCGATCCCGTGATTGTTGAACAGGTCCGGCTCGGACAGGGCGTAGTCCGATTGCCCGTCCATATAGCCCAGCACCATGTGGCCGGTCTCGTCGACGATCAGTGGCGTCCAGCCGATCGCCCGCTCAAAGGTCTGGAAGTTCTCGATCTCGCCCGTCTGAATCGAAACCGGCGGTCCGTCGGCCCGGATCAGGGTCAGGGTGTGACGCGCCTTGCCTGAGGCATGCCCCAGCAGAATTTTTGGCATATAGGGCAGGACCGGAGTCCTGGCCGCATTGGGCGCCGGCCTTGTGGGGGGGGCAGGCCGGTCGGGCGGCCCGATCCAGGTGTCGGCGTCCACCTGGCGAACACCCGTCCTGCGGATCCACCCTCTGTGCAGGGCCGGAACCGTTTCCCATTTGGGCATGACTTCGAGGAACAGTCCGCCAAACCGGCGGGTCGTCGGCAGATCGCCCAGCTGGGTATGGGGATCGCCGCCATCGATGGTCAGGACCATCACCCCGCCGGTGCGATTGACGTCGGTCCCCAGATCACCCTTGGCGACAACTGTTGGCCGGCCTGCAGCGTTGAGCAGGCTGACCAGACCCGCATAACCCACCGCCGATTTCGACAGGGCGTGAGCCCCGCCGTCGTCGCCGTTGCGGAAATCGGATTCAAACGTGTTCAGAACCACGTAGGCGATGAAGGCGAGAAACCCGACAAGAATGACCCCGACGATGACCGCTGGAACAAAGGGCCCGGCGGTTTCGGGCGCCGCACGCGCGCTCATGTCCATACCTTGGGAAAGGCGAAGGCCTCATAGTCGGCGCGGGCGTTCTGATAGCCCGCTGCGTCAACGGCGCGGGCGCCAAACAGACTGGTCTCCACTCGCTGCGCCATGGATGCGAAGGCGGGCCGCGCGTTCGAGGGCAGGATTTCTAGCCGGGCCAGATCGCGGCTGGTAGCCGCCGGACTGACCGAACCGGGCCGGAACCGCCGCATGTCGTCGATGCTGCGCAGGAGCAGAACATGCACGGCCTCGGCGAACCGCCCTTGCCGGGCCAGTTCGTCGGCGTCAGCCAGCAGGCCTTGGGCCAGGGCGGCGTCGGGACGATAATCGTCGGTCACCGCCTGAGGCGTCTTGCGCCGCGCGGTCCGCTCGATCCAGCCCAGCTCACGGGCGACCAGATAGGCAAGGCCAAGAACGGCAGCGGCGACGACAATCCAGAACAGCACGGGCAGCACCGGCCCAAGGCCGGAGAACAGATGTCCGAGAAAGTCGGATATCCCCTTCAGCCAGGCGGGCGGCGGCCTTGGCGCCGGTGGCGTCCAGTTCGGCAGGTCAAACTGCAGGTCACGGCGTTGCACAAGCGCCCGGTGAGCCGCATCCAGCCCGCCTGTCGCTGTCTCGGGCCCCGGCGCGGCGGGTTCCGCCATTCCCCTTTAGTCCCCCCTGATACTGACGTTTTAATAGCATCGCGCGGAATTTCACGCCCGCGAAAATTTACGGAATTGGCATCCGTCTTGGGGCCTAGCGGACCGACTCCCCTCAGAGGCGAGCCTCCGGCGGCCAATTGTGCACAGCATTTAAGCGTTTGGGCGGCTGGCAGCCCAACAAACCGGCTCTTGGCGATAAAGCGCGCGTTACCGGGGTGCCTGACCGTTAACTCGTCCGCCGGGCCGCTAGCGTTCAGCTGCCTTTATGCGGAGCCCGGAAGCGGACTTTGCGGGCTTCGCTGGCGTGGCGACACGCCGGGATCAACTCAAACAAGGGGCGGGATGCTTTACGGCGTTCCGGCAAGGCGGATGAAACTCATCATAGCGATCGTCAAGCCGTTCAAGCTCGATGATGTGCGCGAAGCGCTCGTCAAGGCGGGCGTCGAAGGCCTGACGGTCTCGGAAGTCAAAGGCTACGGCCGTCAAAAAGGCCAGACCGAAATCTACCGCGGCGCGGAATACCAGGTGAACTTCGTGCCCAAGGTAAAGCTGGAGGCGGTCGTCGACGACGCCGCTGTCGCGGGCGCCGTGGAGGCCATCAAGGCCGCCGCCGGCACCGGCAAGATCGGCGACGGCAAAATCTTCGTCCTCAACGTCGAATCCGCCGTGCGTATCCGCACCGGCGAATCCGGCTCTGCGGCGCTTTAGCATTCTCGGGACAAGGGAACCAACCTTATGAAAATACTTGGCTTCAACAGGCTCGCGGGATTCATGCTCGCCGCCGCCATCGCGGGAGCGCCGCTTGTCAGCGCCGTACCCGCGCTCGCCCAGCCGGCGCCCGCGCCCGCCGCCCCCGCAGCTCCGGCTCCGGCCGCTGCCGCAACCCCGGCCCCGGCCGCTGACGCCGCCGCGGCCCCTGCTGCGGCGCCCGCCGAAGCAGCGCCTGCTGCGCCCGAGGCGCCGAAACCGGTGCTCATGAAGCACCAGAAGGAACTGGCCCTCGACCAGGGGGCTTCGGCCTGGATCCTCACCTCGACCGCTCTTGTCCTGCTGATGACCATCCCGGGTCTGGCGCTGTTCTACGGCGGCATGGTTCGCCGCAAGAACGTAATCGCCACCGTCGCCCAGTCCTTCGCCATCACCTGTGTGGTGACGATCGTCTGGATGGTGGTCTCCTACGGCATGAGCTTCGGGGTCAACGACAGCGATGAGCTCAACAAGTACATCGGCAGCTTCAACCTGTTGTTCCTGCACGGGGTGACGACGACCACGGCCTATTCCGCCGCGCCGCAGCTGCCTGAAATGCTGTGGGTAACCTACCAGATGACCTTCGCCATCATCACGCCCGCCCTCATCGCCGGCGCCTTCGCCGAGCGCATGAAGTTCTCGGGCATGCTGCTGTTCATGGTTCTGTGGTCGATCCTCGTCTACGCGCCGATCTGCCACATGGTCTGGGGCGGCGGTTTCCTTGGCGGCCTGGGCGTGAAGGACTTCGCCGGCGGCACCGTGGTTCACATCAACGCTGGCATCGCCGGTCTGATGTGCGCCCTGGTTCTGGGCAAGCGCAAGGGTTACGGCCAGGAGAACATGGCGCCGCACAACCTCGTGCTGACCATGATCGGCGCCTCCCTGCTGTGGGTTGGCTGGTTCGGCTTCAACGCCGGGTCGGAATGGGCTGCTGACGCCATCGCTTCGGCCGCCATGCTCAACACCCAGGTGGCCACGGCCGCTGCGGCGCTGGCCTGGATGCTCGTCGAATGGTTCGAACGCAAGAAGCCCGGCATGCTGGGTCTGGCCTCAGGCGCCGTCGCCGGCCTGGTGGCCATCACCCCGGCTTCCGGCTTCGTTGAACCGACTGGCGCCCTGATCATCGGCCTTGTCGCCGGCGCCGGCTGCTACGCCTCGGCGGTGTGGCTGAAGAAGCTGCTGAAGTACGACGACAGCCTGGACTGCTTCGGCGTCCACGGCGTCGGCGGCATCATCGGCGCCCTTCTGACCGGCGTGTTCGCCTCCACGGCGATCAATTCGGCCAGCGAAGGCGCCAGCGTCGCCAAGCAAGCCATCGGCATCGCCAGCACGATCGTCTGGTCGGGCATCGGCACCCTCGTGATCCTCTACATCTGCAAGTTCACGGTGGGCATCAAGGTTTCGGAAGAAGCCGAAGTCGAAGGCCTGGATGCAGCCCTGCACGGAGAAGCCCTGCACGAATAGGGGTCTGGCTCTCACGAGCCGGCAAGGAAAGGGCGCGGAAGCTTCGGCCTCCGCGCCCAATTCTTTTGGCCTGCGCCGGTGCGGACCAAACCTGGGGAGAAAGCCCTCAAATCATGGTTATGGACCGGCCTTGATGTTGTATTGGCTTGGCGTTCCGCCTAAGAGGCGCCACTTTCGCGGTCTTGGCTCCGGTCCGGCCAGCGCCTAATGTCAGTGAATCATTGGAGACGCCTTGATGAGTGGTGCGACCATCCCCGGGCTTGATCAGGCGCCGACCAAACACAAACGGCTGATCGACTGGGTTCGGCAGACCGCCGAAATGACCCAGCCAGACCGCGTTGTGTGGTGTGACGGATCAGAGGCGGAATGGAACAGGCTGACCAGCGAACTGGTCATCGCCGGCACCATCAAGCAACTCAACCCCGCCAAGCGTCCGAATTCCTTCTACGCCGTGTCCGATCCCCGCGACGTGGCTCGCGTCGAGAGCCGCACCTTCATCTGTTCCGAAAAGCAGGAAGACGCCGGCCCGACCAACAACTGGCTCGACCCAGCCGAAATGCGCGAGGATCTGAAGGACCTCTTCAAGGGCTGCATGAAGGGCCGCACGATGTATGTCGTGCCGTTCTCGATGGGCCCGATCGGTTCGCCGATTTCGCAGCTCGGCGTCGAGATTACCGATTCGGCCTATGTGGCCCTTTCGATGCGGATCATGACCCGGATGGGCAAGGCCGCCCTCGACCAGATCGGCGAGGACGGCTTTTTTGTGCCGGCCCTGCACTCGGTGGGTATGCCCCTGGAAGCAGGCCAGCAGGACGTCGCCTGGCCCTGCAACGAGATCAAGTACATCGTCCATTTCCCGGAAAGTCGCGAGATCTGGTCCTACGGCTCGGGCTATGGCGGCAACGCCCTGCTGGGCAAGAAATGCTACGCCCTGCGCATTGCCAGCGTCATGGCCCGCGACGAAGGCTGGCTGGCCGAGCACATGCTGATCCTCAAGCTGACCCCGCCGCAAGGCAAGGCGCGCTACATTGCGGCCGCCTTCCCGTCAGCCTGCGGCAAGACCAACCTGGCCATGCTGCAACCGACCATCCCGGGCTGGAAAGCCGAGACGATCGGCGATGACATCTGCTGGATGCGGTTCGGTGAAGACGGCGCCCTGCGCGCCATCAATCCCGAGGCCGGCTTCTTCGGCGTCGCCCCCGGCACCTCGATGAAAACCAATCGCAATGCGATGGACACCCTGTTCGCCAACACCATTTTCACCAACGTCGCCCTGACCGACGATGGCGATGTGTGGTGGGAAGGCATGACCGACACCCCGCCGGCCCATCTGATCGACTGGAAGGGCCGCGACTGGACGCCCGACAGCCCCGAGCCGGCCGCCCACCCCAACGCGCGTTTCGCCGCGCCCGCCGGTCAGTGCCCGGTTATCGCCAGCGAGTGGGAAGACCCCGCCGGCGTTCCCATCGACGCCATCCTGTTCGGCGGCCGCCGGGCCAGCGCCGTGCCGCTGGTCACCGAAGCCATGAGCTGGGCGCACGGCGTGTTCATGGCCTCCAATGTGGCCTCGGAAGGCACAGCCGCTGCCGAAAACAAGGTTGGTGAACTGCGCCGCGATCCGTTCGCCATGCTGCCGTTCTGTGGCTACAACATGGGCGACTATTTCGCCCACTGGCTGAAGATCGGCGAGCGCGCCGGCGCCAGGTTGCCGGGTATCTATTTCGTCAACTGGTTCCGCAAGGATCGCAACGGCAAGTTCGTCTGGCCAGGCTTTGGCGAGAACTCGCGCGTTCTGAAGTGGATCGTCGAGCGGCTGGATGGCAAGGCCGCCGCGGTGGATACCCCGATCGGCCGTCTGCCGGCCAAAGGTTCCCTCGACGTGGCGGGCCTCGATCTGACCGACGAGCAGCTTGAGCTTCTGACGACCGTCGATGTCGAAATCTGGCGCGAGGAGGCCTCTCTGGTCCCTGCTCACTACGAGATTTTCGGCGACCATATGCCCCGGGCCCTGTGGGAAGAGCTGGCCGCTCTGAACCGCCGCCTGGGGGAGTCGCAGGCGGCGAATGAGGCTTTCGCCAGGCAGATCGCCGCCGGCTGACCAGGACTAGGTTTTGACGCGAGCCTTGGTCTTTGACTTGGGCCGGGCGCCCTTGGCTGTCATGACGATGGTCAGGCGCTGATGGTCGCGATCAAGGCTCGGTTTAACGTCGGCGAACAGATGGGACGCCGACAGTTCCCGCGCGATGCCGTCCAGATCACCCACCGCTTCCTTGGGCAGGACAATCGTCAACCCGTCACGGGCCGCATCGAACACAATCACCTTGTATCCGAACGGCTCGATGATCTGCTGGGCCTCCTGCAGCAGGGCCATGGCGCTGGGTCCCTCGATCGAAGTCTTGAGCGCGGTCACACCACTGATCTGGCTGCGCAGGTTCTGTCCGCCCGGAGCCTTGGCCTTGAGTTGCGCGGTTTCGCTTTTGATCTGGTCCGTGTGCCGGTTCAGGCCGACGGCGTTACCGGCCAGATAGAGGCTCAAGGACAGCACCACAGCAACCCCCGCCGCCAGGGCGAGCTGCCCCGTCTTTTGCGGCGTCCATGCGCTCAAGGTTGTCCGGCGATAGGGAGACTGCAGGGTCCAGGGCGCTTCCTGGGCCATAAGGACGGCGCTTTCGGCGCCGCTCTGATCAGCCTGAACCCGTACAAAGCCCTGCCAGGCGGCCGCATCGTAGGGCGAGCGGCGCCACTGGTCGGCCAGCAGAAAGCCCTGTTTCCACAACTGTGCCTCATAGCCGCTTGAGGCCTTGGTGATACGCCAGCCTTCGCCCGTCGCCCGCACCATAGGCTCAGGCACAATGCGGGTCGCGGGATCCAGGCCCAACCCGCCGAGCCGCTCTCCCACCCACTGGGCGTCCCACCACCAGATGCCGAAGCTTGAACCTTTGTGGGTGATAAGGGCGCCGTACCGCTGGTAGGGCGCGGCGGTGTCCGCATGCAGCCGCGCCGCCGCCGTTGCCGCCCGGGCGCTGAGACCGGCGGCCACAGGGAAATGCTCAAACAGGCAGCGCTCGCGCGCAAGCACGACAAAGCCGGCCTGGAACGGGCCGGGGCGCAGGTGCAGCGGCTCCATCGAGCCGTCCCCCTTAAGAAGTGAGATCGGGGATGTCCGGGAAGGGGTCGAGGTCATTGACTTCCACATCTGCAGGAGGGGGCGTGACGGTCGTACGCGGATTTTCGACCCAGAGGGGCCGTTCTGCGTTGGTTGGCGTAAGGATCAGGCTGGACCTGTAGGTCAGCCCGCTCTTGGGGTCAGAAAAAGTGAACCGAAGGCGTCCGCCGGAAAAGGTGTAGGCCTTGGCCGGGTCGGGAGATGTAAGACCTATGCTGTTCAGCGTGCCGATGGTCGTGCCTTCGCGATTGTCGACAACGCTCTGAGCCGTCGTCTCGTCGACATTGAACAGAATGGCGATGACGTCGGCCGGCGCTGTGTTGATGTTAAAGGCCAGGTTGTCCGGATAGGCGGTGATCTTGTCGAGCAGCCGGTCCCGAACACGAGGCGGAAACAGGTCGGCCATACCTGCAATGCGCGAAAAAATCGCTGAAGGCCGGCGAAGCGGTTGGTGGGACGTCGAATCGACGTTGTAGGTCTGCACCTCGGTCGCCAGATTGCCGGCGTCACGGTCGTCCAGTTCGCCGAGCTGGGTGAACAGACGGGTCAGCTGATCGACGGTCGCGCCATAGAGGTTGAAAAGCCCGGCCTCGTCCTGCACCCGAGCCAGAAACGGAACCGTCGAGTCACTGTTTTCCAGGAATCGGTACGGCCGGTCGTCCATGGTCAGGGTGCTGGAGGCGTCGACAACCGGCTGCGTAAGCTGACCGTTGGCGTTGCTGGTATTGCGCGCTGAGCCGATGTTGAGGGCGCCTGCGCCAAACGGCTCTGTGGTGACAAGGTAGGACAGTCGCGCTTCGGCCGACATGGCCACGCGATCAAACGCAGCCCGTTGAATGGCCTGGCGTGTCTCCCGGGTCAGAAACACCAGCTGGTTCAGACACACGGCGTAGGTGAGCGTCAGGATCGCCACGATGGTCAATACCATCGGCAGCGCGAACCCTGCCTTGTGGGAATTGTGCGTCATCCGCCCCTCCCGCCGCCGCCTGCGCCGCCGCCACCTCCACCGCCGCGCCCGCCGCCCGGCGCTCCGCCACCCGGTCCGCCCGGTCCGCCACCGCGTCCGCCGCCTTGCCCGCCGCGGCCACCGCCATTGCCGCCGGGTCCGCCGGGTCCGCCCCCGCGCCCCCCGACGCCGACGCCGCGGCCACCGCCACCGCCACCGTTGTTGTTGGATTGCGGCGGGGCAGGCGCGGTCTGGGCGACCACGCGGCCAGACGTGGCGATCTCCACCAGCTGTGAGCGGCCGTCGCTGCTGGTCAGCCGGACAAACACCTTGCGCTGGATCGCATTGGGCAGGGCGGATGTTTCAACAGGCTGGCCCCGGTCGACCTCCCACGCGCCCAGCCATTGGGCACCGTCTTCTGAATAGGAAAAGGCCGCATCCGGCCAACGCAACTTGACCATATCGACCGGCTCGATCGCTGTGCCGTCGTCATAGGTCAGGGCGCAGGACACCGTCGATTCAAGATCGCCCGTCTTGCGGACCGCCAGGACAAGCCGGCCCTCGGCGCCGATCGGCGCGCAAGGGGTCTCGCGGCCGGCCACCAGCCTGCCGGCCACCTGATCGGTCGCACCGACGAAGGAATCGTCGACCTCCATGGTTTCGGTTTCCGCCGCCTGGGAGGCCAGCGTCAGGGGCGGTATCACGATGTCACCGATGAGGTCGCCAAGCGCCGAGCGGGTGACGTTGTTGTCGATGGTCGCCACGGCGCGATTGCCGAGCATCAGGCCCTGGAAGGCGCCGCGCGCGCCGATCATCAGGATCAGGCTGACCGCAAATCCGGTGATTATCAGGGCGGTCAGGGACTCGATAAGGGTGAAGCCCGCCCGCCGGTCACAGCGCCGGATCATCCGGTCACCCGCTTGAAATGGCAGTCGGCCTGGCTCTGCAGGTGGGCGGCTTGCTTGTCGTCCTGGTAAAGATAGGCATCGACCTGCGAGCAAACCCCGCCTGCCGAAATGGTCATCGGCTCAGCCAGACGATAGCTCCAGGACGGGTCGTTCAGATGGATGCTGCGCGTCCGGACCTCGGAGCTGGCGGGATCGTCCGTAACGTCGGCATCGTCCAGCGGGGCCTCAGCAGTGGCCAGGAGGTTGATAGCCTGGTTCTCATGATAGGCGCGCGCCCTGAGGCTGGTGGCGTGGGACTGGAATTCGAGAAATGTGGTCTGGACGGCGCTCTCGCTCAAGCTGCGACGCACGTTCGGCAGCACGATGGCGACCGTCAGGGCCATCACGGTTATGACGATCAGGATTTCTAGCAGCGTGAATCCGGCCTTGGACTCGATCCGGCTACTGGACGATATCCTCGGCATAGCCGGTTCCACCTTCCTGCCCGTCCTTGCCCAGGCTTTTGATCTTGGGCTCTTCGTCACCGGCCGGCGCCACATAGATATAATCGTGGCCCCACGGGTCTTTCGGCAGCGCCTTGTCCAGATAGGGGCCTTGCCAGCCTGGCGCCGCATCACCGGGCGACTGCGACAGGATGGTCAGGCCCTCACCCGCGGTCGGATAGCGGCCGATATGCAGTTGCATGACGTCGAGCGAGGCCTTGAGGGCGTGAATCTGGGTCTTGGCGGTATTCACCTTGGCGCCGTCCAGAACGCGCTGCAGCCCAACGCCAACCATGGTCACCAGCAGGCCGATGATCACCATCACAATGAGGATCTCGAGCAAGGTGTAGCCGGCCTTGCTGCGCAGGTCGCCAATCTGGCGACGGGTCAGTGTCTGGATGGTCATCTATGGCGCCCGCTTAAGTGTTCTGGAGTATTTTAGGGGTCTTATTGGTAGCCGAATTCCGCGTCACAAGCATGTCAAAATGACGGCGCAGCTTGATGCGCACCGGCAACGTTCTGAATTGTCCGGCCAACCCCTTTGCCGTCAAGGGTGACGGGGCGTTTCAGCAGACTGCAGGCGGTTTCGCGTGTCATTTTTGGTATAGGCCGGCGCATATTGGCGCCTTATTGCGGCCAGCGGATGAAACACCGCCGAAACACGGGTATGAAACAGCCGACCCTAGCTAGAAAAACAAAAATCGTGGCAGGAACTCGCCTTTGGCCGTCGCCGCCTTCTCCGGAATCAGAGCGTCACTCGACGGCCAGATCGCAAGATTGAGCCCGAACGAGCGACGCCTGCTGACCGGTCTGTCGGCCCTGATTCCGCTGGGCGCCCTGCTTCTGGCCTACAACGTCCAGCAATCCGCCAGTCAGGCACACAGTGACGCCCGGACCGCTCTTGAAGCCGCCCGGCAGGCGGCGGGCCGGACGTCCGGCGCCAATCTGGCTCATGAAATCGACAAGACCCGCGCCGAAGTCAGGGCCTGGTCCTGGCAGGGAAGTTCCGTCGCCGTCGCCCAGGTCAAGGCGCAGAGCGATGTGGCCCGGATGGCCGCGACCGCCGGCCTGGCAAATCCCGAGGTCAAGACCAGCGACCGGCTTGAGACGGCGGGCGACGTCACCTTCGCCCCCATCGAAATCACCGCGCCCTTCAGCTGGAGCGGCCTGTCGGGCCTGATGTCGGGACTGGCGGCCAGCGGCAAGGGGTTTGTTCTCGAGGAAGTTCAGCTGACCGGTGACAAGGAGCCCAAGCTTCGGGTCAACCTCAAGGCTCCGCTCGTGGTGGCGCCTGTCGCAACGCCAAAGGCCGGCTCAACATGAGCTTGCGGGCTGTTGTCCTGATCGCCGCGGTCGGCGCGCCGGCGGCGGCCGGCGTCGGCTACTGGCAGGGCCTCAGGCCCTCGGCGGTTCAGGTTGCGCCCGCCAGGGCCACAGCCCCTCCGCTCATCGTCAAGCCGGGCTGGGGCGCCAAGGAGGCTGCGGTCTATCTGGCCAGCCTCAACGCGCCGCCGCCGCCCCCTCCGGCGCCGCCCAAGGTGGTCGCCGCGGTCGCGACCGGGCCTGACGTCGCCGTCCAGTTTCGCCGCGACCTGTCGGCGGTCCTGAATTCTCCCGGCGCGCCGCCCAAGGTGGTGCTGGGTTCGCGCCGTTCGCTGAGCCCCGGCGACATGTATCGCGATGGCTGGAAACTCGAGAGTGTAAGCTCAACATCGGCCACCCTGACCAAGGGCGCGGACACGCGCCGGATTGGCCTGTTCTCGCCGCCGATTGCGGACGCGACCGTTGCAGCGCCACCTCCGGCCGTGCGGCTGGCCCTGACCAATGGCCTGCGGCCAGGTGAAGTTCCGAGTGAAAAAATTGGCGCCGTCGTCAACGCCCTGAAGGCAGCCGGCGCGACCGAGGCTCAACTGGCCCAGCTGCGAACCCAGATGCAGAACGGCCAGGCCAATCAAAACACCATTATCCAGCTATGGCAGCAAATGTCGCGCAATCCTGGTTTCAACCCCTCGGCCCTGACCTCGGTCCTGAACGCCTTCGCCAGCGCCGGGGTCATCACCCAGCAGCAGATCGCCCAGATGACTCAAATTCTGCCCCAGGTCGCTCAGCAGGGCGCTCAGCAAGGTGCGCCGGCGCGCCCGGTTCAGATCGGCGGGCCAGGCGGCCCCGGCGGCAACCGGGGTGCGCCGGGCGGTGGTTTCAATCCAGGGGGCGGTGGCTTCCAGGGCGGCGGTTTCAACGGTGGCGGTCGAGGCGGCCGCGGCCGCGGCGGCTAACCCAGAAAGAAAGACGAAGCACCATGCGTTTCCAGAGGGGAAATCTAACCGTCGTCGCCGGCCTAATGGCGTCAACTGCGCTCTACGGCTGCGCCTCGTTTCCGACCATGAAAGTCGCCGAGCCGACGACGACCGTCAGCGGAGCAACTCTGTTGCCAGGATCCGAAGTCAGTGTTGGGCCGGCGCCTGGCCGTGGCGGTCGTGGCGGTGACGGCGGCGATCTGGTGCGCGGTCCGGCGTCACGATCGGAAACCATCCCGGGCACGGCGACCGCGCGAACCGCGCCCGTCACGCCGGCCAGCGCCGACGAGATCGCCGCCCTGGTGCCCGCCGAGCCGCTCAACGCGGTCCTGACGCCCCAGCCCCTGCCCCAGTACCTGAACACCGTATTCTCGGACGTTCTGCACGTGCCCTATACACTCGGCCCCGGACTTGCGACGCGCACCGACGTCATCCAGGTCAATGCGCCGGCCACCATGTCCAAGCGTGACTACATCCGCATGCTGCAGGCGGCCCTGCGCAACTATGGCCTGACCCTGTCCATCAATCGCGGCTCGATCATGATCACCGAGGACGGCGCCGGCGCGACGGGCGGCGCAACAGGATCGGTGATCCGCAGCCGCTCATCGGCGGATGCGCCGGCCGGCAACCGCCAGGTCACCTGGTTCTTCCAGCTGGTCGCCCTGCGGGCAGACGGAATCCAGGATTTCATCAAGACCGCAGCCGGCGCAGGCGGCCAGGTCACTTTCACGCCTGACGCCGCCGCCAACGCCTTCATCATCCAGGGTCAGTCACGGCTGGTCGCAACCGCCGTCGACCTGCTGAGCAACCTCGACAAGCCGGCGTTCGCCGGCGGGCAGGTTCTGCGCCTGCAATCAGTTTTCTGGTCGCCCGACAACTATGCCCAGGCCTTGTCGACAACACTGTCGGCCGAAGGCTTCATCGTCGGCACCGACCCCCTGGGTCCCAAGTCGATCATGATCGTACCCTTGCCCACCACCAACCAGACCCTGGTCTTCGCCGCAGACCGCGAAACCATGGCGCGGGTGCAGTACTGGGCCAACCAGCTGGACCAGCCCAGCGCCGAAGGGCTCGAGGCCAGCAGCACCTATGTTTATGAGGTGCGCAATACCTCCGCCTCGCTGATCGGCCAGATGCTGGTCAACGCCGGCTCGCAGGCAAACGCGACCGGAGCCGCTGCTCGCGGCGGCTTCGCCAACCAGGTCAATAATGCGCTCGGTCAACCGGGTGGCGCGGCAGCGGCCGGACGTGGCGGCGCGGCCAACGTCAATGCCGGACGCGGCGGGGCGGCTGCCGGCGGCGCCAACAACGCAGGCCGCGGCGGCGCGGCCAACAACGCCGGACGCGCCGGAGCAGCGACAAACGCCCGCGGCGGCGCAGCAACCACCACGGCGGCGCGAAATGGTCAGGCCGTGGCCGGCTCGGTGCCGTCCGGCGGCACAATCACCGTCGATGACACCTCCAACCGGATCCTGTTCACCGGCAGCCCCAGTGAGTATTCCCAGCTGCGGGGCCTGCTGCAAAAGCTCGACGCGCCGGCGCGCGAAGTGCTGGTGGAAGTCACCGTCGCCGAGGTCTCGCTGACCGACGACACCCAGGTCGGCCTGGAATGGTTCTTCAGCCACAACACCTCAGGCGGCAACACCATCAGCGGCGGCACGCGCACCTTCACCACAACCTCGACCACGACCGGCACCCCGCCGGTCACCACCACTGCCGAGACCGCGGTCAGCGGCCTGGGTCTGGGCACGAACGGCCTGAATCTCAACTTCAGCACCGCCAACGGCGACCTGCGTGCGGCGTTCAACGCCTTCGCCTCGAACAACAAGGTCAATGTGCTGTCGCGCCCGCGCCTCAGCGCCCGCAGCGGCACTTCGGCGGAAATCAACGTCGGGGTCGATGTTCCGATCATTACCAGCCAGCAGGCCGCCAATACCGGCGCAGCCAACGGCCTGGCCAATGTCGTCCAGCAGATCACCTACCGCTCGACCGGCGTCATCCTGGATATCACCCCCACCGTCTACGGCGACGATCGGGTCGACCTTCAGGTCTATCAGGAAGTCTCCAGCGTTCAGGACAATCCCAACCCCAATATCCAGAGCCCCTACGTTCCCAACCGCAACCTGACCACAACCCTGTCCCTGGCCGACGGCCATACGGCGGTTCTGGGCGGCCTGATGCAGGACAACTATGCCAAGGCCAACAGCGGCGTCCCCTTCCTGAAGGACATCCCGGTGCTGGGCGCGATCTTCCGCAAGGACCGGATCCAGGGTCAGAAGACCGAACTGGTTGTTCTGATCACTCCCTTCATCATTCGCGACGAAGACGACATGACCAGCCTGACCAACCAGGTGTCCAGCGAGGTCAATGACGCCTTCAAGGCCGGCCGCGGCGGCTCCTACACCCTGACCCCATGGTCCGGCGGGGGCAATTTCGGTCTCGACCTGCCCAGCTCCACGGTCACGGGCGCCAGCCTTCAGCGGCCGCCGTCCAGCGTCAAGGCGCCCTAGAGCGCATACCGAAAGGCGGGAACCGGTTTTCGGAATAAATGCGCGTTGAAACAAAGGCCTGGAGCGGCGATCTGAGTCCATCAGATCGCCGCTCTAGCGGGTCGCCGCCGCGCCGGTTCCTGTTCCCCCGGCCGCCGCGGCTGCCTGGCTGGTCCAGCCCATGCGCTCGACATCAAAGGTGTCGACGGGCTGGCCGTCAGCGCCGTCGACCTCCACAGAAACCTTGTAGAGCGTCACATAGTACTGCCCATCGCCGGACGGGAATCCGGCCGACAGATTGGCGTTATTGAGGGCCTGGCTGGTCCAGTGCAGGGTCTGGTTGGGCGGCAGCCCGACATCGCCGGTGGGTGTGACATCCGGATTGATATCCTTGACCACGGCCAGGGCGTTGCGGCGGACGGACGCCTGTTCCATGGCCTTTTCATGCAGCCTTTGGCCGTTGACCAGCTGGTGCTGCATCTGAAAGATCGCCGCCATGGCTATGCCGGCTATGGCCAGGGCGATCAGGGCCTCCAGCAGGGTAAAGCCGGCCTTGGCCCTCATGACCAGCGCTCCCACAGCAAAAGACCGCCGCCCGCCAGAGCCAGGGGCGCGCCGTAGGGAAACAGCAGGGGCGCGTCCGATCCGCGATTGCGGGCTTGCAAAATCAGGCCCAGGGCCGCGCCGCCGGCGGCTGAGGCGGTGATCGCCCAGACTCCGGCCTGCGCGCCCAGCACGGCGCCGAGCGCCGCCGCCAGCTTCACATCGCCCATGCCCAGACCCTCGATGGCGGTGACGCGCTTCCAGACCCAGGCGACCGCGCCCAGCATGCCGCCGCAAACGGCGACCCCGAACAGGATGTCGATCAGGCCCTGGGGGCCTCTCTCGACGGGCCAGACCAGATTAAGGGCAACTCCCGCCCCGGCGATGGCGGCCGAGTAGAGATCAGGAATGATCAGATAGCGGATGTCCGCATAGACAATGGCCAGGCAGGCCATGAGCGCCAGGCCGGTCAGCACCCTTGGGACAGGCCCGCTGCCTGAAAAAGCCTCGAACCAGGTTGCGCCCACAACGAACAGGCCGGCGGCCAGCCCAAACTCGGCGCGGCGGGCGTGGGGCCGGCCGCCAGCTTCGCAGAACAGCGCCCGGGGAAAGCGGGCGGCCGTCCAGGCGATGAGCGCCAGTACAGCCAGGGCGGCCGCTTCGACGGGCCAGGCCATGGCTATTCGATCGACTGATAGACGCTGATCAGCGCCATCATCACCCCAATCACCAGCACAGCGACCATAATGGCGATGAATATGAGGGTCAGCGGCTGAACGAAGGCCGAAAGGGTTTTCATCCGGTCCCGCAGCAGGACGTCATATCCATCGGCGACATAGGTGAACATGCGCGGCAGGGAACCCGACTTCTGGCCGGCTCTCAGCAACGACAGGTCCATGGCGGTCAGCTGCGTATGGTGTGACAGCGAATCTGCCACTTCCATGCCGCCCTTCAGGTCGCGTTCAAACTGTTCCAGGTTCTTGTTGAACTCTCCGGGCGGGGCGGCCTGGCGGGCCAGGCTGGCGGCGTCCAGAAGACCGACGCCATTGCGCAGGGCAAAGGCCAGGACCTTGGCCCAGGATCCCAGTTCCCGGGCCCGCAGGATGCCGCCGACGATCGGCAGATTGCGCGCGCCGTTGTAGACCTGAGTGCGCACAGCGGGGTTCGAAAAGAGCAGCACCAGGCCGACCACGACGATAACCGCCCCCACCGCCAGCTGCCACAGGTGCCCGTTCATGAAGTCGGAGACCGCGAAGACGATCTTCGAAATCTGGGGAATTTTGTCCCTCGCGCCGACGTCGATCATGCTGCTGAACCGCGGCACGATGAACAGGGTCATGAAGATCATGACCGCGAAAGCCACAACGATCAGAAAGGCCGGATAGATCAGCGAGCCGATGAACTCCCGGCGCAGCTTGTACTCATAGGCCATCTGCTCGGCGGCGTCGTTCAGCACCTCGCTGACCCGGCCTGTCGACTCGCCGACCCGCAGCATGGCGTAGAGATAGAAGGGAAAGCCGGGCGCATGGACTTCCATGGCGTGCGCCAGGTGGTCGCCGCGTTTCAGGGCCGTGATCACCGCCTCGAACTTGGCCCGGCCCTTGGTCGCCACAATGCCCGCGGCGACAGTCTGCATGGCCTCCAGCAGACCAACGCCGGCCTCAACCATCAGGCCCAGTTGGCGCAACACCGCGACCCGCTCAACGAATTTCAGATCCCGGTCCTGACCGCTGGCGGCCGAGCCCTTTTCCTCGGTGACCGTGACCGGCGTTAGCCCCTCGGCGATCAGGGCCCGGGCGGCGGCGCGGGCGTCGCGGGCGCGCACCGTATCCTTGATCTGCTTTCCCGCCCGGTCGACCGCTGTGTAGCGGAAGGCGATTTCCTCGGGCGCGGGAAGGCTCATCGCGCGCGCCTCAATAGACCGCCTGGAGTTCGTCGGCCGAGTGGTCCAGGCCGTCGGTCTCCGGATCGACAGGGCCGATGACCCGGAAGATTTCGCTAAGCGAGGTGGCACCGGCGGCGGCTTTCAGGAACCCGTCCTCGAACATGGTCAGCACACCGGCGTCGCGGCGGCAGATTTCCAGCAGGTCTGGCTCACTGGCCCGCCGGCGGATCGCCGCTGCGGCTTCGGAGCCCAGGGGCGCGATTTCATAGATGCCGACCCGGCCGAGATAGCCGCCGCCGCCGCACTTGGCGCAGCCAACCGGCTCGCGCCAGTTCTGGGCGCCGGCCTTGATTTTCGCGCGTACGGCCTTAGGAATGGCGCGGCGATAGGTGGTGATCTGCGCGGCGTCCGAGGGCGCGCTGCAATGAGGGCAAAGCCGCCGCACCAGCCTTTGACCCACAACGCCACGCATGACGTCGGCCAGCAGATAGTCTTCGACGCCTAGGTCGAGCAGGCGGGAAATGGCGGCCAGGCCCGAGTTGGTGTGCACGGTCGAGATCACCATGTGGCCGGTCAGGGCGGCCTGCAGGGCGATGCGCGCGGTCTCCGGATCGCGGATTTCGCCGATCATGATCACGTCCGGGTCCTGGCGCAGGATGGAGCGCAGGCCGGCGGCGAAGGTCAGGCCGATGTCGGCCTTGACGTGCACCTGGATGACGCCGGGCAGGTCAAACTCGACCGGGTCCTCGACCGTGATGATCTTGCGCACCCCGTCGTTGATGCCCGTCAGCAGCCGGTAAATCGTGGTGGTCTTGCCCGAGCCGGTCGGCCCGGTGACCAGGACGATGCCGTTGGGCTGGTCGACCATGCGCGACAGCTTGGCGGCGTCCTCGTCGGCCAGGCCCAGTTCCGACAATTCCGGCAGGCGGCTGGTCTTGCCCAGCAGGCGCAGAACCATGGACTCGCCCCACGCCGCCGGCAGGGACGAGACCCGCAGGTCGACCTCCTGGCCAGAAACGCGGATAGCCTGGCGGCCGTCCTGGGGCAGCCGGCGCTCGCCGATGTCCATGCCCGACAGAAGCTTGATGCGCGAGCAGACCGCGTCGAAACTCGAGCGCGGTGCGGTCCGGGCGGTATGCAGGATGCCGTCGACCCGCATGCGGACAAAAAACTTGTCCTCGAACGGCTCGACGTGAATGTCCGAGGCGCGGCGCTGCAGGGCCTCGGCAAAGACACCGTTGACGAAGTCGATGACGGGGGCTTCCTGGGCCAGTTCGCGCAAGCGGGCGGCATCGGCGACGCCGCCGGAAAATTCCAGTTCGTCCTCGCGCACGTCTTCCAACGCCGCGGCGATCAGCGAACGCGGCGCCAGGCGCCATTCGACCGGGCGGTCCGCGATCTGGGCCAGCAGGCCGCGCAAGGTGGGGTCGAGGGGGTGCACCGCCGCGCAGATCAGTTTGACGTCGGCGTCATCGTCCTCGAGCAGGGCGTCGCCATCTTCCGCGGTCTCGAGCGCGGGCGGGCGGGTGGTCTTCCAGGCCACGGCCTGACGCTCGACCCACCAGGCGTGTGTGGTGCCGGTTTCGGCCAGCAGGGCCTCGACCTGGGCCGGTGAAGGCATTTCGTCCCGCGCCTGGATCGGCAGACCCAGGTGCTCGGAGAGCGCCGACAGCAGATCGCTTTCCGACAACGATCCCAGGCGCACAAGGATCATGCCCAGCAGGCCGCCGACGGAGGCTTGCACGCCCAGCGCCGCCTCGAGATCAGCGGGGCGGATCATGGATTTCGCGATCAGCAGTTCGCCGAGGCGTTGCGGGCTCATAACGCTGTCATACCGGAGGCTAAGGGCCTTAGAAACATGAGTTTTCTTGCATCCCCGCGACGTTCGCGGCGCGATTAAGGCGCAACTCGCCTCTTGCGCTCAAACTGCTTGTCAGGCTTGGGTTTGCCACATGACACCGCCGCAACGACGATCACGCCAGACTGACCGCCGGAGCCGCGGGGCCGCAGCCAAACGTGAAGCCGACATGATCGGGCGGATGGAGGGCGCTGGCGAACGCGGCGAGTTTTCCCTGGTCTACCAGCGTCAGGTGGCGCCGGACGGCGCGCGCCTGATCGGCGTCGAGACCCTGCTGCGCTGGGACTGCCCGCACGACGGACCTGTGGAGCCCGACCATTTCATCCCCCTGGCCGAGCGCCATCAGGTTATCCGGCCGATCACCCGATGGGTGCTGGACCAGGCCATGGCGCAGATGGCCGATCTGGGCGATCTGGCCGTCGGCTTCAACGCCTCGGCGCTGGAATTCACCGATCCGGCCTTTGTCGATGAGATCGCCGCCCTGATCGCCGCGCGCCGGTTCAACCCCGCCCGGCTGGAGATCGAAGTCACCGAGACCGCCATTCTGGCTGACGCCGAGGTGGTTCACCGCAATATGGACGGGCTGCACGCCCTGGGCGTTCGGATCGCCCTGGACGATTTCGGGGCCGGCTATTCCAGTCTCAACCACCTGCGCCGCTTTCCGTTCGACACCCTCAAGATCGACAAGGCCTTTATTGACGACTGCAGCCACGCGCCCCAGTCGGCGGCGCTGGTTCACGCGGTGGTCGGCCTGGGCAAGGCGCTGGGCATGAAGGTGGTGGCCGAAGGGGTCGAGACCGGCAACCAGATGGCATTCCTGAGCACCTCGGGCGTCGACGCCATGCAGGGCTATCTGTTCGGCAAGGCGATTCCGGCGGCGGAAGTGAAGACCAGTTTGACCCGATCCTAGTCTTCCACCCAGTCGAGCGTCCGCTCGACCGCCTTCTTCCAGCGGCGCAGGCCTGTATCCCGGGCCTGCGCCGTCATGGCCGGCGCCCAGGTCCGGTCCGCCCGCCAGTTGGCGCGCAGGGTCTCGACATCGGGCCAGTATCCGACCGCCAGGCCGGCTGCGTAGGCAGACCCAAGGCAGGTGGTTTCAGGCACGGCCGGGCGCACGACAGGGGCGTTCAGAACATCGGCCTGAAACTGCATGAGCAGGGCGTTCGCCGTCATGCCGCCGTCGGCCTTGAGCGTCGTGACCGGGGTCCCGCTGTCGGCGGCCATGGCATCAGCCACCTCGCGGACCTGCCAGGCCACCGATTCCAGCACCGCGCGGGCGATGTGGGCCTTGGTGACATAACCGGTCAGGCCGCAGATCACGCCCCGGGCGTCAGACCGCCAGTGGGGCGCGAACAACCCTGCAAAGGCCGGAACAAAGACACAGCCGCCTGAGTCCTCGACGCTGGCCGCCAGGGCCTCGATCTCGGCGGCGTCGTGGATCAGACCCAGGTTGTCGCGCACCCACTGGACCAGGGATCCGGCCACGGCGATGGAGCCTTCCAGGGCATAGACGGCCGGCGCGGTTCCAATCCTGTAGCCGACCGTGGTCAGAAGGCCGCTGTTCGAAACGACGGGCTTGTGGCCGGTGTTGAGCAGCATGAAGGCGCCGGTGCCGTAGGTGCACTTGCCTTCGCCGGGCGAAAAGCAGGTCTGGCCGAACAGGGCGGCCTGCTGGTCGCCCAGGGCGCCGGCCACGGGAACGCCGGCCAGCACGCCATGGGCCTTGCCATAGACTTCCGATGACGAGCAGATCTGCGGCAGGCAGGCGCGCGGCACGCCGACAGCGTCGAGCAGGTCCTGGTCCCAGTTCAGGGTCTTCAGATCCATCAGCAGGGTGCGCGAGGCGTTGCTGACGTCGGTGACGTGACGGCCGGTCAGGTTCCAGATCAGCCAGGAATCCATGGTGCCGAACAGCACCTCGCCCGCCTCGGCCCGGGCCCGAAGGCCGGGATGTTCGTCAAGCAGCCAGCGCGCCTTTGGTCCGGAGAAATAGGTGGCCAGCGGCAGGCCGGTTTTTCCACGAAGCCGGTCCTGACCGGCCTCTCCGCCCAGGGTCTTCACCAGCCGGTCGGTGCGGGTGTCCTGCCAGACGATGGCGTTGGCGACGGGCCGACCGGTGTGGGCGTCCCACAGCACAGTCGTCTCGCGCTGGTTGGTGATGCCGACGGCGGCCAGGTCTGACGGCACAAGCCGGGCCTTTGAAAGCGCGCCCAGCGCCACCTGCTGGACATTGGTCCAGATTTCGGCCGCGTCATGTTCCACCCAGCCGGGCTGGGGAAAGATCTGGCGGTGCTCCTTGGCGTCGCTGGCGACGATATGGCCGGCGTGATCAAAGATGATGCAGCGCGACGAGGTCGTGCCCTGGTCGATGGCGGCGACAAAGCTGGCCATGTGTCTGTCGTCCCCCTTTTGTCCGCTCAGCGCGGCGTGTGCGCCAGTCGCAGGATATTGGCGGAACCGGGCGAGCCAAAGGGGATGCCGGCCAGGATGAGAACCCGCTGACCGGGCCCGGCCAGACCGATATCGGCGGCGATACGCACGGCGATTTCGGTCATGCTCTCGACGCTGTCGGGGTGGCCGGCGATGCGCGGTTCGATCCCCCAGACCAGGGACAGGCGGCGAGCCACGTTGATATCAGGGGTCAGGGCCAGGGTCGGTTGCAACGGGCGGCGGCGGGCCAGGCGCAGCGCGGTCTGGCCCGTAGCAGTGTAGGCCACCAGACAGGCCGTAGAGGCGGCATCAGCCGCCCGGCGCGCGGCGGCGACCATGGAATCGGTCGCATCGTCTTCCAGCGTGTGTTCGGCTTCCATGACCGCCGGCCAGTTGGGATCGTGTTCCACCCGCTCGATGATGCGGCTCATCATGCCGACCGCTTCGATTGGGTAGTGGCCTGACGCGGTCTCGGCCGACAGCATCATCGCATCGGCGCCTTCGTAGACGGCGCCGGCGACATCCGAGGCCTCGGCCCGCGTGGGCGTCGGAGCATCGCGCATGGATTCCATCATCTGGGTCGCCACGATCACCGGAATGCCACGGGCTCGTGCGGCGCGCACCAGAGCCTTCTGAACAACCGGCACTTCCTCGGGCAGCAGCTCAACACCCAGGTCTCCGCGCGCCACCATGATGCCGTCGCACAGGTCCAGAATGGGATCGAGCTCGAGCAGGGCCGCCGGCTTTTCGATCTTGGCCAGGACCGCCGCCTTGCCGCCGACCAGACGGCGCAACTCGGCCATGTCGGCGGCGCGCTGGACAAAAGACAGGGCGACCCAGTCGACGCCAAGGCGCAGGGCAAAGGCCAGGTCTTCGCGGTCCTTGGGAGTCAGGGGTGAGATGGCCAGAGCCACGCCGGGCAGATTAACGCCCTTGTGGTTGGACAAGGTCGCCTCGCCCACGGTGACGGTGTCGGCGAAATCGGGACCGCAGGCCACGACCCGCAGGCGCGCGCGCCCGTCGTCGATCAGCAGATCCGTATCGGGGGTCAGGGCAGCGAAGATTTCACGGTGCGGCAGGCAGACCCGGTTCGCATCGCCCAGGGACTCATTCAGATCGAGCCGGAACGGCTGACCCGCCGCCAGCTTCACTTCTCCATCGGCAAAGTCGCCCAGGCGAAGCTTGGGGCCCTGCAGATCGGCCAGCACGCCCAGAGGCCGCTCGACTATTTTTTCCGCCGCCCGCACCAGACCCAGCGAGGCTTCGTGGTCCTTGTGGGTTCCGTGACTGAAGTTCAGCCGGAAGACATCGGCGCCGGCGCGGGCCAGCGCAAGGACGCCTTCGGCGCTCGCCGTGGCTGGTCCAAGGGTGGCGACAATGCGGGCTCTGCGATTTCGGATCATGCCGCGCGACCTTGGCGCCTTCCGCGGTGTTTTTCCACCGGCCGATTAGGCCGGGGGCGACAAACCTGCGCCGTCAGACTTCGGCCGGTGTTTTCGGGGCCTTCTGCGTCCGGCGCCCGCCTTTGCGCCCAGCCTCGGCGGCGAGGCTGCGGTCCTGAGTGAAGCTGCGGCTGATGTAATCCTGATTGCGCATAACCTCGGGCTCGTTGAGATAAGCCTCGTAGAGCTGATCCAGGGACTCCAGATCGTGGGGCCGGAAGGCCCGCACAGCCTCTTGCCCATGCGCGCCATACTGAACCCCAGCGCCATCAGAGCGGCGTGCGCGACCTCAACGGATGAGCCGAACAGCTCGTGGACCACCACCTGGTTGCCCGCATTGCGCAGCTTGTAATATTGCATCCGATCGTAGGCCCGCGCGATCACCGTAACGGGGGACGCTCGGCGCGAGGGTAGCGGGTGATGGCTTCGGCCTTATCCTGGTTATCGATGCCTTCCACCAGCACCTTGGCGGTCTCGATTCTGGCGGCGACCAGCACCTCGGGTCGCGGGGCGTCCCCACAGTAACCCTTGATCCCAAAGACGGCCAGAGTGGCCACCTAGGCCAAGGAGTGATCCATAACCACGGTGGTTATGCCGTTGGCGCGTAACAGGCACTGCGCTATTTGGCCTAACCGCCCGATGCCGGCGATGATCGCGATCCCCTGCTCGTCGATCGCGTCCGCCTCGCTGTTATCGGGTTTGAGGTAGCGCGGCTGAATGACCCGTTCGTGCAGAACGAACAGCCCTGGCGTGACCAGCTTGGACAGGGTGACCGACATGACGAGGACGGACGTAAATTCGTGGTTCAGCACCACGCCGACCAGAAAGGTTCCTAGCGCTGGCGACAGGGCTGGCCCGGGTCCAGGATCTGCAGGCCGGTCAAGCCGATCAGCTTGGAGCGCATGTCCCACAGGAGGCTGGGCTGGGAGCGTCCTGCCCTAAAATACGCCCATGGATCCCGGTTGGTCTGTGCGCATGTAGATCGAACGCTTGGGGGCGGCGAACACCCGCTCCATCATCGGCCGGAAGGCTTCGATCGGCATGGACGTGTAGTTGGGATCGAAAGCCGTCTGGTCAAACAGGTGGCAGAACTGGGCGGTGTGTTCGAAGGCCGGGTGGCCGCGGTACTGCTCGCGCATGTCGCGGTCTAGGCCCAGGTAACTGAAGAAATAGTAGCCCTGAAAGACGCCGTGCTTTTCGAGCATCCAGTGGTTTTCCTCGGATACGTAGGGCTGCAGGATCGCTGCGCCGATGTCAGCGTGGTTCCGCGGGCCCAGGATATCCCCTATGTCGTGCAGCAGGGCGCAGACGATATACTCCTCGTCCTTGCCGGCCTGGTGGGCACGGGTCGCGGTCTGCAACGAGTGCTCGTAGCGATCGATCGCAAAGCCGCCGCAGTCGCCCCTGAGCAGATTGAGATGACCCTCGATCCGTGTGAGCAACCCTTTGGCAAATTCGCCGGACGCCTTGGCGATGATCGCCCAGTCCTCGGCGCTGCCTTCCACCATGGCGTGGAATTTGGCGCAGGCTTCTGCAGAACGTTCGCCATCGGCCATAGGGTTCTCTCCTGTTCGTAAGATGGGCCGCAATGTTGCCTGCGGCGTCCGGCTGCGTCAACGCGCACGCAGACCTTGCAATCATCGCTAGATCGCCGCCGAGATTGAACACACCCGCCTTGTGTGCACACAAGGCGAAATAGTCGACGGGATAGTCGCGGCCCGGCGCAAAGACGATCAGGCCACGCAGCGACTCGCGCAGATCGGCCATGTCCTGAAGGGTTTGCAGCGAGTAAAACGGCGGCGCCTCGGCCTTGTAGTACATCCAGACCGAGCGGCTTTCGCGGTTATACTCGACGTCTAGGGTCGAGAACGACCAGTCAGGAAACGTCTCGGGGCTTCTCGGCCGGTAGGTCAGCTGTGGCTGCATGACCTGTCCCTTACTCCACCACGCTTAATCCCTCGTTCAATCTGCGCTGCGCCGCGCGCCTGAGTCACGATAAATAATCACCGCGGCCGCACGAAGCGCCCAAACGCCATTGTCCGCGCCATTCCGGGCTTGTAAGCCTGCGCCGTCACGGAACGCGGCCATCATTCAGGCGGACAAGGTCAGCTTCCCAAGCTCGCGATTTTGCTTTGATCGCGGCCTTTTGACGGTAAACCGGGCCCGGATTGCTCCCTTCTGGATCAATCGGTTAGCTCAACGGTGTCCGGCCGGGCGCCGTGCGACGTGATAGGGGAAGTGTTCGTGGGTATCGCTGAAATCTTCGCGTCGAGTGCGTTCCTGTTCTTTTATTCTGGGATGCTGGTGCTGCTGACCGGAGCCGCAATCGTCCGCAACAGGCTTTCGCTGGATATGGAATCGCGGGCTTCACGCGAACTTGTCGCGGTCGTCGAGGCCGCTCACACCAGCGACGCCTCCGGAAAGGTCGCGCAGTTGCTCCTGTTGAACGAGATCACAGGCGCTCGCATTCTGACGAACGCGGCCTGCCGTGCGGACGACCTTCGGGAAAACAAGGACTGGCGGAACCCCAGGTTCGCCACCACGCGAGCGACCGCCACCTATCTTGGCCTGATGGCGGCCCTGCCCGCAGAGCGCCACAGCCTTGAAGGGCTTCGTCCTGCAAGGACCCAGCTGGAGGACGAGTACCGGCGGCTTCACAAGGGCCTGGCCGGATTTGGCGACTTCATTATCCGCGTGGCGCTGCTTGGCACGTTCATGGGCCTCATCGCCGCGCTGACGATCGCCAGCGCGAACATCGGCATCGCCCAGGGAACGGCGGCTGAACAGAGCGCCCACATGCGCGATTTCATCCAGGTCCTGCTGGAGACCGCGGCGAACAAGTTCTGGATTTCGGCGGTGGGCATCGCCTGCGCCTTGATCGTGCAAATCTACCGCGCCGCCTCGGAGAGAGGCGGGCACATCGTCCGCCTTGGCGAGGCCTTCGATCGCGCGCTTACCGACCCCGAGGTGGCCGCGGCCTGGTGCCCGCCCGGCGATTTGCCCACCGGTGAGACGATCGAACCCGGGCTGGTCAGGGCCGCCGTCCTCGACCGCGTGGCGAAACTGGATCTTGAACCCCTCGAAGAGGCGATTGCAGAGACGGCCGCCGCCATCAAGGCCAATGCTAGGGACTCCGTCATTTCCTTTGGACCGGCGCTGTCGCGACGGAGCGCAGAGTGACGTCTGGGCGACTTCGCCGACGAGCCAGTGACACAGAGCTGGCGGCCGATGAGGGACCGTTTGTGTCGTTCACGGACCTGTTCATCGGAATTCTGTTTCTGTTTCTGATTCTGGTGGCGGCCCTGATGCTGATGCACCAGCAGGCCGTCGAAAAGGACAGGATACAGACCCAGCTGATCTCCAGCCAGTTGCAGCAAATCCAGTCCGAGCTCGACACGACCACCAAACTGGACATTGACCATCCGCCCTACCGCCTGGCCATAGTCTATAATGTTTACGAGGCGCCGGCCCGCGATCTGTTCTGGTCCTATTCCAGCACGATTCAGATTTTTCGCGCCCCCAACGGTCTTTGCCTGGTTAACGTCATGTTGCGGAACAACCAGAGTCTCGCCTGGAAGCCGTCCGTTGAACCCGATAAAATTCCTACGTCGAGGGATAAGGCGTTCATTGAACAAAGCACGCCCTGCAGACTCTCTGATTCACGGGATCATTGGAATACAGCGTCAGAAACGGGCAATCTGGTTCGACAATCTGAATATCTTTACAATGGTACTGATGTACTGCACAAAAAAGACGGGGATGTAACGCTCGATATGCAGTACAGAGTACTTGGCATATACGACCCCTATTTCCGCATCTCCAGAGGCGGCCAAAGATGAGCTTGCGCCTCAACAGCCATTCGGAGGTCGTCATGAAACCGCTACGCCTTGCCGGTGTGAGCGCGCTTTTGCTGCTGTGCGCGGGGTGCAAGACCCATCTGGCCACGCTTGGCGCGCCCAGGGTGGACCCGCTCGCCAGGACCAGGCCCGCCCCGCCGGTCGCACCGCTCCCGGCCCCAAAGAGTGAAGACTCCCGCGAAGGCGGATTTGGCGCCCTGGACGACCCCAACAAGCGGTCGGTCGGCAATTCCGTAGACCAGCACAGCGACGCTGCCTCAACGACCGCGGACGGTGGGAAGAGCGCCACCGCGTCAGCGACAGCCGCGCCCCCGACGACGGCGACGCCGGTGGTCGATGGGACGGCCCTTGCGAACGCCGACTCGGACCAGGCGGCCATGGCCGCGGCCGATATCGCCGCGACGGACAAGGCTGACTCCAACCGGCACGACAACGCCTCCGGCCCAAACACCGTTGCGGACCCCAAGGCGAACCCGTCCGGCGCGCCTGAGCCCATCGATGGCAGCGACCCGTCCATCGGAACGCCGTCGTCTGCGCAACGCCGAAAGTTGACCTAGGAAAAGATGCTCAGGATCCGGTCAGGCACAGTGCGGCGCAGCATGAAAACCTTCGCGGGTTTCGCCGGGGACTTTGCGTCTGGCGCGGTCCCGCTTGTCTGCGCGGACCTGCTGACGCCGTCCGGGCGGAGGGCCGGCTGATGGCGGGGCGGTTGCGGCGACGGGCCAGTGTCACAGGGCCGGAGACCGATGAGGGACCGTTTGTATCCTTCACGGACCTGTTCATCGGGATTCTGTTTCTGTTTCTGATCCTGGTGGCCGTACTGATGTTGATGCACCAGGAGGCTGTCGCAAAGGACAAGGCCCAGGCCCAGCTGATCGCTCAACAGCTGGAGCAGATTCAGAGCGAGGTCGACACGCGGGCGGCGCTGGACGCCAACCATCCGCCGTTCCGCCTGGCCTTGGTCTACAATGTTTACCAGACCAGGCCCGGAGACCAGGGCGACTGGCGGTTTTCCCGCACGGTTCAGGTTTACCGCACGGCAAATGATATTTGCCTGAACAGCGTAATAATGAAGAGTAATTTGAGCTTCGCCTGGAAGCCGCCAATCAATAGCGAAACAGTGCCCACCGCCGAAGATCAAAGCTATATCAGAGCGGGTATGTCTTGCACGCTTTCCGCCTCAGGAGAGCGATGGGATACCGATTCAGAGACCGGTCGTGTCAGGCGGACATCCAATAATCTGTACAGCGGATTCTCTGTTCTGCACAAGAGCGGCGGCGACGAAACTGTGGGAATACAATACAGGATTTTGGGCATATACGACGACTATTACCAGTAAGGCGGTCCTCATCGCCCAACTTGAGAAGCCGTCCAAGACCCTCTAGAGGGAACGGCGTCGGACAGGGTTTGTAACCCGCGCTGCAGGCTCGCCTTCGGGGGTCAGCGGCCGGGGCTCACAGATCACTGACGCCCTTTCGGAATGCGGCCGTAGTTCAGAGGTAGAACGTCAGCTTCCCAAGCTGAATGTCGGGGGTTCGATTCCCCCCGGCCGCTCCAGTCCTTTTTCGCCCGCAGGACCTGCCCGGAACGGCGTCAACAGGTCGCGCGGCGCAGGGGCGATGCGAAACGCCAGGATGGTGTTATAGATCTGAGCCAAGAGCCGGTGACGGCCGGGCCAGATGACCCTGGCCAAGGGGAAATTGGGGAGAGCCACAAAATGATCACCCGGAAGACACTGGCCTTGACGGCCGCGCTTTTGACCGTCGGCGCGACAGGCGCCCTGCTCACCATGTTGCCGGCCCAGGCCCAGACCTCGGGCCCGACCTTCGCCGCCGCCCAGGCCGATGCGGGCAAGACGTCCTACAACGCCCTTTGCGCCGGTTGCCACGGCGGCAATCTCGAAGGCGGCGGCGCGGCGACATCGCTCAACGACAATTCGTTCCGCAACCGTTGGGGCAGCCGGACCGCCATGGACCTGATGACGGCCATCCGCAGCATGCCGCCGGGCTCCGAGCCCCGTAACCCCGAGGACAACGCCGCCCTGCTGGCCTTCCTGCTTCGGGAAAGCGGGCTGGGCACGGCCGGAGCGGCGGCGCCGTCCGGCGACGCCCAGCTGGCCGCCATCAGACTGTCCGGTGGCGCTGCCCAGGCCGCGGCCGGCGGCCGGGGCGGCGCGGGCGCAGGTGCAGGTGCAGGCGGCGCAGGCCGCGGCGGGCGCGGCGGCGGCGCTCCAAACCCGCTGACCTTCCGCGGCTCGCCCAGGCTCGACGCCATGACCCCCGTCACCGACGACATGCTGCAGAACCCGTCGCCCAACGACTGGATCAACTGGCGGCGCACGCGGGACGGTTCGGGGTTCAGCCCCCTGGCCCAGATCAATCGCGGCAATGCGAAAAACCTGAAGGTCGCCTGGAGCTGGTCGCTGCCGCGCGGCGACAACATGATGACCCCGCTGGTGCATGACGGCGTGATGTACGCCTACAGTTTCGGCGATCTCGTCGAGGCGCTCGATGCGGCCACCGGCGAGATGCTCTGGCGCTATGCTCGGCCCCCGCGCACAGGCCCCGGCGGCGGCGGCTTTACCAGCAAGAAGGGCCTGGCGATCTCGGGCAACATGTTGCTGGTGCCCACCTCCGACATGCACGTCCTGGCGCTCAACGCCAGGACCGGCGCCATCATCTGGGACCACACCATTGATGTGAAGGGCCAAACCGCCCACCAGATCAAGTCTGCGCCCCTGATCGCCCACGGCAAGGTGATCATCGGCCTGAACGGCTATCAGGGCGTTCAGGGCGGCAATTTCGTGCTCGCCCTCGATCTGGCCACGGGCCGCGAAGCCTGGCGGTTCAACACCATCGCGCGGCCCGGCGAGCCGGGCGGCGACAGCTGGAATGGCCTGCCGCTGGAGCGCCGCACCGGCGGTTCTGTCTGGGTTGGCGAGACCTATGACGCCCAGACGGGCCTGGTCTATTTCGGCACCGCCCCCACCTATGTCGTCCAGCCCATGCGGGTGCTGACCGGCCCCGGCGTGACCAACGACGCGCTTTATACGAATGCGACCATAGCGCTCAATCCCGATACCGGCCGGCTCGTCTGGTATTACCAGCACGAAAGGAACGACCAGCTCGACCACGACTGGGTCTTCGAGCGGCAGATCATGGACATGATGGTGGGCGGCGTAAAACGCCGCGTCGTGATCACCGCCGGCAAACAGGCGATCTATGAGGTGATGGACGCCAGGACCGGCCAGTATCTGTTCTCGATGGATCTGGGCATGCAGAACACCATCGACTCCATCGATCCGGTCACCGGCGAAAAGCACATCAGTCCGGCGGCGGTCCCTGCGCCCAACGAGGTCCTGCAGGGCTTGCGCAAGCCGGGCATCTGCCCGAACGCCGCAGGCGCCCACAGTCTGACGTCGTCGGCCTACAGCCCGGCCACCCGGCTGGTTTATGTGCCGCTGGCCGATGTCTGCGTCGATCCGAAACCGGGCGGCCCGCAATGGCAAAAGAATCCCACAGCCGAGACGCGCGGCAAATACGGCATCCTGCAGGCCATCGACCTGGAGCACCACAGGGTGGTCTGGACCAGCCGCGAGGTTCCGCCCCCGGTCAGCGCGGCCCTGGCGACCGGCGGCGGACTGGTGTTCAACGGGGATGCCGATCGCTGGTTCAAGGCCTATGACGACCGCACCGGCCGGTTGCTGTGGCGCACCCGGCTCGACAACGTCCCGACCTCCTCTCCGATCACCTTCTCGGTGGGCGGCAAGCAGTACGTCGCCGTCTCCACGACCGGCGGCAACCTGCAGTCCCGCGACGTGGCGGGCGTGGCGGGCCTGACCACCTCACCGAACGACAGCGCGACGATGTGGGTCTTCGCCTTGCCGGATTGACCCAGGCCGACGCCGGGCCTGACATTTAAAGCGCCGTCGACCTGCTCAAGCGCTGCCACCGTATGTTGATCGCCGGTGAAACCTCATCCTGAATCAGGAACGGGTCGACAACGGGCCGATCCGGCGTAGGCTCTCTGTCGAAAAGTACGAGACGCGGCAAAGCGTCCGGTTTGGGGGAGACGAGGCATGAGCCTTCGCAACGTGGCGATTTCGAGTTTTTCGACCGCTGTCCTGGCTGGCGGGGCGTTCAGCGTATCCCATTCCCAGCAGGCCGCTCCGTCGGGCGCGGCGATCTTCGACGCCCGGTGCAAGGCCTGCCACGAGCCGCCGATCGCCCGTGCGCCCACCCGCGAACAACTTCGCAGTCTTGCAAACGAAACCATCGTCGAGGCTCTGACCAGCGGCGTCATGCAGCCCCAGGGCTCCGGCATGACCCCCGCCGAGCGCGGCGCGGTGGCCGCCTTCATCACGGGCCAGGCCGTGGCCGCCGGCCCCGCACCGGCTCGCGGGGCGGGGCCGGGGGCGGGACGCGGTCCCGCCACGCCGCCCCCGCCGCCGCCGCCCACGTCGGTTGAGCCGGCCACGCCCGCTGCGACCACCCTGCTGGCCAGGGTCCGCGGCGTCACCAACGCCATGCTGCATGCGCCGGCGCCCGGCGACTGGCTACAATGGGGCCGCACCTATGACGGTCAGAACTTCAGCCCGCTCAGGGCGATCAACCGCGACAACGTCAAATCTCTGGTCCCGGCCTGGCGCGCGCCGCTGGTGGCCGGGCCCAGCATGCCGTCCCCCATCGTCCACGACGGGGTGATGTTCCTGCAGACCAATCCCGACATGGTTCTGGCCCTGGACGCCACCAACGGGACCCTGCTCTGGCGCCACGTCTATGCGTCCTCCGTGCCCTCCAGCCAGAAGATGGGCCTGTCCCTCTCCGGCAATCGCGTCTTCGTGCCCACCTCCGACCTGCACGTCATCGCCCTGGACGCAAGAACGGGCGCGCAGGTTTGGGACCACCAGATCGCCCTGAGCCCGCCGGCGACCAACCGCGCCGATTTCCAGCTGCGCAGCGCCCCGCTGATCGTCGGCGACAAGGTCATTCAGGGGGTCACCGGCAGTGGCGCCCCCGGGGGCGGCTATATCGTCGGCCTCGACATGGCCACGGGCCGCGAGCTGTGGCGCTTTCACACCATCCCCCGCCCCGGCGAGCCCGGCGACAACAGCTGGAACGGCCTGAGCCTGGACAAACGCAGCGGCGCCTCGGTCTGGGATCAGGGCACCTATGACAAGGACCTGAACCTGGTCTTTTTCGGCGCCGGCCAGACCTATGACACCGGGCCCCTCACCCACCGCTCGACCGATCCGTCAGTCAACAACGACTCGCTCTACACTGACTCCACCCTTGCCCTGAACCCGGAAACCGGACGGCTTGTCTGGCACTACCAGCACCTGGCGAACGACCAGTGGGACCTGGACTGGGTGTTCGAGCGCCAGCTGGTGACGATGAACGTGGCGGGCCGCAGCCGAAAAGTCGTCATGACCATGGGCAAGATGGCCATCCTCGACGCCCTCGACGCCAGGACCGGCGCCTATCTGTTCTCGATCGACGCGGGAACCCAGAACGTCATCACCTCCATCGACCCGCGGACCGGCGCCAAGGCCATCGACCCGAGCAAGGTGCCCGACCCGAACCGGCCGACCCTGATCTGCCCCCACGTTTCCGGCGCGCGCGCCTGGCCCGCAACCTCATACAGCGCCGGCACGGGCCTACTTTATGTGCCGATCACCGAGTGGTGCTCGACCTATAGCGCGGCGGGAAGCAAGCTCATGTCCGCCCCGGGCTCGGGCCTGTCCAACGCCGACCACCCCGATGCGGTCAAGGACGGCAAGATGGGCCGGGTCCAGGCCATGGACCTTGCGGGACACAGGCTCGGCTGGAACACCGACATCGCCGCGCCCATGTCGACCTCGGTGCTGGCGACGGCCGGGGGGGTGGTGTTCGCCGGCGACGTCTTCCCCGAACTGGTGGCGCTCGACGACCGCACCGGCGCACAGCTGTGGCGGGCAAGCCTCGACGCCAACCCCAGTTCCAATATCGTCAGCTACAGCGTGGGCGGGGTCCAGTACGTCGCCGTTGTCGTCGGCATGACCAACAACGACGTCAACGACCTGTCGCGCCGCTACCAAGCCTTCCGCCGCGGCCGGGGCGAGACGGTCGACCGCCTGACCGGCGCCCCGTCCGTGGTGGTGTTCAAGCTGGGAGATCAGACCGGCGGCAATAGCGCGCGTTGAAGCCGGACGCCGGTCGGATCGCCGCGGTCGATAATCGGCTGAACGGGGACCCTGCATTTTCCGGCGCCGGGAAGTGACAGGGCGTGCTCAGCAGACGCTGCCCGTCTGCTCGCTTTTGGGCAGAATTGTGTTAGCCTCGCCCAAACAAACGAGCGCTCGCCAGGTTCAAGGCGCTCGCCATACGGGAGCGAGTGCATGTCGATTTCCCTCAAGATTGCGCGATTCATGGTTGCGGGCGCATCGCTCGCCCTGCTGGCCGGATCGGTCAGTCACGGCGCCGCCGGGGCCCAGCGGGTGGACGATTTCCAGCTGGCGGACCAGAACTATATCGGCCGGCATCTCTACAAAATGAGCGACGACAAGGCCGTGGTGCTGATCGCCTACGCCGCGGGCGATGCCGTGGTGCAGGCTGACGCGCCGGCCTATATGGCGCTGAAAGCCACCTACGCGCCGAAGGGCGTCGAATTTCTGATGGTCGACTCGGTGCCCGGCGAGGCCCGGGACAAGGTGATCCCGGCCGCGACCGCCGCTCACCTCGATATGCCGATCCTGTTCGACTACGAGCAGCTGGTTGGCGAGGGCCTGGCGTTGTCCAGAGCCGCCGAAGTGATTGTTGTCGATCCCAGGACCTGGACCGTCGCCTTCCGCGGGCCGGTCGGCTCGGCCTCCACCCGGCGCGCTCTGGATAGCCTCGTGGATGGCAAGTCCATCGCCCTGCCCGCCCAGGCGGCGCGCGGTGGCGCCATTCCCTTCCCGATGAAGGCCGAGATTACCAAGGCTGACGGCACCTCCTACGCCAGGGACATCGCGCCCATCGTCCAGGCCAAGTGCGTCACCTGCCACCAGTCCGGCGGACTGGGGCCAATGGCCCTGACCAGCTATGGCAACGTCAGGGCGCACGCGCCGATGATCCGTGAAGTCTTGCGCACCCATCGCATGCCGCCATTCCAGCCCGACCCCACCGTCGGCCACTGGGCGCCGAACGAAGGCCTGAGCTCCGACCAGCTAAAGACCCTGGTCCACTGGATCGAGGCTGGCGCGCCGCGCGGCGCCGGCGACGATCCCCTGGCCAAGGCGGTCAATGTGGTCCCCGACTGGCCTCTGCCGGGAGCTCCGGACGTGGTGCTCAACATACCCGAGTTCAAAGTACCGGCTACGGGCGTAATCCCCTACGGCAATCCGGTGGTCGCCACCAATTTGACCGAAGGCCGCTGGATGCGCGCCTCGGCCTTCCAGGTCAGTGACAGGGCCGCGCTCCACCACATCACCACCGTGGTGCGCGCCCCCAACGAATCCGGCGCGATGATCTCGCTGGAGTCGGGCTCGTCCTCGATCGGCGGCCAGGGCCCTGGCCGGGTGATCAATCTGGTGCCCAGGGACATGGGCGTTTGGATCCCGGCCGGCTCGGTGGTCGCCTTCTCGACGCACTACACGCCCTACGGCAAGGAGACGACCGAGAAGAGCAATATGGGTCTCTACTTCTATCCCAAGGGTGAGACGCCAAAGTATCCGATGCGCACCTACGGCATCTTTGACATGGGCATCAAAATTCCGGCCGGTGTCGAGTACCATCCCGAGGTCGCCTATACCGACGTCCCCAAGGACATGCTGCTCTACGGCATCACGCCCCACGCCCACATGCGCGGTGGCTCGACCCAGGTGTCGATCAAGTTCCAGGATGGCCACGAGCAGGTGATCCTGGCCGTGCCGCACTACGACTTCCAGTGGCAGTGCGAATTCTATCTCGAGCAGCCGATCATGGTGCCGGCCGGCTCGCGCATCATCAATCGCTGGACCTACGACAACACCACTCGCAATCCGGGCAACCCTGGACCTGACAAGGACATCACCTTCGGTGAACAGTCTTGGCAGGAAATGCTGGTCTTCTACCTGCACTACCGTTGGGTCGGTGAGACGACCACGGCCCTGCGCGACGACTACGACACGCTGATGTCGGCCGGCCAGACCATGGGCGCGCTCGACGACAACCTGAATGGCCGGCTGGAAGCTGCTGAACTGCGTGGAACCCAGGCCACGCGGCTGAAATCCAGCTTCGCGTCGATCGACAAGAACAATGACGGCGCGATCGACATGGCCGAACTGGCTGCGGCCAACGCGGCCGGTCGGGGTGGCGCAAGCGGTCGCGGGCAGGCCTCCGCCGCCCCGGCGGCGGCGCCCGGGATCAGGCCCGTCGCATCGAACTAGAACCATCGGGAAGCGGTGCGCCTCCCGGCTATTGTAATGTGGAGACGCGAATGAAACGTGCCTTGATGCTTTCCGTGGCTGCTGTGCTCTGCGCCGCCCCCGTTGTCCTGCAGGCCCAGACGGCGCCCGCGGCGAAAGGCGCTGCGCCAAAGGCCGCTGTGGCGACAAAGGCGGCGGCCAGGGCAGCGGCCGCCAGGACTTTCAAGGTCTCGTACAACGCCTTCGGCCAGCCGGACATCGGCGGCATGTGGGCCAACGCCACCATCACCAAGGAGGTCCGCGACCGCGCCCTGGGCAATCAGGCGGTGTTCACCCCGGCCCAGGTCATCCAGCAGGAAGACGTGGTCACGGTCGAAATCGCTGTCGGCAACCGGCCTTCTGACCCGAACGGCCCGCCCCCCAGCAAGGGCGGCGATCCCCTGGCCGCCGGCATTCGCCCCGAACTCGCCGTCGCCTCCGGCACGGTGGGCGGCTATGAGCGCGGCTGGCTGGACACCGGATCCTACGTCATGCGGGTGCGTGGCGAGCCGCGCACCTCGATCCTGACCACGCCCGACGGCCAGTACCCGCCGCGCAAGGGCGCTGTGGCTGCGGCCGGGCGGGGCGGCGGTGCAGGTCGTGGCGGCGGCGGCGGCGCAGGCCGCGGCGGGGCCAATGCCCCGGAAGTTCTCATCGACACACCCCAGGGCCGGGTCTCGTCCATTCCCCTGGTCGGCGGTCTCGACAATCCCGAGCAGCGCACCATTTCAGACCGCTGCATCCTGTCGTTCGGCCGCAACGCCGGCCCGCCGATGCTGGCCAACGGCTATTACAACAACAACTACAACATCGTTCAGGGCCGCGACTCGGTCGCCATCATGACCGAGATGGTTCACGACGTTCGGGTCGTGCGCCTGAATTCAAAACATCGCACGGACGGCGTCCGCCCCTATTTCGGCGACTCCATTGGCCACTACGAGGGCGACACCCTGGTGGTCGAAACCACCAACATCCCCCAGACCCAGGCCTATGCCGGCTCATGGCAGACCCTGACGGTGACCGAGAAGTTCACCCGGGTCGATCCGGCCCATCTCCTTTACCAGTACATTATCCACGATCCGTCCCTGTGGGACGCCGACTGGGGCGGCGAGTATGAATTCTACTCGCTCCGGCCCGGTCAGCACGTCGAGGAATATGCCTGTCACGAGGGCAACTACGCCCTGGAAGACATCCTTGCCGGCGCACGGGCTGCGGACGCTGCGGCTGCGAGAACGGCGGCGCGCTAGAGCCCTGTTCGGCGAAGCGGGCGCCGGCCCGCCGCCAACTTGCGTGACAACCAACAACCTGGCGCAACCGCTCTGAGTCCATCAGGGCGGACCTTGCTCTGGTCCTCAGCGCCGGTTCGGCAGATCGGTCCCGCACCAGTTGCGTGCGCCCGCCGCCCGGATATAGATGGTCGCAACCGCGCCGTCAGGCGCGGATAACCCCAAGGCGCGCGGACGGTCCGCGCCCGGCGCTGCGGGAGGAAACCGGGCCGGAGCCCTGCCTTCGGTCAAAGCGTGATGGTGAGATTGAATCGATGACCGAAGCCGCCCCTCTCCCAGCCGGCTGGCCCGTGATGACCAAGGACGAGGCGCACGCCAGGCTGACCGCGCCCGGCGCCAGGTTCGAGATGGTGGATCAGGTCATCAACGGCCGCACGGTCCGCACCTGGAAGAACGCCCCGCCCACCTTCCGCGACCTGTTCCTGATCAGCCAGACCTATCCCGACCGCGAATTCCTGGTCTACGAGGATGACCGGGCGACCTTTGCGGCGTTCGGGCGCGCCGTCATCACCCTGGCCAATGATCTGGTCGCCCGCGGCGTCCGGAAGGGCGACCGCGTCGCCCTGGTCATGCGCAACCTGCCGGAATGGCCGGTGGTCTATTTTGCAACCCTGATCACAGGCGCGATCATTACCCCACTGAACGCCTGGTGGACCGGCCCCGAACTCCACTACGGCCTGGCCGATTCCGCCGCGAAGATCGCCATTGTCGATTCCGAGCGGCTGGAGCGCATCTCCGAACACCTTGACCTGTGTCCTGACCTGCAGACCGTGCTGGTCGCCCGGCACGACGAGGAGATCGCCCACCCCAAGGTCGAGCGGCTGGAAAGCGTCATCGGCCTGGTCAACGACTGGGGCAAATTGCCTGAGCAGCCCCTGCCGGTGGTGGACATCGCACCCGAGGATCCGGCGACCATCTTCTACACCTCCGGCACCACCGGAAAGCCCAAGGGCGCCATGGCCAGCCACCGCGCCGGCTGTTCCAACATCGGGGCCACAGGGATCAGCAATATGCGCGCCATCCTGATGGCCGGCGATCCCCTGCCAAATCCGGACCCTCACCTCGAACCGCAGAAGTGCAGCCTGCTGGTCGTGCCGCTTTTCCACGTGACCGGCTGTTTCGCGGGGCTCGGCCCGATGGCGGCAAGCGGCGCGAAACTGGTGCTGATCCGCAAGTGGGATCCCGAACAGGCCATGCAGTTGATCGAGCGCGAAAAGGTGGGTCAGACCGGCGGGGTGCCGACCATCGCCTGGCAGCTGATCGAACATCCGGCCCGCTCGAAGTACGATCTGTCGTCCCTGGAGACCGTCAGTTACGGCGGCGCCCCATCGGCGCCGGAACTGGTGCGCAAGATCACCGAGACCTTCAAGGGCTCCAAACCCGGCAATGGCTGGGGCATGACCGAGACCTGCGCCACCTTCACGGCGCACCTGGGCTGGGAATATGTCGCCAGGCCCGACAGCTGCGGTCCCGCCGTGCCGGTCGGCGACATGAAGATCATGACCATCGACGGTCAGGGCCCCTTGCCGGCCGGCGAGGTCGGCGAGCTGTGGGTCTATGGCCCCAATGTCGTGACCGGCTACTGGAACAAGCCCGAAGCCACCGCCCAGACCTTTGTCGACGGCTGGCTGAAGACCGGCGACCTGGCTCGTCTCGACGAGGATGGCTACTGCTACATGATCGACCGGGCCAAGGACATGCTGATCCGGGGCGGCGAAAACATCTACTGCATCGAGGTCGAAAACGTCCTCTACGACCACCCCGCGATCATGGACGCAGCCCTGGTCGGCATCCCCCACCGCACCCTGGGCGAAGAGCCGGCGGCGGTCGTCACCCTCAAGCCCGGCGCCACGGCCACCGAGCGCGAGCTGCGCGCCTTCGTCGCCGAGCGGCTGGCCGCCTTCAAGGTGCCGGTCAAGGTGCTGTTCCGCACCGAAACCCTGCCGCGCAATGCCAATGGCAAGATCATGAAGAATGAACTGAAAAAGATGTTCGCCCCCGAAGCGGCGGACACCTGATTGCTGATCGTCGGCATTGGAGGCACCACCCGGGGCGATTCAGCCACCGAACAGGCCCTGCGCGCGGCCTTGCAGGCGGCTGAGCAACTGGGCGCCCGGACCCGGCTGTTCGGCGGCGCCGAACTGCTGACCCAGCCGATCTATGACCCGCAGGATGATTCCAGCCGCGGCGCGCGCGCCGAACTGGTTGAAGCCGTGCGCCAGGCCGACGGCCTGATCATCGCCAGCCCCGGCTATCACGGCTCGATCTCCGGTCTGGTCAAGAACGCCCTCGACGGCCTCGAAGACCTTCGCGACGACATCCGTCCCTATCTGGAAGGCCGCGCCGTCGGCCTGATCGTGCGCGCCGATGGCCCCCAGGCGGGCGGCTCGACCCTGGCGGCCTTGCGCTCCATCGTCCACGCCCTGCGCGGCTGGCCCACACCTCTGGGCGTGGTCCAGACCGGCGAAGACGAACAGGACAGCGCCCGGCTGATCCTGCTGGCCGGCCAGGTTTTCGACTTCGCCAGGGCGCGCGCGACCTAGACGGCGTTCCGGCCGGAACTCATCAGCGCCCCGCCGGTTCTCTATGCGAACCGGCGATCAGCCGGTCGTTGATCCAGCCAGGAGGCCACCCGATGAGAGTGAACGAGTGCATGACCCGCGACGTCAAGATCGCCGGTCCGAACGACACCATCCGTCAGGCGGCGACGATGATGGCCGAGTGTGACGCCGGCTCCCTGCCGGTCGGCGACAATGACCGTCTGGTCGGCATGATCACCGATCGCGACATCACCGTTCGCGCCGTGGCGCAGGGCAAGGGCCCGGACACCCCCGTCAGCGAGGCGATGAGCGGCGACATCCGCTACTGCTTCGAGGACGATGACTGCGACGCCGTCCTGCAGGACATGGGCAAGCTCCAGGTTCGCCGCCTGCCCGTACTCAGCCGCGAAAAGCGCCTGATCGGCATCGTCTCGCTGGGCGACCTGGCCACCCGCGAAGGCCGCAAGGACCTGGGCGCGGCCCTGAAGGACATCAGCCGCCCCGGCGGCCTGCACTCACAGGCCGCGCCCTGACGCCGGCCGCCTATTTCCCGTCCGGGGAAAAGGCGATCAGCACGTTGTTTCCGCCCGCATTGCCGTTGTAGCCCGAGTGCACATAGACCATGCCGCCGGCGATGGTCGGGCCGGCATTGTCGAGGCTGCCGCCCACCGCGCCCCTGACCCCGTTGGCGGTGTCCAGCGGCAGGGTGGTTTCGTACTTCCAGAGCTCGGCCCCGGTGGCCGCGTTGAAGGCGTGCAGCCAGCCGTTCATGTCGCCGGCGAACAGCACGCCGGGGATCAGGGTCACCGCCTGGGAATAGCCCGGCGCGCAACGCCCCGACGGGATGTGGCAGGCCGCAACCCGCTCGCCGGCCACGCGCCAGATCACCTGGCCGTTGGCCGGGTTCAGCGCCACCAGGCTCGGCTTGCCGTTGGCGCCGGAGTCGGCCAGTCCGCCGTAGAACACCTTGCCGTCCGTGGCCGATCCGAACTCGAACCCGCCCAGCGCCCCGCCCGAGCCGAGCTTTTCGGACTGCCACACGATGTGACCGTCCGCCGGGTCCATGGCGTAGGCGATGGCTGACTTGTTGCCGGTGACGATCAGGTCGCGGCCGCCCGCGGTGATGACATGCGGCGAGGAACCGAAATCAAAGTCCGGCGCGGGCGGGCAGTTTGCGCCCACGTGACAGCCGCCGGTGGCGTTGTCCCTGGTCAGCACCTGGCTGGTCCAGCGGATGGCGCCGGTCCGCAGGTCCAGGGCGACAATGGCGTCCGAGGCGGGCGTCTCGACCTCGGTGTAGCTGTTGCCCGTGCCGACCAGCAGCTGGCCGCGCTTGGCGTCGATGGTCGGCGCCGACCATATCCCGGCCCCGGCCGGGCCGAACATCTGCTGGCCGAACCGGTTCAGACCGGTGGGACGCAGCGGCTCGGCGATCACCTCGCGCTTCCAGAGCAGCCGGCCGGTTTTGGCGTCCACCGCCGCCACCGCGCCGCGGAACGTGCAGCAGCGATAGTTGCTGGTGCCCATCAGGTTTTCCTCGCCCGAGGCCAGCGGCGCATAGAGGACGCCATTGTAGAGCGTCGGCGCCCCCGAGATGCGGCCCGAGACGTGATCGCCAACGCGGGTCGCCCACAGCTCGCGGCCCGACAGGGCGTCCAGCGCCCGCACGAACATCCGGTCATCACCCAGATAGAGCGCGTATTTGCCCGGCGCCGTGGCCAGGGGCGCGACCGTCATCGAAGCGCGGATGCCGGCCCGCTGATCGGTGCGCCAGTAGACGCAGCCAGTCTTCGCATCCAGCGAATAGATCTTGCCGGCCATCGAGGCGACATAGACGCGCCCGCCGAACACGGTGGCCTGGGCGTTCTTGGTGCCGGAGTAAGAGAAGGACCACTTGACCTTCAGCTTCGGCACGTCGGCCGTGGCCAGACCCGGCCTTGGCTGATAGCGGCTGTTGGCGGGATCAACGCCCCAGCCGTTCCACACGCCGGCCCGCAGGTCGAGCGGCTTCTGGGTCGGACAGGGGTTGGGATCGGGCGCTGTGGAGCGCGGCACCGGCGCCTTGTGGGTCAGGAAATAGGCGATGGCGTAGAGCTGGCTCTCGTCCAGACCCGCGGCCATGGGCGCCATCTTGCCGTCCTTGATGGCGTCATAGATGTCTTCGGCGGACCGGCCCTCAAGCTCGGCCTTGCTGGGCGCGCGGTCCACCGCCGGATCGTGGCAGCCCGCGCAACGGGCCTTGAAGTCAGGCTCGCCATTGCCGGCGTAACGGCCGCCGGCGTTTTCAGGGGGCAGGACAAATCCCGGCGCCGCGGCCGGAGCGGCTGCGCCACGGCCCGCTGCGCCACGACCGGCCGCCGGAGGCTGGGCGATCGCCGAGCTGCCCAAAACCCACAGCGCCAGGGCAGCGCTCGCCGCCAGACTCGCCCGTTTCCACATCGAACCCATCCCCGCGCCCCGCCGCATGCTCGGCGTTTGACAATGGCGCGAGCCTAGCACGCCGCCGGTCCGCGTCGACAGGCCTTGAAGCGCCCCTACGCCTTGGTCGCCAGCGGCATCTTTCCGCGGCCGGCCACGGGGTGCGAGCTGGACAGGCCGCCGTCGACCACCAGGCAGTGGCCGTTGACGTAGGAGGCGTCGCTCGACACCAGGAACAGGGCCGCCGCCGCGATCTCTTCGGGCTGGCCGCCGCGCATCAGGGGATTGAGCTGGCCGATCCGGTCGTCGGTGCCCTTGGCCCGCGCCCGGTCATAGATCGGCTTGGTCATGCCGGTCTCGATCAGGCCCGGGCAGATGCCGTTGACCCGCACGCCAGTGCCGAACAGTTCCTGGGCGGCGGTGGACACCAGGTTCATCACCCCGGCCTTGCTGGCCGAATAGTGGGCGGGGCCCGCGCCATAGCGGATGCCGGCCACCGAAGCGGTGCAGACGATGGCGCCGCCGCCGCGGGCGATCATCGCCGGCGCGGCATGCTTGATGGCCAGGAACGGGCCGATGGTGTTGATCCGCAGCACCGTGCTCCAGGTCTCGGGCGTCTGCTCCAGGAACGGCGCAAAACCCTCGGTGGCGCTGGAGACCCCGGCGTTGGCGTAGAGAATGTCCAGGCCGCCGAACTCGCTGATCGCGGTGGCCACCCAGTTGGCGACGTCGCCCTCGTCGGAGGTATCGCCGATCAGGGCGATAGCCTTGCCGCCGGCGGCGTGGATTTCGCGCACCGTCTCCTCGACGCCCTGGGCGCGGTCGGTGGCGACGACGGATGCGCCTTCGCGCGCAAACAGTTTGGCGCTGGCCCGGCCGATGCCGCTTGCCGCGCCCGATACGATGGCGACCTTGCCGTCGAGCTTGCCCATGGTCTCTTCCCCGCGTTCGTTATGATGATGCGCGGACATAGAGCCCCGGCGTGGCCTGCGTCAATTCGCGGGCGCGTCCGCCAGGGCGTTCATCCGCCGGGCCAGCGCCACGTCGCGGCCCGACAGGGCGCCGATGTCGTGGCTGCTCAGGGTGACGTCCACGCGGTTGTAGACATTGCTCCAGTCTGGGTGGTGATCCATCGCCTCGGCCTCGGCCGCCACCGCGGTCATGAAGGCGAAGGCGGCCGTAAAGTCGGCGAAGCGAAAGCTGCGATGGATCGCCTTTCCGTCGCCTGAAAGGCGCCAGCCGGCCACCAGCAGATCCTCCAGGCCGGCCGGCGTTTCCATCAATCCATCAGCTTCTGGGTCAGATAGATGAACTCCAGCGCCGAGCGCCGGGCCGACTCGTTCAGGTTGGCCGCCGCCGAATGGCCGCCGTCGATGTTCTCGTAATAGAGGTAAGGGTAGCCCAGCTCTTTCAGCCTGGCGGCCGCCTTGCGCGCGTGGGCCGGATGGACCCGGTCGTCCTTGGTCGAGGTGTCGATATAGACTTCCGGATAGGGCTGGTTGGCTTCCAGGTTCTGATAGGGCGACCAGACCTCCAGATAGGCCCGCTCTTCCTCGACATCGGGATCGCCATATTCGCCGATCCACGAGGCCCCGGCCCCCAGCTTGGTGTAGCCCAGCATGTCGAACAGCGGCACCTGGATGACGATGGCGTGGTAGAGTTCGGGGTGCTGGGTCAGGGCCACGCCCATCAGCAAACCCCCGTTCGAGCCGCCCATGATGCCCAGCCGCCGCGGCGAGGTGATCCGCCGGGTGATCAGGTCCTGCGAGACGGCGAAGAAGTCGTCGAACACCCGCTGGCGATGCAGCTTCAGCCCGGCATTGTGCCAGCGCGGGCCGAACTCGCCGCCGCCGCGGATATTGGCCACTACATAGACCCCGCCGTGCTCCAGCCACAGCTTGCCGACGGTTCCCGAATAGGCCGGCGTCTGGGAGACCTGGAACCCGCCATAGGCGTAAAGCAGGGTCGGCGCGGTCCCGTCCATCTTCAGGTCTTTCGGCCGGACGATGAAATAGGGCACGCGGGTGCCGTCGCGGGACGCCGCCCAGAACTGTTCCGTGACATGGGTCGAGGCGTCAAAGCGGGCCGGCAGGGCCCGCAACAGGCGCGACTCGCCCGAGGCGGCATCGATCAGCAGCTGGGTGGTCGGGGTCAGATAGTTGGCTGTGGTGACCAGCAGCTTGTCATCCCGGTCCGAGGCCGAGCTGATCGAGACCGAGATGTTGTCGGGCAGGAATATCCGCCGCGAACTCCACCCTGCGCCGGAGTGCGCATAACTGAACAGCGCCCCCTTGACGTCCTGGTAGAGCGCAATGACCAGGCGGCCGTGGGTGGTGGCCACGCTGTCGATCGACTGGCTCTGGCTGGGGCGCAGGATCAGGGCCGGCGGGGGCGAAGGCGAGCCGGCCTTGAGCGCGGCCAGGTCCAGCGAGATCAGGTCGCCTTCCTTGAAGACCGTGTCCTTCCAGGTCTCTTCCAGGGTGACGACCAGCTGGCCGTCCACAAGCCCCTGCAGGGTGGATTTCAGCGGCAGGTTCAGGCGCACAAAGCCGGCAGGCGTCTGCAGATAATGTTCGGTCTCGAAGAAGCTGACCGCCCGCTCGATCATCACCGCGGCGACCGAGCCATCCGGATTGCGCAGCACGGCAGGCGCTGCGGCCACATCCTCGGGCTTGCCGCGATAAAGCTCGCGGGCCGAGGCCAGCGGCGTGCCCCGCGTCCATGCCTTGATGATGTAGGCATAGCCCGAGGTGGTCATCGAGCCCAGGCCCCAGTCGGTGGCGATCAGCACCGTGTCGCGGTCCAGCCAGCGGACCTCCTGCTTGGCCTCGGGCGTAGCAAACCCGCCGGTCACGAACTGGCCCGTGCGGGTGTCAAACTCACGCACGCTCACCGCATCCTTGCCGCCGTCCGACAGCTCGACCAGGCACAGGGCCTCTTCCGGCGGCAGGCAGGAAACGTCCTTCCACACCCAGTTGCGGTTCTCGGCTTTAGCCACCGCGTCCAGATCCAGCAGGGTTTTCCACACCGGCTGTGCGGTGGCGTAGCTGTCGCGCGTGGCCTCGCGCCAGATGCCCCGCACGTGCTCGGCGTCCTGCCAGTAGCCTCGGAACACCGCCTCGCCGGCGAACCCGGCCGGCGGAATGCGGTCAGGCGCCGTGGCGACGGCAAGCGCCTGGTCATAATAGGTCTGATAGCGCCGATCGCCCTGCAGCACCGGCAGGCTGCGCGCGTTCTCGGCCCGGGCAAAGTCCAGGGCGCGGGCCCCTTCGATCTCTTCCAGATAGGCGTAGGGGTCCGGCTTGCCGGGAGCCTGAGCCATGACCGTCGTCCCCGATAAGCTGAAGGCGGCCGCGATGACCGCCCATGTCAAAAACCTGCGCATAGCGGCAACCTTGCCGCATTTGGATTGAGCGTGAAAGGGCGGGTGAGCGGTCGCGTGAACCGATCCCGGTCAATGTCCAATCTGCGCCACGAGCGGTCATTGGCGCCACACCCGATACCGGACGTTCGCGGACCCCCTCCCATTGCGGTCAGGGCCCGGCGAACGGGGTGTGATCGAAAATGTCCGCTTCCTGCTTCCGGGCCGGTTCTATTCGCTGATCAGCTTTCGGCTCTCGGTCCCCTTGCGCACCTCGGCTTCGGTGAAGCGCAGGTCATCCCAGCCTTTCCGGGAATAGAGTTTGGTTTGGTCCGAATAGTGCGGCGAGCCCGGATTGACCGATTCCGAATAGGTCAGCACGCCCTGGCTGACCGGCCCGCGGGCGGTGAATTCAACCGTGAAGATCCAGCTGGCCCCGTGCTTGATCTGGGTCCAGCCCTTTTCCGGCTCAAGCTTGTCGACATCGACGACATTGAAGGCGCCGTCAGGGCCGGCCCCGCCGTGGATCGGCACGCGTTCGGCCCCGCGTGTTGAGGCCTGCACATCGCCCAGTTTCGCATCGACGGGAATCCTCAGTTCAGCCAGTTTGTCGACGGCGGTCTCCAGGGCGGCCAGCACGGCGGGATTGGCGGTATCGAGCGTGTTGGGTGTGTGGACCGGGTCGGCGGGATTGAACGGAACCTTGAACTTCAGGCCCCCGGCGTCGGCGAACAGGTGAAACAGGTGCGCCCCCCGGCTGTCGAGATTGGTGCGCGTATCCCAGGCCGCCAGCACGCCGCAGGCCGCTTGAAGTTTGGCTTTGCCCGAGCGGCGGCAGAGCGCGACCAGATCGTCGCGCACCAGCTCGGCGCCCAGCAGACGGTCGCCATAGAACACCTGCTGCAGGGTCTTCAGGTCGAACTTCCTGCCGTCCAGTCCGTCGCTGCCGTCGATCCTTTTGGCGACCTGATCCAGGCCCAGACGCGTGCGCAGGCTGCGTGCGGTGGCTTCATCGCCGAAAATCGGGCTGTAACCGGTCATCGGTTGGGTGGGATTGGTCAGCCAGTAGCTGTCGTTACTCTGGGTGACATAGTCGGTGCGAAACAGCTGCGGTGTCTTTGAAGCGCCGAAGACGCCGGGCTGGGTCGAGTCAGGATCCGTCGGCCAGTCGCAGGCCGCGCGCGAGCCGTCCAGCACCGGGATGCGCTGGCTCGACCACTGCTGTTTGGCCAGGTCCGACAGACTGCAGGACGCCGCCAGCGCCCGCGAGACATTGGGGATCATCCCCATGTCGCCGAAGAACACCTCTCCCGAAGCATCGGCCGCGGTCGTGTTGAACCGGTAGGCCTGATAGCGGCCGAGCGCTGAGCGCATATCGCGGACGGACCTGGACTGCCAGACCGTCATGTACTGATCCACGTCGCGCAGGCCGACCTGCGGCTGGCGCAGGGCAAAGGCGCGAGTGACGGTCCACGGAAAGGTCCTCGACGCGATCATCGGCCCCCAGCGGGTGGCGTAGAGGGTGCGGGTCTGGGACTCCAGGCGGCCGTTTCGCAGGACCTGCAGGGTGATCGGCGTACGGGTCATGGGAACCCACTGGCCTTCGTAGCGATACTGGGTCGGATCGGCCGGATTGAGGGTCAGCTCGTAGTAGCCATAGCGCCGCGCGGTCGAGACGGTGTTGCTCCAGGCCAGCTTGTCGTTATGGCCCATGCGGATCAGCGGCATGCCGACATAGCTGACGCCGACGATGTTGAGTTTGCCCGGAATGATGAAGTGGGACCGGTAGAAACGGTTGACGCCTTCCCAGGGGTAGTGCGGATTGCCGAGCAGCACGCCACGACCGCCTTTGGTGGCCTCCTTGCCGAGGCCGTAGGCGTTTGAGCCCAACTCGGTGACCTCCTGGATATCCTCGGCAAGTGCGGCCTGGCGGACTGGCCCGGCCGGCGGTGCGGCCTGGGCGATGGGCGCGACAAACGAGGTGGTCGACTGGCCGATGAACATGTGGCGCCAGAAATCCATCTCGGTCAGAGGGTGAACCCACGGCTTGCCCTTGCAGCGCGGGTCAGTGATGCCGTTCGCGCCGGCCTCCTTGAGATAGCGGTTGATGCCGGCGACATAGCCGCGGGCCAGCGCCCGTGCGTCGGCAGAGGGCGTGTCAGGCGAGCCTGCCGGCCCGTTAAGCAGCCGCTCGACCTCTCCGGTCTGGACCAGGCGGCGCGCATAGAGGTCGCTCTCGATATTGCTGTCACCGGAGCCTGGGCCGAAGAATTCCGCCCGCTGGCCCCAGACCGTGACCATCCGGTCGGCGATCTCGCAGATATTGTCTTCGGCGCTGGCGTATCCAAAGCCGTAACCGATGCCGCCGAAATCGTCGGCGATGATGTGAGGAACGCCAAAGGCGGTGCGGCGGATTTCGGCCGAGAAGTGGGGCGCAGAGCCCGCGGCGGCCTTGTCGGCCGTCCCGCCGGCGGCCGCGCATCCGGCCAGCATCACTGTCAGAACCACGATAGTCGCCTTGATAGACATAGCAGATTTCCCCTTCAGCCGTTCGATAGAACTAACACGTTCCTGACTGAATACTCAGCGTCTCGCCGCATCAATGATGTCCCCGTCGAATTTCGGCGAACAGTAGAATGGCGCCGTTTGTTTCGGTGGCGCGCCATTATCGGCAGGACCTGGCGAGGCCTTCGGCCAGGAAATCGAACACCCGTCTGAGGCGCGGGCTGGTTTTCAGCTCTGAATGCGCCGTCAGCCAAACCGGCAGGATCCCCACGTCGCCGGCGATCTCGATGCGCACAAGCCGGGGGTCGCGGTCGCCGACCTGCACCTGGGCGAAGCCGATGCCATACCCGGCCAGAACCATCTGCCAGCACAGGACCTGGTCATCACTCCGGAAGGCGAAAAAATCCCGGTTCACCTCAAGGCCCGCCTGGCGGAACCCGTCAATCAGCGCCGTCGAACGGTCGGCGCCGATCACGTCGTGGTCGAGCACGTCCCGAAACCTTGTCGGCATACCACGGCGTTCGACGTACGACTTCGCGGCATACATGCCGACCCTGACGTCGCCGACCTTGCGCGTGATCACGTCCGGTTGGGTGGGACGGTACATTCGCACCGCGATATCGGCCTCGCGCCGCAAGAGGTTTTCAGTCTGGTCCGAAGCGAGCACTTCAAGGTCGATCTCAGGCTCTTCGATCCGCAAGGCGGTCAGAAGATCGGGCAGCACATAGGTCGCCATGGCGTCGCTGGCGGTTATCCGCACCGATCCCGCAAGCGTTTCGTCGCGCCCTGCCGCCGACAGGGAAAACCGGCCCGCCGCATCAGCCATTGACTGGGCGTGGGCCATAAGGGCCGCACCCGCCGCCGTCAGTTCGACGCCCGTCACCGCGCGCTCCAACAGACGGGCGCCGACCTGTTGTTCCAGCGACGAGATGTGGCGGCTCATCGTCGGCTGGCTCATGCCCGTGGCCCGGGCGGCCGCCGACAGCGATCCATGCTCGCCCACCGCTGCAAACGATTTCAGCTGGGTCCAGTCGAAATCCATGACCAGGGCCATCCATATTTGAATATGTTGATGCGTATTTTCGCAAATGACCTCTGATTATCGTATGGCTATCTAGACCTCGTCAACACCCACTCACCCACGAGGTTCGCAATGTTCACCTTCATTCTTGCAAAACGCATTTCGTCGATCACCCCGGTCGTACTGGCCGCTGTCATGGCCCTGGGCATGGCCGTCTCTCTGGCGACAGCGGCCTGAGCCGCGCCTCTCATCAACAGCGGATCCGGAGATCGGCATGTCACAGACTGTCATCATACTTGGCGTCAACGGCCGGTTCGGCCGCGCGGCGGCTCAGGCCTTCCTGGACGCGGGCTGGAGCGTCCGCGGTCTCGCCCGCCACTGGCCGGGGCGCGCCGTCGATCCCCGCATCCAGCAGATCACCGGCGACGCCTTCGATCCCGGCGCCGTATCCGCTGCGGCTTTCGGAAGCGATGTCATCGTCAATGCCCTTAACCCTCCCTATCCGGACTGGGCGCGCGATCTGCCCCGCCTGACCGCCAGTGTGCTGGCCGCGGCCAGGGCGTCCGGCGCCACGGTCATGATCCCCGGCAATGTCTACAACTACGGTGCGGCCATGCCGGCGGTCCTGACGGAAGACACGCCCCACAGGCCGACGACCCGCAAAGGACGCCTCCGGCAGGTCCTGGAAGACGCTTATGCAACCGCGTCGGCGGATGGCGTTCAGACCATCATCCTGCGCGCGGGCGATTTCATCGAGAGGGAAAGAACCAGCGGCTGGTTCGACGCCTTTGTCGCCGCCAGGGTGGCTCAGGGCAAGGTCACCTATCCCGGCCCGCTGGACCGCCTGCATGCCTGGGCCTATCTGCCCGACATGGCCCGCGCCCTGGTCGGGTTGGCCGAAAAGCGCGCCGGCCTGCCTGCATTTTCGAGCTTCGGCTTCGAAGGGTTCAATATCACCGGCGCCCAACTGGTCGCAGCCATGGAGCGGGTCGCCAGACGTCCCCTGAAGGTCACATCCATGCCCTGGCCGGTCATGGCGGTTATCGGTCTCGTCTCGCCGATGATCCGGGAAGTGACGGAGATGCGTTACCTGTGGCAAACACACCACTCAATCGACGGCTCACGGCTGGCCGGCGTCCTGCCTGCCTTCCACGCGCCCCCGCTTGAGACCGCACTGGCGGATGCAATGGCCGCCTGACCGGGCCTTGATGCGACGGGGTAGCGTCGCGCCAGGCGCGGTTATCGGGGAAACCGGCCCGGACAAATATCCATGCGGCGCTCCAGTCTGTGGAAGCCCCGTTCCCTGCAGGTGTGACGCCGGGTTTCCCGCGAGACGGGTTACAACGCACGCCGGGTCTTGGCCGCCAGCTCCACCTTGGCCGCTTCATATTCGCGCGCCAGCCGGTCTACGAGTTCGCCGGCGCTCTGAATGCTCTTGATGGCGCCAATCCCCTGTCCGCAGCCCCAGATATCCTTCCAGGCCTTGACCTCGGTGTTGCCGCCGGAGCCGAAGTTCATCTTGGACGGATCGGCCTGCGGCAGACTGTCTGGGTCGAGACCCGCCCGCTCGATCGACGGCCTCAGGTAATTGCCATGCACGCCCGTAAACAGGTTGGAATAAACGATGTCGTCGCCTGAACTTGCCACGATCATCTCCTTGTAGGCCTGGTGGGCATTGGCTTCGCGGGTCGCGATGAACGCTGACCCGATATAGGCCAGATCGGCGCCCATGGCCTGGGCCCCCAGAATGGCCCGGCCATTGGCGATCGCGCCGGACAGGGCCAGCGGGCCGTCGAACCATTCGCGCAGCTCCTGAACAAGAGCGAAGGGCGAGAGTCCGCCCGCATGTCCGCCTGCCCCGGCCGCCACCGGAATAAGGCCGTCGGCGCCCTTTTCGATGGCCTTGCGGGCAAATCTTGAATTGATGACGTCGTGCAGAACGATGCCGCCGTGCGCATGCATGGCCTGGTT
>CANJPZ010000010.1 GCA_947476325.1 Caulobacteraceae bacterium | reverse complement strand
GCCGGATATCCTTCGCCACCCGTTCACCGGGCGTCGTTTTATGGGGCAAGGGTTTTGCTCTCATCTTCGTTCCTACGTCACTGCGATGAGACCAAAACCCCCCGTTAGCGGGAACCCTCAATCTGTCTCATTGGTGCTGACGGCGGACAGTCCGGCCAAGGCCTCGATCTACAATTCAGTGCCGGCCGCCCTGATCTCGGCCAACCAGAGCGTGATCATGTCCACGGTCAGCTACACTTACACCGGGTCGCTGAACATGGTGATCAAAACGGTGCCGACCATCACCAAGACGTTCTACATGCGCCCGCGCAAGGTCGCCAAGATCGACTGCCCGACCTGCTGAGGCAGGACGCGTCCATCGAGTTCCACAACATCACGCACGCCGATCAGTGAGTTGGTCAGAAAGATCGCGCGTGCGCCGCGCAAGGCCTCGGCCGTTGCGACGACTTCCCGCACCGCAAGCCCATCCTGCGCCATGATCCGCGCCCGAACAGTTCCCGCCAGCACACCGCAGTCCAGTGACGGGGTGCACAGAATCCCGTCCTCAAGCCAGAACAGATTGGCGGCGGCCGCACAGGCCAGGTTCCCCTGACTGTTGAGCATCACCGCCTCGTCGGCGCCGGCCGCAATCGCCTCGCGCCGGGCCATGACGGCGTCGAGACTGCTCAGCGTCTTGTGACGTGCGGTCAGGGACATCTCGGGACGGCGCACCGTTGAGGTGATCAGGCGCGCCGGCCCGGCTGGCGCGACGACAGGCGCGGCCGTTACGACGAGACGCGGCGTCGGACTGGCCGGGCGATCAAGCCCGCGGCCACCCGGTCCCGCCGTCCAGGTGATCCGCACGGCCGCGCGGGCGTCTTCAAGGCCGGCCGCCTGCAGGGCGCGAACCGATTCCCTGCGAACAAGTTCCGGATCGGGCGCCGGCAGGCCAAGGGCCCGGCAGCCGGCCCCGAGGCGATCTATGTGCGCGGTCCACGCCTCCAGATCGCCGTCCTGCGCCAGTAGGGTCTCGAACAGCCCGTCGCCCAGGGTAAAGCCGCGGTCATCCGGCGCAATCATGCCAAAGGCTCCGTGAGCGCGCTCAGGATCGCCGAAATCTTGTCCTCGGTTTCGAGGCGTTCGGCATGAGGGACGGAATCGGCCGTGATCCCTCCGCCGGCCCGGGCCTCAAAACGCCAGCCCTGAGGATCTTCAACAAAAGCCGTGGTGCGGATCAACACGCTGGAATCGAAAGCACCGTCAAATCCCGCCCAGAATATCGCGCCGAAGAACGGCCCGCGCGGCGGCTCCAGTTCGCTGATCACCTTCATGGCCTGGACCTTGGGCGCACCGGTGATTGAGCCCGGCGGAAAGGTGGCTCTTAGCAGATCGGCAGCGCTGGCGTCCGCCCTCAGACGGCCTGTCACCGTAGATACCAGATGGTGCACATTGGCGAAGGTCTCCAGCCGGAACAGTTGCGGGGTCTCGACGCTGCCGGGCGCACAGACCCGCGCCAGATCGTTGCGCATCAGATCCACGATCATCAGGTTTTCGGCGCGGTCCTTGGCCGAGGCCGCCAACTTCTGCTTTTCGACCTCATCCAGCGCCAGCGTGGCGCCGCGCGGCGCAGTGCCTTTGATGGGCCGGGTGGACACACGGCGTCCGGCGCCGTCCAGCGTCACCGCGACAAACTGTTCCGGAGAATTGGAAACAATCGCGCGTCCCGGCAGCCGCAGCCAGGCGGCATAGGGCGCCGGGCTTTGCGCCACGAGTCGGGCGAACAGGTCGAACGGGCCTGCGCCGGGGTTGAGACGGCCGGTCCATCGGCGGGCAATATTGGCCTGGAAGATCTCGCCGTCGGCGATCCGCGCCCGGACATCTTCCACGGCAGCCTCGAACGCCAGCGGATCATCCGCCGTTACGGCCGGAGCCAGAACGCCTTCGAAAGCAATGGCTTGATCATCGCCCAGCCAACTTGCCGCCCGCTCGGCGGCCTCCCGGGCGAGGGGTGCGCTTTCGCCCCGCCCGATGGCCCAGACCGCGCGCGCGCCATGATCAAACGCCAGCACAGCGGGAAAGCGCATCAGCACCAGGTCCGGCCAGTCCGGCGATGCGCCCAGGTCCAGCGGCTCGATGCGACTGGCCAGACTGTAGCTGGCGAGCCCGGCCACGCCGCCGGAAAACGGGCCTTCCCCGCCCTGGCCAGACTCGCCCAGCAGCGCGGCCAGGACCTCAAACGGATCGCGCCCGTCGCCTGACTCCAGGGTCTCGGTCCGGTCCGGCAGGCGGGCCAGCCAGGACCAGCGTCCGTCGCCGCCGGAAATCAACCCAAGAGTGTATGGCGTGTCCGGCCATCCGCCGAGAACCGTCATCGGGTCCCGCCAGCCGGCCTTGATCCTCACGCAGTGACGCATGAGCGGCTCTTAGCCTTGCCGGCAATTTTGAGGAACACTGTTTCGGGTTTTTAACCTTGGGTTCGCACTACCCCACTAGGTTGCGCGGCAGATAACCCTTTCGAGGACAGGCATGCAGCGCAACGGCAAAACGAAGGTTGGCGACATCGCCTGTTTCGGACCTGCCGGCCACGCCGACCACCCCTCGCTCGCCCGGAACGCGTTCGCCCCGCGATGACCCAGCCTCTCGCCCCGTCGGTGGAGTCGCTTGAGCGCCAATTGTTTGCCGAACGCGCCGCCCGCACGGAATCTGAATCCGTCCTGGCCGGTCACACCGAGGAGCTGCTCACCGCCAATGCGTCGCTGCAGGGCATATGCGACACCTTGTCGTCGCGCATCAACGAGCTGGAAGAAGAGCGCGCACGCGTTCTGCAGATCGGCCGCACTGACGCCCTGACCGGTCTTGTAAACCGCGGCGCCTTCCTGTCGGGACTGACCGAAAAGCTCGCCGCCGCAACGCGCTTTGGCATGATGGTCGGCCTCTATGTGGTGGACCTGGACCGCTTCAAGGACATCAACGACACCCTCGGTCACGAGGCCGGCGATTTGCTGCTGCAGGAAGTCGGCGAACGTCTGGCCAGCGTCTCGCGCGGCAGCGACATCGTCGCGCGCCTGGGCGGCGACGAGTTCGCTGTGATCGCCGAAATGAACCCCGACGGCGCCGAGGCGACCGCTTTGGCCCGCCGCATACTCGCCGCCCTCGTCCAGCCCATGGACATCATGGGCCGCCAGATCTCGCCCGGCGCCTCCATCGGCGTGGCGCTCTATCCCCGCGACGCCAGGGACGCGGCCGATTTGCAGCGCTATGCGGACCTTGCCCTCTATCGCGCCAAGGCCAAGGGTCGCGGCCAGTACAAGGTTTTTGACGAGCCCCTGCGCCGTGAAGGCGAACTTCGCCGCACACTCGAATCAGACCTGCGCCGCGCTGTCGAGGGTCAGGAAATCGTTCCGTGGTTCCAGCCGGTGGTCGACGCCGCCTCCGGCGCGGTCAGTGGCGTTGAGGTGCTGGCCCGCTGGCATCACCCGACCCAAGGGCTGGTCATGCCCGACAGTTTTGTGCCGATCGCCGAAGAACTGGGTCTGATCGGCCGTATCGACGCTTCGATATTCGACCAGGCCTGCGTAATCGCCGCGCCCTGGGTCTATGACGGTCTGATCGAATCCATGTCCTGCAACGTCTCGCCGCGCGAACTGCTCGACGTCAATTTCGCCGGCAACCTGATCGAACGCATCGGACAGAACGGCATGCCGCCCAGCGCCCTGATCGTCGAGATCACCGAGACCTTCCTGATGCAGGACATGGACCTCGCTCGCCGCCACATCGAGCGCCTGGCCGCCCATTCGGTGCGTGTGGCGCTGGACGATTTCGGCATCGGCTATTCCAACCTGCGCGCCCTGATGCAGCTGCCGATCGACACGGTGAAGATCGACCGCTCGCTCACCAAGGACATCGGCACGGACGAGCGCGTCACCGCCCTTGTCCGCCTTCTGGCCCAGACCACCCGGGCGCTGGGCCTGTCGTTCATCGCCGAGGGCGTCGAGGACGAGACCCACGCCATCCAGCTGCGCGCCATCGGCTGTTCACGCATGCAGGGCTACTATTTCGCCCGGCCCATGCCGCCGCAGGCCATGGACGAGTTCCTGCGCAAGTCGGCCTTCCCGGCAATTCCGGTGCCTCGCAAAAACGTGGCGTAGGCGCTCAAGTAGCGAAGCTAAGGGCGTGGACAAGCCACGCCTCATTGAGCGCTAACCCCTGCCGATCAAGGGCATCTTCGTCGCCATCACCGTCATGAACTGCACATTGGCCTCCAGCGGCAGGCCGGCCATGTAGAGCACGGCATCGGCGACAACCTGGACATCCATGGTGGGCTCCATGCGGATTGAACCGTCCGGCTGCGGCAGGCCGCCGGCCTTGGCCTTGCTCATCAACTCGGTATCCGCATTGCCGATGTCGATCTGGCCGCAGGCGATGTCATAGACCCGCCCGTCCAGCGAAGTCGATTTCGTCAGACCGGTCATGGCGTGCTTGGTCGCCGTATAGGGCGCAGACCGCGGCCGGGGCCGGTCAGCCGAGATCGAGCCGTTGTTGATGATCCGCCCGCCGCGCGGCGCCTGGTCGCGCATCAGCCGGAAAGCATGCTGGGTGCACAAAAACGCCGCCGTCAGGTTGACGTTCACCACGCCCTGCCACTGTTCCAGCGTGATGTCCTCGAGGGGAACAGGCGGGGCTCCCATGCCGGCGTTGTTGAACAGCATGTCCAGCCGCCCGAACCGCGCCCGCACCGCGTCGAACAGGCCGGTGATGGCTTCAGGGTCCGAGACATCGGCCGGATGAACCAGACTCTCGCCCGCGCACAATGCCGCCGTCTCCGCCAGCCGGTCGGCCCGGCGTCCCGCCAGCACCACCGCCCAGCCATTGGCCGACAGCGTCACCGCGACCGCCCGGCCGATGCCGGAGCCCGCGCCGGTGATGAGGGCGATTTTTTTCATGGCTTGCTCCGCGACTACAAGTCCCGCCACATAGCACTTCTGACCCGCGAGAGGACAAGCCGTGAGCGAGCGAACCATTCAAACGATCGGCGTCGTCGGCTCCGGCGCCATGGGGGCCGGAATCGCCCAGATCGCCCTGGTCGCGGGCCTGAAGGTCGTGCTCTTCGACCAGAACGGCGCGGCACTGAACAAGGCGGGCGCCGAGATCGCCAGCCGCATCGCTCGCCTGGTGGAAAAGGGCCAGGCCGAAGCGGGTCTGGTTCAACAGGCGGCTGACAACCTGACCCTGGCCGCCGGTCTCGAGGCCTTCGCCGGCGCTGATGTGGTCATCGAGGCCATCATCGAACAGCTCGAACCCAAACAGACCCTGTTCAAGGCCCTGGAAGACATCGTCGCCCCGGATGCGATCCTGGCCTCCAACACCTCGTCCCTGTCGATCGCCGCCATCGCCCGGGCTTGCAAGCATCCCGGCCGGGTCTGCGGCCTGCACTTCTTCAACCCCGTGCCGCTGATGAAGCTGGTCGAGGTGATCTTCGGCCCGGCCACCGATTCCGTCGTCATCGAGGCCATGCTCACCCTGTCCAATACCCTCGGCAAGACCGCCGTGCGGGTCAAGGACGGCCCAGGATTTCTGGTCAATCTGGGCGGCCGCGCCTACGTCACCGAGGCCCTGCACATCCAGCAGGAGGGCGTCGCCGACGTCGAGACCATCGACCGGATCATGCGCGATTCCGCCGGCTTCCGGATGGGCCCGTTCGAGCTGATGGACCTGACCGGAATCGACGTGAACTTCACCGCCAGCAAGGTCATCTGGGGCGGCTACATGAACGATCCGCGCATCAAGACCGCCCCCCTGCACGAGACCATGTTCAACGCCGGGCGCCTAGGCCGCAAGACCGCCCAGGGCTTCCATGCCTATCCGGAAAACGCGCCCGCCCGCCCGGCCTATGTCCCGCCCGATGATGACGGCGCCACAACACTCAAGGCCGTGCTCCCAGAGGCTGACGGACGCTTTACAGCCCTCGTCACGACCTCCGGTCTGGCCGTGGTGGAGGACGATGGCGCATCGCCCATCCTGATCTCGCCGCTCGGCGAGGACGCCGCCAACGCCGCCGTTCGCCTGGATCTCGATCCGGCCCGCGTGGTGGCCCTAGACTTTTCCGGCCTCGACCGGCGCTTCGTCACCCTGATGGCCCCTCTGGTCGGCAACGGCGTCATCACAGACGTCGAGCGCTGGCTGAACGCCCGGGGCTTCGCCACCGCCGTGGTCAAGGACTCGCCCGGCTTTGTCGCCCTGCGCATCCTGGCCATGGTGGCGGGCCTGGGCTGCGAGATGGCCCAGATCGGCATCGGCACGCCCCAGGACATCGACCTGGGCATGAAGCTGGGCCAGAACTATCCCTTCGGCCCGCTGGAACTGACCGCCAGACTCGGCCCCGGCCTGGTGCTGGAAACCCTGGCCGCCATGCAGGCCATGACCGGCTCGGACCGCTACCGCCCCAGCCTGTGGCTGCGCCGCCGCGCCATTCTGGGCGCCGACATCTACACACCGGACTAAAACCCCTCGCCCCGCAACGCGGGGAGAGGTTAGGGTGAGGGGCGCCGCGTCTCCCCATGGATGGGGAGAGGTGAATCAGGAACCGCCCCCATGGACCACAACGCTGATCAGATCGCCGAATGGAACGGGGTGCTGGGCGAGCGCTGGGCCCAGATGCAGGGCGAGCTGGATGTGCTCACCCGCCCCTTCGGCGAGGCCGCCCTGGCGGCGGCAAAGGTCTCGTCCGGCGAGCAGGTTATCGACGTCGGCTGCGGCTGCGGCGACACCACCCTGGCCATCGCCCGGGCGGTGGGCGCGGGCGGCAAGGTGCTGGGCGTCGACGTCTCGGCGCCCATGCTGGCCGTGGCCGAGGCCCGGCGCGGCATCGCGAACTTGACCCAGCTGTCCTTCGCCGAAGCCGACGCTTCCAGCGCCGAACTGCCCATGGGCCTGGACCTGATCTTCTCGCGTTTCGGAGTGATGTTCTTCGATGCGCCCCAGCACGCCTTTGAGCATCTGCGCCAAACCCTGGCGCCCGGCGGCCGCATGGCGTTCTGCTGCTGGCGCGCGCCGCGCGAGAACCCCTGGGCCATGGCCCCGCTGGCTGCCGCGCGCAAGGCGGTGGGCGTCGAGACTCCGCCAGCCGACCCCTTCGCCCCGGGGCCTTTCGCCTTTGCCGATCCAGCCCGGCTCGACGCCATCCTGACCGGGGCCGGGTTCCACAATGTCGATATCGAACGCTTCGACGCGCCGGTTCGCCTGGGCCCCGGCTTGCGCGAAGCCGTCGATAATTCGTTCAGCTTCGGCCCCGCCAGCCGCTTCATCCGCGAGGTGGGCGAACACGTCCTGCCCGTGGTCACCCCCGCCATCGAAGCGGCCCTGACGCCCTACGTCACCCCCGACGGCAGCGTCGCCCCGCCCGGCGCGGTATGGGTCGTGACCGCGACGCGGGAATAGGGCGGCGATTCCAGTAAAATCCCGTCTGTCCCCGCGAAGGCGGGGACCCATCCGAGCCCTCCGCTTTTACATGGCGACACCAGACCAATGCCAGCCGCCAGTATGTGTCCCCGCCTTCGCGGGGACAGACGGAATTTTAGCCAGAGCGAGCCGAACCGGCCTGACAGACACCAAGTCTAGCGTCTCGCGGATCGTCCAAACCAGATCGATGCCACAAGCAGCGCGCCGCCTAGTGCGGGCATTGAGGTATAAAGAATTGCGCCATCGAATTCGAACTTTGGGGATGATCGCCATACGAGATAAATGTTGATGGCGATTGGTGAGAGTAGCCCGAGAGCTGCAACTACGCCAACCAACGAAGCGATTGTCTTGCCGCGGTTGGGCATTGAATCCCACCTACTCCGCCGGGTGCACTTCCCCCGCGCCGCGTTTGGCGACGAGCTGGTCGAACTGGCCCCACACGCCATCAGACCCATGCCACTGGCCCTTGGTCGCGGCCTTGGAATATTCGGTCGAGCGGGCCTCGAAGAAGTTGGCGTGCTCCACCCCTGACAGCATCGACTGCAGCCAAGGCAGCGGGTTTTCCTTCACCCCGTAGACTTCCGGCAGCTCCAGCTGGCGCAGGCGCCAATCGGCGATGAAGCGGATGTACTTCTTGATGTCGTCCGGCGTCATGCCTTCCACCGGGCCCATTTCAAACGCCAGGTCGATGAACTTGTCTTCCATGCCCACCACCGTCTTGCAGCAGTCGACGATGTCGTCGGCCACGGCCTTGGTGACCGCGCCGGTTTCCTTGTTGAAGGCGTGATAGAGCTTGGTGATCCCCTCGCAGTGCAGGCTCTCGTCGCGCACCGACCAGGACACGATCTGCCCCATGCCCTTCATCTTGTTGAAGCGCGGGAAGTTCATCAGCATGGCGAAGCTGGCGAACAGCTGCAGGCCCTCGGTAAAGCCGCCGAACATGGCGAGCGTCCGGGCGATGTCGGCGTTGGACTCGACGCCGAAGGTCTGCATGTAGTTGTGCTTGTCCCGCATGGCCTCGTATTCCATGAAGGCGCCGAACTCGCTCTCGGGCATGCCGATGGTCTCGAGCAGCAGGGCATAGGCCGCGATATGGATGGTCTCCATATTGGCGAAGGATGACAGCATCATCTTCACCTCGGTCGGGCGGAAGATGCGCCCGTAGCGGTCCATGTAGTTGTCCTGAACCTCGATATCCGACTGGGTGAAGAACCGGAAAATCTGGGTCAGCAGGTTGCGTTCCGAGGGGCTGAGCGAGACCGCCCAGTCCTTGAGATCCTCGCCCAGCGGAATTTCCTCGGGCATCCAGTGCACCTGCTGCTGCTTCTTCCAGTACTCATAGGCCCACGGATAGCGGAACGGCTTGTAGGCCGCCGAAGGGGTGAGCAGACCGGGCAGTTTGGAGTGGGCGGACGCGGACATCGGGGGTCTCGTTTGAACTCGTGAATCAATACCCTATCACTTCATCAGACAACATCTAGCGTCGAGTTAAGGCTGAGCCGCAAGATGTTGGGGACGGGGTGTGGACGGATCGCCCTCGGGATTGGCGAGCACCAGAGCCTGTGACAGTCTGGTTCACAGGGAAGCACCGCCGGACAGGATGAGGCCGCCACAGGCCCGCGCCGGCGATCAGGGAGCGATGATCATGACCACGCCGTTCAAGGGCTTTTCGCCCGACCGCCGCATGCTGCTGCTCGGCGGCGCTGCACTGGTCGGCCTGGCCGCCTGCAAGGCCGCGGCCAGGGAGCCCATCGCCGCCACCAGGGCCGGCAAGGTGCGCGGCAAGGTCGAAGAGGGCGTCAACGTCTTCAAGGGCGTGCGCTATGGCGCCACCACCGAGGGCCGCCGCTTTCTGCCGCCCCAGCCGCCGCAGCCCTGGACCGGAACCCTGGACGCCCTTGAATACGGCGCTTCCTCGCCGCAGAATCCGGCCGGCAACGGCGGCGGGCTCTATCAGTCCTGGCAGAACCCCCGGCCGCAGAGCGAGGATTGCCTGTTCCTCAACGTCTGGACCAAAGGCCTGGCAGACGGCAAGAAACGCCCTGTGATGGTCTGGTTCCACGGCGGCGGTTTCGCCACCGGTTCGGGCTCGAGCCTGGCCTATGACGGCGTGCGTCTGGCCAATCGCGGCGACGTGGTGCTGGTCACGGTCAATCACCGCCTCAACGTCTTTGGCTACACCTATCTGGGCAAGGCGGGCGGCGCGGCCTTCGCCGACAGCGGAAACGCCGGCAACCTCGACATGATCCAGTCGCTGGAATGGGTACGCGACAACATCGCCGAGTTCGGCGGCGATGCGGGCAATGTCACGATCTTTGGCGAAAGCGGCGGCGGCAGCAAGGTCTCCACCCTGATGGCCATGCCGAAAGCCGAAGGCCTGTTCCACCGCGCCATCGTCCAGTCCGGCTCGACCCTGGCGGTGCGCACCGCCGAGGCGGCGGCCGAAACCAGCCAGGCGTTCATGGACGCCTGCGGCGCAAAGACCGCCGAAGAGCTGCAGGCTCTGCCGGAGGAAAAGCTGTTGTCGGCAATTCTGGTTCCGGGCGGCGCGGTCCCCGGCGCTCCGCCGCCGGGTGGCGGCACGCCCGGACCTGTGATGGACGGCGGCTCCCTGCCCCGTCAGCCGTTCACGCCTGACGCCCCGCCGGGGACCAAATCCGTGCCCATGCTGATCGGCACCACCAAGGACGAGCAGGCCGGCCTGATGGGCGCGCGCGATCCCAAGCTGTTCGATCTGAAGTGGGAGGACCTGCCCGCACGCCTGGACAGCTTCAAGGCCCGCGGCCTGGATGTCACGGCGGCGGTCGCAAAGACCCGCGCCCTCTATCCCGACGCAAATCCGGCCGATGTCTTCTTCATCATCCAGACCGAGACCGGCATGCGCCGAAACGCCATCCTCCAGGCCGAACGCAAGTCCGCGCAAGGCGGGGCGGCGGCCTATATGTACCTGCTGACCCACGAAACGCCCGTCGATGGCGGCAAGTGGAACGCGCCCCACGCCTATGACCTGGTGTTCATGTTCGACAATGTCGCCAAGTCGGCCTCGTTCGTCGGCGAGGATCCCAATGCACAAAAGGTCGCCGACGCCATGTCGACCGCCTGGATCAAGTTCGCCCGCGACGGCAATCCCGGCTGGGATGCCTACACGGCGGACCACAGGGCGGTAATGGCCTTCGACACCGAGTCCAAAGTCGTGATCGATCCCAGGTCCGAGGAGCGCCAGATGTACGCGGGTCTCAAGGCGCCGGCGTAACCGCCGGCTCGCGCAGCAACCAGCCGAACACAACCCACCCCGCCACGGCGCCGGCGATCTGGGCGGTGATGAAGGCCGGCGCGCTGGCCGGGGCTATGCCGGCGAAGGTGTCGCTGAGGGATCGCGCAATCGTCACCGCCGGATTGGCGAACGAGGTCGAGGCGGTGAACCAGTAGGCGGCGGCGATGTAGAGCCCGACGATGGCCGGCGTCGCCTGGGGCCGGTGCTTTGAGGTCGCAAGGATCGCCGCCACGAGGCCGAAGGTGGCGACAAATTCGGAAAAGGCCTGGTCGGGTCCGGCGCGTACCTTTGTGGAAACCTGAAGCACCGGCTCGGCGAACATTACATGCGCGGCCCACACGCCCAGAACCCCGCCAGCGGTCTGAACGGCCGCATAGGCCAGGCTCTCCGCCCAGCCGATCTCGCGGCGCAGCGCCATCACCAGGGTGATGGCCGGGTTGAAGTGCGCCCCCGATATCGGGCCGAACATCGTGATCAGGACGACCAGCCCGCACCCGGTCGCCAGGGTGTTGGCCAGCAGGGCGATGGCGATATTGCCGCCGCTCAGCCGCTCGCCCATGATTCCCGAGCCGACAACGATGGCCAGCAGAAACGCTGTGCCCAGCGTCTCGGCGGCCAGGCGGCGCGGCAGGGGGGCGGTCAAGCCGGCTGGTCCTGGGTCTTGCCGATCGCGTCCAGGCGGCGCTGCAGCGACAGACGGTCGAGACTGTCCAGCGGCAGGTTGGCGAAGATGGTGATGCGGTTCGAAAGCTGGCGATAGGCGTCGGCGAAGGCCAGCGCCACCTGTGCGTCGTTACCCGTGGCGGCGGCCGGATCGGGCACGCCCCAGTGGGCGGTCATCGGCTGGCCCGGCCAGATCGGACAGACTTCGCCCGCAGCGTTGTCACAGACTGTGAACACGAAATCGAGCTTGGGCGCGCCCGGTTGCGCAAACTCTTCCCAGCTCTTCGAGCGCAGATCCCCGGTCGGATAGTTGTACTTTTCCAGCAGGCTGAGCGCATGGGGGTTGACCGCGCCCGTTGGCATCGAGCCGGCGGACCAGGCCTTGAAGCGGCCTGCGCCCGCCCGGTTCATGATCGACTCGGCCAGAATCGAGCGCGCGGAATTGCCCGTGCACAGGAACAATACGTTCAGCGGCCCGCGGCCGGCATCGTCAGTCATCTTACCCTCCGAAATTCAGGCCGCGCAGCAGGCCCGTTCCGTAATCCCCGCCAACGGCGCGCAGACCTCGGGCCTGCCGCCGCAACAATCGTCCATCAGAAAGGCCAGAACCTGGCTGACCACCGCGTAATCAGCGCTGTAGATGATCGAGCGGCCCTCGCGCCGCGCCGCCGTCAGACCCGCCTGGGTCAGCACCGTCAGCTGCGCCGACAGGGTGTTGGCCGCCACACCGGTCCGCCGCGCGATCTCACCGGCCGCCAGCCCGTCGGGGCCTGCCGCCACCAGCAGCCGAAAGACCGCCAGACGCGGCCCCTGGGCCAGGGCGGACAGGGCGGCTACGGCGTCATTTATTTCCATATTTCTGGAATTATCGAATCGTCGATATCCCGTCAACACCCGCAAGGCCTGCCGGCGACCGCGCGGCGGGCTGCCGCAGACGGGCTTAAGCGACCGTTCAGACCCTCGTGCGATGTTCATGGCTCATTTTGGGGATTGCGCGCGTGCCCGGCCACCCGGATTTTCCGATCGAAGATCGATTGAACTCCGTCGACGGCGAAATCCTGCGTGATGATACCGTCGCCCGGCTGATGCATGACGCCCAGGTGGGGGGTATGGCGCTTCAATCCCGACAGCGACAACTACTACTTCTCCAGCGAACTTGATCTTGGCTACGATCGCGGCATCGGCGTCATCCCCCGCTCCCTGCTTGCCCAGGTCCAGCATCCGGCCGATGGGCCACTGGACGCCGCCATCCGCGAGCGCCTCACGACCGAAGTCGGCGAGGCCGACACCGAAATGCGTTACCGCCACGCGGCGGGCCACTGGGTCTATCTCAAGGTCCACTACCGCACGGGTCGCCAGCTGCCGTCCGGCCGCTACGAGATGTATGGCATCAGCCAGAACGTGACGGACCAGGCCCAGGCCCGCGACGCCGCCGCCGCCAGCGCCCGCCAGGCGAGAATGGCCATGCACGCCGCCCATGCCGGCGCCTTCGATTTTGATCTGCGGACCGGCGAATATTCGCCGTCCCGGGAGCTGGCGCAGCTACTCGGCGTCCGCGGCATGAAGCGGCTGAAGCTCAGCACCCTGTCCATCTTCCACCCTGCTGACCATGCGCGGGTTTCAGAGTTCCGCAGACAGGCTACGGCCAACGGCATTGTCGAGCCGATCGACGTGCGTGTTCTGGGCTCCAGGGGCTATTTCTGGGGGCGGCTCTACTTCGAGGTTGAACAGAACGGCGCCGCTCCCAGCCGCCACGGCGTGGGCCTGATTCTCGATGTCGACTCTGTCGTGCGCCACAAGCTCAAGCTGAAGGAAGCCCTGAAGGCGGCGGAAGCGGCCACCACTGCCAAGTCAAGCTTTCTGGCCTCGGTCAGCCACGAAATCCGCACGCCCCTCAACGGCGTGTCCGGCATCCTGCATCTGTTGAAAAATGAGCCGCTGTCGGACAACGCGCGCGATCTGGTCGATCAGGCGCTGAACTGCGGCCAGATGCTCAGTCAGCTGATCAACGACATCCTCGATTTCAGCAAGATCGAAGCGGGAAAGCTTGAGGTCACGCCGTCCGCGACCGACGTCAAGGCCGCTGTCAGCAGCGTCATCGCCATGATGGCCCCCGGCGCTGAAGCCAGGGGCCTTTCCCTGCGCGCCCTCATTTCGAACAATGTCAGCTGGGCGATGGTCGACCCGTTGCGGCTGCGCCAGTGCCTGTTCAACATCACCGGCAATGCGATCAAATTCACCGACGAGGGCAGCGTCGAGATCCGCGTGTCCTGCCTCGGTCATGGCGCGGATCAAAGACTGCGCTGCGAGGTCGAGGACACCGGCATCGGCATTTCGAAAGAAGCCGGCGCCCTGTTGTTCGACCGCTTCCAGCAGGCCGACAGCGGCACCGCCCGCAAGTTGGGCGGCACCGGCCTGGGCCTGGCCATTTCGCGCAGTCTGGCCCGGTCCATGGGCGGGGACATGGGATTTTCCAGCGTGATCGGCCAGGGTTCGACCTTCTGGTTCGAAATCGCGGCGCCGGCCTGCGAGGCCGAAGCGCCCGCTCCGGAAATCTCGGACATGGATGCGCCGCTCAAGGGCCTGCGCGTACTGGTCGTCGATGATAACGCCATCAACCTTCTGGTCGCCTCAAAGACCATCGAAGCCATGGGCGCGGTGACCGAGACCGCCGAGAGCGGAAAGGCCGGCATCGAAGCCCTGAGCCGCTCGGATTTCGATCTGGTGCTGATGGACATCAACATGCCCGGCATGGACGGGATGGAAGCCACCCGTCTTATCCGCGCCCTGCCCGGTCCGATGGCCAGCATCCCCGTCATCGCCCTGACGGCTGACGTCATGAGCCACCAGCGGCAATGCTACCTGGCGGCCGGCATGAACGGCGTTGCGCCCAAGCCCTTCTCGCCTACCCAGCTGCTGACCGAAATCATCCGGCTGATGGGCGAGCCGGATGATCAAAGCGCCGTCGCCTAGGCCGTGGCGGCCATCCGGTAGTCTTCGTTGGCCGGACCGGGGCCATAGGTGTTGTCGTAGGGGTCGGGCTCGACAATGCCGATCCACAGCAGGAACGCCACGTCGATCAGCCACACCGCGAACAGGGCCATCACCAGGGTGATGGCGCCCGCCACGGCGCCAGCCACGACGGCGGGATGGATCAGCATGTGCCACGCCACGCCCGCCAGAACCGCGGCAGCGACCAGATAGATGACGATGATCAGACAGACCAGTTTGGCCACATGGGGAATGATCTGCCACCAGCCGGTGCGGCCCATGTCGTGCAGCCGCTTTGATCGCAGGCAGATCCCGCAGTAGAGCAGGCCCCAGGGCAGGATCAGGTTGATGAAGGGAACAAAGGCGAAAAAGATGCCGACCATCAACAGGATCGCCCAGCCGACCCAGAACTCCTGGCGGCCGATGCGGCCATAGGCCGAGAAAAACAGATTTCCGAAATCCATGTCGCCCTCCGGAATTCAATCACCCACCGGACTCATATAGTGCATGGTACTGTTTTATGCAAGCTATCTGACTCTTCGCCGCTTCCCTTCCCGGCGCCGCGGCCTATCATCCCGGAAAACAGGGGGAAGCCAGCCATGGCCCGCGGGATCGGATTCAGCCTCAAACTGGCGGCGGTGGTTATCGCCGCCGCAACGGCCGCCTCGGCCGCCACGCCCACGGCCTGGTTTGCCACCGCCACGCCACCGGGCCTGCAGAACCCGCCCCAGCTGGCCTCCATCGGCAACCCGGTGCGCGCGCCGGCCTTCAAGCTGCCCGCCGGACAGACCGCCGAGCCCGAGTTCGCCGGATCGCGTATCCAGCGCGACCTTCGCGCCATCGTCGGCTTTTCCGACGCCATGGAGGCCACCGGCGTCCAGTTCTGGGGCCGCATCTCGGGCTACCCATCCGAAACCGCCGCCGCCAACTGGTTCGCCGCCCAGCTGCGCAGCGCCGGCGTCAAGTCCGTAGAGGTCCAGACCTTCGACGCGGCCCAGCCCTTCTGGCGGCCGAAAACCTGGGAAGTACGCATCCTCGCTGATCCGGCCTTCGGGCCCGGCTCGGCCGACGTCATCCTGCGCTCGGCCGTGCCGACCTCGGGCTCGAAGATCGACGGCGCGATCAACGCCCCCCTCGTCTTTGCCGGCGAGGCGGGCGATCCGGTCCGCGTCGACGTGCGCGGCAAGATCGCCATCCAGCACTCGCGCCCGACCACCGGCGCCTATTCCGACCGCAGCAAGATCGTCCAGTCCACCCAGGCGCTGGAGGCCGCGGGCGCTGTGGCCGTGTTCAACTGGGTCGAACAGGAAGGCAATATGCATGTCTTCGACTTCGCCAGCCGCGGCAAACCGGCCTTCAACCTCGGCGGCGCCGACGGCGCCTTCCTGAAGGCCGTGCTGGGCAAGGCCGGCGCCCGCCCGGTCAACGCCCGCCTGACCCTGGACTCCGAGATGGCCACAGGCCTGAAAGCCCAGAACGTCATCGGCGTCGTGCCCGGCCTCAGTACGGAATCGGTGATCGTCAACGCCCACCTGGATTCCTGGTTCGACGGGGCCGGCGACAACGGCGACGGCGTGGCCGTGGCCCTGGCGCTCGCCCGCCACTACGCCAAGGCCGCCGCCAAACCGGCCAAGACCCTGATCTTCGTCGGCAACGCCGGCCACCACTCGCCCGGCATGAACGGGGCCACCAACCTTGTGCGCATGAACCGCCCGCTGCTCAACACCGCTGTTCTGGTGCTCAATCTCGAACACGTCGCCCAGTACCAGGTCCGCACCGATCCATGGCGCGTCGATCCCACCGAAGAGCCCAAGAACGTCGGCGTCAGCAACATGAACCTGTTCCTGATCGACAAGATCACCGCCGCCGCCGCCCGCTACGGCTACACCTACAATACGATGATCGACGCCTCGGTGCCGGGCGACCTGGGCGGCTATGCGCCCCTCGGCGTGGCCCGCGTGCAGGGCATCCATTCGGGGCCGCTCTATCACACCAGCGGCGACGTGGTCGGCTCGATCTCGGTCCCGGGCCTGGAGCGCGCCGCCTACTTCTACCGCGACTTCATAGACGCGGTCCTCGCCGCGCCGGCCTCCCTGGTGAACCCGCCGGCGGCCGCCAAATAATCCCGTCGCCCTCGCGTCAAAGGAAAAGAGGGACACAAAGGTCACAGGGGATGCACGAAGGACACGAAGACCTCCCGGCCGGGACGGAAGCTGTTGGACGCGCCGTGCTTGACGCAGCGCTAAAGGTGCATAGGGCTTTTGGCCCTGGCTTGCTCGAGTCTGCCTACGAGGCCTGCCTTGCTCATGAACTGGAGCGTCGAGGGCACAAGGTTGATCGGCAGCTGGCGCTGCCCGTCGTGTTTGAAAACATTCGGCTCGATATGGGATATCGGATCGACCTTTTGGTCGATGACGTCGTGGTTGTTGAGGTGAAGGCGACTGAAGATCTGGCCCGCGTCCACGACGCCCAGTTGCTGACCTATCTGCGTCTTTCCAGCCGAAGGCTGGGCTACCTGATCAATTTCAACGTCCCGCTGCTGAAGCAGGGAATCCGCCGCAAAATCCTGTGAGCCCCGAAAGCCCTTGTGACCTTCGCGCCCCCTTCGTGACCTTCGTGTACTTATTTCCCGGCCGAGCTAACACCCCCTACTGGCAGGCGAGGCATTCCTCGTAGTCGGTCTTGGGGGTGTCCATGGTCGAGATGATCGGCGCATCCTCGCCGCCGGCGAACGCCGCCCGCTGCACCGACTTTGAGCGCAGATAGTAGAGCGATTTCACGCCCCGCTCCCACGCCTGGTAGTGCAGCATGTGCAGGTCCCACTTGTCGACATCACCCGGCAGGAAGATGTTCAGCGACTGGCTCTGACAGATTTCCGGCGTGCGGTCGGCGGCGTGTTCCACCACCCAGCGCTGGTCCAGTTCGAAGGCGGTCTTGAACACGTCCTTCTCGTCGGCGCTCAGGAACTCCAGGTGGGTGACCGAGCCCTCGTGCTCCAGGATCGAGCGCCAGGTGAAATCGTCGTTCTTGCCCTTGGTGTCGAGCAGACGCTCCAGATAGGGGTTCTTCACCGCGAACGAGCCCGACAGGGTCTTGTGGGTATAGATATTGGCCGGGATCGGCTCGATGCCTGCCGAGGTGCCGCCGCAGATGATCGAGATCGAGGCGGTCGGGGCGATGGCCAGCTTGTGGCTGAAGCGCTCCATCACGCCGCGCTCTTCGGCGTCGGGGCAGGGTCCGCGTTCGGCCGCCAGGGTGCGGGAGGCCTTGTCGGCCTCGCGGCGCAGGTGCTTGAACAGGCGCATGTTCCAGCTCTTGGCCAGGGCGCTCTCGAACGGCACGTTCAGGCCCTGCAGGAAGCTGTGGAAGCCCATCAGGCCCAGACCCACCGACCGCTCGCGGATCGCCGCATAGCTGGCCGCGACCATGGCCGCCGGCGCCCGGTCGATGAAGTCCTGCAGCACATTGTCGAGGAAACGCATGACGTCCTCGATAAAGGTCGGATGGTCGCGCCACTCCAGGAAGGTCTCGGCATTGACGCTCGACAGGCAGCAGACCGCCGTGCGGTCCTGGCCCATGTGGTCGGTGCCGGTGGGCAGCATGATTTCAGAGCACAGGTTCGACTGGCGAACCTTCAAACCGAGTTCGCGCTGATGCTGCGGCATGGCCCGGTTCACGGTGTCGGCGAAGATCAGATAGGGCTCGCCGGTCTGCAGGCGGATCTCGAGGATCTTCTGCCACAGGGTCCGGGCATCCACCTGTTTCACCGGCTCGCCGGTCTTGGGCGAGCGCAGGTCGAACAGGCCGCCGTCGCGGACGGCTTCCATGAATTCGTCGGTGATCGAAATGCCGTGGTGCAGGTTCAGGGACTTGCGGTTGAAGTCGCCCGACGGCTTGCGGATTTCCAGGAACTCTTCGATCTCGGGGTGGTGCACGTCCAGGTACACCGCCGCCGAGCCGCGGCGCAGGGACCCCTGGCTGATGGCCAGGGTGAGCGAGTCCATCACCCGGATGAACGGGATGATGCCGCTGGTCTGGCCCGAGCCCTTGACCTTCTCGCCGATGGAGCGGACCCCGCCCCAGTAGGTGCCGATGCCGCCGCCGTTCGAGGCCAGCCAGACATTCTCGTTCCAGGTGCCGACGATGTCTTCCAGGCTGTCGCCGACCGAATTCAGAAAGCACGAGATCGGCAGGCCGCGATCGGCCCCGCCGTTCGACAGCACCGGGGTGGCGGGCATGAACCACAGGCGCGAGATGTAGTCGTACAGACGCTGGGCGTGGTCGGAATCGTCCGCAAAGGCCGTCGCCACCCGGGCGAACATGTCCTGATAGCTCTCGCCCGGCAGCAGATAGCGGTCTTCCAGGGTCTTCTTGCCGAAGTCGGTCAGCAGGGCGTCGCGCGTGCGGTCGACCACCACCTTGGTGACCAGTTTCAGTTCAGGCCGGGCGCCCGGTCGCGTGCTCGCAAACCGCGCCTCGCGGTGCGTTGTAACCGATACAGTTTGAATAGCTTCTCTGCCCATCATCGCCCGCAAACCTTATGCCCCTGGTGCGCCCGTTCAAGCCCTAATCGGGCCCTCGGGCGCTAGATGTTGTGGGCAAATCACCCCAACACCCTAGGTATGGGGCCACACGGTTAATAGCCGGTCAATGGGCCGGGACCGGGCGCGGGCCTAAAAAAACATTTTTGTGACTCTTTGCGGCGAGCTGGACCATCCGGCGAGTCGGCCGCTGGCAACAAGTTCAATGAAATTAACGGCCTGCGCTCAGACCCTCAAACCGGCCCAGCAATTTGCCCCGCCGTGCAAGTCCAAAGATGTGGCCTTGTGCGAACTCGGCCATACTATGCCCCCATGAACCCCCTCTTCGCCGCCCTGCCGCCCACCATCTTCGACGTCATGTCGGGCCTGGCCCGCCAGCATGGGGCCATCAACCTGGGCCAGGGCTTTCCCGACGCCCCCGGGCCCGAGTTCGTCCGCCGCGCCGCCGCCGAGGCGGTGATGAACGGCTCCAACCAGTATCCGCCCATGGCCGGCGTTCCCGCCCTGCGCCAGGCCGTGGCCGGCCACTACGCCCGTCGCCAGAACCTGACCCTGGACTGGGAGCGCGAGATCATCGTCACCTCCGGCGCCACCGAGGCGCTTGCCGCCAGTTTCCTGGCCCTGCTTTCGCCCGGCGATGAGGCCATCCTCTTCCAGCCGCTCTACGATTCCTACGCCCCCATGGTGCGGCTGGCGGGGGCAAAGCCGGTGCTGGCCCGCCTGGCCCCGCCGCACTTCCGCTTCGATGCGCCCATGATCGAGGCCCTGATCACCCCCCGCACCCGGCTGATCGCGCTGAACAACCCGCTAAACCCCGCCGCCGTCGTTTACGGAACCGAAGACCTCGCCCTCCTGGCCAACCTCTGCGTCGCCCACGACCTGATCTGCCTGTGCGACGAGGTCTGGGAGGAAGTCGTATTTGATCAGGCCCGTCACCAGCCGCTGATCGGCTTTCCGGGCATGCGTGAGCGAGCGGTCAAGATCGGCTCGGCCGGCAAGATGTTCGGCCTCACCGGCTGGAAGGTCGGCTTCGTCTGCGCCGCCGCGCCCCTGATCGGCGTCATCGTCAAGGCCCACCAGTTCCTGACCTACACCACCCCGCCCAACCTGCAGACCGCCGTGGCCGAGGGGCTGAACAACCCCGGCGACTGGTTCACCGCCATGCCCGCCGGCCTGCAGCGCTCGCGCGACCGCCTGGCCGCGAACCTGCGCGCCGAAGGCTTTGCCGTCCTGCCCTCGGCCGGCACCTATTTCCTCAACATCGACCTGGCAGCCTCAGGCATAACCGAGCCCGACCACGCTTTCGCCCGGCGCGCGGTCACCGAACACGGCGTCGCCTCCATCCCGGTCTCGGCCTTCTACGAAGACGCCCCGGTGACCCACATCCTGCGCCTGTGCTTCGCCAAGGCGGACGAGGTGCTGGACGAAGGGGCGAGACGGCTGGCTGCGGCGCGAAGGGGTTAGTCATCCCAAACCCCTCCCCTGCCCCGCAGGGGAGGGGGACCGCGAAACGGTGGAGGGGCCGTTCGCGCTTCCATCACTTCCTCTCCCCGCGTGCGGGGAGAGGCCGGGTGAGGGGCGGCGCGTCCGCGCCGCGAGCATGACGAAAAGTAGTGCAATTTCAAAGTGACCGTCATCCTGAGGAGCCGTCCTGAGCCCGTCGAAGGGCGGCGTCTCGAAGGACGCACGACCAGCAATGCCACAGGTCCCATTAGGGGAGAGGAGACTATCCTCACCCCCCCAGCGCCTCAGGATCCAGACCCATCGCCCGCACCCGCGCCTCCCAGCGCTCCAGGGCGATGTCGTAATAGTCAAAGATGCACCGCTCACAGCCCCGGTGGCAGCATTCCAGCTCGTCCGGCTTGCGCGGCCTCTGGGGGATGGGGGGCGCAGGGTCAGTCACGGCGGCGGCGTAAACCAGGCGCCAAGGCGGGCGCTAGAAAAATCTGCACGCACCCGCCCCTCACCGTCCCCACAGCTTCCACCACGGCCGCTTGCCGCGGGCGATGATCTCGGGCGGGGCGCCGTAACGGGCCTCGATGTCTTTCTGCAGCGCCCGGCCCGCCATCTGGTGGGCCGGCAGGGCCAGGTCGATCAGGTCGCCGATCAGCGGGATTTCAGAGGTCATCAGGTCGGCGGCCAGATAGACCGCCATCACGCCGATCGTCGCGCCCTTCGCCCTGGCCCGGAACGCCTGGACCAGCAGATAGCCGCCGGCCCCCAGGCTGTAGGCGCCGCCGACCAGCGGGATAAAGGTCAGCAGGCCATCCATCCCCACGCCGAACGGGCCGACGCCCACCACCCGGTCCGACAGCCGCCGCACAACCTCGACCTGCCGCCAGATGATGTGGTGGCGGTCATGCTCTGGCGACAAGGGGTCGAGCACCTCGACGGTCGGGGTCATGAAAGGCAAACGCCGGCGCGGGCGGCCGGTTCAGGGCGGTCCGGCGGCGCCAATCCCTACCCCGCCCTCACATAGGCTCGCGTTCCGGACCGGGCGTTGAACCAGACCACCGTCTCCACCTCCGTCTCCGGATCGATGAAGCGCTCGTCGGTCATGGCCCAGCCTTCGCCGGTCGGCGGAGCGTCCAGCACGGCCTTGTAGCGGCGCCGCTCGAAGACGATGGCGGCCAGCACCAGGCCCGCTTCCAGGGTGACGACACAGGCCGCCGGCCAGGCCTGGCCGATCAGGAACAGGGCCGGCGCGCCCGCCAGCAGCACGGCGCTGACGATGATCAGGGCGATCCGCGGCACGGCCCTAGTCCGCCTTTTCCAGAACCACCGCCGTGCCATAGGCGACGATCTCGGACATGTACTGGGCGATCTCGGTGGAATCGAAGCGCATCATCACCACGGCGTTGGCGCCCATGACCTGGGCGTTCTTGACCAGCCGGTCGGTGGCGTGCTGGCGCGCCTGCTCAAGCAGCGATGTGTATTCCTTGATCTCGCCGCCAAAGATGGACCTCAGGCCCGCGGCGATATTGCCGCCCAGCCCGCGGCTGCGCACCACAAGCCCGAACACCTGGCCCTTGACCTCGCGCACCCGATAGCCGGGCACATTCTCGGTGGTTGTGACGATCATGATCCTGCCTCCCCTGAAACCGGGCCGAGCATAGGACCGAAATTCGCCGGGGCTGAAGGGCAATTTCGTCTGACATACGCCGCGCGCCCTAGGCGCCGGGCCGCCGCCGTGGCGCGGTTCCCGGCATGAACGGGCCAATCCCAATTCCGCCAAAATCGCGCGCACCTTGCATAATGCTGACGGTTTTTACATATGCCTTTGAAAAGGCGCTGGTTTTTTTTGGACCGAATCTATGCTCTGGCGGACGCGCGCGGCCGGATTCCGGTGTTTGGCTGTCAAATCGCGACAGTTTGCGCAGTCTGGCTGGCCGAAAACGGCCGCTTGCTGACGAAATCAGGCCGCCGCCGCCTCGCCGTCCAGAACCCCGCCGATGGTCGAGAACAGCTCCTCGGCCCGGATCGGCTTGCCGATGTGGGCGTCGGCCCCGGCCTCACCCGTCGCCGCCCGGTCAGAGGCCGCGACATTGGCCGACAGCACGATCAGCGGTGTGCGCGGCCGGCTCTCCACCCGCTCGATCTCGCGGATCGCCCGGGTGGCCGAAATGCCGTCCATGACCGGCATCTGCAGATCCATCAGGATCAGGTCAAAGGCCTCGTGGACAAAGGCGGTGACCGCCTCCTGGCCGTTCTCGCAGGCCACAGATTCCGCCCCGACCTGGGCCAGCATCAGTTCAACCACCTTGCGGTTGGTGGCGTTGTCGTCGACCAGCAGCACCCTGAGCGGCGCGCCTTCGTCGGCGGCCTCGTCCGTGCCTTCAGGCCCAGCGGCGACCGGTTCGGCCGCCTCGCGCGCCGCCACCGGCGGCTGGGGCAGAACCACGGTGAAACAGGCGCCGACGCCAGGAATGCCTTCGGCCGTTACGCTCCCGCCCATCAGCCCGGCCAGCTGGCGGCAGATGGACAGACCCAGACCCGTGCCGCCGAACTGGCGGGTGGTCGACCCGTCGGCCTGTTCGAACCGGGCGAACAGACGCTCGGCCTGGGCCGGATCGAACCCGGGACCGGTGTCACGAACGCTGATCACGCAGGCGCCGGCGGCGTTGCGCGATGCGCACACGGAAACGCCGCCTTTGGTCGTGAACTTCACGGCGTTGGAGATCAGGTTGTTGAGGATCTGCCGCACCCGGGCCGGATCACCCCGCACGAAGCCGGCTGCGTCCGCCGTCATGGTCAGGGTCAGGTCCAGGCCCTTGGCCTGCGCCTGCGGCCGGTACAGACCCGCACAGCGCTCGGTCACGGCGCCCAGATCAAACTCGGCCTCTTCCAGCTCCAGCTTGCCGGCCTCGGCCTTGCTGAAGTCCAGCAGGTCGGACAGCAGGTTGTTCAGGTCGCCCGCCGAGGCCATCAGCGTGCCCAGCAGTTCGCGCTGGCTCTCGTCCAGGCTGGTGCGCGACAGCACGTCGGCCAGGCCGACAACGCCGTTCAGCGGCGTTCTGATCTCGTGGCTCATGTTGGCCAGGAAGTCGCTCTTGGCCTGGCTGGCGGCCCGGGCCTCGGCCAGCGCCGCTTCCAGGCGGGCCTCCTGGGCCTTCATCTCCGAGATGTCGATGCGGATGCCGATGGCGCCGCCGTCCTTGGTTCGGCGCTCCTCGATCATGATCCAGCGGCCGTTGGCCAGCTGTTGTTCATGCCGGTCGCCCGGATTGTTCAGCAGCGCCAGACGCTCGGCCAGCCAGTCTTCTTCGCGGCCGATGGCCTGCGGATAGTCGCCGCGCTCGACGCCGATGCGCAAGGTGTCGGCCAGTTTGACGCCTTCGCGGAACAGGTCGGCGGACTTGGCGTAGATCTCGGCGTAGGCCTGGTTCCACAGAACGTATCGCCCTTCGGCGTCGAGGAAGACGATGCCCTCGGGCAGTACGTTCAGAGCCTCGCGCAGCCGGTCCTCGGCGCGCACGGCCCGGGCCTCCGCGCGCGAGATCGCCAGGTGGTTGGAGCCACGCAGGGTGACCTCGGTCTGCATGCGCCTGGCGGCTTCACGCCACAGGCCGGCGACAAAGCCCGCCACCGCGCCGTCTTTTACGCTCGCTCCCATGGAACACCCGGACCTGTTGTTCGGCGACGCCTCCTGTCGCCCGCCGGAACCAAGGCCCGCCAAGAATTAACCCCCGGTTACAACGAAGGCTTGTCCTGCAAGGGTTTGCGCGCGACGCAGACGGTCGATGAAGTCTTGGGCGGAAGGCGCCTGTTTTCGCGGCATGATTGTGGCGGATCGAATTCTCAGCTTAACCTTTCGCTAACCACGTCCGCTAACCCCGATTCAACCATGTCGGCCCAAACAGGTTGGCATGAGCAAGCCCACCGAAACCTATCTCGCCGGCGATTGCATCGCCCACATGAATGCGTTGCCGGAGAAGTCGGTCGACCTGATCTTCGCCGACCCGCCCTACAACCTTCAGCTGGGCGGCGACCTGCTGCGGCCGGACAATTCCAAGGTCGATGCGGTGGACGACGACTGGGACCAGTTCGCCAGCTTCGAGGCCTACGATACCTTCACCCGCGAGTGGCTCAAGGCGGCCCGGCGCATCCTGAAGGACGACGGCGCCATCTGGGTGATCGGCAGCTATCACAACATCTTCCGCGTCGGGAACGCCCTACAGAACCTGGGCTTCTGGATCCTCAACGACATCATCTGGCGCAAGTCCAACCCCATGCCCAACTTCAAGGGCACCCGCTTCACCAACGCCCACGAGACCCTGATCTGGGCCTCCAAGGGCTCGGGCGGCAAGCGCTACACCTTCAACTACGACGCCATGAAGGCCTTCAACGACGACACCCAGATGCGCTCGGACTGGACCTTGCCCCTGTGCACGGGCGAGGAACGCATCAAGGGCGAGGACGGCCTCAAGGTTCACCCGACGCAAAAGCCCGAATCCCTGCTCTATCGTGTGATCCTGTCGTCCTCAAAGCCGGGCGATGTGATCCTCGATCCCTTCTTCGGGGCCGGCACCACGGGCGCCGTGGCCAAGAAGCTGGGCCGCTCGTTCATCGGCATCGAGCGCGAGGAAAAATACCTCAAGGCCGCCAGGGCGCGGATCGCCAAGGTGACACCGACCAGCGCCGAAGACCTGGAAGTCATGGGCTCGCGGCGTTCCGAGCCGCGCGTACCGTTCGGAACCATCGTCGAGCAGGGCCTGCTGAACCCCGGCGACACCCTCTATTGCCCGAAAGGCCAGCACACCGCCCGCATCCGCGCCGACGGCTCGCTGAGCGCTGGCGCCCTCACCGGCTCCATCCACAAGATGGGGGCCATGATGGAGAACGCCCCGGCCTGCAACGGCTGGACCTACTGGCGCTTCAAGACCGACCGGGGCCTGGCGCCCATCGACGTCCTGCGCGCCCAGGTGCGGGCCGGTATCGCCGCCTGATGACGATGAAGTCCGGGTTGCTGTTGACGGCCGTCCTAGCGCTTGGCGCCTGCGAGGCCAAGGCGCCGCCGGCCGCCGCGGCAACCGCGCCCGCCGCCGCGCCGCTCACCAATTTCGAGGCCTATCCGGTCGAGGTGTTCACCGGCCCGGCCGTAATGCCTGCGTACACGGGCGACCAGCGCCCGTTCGCTGAATACCGCACCCGCATCGGCGAGGCGGTCAAGCACGGCGCGAACTTCGCCGGCCATTACGCTGTGGCGGAAGTCGGCTGCGGAACGGGATGCCGCTACGGCTACCTCACCGACCTGAAGACCGGCCGGATCCTCGAGGCGCCCGTCGGTGGCGCCAGGACCGGTTCAGTGGAAATGGCCTACCGCCCGAACAGCAGCCTCTTCGTCGCCCGCTGGCCCAGCGACGACTGGAAGAGCTGCATCTGGCAAACCTTCGAAATGAAAGCCGGCGCCTTCTCGAAGGTCCGGGACGCCAACACCAGCGGCGAATGCCCCGAACTCAATCCCGACCCGGAGGAAAAGGCTGAATCGCCGGACTGATCACCGGCGCGGCCAGCGAAACCAGGAGGCTGATCATGGACGAGGACTTCTACAAGTTTGCGTTGTGGCTGCACCTGCTGGGCCTGGTGGCGGGCCTTGGCGGCGGGATCTCCAATTCTCAGATCGGTCCGGCCATCGGTACGGCCACGGCCGAAACCCGGCCCACGCTTTGGAAGCTGCATCACGCCATGTCGCGCATCGCCACCACCGGCCTGATCGTCATGCTGGTCACCGGGCCGCTGCTGGTCTGGATGCGCTATTCGAACCTGTCGGCCCTGACCCCCTGGTTCTGGGTGAAGATGGTCTTTGTCCTGATGCTGCTGGTCTCGATCGCCATCACCGTGCGCGCGGCCAAGCAGGTCGAGGCTGGCGACGTCGCGGCGACAAAGACCATGATGGTCGCCGGGCGGGTCAGCGGCCTGGTCTCCACGGCCACAGTGCTCATCGCCGTGATCGCGTTCGGCTAGGGTCAGGCCCGTCCGGCCAGCCTGACCGCTTTCAGGAAGACGCTGGGCAGGCTGCCCGGATCGGCCGTCCACTCGCCCGCCCAGGCCCGGCCGCTCGCCACAAATACCTGTAATGTCAGGGTAAAGTGCGTGAAGACGTGTTCCACTTCGCCGGCCGGGCGCCAGTCGGCCGGCGCGGGCGGCGCGTGAGATGCCGCGGGCTGATCTGTCCAGTCACTGGTCGGCAGACCCAGCATGCCGCCCAGCAGCCCCCTGGGCGGCCTGCGAACCACCGCCAGATCGACGCCGTCGGTCAGGACATAGACCGCGCCATAGCGCCTGGGCCGCGCCGCCCTGGCGCTGCGCCGCGGATAGGCCCCCGGCTCGCCCCCGGCCCGCGCCTGGCAGAACGCCGCCAGCGGGCACCGCTCGCACAGAGGCGACCTGGGCCGGCAGATCGTCGCCCCCAGATCCATCAGGGCCTGGGCCCAGTCGCCCGGCCGCTCAGCCGTGACCAGCCTGGCGGCCAGCGCCTTCAGTTCGCCCTTCGCATCCGGCAACGGCGTCTCGACCGCATACAGCCGCGCCATCACCCGCTCGACATTGCCGTCGACCACATTGGCCGGACGGTCAAAGGCGATCGCCGCCACCGCCGCCGCCGTATAAGGGCCTACGCCCGGCAGACCTCGCAGGCCCTCTTCGGTATCGGGAAACACCCCGCCATGATCGTTCGCCACGGCCCTTGCGCAAGCCAGCAGGTTGCGCGCGCGGGCGTAGTAGCCAAGACCCGCCCAGGCGGCCATGACGTCCTCGTCTCGCGCAGCGGCCAGCTTGGATACCGTCGGCCACCGTTGCGCAAAGGCCAGGAAATAGGGCGTCGCATGCGGCACCGTCGTCTGCTGCAGCATGATCTCGGACAGCCAGACCAGATAGGGATCTGGCGCATCGCTGCGCCAGGCCAGGGTGCGCCGGTTGGCGTCGTACCAGGCCAGCAGCGCTGTGCGGATCTCGGGCGTGGAATTCACTCACCCCCATTATCATGCACCGATCAAAGGCTCATCTGGTACCTGGCGAGCGGCGAAAGATCATGCGGCCGCCATTCGCCGGGATCGATCATCGGTCCCTCCGGCGGCAGTTCCTCGGGCGCGACGGGATCAACCTCAGGAGTCGGCGCAAAGGCCGGCTCTTCCATAGGCGGGGCGGGTTCGGCCGGCGTGGCTGGATCAGTCATGAGCGCCTTTCAGTACGGGAGGACTGTACTGAAACGGCTGGGCCGGCGGTCGGTTCAGTGCTTTTTGCCCGACTTGCTGGTCAGAAAGTCCATGAGGGCCAAAATCACGCCCGAACCGACAAAGGTCAGATGAATGGTCACCATCCACATCAGGTGATCCTGATCCACGGCCTGTGCCGGGTCGGTAATTTCCAGGAACCCCTTGAGCAGCGCTATGCCACTGATGGCCACGATCGAGGCGATCAGTTTCAGCTTCAGGCCCGAAAAGTCGACCGTTCCCATCCACTCCGGGCGGTCTTCGTGCCCACGGACATCGATCTTGGAGACGAAGTTCTCATAGCCCGAAAAAATGACGATCAGCACGAGATTGGCCGCCAGCGACAGGTCAATGAGCGACAGGGCCAGCAGAATTGCATCGTTGGGCGTCATGGCCAGCAGATGTGGCGCCTCGTGGACCAGTTCCTGGAAGAACGCGCCCATCAACGCCAGCAGGGCGCCCAGAAGTCCCACATAGAACGGCGCCATCAGCCATCGGCTGGCGAACAGGCCAGCTTCAAGCCAGCGCTCTAGCATCGGTTTGATCATGGCACCTTGTTATCCTGACTGCCGGATCGTGGAAAGCCGGCAGACCTAGGTGCGCAATCGGCCGCCGCATTTTTCAGCCGCCGCGACGATCTTTGCAGACAAGGCTTCGATCTCGGCGTCGGTCAGGGTCGCCTCCCTCGGCTGGATGGTCACCTCGATGGCGAGGGACTTCATCCCCTCGGGCACGCCCGCCCCTTGATAGAGGTCGAACACCGAAACGCCGGCGATCAGGGTCTTGTCGGCCCCGCTCACCGCTCGCACCAGATCACCGGCGGGCGCATCGGCCGCCACCAGGAAGGCGAAGTCGCGGCGCAGCGGCATCAGGGCCGGCAGATCGAGCTTCGCCCGCGACTTGCCCTTTGCCTTCGCGGCCGGAATGACATCCAGCGCCACTTCGAAACCGTACATCGGCCCGTCGACGCCCATGGCGGCCAGAACGCCGGGGTGCAGTTCCCCGAACTCGGCGACCGCGGTCTTGGGTCCCAGTTTCAGCCGGGCCGAGCGGCCGGGGTGGAACGCCGGCGAGGCCTCGTCTTGGACAGTCTGCAGTGAGCCAACAGGCGCGCCGATCTCGTCCAGCAGCGCCATCAGTTCGGCCTTCAGGGCAAACAGCGGATCAGCCTTGGCGCCGTCCCAGCGCCGCGCCGGGTCCGGCGAAACCAGGGCGGTGATCGTTGTGCGCTGCCCGGCAGGCTCATCGCTGTCGAACACCGGACCGATCTCGAACAGGGCGCAGTCGGCAAAACCGCGATTGGCGTTGCGCATCGCCGCCTCGATCAAGTTTGGCAGGGCCGAGGGACGCATGCAGTCCAGATCGGCCGCGATCGGATTGGCCAGCACCAGCGCGTCGGCGCCGCCTCCAAACAGCAGCGCGGTCTTGCGCGCCGTGAACGACCAGGTGACGGCCTCGTTGAATCCTGCCGCCGCCAGGGCCCGGCGGGCGATACGGGCGCGGGCCTGACGGGAGGTCAACACGCCGCCGGGCTGGGCCGCGACATGAGGCAGGGGCGTGGCCGGCAAGGCGCCGAACCCGACGATGCGGGCGACTTCCTCGACCAGGTCGGCCTTGCCCTCAACATCACGCCGCCAGGTCGGCGGAATGAAACCGAGAGCGCCATCCTCGTAGGCCAGATCGAACCCGAGGGCGGAAAGGATCTGCTTGATCCGCGCGGCCGGCACATCCAGACCGGTCAGCCGGTTCACATAGTCCAGCGGCAGTTCGATGGTGGTGGGCGGAGCCGGAACCTGTCCCTCAATCACGCGCTCGGAGGCCTGACCACCGCAGATCTCGAGGATCAGCTTTGTCGCCAGCTCGATGCCATCATCGACAAAACCCGGATCAACGCCGCGCGCGAAGCGGTATGCCGCGTCGGAATTGATGCCGGTGTCGCGCACCGTCTGGGCGGTGGTGATCGGGTCGAAATAGGCGCTCTCGATGAAGACGTCGGTTGTGGCTTCCGAACAGCCGGTCGAGGCGCCGCCCATGACACCGCCCAGGCCGATCGGGCGCTCGCCGCCGGCGTCGGCGATGACGCACATCTCCGGGCCGATGTCGTAAGTCTTGCCGTCCAGGGCGATCAGGTGCTCGTCGCCGATCTGGCTGTGCTGGCCCTTGCGCGCCACCACCGTGTCGCCGGAAAGATTGGCCACGTCATAGACGTGCAGCGGCCGGGCGCGATCAAAGCTGATGAAGTTGGTCACATCGACCAGGGCGTTGATCGGCCGAAGTCCTATCGAGCGCAGGCGGTCCTGCAACCAGGCCGGCGAAGGCCCGTTCGTGACGCCGCGGATCACCCGGCCGGCGAACACCGGACAGACAACCCCATCGACCTTGATCCTGATCGGACACGGGAAGGCCCCATGCTGAACCGGCACGTCAAGGTCCTTCAGTTTGCCCAGACCCGCCGCCGCAAGATCGCGCGCGATGCCGGCCACGCCCAGCCAGTCCGGCCGGTTGGGAGTGACCTCGAAGTCAATGACAGCTTCAAGACCGAACACCTCGGCGGCAGGGGTTCCGACAGCCAGGCCCGCGTCCAGCTCCAGAATGCCGTCGGCCTGACTTTCCAGCTCCAGTTCGGCGCCCGAACACAGCATGCCGTTGGAGACCACGCCGCGCACCGGCTTTTCAACCAGGGTCACGCCCAGGCCGGGAACATAGGCGCCGATAGGGGCGTAGATGGTCACCAGACCCGCCCGCGCATTGGGCGCGCCGCAGACGATTTCCTTGCGCCCGTCGATGGTATCGACCTGGCAGACGCGCAGGCGGTCAGCGTTGGGGTGCTGCACGGCCTCAACGATCTTCGCGACCGAGAAGGCGGCCAGTTTCGAGGCCGGATCGTCGACATGCTCGACCTCCAGCCCCGCCATGGTCATGGCGTCGACGACCTGCGCGACAGTCGCTTCAGTATCGAGGTGGGTCTTCAGCCAGGAGAGGGTGAATTTCATGACAGGCCGCTCGCAGGATTGGGCGCCGCAAACGCCGAGAAGCCATAATGCGCCAGCCAGCGGGTATCAGAGGCGAACATGTCGCGCAGATCGGGCACGCCGTACTTCAGCATGGCCAGACGATCGACGCCGAGGCCAAAGGCGAAGCCCTGGTAGGTGTCCGGATCGATGCCGCAGTTCCTCAGCACATTGGGATGCACCATCCCGCAGCCGAGAATCTCCAGCCAGTCAGAGCCCTGGCCGATCTTCAGCTCGCCTCCGGAACGGTCGCAGCCGATGTCCATCTCGGCGCTGGGCTCTGTGAACGGGAAGTGGTGCGGCCGAAAGCGGGCGGTGACCTCGCCGGTTTCGAAATAGCGCGAGACAAAGGTCTCCAGCGTCCACTTCAGGTGGCCCATGTGAATGGCCTTGTCGATCACCAGACCCTCGATCTGGTGGAACATCGGCGTGTGAGTGGCGTCCGAATCCATGCGGTAGGTGCGGCCAGGCACCACAATGCGGATCGGCGGTTCGCGGCCGGCGGCGATCCAGGGCGCGGGGGCCGGCTCATTGGTGCGCTGCATGGCGCGCACCTGCACAGGGCTGGTGTGGGTGCGGAGCAATTTCGGCTGGCCGTAGGGGCCGGGCTTGAAGAAGAAGGTGTCGTGCATTTCCCGCGCCGGGTGTTTGGGCGGAAAGTTCAGGGCGGTGAAGTTGTGGAAGTCATCCTCGATGTCGGGACCTTCGGCGACGGAAAAGCCCATCTCGGCGAAGATGGCGACCATCTCGTCCATGGCCTGCATGGTGGGGTGAACGCTGCCCTTGCGGCGGGGCGGCGCAGGCAGGGTCAGGTCAACACGCTCGGCGGCCAGGCGCGCATCAAGAGCGGCGGCTTCAAGGGCAGACTTGCGGGCAGTGATCGCGGACTGGACCGCATCGCGCAGGCCGTTGATCAGCGGGCCCTGCACCTGGCGCTCTTCGGGGCTCATGGCGCCGAGGGTCTTGAGCAGGCCGGAGATCGATCCGGTCTTGCCCAGGGCCTCAAGGCGGATGGACTCCAGCGCGGCGATATCGCCGGCGGCGGCGATGCGGGGCGACAGGTCGGATTCGAGTTTGGACAGATCGGTCATGGCGTCATCGGTCTAAGGGGTTTTGGCGCGGGCGGAAAAGAAAAAGCCTCCCGGTTCACACCAGGAGGCTTTTCGAAATCAGGGCGATGCCTGAATTCCTTAGGCCAGCGCGGCGCGAACCTTGTCGGCGATGGCCTTGAACGCGGACGGATCAGAACCGGCCAGATCGGCCAGGACCTTGCGGTCGATTTCGATCCCGGCCTTGTCCAGGCCGCTGATAAATCGGGAATAGGTCATGCCTTCCTGACGGGCGGCGGCGTTGATGCGCTGGATCCACAGGGCGCGGAACATGCGCTTCTTGATGCGACGGTCGCGGTAGGCGTATTGCCCGGCGCGGTCGACGGCGGCCTTGGCCGTGCGGATGGTGTTCTTGCGGCGGCCGGAGAAGCCCTTGGCCTGCTCCAGAACCTTCTTGTGACGGGCGTGGGAGGTTACCCCCCGTTTGACGCGTGCCATGTGCGGTTATCCTTCGAGATCTGAGCTGGCTAGAGGTACGGCATGTAGGATTTGATCTTCACCGCATCGGCGTCGCTCATCACCTGAGTGCCGCGATTTTGGCGAATATACTTGCCATTGTGGCTGATCAGCCGGTGGCGCTTGCCTGCGACGCCCGCCTTGATCTTGCCCGTAGCCGTGATCTTGAAGCGCTTTTTGGCGCCCGACTTGGTCTTCAGTTTCGGCATTTTGCATCGGGGCAGATAAGCCCCGTCCTCTGGTAGGTGCGTAGGAACCGCCAAGGCATGCCATGAGCCCGGCTGTTCGGAAGGCGCGGTTGATAGGGGAAAGAGGGTTGGAAAGCAACACCTTGATTCCCCCCTGGATACCTGAATGGGCGGGGATCACCGGCCTTAGCGGCCGGTCACTTCGGCGCCAGGATCATGATCATCTGACGGCCTTCCATGCGCGGCTCGTATTCCATCTTGGTCGTGGTCTCGAAGTCGGCCTTGACCTTCATGAGCAGCTTCATGCCCAGTTCCGGGTGGGCCATCTCGCGGCCTCGGAAACGCATCGTCACCTTGACCTTGTCGCCCTCTTCGAAGAAGCGCGTCATGGCCTTGGTCTTCACCTCATAATCGTGGATGTCGATATTGGGGCGCAGCTTGATTTCCTTGAGCTCGACCACCTTTTGCTTTTTGCGGGCGGCGGCCTTCTTCTTCTGCTCCTCGAACCGGAACTTGCCGTAGTCGAGAATCTTGCAGACCGGCGGGTCGGCCGTGGGCACGATTTCCACCAGATCGAGGCCGGCCTCTTCGGCGGCCTCGAGGGCCGCGGAGGTCGGCATTACGCCTTGTTTTTCGCCATGTTGGTCAATGAGCAGCACCCGGGGAACCCGGATGTCTTCGTTCATGCGCGGGCCGTCCTTGACGGGCGGCGTGTTGTTTGGGCGGCGAATAGGCGTCTTCTCCGGGGCTGTTGATGCAAGCGCCCTCAGCGGGGCAACGCGCGTATATGACCAAGGGTTGCCCCGGGATCAAGCGCAGCGGCGCAACACCTTGCCAATTAAGCGCAGGCAGTCAGCTCGCCACGGCCTGGTCAGGGGCCATGTTGATGGCCGCGCGGGCCACCTGTTCGACCTTGATGGCCGACAGATCCTCGGCCTGCATGACCGCCACGTGCCCGCGGGGACCGTCGCGGGTGAGGTCCACAGACGCCGGATAAAAGGCGATGGTCGGCGCGCCGGCGGCGATGGCCAGATGCAGGGCGCTGGACTCATTGCCCACCGCCAGAGCGGCCTTGGCGGCCAGAACCGCCAGCTGCGCATAATCAGTCCGTCCGGTCAGGTCGCGGGCCGAAGGATCGTAACGCTGGATCGCGCGGGCCAGCTTGGCGTCCTCCAGCCGGCCGATGATGACATTGTCGAAACCGACATGACGGAAGTGCACAGCCAGTTCGCCGAACAGACTGATCGGCCAGCGCCGGTCTTCCGGCCCGCCGGGCATCATCATCACATAGGGCTTCAGTCGTGCGGCGCCGGGCGCAAGCTTGAGCACCCAGGACAGATCAGGCGGCGGTGCGTCGCCGGGGCGCAAGGGTGCATCCGGCCAGGCGCCGGCGGCGCGCAGCAGGCTCGCGTTGCGCTCGAGGATGTGCATGTTTGCAAGACCCGGGGTGCGGTCTTTCAGTGCGCCCTGTCCCGCCCAGGGCGGCCTGAACGGCCACATCATGCTGTAAATCTTCTGGGTCTTGGGCGACTGCTCCAGGTCATAGACCCGGTCGAATTTCTGTTTCTTGACAATGCGCGACAAGGGCAGGCTGTCCATGTCGCCGCCAGTATCTATGGCGTTGAAATAGCCGCTGGCCTTGGCGATCGGACCGAACTGGGGCGTCGTCAGCAAGGTGATATGAGCTTCAGGGTGCGCGACGCGGATCTGCTTCATGGCCGCGAACGCCATGACGAAGGACGCGAGATCCTCGAGCTTGATGACCAGTATCTTTTCGGTCGCGTTCATGGGCCGCACAGGTCTGGCGGTGAAGGGTGTCCACGCCTAAACCGGTTTGAGGCGTTTGGGGAAGCAATATGCTCGAATCTCACGGAAAACTCACCAGCGAGGGCGTGGAACTCGCGTGGCGCAAGATTCCGGGCGCAGGCCCGATGGTCGTCTGGCTGGGGGGCTTTCATTCGGACATGACCGGAACCAAGGCCCAGACGCTGGCCGACTGGGCGGCGCGGACGGGACGGGCGTTCCTGCGCTTTGACTATTTCGGCCACGGACAGTCCGGCGGCGACTTCCGGAACGGGACCATCACCCGCTGGCGATCAGACGCTCTGGCCGTGATCGACGAACTGACCGAAGGCCCGCTGGTTCTGGTCGGCTCGTCGATGGGCGGATGGATCGCCTGCCTGGCGGCGCTGTCACGCCCTGACCGGGTCAAGGCCATGGTGCTGGTCGCACCGGCCCCGGACTTCACCGAAAAGCTTATGAAGCCCTCCTTCCCGCCCGAGGCCCTGGCGGCGCTGGAAGCGCACGGCGAGTGGACAAGGCCGTCTGAATACGAAGACGGCGGCTATCCGATCACCAAAGCTCTGCTGGATGACGCCGCCCGCTGGCAGATCCTCGATGGCCCCATCGGCATCCATGTGCCGGTGCGGGTTCTGCAGGGCGGGGTCGACCTGGACGTGCCCTGGGCCCACGCCCTGCACCTGTCCGTGGCCATCGAGTGCCCGGACGTCGTCTATCACCTGATCAAGGACGGCGATCACCGTCTGTCGCGTCCGCAGGATCTGGAGCGGCTGCTGGATGCGGTGGAGGAAGTCAGCTAGCGCGTGGCGTTGTAAATCGCATCGAGCCCGTCGCGGTAGGTCCGATATTTCAGCCTCCACCCCAGTTCCGCCTTGGCCCGCGCATTCGAGACGCGCTTGTTCTCGGCGTAGAACCGGCGGCTCTTTTCAGGGACCTCGGTGGTCAGGGGCGGCGGCTCGACGCCCAGCAGGCGCGCGGCATAGTCGATGACCACCTCGCCCGGCGCCGGCTCGTCGTCGCAGATGTTGTAGATACCCGCCGCTCTGGGCCGGGCCACGGAGGCTTCAAGGGCCGAGACAATGTCGTCGCGATGGGCACGGGAAAAGACGTGGCCAGGAATGGCGATCCGCCGGGCGGAACCGTCGCGCAGACGCTCAAGCGCCGAGCGGCCCGGTCCATAGATGCCTGGCAGCCGAAAGGTGGTCACCGTCAGGCCCATGCCGCGGCCAGTCTGTCGCCAGTCCCGCTCGGCGGCGACGCGGCGCGCGCCTTCGATGGAGGTCGCGCGAAGGTCGCTTTCCTCATCTACCCAGCGGCCTTCACGGTCGCCGTAGACGCCGGTGGTCGACAGGTAGCCGATCCAGTCGGGGAAGGCGTTGGAGCGGGCAATGGCCGGAACCAGCGCCGCCAGACCCGGACAACCGGATGAACCGGGTGGCGCAGTGACCAGAATCGCGTCGGCGTCCTGCACGGCTGAAGCCATGGCGAGCGGGTCATCGGGGTCGACGGCCTCCGCGCCATCGACCCCGATCAAAGCCCGACTTTCAGCCGTCCGCGCCGTTGCAACGGCGCGCCATCCCTTGGTCATGAGCGACCGGGCAAACGCCTTGCCGACATAGCCATAGCCGAAGATGAAGACCTTGCTTGCCATGGCCCAGCCGGGCGGGACCTATCCCGCCGGCATCCTGCGGGCGGGCGGCGGGCCGGCAATGTCGGCGGCGCGTTCGGCGTTCCAGGCCGAGACGCAAGGGACCTTGGTCAGGTCGACGCGATCGGCGAAGGCCTTTGCAGTTTCGGCGATTTCGCTGAGCAGGCCGTCGGCGAGGGTGATCGGCTCCAACCCATAGCCGCGCAGGCGCTTGTTCTCGACGAACAGGTCGTTCTCGTCGGCCTCGGCGCGAGGGTTGGGCAGGTAGGCGATCTCGGCGCCGGTCAGACGGGAAACCAGATCGGCCAGGTCGCGCACGCGGTGGCACTCGGTCATCTGGTTCATGATCTGCACCCGCTCGCCGCGTTTGGGCGGATTCTCAAGCGCCAGGGCCACGCAGCGGACTGTGTCCTGAATGTTGATAAAGGCTCGGGTCTGACCGCCGTTGCCGTGCACGGTCAGCGGATGGCCGACCTGGGACTGGATCAGGAAACGGTTCAGCACCGTGCCGTAGTCGCCGTCATAGTCGAAACGGTTGATCAGGGCCGGGTCCTTGCGGGTTTCTTCGGTCTGGCATCCCCAGACAATGCCCTGGTGCAGATCGGTGATCCGCAGCTTGTCGTTCTTGGCGTAGAACTGAAAGAACAGGGCGTCCTGGGTCTTGGTCATGTGATAGATCGACCCCGGATTGGCGGGATAAAGAATCTCCTGATCCACCAGCCCGTTCGGCGTCTCGACCTTGATCGCCAGATAACCTTCGGGGATGGCCATGCCAGCCGTGCCATAGCCATAGACGCCCATGGTGCCCAGGTGGACGATGTGGATGTCGAGGCCCGACTCCACCACGGCCGCCAGCATGTCGTTGGTGGCGTTCAGATTGTTGTTGACTGTGTAGCGCTTGTGCCGGGCGGACTTCATCGAATAGGGCGCGGCGCGCTGTTCGGCGAAATGGACGATAGCGGTGGGTCGCCACTCCTTCAGCAGGGCGACAAAAGCGTCGTAGTCCTGGCCCATGGTCAGCCGGTGGAAGGCGATGTTGTGGCCCGAGACCTTTTTCCAGGTGGCGATACGGGTCTCGATTGTGGCGATCGGCGTCAGGGACTGGACTTCCAGCTCCTCATCAATCTCGCGGCGTGACATGTTGTCGACGATCGCGACCTCGTGGCCCCTGGCCGAAAGGTGCAGAGTCGTGGGCCAGCCGCAGAACCCGTCACCGCCCAGAACGAGAATCCTCATCCAACGCCTCTTCTTGCACTGTGGCCCGCATGGGGCCGTCCCCACCCGGGGCATTTATTAAGACCTTAGCCTTGCCGGGCGCCGAGAACAACGTTCAGAGAACGGCCTGGTTGCCGAGCAATAACTCAATGGCTGCCCGGGCTGCGGGCGCCAGATCCGGACGCTTGAGCGCAAAGGCGACATTAGCCCGGAGCAGGCCGATCTTGTCGCCGCAGTCGTAGGTGATTCCATCGTATTCGAGGGCGTGAAATTTCTGTGACGTCATCAGGCGCGCCATGGCGTCGGTCAGCTGGATTTCGCCGCCCGCGCCCTTCTGGTGGACGGAAAGCGCCTCAAAGATTTCGGGCTGCAGGACGTAGCGGCCAGATACGATGAGGTTCGAAGGCGCTGTCCCCGGCGCGGGCTTTTCGACCATGCCCGTCATCTGGTTCAGGCGGCCCTCACGGCCGGCCAAGCTGACCACACCATACTTGTGCGTTTCCGAATCCGGTACCGCTTCGACGACGATGATATTGCCGCCAACCTGGTCGTAGGCGCTGATCGCCTGTCCCAGCGCGCCCGGCGAAGCATCCATCAGCATGTCAGGCAAGATCACCGCGAAGGGCTCATCACCGATCACATCGCGGGCGCACCAAACGGCATGTCCCAGGCCGAGCGGCGCGGTCTGACGCACGAAACTCATCTGGCCAGGCTGCAGCAATTCACCTGCCATTTCCTCAAGCAAGTCGGTCTTGCCCTTGGCAGCCAGGGCGTCCTCAATTTCGGGCTGACGGTCGAAGTAGTGTTCGATGGCTTCCTGACCGCGGCCGGTGATGAAGCAGATGTGCTCGATACCCGCCGCCTTCGCCTCTTCCACCACATAGGAAAGGATCGGCCGGTCCACGACATTGAGCATGTTTTTGGGGATCGACTTGGCGACCGGCAGCACACGAGTGCCAAGACCGGCGACAGGCATGACGGCTTTGCGAACAGGCTTCATCGGGCTTCCGGCGTTGCTGGCGAGTCGAAGGGTGGGGTTCGGTATAGCCGGGAGCGGGGCCCTACTCCACCGTCACCGATTTCGCCAGGTTCCGAGGCTGGTCCACGTCTGCGCCCTTCAGCACGGCGACATGATAGGCCAGCAGCTGGATCGGGGCGGCGAACACCAAGGCTGCAATCAGAGGATCTGATGCCGGCGCTGTGACCACGACCTTCGCGCCGGCCGGGGCGTGCTGGGCGCCCTTGGGATCGGTAATGAATATCACCGGTCCGCCACGGGCGATGACCTCGTTCATGTTGGAGGCTGATTTCTCATAATAGCTGTCGGACGGCGCCAGAATAACCACCGGCGTGGCGGGTTCCACCAGCGCGATCGGCCCGTGTTTCAATTCGCCGGCGGCATAGCCTTCGGCATGTATATAGCTGATTTCTTTTAGCTTTAGAGCTCCCTCTAGGGCCAGCGCCGACATCGGACCGCGGCCCAGAAACAGCACGTCGCGCGCCTGGGCGACGTCAATAGCGATCGTCTTGATTGCATCCTCAAGTTCGATGGACTCGCCGATCAGGCGGGGCGCCTCGAGCAAGAGACGGACCATCCGCGCTTCTTCGGCCTCATCGATTCGCCCGCGCGCCCGGGCGGCGGCGACCGCCAGTGCGATGAGCACGCTGACCTGAGCGGTAAAGGCCTTGGTGGACGCGACCCCGATCTCGGGCCCGCAATGGATCGGCCAAACCACGTCGACCTCGCGCGCCATGGTCGATTCCGGCGCATTGATGATGGCGGCGCTGACCATGCCCCGGGCCTGACAATAGCGCAGGGCGGCAATCGTATCGGCGGTCTCGCCCGACTGGGAGATGGCCAGAACCAGAGTGCCCGGTCGCAAGGCGGGCTCGCGATAACGGAACTCCGAGGCTACATCGATATCGACCGGCAGGTCGGCCAGCCGCTCAATCAGATACTTGCCGATCAGGCCCGCGATATGAGCAGAGCCGCAGGCGACGATCTGGATGCGCTCAAGTTTCGCCAGGTCGATATCGCCCTGGAACCGGGTGGTCAGGCCAATGGCGTCGACATAAGCCGAGATGGTCCGCTGACAGCCTTCGGGCTGGTCGTGGATCTCTTTCTCCATGAAGTGGCGATAGTTGCCCTTCTCGACCAGGGCCGCTGAGTCCGGAACGACCGTCACGGGTCGCTCGACCGGATTGCCGGTCTTGTCGAAGATGAAGGCCTGGTCGTGGTCGATGGCCAGATAGTCGCCCTCTTCCAGATAGGTGACCTTGTTGGTGAAGGGACCCACCGCAAGGGCGTCCGAGCCCAGATACATCTCGCCCGCGCCGTAGCCAACGACCAGCGGGCTGCCATGGCGGGCGCCGAGGATCAACTTGTCCTCGCCGGCGATGAGGATCGCCAGGGCATAGGCTCCGGTCACCTGATCCAGCGAGGCCTTCAGCGCCGCCAGCGGAACCAAACCCTGGTCCAGGGCCTCGTCAATCAGGTGGGCGAGGACTTCGGTGTCGGTCTGGCTTTCAAAGGCGCGACCCTTGGCTTGCAGGGCGGAGCGAAGCTCGGCGTAGTTCTCGATAATGCCGTTGTGAACCACAGTGACGCGGCCGGCGGTGTGTGGGTGCGCATTGGCTTCAGATGGCGCGCCGTGGGTGGCCCAGCGGGTGTGGCCGATACCCACGTTACCGATGAGCGGGTGTGCATCAAGAACCGCCTCCAGCGCCTTGATCTTTCCAAGCGCCCTGCGGCGTTCGACGTGCCTGCCGGAAAATGCCGCAACCCCGGCCGAATCATAGCCGCGATACTCCAGCCGCTTGAGACTCTCGATCAGCCTCGACGCCACCGGGTGAGTTCCAACTATGCCTATGATCCCGCACATGCTCTCTGGATTCCGTTTGCGCCCATTGGGTGGTAACCAACACTTAGGCTGACGGGCCTTTAGCAATTGCTGACGACTCGCAGGGTAAATCTGCGTTTCGAGACATTTCGAGGTAGCGATGAGCAAGCGCCAGTATTTCGGGACCGACGGCATTCGTGGCGAGGCCAACAAGCATCCGATGAGCGCCGAAGTCGCGCTACGGGTGGGTCTGGCCGCGGGCAAGATGTTCCGCACCGAGAACGGCCGCCAGCATCTGGTGGTCATCGGCAAGGATACGCGTCTGTCCGGCTACATGATCGAGCCGGCTCTGGTGGCGGGGTTCGCCTCCGTCGGCATGGACGTTCGACTGTTCGGCCCCTTGCCGACGCCGGCCGTTGCCATGATGACGCGGTCCATGCGCGCCGATCTGGGTGTGATGATCTCGGCCTCGCACAACGGCTTTGCCGATAACGGCATCAAGTTGTTCGGCCCCGATGGCTACAAGCTGTCAGACGAAGTCGAGAGCAAGATCGAAGCCTTCATGGACGAAGGCCTGGAAACCGGTCTGGCCGGCCCCCGCGAACTGGGCCGAGTCATCCGCGTCGATGACGCCCAGTCGCGCTATGTCGAAATCGTCAAGGCGACCTTCCCACGGCACTTGTCCCTTAACGGTCTGCGCATCGTGATCGATTGTGCCAATGGCGCCGCCTACAAGGTCGCCCCCCTGGCGCTCTACGAGCTGGGCGCCGAAGTCAAGACGATCGGCGTCTCGCCCGATGGCTTCAACATCAACGACGAATGCGGCTCGACCTATCCCGACGCCATCGCCCGTGCGGTGCGTGAGTATCGCGCAGACATTGGCATTTCGCTGGACGGCGACGCTGACCGGCTGCTCGTCTGCGATGAAAAGGGCCAGATTATCGACGGCGACCAGATCATGGCCCTGATCGCCGGATCCTGGGCGGCCCAGAACCGGCTGACAGGCGGCGGCGTGGTCGCCACGGTGATGTCCAACCTGGGTCTGGAGCGGTTCCTCAATTCCCGCGGGCTCAATCTGGAGCGCACCCAGGTGGGCGACCGTTACGTCATGGCCCGCATGCGTGAGGGCGGCTTCAACCTCGGCGGCGAGCAGTCAGGCCACCTGATCCTGTCAGACTACTCGACCACGGGAGACGGCCTCTTGGCGGCGCTTCAGGTTCTGGCCGTCATGGTCGGGTCTGACAAGCCGTTGAGCGCCCTGGCGCGCCAATTCGAGCCGGTGCCCCAGAGGCTGGAAAACATCCGCCACGCAGGCGGAAAACCCCTGGAATCCGACGGCGTCAAGTCAGCCATCAAAGACGCCCAGGATCGCTTGGCCGGTCAGGGCCGGGTCGTGGTGAGGGCGTCGGGCACCGAGCCGCTGATCCGCATCATGGCTGAGGCGGACGATGAGCGGGCCGTCAGCCAGGTTATCCGCGATATTGCGGCTGCCGTGAAAAAGGCCTCAATGTAGCGACCTCGCAACAAATCACTGGCGCAACCGCAAACTTGGTGTCACAATCGCAACAACCGCACTCTTAGTTGCGTTGTTTTCAAGTATGTGAGGGAGCCAAGATATGAGCTTTTCCGACCTGCTTTTGCCGCCAAACCATCAAGGTGATTCAAAGCCCATCGGAGGGGCGATTGTCATCGCATTCGTGCTGGCGTTGCTCGTCACCGTCATTGGAGGCGCTTTTTTCATCGGGCTGGCGCTTGCTGAAAAGCCCGCCGCCGTTTCCAACGACGCTGGCTACGGCCTCCAATAGATCAGATTTCCTGGTTATAGGCGCCGACCTGCGGCCGCTTGGCCAGACGAGGTTTGACCTCATCCCGGAACAGGGCGCGCATGTCGTCCTCTGACCGCATGCTTTCAACCACCACAACAAGCTCTGGCTTGTTCGACGATGCGCGGACCAGCACCCAGGACCCGTCTTCCAGGGCCACGCGCACGCCATTGACCGTAATGACTTCCTTGATCGCCCGCCCACCGATTTTGCCGCCCGCGTTCGCAAGAGCCTTATAGTCGGCGACTATCTCATCGACGATCCCGTACTTGGCCTCATCCGCGCAGTGGGGACTCATGGTCAGAGAGGTAAAGGCAACCGGCAGCGCCTTGCGCATATCCGACAGCTTCTGGTCCGGATTGCGGTCCAGCATGGCCAGTATCGCCGCCGCCGCCGTCAGGCCGCAGTCGTAGCCGCGTCCCAGGGGCCCGTTCAGGAAGAAATGGCCTGACTTTTCGAACCCGGCCAGGGCGCCCAACTCGGCGCTCTTGCGCTTGATATAGCTGTGACCGGTTTTCCAGTAGACGGTGGTGCAGCCATTGGCGGCCAGGACCGGGTCGGTCGCGTAGAGACCCGTGGACTTCACGTCGACCACGAAGGTCGCTTTCGGATGCAGCGGCGCCAGATCGCGGGCCAACATCAGGCCGATCTTGTCGGCGAAGATCTCTTCACCCTCGTCGTCCACCACGCCGCATCGATCACCGTCACCATCGAAGCCCAGGCAAAGGTCCGCGCCATAGGTGCGCACAGCTTCGGCCATGGAGTGCAGCATGATCTTGTCTTCGGGGTTTGGATTGTATCGCGGGAAATTGTAATCTAGCTCGCAGTCCATCTCGACCACGACTGCGCAACCCATGCGCCGCAAGGCTTCAGGCGCAAAGCGCCCGGCGGTGCCGTTTCCACAGGCGGCGATCACTTTTATGGGCCGGCGCACGGCGACGCGGGCTGCAACATCAGCGATAAAACGCTCGGCCATGCCCTCGACGCGGGTCAGGGAGCCGCCCGGCCGGGGCTTGAAGCGACCTTCCAGTACAATTTCCTTCAGGTGACACATCTCGTCAGGACCGAAGGTCAGGGGGCGCTGCGCGCCCATCTTGACGCCCGTCCAGCCGTTCTCGTTGTGACTCGCAGTGACCATCGCCACACAGGGCGCATCAAGGTCGAACTGGGCGAAATAAGCCGTTGGCGACAAGGCTAGACCAATATCGAGCACCTCACACCCGGCCTCGATCAGACCCAGGATCAGGGCCTGCTTGATCGACAGGGAATAGGACCGGTAGTCATGCCCGACAACGATCCGCCTGTGTCCCAGTTCATGGATATAGGTTCCCAGGCCCAGGCCCAGCGCCTGGATGCCCAGAAGATTGATCTCGGGCCCGAACAGCCATCTCGCATCGTATTCCCGAAAGCCGGTCGCACGGACGAGAGGCTCGTCTTCATAGGCGGCCGTATTGGCGACGAGATCGGCGCGAGGCGCTTTGAAGGTCATTGAAACTCCGAAAGTCCAGAAAACGGATTACATTACGCCGGCGCGCAAAAGGTCGTGCACGTGCAAGATGCCAACAGGCCGGTCGCCTTCGACCACAAATAGGACCGTCGTCGGGGGCGGGGTCTCCGTCATCATTCTCAGGGCCTCACCCGACATCAGGCCGGGGGATACCGTCTTGGGGCCACGGGTCATGACCTCTCCTGCGGTGTGAGACAAAAGGCCATCAATCTTGCGCCGCAGGTCGCCATCGGTGATCACGCCGATCAAGGCGCCGAATGGGTCCGTCACACCGACGCAACCCCACCGCTTCTCGGTCATCACCAGCAAGGCGTCCTGCATGGGCGTATCGGGTGAAACCAGCGGCAACTCATTGCCTGTGTGCATCAGATCGCCTGCCGTACGCAGCATGGCGCCCAATTTGCCTCCGGGGTGAAACACCCGAAAGTCGCTTGCGGTAAACCCGCGCCGTTCCAGCAGTGCGACGGCGAGCGCGTCACCGAGTGCGATTTGCAGGGTTGTGGAAGTCGTTGGTGCGCTGACTTCCGCGGTTGCTTCCGGCGCATCTGGTAACAGCAACAGGACGTCAGCGGCTCGCGCAAGTGTGCTGCCTTCGACCGCCGTCATGGCGATGAGCGGGATGGAAAAGCGCTTGAGATACGCCGTCACCTCAGCCAGCTCGGAGGCCTCGCCCGACTTGGACAAGGCCAGCACCACATCGCCCGCGCCGATCATGCCGAGATCGCCGTGGGCCGCCTCGGCCGCATGTACGAACATGGCAGGCGAGCCTGTCGAGGCCAGTGTTGCGGCGATCTTTCCAGCTACGTGACCCGACTTGCCAACGCCGGTAAGGATGATCCGTCCCTGGGCCGCGAACAGAACCTCGACGGCCGTCGCAAACGCGTCCCCCAGTCCGGCCGACATGGCGTCAAGGGCGCGCGCTTCAGTCTGCAGCACCCGTCGCCCCGTGGCGATGACGTCTGAGGCGGTCAAAACGCGCTCGGACCGGGCCAGGATATCGACAGGATGATCGTGCCGGCCGCCGCCAGGATCGCCAGGGGATAGAATATTCGGTCAGACATGGACGGCTTATATCACGCCACATTCGGACCGCCAGAGTCGCCGCCCCGTCGAATGACACCCTCATCTCCAGGACGTTCAACGTCGATAATTGGCATGGTTAAGATCGTTGCCTAAAATGTCACACGTCGAAAGGAACCGACGCTTGGGGGGTGTCCAGGCGTTGACCGGCCAACACGCCACCGTTACTCAAGCGGTAGAATATCCTTGTCAATAATGGGGAAAGCCATGAAAAAGATTCTGTTGGGCGCCGCAGCCCTGAGCGCTCTGTCGCTCGCCTCCGCCGCCAGCGCGCAAGAGTTCAGCACTGGTTACGTCGGCGCCAGCTACAGCACCATCAATACCGGTGACAGCACGTCGAACCCGAAGACCAGCGACGCCAACATTTTCGCGGTTCGCGGCGTGGCTTCCTTCGATCTTGCCAAGAACCTTGAAGTTCAGCTCGACGGCGACGTCGCTTCGGTCGACCTGGGCATTCCCTCGGTCAACAACGTCACCGTTTGGGGCCCCACGGCTCACCTGTTCATGGACAAGGACGGCAACAAGGCCGGCGCATTCCTGGGCTACGTAGACGCGGGCGATTCCAGCGTCACCGCTTACGGCCTCGAAGGCCGTATCGCCGCCAGCGACAATATCTCGCTCGGCGCCGTGGCGGGCTGGGGTTCGGCGAACTCAAAGGGCACGTCCTACAACACTGACCTGCGCGTTTATCGCGGCGAGGCCAGCTACTTCGTAAATGACAACGCCCGTATCGACGTGTCCTATTCCAACTTCCGCACTTCGAGTTCGGTGAACGGTTCTCACTCGCGCGACACCACCGCCGTGTTCGGTCTGTCCGGTGAGTTCCAGCCGATGAGCCTACCCGTCTCGTTCACCGTCGGCTACGAGCGTCCGACCAACAGCGGCTCCAGCTATGACGCCTTTAGCGTCGGCGTCCGTCACTCGTTCGGCGGCACCCTGAAGGATCGCGATCGCAAGAGCTCGCCGTTCCACGGCGTTCTGGATAATAATGGCGGCGCGAGTGGCGTGCTCGGCGCGGCCCTTAACGGCGCCGACTTTTCGAACAACTGCCACTCAGTCTGCTAGCAGCCGCTGGCGACTGCAAGTAATTAGATGCTCCCGGCGCCAGTCGCCGGGAGCATTTTTTATGCGTGAGCACTCCTTCCTGAGTTGAGCAATTCGCGTTGATTTGGATCAACACCTGGATCAGAGTGATCCGTAGGCTTGATTTTTTGAGACAATTTCGTCTCGCACTTGGGGAAAAGAGGGCGCCGTCATGAAGACCCAATTCTGGGCCGCCTCCGCGGCCTTATCGGCGATCTTGGTCGCAAGCAGCGCAAACGCGCAAACCGTCAGTAACGGCTACGTCGGCCTTAGCTACACCGACATCGAGCAGGCGCATATCATCGCCGGGCGCGCTGTCGGCTCGTTTGACCTGTCCAAGACCGTGGAACTTCAACTGGATGGTGACATCGCTTCGGTCGATACAGGCATCAGCGGCATCGGCTCGACGACTGTCTGGGGTCCGACCGCGCACCTCTTCATGGATAAAGACAGTTTCAAGGGCGGAGCATTCCTGGGCTACGAAGACCTCGACGGCGCCAATCTGACGGCTTACGGCGTCGAAGGCCGGATTGCCGCCAGCGACAATGTTTCGCTGGGACTCGTCGCGGGACTGGGCTCCATCAATGTCAGCGGAGCCTCGGGCAGTGTCGATGTCACCGCCCTGCGCGGCGAAGCCAGCTTCTTCCAGAACGACAATCTGCGCTGGGACGTCTCGGTCGGCTCGTTCAAGCTCAACCCGCCCGGAACCTCAGCCGACTTCACCTTCACCACCTACGGCCTGGGCGGTGAGTACCAGATGATGAAATCGCCGGTCTCCTTCACCTTTGGCTGGGAACACGGCTCGATCTCAGGGTCCAGCTCGAACGCCTATACACTCGGCGTGCGTCGCACCTTCGGCGGCAGCCTAAAGGATCGCGATCGCAACAGCGCGCCGTTTAACGGCGTGGGCGCGAACTACGGCGGCTCTGAGGGCGTACTTTTCGGGGCTCTTCTGGGTGTCGTCGGCGGCAACATCGATCCCTGCGATTTCGACATGCAATGCATGGCAGAGTGATTGACGCCAAATAGTCTAGGCCTTACGCGCTCCCGGTGTTTCAACGCCGGGAGCGTTTTTTATGCCGAGCCTTGTTCTGCTTCGCCATGGCCAGAGCCAGTGGAACCTGGAGAACCGGTTCACCGGCTGGGTCGATGTGGACCTTACCCCCGAGGGGGAAGCCCAGGCAGCGCACGCTGGAGAGCTGATCAGAAAGGCCGGAGTCAACTTTGACCGGGCATTTGTTTCGGTCCTGACCCGCGCCCAGCGCACCTGTTCGATCGCGCTGGACAAAGCCGGGCAGACTTCGATTCCGGTCATTCGCGACTGGCGGCTGAACGAGCGGCACTACGGGGCGCTAACCGGTTTGAACAAGGCCGAAACCGCGGAAAAACACGGCGAAGACCAGGTCAGGATCTGGCGTCGCTCATACGACGTGCCGCCCCCGCCACTGGCCGCAGGCGGTGAGTACGACTTCGCCGCCGATCCGCGCTATGGAGGCGCAATCCTGCCCGCCACCGAAAGCCTGAAAACCACGCTGGATCGTGTCTTGCCTTACTGGACCGCCGAGATCGCCCCACGTTTTGCGGCCGGCGAAAACCTCTTGATCGCCGCTCACGGAAACAGCCTGCGCGCCATCGTCAAGCACCTGTTCAATGTCGCGGACTCAGCCATCGTCGATGTCGAGATTCCGACCGGAAATCCCCTGCTAATCGAACTGGACGCGAACCTGAAGCCGACGAGCGCGCGCTATCTCGACGAGACCCGCGCCCAGCCTTTGCCGGCCATAGCCTAAGACCACCGGGCAGCCTATTCTGGTCCTGATGACAGCCGGACCGGATCACGAACGCTATATGCGCCTGGCCATCGCCCTGGCCGCCGACCGCGTGGGGCTGACCGGCGCCAACCCCGCTGTCGGCTGCGTTCTGGTTCAGGGCGGAACAATTGTCGGTGAAGCCGCCACGGCTGCGGGCGGGCGTCCGCACGCCGAGGAACAGGCCCTGGATCAGGCGGGCGATGCAGCCCGCGGAGGTCTGGCCTACGTAACCCTCGAGCCTTGCGGCGAGCGCACGGGGCCCGGCGCGTCCTGTGCGCTCAGGTTGCTGCAGGCCGGAATCGGTCAGGTATTTATCGCTTGCGCAGACTCATCGCCGCATGCGTCAGGTCGCGGGAGCGCTTTGCTGGAATCGGGCGGCGTTGTGGTCTGCCACGGCCTTTTGGAGCGTGAGGCGGCGACACTGTACTCAAGCTATGTCCCTGTTCAGAAAGGGTTTGCGGAAAGGGGGGGTTAACTTCGGCTGGTCTAGGGTTGAGGCGTCAGACCGGAGCCCGGATTACCTACTCGATGCCCATCGCCCCAACCGTCGGCACCGTACGCCGCATCACCCAGCGAGAGGCTGACGCAATTTGCGATCGGCACGATCGGTTGTGGTCGGCAAAGCCGGGCGGCGCGCGGGCGGTCTTTGCCTGGATGGATCTGTCTGGCTTGTCGTTCCGCGGCCGCAATCTGAACGATGCCGATTTCACCGGCGCGATCCTCGACGGCGCCAAGTTCTGCAAGGCCCGCCTCGATCATGCCCTGTTTTTCGGCGCGGATGCCCAAAACACTGATTTCTCTGACGCTTCGCTGCGACGGGCCGACCTTCGCGGCGCCTGTCTCCGCAACGCCGATCTGACAGGCGCGGACATGTTCGAGGCGGACCTGCGCGAAGGTGTGATCGCCACTGCCGATCGCCAGCGCGGTTTTCGCGTTCTAGAGCACGCCAAGCGGGCAAGTGAGGCGCAAGGCGCGACCATGGCCGGCGCCAATCTGGAGCGCAGCAAGATGTCAGGCGTGGTCGCCATCCGCTGCGACTTTACCGACGCAATCCTGAAGGATGCGAACCTTGTTCGAGCCAATCTGAAGCAGGCGAGCTTCCACGGCGCCAATTTGGCTGGAGCGGACCTGACCGGTTCCGACCTGGCCGGCGCAGATATGCGGGACTGTATTCTGGTCGGCGCCAAAACCTACGCAGCCAACCTGTCCGATACCAACATGACGGGCGCGCTCACCGACAAGCTCGCCGGCAAGAACATAAGTGACCTGCCATATGAAGCCATGATCCATGACCACGCCCTTTGGTGTGAAACCCTAGGCGGCGAGGGTTCGCCCTCGAGGTTTGACGAAGCAGATCTGAGGCTGCTCAAGACGCTCAAAGGCTTCAATCTGACTGCCTTGTCGGCAAGGCGCGCGGTTTTCTACGGTCTCAACATGGAAGGCGTGCAGCTCCAGGGGGCGCACCTCGAGGGCGCTGATTTCCGCGCCTGCAACCTGCGCCACGCGGATCTTCGCGGCGCCCGGCTGACCGGGGCTAAACTGTCCGGCGCCGACCTGCGCGACGCTCAGATGGGCCCCTTGCTGATTGCGCCCGACCGGCTGCTGCCCTGCGACATGACGCGCGCCATTCTCAAAGGCGTGGATTTCACGGGTGCGGACCTGCGCCACGCAATCTTGCTTTCCGCTGATCTCACACGCTCGAAGTTCTCGGGCGCCTTGATGAAGGACGTGGATTTGACCGCCGCCCATCGCGAGGGCGCGACCGGACTGGAGGACCACATCTAGATGGCCGCACCCATGCCCAACACCCAAGGCCAGTCTCCGCGCCCGATTTCTCAGTCCGAACTCAATCTGCTGGTCGACGCACACCAGAAATTCATCGCGGGCCGGCCTGGCGGCAAGCGCCTGAACCTGCGTTTTGCCAACCTCAACGGCCTCAAGCTTGCCGATCGCAACCTTTCGGACGCCGACCTGTCCAGTTGCACGCTTTGCGGCGCAGTCCTGGCCCGTACCAAGCTCGACCGGGCCAATCTGTTTGGCTGCGACCTGCGGCAGGCCGACCTTCGCTTCGCCAGTCTTGCCCGGGCCGATCTGCGCGGGGCCTCATTCCGCGGCGCCAACCTGTCCCAGGCCGATCTGGCAGGCGCAGACCTGCGCGAAGGCGCCGTCGGTGTCGCTGACCGTCAGCACGGCCTCTCAATGCGGAGCCATGACATGCAGGCCGGCGTGCTCGACAACGCCATCCTTAAAGGCGCACGTCTCGACGGCACTCAAATGACCAACGCCTCGGCATTTTCGGCAGATTTCACCGACTGCTCCATGAAGGGTGCCAACCTGGTCGGCGCCAACCTCAAGGACGCCAATATGTCAGGTGCGATTCTTGACGGCGCCGACGTCGCCGGCGCCAACCTATCCGGAACCAAGTTCAAGGGTGCCGTCCTGGGCAACGTCGATGTGCAGCGGGCCAAAACCACCGAAGGCGTCGACCTGTCCGGCGTTCTGCGTGATCCATCCGCCGACGCGGTGAAGATGGCTGACACCTTGCTGGCGCGAGCCCAGGCCAACCAGACCTGGCGCAAGACCGGCGGCAAGGAAGGCAAGCCCGCCCAATTCGATGGCATGGACCTGCGCCCAATCGGATTTGGCCTGGCCGGTCTGAAGCTGACCGCCATGTCCGCCAAGGGCGCCTGTCTGGTCAGCCTGGATCTCTCAAACTGCGAACTTCAGGGCGCCAATTTCGAGGGCGCCGATTTGCGCGGCGCCAATCTAGCCGGCGCGGATTTGCGCGGTGCGCGCCTGATCGGGGCCAATCTGACCAGGGCTGATCTGACCGGCGCCATCATGGCGCCCCTGCCCATTTCGGCAGACCGGGAAACGCCGGTCAATCTTACCGGGGCCTGTCTGCGTTATTCCAGCGCTGTAAACAGCGACCTGACCGCTGCAGTCCTGGCCAACGCCGAACTCCGGGGGCTGGATTTGACCGGAGCCAACTTGGCCCGGGTAAACCGCCAGGGCGTCGACTTTTCCCAGACCAAAGGCCTCGTGGCCTACGTCTGATTCGGCAAACAGGTCCCTCTCCCACTTCGGAAAGGGACCAGATGTCAGCCAGGTCTCGCCTTAGGCCGCCTTGGCTTTCCTGCCGATGCGGGGCGCCTCTGTTGCTACGCCGATCGGAATGGTGCGGGCTTTGAGCTGCTCTGGAAGCTCGCGCTTCAGGGCAATGGTCAGCAAGCCATCCGCCAGGTCAGCGTTCTCGACATAAACGTGGTCCGCCAGCTGGAAACGACGCTCAAAATTGCGTTCGGCCAAGCCGCGGTGGAGGAAACGGCGTTGTTCGTCGGCATTGGCCACCTTGCGGCCCTGGACGGTCAGCACGCCTTCCTTGACCTCGACATTCAATTCTTCCGGCTTGAACCCGGCAACCGCGATCTCAACACGATAGGCGTTCTCGGCCGTGCGTTCGATATTGTAGGGCGGATAACCGGAAGCGCCTTCCTGGCTGGCGGCGGAGTCGAGCAGGGCAAACAGGCGGTCAAAGCCGACGGCGCTGCGATAGAGCGGAGAATAGTCAACGGTACGCATGGAAAACATCCTTCTTCAAAAGCAAGGTTGCAGATTTCGAAGGCCCGGACATCCAGCGCCTTCGCACCTTGAGGTAAGCGCGCCCCTGCCCGATTCAAGGCCCGCCTTTGACCCGCCACAAAATGCGGGATAACCCGCAGGCATGCGGATCGACCGACGATTGATGCTCACCGGGTCTGTCGCAGGCCTTCTGACCGGGTGCGGCAAGAAAGCTGAGCCCAACGCTCCCGCCGCCAAGGGACCGGCCCAGATTCTCGAACGCGTCCTGGCCGGGGACTGGCGCACCGACGGTGATCGAGCGCGTGATGCCTGGCGCCATCCGGCCCAGAGCCTGGCCTTCTGGGGCCTGAAGCCGGCCATGACGGTGGTTGAGCTATGGCCCGGGGCCGGCTGGTATACCGATATCCTGGTTCCCTATCTCGAACAGACGGGCGGCAAGCTCTATGCCGCGACCCAACCGGTGAACGATCCCGACTCGGCCACCGCCCAGATGGTGGCCGACTACCGGCGCAAAATTCATTCCCGGCGGCGTCTCTACGGCGAAGTAACCTTCAGCGAATTTGGCCGTAGCAGCGGCCCTCTGGCCCCGGCCGGCTCGGCTGACATGGTCCTGTTCCTGCGCAATATCCACAACTGGATGGCCGCCCAGATTGCAGAAAAGGCCTTCGCCGACGCCTTTGCTGCGCTCAAGCCGGGCGGCGTACTGGGCGTTGAGGAACACCGGGCCGATCCCGGCGCGGTACAGTCCATCCTGGCCTCGGACGGCTATGTCCAGGAATCCTTTGTCAAACAACTGGCCTCCGAAGCCGGCTTCACCTTCGCCGAATCCAGCGAGATCAACGCCAACGAAGCTGACACCAAGGACTATCCGTTTGGCGTCTGGACCCTGCCGCCAACGCGGCTTTCGGCGCCGCGCGGCAAACCGGCAGATCCGACGTTCGACCACACCAAATATGATATGATTGGCGAGAGCGACCGCATGACCCTGAAGTTTATCAAACCGGCGCTACCGCCCGCCTGATCCGAAAAGGCTTGTCGCCCGTATTACAGGAGCACGCCCCTTAGCCGAGGAATTCCGATGAAGCGCTTGCCTGCCATGATCCTCGCCCTCCTCGCCTTGCCAGCCACCGCCTTTGCGGCCTTGAAGGTCGGCGACGCCGCACCCGGCTTTCGTACCCGCGCATCTCTGGCCGGAAAGCCCTACGACTTCGACCTCGATACCGCGCTTCGAAACGGACCGGTCGTCCTCTACTTCTTCCCGGCCGCGTTCACCGCGGGCTGCACGCTTGAGGCGCATGCTTTCGCTGAGGCCGCCGACCAGTTCCGGGCCCAGGGTGCGACCCTGATCGGCGTGACCGCTGGCAACATTGACCGGGTGCAGGAATTCTCGGTCAGTGAATGCCGGAACAAGTTTGCAGTCGCCGCCGACCCGGGCGCGAAGATCACCAAGAGCTACAAGGCGGCCCTCGGCCCGACCTCGATGTCGGACCGAACGTCATTCGTGATCACACCGGATCACAAGATTGCCTATGTCTACAGTGCGCTCAGCCCGGATAATCACGTGAAGAACACGCTGGATGCGGTGACCACCTGGCGCCTGGCGCACACATGAGGGCCGCCGCGATCCTGGGCATTGTCATGGCCATTTTCGGGGCCACGGCCAGTTCGGCGACCGAACAACCGGTTTATTCCGTCGTGGAAAAGTCCGGCGCCGCCGAGATTCGTCAGTACGGCCCGCGGCTGGCGGCCGAAGTAACAGTCACCGGCCGCGAAGAGTCCGCCCGTAACGACGGCTTTAGCAAAGTTGCCGGGTTCATCTTCGGCGGTAACACAGCCAAAGCTTCCATCGCGATGACCGCCCCGGTCGTTCAGGCCAGCGCCGGGCGATCCGAAAAGATCGCCATGACCGCGCCGGTGGTTCAGTCGGCCGACTCGTCCGGCGTTTGGCGCATACAGTTCATCATGCCGGCCAAGTACACCCGGGGGACCCTGCCGGTGCCGACCGATCCGGATGTGCGTGTCGTCGAAGTGCCAGCGGAAACCTACGCCGTGATACGGTTTTCAGGATCGCGCGACGGCAAGGCCGTATCCCGTCGCACAGCGGAACTGATCACGGCGATAGGCACCAGCGGCTGGCGCACAACCGGCCAGCCCGTCGCCTGGTTTTACGACCCGCCCTGGACCTTGCCCGCCTTCCGCCGCAACGAAGTGGCAGTGACAGTGGAGCGGGCGCGATAAACTAAGGCCGCATTCCGGCGACACTTATACCGGTCTTCAGAAGCCGTTGGGCGTCATTGGCAAAGGCGCAGAGCAGAGACCGCGTATCTCTTGGGTCGATAATTTCCTCGACCAGGAACGCATCGGCGCTGCGGAATGGCGAACGAACATGTTCGGCGTGGCTGCGCAGTTCAGCCAGCATGGCTGCTGGATCATCTGAGGCCTCCAGGTCGCGCTTGTAGGCTGCTTCCAGGCCGCCCTCGATGGGCAGCGATCCCCAATCGCCAGAGGGCCAGGCCCACCGGGGCTGTGCCCGCGAATGATTGCGCACGGCGGCGCCAGCGATGCCGAAGGACTTGCGGATCAGCACCGTCGCCCAGGGCACGGTCGCCTGGTAGACGGCCGACTGGGCGCGGACGCCGTGGCGAATGGTCCCGGCCTTCTCGGCAGCCAGGCCGACGGCAAAGCCCGGCACGTCCACCAGGTGCGCCACCGGCAGGTGGAAGGTCTGGGCGGTGTCGCAAAAGCGGATCAGCTTGTCCGAACTTTCCGCGGTCCAGGCACCGCCGGCGATGTAGGGATCACCGCCGATGACCGCGACAGGCCAGCCATCGAGGCGCGCAAAGCCGGTGATCACCGCCCGGCCCCAAAGGGCACCCATCTCGAAAAACGAGCCCTTGTCGAAAATCGACTCGATGATCTTGCGCGACTTGTAGACTTGGCGGCGATCCTTCGGGATGGCGCCGATGAGCCACTCGTCCCGGCGATTGGGGTCATCCTCGACCGGCCCGCGCGGCGGCAATTCGTCCACGGAGGACGGCAGGTAGGACAGGAATTTCCGCGCCGCGGCGAAGGCCTCTTCCTCGGTGTCGACCGCGTTGTCGCAAACCCCGTTTCGGCAATGAATTTCCCAGCCGCCCAATTCCTCCTTGGTCAGGTCTTCGCCCAGGGCCTTGACCACCGGCGGACCGGCCGCGAACACCTGACTCAGGCCCTTGACCATGACGGCGAAATGGCTTGCTGCGACGCGCGCCGCACCCAGGCCCGCACAGGGACCCAGCGCCAGGGCGACCACGGGGACCGTCCACATATTGGCCACCGGCCACTGCCAGCCAGCCACTTCGGGTACGTGGGTCTTGCCGCTGGTGGTCAGGGTGCGGGTTGAGCCGCCCCCACCGGTGCCGTCAACCATGCGGACCATCGGTATGCGCCACTCATTGGCCCACTGTTCGGCCAGCATCATCTTGCGGCCGATGGAGGCGTCAGCCGCCCCGCCGCGCACGGTGAAATCATCGCCCAGCACGACCACAGGACGCCCGTCGATCCGCGCCCGGCCGGTGACCATGTTGGCGGCGCGAAAGGCGGTCAGCTTGCCGTCTTCGCCGTATTCGGTCCCCGCGGCGATCTTGCCGACTTCGTGCAGCGAGCCTACATCAACCAAGGCTGTGACGCGTTCGCGCACCGTCAGCTTGCCCTGCCGCTTCTGGTTCTCGACGCGCTCGGCGCCGCCCATCTGTTCGGCTAGCGCTTCGCGGCGGCGCAATTCTTCGATTTCGGCTTCCCACGACATCAACACTTCCCCTCTACGCAACCAATTTACATTCATCGGCCCGGCGGCCAAGTTGCTTGGTGTGACCGATCCCGCACCCCTTGTCGCTATACCCGAACTGCCGGTGCCAAAAGGCGGGGCCGCCGAATGGTTTGAAGGTGAAAAAAAAGCAAGGCTGAGGGCTGCGCTCTATCCCGCAACGGGAATGATCCGCGGCTCCGTCGTGCTCAGTCCGGGGCGGATAGAGCCGATCGAAAAATACCACGAAGTGGTCGCTGAGCTTCAGGCGCGCGGCTTTGTGGTGCTGATGCATGACTGGCGCGGCCAGGGATTGTCCGACCGCATGTTGCCTGACCGCATGAAGGGTCATGCGCTGGGCGCAGAGCTGTTCCGGAAGGACTATGTCCTCCTGCTCAACGCCTTTGAGGCCAGGTTGCCGAAGCCCTGGATTCAGATGGGCCACTCCATGGGCGGCGGGCTTTCGCTCTATGCCCTGGCCAAAGGCGAGGCGCGATTTTCCGCTTCAGCGCTGTCATCTCCCATGCTCGGCGTCGTGACCGCCGGCTTTGGCTATGCTTTCGCCCGCACCCTGACATTTCTGGCCTCGCACATAGGCCTAGCCAGCCGCTATCTGTTCGGCGATCCGGATGACACGACCCAGATTACTTTCGAGAAGGACAAGATCACCCACGATCGCGCACGCTGGGACCGGTTTCTCAAACTGCGGCTGGTTCATCCAGAGCTGGCTATCGGCAACCTGACCTGGGGTTGGCTGGACTTTGCCTTTTCCATGAGCGCCTGGTTGCGGCGGTCAGCCGCGACCACTCGCGTGACCACCCCGGTAGTGATTGTCGCGGCCGGTGATGATGATCGCGTGCTGACATCCGACGAGCGCAAGGTTGCCGCCCGCCTGCCGAACTGCCGCTATGTCGAGGTTCCTGGCTCGTGGCACGAAGTGTTGATGGAGACCGACGACATCCGCGCCGTCTGGTGGCGCGAGTTCGACGCGCTGGCGCAGTCTATTTCGCCGACCGGCGAAGCGTAACCAGGGCCTCGTCCAGACAGGCCCGGTCACCGGCTATGGCCATCTGGCCGCCCTGGCGGCCGATGCGCTGCCCGCGCCAGTCGGTGACCATTCCGCCAGCGCCCTCAATCACCGGCACGGCGGCGTCAACATCCCACGACTTGAGCCCCGCCTCGACCACCAGATCGATCTTGCCCATCGCCACCATGGCGTAGGCGTAGGCATCGCATCCGGTCCGCGCCAGCCGCGCGGCCGCCCGCACCTGGGTCCAGGAGCCCTGCTCTGATCCGTTGAAATTGCCTTCCGGATCGGTGGTGGCAATGATCGCATCCGTCAGTTTGGGACAGGTCCGGACCTGCAGGGGCGCTTCGGCGCCGTGGGACATCAGCCGTGAGCCGGCCGCCTGGGAGCCAATGAACAGTTCGCCCAGATAGGGCTGACCGATCGAGCCAAGGATAGGTTCGCCGTTGTGGCGAAGGGCGATCAGCGTGGTCCAGACGGGCAAACCGGCGACAAAGGCCCGGGTGCCATCGATGGGATCGAGCACCCAGACAAACTCGGCATCAGGCCGGTCTTCGCCATATTCCTCGCCGATGACGCCATGGTCTGGATAGTGAGCTGAAATCTGCGCGCGGATCGCCCGCTCGGCGCCCTTGTCGGCTTCAGTGACGGGATCAAAGTCTCCGCCGCCAGCCTTTTTGTTTTCCAGCCCATGATCGGCGCGGAACAGCGGCAGGATCACATGCGCCGACGCCCGGTTCAGCCCTACGAGGAAGGCGTCCAGTTCGGCGAAGCGCGTTGAAGACAAGGCCATGCGGCATGGCTTAACCGCATGGCGGGGGGGTCATCAAGCTGCGTCGTGTTCGCCGTTCAGCGACTTGGCCAGATCAAGCAACCGGCGGCGCGGGCGCTCGCCCAGCTGATAGTAGGCCTTGATCAGATCCAGGGTCTCGCGCCGCGCCAGGATTTCGCCGCTCTCGCCGCGTTCTTCGCGTTGTGCATCGTTGGCCGCCGGCTGGGCCGCGCCGCTGATCCCGTCGTAGAAATAGCCAACCGGCACCTCGAGCGCCTCGGACAACTGAAATAGCCGCGCTGCCGAAATCCGGTTGGCGCCGCATTCGTATTTCTGGATCTGCTGAAATTGAACGCCGCAGGCTCCGGCCAGCTGTTGCTGGGTCAGGCCCAACAGGCGGCGGCGGCGGCGAAGGCGCTTGCCCAGATGAAGATCGATATCGTTGGCCATGAGCGTTTTGCCCCTGAAAGTCTGGTCTGTCCCAGGATGGCACAGTGTGACCCTTACGGGGCAAGGCGCATGCCGCCCGGATGGGGAATTCGCCGTTCAGGAGATCATCTCCCGAGGGAGATTGGCGGCGCCGGGCCATTCTCAACAATTTGTAAGATTCCAATCGGCGCCCTGTGGGGCGGGCAGATCAGATTGAGGATGCGGCGGTCAATCGTTCCGCCGAAGCCATCAAGAAGGAACCGTCCATGAAACTGTTTGCTCCCGCTCTGCTCGTCGCCGGTCTGGTGATCGCCTCGGCCGCATCTGCCGCCGACGCCCCCAAGACAGCGTCAGCCCCCAAGGCCGCGACGCCGGCCGCTTCGACGCCCGCGCCGAAGGCTACCCCCGCAACCTCGGCGGCCCCGAAGACGTCGGCCGCCCCCAAGGCTTCCACGACCCAGGTCAAAGGCACCAAGGAAGAATGCGAAAAGGCGTAGACCGCTGAAAAGCACCACAAAAAATCCAAGAAGAACTTCATGAAGGCCTGCGTGGTTTCGTAAGGCTCAGACCTTTCTCCTCCGTGACCGCGGCGTCCCCATGCCCTTCACGGAAACCCAGGCGGGCGGTCGCAAATTGCGGCCGCCCGTTCCCTTTCCTGGACCGCCCTTACCGGCCATGATGGCGGAGCCTGCAGGAGTCTCCCATGAGCCGACTCATTCTTCTGGTCGAGGACGACGCCGACACCGCCGACTATGTCCTTAAGGGTCTGCGCGAAGAGGGCTTTACGGTCGAACACGCCGCCGACGGTCGTGGTGGCCTTTATCTGGCCACCGCATCGCAAAATGGTCTCAACACCGTTTAAGAAGAATTACAGATTCGCAATACCGCCTTTCAGGTTGTGGCGGATCGAACGCCAACCAGCAGTGTTGGGTCACAGTTTCGCGCTCGCCATTTCATGCGCCAGCAAAGATGCGGTCCCGTCGCCCTGCCCTCGGCGCCGACTGCGCCCAGCACCTGGCCGCGTTCAACTACCTGGCCTTTCTGGACATCGACCCGCGACATGTGGAGGTAGGCAGTGACCAAGCCCTGGCCGTGGTCGATAAGCACCAACCCGCCTTCGTAGAACAATCCGGTCTCGGCGAACGAAACCAGCCCCTTGCCCGGCGCATGGATCGGCGTGCCTTTCGGCGCCGCCAGGTCCGCCCCATAGTGCGGACGATCGGGCTTTCCATTGAGGATGCGCTGGCCGCCGAACCGCCCCGACACGCGGTGATTTTCCAGAGGCATCGAAAAGCCGTCCGAGAACCAGTCAGCGTCAACATTGCTGGCAAAGCCCGCCTGCTTGCGCGTCGATTCCGCCGCAATTCGGGCCAGCAAGGCCTCGCCCTGCGGCGTCACCGTCTCTTGAGGCAGGCCGTCAATGCGCTGGATGTCATAATCGACCGGCGCGATCTCGGCAGTGTGTTCAGCCGAGCCCTTTGGCGACTTAAAGCCAATCTTTACCTGGCGCGGCGCATCCCGATCAAAGCCAATCACAAACAGGCCTCTTGCGGAGGCCGTCCCCAGCACTTCGCCATCGACGCTGTACTCCGCACGTGGTTCCGTGCGGCCTATGACCGCTGCGCCCTGTTCGAAATGACCCGCGAAGCCGGGCGCGGCTTCGGCGGCAAATGCCCGGGCGGCTGGGGCCACCAGTGCGGCGGCGATAACCCCACGGCGGGATATCAGGTTCACTTGTCGCCCTGGAGTTGCTGGAAGCGGATCAGCGCTTCCTTGGGACCGGCATAGGCTTCCTGCAGGTCAGGGTTCCAGTACCGCAGGGCCTCCAAGGGTATCTTCACCCCAGACACGGCGCACAGCACGTAGCGCCCCGGCCGCAGCACAGCATACTCGCCGTCGCCAAAGCGAAGTTCAGCAAGGTCGGCCTGACCGGCGAGAGCGGGATCGAACGCGTTCATAACATTATTGTAGCGCGCAACGTGGGCTGATCAAAGGCACCCTCCCCCTCGTATCCGCCTTGGGATAGGATTAGCCTATGAAACGCCCCTTGCCTTCAGCCCGCGAGGCCGCCGACATCCTGGCGGTCAAGCGGACTCGGCCGCCCCGCCGACCGCCGCCCCCGGCCGGCGCGCGACTGGGCAAGCTGATCAAGGCGCTGGACGGCCGATTCGGGGAAGGGATCGGTGGTCTGGCCGCGCGCTGGCGCGAGATCGTGGGCGAGCCCCTCGCCCGGGCAACTGAGCCTGTCAAACTGGTAAAATCCAGAACTAGCGGAGCCACGCTGGAAATTCGGGTCGATGGCCCGGCCGCCGCCCTGATCCAGCATCAGGCGCCCCAGATTCTTGAGCGGACCAACCTGTTCCTCGGCGCCGGCGCGGTCGGACGTTTGCGGATCGTTCAGGGGCCGGTGAAGGCCAAGGGCGCGCCCAAGACCGCCTCGCCGCCGCGCCGCCGGGCCCCGCTCGACGCAGCCCGTGAGGCGGAACTTGAGGCCAGCGTCGCTGACGCCAGGGATGAGGCCCTGCGCCGCGCCCTGCTGCGCTTTGGCCGCAACGTATTGCGCGATCAGGGCCCGCGTTGACGACAGGTACGCGTGACCCTTAAGTCACCATCATCTCAGGGAGACCGTCATGCACAGCCGCCGCCTCGCCATCGCCATGCTGGCCCTGGGCGTTCCGACCCTGGGAACCCTGGCCGCACGGGCCGCGACAGCGCGCAAAGCGGTCACCACAGATGACGTCTCCATGGGCCACAGCCGCGCGCCGGTGACAGTGATCGAATACGCGTCTGTCGCCTGCCCTGTCTGCGCGCGCTTCAACAATGACGTTTTCCCGGATTTCAAACGAAAATACATCGACACCGGAAAAGTCTTCTACGTCGCCCGGGAGATGCTGGTGCACAATCCGCAGCTCGCTGGCGCGGGCTATCTGCTCGCCCGGTGCGCCGGTGAGGACAAGTACTTCCAGGTCACTGACGCCATCTATCACGCCCAGGCCGCCATGGAGCTTACGGGACGCTACCGGCAAAGCCTCGTGAAAATCGCCCAGGACGCTGGAATGACTGAACAGGAGTTTGACGCCTGCACCCAGGACGCTGCGGCCGCTGCAGCCCTGAATACGCGCGTGAACAAGGGAGCCGCCCTGTTTGACGTCCGCTCGACACCCACCTTCGTCATCAACGGCGTCAAGGTGGCTGAAGGTTTCATCTCAATGACCGAGCTTGAACAGTTCATTGCGAACGCGGCGCCCGCCCGATAGTCACGGGCGTGAAGCCGTCAGCGCCAAGCATGCGTTGACGAGATGGGGCCTGTTCCGTTAGCTCGCTTGAAATTCCGGGAGAACTGCCTTGCAAAGCCGCCGTCTCGCCATCGCCACGATCATTGCCGGTCTCGCCGCCCTTACCCTGCTCGCAGGCTGTGGAAGCAAAACAGCCTCCAGGCCTGTCACCACCGACGACGTCTCGATGGGCAGCGCAACGGCGCCTGTCACCGTCGTTGAATACGCCTCGGTGGCCTGCCCGTTCTGCGCCCAGTTCAACATCGAGATTTTCCCGGACTTCAAGAAGCGCTTCGTTGACACCGGCCAGGTCCGCTATGTCGCGCGCGAAATGCTGACCCACAATGGCTCGCTGTCGGCCGCAGGCTTTCTGCTGGCCCGCTGCGCAGGCCAGGACAAGTACTTCGAGGTCGTCGATGCGATCTATCACGCTCGCGACGCCATGGAGGTGTCTGGCAAGTATCGCGAAGGGCTTTTGAAGATCGCCAAGTCGGTCGGCATCAACGAGGCCCAGTTTGATGCCTGCACCAGCAACGCCGCCTCGATCGAAGCCCTGAACGCGCGCGTCGAAAAGTACATGAAGGTCGACGGCATCAACAGCACCCCGTCCTTCCTGGTCAACGGCAAGCCCATGGCTGTGGCCGGACTGCCGACCATCGCCGACTTCGAAAAGGCGATTGCCGAAGCCAAGGCCGCCGGCCCCGCCCGTTAGGCCAGCCTGAACGGGCAAAATACGCGTCAAGAGCCCTCAGGCGGTGGATAACCGCGGCTCTGCGGTGTCGGCGCCGCGGGGAATCGCGCATAGACTGGATTAAAGTCAGAGGACCTGCCCATGCGCCCTATCGGATACGCCGTTCTCATCTCCACCCTCGGTCTTGCGGCCTGTGGCGGAACCAAGGGCGCCGTCCCTGCCATCGGCGCGGATGACATGACCCTGGGAAGCGCCAGTGCGCCGGTCGAAGTGATCGAGTACGCCTCGGCCGCCTGCTCGCACTGCGCCGAGTTTGACCGCGATCTCTTCGGGCCGTTCAAGGCCAAGTACATCGACACGGGCCAGGTCCACTATGCCCTGCGCGAGTTGATCACCCCGCCCGACGCCTATGCGGCCGGCGGCTTCCTGCTGGCCCGCTGCGCCGGCAAGGACAAGTATTTCGGCGTCCTCGAAGCAGTGTTCCGCGCCCAGCAGACCATGTTCCAGACCAACGACATGCGCGGCCCGCTGCTGCAGGTCGCCCAGTCGGCCGGCATGACTGAACAGCAGTTCGCCCAATGCGTCAGCGACGACAATGGCGTTGAGGCGCTCAACAAGCGCGTGGCCAAGAACGTCGCCGACTCCAAGGGCCAGGGCACGCCGATCTTCTACATCAACGGCAAGCAGCCGTTCCCCAACGGGGTGCCGAAGATGGAAGATCTCGACAAGGCCATCGCCGCCGCCAAGACGGCAAAGTAGGAGGCGGCAAGGACAAGCCCGTGGACTTCCAGCGGCTGCGCCTTTCGGGCTTCAAGTCCTTCATCGATCCGACCGAGTTCCGGATTGAACCGGGGCTGACCGGCGTGGTCGGGCCGAACGGCTGCGGCAAGTCAAACATTCTCGAAGGCCTGCGCTGGGTCATGGGCGCGGCCTCGGCCAAGGCCATGCGCGGCGAGGGCATGGATGATGTCATCTTTGCCGGCTCCGGCTCGCGCCCGTCGCGCAATCATGCCGAAGTCTCGCTGACGATCGACAATTCCGATCACACTGCACCGGCCCAGTTCAACGGCGACAGCGTTCTGGAGGTCATCCGCCGAATCGACCGCGGCCAGGGCTCGACCTACCGGATCAATGGCCGCGAGGTCCGCGCCCGCGACGTCCAGCTGTTGTTCGCGGACGCCTCGACAGGCGCCAATTCGCCGGCCCTGGTCCGCCAGGGTCAGATCAGCGAACTGATTGCCGCCAAGCCGCAGAATCGCCGGCGCATCCTCGAAGAAGCGGGCGGGGTTTCCGGCCTGCACACCCGCCGGCACGAGGCCGAGCTGCGTCTGCGCGCCGCCGAGGCCAATCTGAACCGCCTAGAAGACGTCATGCGCGAACTGGACGCCAACCTGGCGCGCCTGAAACGCGAGGCCCGCCAGGCCGACCGCTACAAGACCCTGTCCGCCGAAATCCGCACGCTGCAGTCGGCGGCGCTGCACGGCCGCTGGACCGAGGCCCGCGACGGCCTTGAGGCCGCCGAGCGCGAAGCTGGCCAGGCTGGCGCCGCCGTCGAGACCACCGCGCGCGAGGCCACCAAGGCCAGCGCCGAGGCCCTCGCCGCTGAAGAGTCGATCCGTCCCCAGCGCGAAGAAGAACAGGTCGCTGCGGCAGTCCTGCAACGCCTGACCATCGAACGCGACCGCGTCGAGGGCGAAGCCGCCCGCGCCATGAGCGAAATCGGCCGCCTTGAGGACGAACTGGACCGCTTGCGCGAGGCTCGCGAACGCGAGGCCCACATCGTCGATGACGCCGGTGCCGCTCTGGCGCGGCTCGGCGGTGAACTGGCCGAGGTTGAGGCCGCTACGGCCGCCGCGCCCAGCCGGATTCCGCAACTCGAAGCCGACTTTAAAACCGCCGACGAGGCCCGCGCCGCGGCCGAGGGCGAACTGGAACGTCTGGCTACCCAGGTCGCCGCCGATGAGGCGCGGCGCCGCGCCGCCGAAGCGCGCATCAAGGAAGCCCGCGAGCGCCTGGGTCGCACTGTCCGCGCGCTGGAAGCGGCCAAGGCCGACCGCGCCGCTCTTGGCGCGGGTGATACCGGCGAAGCGGCTGCAGCTTCGGCAAAACTGGAGGCTGTCCAGAACGCTCTTGGTTCCGCTCGTGGCGCCCTTGAAGCGGCAGATGTCGAGCGCCAGGCCGCGGCCGAAGCAGAGGCGGTGTCCCGCACCGCCGCCCGCAAGCTGGAAGACGATCTGGGCCGGCTGAAGACCGAAGCCCGGGGTCTGGCTCAGCTGACCGCCGCCCAGAACAGCGGCGCCTACAAGCCGGCCCTCGACGCCGTCGCCCCGCAAAAAGGTTATGAAGCGGCGCTGACCGCCGCCCTTGGCGATGATCTGGACGCCGCGCTGGATTCTCATGCCGCCACCTTCTGGGGCGGTCGCGAGGTCAGCGGACCTGCCTGGCCGGCCGGCGCGAGCCCGCTCGCACCCCTGGTCAAGGCGCCGCCCGAACTGGCCGCTCGCCTGGCCTTCACGGCGGTTGTTGACCGGGCCGACGGCGACAAACTGGCCAAAGGTTTGCCGGTCGGCGCGCGGCTGGTCTCGAAAGAAGGCGACCTTTGGCGCTGGGACGGTTTTGTCGCCCGGGCCGAAGCGTCCCGGCCCGCCGCCATTCGCCTGGAGCAAAAGACACGGCTGGCCGAAGTCGAAGCCGAGATCGACCGTCTGACCCCCGCCGCAGCCCAAAGCGGTCAGGAACAAAAGGCCGCAGGAGAGCGGTTGCAGAAGGCCGATGTCGCCCAGCGCGAGGCCCGCCGTCTGGCGCAGGAGGCGGAGCGCGCTGTCAGTCCAGCCCGGGATGCGGTCGAGCGGCTGGCCCGCGACGGCGCCCGCCGCGACGCCCGCGCCCAATCTCTTGACGAGACCATCGCCCGCTTCGAAGCCGAGCGCCTGGAAGCCGAAGCCACCTTCAATCTGGCCACCGCCGCAGGCGAAGACGCCGGCGGCGAGAGCGATGCTTCGCCCATGCTAAACGCCGCCCGCAGCAAGGCCGCCGAGGCGCGAGAGGCCGCAGCCCACGCCCGCGCCGATCTGGAACAGGAAGTGCGCGGCCGCCAGCAACGCATCCACCGTCTGGAATCGGTCAAGCGCGACATCGCCGAATGGAAGCGACGCGCCCAGAGCTCGAACGACCGTATCGAACAGCTGGCGAAGGAAGACGAGCGTTCGCGCACCGCTCTGTCCGCCGCCCGCGCGGCGCCGGAAGAGATCGAAAAGAAACACGGCGCCCTGCTGGACGAACTGACGAAAGCGCAGGCCCGCCGGGCCAGGGCGGCAGACGCGCTCGAAGCCGCCGAATCGACCCGCGCCGCCGCCGACCGCGCCGCCCGCGCCGCCGAAGCCGCCGCCTCCCACGCCCGCGAACAGCGTGCAGCCCTGGCGGCGCGGCTGGAGGCCGCCCGCGAGCGCATGGACGAGATCACCGCCCGGGTTCGCGAGACCGCTCGAATGGAACCCGACGCCCTAGCCAAAATGCTGGAAGGCGAAAAGGCCATCCTGATGGAGCCGTCGGCGATCGAGGAGCGGCTCTACCGGCTGGAGCGCGACCGTGACGCCATCGGCCCGGTCAACCTTCGCGCCGAGGAAGAAGCCGGTGAACTCACCACCCGCGTTGGCGGCATGCGCGAGGAGCGCGATGATCTGACCGGCGCCATCGCCCGCCTGCGTGAGGGCATCGACGCCCTCAACGCCGAAGGCCGCGAGCGTCTGCTGGCCGCCTTCGAGACCATCAACGCCCACTTCCAGTCGCTGTTCCAGACCCTGTTCGGCGGCGGTCAGGCAGACCTTCGCCTGGTCGAAAGCGATGACCCTCTTGAGGCCGGCCTTGAGATCTACGCCTGCCCGCCGGGCAAGCGCCTGTCGACCATGAGCCTGATGTCCGGCGGCGAGCAGGCTCTCACCGCCACCGCCCTGATCTTCGGCGTCTTTCTGGCCAACCCCGCGCCGGTCTGCGTTCTGGACGAGGTCGACGCGCCCCTCGATGACGCCAACGTCGACCGGTTCTGCAACATGCTGGACGAAATGCGCGAGCGCACCCGGACCCGTTTTGTGGTCATTACCCACAATCCGGTGACCATGAGCCGCATGGACCGGCTGTTCGGCGTGACCATGCCGGAACGCGGCGTATCGCAGCTTGTCTCGGTCGACCTGCGACAAGCTGAAGCCATGGTCGCTTCATGACGATTTTCTCGAATAAATTCAGATATATAAATGTTTTCAGGCCAGCCTTGACGCACTGCACACTGATCTGTAGGTTCCGGCGCGATCGAGCCGGGCTGACGCTCGGCTGAGGCCTTTCCCATGCCCAAGCCGCACGACGCGCGCAAAGAGGCGCTCAACGACCTCGAACGCAAGCTCGAGGCCCTGGAGATAAAACGGGGGCCAAAGGCGCGGTACGCACAAGGGCAGGCCTTCAATGAAGGCTATCGTCTGGTAGCGAGCTTGATCGGCGGAGTGTTGGGCGGGATCGGCATTGGCTGGCTCATCGACCACTTCGCAGGCACGGGGCCGGTGGGTCTGATCGGCGGTTTGCTGATCGGTTCGATGGCCTCGATTTTCACCGCCGTCCGCGCTTCGGTGCAGATGAGCAAAAAAGCGATGGAAGAGAATCCGCACCCCGCGGCCTCTTTCGACGAAGACGACGACTAGAAGGCGCAAGAAAACCCGATGGCCGCTCCCCCGATCGATCCGATGCACCAGTTCCTGGTGGAGAAGCTGATCGAATTGCCGAGCTTCACGATTGGCGGCCTGACCGTCGACATGTCGATTACCAATTCCGTCGCCATGATGATGGCCGCGTCGGTGGCGCTGATCGTCTTCCTGCTGGCCGCCGGCAAGGGCCAGGTTGTGCCCGGCCGTCTGCAGTCTGCGGGCGAAGCGCTCTACGGCGTCATCGACTCCGTCCTAGTCGGCCCGATCATCGGCCACGCGGGCAAGCCCTACATTCCGTTCGTCTTCACGATCTTCATGCTGGTCTTCACCATGAACCTGTTCGGGGTGATCCTGTCGATCGGCAACCTGGCAGGCCTTGAGCTGACCTTCACGCCTACCGCCCAGCTGGCGGTGACCGCGACGCTCGCCCTCATCACCTTCTTCAGCGTGCTGGTCATCGGCTTCATGAAGAACGGCTACAAGATGTACAAGCTGGTGGTGCCTTCGGGCATGAACCTGCCGATGACGATCATGCTGTTCATCATCGAGACCATTTCCTTCATCGCCCGGCCGCTCACCCTGGCCATGCGTCTGTTCGGCAACATGCTGGGCGGCCACGTCGTGCTGGCCATCTTCGGCAGCTTCGTCGTCATCCTCGGCCTGTTCGGCATGAGCGGCGGCATCGCCATGCTGGGCTTCCTCGGCGCAGGACTGTCGTTCTCCCTTATCGTCGCGCTCACGGCGCTCGAGCTGATCGTCGCCTTCCTGCAAGCCTTCGTGTTTGCAGCCCTCGCCACCGTCTATCTGAACGAGGTCGTAAACCTCGGTCACGGTCACTAGCCACAAACACTCTGAAATCCACACCCAAGGGGACTAATTATGGAAACTGAAGCAGCTCGTTATATCGGCGCGGGTCTTGCCGCGATGGGCATGATCGGCGCGGGCGCCGGCCTGGGCATCCTGTTCGGCAACTATCTGCAAGCCGCGATCCGCAACCCGGCCGCCGCCGCAAGCCAGCAGCCCATGCTGTTCCTCGGCATGGCGCTGACAGAAGCCATGGGCATCTTCGCCCTCGTGGTCGCTCTGCTGCTGCGCTACGCCTAAGCGATTAAGGCTTTAAAGCGATGAACCCCGAAGACGGCGCCGCTCCGGCGGCCACGGGCGAGCCCACAGCGGCCACGGAACATGCGTCCGGCGGTCTGCCCCAGTTCGACGTGGCCACCTGGCCCGGCCAGATTGCCTGGTTCCTGATACTCTTCCTCCTGGTCTTCCTGACCATGAAGAAGGTGATCGTGCCGCGCATTGGCGGGGCCATCGAGGGCCGCGACGCCAAGATCGAGGGCGACATCGCCGACGCGCGTCGGATGAAGACCGAGGCTGACGCCGCGGCCGCCGCCGGCGCCGCCGAACTGTCCAGCGCCCGGGCCAACGCCCAGAAGCTGGCCACCGAGGCGCGCGCCAAGGCGCAAGGCGAACTCGCCGCGCGTCTGGCCGAAGAAGAAGCCAAGCTGGCGGCGACCACCGCCGTGGCTGAAGCCGGAATCGCCAAGGCCCGCGAAAGCGCCATGGCCAATGTCGCGACTATCGGCGCCGAAACGGCCGGCCTTATCGTCGAGCGTCTGACCGGTTCGAAGGCCAGCGCCGCCGAACTCAAGACCGCCGGCAACGCCTGAGGAATGAAAGACTGATGGACTGGATCGTCGAACGTCTGCGGGACAACCACTTCTGGGTCGGGGTCGCCTTTACCCTGCTGATGGTGATCCTGTGGCGCGTGGGTGTGCCGGGCATGGCCGCCAAGGCGCTGGACGCCCGCGCCAAGGCCATTCAGGACCAGTTGGACGAGGCGGCCCGAATCCGCGAGGAAGCCACCGCCCTGCTGGCCGATATCCAGCAGCAAAAAGCCGAAACCGAAAAGATGTCGGCCGAGATGCTGGCCAACGCCAAGAGCGAAGCCAAGCGACTTGAAAAGGAAGCCGGCGAAAAGCTCGCCGACCAGATCAAGCGCCGCGGCGAAATGGCCGAGCGCAAGATCGCCACCGCCGAGGCCCAGGCTACTGCCGAAGTGAAAGCGGCCGCCGCCGACCTGGCCTCGCACCTGGCCGAAAACGTCCTGGCCGCCCGGATCGCCACAGCCAAGTCCGACCCGCTGGTCGACCTGGCCGTAAAGGATCTGGCCGGCAAGCTGCAGTAGCAGCTCCATCCTGCATCCAGGGAAAGCAGTATCCGCGCGCCCGTTGCGCGGATCGGACACGCGTCCGCTTCAAAGCGAAAACTCGTAATCGCGATTTGCACAGGACATCTGCACCTTGCGACATGCGCAAAGGTGACCGCGCGGTGTTACCGCTTCGCGGCCTGCCGCCGGAAGTAGCGGTGGCGCAGGTCCTTGCTGACCCTCCAGCTCTTGGGCAGGAAAGTTTTCTCGATCCGCAGGGCCTGCTGATAGGCGATGGCCGCGACTTCGGGATCCTTGCGCAGCAGCTTGCGCAACGGAAAGATCAGTCGCGGATGCTTGCGCTGGAAGCGGATGAACACCCGGCGCAGGCGGAACGAATTGCGCAGCACCAGGATCAGGCCGGCCAGGGTGACGGGAACGCCCAAGGGCCCCGGGATCGGCGCCATAAGGACGCCCAGCACAATCAGCATCATGCCGATGAACAGCAGGAACCAGCGGACAATATTCCGCCCCACCTCCGCGACGATGTCGCGGATGAGCGTCCTTGGCCACTCAAAGAAGGTCGCTGCGGTCATTTCAGTCCCAGTATACACACACGTCGTGAATCACTCGTGACGCAGTGCACAAATTGTAAATAGGATTTTGAAACGGGCAGGATAAGGGCAGGTTCACGGCCAAAGCCGCCTTTGCCCCTAATAAGTGGAGGCGTGGCTTTGGCGCATCACCCCTCAACCGGGGGGGGGGCATTTCAAAACCGGCTTGCGGGCCGCCCGGGTCTCGTCCAGCCGGCGCAGGGGCGCATGGAACGGCGCGCCCTTGAAGCGATCAGCGTCACCGGACCGGGCCGCACTCGCCAGCTTCAAAACCGCATCGCAGAACCGGTCGAGCTCGTTCCGCGACTCTGTTTCCGTCGGCTCGATCAGCATCGCCCCGTGCACGACGAGGGGGAAATACATGGTCATGGGATGGAAGCCTTCGTCGATCATCGCCTTGGCGAAATCCAGGGTTGTTACACCCGTCCCCTCCAGCCAAGCGTCGGTGAACAGGGCCTCATGCATGCAGGGGCCGGTAAAGGCCGCCGACATCACCGGGGAAAGCCGCGCCTTGATGTAGTTTGCATTCAGCACCGCATCCTCGGCTACCTGCCGCAGGCCATCGGTGCCGTGGCTTTTCATATAGGCCAGGGCCCGCACAAACATGCCCATCTGGCCATGGAAGGCACACATCCGGCCAAAGGCGCCGGCGGGAGCCTCGTCCAGTGAATAGCCGTCCTCACCGTGGACGATCCACGGCGCCGGCGCGTACGGCGCCAGGGCTTCGGAGAGCACGACGGGACCTGCGCCCGGACCGCCACCGCCGTGGGGCGTCGAGAACGTCTTGTGCAGGTTGATGTGCATCGCATCGACGCCCAGGTCGGCTGGGCGCACCCGACCGACGATGGCGTTGAAGTTGGCGCCGTCACAATAGAAATAGGCCCCGGCGCTGTGGGTCAGGCGCGCGATTTCGATGACATCGCGCTCGAACAGGCCGCAGGTGTTGGGGTTGGTGACCATGATGGCCGCCACGTCCGGCCCCAGTTTGGCTTCCAGATCGCCCAGGTCCACGCGGCCGTCGTCGGTCTGGGCGATCTCTTCCACCAGATAGCCTACGAAGGCCGCCGTCGCGGGATTGGTGCCGTGGGCCGAGGTCGGGACCAGCACGCGCTTGCGCGCATCGCCGCGCGCCACATGAGCTGCACGAATAGCCAGCAGACCGCACAGCTCGCCATGGGCACCAGCCTTGGGCGACAGGGCCACCGCCGGCATGCCGGTCAGGGTCTTCAGCCAGTGGGACAGCTCGTCCATCAGCTCTATGGCGCCCTGGACCGTCGATTGCGGCTGCAGAGGGTGGATGTCGGCAAAGCCGGCCAGGCGCGCCATCTTCTCGTTGAGGCGCGGGTTGTGCTTCATGGTGCACGAGCCGAGGGGATAGAGCGCAAGGTCGATGGCGTGGTTCTTCTGGGAGAGCCGCACATAGTGGCGAAGGGTCTCGGGCTCGCTCAGGCCGGGCAGGCCGATGGGCTCGACACGGACCAGGTCGCCCAGATCCGAGGCGTCCAGTTCAGGCTCGGCCAGATCAACGCCGGTCTTGTCCCAGCCGCCCAGTTCAAAGATCAGCACCTCGTCCTGCAACAGCCCGCGCGCCCCGGTCAGGGTATCGGGCGTAGCGGACACCGCTTGCGGCTGGGTGGGACGTCCGACGGATTGCATGGTCAAGCGAGCACCCCATTGAGCATCCGGGCGAAGGTTTCGATGTCGGATGTGGTCGTGGTCTCGGTAGCGGCGACCAGCAGGACGTTATCCATGCCACCCGCCAGTCGGCTGAACGGCACGCCGGCGATCACGCCCTGCCCTGCCAGAGCCTCGACCACTGGCGCTGCGGCAACCGGCAGGCGGATGGCGAACTCATTGAAGAACCGCGGCGTCAGGATCTCTACGCCCGGAACTGCGCCCAATGCCGCCGCCAGTTGCCGAGCCTTGGAATGGTTCAGCGCCGCCAGCTGCCGCAGGCCCTTCTCGCCCAGCAGCGACATGTGGATGGTGAAGGCAAGCGCGCAAAGCCCCGAGTTGGTGCAGATGTTCGACGTCGCCTTGTCGCGGCGAATGTGCTGCTCTCGGGTGGACAGTGTCAGCACAAAGCCGCGCCGGCCCTCGGCGTCCACCGTCTCGCCGCACAGGCGGCCCGGCATCTGACGCATGTACTTCTCGCGAGTCGCGAACAGGCCAACGTAAGGCCCGCCAAAATTCAACCCGTTGCCGATCGACTGGCCTTCGGCCACGACAATGTCCGCGCCCATGGCACCCGGCGATTTCAGCAGGCCCAGCGACACGGTCTCGGTGACCACGACGATCAGCAATGCCCCGGCGGCCTGGGCCGCGGCGGCGATCGCCGTCACGTCCGTCGCCGTCCCAAACACGTTTGGGGTCTGGACCACGACACAGGCGGTGTCAGCATCGATGGCGGCGATCACGCCGGCCTCATTGTCGACGGCGGGATCCTGCGCCACCACCTCGACGCCGGCCACCGAGGCCATGGTGTCGATCGTGCCCGCGTAATGCGGATGGACGCCGCCCGACAGGACGGCCTTGCTCCGGCGCGTCACCCGCGTGGCCATCATCACCGCCTCCGCGGCGGCGGTGGAGCCGTCGTACATTGAGGCGTTGGCCACCTCCATGCCGGTCAGGGCCGCCACCTGGGTCTGGAACTCGAACAGGTACTGCAAGGTCCCTTGCGCGATTTCCGGCTGATAGGGCGTGTAGCTGGTCAAAAATTCCGAGCGCTGGATGATGTGATCGACGCTCGCCGGCACATGGTGGCGATAGGCACCCGCCCCGCAAAAGAACGGCCCGGCGCCGGCTGCGCGGTTCTTCGCCGCCAGCGCCATCATGTCCCGCTCGACCTCCAGCTCGCCTTCATGGGCCGGCAGGGAAACCAGGCCAGTGCGCCGCGCCGCCGCGGGGACATCGACGAACAGATCATCGACGCTGGCGGCGCCAATGACCGCTAGCATGTCGGTCCGGTCGGCGGTGGTGAGGGGCAGATAGCGCATCTAAAACTCCGACCGTCCCCGCGAAGGCGGGGACCCATGTTGCGGCGCAGATTGGACTCCGGACGCCGCATCAAGCGCCGGAAGACACGGATGGATCCCCGCCTTCGCGGGGATGACCGGATGGGTGGGGTCAGAGCGTCGCAAGAAACGCCTCGTATGCATCCCGGTCCATCAGCGCCTCGACCTCGGCGGGATCGGACACCCGGACCTTCGCGAACCAGGCGTCCTTCTCGGGGTCCTGATTGACCATCTCGGGTGTGTCGGACAGGGCGCCATTGGCCTCGACAACTTCGCCGGAAACCGGGGCGTAGACGTCTGAAGCGGCCTTGACGCTCTCGACCACGGCGAACCCGTCGCCGGCCTTCACGGCCTTGCCGATCTCGGGCGTTTCGACGAACACGACATCGCCCAGGGCGTTGGCGGCGTAGGCGGAGATGCCGATGGTGGCGATATCGCCCGACAGCTCGACCCATTCATGGTCCTTGGTAAAGCGCATTCAGACGGTCTCCAGGGCTTTGCGGTAATAGCGGTGAGGAACAAAGGGCATGGCGGTGACGGTGGCGGCCTGCGCCTTGCCCCGCACGATGACGGAGAGTTTTGTGCCCGGCTCGGTCAGGGCCGGCGGCACAAAGCCCATGGCGATCGGACGGCCAAGACTTGGCGAAAATCCGCCCGAGGTGACGATGCCGACCACAGCGCCGCTCGCGTCTGCAATCTCGGCGCCTTCCCGGGCCGGCGCGCCTTCGACCAGCAGGCCGGCGCGCACCCGCGTCAGTCCGCCGGACAGTTCGCGCTCGATCCGCGCGGCCCCGGGGAAGTCGCCCTTGCGGCGCCTCGACGGCGAGACCGCCATGCCAAGTCCGGCTTCGATGGGCGATACGGTCTCATCGGCGTCATGGCCATACAGCGGCAGGCCCGCTTCCAGCCTAAGAGAATCTCGGGCGCCCAGGCCGATCGGTTTGACGCGGGGATCCGACAGCAGCTGGTTCCAGAAACTTAAGGCCACGCCTGGCATGACCAGGATCTCGAACCCGTCCTCGCCCGTATAGCCCGAGCGGGAGATGACCACCCCCTCGCCTTCGTATTCGAGGCGCATCAGGGTCATGAAACCGAGCGCTGCGGCTTCGGGGAAAATCTCGGCGACCACCGCGGCGGCCTGTGGCCCCTGCACGGCGATCAGGACGCGGTCGTCAGCCCGGGTCAGGGTGGCTTTGCCCGCCGCGGCCGCCTCGAACAGGGAAAAGTCCCGTTCCTTGCCGCCCGCATTGACCACGACATAGAGCATCCCGGCCCGCTCAGGGATCAGCGGCCGGGCGACCATCAGATCATCGATCATGCAGCCGTCTTCATTCAGCAGCACGGTGTAGCGGATCTGGCCGGGCTTCAGACCCGTCAGATCGCGTGGCCCCAGCGTCTCGGCAATGGCGGCGATCGCGGCGTGGTCGGCCTCGTGGTCGCCGGACCGCGCGTTCAGGGTCAGGAAGAACGGGCCCATGTGCGAGACGTCAAAGGCACCGGCATTCTCCCGGACCCATTTGTGCTCGGCCATGATGCCGTCCGGATACTGGATGGGCATGTTGTAACTGGCGAATGGCGCCATGCGCGCGCCCAACGCCACGTGGGCGTCGTGCAGCACCGTTGATTTCAGGTCGTCCGCCATGCGGCCCCGTATCCAAAGCGCAGTCCGGCAAGCTCCGGATTCAGCGCCCCCGCTGTCCTTGGCGCCTGAGAGATTCCGGGCCCGGTGGCCCTTGCTCCTTCGGCGAGCCCCTCTTGTGAAGGGCTACTTTCCAGCGTGTCGAGGCTCGCGCGGTCCTTTTGCCTGAGCGTTTCCGGGGCGGTTGCGCCTTCGGCCCCGGGGATTCGAATCCCCGGCGTCTCCCGCGAGAGCTGAGAGGTAGTGTGGAGAGTGCGGTTAGGGAGTCAAGCTTGGGCGGGGTTTGTCCACAGGGGATGACCAGCCTGCCAAAAATGCACCTCCCACCTAATCGGGGGAGGTGCATTTACGCCCGCGTCTTAAGCCGAAGCCGGATCCCATTGCGGGCGGCCGGTCGCGTTCGGTTTGCCCGGGCGTTTGCCGCCCGAGCCCCAGCGCTTCCAGGGCTCGCCGCCGCCGGGGGCTGCACGGCTTTCGCCGCCGCCCGCATTGGCGCGGGGACCGCCGCCGCCGGCCGGACGGGCCGCACGGTTCTCACCGCCGCGGCCGCCACGACCGCGGGCCTTCTTTTCCGGAATGGCCTGTTCGGCGATCGGCAGGTGGCCCATGGCCGCCAGCATGACCGCCAGGCCCTTGTCGTTGCGGCGATCAAAAGTCGGGATGGTCTGGCGGGTGACGCGCTGGATGTCCTTCAGCAGGTTGCGCTCATCGTCGGCGCAGAAGCTGATGGCCACGCCCGACGAGCCGGCGCGCGCGGTGCGGCCGATGCGGTGGACGTAGGATTCCGGCACCTGGGGCAGTTCGTACTGGACCACGTGACTGACCATCGACACGTCGATGCCGCGGGCGGCGATGTCGGTGGCGATCAGGGCGCGCACGTCGCCGGCCTTGAACGAGGTCAGGGCGCGCTCGCGCTGGCCCTGACTCTTGTCGCCGTGAATCGAGGCCGAGCTGATGCCGGCCTTTTCCAGATATTGCGCGACCCGGTCGGCGCCGCGCTTGGTGCGGGTGAAGACCAGGGTGCGGGTGAAGGACGAGTCCTCAAACAGCTCGGCCAGCAGGGCGCGCTTGCGCGGCGCCTCGACGAAGATCACCTGTTGGGCGATCTTTTCGACCGTGGTGGCCGAGGGCGTTACCGACACCTTGGTGGGATCATTCAGAAGCTCATTGGCCAGCTTTTCGATTTCCGGCGGCATGGTGGCCGAGAAGAACAGATTCTGACGCGTGCGGCTCATCTTGGCGACGATCTTGCGGATCGGCGGCAGGAAGCCCAGGTCGAGCATCTGGTCGGCTTCGTCCAGAACCAGGATCTCGGTGGTGGCCAGATCCGCATTGCGCTGGGCCATGTGGTCAAGCAGGCGGCCGGGGGTGGCGACCAGAATGTCGAGGCCGCCCTGCAGCGCCTTGATCTGGGCGCCGTACTTCACGCCGCCGAAGATCACGGCGATCTTCAGGTTCAGGTGCTTGCCATATTCACGGAAGCTGTCGGCGATCTGGGTGGCCAGTTCGCGGGTCGGGGCCAGCACGACGCAGCGGGCGCCGTGACGGGGCGCGGGCTTGGGGTCGAGCAGCAGGCGATGCAGGATCGGCAGGGCGAAGGCGGCGGTCTTGCCGGTGCCGGTCTGGGCGATGCCCAGCAGGTCCTTGCCTTCGCGCACGGGCACAATGGCCTGGGCCTGAATCGGGGTGGGGGTGGTGTAGCCCTTGGCGGTCAGCGCCTTCAGCAGAAGGGAATTCAGGCCAAGATCGGTAAATTGAGTCAATGGATAGTCTTTCATGTGCGCCCACGGCGCGCGCGGCCAAAACCGCGGCGCCCTTGGCGTCGTGTTTTTGGGAAAGCCCCCGCGTATGGGCGATCTATGGGGTCTTTTCGGCGGTGCTGGACAGGCTGGACCTAGGTCCTCACGCGGCTGTCGCACCGGATAGCGCGACGGCTTTTTGCCCGTTGCGCGAGGTGCATATCGTTGTTGCGGCGCACAAAGTCAAGGAAAGACTTGGGATTGCGCGTATGACGCCGGTTCGCCCCTTTCCTTTCGCCACGGTGCGCCTAGGTTCAGGACAAGCGCCAGCCAAGGAAATCGCCCATGGACTTCTCCCGTCTCAACGACAACGGCGGCGCCGACGAGGTGACCGTTGCTCTGGCCGCAAAGGCTTTCGGCGCGCCTTTGCCCGGCGACTACGCCGCCTTCCTGACCATCCACAACGGCGGCGCGGGTTTTGTCGGCAAGACGTTCATCGTGTTGTGGAAGGCCGAGGATCTGGCTGAGCACAACGACAACTTCGGCGTGGCAAAATCGGCTGCGGGCCTGATCTTGTTCGGCACGGACGGCGGCGAGGAAGCTTTTGGCTTTGACACGCGCAAGGACCCCGCCGCAGTCGTCATGGTCCCGTTCAGCGACCTGACCCTGGCCGCCGCCAAACCGCTGGCCGACAGCTTCGACGCCTTCATCAAGCGCCTGGAAACCGACGAGACGGTGGTGCCGCCGAACTAGCCCGGAATATTGACCATCATCCGGTAGTAACCCTTCACGAAACTGGACGGCGTGCGGCCCGGCTCCTCGAGCACCTCAATGACCGGGAAGCGCTTCAGCACCTCTTCCCACAGCACGCGCAGCTGCAGCTCGGCCAGACGATTGCCGACGCAGCGGTGGATGCCATAGCCGAACGCCATGTGGCTGCGCACCTGCGGGCGGTCGATCCACAGTTCGTTGGCGCGCTCGGGGAAATGGGCCTCGTCGCGGTTGCCCGAGACGTACCACATGGCCACCTTGTCGCCGGCCTTGATGGTCTGGCCGTGCATCTCAACGTCGCGCTTGGCGATACGGCGCATATAGGCCAGCGGCGTCTGCCAGCGAATGATCTCGGAGACGGCCGACGGGATCAGCTCGGGATTGGCCCGCAGCTTGGCCATCTCGGCCGGCCACTTGTTCAGCGCATAGAGTCCGCCAGTCATCGAATTGCGGGTGGTGTCATTGCCGCCGACGATAAGCAGAACCAGGTTGCCCAGGAATTCCAGCGGCGGCATGTTTTTCGTCTCTTCGCCGTGGGCCAGCATCGAGATCAGGTCACTTTTCGGCTCGGCCGCCTGGCGCGCGTTCCACAGGCCCATGAAGTACTGCAGGCACTCCATCAGCTCGGCCCGGCGTTGTTCGTCGCCGCCCGGCAGGATCGCCCGGTTCTTGCCGGCCGTGGCCACATCGGACCAGCGGGTCAGCTTGCGGCGATCCTCAAACGGGAAGTCGAACAAGGTCGCCAGCATCATGGTGGTCAGTTCAATGGAGACCAGGTCGACCCAGTCGAACGGGGTGTTGCGCGGCAGGCTGTCGAGGACGCCGGCGGTGCGCTCGCGGATCAGGGGCTCAAAGGATTTCAGGATCGCCGGCCCGACCGCCGGCTGAACGGTCTTGCGCTGCACATCATGCTTGGGCGGGTCCATGGCGATGAACAGCTTGAGCGGCATCTCCTCGTCGATGTCCGGCAGCACGATCGACGGCTCTGATGAGAAGGTTTCGTGGTCCGTGTCGACCGCCAGGATGTCGGCGTAGCGGGTGATCGACCAGTAAGGACCAAAAGGTGAGTCCTTGCAGTAGTGCACCGGGGCCTCGGCGCGCAGGCGCTCAAAGCGATCCCACATGGCATCGCGCCGCCACAGCTCGACGTCGGTCAGATCAAGTTCGGCCAGGTCGATCTCGGACGCGGGCGGGATCGGCGCGCCGGTGTCCATGTGCTTGTCGTGCAGCTTGAAGAGCGGGATGTCCTCGCCCGACTCTACGGGGTGTTCACCGGAATCCGCCATGGTTCGAGACCTTCTACAATCGCCTTGGAGCTACCTTAGCGCAATCGATGAGCGGCGTTAACCCGTTATGAAACAAGGGATATGTTTACGTTGCGGAAGGTCAGCCCAGGTTGCGCCGGAACAGGGAAAACAGCCGTTCCCAGTGCCGTTCGGCCGAGGTCCGGTCATAGCAATGGCGCTTGGGAAAGGCGAAGCCGTGCTCGGCACCCATGTACAGCTCCACTTCGCCATGCGCCCCGGCCAGCTCCTTTTGCATTTGCTCGACCATCTCCATCGGCGCCCAGTGATCGGTCTCGGCGCAGGCGATGTAGAACTCGGCAGGTGAGGCTTTGGCCACAAGATGCGGGCTGTTGTCCTTGTCCGTAACCAGCTTGACCCCATAGATCGAGGCGCTCGCCTTGACCTGGCCCGGCTTGTGCCCTCCGGCGCACAGGGCGAACCGGCCGCTCATGCAATAGCCGACCGTGCCGATACGGCTGACGTCAGCGGCCGGGTCCTTGCCGGCGAAATCCACCATGGCGTCAAAGTCGCTCAGCACCATCGGGATCGACAGGGTGTTCATCAGCTCGGTCATGCGGATGCGGCCCGGATCCTTGGGGTCCGTGGACAGGGGCCCGATCTCCATCTCGCCCTCGCGGTAATAGAGGTTGGGCAGCATTACGTAATAGCCGACCGCCGCGAACCGGCGGGCCATGTCGCGCAGCTCCTCTCGGATGGCCGGCGCGTCCATGAAGAACACGATGACCGGATGTGGCCCCTCGCGCTCGGGATGGGTGATGAAAGTGGTTGTCGCCCCGTCCCTCGTGGCGATGTCCAGCTGGCGTTCGATCATGGCGTTCCCCCTGTCCGGTTTTCCGGTTTGGGACGAGCCTAGCCGTTCACCCTTTCCACTGGAACACCTGTTGAGAGCGCTTCACGTCCCATCGCCTGGTCGCGCGATACCGCCACCTGGTGCGGGTAGGGAAAATGCAGCCCGGCTGCTTCCAGTGCTTCCTTGCAGGCCTTCAGCAGGTCCGGGCCGGTGTTGAGATAATCGACGCTCGCCACCCAGCAATCCAGGGTGCAGGTCACCGATGAGTCCTGCAGCGCGGTGACCTTGGCCCAGGGTTCGGGCGCGGCCAGAACACGCTTGTCCGCCCGGGCGCAGTTCAGGATCACCTCAAGGGCGCAGTCCAGGTCATCCTCGTAGTCGAGTCCGAATTTCAGCTCGACCCGGCGCTTGCCGGTGGTGGTGTAGTTGACGATCACCTCGCCGAAGATCTTGCCGTTGGGAATGGTCAGACGAAGACCATCGGCCGCGTCCAGCACTGTCACGAAAAGGTCCAGCATCAGCACCTTGCCCGTGCGCCCCGCCAGCTCCACCAGATCGCCGACCCGATAGGGCCGCAACATCAACAGCATGACCCCCGCCGCGACATTGCCCAGCGTGCCCTGGAGGGCCAGACCGACTGTCAGCGAGGCAGCGCCCAGCACCGCAATGATCGACGTCGTCTTCATGCCCAGCTCGGCGAAGACGGCGATCACGCCGGCGGCCAGAACCCCGTAGCGAACCACTGACGAAACAAAATTGGCGAAGGTGGAATCACTGTCCGCGAACGGAAGGATCTTGCTCAGGGCGCGCCGGGTCAGCCGTGACAGCAGGCGCGACAGCCAGATGGCGATGACAAAGATGACAACCGAGATCAGCAGCCGGATCGCGAACCGGCCGGCCAGATCGCCGAGGTTCTCGGTGACCTTCGCGTCATTGACCAGGTTGAAGAGGTTGTCCGCCGTGAGTGTCATCTGGGTTTCAAAGCCTTCGCTGCAAGGAGTTGCCTAGCCGTTCGGCTTGCACGGAACAATGGCCTGCGGGCGCGGCAGCGCCGATACTGCGGGCGCAGCAAAGATGGCCAGATAACCGACATCACCGGTCAGTGTGCGAACGCTGATCTGGCGATAGCCAACCGCCTCCATCTCGCAGCGTAACAGCGACGGTGGCGTGCCGTGGTCCGGCGTGGCGGCGTCACGGTCGACAATACCGACCCGCCCGCCCGGCTTCATTGATGCGGCCAGCCGGTACATCAGCCCGTAGGGCTGGCCGATCTCATGGTACATGTGGATCAGCAGGGCGATATCCACCGACGCCGCCGGCAGTTTGGCGTCCGCGACATCGCCCTGCACGACGGTGACATTGGCGAGCTTCAGGCCTGTCACCCGCTTTTGCAGATCGGCGAGATAGGAAGGCGTGATATCCTCGGCCAGCACCTTGCCGGCCGGTCCAACCACCGGCGAAAGCCGCACGGTATAGAACCCCGAGCCGGCGCCGACGTCGGCGACCGTCATGCCCGGCTTGATGTCCATGGCCGCAAACACCTGCTGGGTCTCGCGCCGCGCATCGCGTTCGGGCTCGGTCGCCCAGATCGGCGAGACGACGGAGGCTACCGGCCGGTCCGGCGCGGGAAATCCGGCCGCGTCGCGCACTGGCGCAGTAGCTGCCGTCAGCAGAACAGCGAGAGCAGTCAGGCAGGCGGCGCGAACAGGTTTCATGACGCGAGCCTCCGACGGAGGCGCGACCGGGTCAAGCCGGTTGGACGAGGCAATGCGTCAGGCGGGCGCAAGCCGCACCGAGCCGCCGCTCGACTGATGCCTGTCGACCAGGTTCGGCAAGCCGTGCACCACGATGTCGGCGCCGGATGAGGCGTGGCCGCTGGCCGTGCCATTGGCCCAGGCCCGAAGGTTCGCGCCGCTGGACACCGTCAGGCTGGCGGTGCGACACCGCAGGCCCGCGCTGTCGAGATCGGCGCCGGACGAGGCGTTGCCGGTCAGGCTGGCGCAACTGCCTGAGAGTCGCAGATCGGCGCCGCTGCTGGCGTTCACGTGCAGGTCCTGCGCGTTGATCTGCCCCGACACCTTTGAACCCGACGAGGCGTCGACGCCCGCATAGGCCGGTGCAGTGATCGTGACGGTGTAGTGGCGGTTTGGCCGCAGCCACCCCCATCCGAAGTCCGCGGTGCGCGAGACAATCAGGGTCGATCCGTGCAGTTCGATCTTCAGCCGGTCGAACTGGCCGCCGGGCTCTTCGGCCCGTATCGAAAACGGTCCCTGCTGCAGGATAACCGTCACGCCTGCCGACGCGGCAATCCGGTCAAAGCCGGTCAGATTGTAGCTGCGCGCCTCGGCAAACGCCGCCGAGCCAACCAGGCTCAGGGCCACGACTCCGGCAAGAACGGGGGTCAAAGGTCGCATGGCCGGAATAATCGAGCGGCGCATCAGGTCCTCCATTGCCGGCGTTGCGGCAAATCGCAACGCCCCCGCATGACTGTGGCCCCGAGGCGGCCCAATGGATGCAGCAAGGGAAAATAATCGCCCTACCCCAGCCTGGCCCCTTCGTGTTCCAGCAGCCAGCGCTTGCGATCAACCCCGCCGCCATAACCGGTCATCGTGCCGTTCGCGCCGATCACCCGGTGGCAGGGCACGACGATACCGACCGGATTGGCGCCATTGGCTAGCCCAACAGCGCGGACGGCCCTGGGCCGGCCGATTCGGGCCGCCAGCTCGCCATAGCTTTCCGTCTGGCCCCTGGGAATTTGCCGAAGGGCCGCCCAGACCTGGCGCTGGAACGCGGTCCCGCCGGTCTCGACCGGCAGGTTTTCAATCGCGTCGAGCTCGCCGGCGAAATAGGCCTGCATGGCGCGATGTGCCGCCGTCGGCGCGGCTGCCGAGGAAAAGGCGGGCGGGCCGCCTTTGTAGTAGCGCCGCCACAGCCGGTGCATGCGCTCTTCATGGTCGCCGAAATCCAGCGCCCTTAAGCATCCGGCCTCGTCGGTAACGATCAGCACTTCGCCAACCGCGCTGTTCAGGCGTTCGAGCACATAAGTCATGGGTTTCATCCAACTGAGAATTCGCAGCCTAGTCCATGGCCAGCCGTCCCGCTGGCGGTTATCGGACTCACATGACGGCCATGAATGTCCAAAAACCGCCAGACCGTGACCAGGGCCTCCGCGATGCTGTCGCCATGACGCTGGATCACGACGCCTGCTATCGCGCCATCACCGCCCGCGACGCTCGCTTTGACGGCCGCCTGTTCATCGGCGTGAAAACCACAGGCATCTACTGCCGGCCTATCTGTCCGGCCCGCACGCCGCTCAGCCGCAATATCACCTTCTATTCCACCGCCGCAGCGGCCCAGGAGGCGGGGTTCAGGCCCTGCCTGCGCTGCCGGCCCGAGACGGCACCCGACCTGGCCGCCTGGCGCGGCACGTCAAACACCGTAAGCCGCGCACTGCGCCTGATCGAGATGGGCGCCCTGGACGACGGCGATGTCGACGGACTGGCCATGCGCCTGGGCGTCGGCGAGCGCCACCTGCGCCGCCTGTTCAAACAGCACCTGGGCGCCGCCCCCATCTCGGTCGCTCAGACCCGACGCGTCCTGCTCGCCAAGCAGCTAATCCATGAGACTTTGCTGCCGATGACCGAGATCGCGCTGGCGTCCGGATTTGGCAGCGTGCGACGGTTCAACGAGACCTTCGCCCAGCTCTATGGCCGCGCCCCCGGCGATCTGCGCCGTCGGGGAGGCCCGGCGGTCGGGGCCGCCCACGGCATCACCGTGCGCCTGCCCTATCGCGCTCCCTACGACTGGTTCGGCGTACTGGCCTTCTTCCGGCAGCGGGCGATTCCCGGCGTAGAGCGGGTCGAGGCAAATCGCTATCTGCGCACCATCCACGCCGACGGACAGACCGGTGTCATTGTGTGTCCGCCGTCAGCACCAATGAGACAGATTGAGGGTTCCCGCTAACGGAGGGTTTTGGTCTCATCGCAGTGACGTAGGAACGAAGATGAGAGCAAAACCCTTGCCCCATAAGACGACGCCCGGTGAACGGGTGGCGAAGGATATCCGGCGCGCGACGCGGCGTCATTTTTCGGCGGAAGACAAGATCAGGATCGTGCTGGATGGCCTGCGTGGCGAGGACAGCATAGCCGAGCTGTGCCGCAAGGAAGGGATCGCGCAGGGCCTCTACTACGTGTGGTCGAAGGAGTTTCTGGAGGCGGGCAAGCGCCGCCTGGCGGGCGATACCGCCCGGGCGGCGACGAGCGACGAGGTGAAGGGTCTTCGCCGGGAATCGACGGCTCTGAAGGAGGTGGTGGCCGAACAGGCGCTTGAGCTGCGCCTGCTCAAAAAAAGCATGATCGCGGATGGGGGAGACGGGCAATGAGATATCCCGCCCCTGAGAAGGTTGAGATCATCCGCCTGGTCGAGCAATCGAGCCTTCCTGTTCGCAGGACGCTGGACCAGATAGGCGTTCCCCGCGCGACCTTCTATCGCTGGTATGACCAGTAT
>CANJPZ010000009.1 GCA_947476325.1 Caulobacteraceae bacterium | reverse complement strand
GTTTTATGCTGCTGCTGGATGTAATGCTGGTTGCCATTTGTTAGGAAGGTGCTGGAATTGGCACAAATCTAACGAAAAGGGCGAATTCAATGTCACTGACAAAGCAGGCAAAAATTCTGACGGAATCTCAGCAAAAGCAGGTTCTCGCGGTTCTAGCGTCACGGAGAAACGCATTAAGAAACACCACGATTTTTCTACTTTCCGTCGATTCAGGATTACGTGCTAAGGAAATTGCTCTGCTGGAATGGTCGATGGTCACGGACTCAGCAGGTGACATCTCAGACGCTATTCGTCTCGAGGATCGAGCGTCGAAGGGTAGGTCTGGGGGCGTGGTCTTTATGAGCGCACGGATTCAGGATGCGCTGAGAGCGTTAGGCGGCGCTCGAAAGGGTGTCGTGCTGCTCAGTACGCGTGGGGATGGCATGTCAGCGCAGGTGCTGGTTAACTGGTTCTGGACGCTCTATCGGGATCTGGGTTTCAACGGCGCGAGCAGTCACTCGGGGCGTAGAACTGCGATCACGCGCTGGGCACGTAAAATTAGCAGCGTCGGTGGATCGATGCGGGATGTGCAGGCGCTTGCTAGGCATAGTTCGCTAGCAATGACGCAGCGGTATATCGAAGTGTCGGAAGATGCTTGTCGGCGAGTGGTGGGTTGAGATCAATAAAGGGCGGCATTTGGGGGGCGGCATTATGGGTAAACGGTTACAGAAATTATTCTTGGCGATGGCGATCGTTTTTGTCATCCCTATTGTCGCTTTAGGTGTCTCATATGCTGTCTCTGCAAAATATAACAGCGAGTTCCGAGAAGCACTTCAGCAAGATAAAATCGATCCCAGTACTATATTAGACTATCGAGTTGTGTGCGCAAAAAATATCCCCGAATTGGTGGAAGTATGCGCACCTGCAAGTGAAATTCAGACGTTCGAACAAGGTGCAAAAATATCGATCGCTGTCGGCGTTGCGCTATTTTTCTTACTGTTTGCTGGCAGGGTTTACGGTGGAAATAACAGAGCGAGGTTAGCGTTCATTCTGTCACCGCTAACAAGGATTGTTCTAATACTTCTCTCTGTAACAATAGTGATTCAGGGTGCGCTATTTGTATATGGAATATATATCGCTGAATCGGTCTTTATACATCGGGTTCACTTCATTGCGTTGGCAGGCGCAGGTCTTGTCGCTATTTTTGGAGGTTTTAACCTAATCGTGATTGCGCTTCGGATCATGAAGGGCGCGACGCTCTCGCAATCAGGAATTCTAATAAACAACGATAATGGTGATGGGTTGATAAAACTCGTTAACGAAGTAGCGGATTCAGTGGGGGCAACGCGTCCATCTAACATCGTTGTGGGTCTGGAGCCGAGTTTCTTTGTTACGAGTGCTAAAGTTGCACTAAGTAACAATTCTGGAACGCTAGGCGGAACAACATTATATATGCCGCTACCTTTCTTGCGCATTCTTAATATTGATGAACTTCGTTCAGTCATTGGGCACGAAATGGGGCACTTTAAGGGTAAAGACACCGTATATTCTTTAAAGTTTTATCCTGCGTTCTCAAGAATTGAATCAGCAATATCGTCACTAGAGGGTAATGGCGAAGATAATAGTATTATCAACTTACCAACACTCATTTTTCTAATTCTTCTACACGATGAGTTCGCAGTCGCAGAGCGTACAATAGGGCGAGAGAGAGAAATCGCTGCTGATCTAGAAGGGGCAAAGGTTGGCGGTGCGAAATGTCTGGCGAGCGCACTATTGAAGTTCAGCGAGTACGCTCAACTGTGGTCGGGTATTCAGAAATTAAATGTCGAGACGCTAAACGAAGGCAGGGTCTACAACAATTTAAGTGAAATTTATTACAACGTAGCGATGGGTGCTTATGAAGAAATAGATTTTGATGCGAGACGAGATGCATTGCTAGATTTCAAAATGGCACACCCAAACGACACTCATCCAACGCTGCATGAACGCATTTCTGCACTAGGAATCGATGCTAAGACGCTTACGAAAGAAGATCTTGCTCCTTCCGACAATTCGATTTCGGCACTTATCAGTGGGTGCGACGTAATCGCAGATGAACTGACTATTTCTGAGCATCGTCTTATGATTGCGCTTGGGTATGCCAGTTTGCCTGAGCAGGCAAATTAGCAATGACGCAGCGGTATATCGAAGTGTCGGAAGATGCTTGTCGTCGCTCGTGATCTGGCGCTGAGAACGAGTCAGTCGCGACTAAAGTCTGTTTCCACGCTTGGGAGTCACTTGAGTTTTCATGGTCGTGTTCTGGTGAATTTGAGTGGCAAAGTTTGTAGGTGGCGCTTGATGTGGTTAGGTTTTTTTAGCGGCACCTAGTTTTTCACATGGGAAAAACTTACAAAATAGTTACAAACAAATTATAAGCGATTGAAATGTATATGAAAAATATCGTGAGTCCTATTGAGTGGGAGTGACGAACCTCCCCCGTTAACGAGGGAGGGGGACCATCCGAAGCCCTGGCGAAGGATGGTGGAGGGGGCGAGCCGCGCGCCCAGGCCTGGGCCGCCGAAAAGCGCCGCAGGGGCCGCGCGCGCCGCTGAACGCCGGGCATACTGCAAAAGCATGTTTTTCGCGCGAACCCGCGCCTGCGAGTCCTTGCGTGGCAAGGGATTGCGGGAAACGCGCGGCGCAAACCGGGTCAAAACAGACGTCAAAGGGACGGCAAACGGCGCCAGGCAGACGTCAAACCCACCGCGAAGGGGCGTCAAACAGGCGTCAAACGGGATCGGGAAGGGGAGGCTCATGGCCGAAGGTGCGCGCCTGGGCGCGCGCGGACAAGGAAAGAGGTGTCATACGGGCGGGCACCCTAAACCACCTTACGCGCCAGCCAGACTCCGATCCCCATGACAACGATCCCAACTGTCCGCCGCAGGGTGATGGGTGTGACCACCGCGCCGAACAGTCCGAAATGGTCGATGGTCGAGGCCGCCACGAGCTGACCCAGCAGGACAAAGAACACCGCATTGCCGACGCCGATGCGCGGGGCAGCAAAGGTCACCGCCAGCACATAGAATGCGACCAGCAGCCCGCCGGTATAGAACCACGGCGGGGCGGCCGTGAAGGCGATGCGCGAGCCCGGCAATGTGAAGGCCAGAGCTATGCCGCAGACCAGGGTGCCGACGACGAAAAGGATGAAGCTGGCAGCTACGGGGCTGCCGATGCGCCCCGACAGGCCGGCGTTGAGCGCGGCCATGGTCGGGATGCCGATGCCGGTGGCGAACATCAGGACGCCCAGGGCGAGCTGGGCGGAGGCGGAGGTCTGGATCGGCATGGTGCGCTCCCGGTGCGGGTGGGGGGCGGACCTCGGTGGTCATGCACGACCTCTATCCGTCGAAGGCGGCGCTGGACGAGGCGATGACCGACGGCAGCACCAGCTGCTTCGACGAGACGTTCGGGCAACTGGACGGACTTCTCGCGGGCTAGTAATCCGGTGAACGCCGGGAGACAGACATGAGCCAGACAATGGGCGATGGAACGCCGCAAGACCCCTGGCGCCTGATGACGCCGCCGCTGAGTTCCGAATTCCTGATGTGCCGCGATGTTCGCGACGGCCGCGCCGTGCTGGTCTGCACGGTCGGAAAGACTATGCTCTATTACGACGCGCGCTGTCTTGAGGACCTGCACGCCATGCTCAAGGCGAACGGCGACTGGGTCGAACTGGGCTCGGCCGACGAGCAGAAGGATGCAAAGGCCGGCACGGTCGAGGCCTGGGGGCGGTCGCCCGAAAACCCGGTGGGCGGCTGGTACGGCCTGAAGAAGGGGCTGCGCGGGCGGTTCGGGATGTATGTGCCGCCCCTGATGGAGCGGCTTGGCCTGGCCGAGGTCGAGCACAATCCGCGCGGCAACCGGATGCGGGCGATTTAGCGGTGGGCGCATCGCGCTGGCTGGTGAAATCCGAGCCCAATACCTACTCGTACGCCGATCTGGAGCGCGACGGCCGCACGGTCTGGGACGGCGTGCGCAACAACGCCGCCGCCCTGCACCTGAAGGCCATGCAGGTGGGCGATGAGGTGCTGTTCTATCACTCGCAGGAGGGACTGGCGGTGGTGGGCGTGGCCAGGGTGGCGCGCGCGGCCTTTCCCGACGCCAGCGATCCGGCCGGGCGGTTCGTCGCCGTGGAACTGGCGCCGGTGCGGTCGCTGAAGCGGGCGGTGAGCCTGGCGGACATGAAGGCTACGCCGGCCCTGGCGGACATGGCCATGCTGCGCCAGAGCCGGCTGTCGGTCTCGCCGGTGAGCGGGGCGGATTGGACGCTGATCCTGGAGATGGCGGGAAGCTAGGGCCAATCGAAAATCACACCTGATCCGACCTTTCTCTTCCGACCGTCCCCGCCCCGGGTAGCGCAAAGCGCGCTCCCGAGGATGAACTCCGGCGGGGACCCAACCCGAGTTTAGTCCGGGTCGCAGGGCTGATGTGGCGGATTGCCGATGGGTCCCCGCCTTCGCGGGGACAGGCGGGTCAAAAGCAGGCTGATGGCCGTTTGATCCTAACCGCCCGCGGGCTTGAGCAGCATGATCTGCTGGGTCTGGTCGCGCTGCAGGCGGGTTGCGCCGCGGGTGCTGGCGAAGACGATCGCCCCGCCGGCGGTCACCGGCCAGGTGTTGTTGCCCGGACCGTTGAGCAGGCTTGCCGATGCCCAGCCGCCGTTTTGCCAGGCCGTGGTCATCACCCGCCAGCGCCAGTCGGCCGAGCGGGAGTCGTACCAGACCGCGCGGACGGCGCCGCCGGGATCGACGCCGAGGCGCGGGCGCTGGCCCATGGTCAGGGGATCGGCGCCCAGGGTGACGGGCGCGGCGAAATGGGCGCCTCCATCGGTGGAAACCGCCGCCAGGACGGACAGGTTCTTACCGGCGGGATTGAGCTCCTTGGTCTCCCAGACGGCGACCAGTTCGCTCTTGCCGCCGAATTGCAGGTCGGGGTGGCGGTCGGCGCGGTCGGCGGCGCCGAGACTGGCCGGCGCGCTCCAGGCGCCGGCGGCGGTGCGGCTGACCACCTGGATCTGCCAGTCGTCGGGGTTGGTGCCGGCGGCGGCGGCCGAGCCGGTCCACAGGGGTTCGATGTCGGTGCGGTTGTCCTGCCAGGCGACGGCGATGCGGCCATCGGCGGCGGTCGCGACCACCGGCCAGACCGAGGCCGGATAGCGGGCCGAGCGGGTGTCGTCCGGTGAGCCCGGTGAAAAGGCCTTGCCCGCCCGCGACAGGTTGCGCGGCGCCGCACCGGTCCCGATTTCCTGGACCCAGACGTCGAAGGGCTGGCCGGCCTGGATTTCCTGCCAGACCACCACGGGGCGGCCGTTGGCGGCGATGGCGATATCCGGGTGCTCGGCGCGGCCCTTGAGCGAGCGGACGGTCTGCGCCGGCTGCCAGCTGGCGCCGCCGTTGGCCGAATGGCGCAGGCGGATCACCGGGCGGTGGGGAACCTGGGATGCATCCTCCTGCCAGACCACCCAGACATCGCGGCCCCGGGCGGCGACTTTCGGAAAGCGGGCGGGCGCTGGTCCGCTCAGTACCTGTTCGGCGCTCTGCAAGCGACCGGCGCTGGTTCCGTGGCGATAGACGATCTGGCTCGAAGCGGCGCCCGGCAGTTCGGCGACCAGGTGAAGGGCGCCCCCAGCGGCGGCGACATCTGGAAAGCCTGCGGCGTGGCCGATCTGGCCCAGGGCCTGCAGCGCGCCGTCGGCGGTGCCCTGATCGGCCGGAATGGCGATGTCCGGCCGTGGCGCGACGGGGCCCGGCGAGATGAACAGGGGCGAGGTGGCGGCGCGGATGGCCAACTCTGCCGGCTGGCCTTCGTTGAGCACGGCCATGCCGCGCACCTCGACCCTGTACCAGTCGGCCAGCGCCGAGGCGGTAATGTCGGTCGTGAAGGTCTCGTCATTACCGGTTGGCGTAAAGGTCCTGAACGGGCCGGCGCTCTTGCCGGGGCCGCGATAGACGATGACCTGCAGACCCGCCGCGCGCTGGACGCGGATGGTCAGGTGGCCCGGGACGCCGGCGGGGACAAAGACCTCATCGCCGCCGACGGCCTCCATCTTGCCGCCGCCGATGTCGGTGGTCAGGGTCACGAAGGGGCCGTTGGAAAAGAAAGACAGGCTGGTGCGCCCGGCCCTCAGGCCCTGGACGACGCCGCGATCGTCAAGACTGGCGGCCAGAACGCTGGTGGTCGGCAGGCTGGGGCCCTGCCAGTCCCAGTATTCGCGGAAGTGGCTGTCGCTGGCCCCGGCGATGCCGAATCGGAAGCCGGCGTTCCAGCGGTTTTCCGCATAGGCGATTTCCTTGTCGACATCGCTGGCGTGGTTCCAGAACTCGACCAGGTCCATGCCTTGGGCATTGGCCAGGGCGTTGGGGACGCCCTTGTCGTCGGTCTCGCCATCGTCGGGGTGGGCGACCGACCAGGCCGCGCCCTGGCTGTGGGCGTCCCAGATCGACTGCTGGACGTGGGTGAAGGCCGCGCGGTCGGGGCGGCCGGCGCCCTGGACGATGGAATCGGCGGCGCCCAGGGCAATGGCGTGCGGGCTGCCGTTGGCTTCCTCGCCGGGGATCAGCAGCAGGGACGGGGACTCCCACAAGGGGTCATAATACTGATCGAACGTGCGGTGATCGGTGAGGGGCAGGAACTCCAGCCCCATTTTCGTGGCCTGGCCGATCTGGTCGGCGACGGAATTGTTGCCCTTGGCCCGGTCGCGGGCCCGCTGCCGCGGCAGGCTGCCGTCGCTGGAGTGATCGTCGTGGACGTGCAGATCGCCCTTGAGCCAGGTTCCTGCCGGCGTCGCCGCCGAGAGGCTCAAGGGCAGGGCGAACGCCATGGCGAAGGCAAGCAGCAGACGTCTCATGACAGGATCCGTTTGAACAAATGGCGAGCCTAGCCGTCGATCATGACAGCCTGACGGCGAATGCGAAGCCTCATTCACATCATGCCTTGTCACGCGATTTCGGCGATGGAATGGCAGGTTGATCTGGCGCAAGGGGCCCGCGAGTAGCTTGAGCTACCATCCAGCATGCCTCTGGAACTCTTCACAAACCTTGGCCTTGCCTTGGCAATCGGCTTTCTGGTCGGGATTGAGCGCGGCTGGCGCGCGCGCGACCAGGCGGACGGCAGCCGGACAGCCGGCATCAGGACCTATGCCCTGACCGGATTGCTCGGCGGGATTGCGGGCTTGCTGGGCGAGGCGATCGGCGGCTGGGCCTTCGCCGCCATCGCCATTCCCTTCGCCATCGCCTTCATCCAGTTCAAGGGCCGCGAGCAGGCCGAGGACGGCGACTATTCGGTCACCGCCATCGTCGCGGCGCTGCTGGTCTTTGCGCTGGGCGCCTATGCGACGATCGGAAACGGTCAGGTCGCCGGGGCGGCCGGGGTCGTCGTCACGACGCTGCTGGCCTTCAAGGGCGTGCTCCACACCTGGCTGAAGCGTCTGAGCTGGGAGGAACTTCGCGGTGCGCTGATCCTGCTGGCCATGACCTTTGTCGCTCTGCCCCTGCTTCCGGACCGGGGGTACGGGCCCTTCGACTGCGTCAATCCCCACGAGCTTTGGCTGCTGACCATCGTCATGGCCGGCGTGTCATTCGCCGCCTATGTGGCGATCCGCATCTTTGGGCCCACCCGCGGCGCAGTTCTGGCCAGCGTCATGGGCGCCCTGGTCTCGTCCACGGCCGTGACCCTGTATCTCGCCCGGCTTGAGAAGACCGCGTCCAATCCTGGCGCCAACGCCGGCGCCGCCCTTCTGGCCGGCGCGGTCATGGCCGCGCGCCTGTCGGCCATAGCGCTGGTGCTTTCGCCGCCCCTGTTTGCCCGGCTGGCATTGCCGCTGGGCCTGTTCGGCGCGGTTTCAATCGTTCTGGGGTTTGCTGTGGCCTGGCGGGCAAAGCCTGCGGACGGGAGTGTGCTTTCGCCGCTGAAGAGCCCCTTCGAGTTCGGGCTGGTGTTCAAGTTTGCGCTGGTGCTGGGCGCGATCATGGCGGCGACCCGCATCCTGTCGGCGCTTTACGGCGCGAGCGGCTTGCTGCCGGTGGCGGCCCTAGGCGGTCTGGTAGACGCCGATGCGGTCACCCTGTCGACGGCGCATCTGACGACCACGGGTCTTGACCTAACTCTCGGCGCCTATGCGGTGCTGCTGGCTGTCGGCGTGGACGGCGGCACCAAGGCGGTCATCGCCTTTGTGGTCGGCGGGATTCAGTTCGGCGCGCGCTTCACGGGCGGCTCTGTGATCGCCATTCTGGCGGCAGCCGGCGGCATGGCCGCCCTGGGCTAGTTCTAAAAAACCTTAGAATACAATCCAATATGGATGCTGGCGCGGGGCGGGAGAGCTATCGTGCATAACCCCACTATTGGGTATTGACATGGTACTATGTGATACACCATAGTGACGACATGGAGACGAAGGGAAGGTTGCTCCCCCGCATCACCAGACTAGGGCCGAAGATTTTATCCGGGGGCGCATCCGCCGGGAGGGTCGAAGGCCACTAACAGGCACTCCACCCCCGCGAACTCCCCCTCGCACAGACTTTGAGGACGACCATGACCGCCACCTTCTCTTTCGCAAATCGCGCTTTCGCTTCCTGGCCTGTTCTGACGGCGATCCTGCTCGCCGGCGGAATCGCCATCTCTCTCCTGAACCTGGCCTAGCGCCAGCCAACCGACGGCGATGCGGAGCCGTTCCTCTCCGCATTGCCGGCGTCCCTCCCTGGATCCGGGCCTCTCCCCAGGCCCGGATCTTTTTTTGTGTCCGGCGAAATTGCGTTGCAGGCCTGTGGTCGTCTAGCTTGGCGGGCGACAGGGAAGGGCGGCGATCATGAGCGGGTTCTGGCGGAACGAGGCCCAGCGGGCGCTGTGCGACAGTATCGACCGCCTCTGCGCCCGGTTTGACGCGGCCTACTGGCGAAAAACGGATGAGACCGGCGACTTTCCGGAAGACTTTGTCGCCGCCTTTGCCGCCGGCGGCTGGCTGGGCATGGGCATGCCGGCCGAATTGGGCGGATCGGGCCTGGGCTTGACGGAAGCAGCCATCGTCATGCAGGCCGTGGCCGAGTCCGGGGCAGGCTTTTCCGGCGCAAGCGCCGTGCACATGAACATCTTTGGCCCCATGCCGCTGGTGAAATTCGGCTCAGCCGACCTGCGGGCCCGCGCCATTCCGCGGCTGATCTCCGGCCAGGACAAGATGTGCTTTGGCGTCACCGAGCCGGATTCCGGCCTCGACACCGCCAGCCTGAAGACCCGCGCCGTGCGCAAGGGCGACCGCTACATCATCAATGGCCGGAAAATCTGGACCAGCACCGCCCAGCGGGCCAACAAGATCCTGATTGTCGCCCGCACCACGCCGCGAGATCAGGTGGCCAAGCCCACCCAGGGCCTGAGCCTGTTCTACGCCGACATGGATCGCTCGCGCGTCACTGCCACGGTGATCCCGAAAATGGGCCGCAAGGCGGTGGACTCCAACAGCGTGTTTATCGACGACCTTGAAGTCCCGGTGGAAAACCTCATCGGCGAGGAGGGCAAGGGTTTTTCCTACCTGCTCGAAGGTCTCAACCCTGAACGGGTGCTGGTCGCCGTCGAGGCGGTGGGCCTGGGCCGGGCGGCGCTGTCCCGCGCCGCTGGTTATGCGCGCGAACGGGTCGTTTTCGGCCGTCCGATCGGCCAGAACCAGGGCATCGCCCATCCTCTGGCGCGGGCCTGGGCCGGGCTGGAAGCCGCCGACCTGATGGCCTTCAAGGCCGCCGCCCTGCACGACGCCGGGCGCGAGTGCGGCGCCGAGGCCAATGCGGCCAAGTACCTGGGGGCCGAGGCGGGCTTTGCCGCCTGCGAGACGGCGGTGCTCACCCACGGCGGCATGGGCTATGCCAAAGAGTACGACGTTGAACGCTATTTCCGCGAGATCATGATTGCGCGCCTGGCGCCGATCAGCCGGGAAATGGTGTTGAACTATATCGCCGAGCGCGTGCTCGGCCTGCCGAAGAGCTACTGACCAGGCAAACGGGAGGAAGTGTGGGGGACTGGAAAAAGGGCAGGGGCGCCCTGGGACCGCTTCACCCATTGATTGGGCGATGGGTCAGCGAAGGTGCGGGACCCGGCCCCGCCAGCAATATGAAATGCTGGCGATCCTTCGAGCCGTTCGGAAAGGATTATGTCCGTCTTGAAGCCAGCTGGGGTCCGACCGAGGGTATGGGCTACCGAGAGATCGCGCTTTTCGGCAAGGCCGGGGCGAGACTGACATTCTGGTCATTCACCTCCGACGGAAAGCGCTCGCAAGGCGTGCTTTCCGACGGCAGCGATATTCACCCCCAGGCGGTAGCGTTCGAAGCCCAGATGCCGGCCGGTCTGGCGCGCATGGTCTACTGGCCCACCGACGATGGAGAGGGGTTCTTTTTTGTCGTCGAAATCCGGATAAAATCCGGATGGAACCGGTTCCTGAAACACCGTTACCGTCTAAATTGACGTTGGGTAAAACTTATCCAATACCAGCAGATAACTGCAAAATCGCGGGTTCGCGATATCAATTTCTTCATCTTGATCGTCAAAGAAAAAGGAAGTTGAAAAAAAATCCGGAAAGATCTCAATTTCCACCCCCGCGCCCGTTTCCGCACCTAATGCCGGCCCCCGGATTCCCGCCAGCCAAGCTGCCGGATCGGCGTCGCCGACCCTGTCGATCATTCTGCTCGCCCCGGAGGACGATGGCTCCAGCATACTGGCTCCGCTGATCAGCGAAGCCTTGCCGACTGAGTGCGTCATGGTATGCGCCACGGCGGCAGAGGCGATGTCCCGCGCCAACGCCGAGCGCCTGTTCGGCCGCACGCCGGCTCTGTTCGTTTTTGACTTCCGCGACCAGGCTGGCGGCGACCTGCCGCGTCAGGTGCAGCAAGTCGCCAAAGCGTTCCCGGACGCCGATCTGATGGTTGTCGCCGAGGCGGCGGACAGCTCGGCGTTTGCGGCCTGCATCCAGATTACGGGCGCGCCCGGCAAGCTGACTTTCCTGATGGCTCCGTTCCAGCGCCATGTAGCGATCAGTGCCGTCCAGACCCTGGCTGAACGGTTTCGGGCGATCAGCGACTCCCGCCGCGCCCTGAGCGACAGCAGCGCCGCGATTGGCGGTCTGGAATTTCAGATCCAGGAACTGCGCATCCGGCTGGATATCGCCAAGCACGCCGCCCGGCATGATGACCTCACCGGCGTGTTGAACCGGAACGGTTATGTTGAAGAGCTGACCGCCCGCCTGGCAAAGAACCGCCAGAACCAGACCGTCCTGATGATCGATCTGGATCGCTTCAAGGCGGTCAATGACACACTGGGCCACAGCGCCGGCGATGATCTGGTCCGCAAGATATGCCTGGGCGTTGGCCGGGTCATCCCGGCCGGCGGCGTCCTGGCCCGGCTGGGCGGCGACGAGTTCGGCGTGATCGTCGAGGCGACAACCGAATCCAGCATTCCCAATCTTTGCACCCAGATCCTGCAGGTCTGCGCCCAGACCCGCTACATTCTCGGTCACGAAGTTCAGGTCAGCGCCTCCATCGGCGTTGCGCGTCAGGGCGCAATCCAGAGCGAGATGGAGCTGATGCGCCAGGCAGACCTGGCGCTCTACGCCGCCAAGTGGGAAGGGCGAAATCGTTATCGCGTTTTCGACTCAGCCCTGGACAAAGCCACGCAGTACAGACTGTCGATCGAAAACGGTCTGGAGCGCGCCTTGCGGTCCGGCCAGTTCAACATGGTCTACCAGCCGATCGTCGAGGCCCGCAGCGGCAAGATCCACGGCTTCGAAGCCCTGATCCGCTGGGACAGCCCGGAACATGGGGCGATCTCGCCCTCCGAGTTCATCCCCATCGCCGAGGAAACGGGCCTGATCCTCGACATCGGCGACTGGATTGCGCGACAGGCGCTCAAGGACTGTCGGCGCTGGAACGGCCCCTATGTGTCGATCAATCTTTCAGCCCGCCAGTTCCTGCGCCACAACGTCGCCGACCACATCCTGCGCTACGCCGCCGAAGCCAATGTGCCGCCCGATCGCATCCAGATTGAACTGACCGAAACGGCGATCATCGACGATGTCGAGCGCGCCGATCACAACCTGAAGATCCTGCGCGCCGCAGGCGTACGGGTGGCGCTGGATGATTTCGGCACCGGCTATTCCAGTCTGGTCTACCTCAAGCAGTTCGCCATCGACTGCATCAAGATCGACAAGTCCTTCGTCGACAACGTCACCCGCGACCGACAGTCGGCGATGATCATCGCCTCGGTGGCCAAGCTGGCCTCGACCCTGGGGATGAGCGTGGTGGCTGAAGGGGTCGAGACCGAAGACCAGCGACAGGTGCTGATCGCCGCCGGATGCGACACCCTGCAGGGCTTTCTGTTCGGCCGCCCCATTGCTCCGGGCGAGGTGCGCCGCCTGATGGGCGAAGCCGACTAGCTCCCGGCGGCGGCGAGCGCGCCTTTCAGGTCCTCCAGAATGTCGTCAATGTGCTCAAGGCCCACGGACAGGCGCACATAGCCGTCCGTGACGCCGGTCGCCATTTGCTCATCGGGGGTTAGCTGGGAGTGGGTGGTGCTGGCCGGGTGGATGGCCAGGCTGCGGGCATCGCCGATGTTGGCGACGTGGTAGAACAGTTCAAGCGCGTCGATGAATTTCTTGCCCGCCTCGCGGCCGCCAGCCAGTTCAAAGCCCAGCAGGCCGCCGTAACCGCCTGACAGGTACTTGTCCGCGCGGGCCCGGGTCTGGCCAGACTGGACCGAAGGGTGAATGACCTTGACCACCGCCTTGTGGCCATTGAGGAATTCGGCGACCGCCTGGGTGTTCTCACAGTGGCGGCGCATGCGCAGCGGCAGGGTCTCCAGCCCTTGGAGAATCTGGAAGGCGTTGAATGGCGACAGGGCTGCGCCCAGGTCGCGCAGCAGGACGACGCGGGCCCGGATCGCATAGGCGATAGGCCCAAGGCCCTTTACGGCCTGACTCCACACCGCGCCGTGATAGCTGGGATCTGGCGTGTTGAAGAGCGGTTGGCGCTCGGGATGAGCTTCCCAGTCGAAATTGCCGCCGTCGATCAGCATGCCGCCGATCGAGGTGCCATGTCCGCCGATGTATTTGGTGGCCGAATAGACGACGACCGCCGCACCGTGGTCGAAGGGCCGGCAGAGAAGGGGGGCTGCCGTATTGTCCATGATCAGCGGAATGCCCAACGGCCGGCCGATGGCCGCTACCTCGGCGATCGGGAAAACGGCCAACTTTGGGTTGGGAAGGGTCTCGGCATAGTAGGCCCGGGTCTTGTCGTCGGTCGCCCGGCGGAAGGCTTCGGGATCGGCAGGATCGACAAAGCGGACCTCAATGCCCTGGTCCTTCAGGGTGTTGGCGAACAGGTTCCAGGTGCCGCCGTAAAGGTCGGTCGAGCTGACAACATTGTCCCCGGCACGGGCCAGATTCTGAAGGGCGTAAGCCGAGGCCGCCTGGCCTGAGGCCAGGGCCAGGGCCGCCGAACCGCCTTCGAGGGCCGCCAGACGATCCTCAAGGATGGCCGTCGTGGGGTTGCCGATGCGGGTGTAGATGTTGCCCAGTTCCTTGAGCGCAAACAGGTTCGAGGCGTGTTCGGCGCTCTGGAACTGGTACGAGGTGGTCTGGTAGATCGGCGGCGCAACCGCGCCTGTGCTGGGATCGGCGCGCCAGCCGGCGTGCAGGACGATGGTTTCCGGGTGGCGGGTCGTGCGGGTCATTGTGGTCTCTCCCAAGTCATCCTGCGCGCCTGATTCATGGTCCTGCGCCGCGATTGTCGAGCCCCATCTACACACCTTGCGCAAGTCTCCCGCAAGCTCCCCAGGCGCCGCGGTCCAGTCACCGGGCCGGCTTTGGCGTCAACGCAGCCTCTTGGCGGCCGGCCGCAACGGGGCGATGGTGCGTTCAAACGTCAAGGAGCCCGCCATGAACGCCCCCACCCGGACCCCCAACGCCGCCGAGACTGAATGGTCCTGTTTCAAGGTCACCCTCGACGGCGGCGTCGCCCATATCCAGATGAACCGTCCTGAAGCGATGAATTCCATGAACAAGCCGTTCTGGAATGAACTGCCGGCCATCATGCGCGACATCAACGACAATGCGCGGGCCCGCTGCATCGTCATCTCGTCCACCGGCAAGCATTTCTCGGCGGGCATGGACCTGTCGGTGTTCGGCGATCCGGGCTCGGATCTGAAGCGGCCCGGCGATCCTCACGTCAACGGCGAGATGTTCCGCCGCTATGTCCACTCGCTGCAGGACGCCTTTTCCTGCCTGGACGAGGCCCGCATGCCGGTGATCGCCGCAATCCAGGGCGGCTGCATCGGCGGCGCGGTCGACATGACCAGCGCCTGCGACATCCGCTATGTCTCGGCCGACGCCTTTTTCTGCATCATGGAGATCAATATCGGTATGACCGCAGACGTCGGCACCTTCCCGCGCCTGTGCAAGCTGATCCCCGAGGGCTGGGTGCGGGAACTGGCCTATACCGGTCGTCGTCTGCCGGCCGAAAAGGCCAGGGAAATCGGTCTGGTCAACGGGGTGTTCGAAACCCACGAAGCCGTTGTCGCCCACGCCCTGGAAACCGCCCGCGAAATCGCCTCGAAAAACCCGCTGGCCGTGGCCGGCTCCAAGGTGATGATCAACTACGCCCGCGATCACACCATCAAGGACGGTCTCGACTATATCGCCGTCTGGCAGACCGGCATGTTCAGCGGCCCGCACATGGCCGAAGCCTTCAAGGCCAAGGCCGAGAAGCGCGAGGCGGTTTTCCCTGACCTGCTGCCCCAGCGGCGCGGCATGTAGCCGCGCCGGCGCGCATCGACACGCCCGGTCGCCCGGCATAGGTTTTGTAAACAACGATAAGGTCCTGCAAGGACCACGATGGCGGAGATGATCCAGATGACCGGCCCCCGAAACCTGTTCGTAGCGGCCCTTGCCGCGTTTGCGGCCCTCACCGGAGCCGGACTTGCCCAGGCCGCAGAGCTGCGCGGCGACGGGGGCGTGTCGGCCTTTTACACCTGGGACGGGCCGGTGACCGGCCGGCCCGGCAAATTGCTGCGGACCGAGCCTGCGCCCGCTGCTGTCGAGCTGGTCAACGCCTCGCGCAGCCTGCGCATACTCTACACCTCGACCGACGGGCTGGATGGCAAGTCAAAGGTCGTGGTCTCGGGCGCGCTCTACATCCCGAAGGGCGCCGCGCCGAAGGGCGGTTGGCCGCTGATGGCCTGGGCGCATGGAACCGTGGGCGTGGCCGACATCTGCGCCCCGTCCTGGGCCGGTCGCAGCGCCCGCGACGTGACCTATCTGAACTTCTGGCTGGACAAGGGCTATGCCATCGTCGCGTCAGACTATCAGGGACTGGGAACGCCCGGCGGCCATCCCTATCTGGCGACCCGTCCCGCAGCCTACAATGTGCTGGACAGCGTCCGCGCCGTGCAGGGCGGGGGCTATGGCCTGTCGCGCAAGGTGGTTCTGATCGGCCAGTCGCAGGGCGGGGGGGCGGCGTTCGCCACAGCCGGTTATGCGCGCACCTATGCGCCCGAGCTGGATATCCGCGGCAGCGTGGCGACCGGCACGCCCTATTTCTCGCCCGAGGCCCAACTGGCCCTCGACGCGGCCCGGCCCAAGGACGCCGTTGACCCGCTGCTGGGCTACGGTTTCTACGCGATGTCGCTGGTCGAGCAGATGGATCCGACTTTCCGCATCGATGACTACATTTCCGACGCTGCGCTGCCGGTGGTTCGCGCCAGCGCCAACAGCTGTTTCACCACCCTGGTCCGCCAGATCACCGATGCGCGCCTGACCTATAACCTGTCCTACAAGAAGGACATCTCGCCCCTGACCCTGCGCGCCTACGGCCTGATGGGATACGCCACCCTGCGGATGCCGCGGCCGATCTTCATGGGCACCGGCGCCGTCGACCGGGACGTGCCGCCCGGCATGCAGGTCAACCTCGGCAACGATGCGTGCAAGGCTGGATCAGTGATTGAACAGCACGTCTATCCGGGGCTGGACCACAGCGGCACGGTCAATGGCTCGACCGGCGATTCCTCGGTGTTCGTGCGCAAGGTGTTCGCGGGTGAGAAGGTCGCCGGCAACTGCAACGCCCGGCCGGCCATTCCTCCGCCCGCACCGGCGCCGGCGCGGGCCGCAGGGTAGGGATTTGCGACATTTTTTTAAGGCTCCTGCATCCATTCGCCGGTTCGACGCCCTCTGGTCAGCAGATGGCCAAGCGCTCAGGCTGGGCGAAGACATCAAGGGAGTCATTCCATGGACGTAGCCAAGATCGCACTACTGATCCCCATCATTTCGGTGATCAGCGTGTTTACGTTCCTCACCATCATCGTGGTGATGAAATCCAACAATCGCCGCATCGAGCGCGAGAAACTCTACGAAGTGGCGCGGGCAGCCGTCGACAAGGGTCAGCCGCTTCCGCCCGAAGTGATCAGTTCTCTTACCCAGGCCGCGCCGAACGGTAGAAGCACCTCATTCTCCGACTTGCGTTCCGGGGTCATATGCTTGGCAGTGGGTATCGGCCTGAGTCTTTTCGGCCTGGTTCTGGGAATCGAGGATCGTGAGCCCTTCCATCCGCTGGTGGGCATCGGCGCCATTCCGGCTCTGGTCGGCGTCGCGCTGATCGCGCTGAGCCGGTTCAATCCAAACAAGGGATCGCGCAGCTAGGCCGCCTCTACGCAAGGGCCCCGCCGTGCGCGCCACAAACCATCTGGATCGGCTGTCGGACATCGAGCTGGCCTCGCTGTCCGCCGCTGGAGACCGCGCCGCCTTCGGCGTGTTGATGGCGCGCCACAGCGGTCTGGTGCGGGGGCTTGTGCGGCGCATGGGCGCCCAGGCGACCCTGGCCGACGATATCGCCCAGGATGCCTTCATCGCCGCCTTCACCGGAATCGGCGGCTATCGCGGCGAGGGCTCGTTTGGCGGCTGGGTCTGCCGGATCGCCTCGCGGCTCTACATCAAGCATGTGCGCCACGAGATGCGTTACGAGCTGATGGCCGAGACGCCAGAGACCGCCGACCAATGGGCTGATCCTGGCCTGTCCAAGGACCTGGATGAAGCCTTGAAAGCCCTGTCCGCCGCCGAGCGGTTGTGTGTGACCCTGTGTTCCGGCGCCGGCTACAGCCACCCGGAAGCCGCTGAAATCCTGAAATTGCCGTTGGGAACCGTGAAATCTCATGTCAAACGTGGTCTGGATAAGCTCCGCCGCCGTCTGGCGCCGGAAAGCGAGGAACCTGCAGTTGGGAACGCCCCTCATGGCTGAGCACCCCTTCGAATTTGACGCCGCGCGGCTGTTCGCCGTCGCGCCGGCGTTCGATGACAGCGCCGCCTTTGCGCAGGCTGTTGACGCACGACTGGCCCGCTATTCGCGTGTGCGGGGCTGGGCCCTGGGCCTGGCCGGCGCCACCGGTCTGATCATAGCGCTGAGGGCCGTGGCCAGTTCGGACTGGGCGCAAAGGGCGTCATCCTGGGCCGCCGTGGTTGGCGATCAGGCCACACGCGTGGACATGGGCGCTGCGAGCATCGCGCCGCAGATGTGGGTGTGGGTGGCCCTGGCCGTTTGCGCCGCAGGTCTGGGGGCTGGAGGCCTCATCCAGAGAAACTAGGGCGCATCTCCCAGTTGGCCTTTTCGGCCCGGTCAGGCGAATATGGCGGCGAACAGGAGCCTGCCATGACAGATCAAACCCCCACCGTTCGCCGCGTCGCCGGCGCCCTGGGCGCCGAAATCTCGGGCGTGGACCTGTCGCGCACTCTTTCCGGCGAGACCATCGCCGCCATCAGGCAGGCCTTTGTCGAGCACCAGGTCATCTTCTTTCGAGACCAGACCCTGACCCCCGGTCAGCAGGTCGCGTTCGGCGCGCGCTTCGGGCCGCTGAATATCCACCCCTACGTGTCCGGCATGGCTGGGCAGCCCGAAGTCATGGAAATCATCAAGGAGCCGGAAGACCAATCCAACTTTGGGGGCGGCTGGCATTCCGACATGAGTTTTCTGGCCCGCCCGGCCATCGGCTCGATCCTTTACGCGCTGGAAGTGCCGCAGTACGGCGGAGACACCCTGTTCGCCAGCCAGGCAGCGGCCTACGAGGCCCTGTCGCCTGGGCTCAAGCAGACGCTCGAGGGCCTCAACGCCGTCCATTCGGCGGGTCGCGAGTACTCGGCCCAGGGACATTCGGCGCAGAAGCGCAAGTCGATGGCGGTGGTTGAAGCCGAGGGGGCGTTCGGCGAGTTCATTCACCCGGTCGTGCTGACCCACCCGGAAACTGGCCGCAAGGCGCTCTATGTCAATCCGGCCTTCACGATGCGCATCGACGGCTGGACGAAGCGGGAGTCGCGGCCGCTGCTCAATTTCCTGTTTGAGCACTGCCGGTACGAAGGCTTCACCTGCCGCTTCGCCTGGCGGGCCGGATCGATCGCCTTCTGGGACAACCGCTCGGTCTGGCATTTTGCGCTCAACGATTATCCGGGCCAGCGCCGGCACATGCGCCGGGTGACCGTCGATCCGGCTGCATCCGAATAGCGCCAGGGTGGCGACCAAGACTTCGAAACCGTGCGATGATCGCCGATGTGGAGGTCTCGCCAGATTTTTCCGCGGGAGTGCAACCCACCTGGTCGTCCCACAGCGCCCTAGCAAGGATTTCCCGGCTCGGTTAGGAAGGGGCCATGTCCGCCCATCGCGAAGAGACCATCAAGCGCGTCGCCGCGCCCGACATCACCGCCCGCAAGGGTGGCGAGCCCATCGTCTGTCTGACCGCCTATACCGCGCCGGTGGCGGCGATTCTCGATCCGGTCTGCGACCTGCTGCTGGTCGGCGATTCCGTGGGCATGGTGGTGCACGGCCTGCCCAACACGGTCGGGGTCACGCTCGAGATGATGATCCTGCATGGCCAGGCGGTGATGCGCGCGTCGCGTCACGCCATGGTCGTGGTCGACATGCCGTTCGGATCGTACGAGGGCGCGCCGGAAGTGGCCTACGCCAACGCTGCCCGCATCATGAAGGAAACCGGCGCCCAGGGGGTGAAGGTCGAGAGCGGCCCGACCGTGCCGGCCACCATAGACTATATGGTCAAGCGCGGCATTCCGGTGATGGGTCACGTCGGCCTGCGGCCCCAGGCGGTGCTGGTCGACGGCGCCTTCAAGGCCAAGGGGCGGACCAATGACGAATGGGGCCGTGTCATCGAGGAAGCCAGGGCCACCGAGGCGGCCGGCGCGTTCTGCATCGTGGTTGAAGGCGTCGCCGAGGCCTTGGCGCGCGAGGTGACGTCGGCGGTCAGCGTCCCGACCATCGGCATCGGCGCCTCGGCCGGTTGTGACGGCCAGATCCTGGTCACCGACGACATGCTGGGCCTGTTCGACTGGACGCCCAAGTTTGTGCGCCGCTATGCGGATCTGAAGGGTGAAATCGCCAGGGCGGCGAGCGCCTATGCTGACGATGTGCGCCAGCGACGCTTTCCGGGCGATGCGGAAACTTATTTCAACAAAAAGCACTGAAAATTTCCAAACCGGCGTTTGCGGCGCGGCAGTCTAGGCTATAGGTACCGCCGAAATCCAAATCCGGATCAGCCGTTTACGCGGAGCGCCTTGTCGTGGTCGATCTTTTTGAAGAAGTTGAAGAGCAACTTCGCGCCGAGCAGTACAAACGTCTGGGCATGAAGATGCTGCCCTGGGCCATTGGCCTGGTGCTGGGCGTGTTGGTTATCGGTGGCGGCGGTATTGGTTACACCGTGTGGTCGAACGGGCGCACCAGCGCGGCGGCTTCGGACTACCAGAAGGCTCTCGACACCCTGCAGCGGGGCGACAACGAAGCCGCCTTCGCCGCCTTTGCCGAGATCGCCCAGAAGGGCACCCCGATCTACAAGTCCTTCGCCCTGACCCAGCAGGCGGCTATCCGCCTGGGCCAAAACCGCGACGCTGACGCCGCGGCCCTGTTCGTGCTGTCGGCTGATGCCGCGCCCAAGACTCCGGAAGGCGCCGTATTCGCCGATCTGGCCCGCCTTAAATCCGCCCGGGCCCTGCTCGATACCGCGCCCTACGCAGACCTCGAGAAACGCTTGAAACCGCTCACAGACAGCAAACGTCCGTTCAGCACCGCCGCCCGCGAAGACCTGGCCTGGGCCAAACTGCGCTGGGGCAAGACGGCCGAAGCGCGCACGGATTTCGTCAGCCTGACCACCGCCGTCGATGCGCCGCCGGCGCTGATCCAGCGGGCGCAAGGCGCCGTCGCCCTGATCGATTCGGGCGCGGCGGCTGAACTGCCCAAGCTGGTTGAGGCCATCAAGGCCCTGCCGCCCCCCGCCCAGGGCGGTCAGATGACGCCCGAGATGCTGCAGCAACTCATGAGTCAAGGCCAGGGAGCCGCCCCTAAATGATGGGTTACAAGAGGCTCTGCATCGCTGCGGTCGCCATCATCGCTCTGACGGGCTGCTCGACGCTGTCGCGCCTGAACATCACCAAGCCGCGGGAGTCTGCTGATTCCGAGCCCGTTGGCAGCGTCCGCATCCCTCTGGTGGCCGTTGACGAGCAATTGAGCGTCGCGCCCGCCCTGCAGGGCGTCGGCTTCTACCTGCCGCCGGCAGCCCCTCTCGACAACTGGCCCCTGCCGGGCGGCTCACCCGAGCAGTCGGTCGAGCACGTTGCCGCAGCTCCCGCCTTCCAAGTCGCCTGGAAGCGCAAGGTCGGCAAGGGCTCGTCCAAGACCCAGTTCGTCACAGCCCCGCCGGTCGCCGTGGGCGGCCGCGTCTATACGATGGACGCTGGCGCCCGCGTGACCGCCACCAACGCCCTGACCGGCGGCGCGATCTGGACGGCCGACATGGGCCCCAGCGGCGACATCCGCGCCTATCTGCCGGACGTCAAACTGCCCTTCATCAAGCAGGGCGTTTACGAGGATTATCAAACCTTTGGCGGCGGCCTGGCCTATGACGGCGGCCGTCTTTACGTGACCTCAGGCTACCGCTTCGTCGCCGCCCTGGACGCCGGCACCGGCGCCGCGGTCTGGAGGCAAGCTGTCTCCTCGCCGATCCACGCCGCGCCGACGGTCGGCAACGGCCGGGTCTATGCTGTCAACACCAACAACGAACTGCAGTCCTTCAGCGCCACCACCGGCCAGCCCGGATGGCAGTATCAGGCGCTGGTCGAGCCGGCCCGCCTGCTGCAGGCCAGCAGCCCGGCCATCTCGGGCGATACGGTCATCGCCGCCTTCGCCTCGGGCGAGCTTTCGGCCCTGCAATCGGCCAACGGCAACGAGCTGTGGACCGGCAACCTGATCCACACCAGCCGCACGACGGCTCTGTCGGAAATCCGCGACATCGCGGGCCGGCCGATCGTCTACAAGGGTGACGTGTTCGCCGGCGGCCACTCGGGCGCCTTCGCGGCGGTCGATCTGCGCACCGGCGCCGCGCGCTGGCAGCTGCCGATCGTCACCAGCACGACCCCCTGGGCCGCCGGGGACGTGGTCTATGTGGTGTCAAAGGCTGGCGAGGTGATCTGTATCTCGCGTCAGTCCGGCCAGATCTTCTGGATTCACAACCTCAACGCCGGCCAGTCCTCGAACGCCAAGCGCAGTGGCCTGTTCGGCCTAGGCAATGACCAGAATTCCCGGACCTACTGGACTGGCGTGATCCTGGCCTCGGGCCGCCTGATCAGCGTCTCCAGCTCCGGTTACGCCGTCGCTCTGGACGCCAAGACGGGCGAGCTGCAAAAGACCATCAAGCTGGGCGCGCCGGCGCTGATTACGCCGATGGCGGCGGGCAATATGGTCTATGTCATGCTGGATAACGGCGAACTGGTCGCCATCCGCTAGCCTGATCAAGGGAGACGCCGGCACATGGCGCTGAAAATCGCCATCGTCGGCCGCCCCAATGTGGGCAAGTCCACGCTCTTCAACCGCCTGGCGGGCAAGAAGCTGGCGCTGGTCGACGACCAGCCGGGCGTCACCCGTGACCGCCGGTTCGCGCCGGGCCGCCTGGGCGACCTGGACCTGATCCTGATCGACACCGCAGGCTTCGAGGACGTCAAGGACGAGAGCCTGGAAGCGCGCATGCGGGCCCAGACCGAACTGGCCATCGCAGAGGCGCAGGTCTGCCTGTTCCTGATGGACTCGCGCGAGGGCGTGACGCCGGACGATCATGTGTTCGCCGAGATCCTGCGCAAGAGCGGCAAGCCGGTTTTGCTGGCCGCCAACAAGGCCGAGGGCAAGGCCGGCGCCGAAGGGGCCATGGAAGGCTTTAATCTGGGGTTCGACGAGCCGATCCAGATCTCGGCCGAACACGGCGAGGGCATGGCCGAGCTTTATGCCGCCCTGGTCGCCGCCGAGGCGGACGTGGCTTATGAAGAAGACCCCGAGGCCGGCGACAAGCCGATCATGCTGGCCATCGTCGGGCGGCCCAACGCGGGCAAGTCGACCCTGATCAACCGTCTGGTGGGCGAGGACCGGCTACTGACCGGGCCGGAGGCCGGGATCACCCGCGACGCCATTCCGGTCGACTGGGCCTGGGACGGGCGGAACATCCGGCTGGTGGACACCGCCGGCCTGCGGCGCAAGGCGCGGATCAACGAAAAGCTGGAAAAGCTGTCCACCCACGACACTATCCGGGCGATCACCTTTGCCGAGATCGTGGTGTTGGTGATGGATGCGACGCACCCGTTCGAGACTCAGGATCTGCAGATCGCCGACCTGATCGAGCGGGAAGGCCGGGGCCTGGTGTTTGTGCTGGCCAAATGGGACCTGGTCGAGGACCCGCAGAAGACGCTGAAGGACTTTATCGAGCACGCCGAGCGCATGCTGCCCCAGGTGCGCGGCGCGCCGGTCATCGCGCTGTCGGGCGAGACGGGGCGGGGCGTCGAGCGGTTGATGCCGGCGGTGCTGAAGGTGCACCGCGACTGGTCGTCGAAGATCAAGACGCGCGACCTGAACGACTGGCTGCAGCTGGCCATGGAGCGCCATCCGCCTCCGGCCGTGGGGGGCAGGCGCATCAAGCCGAAGTACATGGCCCAGACCAAGGCGCGGCCGCCGACCTTTGTGCTGTTCTCGTCGCGCGCCGATCAGATGCCGGAGCAGTACCGAAGATATCTGGTGAACAGTTTGCGGGAAAGCTTTGATTTGCCGGGGGTTCCTTTGCGGATCACCATCAAGTCAGGCAAGAACCCCTATGCCGAGGGCGAGGCCAAGAGCGGCAATGCGCCACCCAAGCCGGGCGCGGCCTACAAGCCCAAGCGCGCCTCGGGCCTGGCCAAATCAATCGCCAAACAGGCGGCGGCCAAGGATGGCCCGTCGCGGGTGGCGGTCAAACGCGCAGTAATCAAGAAGAAGCCCGGGCCGAAGGGGACGTCGAAGGGCGTTGGCCTGAAAAAGGCCGCCGCCGCCAAGGTGATGCGCTCGGGCAGGCCGGCGCCGCGGGCGCCTATGCGCAAGCGGTAGGGTGTTTCCCGTAGCATCTGGGGCGCGGTGAGCGCCGCAAGAAAGTCAGAAAACCACAAAGGCACGAAGGTCGCACAAAGACACAAAGCTATCGGTACGCTGCGAACCGCTTCGTGCCCTTCGTGCCCTTCGTGTCTTCCCTTTGTGTCTTTGTGGTTTTCTTGCTTTCTTGTCGCTACGCGGCGCTCAGGCGGTGGCGGGTTGCGCTGCTTTCCAGGTTGAGAACACGACGTTTTCGCTCGGCAGGCCAAGCTCGGCGCTCGCCAGTTCGACGATCAGGGGGCCGATCTCGTCGGGGTGGGGCAGGGTGAGGGGATCCTCGCCCGGGAAGGCTTCGGCGCGCATTTTGGTGCGCATGCGGTCGGGATCGACGATAGCCGCGCGGATGGCGGTGTGTTCGACCTCGTCGGCCCAGCAGCGGACCAGAGCCTCCATGCCGGCCTTGGTGGCGGCGTAGGGTCCCCAGAAGGCGCGCGGGCGGGCGACGACACCGGTGGTCAGGAAGATGGCCCGGCCGGCAGGCGCGGCCTTCAGCAGGGGCTCGAACGAGCGGATCAGCCGGTGGACGGCGTCGAAATTGACCGCGACGATCTTGTCCCACTGTTTCGGATCGACGTGGGAGACAGGGGTCAGGCCGCCCAGCATGGCGCCGGCGTGAACCAGGATATCCAGCCGCCCGAACCGCTGGTGGATGGCCCCGCCCACCAGGTCGATGCCGTCGGCCTCGGCCAGGTCGAGGGGGACGATGGTTGCGCTCTGGCCGGTGGCTGCGCGGATTTCGTCGTCGAGCTCTTCAAGGCCGCCTTGCGTGCGGGCGATGGCGACGATGTGGGCGCCGGATTTGGCCAGGGCGAGGGCTGCGGCGCGGCCGATGCCGCGCGAGGCGCCGGTGACGAGGGCGATCTTGCCGTCGAGAGGGAGGGGGGCGGTCATGCGAGGGCTTCTAGCGAAAAGTCGGGGCGGGTACTACGGTTTGGGCGGCGGTCTGTGACACGGGGTGTTCGGACGGCGACAGGGGCAGCGCATCGAAGCTGATTCGTGAGCGCGAATTCGCCGTCACCCCTTCAGCGTGACGTACAGCTCCCGCTCCAGCAGCCACTGGCCGCGGCTTTCGCGCCAGGCGGCCGTGTAGACGCCGCTCATCTCCACGCCGCCTGTCCAGGTTCCGACCCAGCGGCCCGTCTCGGCGGCGCGGGCCCCGTCGGCGGCGAACTCGACCGTTTCGGTGGTGCGCACATAGGTGATGAAGGCGGGTTCGGCGAACTGGGCGGCGAAGGCGGCGATCACGGCCTCGGCGCCCGATATCAGCGCGCCGTCGCCGGCGATCAGCACGACGTCGCCTGTCAGGTGCGGGCGCAGGCGGGCCGCGTCGTGCGCGGCGATCAGGCGGTTGGTCAGCTTGCGTCTGGCGCGGATCGCAGCGTCGGGGGACGGCATGGGCTAGGCGCTGCGCCGCGCATACTGCCCGGCCATGACCGCGCAGGTCATCAGCTGCAGGGGGTGGTAGATCAGGATCGGCAGCAGGATCAGGCCGACCTGGGCCGGGGCAAAGATCAGGCTGGCCATGGGTACGCCCGCCGCCAGGCCTTTTTGCGTGCCGCAGAAGGCGACGACGATCTCGTCTTCTGTCGAAAAGCCAGCCGCCCGGGCCGAGCGGATGCAGATGGTCATGATCAGGGCCACCAGGGCGCCGCAGAGCCCGGTCAGGGCCAGGAGGTGGGCGGGCGTGACCTGGCGCCAGATGCCGCCGATCACCGCGGCGCTGAACGCCCCGTAGACGATCATCATGATGGTCAGGCGGTCATAGTAGACCAGCCGGTCCTTGACCCGGGCCAGCACCGGGCCGACCCAGGGGTGGACGATCTGACCCACCACGAAGGGGGCCAGCAGCTGCAGGACGATGCCGCGCACCGCATCGACCGAAACGTGGCCGCCCTGGGCATGCATCAGCAGGCCGACCAGCAGGGGACTTAGGACCACGCCCAGCAGGTTGGATCCCGAGGCCGAACAGACCGCCGCGGCGACATCGCCCCGGGCGCTGGCGACCAGGGCGACCGAGGACTGGATGGTCGAGGGCAGGCAGCACAGATAGGTCACGCCCGCCACCAGCGACGGGGCCAGCAGCCAGGACGGTAGGAGCGGCCAGGCAAGGCTGAGCAGCGGGAACAGGACAAAGGTGATCGACAGGGTCAGCAGGTGCAGGCGCCAGCGCACCAGCCCGGCGATCACCACCTCGCGCGGCAGGCGCGCGCCATAGAGGAAGAACAGCAGGGCGACGGCCAGCTTGGTCGCCAGGCTGAACGGGGCGACGGCCGATCCATGCACCGGCAGCAGCATCGCCAGCGCCACCGACGCCAGGATGGCGATGATGTAGGGATCAGGAAGGAAGCGGCGGAATATCGGGCTACCCACTGACCAGCAGGGACAGCTGGCGGTCGACGGTGTCGTTGCGGCCTTCGGCGATTTCGCGATCGAGCAGGCGGGTTGGGTAGTCGCCGGTGAAATAGTGGTCGGTGAAGGTCGGGTTCTGGGCGTCGCGCGGGCCTTCGCCCATGGCCCAGTAGAGGCCATCGACCGACAGGAAGCCCAGGCTGTCGACCTCGAGGAATTTGGTCATTTCGGCCATGGTCTTGCTGGCGGCCAGCAGGTGTTCGCGATCGGGCATGTCGATGCCGTAGAAATCGGGCCACATGATCTGGGGCGAGGCCGAGCGCAGGTGAACCTCGGCGGCGCCAGCCTCACGCACCATGCGCACGATCTTGCGGCTGGTGGTGCCGCGCACGATGGAATCGTCGATGAGCACGACGCGCTTGCCCTCGATGGCGGCGCGGTTGGGGCTGTGCTTCATGCGCACACCCAGTTCGCGCACGCTCTGGGTCGGCTGGATGAAGGTGCGGCCGATGTAGTGGTTGCGGATGATGCCCACTTCGAAGGGCATGCCGCTGGCCTGCGAAAATCCCAGTGCGGCAGGAATGCCGGAGTCGGGCACGGGCACGACAATGTCGGCGATGGGGGCGCACTCTTCGGCGAGGCGTTGGCCCATGCGCTTGCGGACATTGTAGATCGAATGGCCGTTCACGACGCTGTCGGGGCGGGCGAAGTAGACGTACTCGAAGACGCACGGCCGGGCCCGGGCGGTGGGGAAGGGGCGCAGGGTCTCGACCCCGTCGGCGTCGAAGACCACGACTTCGCCGTGTTCGACATCGCGGACAAAGCGGGCGCCGATCATGTCCAGCGCGCAGGTCTCGGAGGCCAGCACCGGCTTGCCGTTCAGATCGCCGATGACCAGGGGGCGGATGCCGAGCGGATCGCGGGCGCCGATCAGCTTCTTGTTGGTCAGGGCGACGAGGGCGTAGCCGCCCTCGATCTGGGTCAGGGCGTCGATGAAGCGGTCCATGAACCGGCCGCGCCTCGAGCGGGCGATGAGGTGCAGGATGACCTCGGAATCCGACGTCGACTGGAAGATGGCGCCCTGCTGGACCAGCTGTTCGCGCAGGGTGAGAAAATTGGTCAGGTTGCCGTTGTGGCCGATCGCCACGCCGCCGATCTCGAGGTCGGCGAACATCGGCTGGATGTTGCGCAGGACGCTGCCGCCGGCGGTGGAATAGCGGGTGTGGCCGATGGCCGAGCGGCCGGGCATGCGCTGGACCAGATCCTGGCCCGTGAAGGCGTCGCCCACCAGGCCGGAGTGGCGCTCGGTATAGAAGCGCTGGCCGTCGAAGGTGGCGATGCCGCAGGCTTCCTGGCCGCGATGCTGCAGGGCGTGCAGGCCAAGGGCGGTGACCGCGCTGGCTTCGGGGGTGTCGAAGACACCGAACACGCCGCATTCGAGACGCGGCCGGTCATCGTCGGGATCGCGCCCTTCCACTACGGGAAATGGCGTTGGGCTGTCAGTCGTCAATGCGACGTCTCCAAACGTGTCGGCCGGTCATTTGTGAGCGCGCGGGTCATACCGTCATTTGCCGGCTTTGTCGCCCTTTTCTCCGGGCGGCGTATCGACGCTTATGGTGACGGCGCGTTTGAGGGCAGGGGCGACCTTGCCTGCCACCAGAATGCCCTTCGGCGCGAGGGTGCGCAGGGCTTCGGCGGCGGTTTCGGTCAGGGGATAGAGGCGTGCGCCGACCACCCAGGGCGGGGTGGATTCGACCGGCACGGCGGCATGGAACACCAGGTTGAAGACGCCCAGCACGACGACAGCGCGGACCAGGCCAAAGCCGAGGCCAACGATGCGGTCCAGTGAGCCAAGCTCTGTCTCGTGGACGCGGCGGGCCAGGGCGCCGCCCAGCAGGCGAAGCGCGATGTAGACGGCCAGAAAGACCAGCAGCAGGGCGATGGACTTGGCCACCCACTCGGTCTCGACCATGGCCATAATGAAGGGCGAGGTATAGTGGAGCGCGGCGATGGCCGCGGCGACAGCGGCCAGGAAGGCCAGGACCGAAACCAGCTCACGCGTGGCGCCGCGCACGAAACCGAAGATCGCCGAGACAACCAGAACCAGGACGACCAGGATGTCGAACATCAGCTGTTCCAACGCTCCTCGCCGATCCGCGAAATCGCATCCGCCAGGCGGCCGACACCGGTCACCGGTATGGGCGCGCCCTCGACCGCGCCCAGGGGGCCGAGCGCGCGACGAAAGCCCAGTTTGGCCGCTTCCTTGAGGCGGGCCTCCATGCGCGGGACCGAGCGGACCTCGCCCGACAGGCTGACCTCGCCGAAGACGACACAGTCCTGGGGCAGGGCGACGTCGAGGGCGGACGAGGCCAGGGCCGCGGCGGCGGCCAGGTCGGCGGCCGGCTCGTTGATGCGCAGGCCGCCGGCGACGTTCAGATAGACATCGCGCTGGGCGAACGAGATGCCGCAGCGCGCTTCGAGCACGGCCAGCACCATGGCCAGGCGCCCAGAGTCCCAGCCGACGACGGCGCGGCGCGGCGTGCCATAGGCCGAGGGCGCCGCCAGGGCCTGGAACTCGACCAGCACGGGGCGCGAGCCTTCCATGCCGGCAAACACCGCAGCGCCAGCCGCCCGCTGGCCGGAATCGCCAAGGAACAGGGCCGAGGGGTTCTTGACCTCGCGCAGGCCCGCCTCGACCATCTCGAAGACGCCGATTTCGTCGGTGGCGCCGAAGCGGTTCTTGGCGGCGCGCAGAATGCGGAAGGGATAGCCGCGCTCGCCCTCGAACGAGAGTACCGCATCGACCATGTGCTCGACGACGCGCGGACCGGCGATCTGGCCGTCCTTGGTGACGTGGCCGACCAGCAGGACGGCCACGTTCTGCTTCTTGGCCAGACGCACCAGTTCGGCCACGCAGCTGCGCACCTGGGTGACCGAGCCGGGACCGGCCTCGTGGGCGTCGCTCCACAGGGTCTGGATGGAGTCGATGACCACAAGGTCGAACTTCTCGCGCTTGAGGCCGTCGACGATGTCGCGGATCGAGGTCTCGGCGGCCAGGCTGACGGGGGCTTGCGAAAAGCCCATGCGGGCGGCGCGGGCGCGGATCTGTTCGGCCGCTTCCTCGCCCGAGATATAGGCGCAGGATGCGCCGCGGGCGGCCGCCTCGCCGCAGACCTGAAGCAGCAGGGTGGACTTGCCGACGCCGGGATCGCCGCCGATCAGGATGGCTGAGCCTGGCACCACCCCGCTGCCGCAGACCCGGTCGAATTCGGACACGCCGGTCTCGATGCGCGGCGGCGCCAGGGTTTCAGCCTCAAGGCCCGAGAATTTCAGGCCGCGGGTTTTGGTGGCGCGGGTCGGCGCCAGGGTGCCGGGCGGGCGGGCGGTCAGTTCCTCGACCAGGCTGTTCCATGCGCCGCACGCGCTGCACTGGCCGGCCCACTTGGAGTGAACCGCGCCGCAAGACTGGCAGACGTAGGTCGCGCCGTCGCGGGCCATCAGGAGGGGGTTCGCCGATTCGTCACGGGACCAGCATAGGCGCTTTGTTGCAAACCCTCAGGTCTGGTGTAGCGTCAAGCTTGAGAGAACGCTGTTGTCCATGGGAGGGCGCTATGAGTGTTGCACCAGGTAACGGATCCAGTTCCGGATTGATCGGTCGCGTGACTGGCCTCATCACGAGGCCAAGGTCGGAATGGGAGGTGATCGATCCAGAACACGCGACGACCCAGGGGCTCTATACGGGCTATGTGATGATCCTGGCGGCCATTCCTGCCATTCTTGGTCTGATCACCACCCTGTTCCTGACCTCGGTTCTGGGCTCCCTTGGCGGGGTCTTCGGCGTCGCCGTGGGTATTTCGCCGATATTCGCCATTGTTTCGGCGGTCATCAACTACGGTCTGTCGCTGGCGATGGTCTATGTTCTGGCCCTGCTGATCAACGCTTTCGCGCCCAGCTTTGGCGCCGCCAGACAAGATGCAGGCCATCAAGGTGGCCGCCTATGCGCCAACTGCGGTCTGGGTTGCCTCGCTGGCGACCATTGTCCCGATCCTTGGCTGGCTGGTTGTCCTGGCGGCGGCCGTCTACACCATTTTCGTTTTCCACCTTGGCCTGCGGACGTTGATGAAGGCGCCTGAGGACAAGGGGCCCGGCTACACGGCGGTGGTGATCATCGTCGGTTGCGTCTGCGCGCTCCTGATCGGTTTTGTGGCCAACCTGCCGCTGGGCGTCATGCGGGCGGGTTCAGTCTTGGGCGGCATCGGCCATAACAACCTGACCATCAAGCTGCCCAATGGCGAGGGCTCGGTGAACGTCAACCAGGCCGCCGAGCAGATGAAGGACATGGCTGAGCAGATGAAGGCCGCCGCCGAAGGCAAAGGCGCTGCGGCGACCGATCCGGCCTCGTTGCAGGCCCTGCTGCCGGCGACCTTGCCCGGGTATTCAAGAACCGAAGTGTCCAGCGCCGGCGGCGCAGCCGGGGTGATGAATGCTTCGACGGCGAAGGGTATCTACGAGAAGGGCGACAGCCGCGTTGAGCTGACAGTCTCGGATCTCGGTGTGGCCGGCGCCATGGCCGGTATGGTCAAGGTCAACGCCAACCGCGAAACGGCGACCAGCTATGAAAAGGTCTCGACGATCAACGGCCGTATGACGACCGAGGAATTTCACAAGGACAGCAATAACGGCAAATACAGCGTTCTGGTCGGAAGCCGGTTCATGGTCGAAGCCGATGGCAGCCATGTTTCCATGGACGACATGAAAGCCGCCGTGAACGCGGTGCCGGTTGACCGGTTGGAGGCGATGGCCAGGGGCTGACCCTAGGCCATCGCTGATCCGGAAAGTATTTTTAGGTCGCAGGCGCAGCGGGCTTGCCGCCACCGGCCGGAGCGGCCGGCGCGGTGGGTTTGGTTCCGCCAGCGGCCGGTGGCGCGGCGTCGCCGGCCGGAGCGGCAGGCTTGCCAGTCCCGGCCGCCGCAGGCGCCGCCGTACCGTCAGCAGCAGGAGCTGCGGCGTCGGTCGCGGGTTTTTCAGCCGTGGTCGGCTTGGTCGCGGTGGTCGGTTTGGTCGCCGTGGTGGGCTTGGCCGCGGCCGGGGCGGCGGGGGGCGCCGGGGTCTGGGCGCTGCTGGCCGAGGCCAGGCCGATGACCATTCCCGCTGTCGCAGCAGCTGTCGCCAGGCGTGCAATGATGCGCATGTTGTATTTCCTCTTACAGAATTCGAATCGATCCGTAGTTTGACCCTAGTCTTGCGTCGATGAATTGGGTCTGAACAGACCGCGATTCAATAGGGCTGAATGACGCGCATATTGTGGCGCTGTTTTCAACGTTATTTGTCAGGGCCGACAAATTCCCGCACGCCCCGTGAGCCCAGCCGCACAAGGCATTCGTGGGCGACCGAGCCGGCGGCGGCGGCCAGGTCATCCAGCGGTGCGTTGTCGCCGAGCAGTTCGACCGCATCGCCGATCCGCAGGGGCGGGTGGCTGCTCACATCGACGGCGATCAGGTCCATGGTCACAAAGACAAAGGGCGCGGCCCGACCTTTGACGTATGCCACAGCGCCGCCTTTGTGCGCGGTGCGCAGGATGCCGTCGGCATAACCGCAGCCGAGGATGACTAGGCGCATGTCGTGGGGCGCGGTGAAGGTCGAGCCATAACCGGCCTGATCGCCCCCCTTCAGGTCACGGAACTGCAGGATCGGCGCGGTCAGGGTGGCGACGGCGCGAAAGTCGGGATCAGGGACCTCGCGCGGCCCGCCGCCGAACAGGCTGATGCCGGGGCGGACCATGTCGAAGTGATAGTCCGGGCCAAGGTAGATGCCCGATGAGGCGGCCAGACTGGCGCGAGCGGCCGGGAAGAGGGCGGTGATCGCCTTGAAGCGGGCGAGCTGGAGGGCGTTGCGCGGATCGGCGGGATCTGCGGCGCTGCCCAGGTGGCTCATGATAAGACCAGGCTGGACGCCGGCGGCGGCCAGGGCGCGGGCGTCCGCAGCGCTCAGGCCCATGCGGTTCATGCCGGTGTCGAAGTGCAGGACGAGGTCGTCACCTGTCCATTCGGCGACCTGGTCCATGGCGTTGAGAACCGGCGTGAGCCCGGCGGCGCGCAGGCGGCCGGCCGAGCCGGGCGTCAGGCCGTCGAGCACCATGATCGCGGCGTCGCGCGCGCCCAGTTCGTGGCGCAGGGCCTCGCCTTCCTCAAGCCGGGCGATGAAGAAGGTGCGCGCGCCCTGCGCCCACAGCCGCCGCGCGACGGGGCCAGCGCCAAGGCCATAGCCGTCGGCCTTGATGACAGGCGCGACCTGGGCTGAGGGCGACGCAGCCGTCAGGATGGCGTGGTTGTGCGCCAAGGCGTCAAGGTCGATGGTCAGGCGACTCATGGCACCAGACTAGCGCGGTTCGGGCTAAGCCGCTTGCAGCGCCTTCTGCACCGTCCTGGGCGCACGTTCGATGACCAGCAAGTAGGCGCGCGCCGGGCCTTCGGGTTGGCGCAAGCCCTGCTCCCAGTGGCGCAGGGTGTGGATGTTGAAGCCGAACTGGCCGGCGAAGGCTTGCTGGGTCAGGCCAAGTTTCGTGCGGATCGCCTTTACATCGATGGTGGCGGGAATGTGGACCCGATAGGCTGTCAGATCGGCCTTGCCATCGGCAAAGGCTACGGCCTGTTCGAGGCCGCGCCGGATGCTGTCTGCCACCTGGGTCATGGATCTTTCCACCTGAATGTCTCGACCAGAAGACTGGTTCAGCGTCCGGCTTACGGCAATGCTTTTTACTAATGCATTGGACTATATGGTGACAGGCCTAGGCTGGGTGCAATTCCGCTGCCTTGCCGCTGGCGCGTGGAGCTTGCCCCCTCTGTCCTCCTGCGCAAGCGCTTTGGAGGACTGCCTCCCCCATGAGGCGGGGGAGGTGTTTGGTAGGCGGTCTTTCGACTACCGCGGCTCGAAGCGTCCCTCGCGGGCGAGGTTTCCGAACTTGGTCAGTTCGCCATTGAAGTGCAGCTTGATGGTGCCGATCGGGCCGTGGCGCTGTTTGCCGATAATTACCTCGGAGACGTTCTGGACGGCGTCCATTTTCTCCTGCCATTCCAGGTGCTTGGCGGCATCTCCGGTGGGTTCGGTGCGGCTGAGGTAATAGGCTTCTCGGTAGATGAACATGACCACGTCGGCGTCCTGTTCGATCGAGCCGGATTCACGCAGGTCGGCCAGCTGGGGCTTTTTGTCGTCGCGGTTCTCGACCTGGCGGGAGAGCTGGGCCAGGGCGATGACGGGCACTTCCAGTTCCTTGGCCAGGGCTTTGAGGGCCTGGGTGACCTGGGTGACTTCCTGGACGCGGTTGTCGTTGCGGCCCGTCGAGCCGGTGGTCAGCAACTGGAGATAGTCGACGACAATCAGGTCAAGGCCGGTCCGGCGCTTCAGGCGCCGGGCGCGGGCGGCCATCTTGCCGATCGACAGGCCGCCGGTGTCGTCGATGTAGAGCGGGCTTTCCTGGATTTCCATGGCCGCGTCGCGCACGCGGCCGAATTCCGAGGCGTCGATCTCGCCCTTGCGCAGGCGGTCGGACGAGACTCCCGAGGCCTCGGCCAGGATCCGCATGGCCAGCTGTTCGGCGCTCATTTCCAGGCTGAAGAAGGCGGCGACCCCGCCGTTGACGGTCTTCTTCGTACCGTCCGGCTGCGGCTCCCAAGCGTAGTTTCGGGCGACGTGGAAGGCGATGTTGGCCGCCAGGGCCGATTTGCCCATCGAGGGGCGGGCGGCGATGATGATCAGGTCCGAGCGGTGCAGGCCGCCCAGCATCTTGTCCAGGTCGGTCAGGCCGGTGGACAGGCCGGCCAGGCCTCCGTCACGGTCATAGGCCTCGGCGGCCATGTCGATGGCGCCGCGCAGGGCCTCGGCGAACCCGACCATGCCCGAGGCGGCCGAGCCGGTTTCGGCCAGGGTGTAGAGCTGTTGCTCGGCCTGTTCGATCTGGTCGCGGGCCGTGGTTTCCGGATCGCTGAGGGCTGCGCCCGCCACTTCGCCGCCGATACGGATCAGGTCGCGGCGCAGGGCCAGGTCATAGATCACACGGCCATAGTCGCCGGCGTTGGCGGCCGGCGGGGCGCGGTCGACCAGGTCGGCGAGGTAGCGGATGCCCCCTAAGTCTTCGAAGGCCGGGTCGTTGCGGAACCGCTCCATCAGCACGATGGGCTCGGCCAGCTGACCCTTGTGGATATAGTCCTCCATCGCCTCGAACAGCCGGGCGTGGAAGGGTTCGTAGAAGTGGCTGGCCTTGAGCTGGTCGCTGAGGCGTTCGTAGGCGGCGTTGTCGAACAGGATGACGCCCAGCAGGGCCTGTTCGGCCTCGATGTTGGAGGGGGCGTGCGCCATCCCCTGAGGTTCGGGAGCGCGCAGGTCGAGCAGGGGAACAAGTGCCATGGCGAGACCCTACCTTAGCAATGTGCGTGGGCGCCCTTTACTTCTCGCCTTGCTCAACAGAAGTTTATCGCCCTGTGGATAGGCGCCCCTCCGGTCAGATCGGCGCGGTGCGGTCAAACCAGGGTCTGGCCTGTTCAAGCTGGGTCGCCAGCTGGAACAGGGTGGTCTCGGCGCCGACGCGGCCGACGAACTGCAGACCGATAGGCAGGCCGCCCTTGCTCCAGGCCAGAGGCACCGTCATGGCCGGCTGGCCGGTGTTGTTGAAGGCCTGGGTGTTGGGCATGAAGGCGAACAGGCGCTCGGCGAACAGCCTGGTGTCCTCGAACAGCCAGCCGACGGGAATGGCCGGAGAGCCGAGGGTCGACAGCAACAGCACGTCATGGCGGGCGAACAGGCCGGCCACGGCGCGGCCAAAGGCGTGCAGGACAGCCAGGCTGCGCACATAATCGCCGCCGGAAATTTTCTGACCGCGCCTGTAGGTGGCCCAGGTTCCGGGCTCGAGTTCGTCTTCCGTCACGGCCCGGCCGCGGCGGGCGGCCTCGGCCTCGACATTGGCCACCACCGAGGCGGCGATGACATTGCCGGCGGCCAGCTGCATGGCGGCGTGATCGCCGGGGAGGCTGACCTCCTCGACGTGGTGGCCGAGGCTTTCGCACAGCCGGGCCGCGTCCTGCACGGCCTGGGCGCATTCGGGATCCAGAGCCGGGCAGGCCAGGGCGCCCGGAAAGACGGCCACCCGCAGCTTGCCCGGATTTTGCGCGGCGGTCTCGGCGTAGGGCCGCTCGGGCGGGGGCAGGAAATAGGGATCGCCGGGTTGAGGCCGGCAGACCGCATCGAGCAACAGGGCGCTGTCGCGGACCGAGCGCGTGACAGCGTGCTGAACCGAAGCCCCGCCCCAGCCTTCGCCCAGCGGGGCGAACGAGACCCGGCCGCGAGACGGCTTCATGCCGAACAGGCCGCAAACCGAAGCCGGGGTGCGGATCGATCCGCCGCCGTCGCTGGCGTGGGCGGCCGGGACAATGCCCGCCGCCACGGCCGCGGCCGCGCCGCCTGACGAGCCGCCCGGCGTGCGCGAGACATCCCAGGGATTACGACAGACGCCCAGCAGGCTGGACTCGGTGACCGGCAGCAGGCCCATTTCCGGGGTGTTGGTCTTGCCGAAAATGACCAGGCCCGCACGCCTGTAGCCCTCGACGACTGCACTGTCGGCCGCCGCGACGTTGTTCTTCAGCATGGCCGAGCCCGTGCTGGTCACGGTTCCGACCATCAGGGCCCCCAGGTCCTTGAGCAGATAGGGAACACCGGCCAGATGCCCGCCGGGCAGGGGCCCGGCGGCGGTCTTTCGCGCCTGCTCCGCCAGATCGAGGGTAACGGCGTTGATGGCCGGATTGACCTGCGCCATGCGGGCGACCGCGGTTTCCAGAAGTTCGGCGGCGCTGACCTCACGCCGGGCGACCAGATCAGCCAGTCCGGCCGCGTCATGCTTGCGATAGTCATCGAAGTTCATGTCTTGCTTCCCCGTGTTCGGCTGGTCCCGGCGGGCCGCCGGTCCAGAGTCTGTTGTCTGTTCAAGCGGCTGTGACGCCGTTCACTGTACCCGCTTCAGGGCGGCGGACAGCACGCTGACCAGTTCGTCGATCTGGGCTGGCTCGATGATGAGCGGCGGCGACAGGGCGATGGTGTCGCCGGTTACCCGGACCAGAAGGCCGTTTTCGAAGCAGTCCACAAAGGCTTCATAGGCCCGCGAGCCCGGCGCGCCGGCCCTGGGGGCCAGTTCGATCGCGGCGACCAGTCCGATGGTGCGGATGTCGATGACGTGGGGTAGGCCGCGCAGGGCGTGCATGGCGTCGACCCAAACCGCCGACAGGTCCGCTGCGCGGGTCAGAAGGCCTTCAGCCTTGTAGATGTCCAGGGTCGCCAGGCCGGCGGCGCAGGCGGCCGGATGGCCGGAATAGGTATAGCCGTGGAACAGGTCGATCTGGCTTTCAGGCCCGTCCATGAACGCGTCGTAGATCGATCGTCTGGCAAACACCGCGCCCATCGGGAAGGCGCCGTTGGTCAAGCCCTTGGCGGTGGTCGTCAGATCGGGCCGGACGCCGAAATGATCGACGGCGAAAGGTGAACCCAGACGGCCAAAGCCGGTGATCACCTCGTCGAAGATCAACAGAATGCCGTGCCGGTCGCAGATAGACCGCAGACGCTCGAGGTAGCCGACGGGTGGCGGCAGCACGCCTGTCGAGCCGGCCACGGGCTCAACGATCACCGCTGCAATGGTTTCAGCGCCGTGCAGGGTCACCAGCGCTTCGAGATCATCGGCAAGTTCGGCGCCATGGGCCGGCTGGCCCCGGGAAAAGGCGTTTCTGGTCAGGTCGTGCGTGTGCCGCAGGTGGTCGACGCCGGGCAGCAGGGGAAACATTCTGCGATTGTTGACCATGCCGCCGACGGAGATTCCGCCAAAGCCGACGCCGTGATATCCCCGCTCACGGCCGATAAGCCGGGTTCGCGTTCCCTGGCCGATGGCGCGCTGATAGGCGAAAGCGATCTTGAGCGCGGTGTCGACGGATTCCGAACCGGAGTTGGTGAAGAAGATGCGGTCGAGGCCGGCGTCCGGGCCGCCCGGCGCCATGGCGGCCAGACGTTCGGCGAATTCGAAGGCGATGGGGTGACCCATCTGGAGCGACGGCGCGAAATCCAGTTCGGCGAGTTGGCGACCGACCGCTTCGGCGATGGCGCGCCGGCCATGACCGGCGTTGACGCACCACAGGCCCGCCGTGCCGTCGAGCACCTGCCGGTCATCGGCGCTGCGATAGTACATGCCCTGGGCGGCCACCAGCAGCCGCGGCGCGGCCTTGAACTGGCGGTTCGCCGTGAACGGCATCCAGAAACTGTCCAGCGCTGGGGTGTTGCCTTCGACGTAAGCGTTCATCGGTGTTTGACCCTGATCTTCTCCGCCAGAAGGGCATGTCCCCGAGCTTCGAACAAGGTGTCGGACCGAGGCTCAATGACGCTGCTCATATCGGGGGGCAACCGTGATTTCAGGGCCGGCGAGCGTTTGGATCAACCGCGGCTGGAAGAGATCCGGCCACGCCGCCGATCGCGCGGGGAGACGGGCGGGCTTTTAACCCGATCATCCTTCGCGCCGGATCGTAAAGCACCGAATAGGCGAAATAGGGCGCCGTTCCAGGTTGAACGATGGTTTCGCGGCGCGGGGCCGCTCCAAACGACAGGGTCTGGGCCATGTGACCCACAATCATTTGGACGGCGGCGACGGGCTGGCGATGGTCGTCCATGAACTCCAGCGCGACCGGGGTGTCCTTCGCCCAGGGCGCTGCTCCCAGGCCGGCATTGAGCAATCGCAGGGAAAAAGCCCCGGAATCCATCGCCACGGGGCCGCAGGCGCGGGCCTGGGTGGTCTCGTTGCGCAGGCAGCCGAGAACGGAATCGTGCAGGCCGCCGCCTTCTTCCTCGCGAAAGCCGCCCAGCAGGCGCAGCAGGGTGAAACCCGCCAGCTCGTCGTCGGTGGGATTGAGGATCAGGTGGCCGGTCTCGCCGGGGCGGGGCAGCTCGATGATCCAGCGCCGGGCGCCGGCAGCGATGAGGGGGTTGTCGATGCTGGTGCGGCCCATATTGGCGCCGAGCAGGACGCGAAAGCCTTCCCCGGGCAAACCATCGCCGAGGAAGCCGTACTTGAGGCCCAGCGAGCCAGGGCATCCCGGCGCGCGGGGGATGCAGCCGACCTTGTTGACCAGGTGGACGGTGGCTGCGCCCGACAGATCGCCGATGCGGATGGTGACACTTCCCTTCACGCCCTCCAGGTGGGCCCCGGAGCCGAAGGTATAGTCCTCAGCGGCGGTTTCAGCCCTGGCGGCGGCGCGGCCGGGCGCGTCGGGCATGATCCGCAATCCGGCGGCGCCGGTATCGAGGCCGGCGAGAACCTCGACCGAACCGATGGTGACCGGCACGCCATAGCGGCGCACGCCGTCGCTCAGCATCACCTCGCGGATCGGCGCTTCGCTCCGCATGCCGGTATCGGACTGGGACTGGACGGGCCGGGGCGAAATGAGGACCAGACCCAGCAGCGACAGCGCCAAGGCGATTCTGCGCCCGGGCCCGGGAATGCTTGTCATGCTGGCTGGTTCAATGGCCATGGTTACGAGAGACTATCGTTCCAGCGAGCCCCGGCAAGGCGGGACCCGGACGGATACTGGACTCACCGGCTCCGCATGCGAATAGTCATCTCATGCGCCGCCGCTTTTTTCTGTCAGTCCTGATGATGACCCCCGGCGCCGTCCTGGCCCAGCCAAAGGTGGAACCCATGAGCGACAACGCCCAGATCATTCGCGATTTCATTTCCGCCTGGTCGCGGCTGAATGCTGACGAACTGGCCGCCTACTTCACTGAGGATGGGGTCTATCACAACATGCCCTCCCGACCTGTGTCCGGGCGCGAGGCGATCCGGACGTTCATCGCGGGGTTCATCAAGCCCTGGACCGCCACGCGGTGGGAAATCCTCAGTCTCGCCGCCGACGGCGATACGGTCATCGCCGAGCGACTGGATCGCACCCGGATTGGCGACAAGGCGGTTGATCTGCCCTGCTGCGGGGTCTTTCAGCTGCAAGGCGGCAAGATCAAGGTATGGCGGGATTATTTCGATATGTCGACCTATACCCAGGCCCTTGCCCGGTAGGTTCAGCCGGCGAAGCGCCCTTCCGCGTCCAGGCGACGCGAAAGGGCGGCAACGAGGGGTCTCACCTGGACTAGTACTAGGTTCCAACGCCGCCGTGGGTCGAGCAGGTGCCCGAGCGGGTCTGGCTGGTGCTGTAGGTGCCGTCCTTGCACTGGGCGGTTGCGCCAGCCGGCTTGCCGGAAGACGCCGTTGCGGACGCTTTGGGAGCCGCCTTCGGCGCTGCGGAGGCGACGATCGCCGGCGCAGGCGCCTTTACCGCTGACTTGCAGGCGGTCTTGTTGGCGTTGCCGGGCTTGGTGCAGTCGTAGGTGCGATCGCTGACGGCCGGGGTGGCTGTAGCGGCTTTAGGCGCAGGCGTCGCGGCCTTGGGCGCTGCAACCGGGGTGGTTGCGGCCTTCGGTGCGGCGGCCGGCGTAGCCGGAGTTGCCTTGGGCGCTGCGGCCGCCGGCGTGGTCTTCGTCGCTGGTGCAGGCGTCGTGGTCTTTACGGTCGCGGTCGTGGTCGCGGCTGCAGCCTTGGGCGCGCTCTTGCAGGCTTCCTTGTTGGCGTTGCCGGCCTTGGTGCAGTCGTAGGTGCGTTCAGAGGCCGCCGGCGCCTTGGCCGGTGACGGCTATGGCGACCGGAGCCAGAAGGGCGGCGACCGCGCCGAGCATAAAGCGTTTCATGATGACGATTCCCGACATTTTCTTGGGATCCAGCCGCGCCCTTCGGGATTGAAGGGCGATCTGTTCCGACAGGTTGGTCTAGGCGGAAGGCAACGTGCCGTGGGGAGTCAGCTTGTCGACGACCTGGGGGAGGACTTGCGAAATCTTGTTGGCGAGATCTTCCTGCGAGAAACCAAAGCGCGCGGCCAGCTGGGAGACGGTGTCCGAGCCCAGGACCTGACTGATCTGTTCGCCGGAGACGGGCTGGTTGGGGCCGACAGCGACCCAGGATTTGACCGTCTAGCCGAGTCCCTTGGACTGGAACTCCGAGACGATGCCGCCGATGCCGCCGTGCTTTTCGATGAGGCCGTTGACCACCGTGGCCATCTCGGCGCCGACCACGCCGCCGATCAGTCCGTCGAACAATCCCATGGGCGTGCTCCTCAAAATGGGTGTGGGCCGCTGCGCGGCTGTTGAGGGAACCCTAGCGTAACAAAGGGCTGGGGACCAGATGACGACGGAGAAATGGCGCGGGTCATGCTGACGCATGAGAGCGCTCGTCAGCGCGCGCCTTCCTCGTAGCGGGCCGCCTCCAGGGCGTTTTGCAGGGTGTGGTCATTTTCGTGGCAGGCGTATTCCTCGATGGCGCGGCGGGGGCGGCCAAATTCGTACTCGCCGCCCCAGGGTTTGTCCCAAACGGTCGGATCCTCGACCGTGAAGCGGTAGAGCAGACGGTCCTTGGCGACGCGGGTGAAGCGCTCGGTGACCTTGAGTTGTTCCCAGGCGCCGAAGAAGGCCTGGGCCCTGGGGAAGTTGGTGGTCTCCACCACTAGGGTATCGCCATCCCAGCGGGCGACCGAATCGCCCATCCAGGGCCGCGCGCCGTCCGTGCGGTGGCGTGCGCCCAGGCGGATGATGCGGACATCGTTCGCCATCTGGATCATAATAGAAACGTGAGTATTCGTCTGTACGATGCGGAAATTGTTGTTGTATTCGCCAGGTAGCATAACCGCCCACCCGTTGGCGCTGGCGTTGATCACGCAGCGCTCGACCGGGGCCATGGTTTCGGGATTGGCCGCCATGTCCTCGATGGAAAGGGGCGCTGGACCCGGCGGGCGCGGCCTTGACGCCGGGATGCGGCCATCGGGCGTGGAGGTGATCAGGCTGGTGCGCGGCTCCCCGGCCACCCGCATGACCGTGGTGAAGGCGTCCAGATCGCCGCCCTGGCCTAGGTTGAAGGCACCGCCGTCTTCGGGCGGACCGCTGGGGCCGATGCTGGCGAAATCCGAGAATTCGGCCTCGATGCCGGCGGCCTCGTCGGCGGTCAGGGCCTTGCGGTCCGCGTACTGCATCGGCCGCTCAAGGGTGGTGATGCTGGCGTTGTGCCAGTCGCCCTGCAGATCTGGATGGCCATCGGACAGGCGAGGCGGCTTGTAGGCTGCGGCATGGCTCGCCGTGGCGACCAGGGCTGATGTCAGCAAGACGAGGATGAAAGGCGGCGCGCGCATGGTGACCCCGTCATAGCGCAAGGATGCGGGCGGATGTACGGCCAAGAAAAAAGGCGGCCCGTTTCCAGGCCGCCCTTGATCTTGCTGCAGTCGACGTCTCGCCTAGGCGAAGTCGCGGTCGTCGCCGAGCTTGCCGGCGCCACCGTCGAGCATGTCAGCGGCGGCTTCAGCGTTGAACGCCGCGTCTTCCTCGAACTGGGTGTTGATGACGTTTTCGCCGCGGGCCTGACGGACCGCTTCGTCGTCGCTGCGGGCGATGTTGATGCTGACGGTCACGGCGACCTCGGCATGCAGCTTCACCTTCACGGGGTGGACGCCGATGGTCTTGATCGGCTTGTCGAGCGCGATCATCGAGCGATCGACCGCGCCGCCTTCAGCATTGATGGCGTCGGCCACGTCACGGCCGGAGACCGAACCGTAGAGCTGGCCGCCTTCACCCGCCTGGCGGATCATGACGTAGACCGAACCGTCGAGCTTGTCGCCGGACGCCGAAGCGGCCTCGCGCGCCTTCAGGTTACGGGCTTCGATTTCAACGCGCTGACCTTCGAAGACCTTCAAGTTGGCCGAATTGGCCCGCAGCGCCTTGTGGCGCGGCAGCAGATAGTTACGGGCGAACCCGTCCTTCACGTTGACGACGTCGCCGATGGAGCCGCGGCCCTCGACGCGTTCAAGCAGGATGACTTTCATTGGGTAATCCTCACTTCACGACGTAGGGCAGGAGCGACAGGAAGCGGGCGCGCTTGATGGCGCGGGCCAGTTCACGTTGCTTCTTGGCCGAGACGGCGGTGATGCGCGACGGGACGATCTTGCCGCGCTCGGAGACGTAGCGCTGAAGCAGCTTTACGTCCTTGTAATCGATCTTGGGCGCGCCGGCGCCCGAGAACGGGCAGACCTTGCGGCGGCGGAAGAACGGGCGGCGGGCGGCGGGGGCTGATTCATCAGTCATGATAATCTCCTAGACCTCGTCCGCATCGACGTCGGCGTCGACGTCGGCGACAGGCGCGTCATCGTCGAAGCGGGGACGGTCGCTGCGCTCGCGGTCACGGCGGGCGAGAACGGGCGAAAGCTCCAGGTCGAGTTCGTCGACGCGGATGGTCATGTAGCGCAGCACGTCTTCATTGAGCGACAGCTGACGTTCCATTTCCTTCACCGAGGCGACGGGCGCGTCGATGGCGAGGAGCGAATAGTGACCCTTGCGGTTCTTTTTGACCCGGTAAGAGAGGTTGCGAAGGCCCCAGTACTCGATCTTGGCGATGTGACCGCCTTGTCCCTCGATGAGGGCTTTCAGATCTTCGTTGAGCTGTTCAGCCTGTTGCGCGGAAATGTCCTGCCGCGCGATCAGCACGTGTTCGTATAGCGCCATAATGTCCTTCTTCCGCTTGAAGGACGGCGTGATCAGCGCGGGAAGAGCGCAAACCCCGATGGCTCCAAGGGCGCAATTGCTCCAGGACCGGCCTTCGTGAAGGCGCGGGGTTTAGAGAAGGCAGGCGGAAAAAGCAAGGGCGCGGCGACCGTTCCGTCGCCGCGCGCCCCATTTCGTCTGACAAGGCCCTAGCGGGCGGCCTTGAGGTCCTGGACGGCCTTGAGGCTGTCGGTGATGTGGCTGTTGGGCGCCGGATCGGTGTGGGCCAGAACGATCTTGTCGTCCTTGCCGATCACGAAGGAGGTGCGATCTGACCAGCCGGGACGCTGGGTGAGCGGCACGCCGTAGTCGGCGATGATCTTGGCATCGGCCGCAACCACGGGGAATTCGCCGTTGCAGTGGGTCTTGGAGAAGTCGGCCACGGCTTCATTGAGGCTGGCGTAGTCCTTGGTCTGGTCAGCCTTGGCTGTCTTGCCGAAGCCGCCGGTCACACCGACGACCTGGGCGCCGGCGGCGCGGAAGTCCGCGATCCGGGCGGCGAAGGCCTGGGCTTCGATGTTGCAGCCGGCCGTGTAGGCGCCCGGGAAGAAGTAGAGGACGACAGGGCCCTTCTTCAGTTCGTTCTTGAGGTTGAACTGGAAAGGATTGCCTTTCTTGTAGGCGGTCAGGTTGAAGTCAGGCGCAGAGGCGCCGACGCCGAGAGACGCGGCCAGGGCGGGGCCCGCGATGGCGACCGCGACGGCGGCGGCGGTGATGAACATTCGATTCATGGGTTTGTTCCTCCAAACGTGACGGGTTTATGCCCCAACCGGGAAGGGTTTTCCAGCAAAAGCACAGGCGCTGTTCTTGCCGCGTCCCGATCAATCGCCTAACCCTGCCAGCCGGATTCTGAACGGGACCTGTCAGCATGACGCTAGCTTTTCTTTTCCCAGGCCAGGGCAGTCAGTCGGTCGGCATGGGCGCCGATCTGGCCGAGGCCTTTGCAACCGCACGGGCAGTGTTCGACGAGGTCGATGACGCCCTGTCGCAAAAGCTGTTCCAGCTGATGAAGGAAGGCCCGCTTGAGAACCTGACCCTGACCGAAAACGCCCAGCCGGCCCTGATGGCGGTGAGTCTTGCGGCCATGCGGGTGCTGGAAAAGGGTTTCGGCGTCAGCATTGAGCGCGCCGCTTTTGTGGCCGGTCACAGCCTGGGCGAATATTCGGCCCTGGCGGCAGCGGGGGCGATCACCCTGCATGACACAGCCCGGCTGCTGAAGCTGCGCGGTCAGGCCATGCAGCGGGCCGTGCCGGTGGGCGCGGGCGCCATGGCCTCGCTGATCGGCCCCAAGAGTGATGTGGCCCTGGCTGAAGAAGCCGCGAAGGCTGGTTCGGAAGTCGGCGTCTGCGTGGTCGCCAACGACAACAATGCCGGCAATGTCGTCATCTCGGGCGACAAGGCCGCGGTCGACAAGGCCATCGAGAAGGCCAAGGAACTGGGCGCGCGGGCCATTCCGCTGAACGTTTCGGCGCCGTTCCACTGCCCCTTGATGCAGCCGGCCGCCGACGAGATGGCCGGGGCCCTGTTCAGCGCCCTGATCATCCAGCCGCGCGCGCCGCTGGTGGCCAATGTCACGGCGCGCCCGACCCACGATCCTGAAGCGATCCGGCAGCTTCTGGTCGATCAGGTCACCGGCCGTGTGCGCTGGCGCGAGAGCATGGAGTGGATGGCGGGCGAGGGCGGGGTAACCCGCTTTGCCGAGGTCGGAGCCGGCAAGGTGCTGTCCGGCATGGCCAAACGCATCGCCCCCGACGCCGAGGCGCTTGCCCTCAACGGGCCCGCCGACCTCGAAGCGTTTGCGAAAAGTCTGTAAGTGCGTGCTTCGAGACGCGCTCTATCGAGCGCTCCTCAGCATGACGATTGTTTGTGCAGTTCAATAAAGGCCGTCATCCTGAGGAGCCCGAAGGGCGTCTCGAAGGACGCAAACCAGGAAATGCAATGATGTTCGATCTGACCGGCAAGACCGCGCTCGTTACCGGCGCCTCGGGCGGCATTGGCGGGGCAATCGCCCACGCCCTTCATCGACAAGGCGCGCATGTGGTGCTGTCGGGCACACGCGCCGAGACCCTGGCGGGCGTGGCCGGCGAGCTGGGCGGGCGCTGTTCAACCCTGATCGCGAACCTGTCTGACCCGGAGGCTGTGGACGGTCTGATCGCCGGCGCGGAAGAGGCGGCCGGCGCGCCACTGGATATTCTGGTGGCCAATGCCGGGATCACCCGCGATGGTTTGTTGCTGCGCATGAAGGACGATGACTGGAACGAGGTCATCCGGGTCAATCTGGAGAGCTATTTCCGGCTCAGCCGGGCGGCGCTGCGCGGCATGATGAAGCGCCGGACGGGGCGAATCATCGGCATTACTTCTGTTGTCGGGGTCACCGGAAACGCCGGTCAGACCAATTACGCGGCCTCGAAAGCGGGCATGATCGGCTTTTCCAAAGCCCTGGCCCAGGAAGTGGCCAGCCGTAACATCACGGTCAATTGCGTGGCTCCCGGCTTTATCGAGAGCCCCATGACCGACGGGCTGAATGAGGCCCAGAAAACAGCGATTATGAGCCAAATTCCCGCAAATCGGCTGGGATCGGGCGCAGAAGTCGCCGCCGCCGTGGCCTATCTCGCCAGCGATGAAGCCGCTTATGTCACCGGTTCGACCTTGCACGTGAACGGCGGCATGGCGATGGTGTGACCGGACCGTTCCTGATTGACTGGCCGCTAGGCGAGCAAAAAGGAACGTGCTAGGCGAAACCCGAAATGACCGCGTCACCCGTTTGGAGCGTGGTCCAGCTAGACGAAAAGGTAATTCACTGATGTCCGACATTCTCGAACGTGTTCGCAAGATCGTAATCGAGCATCTGGACGCCGATCCGGAGAAGGTCACCGAGAAGGCGGCGTTCATCGACGATCTGGGCGCTGACAGCCTCGACAACGTCGAGCTGGTCATGGCGTTCGAAGAAGAGTTCGACATTGAGATCCCCGACGACGCGGCTGAGCACATTCAGACCGTGGGCGATGCGGTGAAGTTCATTTCGGAGAAAGTGGGCTAAGTCCCTGCCAACCCGCCGAAAAAGCTCAGGTAAATCATGCGCCGTGTAGTCGTCACCGGCATAGGCCTTTTGACCCCCCTCGGCTGGGGGACAGAGGTTTCGTGGGCCAATCTGCTCGCCGGCAAGAGCGGGTGCGGCCGGATTTCCGCGTTTGATCCGACCGGATACGGCTGCGAGATCGCCTGCGAGGTGCCGCGTATCGACGGTCGCGGCGGCGGCGGGCCTGATGTGCCCGGCAGCTATGATCCCGACCAGACCATGTCGAGCCGTGACCAGCGGCGGGTGGATGATTTCATCCTCTACGCCATGGCCGCCGCCGACGAGGCGATGAAGGATTCCGGCTGGGTTCCGGAAACCGAACACGACAAGGAACGCACCGGGGTCATCATCGGCTCAGGCATCGGCGGTCTGTCGACCATCTCCGACCAGGCGGTCGAAATGGAGACCAAGGGCCCACGCCGGGTGGGACCGTTCTTCATCCCCTCGGCGCTGATCAATCTGGCGTCCGGCCAGGTATCGATCCGCTATGGCCTGAAAGGGCCCAACCACTCGGTAGTCACCGCCTGCGCCACCGGCGCCCACGCCATTGGCGATGCGAGCCGCCTGATCATGTTCGGTGATGCCGAAGTCATGGTGGCCGGCGGGGCGGAGGCCTCGATCTGCAAAATCGGCGTGGCGGGCTTTGTCGCCGCTCGGGCAATGTCCACCGGCTTCAACGAGAACCCGGAAAAGGCTTCGCGTCCCTATGACAAGGACCGCGACGGCTTTGTCATGGGCGAGGGCGCCGGCGTGCTGGTGCTGGAAGAATACGAACACGCCAGGGCGCGCGGGGCGAAAATCTACGCCGAGGTCGCAGGCTACGGCCTGGCGGGCGACGCCTATCACATCACCGCACCTGCCGAAGACGGCAACGGCGGGTTTCGCGCCATGAAGATGGCCATGGGTCACGCGAGCGTCGATCCGGCCGACATCGATTATATAAATGCCCACGGCACCTCGACGCCGCTGGGCGACGAGATCGAACTGCGGGCCGTCGAGCGGATGCTGGGCAATTCAGCCGGCAAGACGACCATGTCGTCGACCAAGGGCGCGGTCGGACACCTGCTGGGCGCAGCGGGCGCGGTGGAGGCGGCCTTTGTCGCCCTGGCCATTCGCGACCAGATCGCCCCGCCGACCATCAATCTTGACAATCCCTCGGTCGAAACCGCGATCGATTTGGTCCCCCACAAGGCCAAGCCGATGAAGATCGACGTGGCTCTGTCCAACAGCTTCGGGTTTGGCGGGACCAACGCCTCGCTGGTGTTCAAGAAAGTCCCGTGAGCGGCAAGGGGCGCCTTCAGGCGACGGGCCGCCGGGTGCTGGCGGGCGTCACCGGCGCGCTCGCAGCCCTGGCCTTCATCGTTCTGCTGTCGGTCGGCTGGGCGGCATGGACCTATAATGGCGCCGGCCCGAAATCCCCTGACGGCAAGCCTGTGGTCGTCGTCCTGCGCTCAGGCGCCGGGGTGCGCGAGATCGCCGCTGACCTGACCCGGGCCCATGTGGTGCGATCCTCGGCGGTGTTCTCGGCCGCCGCCCAGCTGACTGGCGCGGCGCGCAGGCTGAAGGCCGGAGAGTATGAATTTTCGAGCGGCGCCTCGATGTCCGCCGTGCTGAGCAAGATCCGCAAGGGCGAGGTGGTCCGCCATTTCGTCACCGTTCCCGAAGGCCTGACCTCGGAGATGGTGGTCGAGATTTTGATGGCCCAGCCTCTGCTGTCGGGCGCAGCGCCCGTGCCGCCCGAGGGGGCCATCCTGCCCGAGACCTATGAATTCCAGCGCGGCGAGGATCGAGGGGCCCTGCTGGGCCGCATGATGGCGGCGCGCGATACCCTGCTTGCCCAGCTTTGGGCGCAGAGGGCGCCGAACCTGCCGCTGCATTCGCCCCAGGAGGCGGTGACGCTGGCCTCCATCGTCGAGAAGGAAACCGGCAAGGCTGACGAGCGGCCGCGCATCGCCCGGGTGTTCGTCAACCGGCTGAACATCGGCATGAAGCTGCAGTCCGACCCGACCATCATCTATGGCATCAGCCATGGCCGGCCGCTGGGCCGCGGCATCCGCATCTCCGAGCTGCTGAGCCCGACGCCGTCAAACACCTATGTCATCCCCGGCCTGCCGCCGACGCCGATCTGCAATCCCGGCCGGGCCGCCCTGGCCGCGGTGATGGCCCCGCCGCCCGGGGAAGAGCTGTTCTTTGTCGCCGACGGGACGGGCGGGCACGCGTTCGCCAAGACCGAGGCCGGGCACGCGGCCAATGTCGTCCGTTGGCGGGCAGTGGAAAAAGCCGACGCGGCGAAGAAATAGGCGTCTGCGCTGCTCTTGCCGCCGGGCGGGTTTTGGCGAGGATGTGCAGAATCGGTTTTCCGAAGGAATGTTGAATGGCGCTTTCGGGCATGACGGGGTTTGCGCGCGAGGACGGCGCGCTGGGGCCGTGGTCGTGGACGGTCGAGGCGCGCAGCGTCAACGGGCGCACGATGGAGGCGCGGTTTCGCGGACCGCCGGGGTTTGACGCCCTGGAGCGGGCGGCGCGCGAAGGGGCGCAGGGCCGGTTCCAGCGCGGCCAGATCAACATCACCCTGACCGCCAAGCGCGCCGACGCCGGCGGTCAGTTGCGGATCAACACCACCCAGCTGGACGAATATCTGCGGCTGGCCGGGCCCTACGTGGCCGATGGGCGGGTCGCGGCGCCGACCTTTGACGGCCTGCTGGCGCTGCGCGGCGTGATCGAGGTGGCCGACGACACCGACGATGCGGAGGTGCGTAGCCAGGTCGAGGCGGCCATGGGCGTCAGTCTGGGCCAGGTACTGGATGCGCTGAAACGCTCACGCGAGGATGAGGGGCGGGCCCTGTCGCCGATCCTGAACGGCCAGATCGACCGGGTCCAGGCGCTGGTGGCCCAGGCAGAGGCCCGGGCGGGCGAACAGCCCGACTATGTCCGCGACCGTTTCCGCAAGCGGATGGCCGAACTGCTGAGCGACGGCGAGGCGCCGGAAGAGCGGATCATCCAGGAGGCTGCCGTGCTCGCGGCCAAGGCCGATGTACGCGAGGAGCTGGACCGGCTGGCCACCCATGTGGTCGCCGCTCGCACCCTGCTGGACGGCGAGGCGGCGGCGGGGCGCAGGCTGGACTTCCTGACCCAGGAGTTCATGCGCGAGGCCAATACCCTGTGTTCGAAATCGGCGACCACGGCGCTGACAGCTCTGGGACTCGAGCTAAAGGCGGTGATCGAACAGTTTCGCGAGCAGGTGCAGAATGTCGAATAGGGCGATGGATGCGCGGCGGGGCATCATGCTGGTGGTCTCCAGCCCCTCCGGCGCGGGCAAGACGACGCTGTGCAGCCGGCTGGCAAACGACAACCCCGACATTGTCCTGTCGATCAGCGCCACGACGCGCGACCCCAGGCCAGGCGAGAAGAACGGCCGCGAATATCACTTCCTCGACCGCAAGGCGTTCGACGAGCTGTTGAAACGCAACGCTTTTCTGGAATGGGCCCATGTGCATGAGCACCGCTATGGCACGCCGAAAGACGAGGTGATGGGTCGCATCGAGGCCGGGCGCGACGTGCTGTTCGACATCGACTGGCAGGGCGCGCGCCAGATCGCCGGCAATGCGCTGGACGATGTGGTGCGGGTCTTTATCCTGCCGCCCAGCATGGCCGAGATGTCCCGCCGCCTGCACGCCCGCGCCCAAGACCGCGAGGACGTGATCCAGCGCCGTCTGGGCCGCGCCTACGGCGAGATCCCGCACTGGAACGAGTACGACTATGTGCTGGTCAACGAGGACATTGAGGCGACCTATGTGCAACTGGCGGCCATCTATCGCGCCGAACGGCTGAGGCGGGACCGGGTGCTGGGTCTAGCGCCGTTTGTGGAACGGTTGCTGGATGAGCGGTTGGGGTAGGGGCCTACCCCACCGGCGTCAGGGCGATGTCGACCATGATTTCGGCTGAGATGTCTTCGAGCGCTGTCTGCAGGGCGCCGGTGGTCAGGGCCGGGGGCAGGCGCAGGCTGGCTTCGAGATGGAAAAGGGGCAGGCCGGAGTAAGGCTCTGAGGTGATCCAGGTATTGAAAGTCTCGATATTGGCGTCGAGCCGGGTAAGGACGGCTGTGACCTGGTTGACGATGCCCGGGCGGTCCTGACCGACCAGGGTGAAATGGGCCTGTTCGCCGCCGGCCGGGGCGGGGACGTCGACGGCGGGGGCGATGCGGACCTCCAGGCCGTGGGCGTCGACGGTGGAGACGGCGGCGCGCAGAGCCTCGACGGCGCCGGCCTCGATCTCGACCAGTACCGAGCCGACATAGAGGCCGCCCAGGCGCGACAGTTGGCTCTCCAGCCAGTTGCCGCCCGCGCTGAGGACCGCAGCGGCCAGCGCCCGGGTTAGGCCAGGCCGGTCACTGCCCACCACGCTTAAAACCAGCAACGCCATCGCAGAGCCTCAGGAAAGGCCGGGATCGGCCCGGCAGACTTGTTGTTAGTACAGGGCGGCTCAGGATGCCAGAATGGCGCCAGCCAGGGCCAGGAACTCGGCGACCGACAGGGTTTCGGCCCGGCGGGCGGGGTCGATGCCGACGGCGGCGCACAGGGCCTCGCCGCCCAGGTGCTTGAGGCTGGAGCGCAGCATCTTGCGGCGCTGGCCGAAAGCGGCGGCGGTAAGGCGCTCGAGGCTGGCGAGCAGCTCGGGCGGGGGACGGCCAGCCAGCGGCTGCAGGTGGACGACGGCCGAGGCGACCTTGGGCGGCGGGGTGAAGGCTCGCGCCGGCAGGTCCATGACGATGCGGGCGCTGGAGGTCGCGCCGGTGATCACGCCCAGGCGGCCGTAGGCGTCCGAGCCGGGGGCGGCGACGATGCGCTGGGCCACTTCCTTCTGGAACATCAGGGTCATGGACGAGGGACGGAAGGGCCCGGTAAGCCATTTGAGGAGCAACGGCGTGCCGACATTGTAGGGCAGGTTGGCGACGATGGCGGCGGGCTCGCCGGCCGCGATAGCGCGCTCGTTGGCATCAAGGGCGTCTGCGTGAACGATCGTCAGGCGGCCATCAGCGGCATCGGCCAGTTCCTGCAAGAGGGGTAGGAAGCGCTCATCCTTTTCGATGGCGGTGACCCGCATGCCGGCGGCCAGCAGGGCCCGCGTCAGGCCGCCGGGGCCGGGACCGATTTCGATGACGTGGCTATCGTCGTCCAGGGCGGCCAGGCGCACGATCTTGGCGGTGACATTAAGGTCGAGCAGGAAATGCTGTCCGAAGGATTTTTTGGCGGCCAGGCCGTGATCTTCCAGCGCTTCGCGAAGTGGCGGCAGTTCGGAAAGGGTCATTTGCCCGCGCGCCGCTCGGCGATTTCGGCGGCCAGGCGGATGGCGGCGATCATGCTGTCGGCGCGTGCCAGGCCACGGCCTGCGATGTCATAGGCCACGCCGTGGTCGGGCGAGGTGCGCACGATCGGCAGACCCAGGGTGACATTCACTCCGCCCCAGAAGTCGAGCATCTTGACCGGGATGAGGGCCTGGTCGTGGTACATGCAGATCACCGCATCGTACTTCGCCCGCGCATCGGGATGGAACAGGGTGTCGGCAGGCGCCGGGCCAGTGCAGTCGACGCCCAGATCGCGCAGGGCTCGCACGGCCGGAGCGATGATGCGCTCTTCTTCGCCGCCCAGCTTGCCGCCTTCGCCCGCATGGGGGTTGAGGCCGGCCAGGACGATGTGGGGCCGGGCGATGCCGAAGTCCTTGCGCAGGGCCTCGGCGGTGACCAGCGTGGTCAGGACAAGGTCTTCGATGGTCAGGCGGGCTGGAACTTCGCTGAGTGGCACGTGGACGGTGGCGGGCACGGCCCGCAGATCGCCCGCGGTCAGCATCATGACCGGCCCCCGGGCGCCGTCGTGGGAGGCGCGCGAGGTAAGCTTGCCCAGAAATTCGGTATGGCCGGGAAATTCGAATCCGGCCTCGTAGAGGGGCGCCTTGGAAATGGGGGCGGTGACAATACCGCTGGCCTCTCCCGACAGCGCCAGGCCGACGGCGGTCTCGATCCAGCCGATGATGTCCTGGGCATGGGCGGGCGAACGCTGACCGGCGATGACCGGCGATTTCAAGGGCATGTCGATGACAGGCAGGGCGCGGGGGAAGACGCTGGCGGCTTCCTCGACCGATCCGACCCGTTTCAGCGGTCGGCCGTCGCTGGCCGGCACACTGGCCAGCTGTTCGAGGTCACCGATCACGAAAAACGCCGGTCCGGTGTCTTTCAGCGTCGACCAAGTCTTGGTGATGATCTCGGGGCCGATGCCGGCTGGATCGCCCAGGGTGACGGCGAGGTTCGGCGCCTTCACTTCGGCGCGTTGATGGTCGCGGCGTTGTGCAGGTTACGCAGTTCACGGGTGGCAATCATGCTCAGCCGCTCGCCGTAGAGCTGGGACTTGATCTCATCGCGCGACGGCAGCCGGGTGCCGCTGGCCGCCCGGCCGCAAAGCGCGACCAGATGAAGGCCAGCGTCGGTACGGATCGGGTCACTGACCTGATTGGGCTGCAGGCCCTCGATGGCGTTGCGGAAGGCCGGCGCCAGGTCCTTGGTATCAGCCTGGCCCAGATCGCCAACCTGCAGGCCCGCGGCGCGCGCAGTCTGGTCGATGGTGTCACAGCCCTTGATCTGGGGTTTGAGCGCTACAAGTCGCGCCTGCGCCGCCTGGGCCAGAGCCGCATCGGCGTTGGGGCCCAGGGGCACGGCGATCTGTTTGAGATTGACCACGGTCGAGGTGCTGCCGGCTTTCTTGTCGCGCAGGAGCACCAGATAGACGCCGTCAGGCACCTGGATCGGAACGGTCACCTGGCCGGGCCGCATCTGGTCGATGACGCTGGCGACCGGCGCGGGTAACTGGGCGAGGGACATCCAGCCGGAGTCACCGCCGTTGGCGGCGCTGGGCAGGGCCGAATACTGGAAGGCAAGGGGTCGGAAGCTGTCCGGCTGCTGGCGCAGCTGGCCGATGATCGCGTTGGCGGTGGACATGGCGTTGGCCTGTCCACCGACGTGCTCTGCGCTGATGAAGATTTCACTGACCAGGTACTGCGGCTTGCTGGCCGAGGATTCCATATCGCGGATAACCGCATTGGCCTCATCGTCCGAAATGCGGACCTTGGAGCCGTAATAGCCGCGAATCCAGTTTTGCCAGGTGACGGCGATGCGGGCCTGTTCACGCATGGTGCGTGGGCTGAGGCCGGCGGCCTCGAGCGTCTGGACGAACTGGGGCAGAGCCATCTGGTTCTGTTGGGCGATCATCTTGAGGTAATCGTCGACCTCGTCATCGTGAGCGAACAGGGTCCCTGGCGCGAGCTTGCGCTCGTGTTCCTGACGCATGATTTCGTGCTTTTGCAGCATCTCGTCGATCAGGGTCAAAAGCGCCTGGCGCTGGAGATCGGGAAGGTCAGCTTCGGACGGCGTGCGGCCACTGCTGAGGCTGAGCCAGAGCATCCGCTGGCGCTGCTGATAGGTCGAAATGGGCTCGTCATCGACGATAATCGCGGCGCCTTCGCGCGCAAGTGTCGCCTGCGGCGCGGCCGGAGCAGGTTGCTGGGCCAGAGCGCGCACCGTGAACGGACCGGTGGCAATCGCCATCGTGGCGAGCGCCAGGGCGACCGTCATTCTCGAGGCCGTAAGCCGAAATCCAACAATCGAAGTCATTCTGGTGCGGTCGTCCTGTAGCCCTGTCAGCGCGCGCCGGGGCGGCGATTTGCAGCGTTGTTGTAACCTGTATCACCTAATGTGGCGAGGGTTAGGCGAAAGACCACCGAACTGGAATCCCGGGCGCCCAGAAGCGGATTGTTGTCGCGCTGATACAACAGTTCAAACCGCAGGCAATCGTCCTGGTAGACGGCGCCGATGGAACGCCTGCGCCATTGCTTCTGGTCCAGGTCGCGCGTCGCGGTGGCCATGATGCCCCAGGTCTTGGTGATGAAGATCTGGCCCTGGCCCTCGACATCCTCGGCCGAGGCGCCGGTGAGGTCCTTTTCGGTGCGCATATAACGCAGATAGCCAGAACCGCCGGGCAGGTTGGCGTCCAGGCCCGCCTCGATGTGCTGCAGGTCGCCATTGTCGAAGCGGCCCTTGGAAAACAGCGACAGGCCGGTAACGGGCGTGATCTCGGCCGCGACAATCCAGTCGGAGGTTGTGTCCTTGAGGCCCGTCTCGGACGGCAGGACCGCGTCGGGCTGGGAGCGGAAGCTCTGGCCGATCAGGAAGCGGGCGTTGCGGCCATCGCCCCAGTCGAAAGTGGTTCGCACGCCTGCGGTCAGGCGCTGGCCGCCCTCGTAGAGATCAAAGCCGGGCGACCGGTTGAACTGGAACAGATTGGTATCGTCGAACTGGAAGGCGAGGCTGTCTTCGTTGGGGATCTGGGGATTGGCTTTGGAGTCCGGCGAAATGGCGAGCTGCAGGATGGGCTCGATGGTTGTGGTCATCCCGGAGGTCGTGCGCACCAGGGGCCAGGAGACATCCAGCCCGGCGGTGGGAATGGTGCGTGAATTGGCGTGATTGGCGGTGTCGAGGGTGCTGAGGTCGCCGGTCTCATAGTAGTCGGCGCGGATGTCGGCGAACGGCTCGATCCGCAAGCCGTCAGCCAGGGTGATGCTGCTGCGCCAGTCGCCTTCGAAGGTGCCCCGGCTGCTGTCGATCCCGGCTGCGCCCAGGACGTTCGGCGAAGCCTTGCGGTTCAGGATGACGCCCGATCCGACCAGTCGCAGGCGACCGCCGGCCACGGTCCAGTCCGGATCGTAACGGAATTCCACGAGGGGACCGACGAAAGGCAGGGTGTTGTCATCTTCCAGCGGGCGCAGACCGAACGGACCGGGCGGAGCAATCAGGGGGCGCAGGCTCTGGAACCCGAAGGCGGCGATGGACAGGTAGGAGCTGTCGCCCTGGCGGGTGGTGTAGATCTGGGAAATCAGCCGGCGGTCACCCGGCAGGAACAGGCCGCGATCGGGCGGCGAATAGTCCAGGCTGTATTGGTCGAACAGGCGACGGTCGCGGGCCGCCTGGGCGGTGAAGCCCCAGGACCACTGGGGCGAGAGGGCGAACTTGCCGTCGGCGAAGATATAGGCCTTGCCACGATTGGGGCCGAACTTGAGACCTGAGGTGTTGAAGTCCCGGTCGTAGGTGTAGCCGGTCTGGGCTTCAAGAATCCCCGAATAGAATCGCTTGCGCCAGTCGGCGCTGACGAACGGGTTCACCTGGGTGTTGATCTGAGGGATTACGACGAGTTCCTGCGACGGGGAAATCGCCCACAGCCAGGGTTGCTCATAGCTCAGGCCACGCCGTTCTGTGTGCTGGAAGTCCGGGGCCAGAAGACCGGATTTGCGGTCCACGCTGGGGTCGGCCATCGAAAAGAACGGCAGGGGAAGGACCGGCGTTCCCAGGATGCGGATCCAGGCGTTCTGGTAATTGATCGAGCCATCAGGGATGTCGCGCACCACCTTGTCAGCGCTGATCGCCCAAGTCGGAGTTTTGTCGGCGCCCTTGTCGTCGCACAGGGAGCAGGCGGTGAAGATGGCGCGGTTCAGCTCGGTGAAGCTGGCGTCGCGGCGCACGATATTGGCCGCCGCCAGGGTGCCGTTCTGCGGAAGACGGGCGGCAAAGTTGGTGGCGAAGCCGGTTTCAAGGTCCCGGGTAAAGATGAGGGTGCTGGCGTATTCGACCGATCCGTCGGGCTGATAGATGCGGATGTCGCCGTTGGCCGAAATGATCGCCGCATTGGGATCAAGGGTGGCGCTGTCGGCCTTGAGCGAGCGTTCGGACGTCACGGCCTCAACGTGGCCGTCGGCCTTGAGTACGCCATTGGCCTCGCTGACCATCTTGTCAGCCCGGAATGTCCCCTGGTCATTGAACGCCTCGACGTGGCCGCTGGCCTCGATCCGGCCATTGCTGGTGGTCGCCGTCTCGGCGGTGATCGAGGTCGGTCCGGTCGCGGGCTTGTCCTGGGCGGATGCCGCGCCAGCCAGCATCGCCGAAGCGGCGGCGCCGGCGAGGATGCGCAGATGAAGGGGCGTGCGGGGTACCGTCATTTCACACTTTCCACGAGCGCCCCTGGCTCAACCGTCTTCTGTATAACAAAGCAAGGTGAGCCCGGACAGAAGCGCCAGCACAGGCGGTGCCCATGCCGCCGCAAATACCGGAATCACTTCGGCTTGGCCCAGGGCGCCGGCGAACTGGTTGAAGAAAAAGAACACAAAGCCCAGGACGACGCCGGATGTGGTCAGCACCGCCAGGCCGCCCAACCGCATGAGCTTGAGCGAGAAGGCCGCCGCCAGGATCGACATGGCGGCGTAGAGCAGGGGTGTGGCGATCAGCTGTTGCAGTCGCAACCGGTAGCCGAGGCTGGAAAAGCCCGCCCGCTCGGTCTGGCGGATGAACCGCGGCAGGGACCACAGCGAGATGGTGGTGGGCGAGGAGAACCGCTCAACATCGCGGCGGTCAGAGATCATGGTCGGCACCGACATGGTGTCGTAGCGGCGAACCTCGCTGCCGGGGGATGTCTCGCGAACGTCGGTCAGGCTCCAGGCACCGACCTTGAGGTCGGCCCTGGCCGCTTCGATACGGCGCTGAAAGTTCATCACTCCGCCCGCGCCCAGATCGAAAACGTAGAAGGACACATCGGTCAGCCGCACGCCGGCGTTGGCGGTGTCCATCGACTGGGCGTGAATGACCGTCTGGGTCTTGAGCTGGGTCTTTTCATCGCCCTGACGCAGCCAGACGTCCTGGTCACCGTGATTGGCCTTGTCGGCGCTGAGGGCCGCCATGGACTGGACGTAGCTTTCGTTCAGGCGGCTGGTGGCCGGATCGAGCAGGCCGATGGTGACAACCCCGAACAGGAAGGCGGCCAGTGCTGCGGGCATGATGAAGCGCCAGGCCGACACACCGGCTGCGCGTAGGGCGACCAGCTCGCTGCGCCGGTTCAGTCCCACGAAGGACGCCAGGGTTCCGAACAGCAGCATGAAGGGCAGAACCAGGACGATCACCGCCGGGGACTTCATCGCCACCAGCGCCGCAATCCGGGTGAAGGGCAGGTCAGCGCGACTGGCCACCTCGACGAAATCCATCAGCAGGATCACCGAGCTGAGGATGGTCATGGCGCCGGCTATGGCGATCAGAGTCTGGAAGAGGACGTAGGATTCAACGGCGGTGAGGCGAAAACGCATCTAGCGAACCCCCACCGGTTTAAGTTTGGCCAGTTTTGGCGTAGACGGCTTCTTCAGGCGCAGCCGCCCGCCGAGGATGAACGGCCCAAGGGCAAAGGCTAGTCCGGCCAGAGGCGTCACATACTGCAGGACATTCAGGGCCGGCGAGTGGCCGGCAGCCTCTTCGACCACAAAGCCCAGGATGCGGGTGCCGATGGCGATGGCCGACATCCAGGCGACCCGACGCCCATAACCCATGCGCGAGAAACCGCCGCCAAGGATGGCGCTGATTGCAAAGGCCATGAGGGTCAGGTTGTAGATCGGCCCGGCGATGCGGCTGTGGAACTCGGCCAGCATGACGTCGCGGTTTTTCTGGCCCCAGTCGTCGGTTGCGGCTGGATGCAGCAGTTCGCTGATGTAGCGGTCGGCGGCCTTGGTGGTCGGCGTGGCGACGGCGACCTTGAAGGGCGACACGTCGAATACGTATTCCTCGAAGGCCAGGTAGTTGAGCTGGCCATCGTTGGACAGCGTCTGGGTGGCGCCATTGTGCATGACGATCACCGGGGCGCCGTCGCGCCTGGCCAGCTGGCCTTCGGCGGCGGTGTAGGTGGCGGCGTTACCGCCCTGATGTTCCTGGTGGATGAACAGGTTGTGCATCAAGCCGCTACGGTCGATGGTCTGGGCATAGACCGACAGGCCGGGCGCGGGCTGGGTGAACTGGCCTTCGCGCACCAGAGCGGCGGCCAGATCGGCGCGGGCGGCGTTGATCTCGGCCCGCATGTTCCGCGAGGCCAGGGGCGCGACCCAGATATTGATCACCAGGGTCAGAAGCGCCAGGTAGCTGGCCAGCCGCATGGCCGGCTGGGCCACGCGCCAGCGGCTGACCCCGCCTGCATAGCAGACGACGATTTCCTGCTCGGTATGCAGCCGGTTGAAGGTCAGCATGGCGGCCACGAAGGCGCCGAGGGGTATGATCAGCGACAGCATCTTGGGTACGGCCAGGGCCGTGACCTTGACGAACACCCAGGCGCTCTGGCGTTGATCGACGATCAGTTCGAGGCCCGACAGGCTCTGTGACAGGATGCCAACACCGGCCAGGGCGACGATGGCCCAGATCGTGGGCCCCCGTAGCTGCTGGAACAGGTATCGTTCGATCTGGGTCATCGGGAACCGGGTGAGGAGGCGCGGACTCTTCTCTACACGCCGCCGGGCGGCTGCTACAACCGCGCGAACGAGGGAGTATTGTTATGAAAATCGAATTCGTCGCCGCGCCGGACCTGGGCCAGCTGGAAGGCGCTGTGGCAGTGATGGCTTTCGAGGATGGTCTGTCGCCTGCAGCGGGCGCGATCGACAAGGTAAGCGAGGGTGCACTGTCGCGGGCGGTGTCCAGCGGCCGCTTCAAGGGCAAGGCCAGCCAGAGCCTCGAAATTCTCGCGCCAGCGGGCATGAAGGCCCAGCGCTTGCTTCTGGCGGGAACGGGGCCAAAGGCCGAGCTGGAGGCGCGTGGCCATGAAACGGCGGCGGCCAGCGCCTATGGCGCGATCAAGACCAGCGGCTCGACCGTCTTGACGGTTTTCGCCGCCGACGGCGCCGCCGAGACCTGCGCTCACGCTGCGCTCGGCGTCAGTCTGGCCGCATACCGGTTTGACCGGTACCGCACCAAGGAGCCCGAGGACAAAAAGCCGTCGATCAAGACGGTGCGAATCGTGGCCGACGATCCGGCGGCGGCCAAAAAGGCCTGGGTGCCGCTGTCGGCTCTGGCCGAGGGCGTAACCTTCACCCGCGATCTGGTCACCGAGCCGGCCAACATCCTCTATCCGGGGGAATTCGCCCGCCGAGTCAAGGCGATGGAATCGCTGGGACTTTCCGTGGAGATTCTTGGTGAAGCCGAGATGGCAAAGCTGGGCATGGGCTCGTTGCTGGGGGTCGGACAGGGCAGCCGGCGCGAGAGCCAGCTGGCGGTGATCCAGTGGCGGGGCGGCGACGCCAAGGCGGCCCCCATCGCCTTTGTCGGCAAGGGCGTGTGCTTCGATACCGGCGGCATCTCCATCAAGGGCGCCGAGGGCATGGAAGAGATGAAGGGCGACATGGCCGGGGCAGGCGCCGTCGCCGGCCTGATGATGACGCTGGCCAGGCGCAAGGCGCGGGTCAATGCGGTGGGCGTACTCGGCATCGTCGAGAACATGCCGGACGGAAACGCGCAGCGACCCGGCGACGTGGTCACATCGATGTCCGGCCAGACCATCGAGGTGATCAATACCGACGCAGAAGGCCGGCTCGTTCTGGCCGACGCGCTCTGGTACACCCAGGAGCGCTTTGCACCGCGGGCGATGATCGACCTAGCCACCCTGACCGGCGCGATCATCATTTCCCTGGGCACCCAAATCGGCGGATTATTCAGCAATAACGATGACTTGGCCAAATCTCTTATGGCGGCATCCGAGTCGTCGGGCGACGCGCTATGGCGCATGCCGATCCACAAGGGCTACGACAAGCAGATCGACAGTCCGGTGGCCGACATGAAGAACATCGGCGGCAAGCCAGGCTCGGTTCTGGCGGCGCTGTTCCTGCAAAGGTTCATCAAGGAAACGCCCTGGGCGCACCTGGATATCGCCGGCGTCGCCTGGCAGTGGCCGTCGGTCGCCCCGACCAACCCGGAGGCGTCGACGGGGTTCGGCGTGCGGCTGCTGAACCAGCTGGTTATCGATCACTACGAAAGCTGATCGATGACCGGGTCGTCCTGCGAGGTCTGGTTCTATCATCTGGAGCGGTCCGGCGTGGAGCAGACCCTGCCGGTGCTGCTGGAAAAGACCCTCGCCAAGGGCTGGAAGGCGCTGGTTCGGGCACCGGACGAGCAGCGGCTGGACCATCTGGACCAGATGCTGTGGAACTGGCGCGACGATGCGTTCCTGCCGCACGGTCTGGACAGTGAGCCCCATGCGGCGCGCCAGCCGGTGCTGCTGACTTCCGGCCAGGACAACCCCAATCAAGCGCAGGCGTTGTTCCTGCTGGACGGGGCGCAGGCGGCGAGCCTTGAGGGGTTCGAGCGCTGCATCGTGCTGTTCGACGGGCGCGAGCCTGAGGCGCTGCAGGCGGCGCGCACCCAGTTCAAGGCGTTCAAGGATGGCGGTGCGGCGATGTCCTACTGGCAGGAAGATCCTGACCGGGGCTGGGAGAAAAAGGCATGAATAAGATCGTCCTGATTTCGGTGATCGCCCTGGGTCTCGGGACCATCGCCTGCGCGGCGGAAAGTCCGGCGTCCAAGGCCGTAGCGCCAAAGGCTGCGGCAATGGTCGAGCCTGATCTGTGCGGGGCGGCCAAGCTTCAAAACCTTGTCGGGCGCAACAAGAGCGAAATCCCCGCCAAACCGGCCGGCGCCGTCTGGCGGATCTATTGCAGCAGTTGCGCGGTCACGATGGATTACAGCCCGGCTCGCCTGAACATCGTTTTCGATGAGCCTACCGGGATCATCAGGCAGGTGAAGTGCGGGTAAGGGCTCAGGCCGCCGCCGCTTCATAGGCTTCCGCCGCCGCCATCCAGTCGGCTTCGGCCTGGTCCAGCTTTTCGGCCAGTCGGTCGCGCCGATCGCCGATCTCGCCGGCCTTTTTCGGATCGGTGGAATAGAGCTTGGGGTCGGACAGGGCCAGATCCAGTTCCTCGACCTGTTTGGTCAGGCGGGCCAGAACCTCTTCGGCGGCCTCCAGCTTGCGTTTGAGCGGGCCGGGAGCGGCCTTGGGCGCCGGTTTGACATAGGGCTCGGCCGCCGCCTTGGCGGGCGCAGGTTCGCGGTTCTGGGCCGGCGCGCGGGCGGCGACGCGGGCGCGATCGAGGACGAATTTCGCATAGGCGTCCATGTCACCTTCGAAGGGTTTGACGGTGCCGTCGGCCGCCAGCCACAGGCGGTCGGCGACCAGCTCCATCAGCGAGCGGTCGTGGGTGATGAGGATCACGGCTCCATCGAATTCGTTCAGGGCGTCGAGCAGGGCGCGGCGCGAGTCGATGTCCAGGTGGTTGGTCGGCTCGTCGAGGATGAGGACGTGGGGCGCGTCCATGGCCACAAGATTGAGCAGCAGGCGGGCCCTCTCGCCGCCGGACAGATTGGCGACGGTGGTCTCCTGTTTGTCAAACCCCAGGCCCCATTGCGCCAGGCGCGAGCGCCGCGAGTTTTCGGATGCGTCCGGCATGGCCCGGCGGATGATTTCCAGCGCCGTGTCGGTGGGGTCCATGGCCTCGATCTGGTGTTGGTGGAACCAGCCGACCTTCATCTTGCCGTTATGGAAGAACTCGCCCTCCATGACCTTGAGCGCGCCGGCGATCAGTTTGGCGAAGGTCGATTTGCCGGCCCCGTTGACGCCCAGCAGGCCGATGCGGTCGTCGATGTCCATGCGCAGGTTGATGTTGCGCAGAACCGGCTTGTCGCCATAGCCGACGATGGCCTTTTCCAGCCGGATCAGGGGCGGCGGCAGGGGTCGGGGCGGCGAGGGCAGGGAGAAGGGCGCGGTGTGCTCGGCAGCCACATCCGATACCGGCGGCAGCTTTTGCAGCATCTTGAGGCGCGACTGGGCCTGGGCGGCTTTCGACGCCTTGGCGCGGAAGCGGTCGACGAAGGCCTGCATGTGGGCGCGCTTGGCCTCGATCTTGACGTTGGACGCAGCCATCAGCCGGGCCTTTTCGTCGCGCATGCGCTCAAAGTCTTCGTAGTTGCCGGTGTAAAGCTCGAGCCTGGCCTTGGTGATGTGCAGGATATGGTCGCAGGCGTTGTTCAACAGGTCACGGTCGTGGCTGATGATCAGCGTGGTGTGCGGATACTTCTGAAGGCGCGCTTCCAGCCACAGTGCGCCTTCGAGATCGAGGTAGTTGGTCGGCTCGTCGAGCAGCAGCAGGTCCGGCTGGGCGAAGAGGGCGGCGGCCAGGGCCACGCGCATGCGCCAGCCGCCGGAGAACTCGGCCATGGGGCGGGCCAGGTCTTCGGTGGAAAAACCCAGGCCGGCGAGAATTTCAGCGGCGCGGGAAGGGGCGGCGTCGGCGTCGATCTCAATCAGGCGGGCGTAGATGTCGCCCAGGTCTTCCGGATCGGCGGTCTCAAGGCTGGCGGTCAGTTCGGCGCGCTCGACGTCGGCGGCCAGGATGGTGTCGATCAGGCTGACAGGCGTGGCCGGGTGTTCCTGGTCCACCGCGGCGATGCGGGCGGCCTTGGGCCAGGTGATCTCGCCGCCGCCTTCGTGCAGCTGGCCCAGGATCAGCTTGAATAGGGTGGTCTTGCCGATGCCGTTGCGGCCGACCAGGCCCACCTTGGCGCCGACGGGCAGGCTGGCGCTGGCGCGGTCAAAGAACCGGCGGCCCCAGGCGTCATAGGTGAGTTCGGATATGCGCAGCACGGGGGAGGCTGACCTTTGGACTTGATCGGGGTTTGACCTTGGAGGGGCGGTGGCTATAAGCCCCGCGTCTCGCAATTCCAACCCAACGACCAGAAAGATTACCCAAAGTCATGACCGAGCGCACCTTTTCGATCATCAAACCCGACGCCACCGAGCGCAACCTGACCGGAAAGGTCAATGCGATGATCGAAGGCGCGGGCCTGCGCATCGTCGCCCAGCGCCGCATCCAGATGAGCAAGGCCCAGGCCGAGAAGTTCTATGAAGTCCACGCCGCCCGCCCGTTCTATGGCGAACTGGTCGAGTTCATGACCCGCTCGCCGGTGGTGGTGCAGGTCCTCGAAGGCGACAATGCCGTGGCCCGCTATCGCGAAGTCATGGGCGCCACCAATCCCGAGCATGCCGCGGCCGGCACGATCCGCAAGGAAGTGGCCATCTCGGTCGGCGAAAATTCGGTCCACGGTTCGGACAGCGCCGAGAACGCGGCGATCGAAATCGCCCAGTTCTTCACGGCCGACCAGGTCCCCGGCTAGACAGCCTGAAATATAGACAACCCACGATTTACCATCGGACTCACGGAATCGTGGGTTGTCGTATTCACAAAACGGTCCACAGTTTGCCGTGTCGGCAACACATGCCGGCGCCACCTTGATGGGAGGAGGCAGGCCATGGCGGAAATTGATTTCGGTGTCGTACGCGTTGAAAGCGGCTGGACCGTTGTTGCGCCGGCTCTGCACATGCGGTCCTTTTCGACTCAGGAACAGGCGGCGGTTGTCGCTAGGCGTTTTGCCGGCGAGGTGATCGGCCGGCCGGTGATGATCCATTTCCAGAACGAAGACGGCGAACTGAGGCCCGCGGAACGGGTAGAGGGATCGGCCAGCTTCAGCGAGATGCAGCTGGTCTAGTCGTTCGGACTAGGTCGGAACCGGCGCTTTCCGCTTTTCATCCCACTGCACCAGAACCGCTTCGCGCACCGGCTGGCCGGTGGCCATCGCGATCAGCTCATTGGTGCGGGTCTCGCAGGCGGTCTCGAGGGCGGTCATGAACTCATCCTTGCCCAGGCCGGTGGGGATGGGATCGAGGAACTCGACGGTGGCGGTTCCCGGCGTCTTTTTGAAATCCTGCTTGCGCCAGAAACACGACAGGTTGGTGGCGACCGGCAGTTCGAAGTCCCGGTAAAGATAAAAGATTCCAAGGCGGTAGCGATAACGCTCGCCCGGCGCGCACAGGTGGCCTTCGGGATAGATCAGGATGCGGCGACCCTCGGCGTGGGCTTGTGCGGCGCTGTCTGAGAGGGCTTTGCGCGCCTCGGGTCCGCCGCAGCTGTCGACCACTATGGCGCCCAGCTTCTTGAGGATGCCGCGCAGCAGGGGAATCTTTTCGAGATGGTCGCCAGTAACGAACGACAGGTTGTCGACGTTGGCGAACATGACAAAGCCGTCGCCCCAGCTGTGGTGCTTGGCGCCGATGATGAAGGCGCCATCCGGCAGGCGTTCCTTGCCGCGCACATCGACCTTTATGCCGGCGAACGCGCGCATCGCCCACAACATGCGGCGGGTGTAGAGGCGGATGACGTCCGACAGCACCCTTCGGCCCGGGATGACGGCCACGATCGCGGCGGACGTCGTGTAAAAAATCGACAGCCACCAGTAGGCGAGCGCGAAGGCGAAGCTTCGCACTTTCCCTACCGTCCATCCCCGCGAAGGCGGGGATCCAGCTGGACGTTTGTAGAGGGCGGGGAGCCATGGAACCCGCCTTTGGATCCCCGCCTTCTCGGGGACAGCCGGAATTTATGGGATTTCCGCGCCACGCGGCTAGGCGCCCGTAAATTTGGCCGGGCGCTTTTCGAGGAAAGCCGAGACGCCTTCGGCGAAGTCGGTAGTCGCGCCGGCGTCCTTCTGGGTCCAGCGCTCGGCGTCGAGGGCGTCATCGTGATCCAGATCCATGGCCTTCCAGACCAGCTGCCGGATCATGCCGATGGAAGCCGGACCCTCAGCCAGACGGGTGGCCAGGCTCAGGGCGGTGGACATCAGCGCCTCATCGGGGACGACGCGGTTGACCAGGCCCCAGCTGAGCGCGGTGGCCGCGTCGACCTTTTCGGCGAGCAGCATCATCTCCATGGCGCGGGCCTTGCCGATGCGGCGCGGCAGGATCCAGGTCGAGCCGCCGTCCGGCACCAGGCCGATACGCCCGAAGGCCTGCAGGAAGTAGCCGGACTCGCCGCAGACCACGATGTCGCCCATTAGCGCGAGCGAGCAGCCAACCCCGGCCGCCGGGCCTTTGACCGCAGTGACCAGCGGTACCGGAAGCTCGCGCAGGCGCCGCATCAGGGGATTGAACAGGTTCTCCAGCCGCTCGCCCGCATCGGCGCCGCCCGTGCCGGGCTTGTTGCGTCCCGCCAGGTTGGCGCCCGAGCAGAAGGCGCGGCCTTCGCCCGTCAGCACCACCGCGCGGCAGGCCAGGTCGCCGGAATGAACGCGACCGATGGCCTGGGCGAGCGCCTCGACCATTTCAGAGCTGGCCGCGTTCAGCGTGGCCGGATCATTGAGGGTCAGGATGACGACCTTGCCATCCTGTTCGATCTTCAGTTTGTCGTCGGCCATGCGCGTTCCCTTGTTTTGTCCGAACCTAAAGGTCGGCGGCGAGGCGGGGAAGGGGGCTGGATGGACAATTGAAGCGATCTGTCCGGGATCCGCGGCGACATTTTGGCTCAAGTCGTGTCGTGGCCTGGGTGCATGCCCCGACGGCAGGTGCACGACCGTCTCGAAAAACTGTCATGCGGTCCAGCTAGACTTGCCTCCCCGCCCGAGACTCATGAGTTTGCCCATGTCCGCCTTCCGCTTCCTCGCCCTTTCCGCCGCCTTGGTGAGCCTGGTGACTGCTCCTGCGGCAGCCCAGGCGCCCCGGCCCGCGGCCCGCGTCATTGGACGGCCCACCGAAGCGCCGCCGCGCGCGATCCCGGGAGGCTTTGACCTGCCGAACGGCTGGCGGATTACTCCGGCGGGAACCCGCGTTGCGGAAATGGGCGATATGGTGATGAACCTGACGGCCGCTCCGGACGGCAAGGCGGTGATCGCCATGCACTCGGGCTACACGCCGCACGGCCTGACGGTGATCGACACCGCCAGCCACCGGGTGGTGCAGGAAGTCCCGCTGAAATCGAGCTGGCTCGGCTTTTCGTGGGCGCCGGACGGCAAGACGCTGTACGTCTCCGGCGGCAACGCCGATGGCTCCAAGACTACCCGGACCGTGGCGCCGGTCTATGCCTTCGCCTACGCCAATGGTCGCCTGACCGCCGCGCCGGCCGCGCAGTTCACCGATCCCGAAGTGTCGCTTGAAAAGGTATTCTGGTCCGGCGTCGCCCGCCACCCGTCGCGCCCGGTGCTTTATGCCGCCAATCGCAGCCTGACGGCTGACAACAGCAGCGTCATCGTCTTCGACGCGGCGAGCCACCTTGTCACCGCCCGCATCCCGGTGGGTATCTCGCCCTACCAGACCGTGCTCAGCAGGGACGGCAAGCGCCTGTTTGTCTCCAACTGGTCAAGCCGCAATGTCAGCATTATAGACACCGCGACCAATGCGGTGGTCTCCACCATCGAGGTGGGCGCCAACCCCAACGACATGAAGCTGGCCGCCGACGGGCGGCTGTTCGTCGCCTGTTCGAACGACAACACGGTGCGAGTCATCGACACCGTCCAGCTGAAGGTGGTTGAGACCATATCCACCAGCCTGACCCCTCACTCGCCGGAAGGCTCAACACCCAATGCGCTTGAGATCGATCCCGTGCGCAAGCTGCTGTTTGTCGCCAACGCCGACAACAACGACGTGGCGGTCATCGATATTTCCAAGCGCGCCCACAGCACGGTGGCGGGCTTTATCCCGACCGGCTGGTATCCCTCGGCGCTGGTCCTGGCTGATCATGGCGCGAGCCTCTACATCGGTGTGGCCAAGGGCGAGGCGGCCTATCCGGACGTCATGGGTCCGACGAGCCCCCTGCGGGTGCGTGGCACGACTGAAGATGTGTCGATCAAGACCTTGCAGAGCTCGGCGGTCGAGCGCATCGCGCTGACCACGTTGCTGGCAAGGCTGCCGAGCTACACCCGGCAGGTGTACGCCAATTCACCGTACAATGACGCCTTGCTGGCGCGCGCCCTGCCGTCGAAGGAGCCATCGATTATCCCGAGCGAGGTGGGCCGGGGCTCGCCGATCCACCACGTCATCTACATCCTGAAGGAAAACCGCACCTACGATCAGGTGTTCGGAGACCTTGCGCGCACCAACGGTGATCCACGCCTGACCATTTTCGGCCGGCAGATCACGCCTAATCACCATGCCCTGGCCGAGCAGTTCGTGGCCCTGGATAATGTTTATTGTGACGGTGAGGTCAGCGAGGACGGACACTCTTGGAGCATGGCGGCCTATGCCACCGACTTTAACGAAAAGGGCTGGCCGACCAACTATGGCGGTCATTCCGGGCTGGCCTGGGCGCCGGCCAAGGTTCCCAATTCCGGCTATCTGTGGGACCTGGCCAAACGCTACAACCTGACCTACCGCAGCTATGGCGAGTTCGCGAGCCGGGTATCCAACTCGACCAGCGCGGTGATGGACGCACGCCAGGGAATCTATGGGCTGCTGGGTCACGTATCGAGCGCCTATGGCGGCAACACCACGCGCGACGGCGACAACGCCGACGTCTTCATCCGCGAGTTCGACGGCTATGAGGCCAGTTTCGACTCCACCGACGTCAACAAGCGCCTGCCCAATGTGATCGTCATGAGCCTGCCCGAAGACCACACCAAGGGCACGTCGCCGGGCCAGTATACGCCCCAGGCCTCGGTCGCTTCGAATGACATCGCTCTGGGCCGCATCGTCGAGCGCGTGACCCACAGCAAGTACTGGGCGGATACGGCGATCTTTGTCATCGAAGACGATGCGCAAGACGGGCCTGACCATGTCGACGCCCGTCGCACTGTAGCTCTGGCGATCAGTCCCTACATTCATCGCAACAAGGTGGACTCGACAGTCTACACGACCTCGTCGATCCTGCGGACGATCGAGCTTTTGCTGGGTCTGCCGCCGATGAGCCAGTACGATGCGGCGGCGACGCCGATGTACGCCTCCTTCGGCGTCACCCCGGACCTGACGCCCTACACTGCCATCCAGCCCCTGATCGACATCAACGCCAAGAACCTGCGCACCGCCTACGGCGCGCCCGAGAGCGCAAGAATGGACTTTGCCGAGGAAGACAAGGCGCCGATGCACCGGCTCAACGAGATCATCTGGAAGAGCATCATGGGCGAGGAGTCCGTGATGCCCGCGCCGGTGCACAGGTTCCGTCCGCTGATCGATTCAACCCTGGCCTCGCGGCAGGACTAACACCCACCTTGAAGCGGCTTTACGCGCCCATCAGCCGGGCCGCCCGGGCTGCGAAGTAGGTGATCACGCCATCGGCGCCGGCGCGTTTGAAGGCGCCGAGGCTTTCCATCACGGCGCGGTCGCCGTCCAGCCAGCCGTTGTTGGAGGCGGCCATGATCATGGCGTACTCGCCCGACACCTGGAAGGCGAAGGTCGGCATGTCGAAGGTCTCGGAGACGCGGCGGATGATGTCCAGATAGGGCATGCCGGGTTTGACCATGACCATGTCGGCGCCTTCGGCGATGTCCAGCGCCACTTCGCGCAGGGCCTCATCGGTGTTGGCCGGATCCATCTGGTAGGTCTTTTTGTCAGCGGGGTTTTCTTCCGGGCCGGTGCCCAGCTTGCCCGAACCGATGGCGTCGCGGTACGGGCCGTAGAAGGCCGAGGCGTACTTGGCGGCATAGGACATGATCATCAGATTCTGGTGGCCGGCGCCTTCGAAAGCATTGCGCAGGGCGGCGATGCGGCCGTCCATCATGTCGGAGGGGGCGATGATGTCGGCGCCAGCCTCTGCCTGCATCAGGCCCTGGCTGACCAGCCGCTCCACCGTTGCGTCATTGAGGATGGTTCCGCGCTCGACGATGCCGTCATGGCCGTTGATGGTGAAGGGATCGAGCGCCACGTCGCACATGATGCCGACCTCGGGCGCGGCGTCCTTCATGGCCTTGATGGCGTCGGCGACGAGGCCGTTGGGATTGTCGGCCTCGGAGCCGCGCGGGTCCTTCTTGGCGCCGTCGATGTGCGGAAAGATGGCGATGCAGGGGATGCCCAGCGCTTTGGCCTCTTTGGCCGCTTTTGCGCATTCGGTGACGTTGAGGCGCTCCATGCCGGGCATGGAGGCCACGGGAATGCGCGCGTCCTTGCCGTCGTGGACGACCATCGACCAGATCAGGTCTGAAGGGCGGGTTTCGGTTTCGCGCACCAGTCTTCGGATCCAGTCGGCCTGGCGAAGACGGCGGTGGCGCATGGCGGGGAAGGATGAGGTGATCATGACGGGCTCGATTGCCCCACCGGCTTGTTCGACGCAAGACGGAAGAAGCCGTAGCCCGAGGCGCCGACCAGCCACAGGCCGGTGGTGATCAGGAACACAAAGGCGCTGATCAGCAGGATCGGAATGGCGTGGTTGCTGACGCTCTCCTTGTAGACCTCGGAGAAGAAGGCATCGAGGTTGGCGCTGGGGTCCTTGTCGGTCAGCACCTTGAAGGCGGCGGCAAAACCGATGACCACCGCGCCCAGGCCCATCACCGCCGACAGCACGGCCAGGCCGAAACCGATCCAGAAAACGGTGATCTGGTAGGCGTGGTGGCGGCGCACCAGGGGCTCGGCGATGTTGCGCCGGCCATAGGCTATGGCGACCGCAATCAAGGCTGGCGCGCCGGCGAAGAAAAAGGCGAAAAACATCAGGCCGTAGGCCAGGAAGGCAAGGTTTCGGTCGAGATCGTCCTGGGAATCGCCTGATCTGCCCGCCATGAACGCCGCTCCAGTTGCGGGCCCGGCCCGGAAGGATGACGCAGCGTTGCACGGTTGAGGATGGATTCTCAATCTTCATCGCGACACTGGCCTGTTGCTGCGGCCAAGTCGTGCTATGATCGATCAACGATAACAAACGCCGTTCCGGAGGTTACCCCTTGCGCAAGACCCTTATTCCCGCCCTGATGGCGGCCGCCCTGGCCGGCGCCTTTGTGGTGGCCCCGGCGTTCAGCGCCGATCCGGCCTATGTCACCGACGCTTTGGCCAACAAGGCCCGCCCCAAGGCCGACACCGACCAGGACGCCCTGCGCAAACCCGCTGAAATGCTGGCCTTTGCGGGCATCAAGCCCGGCAGCACGGTGGCCGAATGGATCCCCGGCGCCGGCTATTTCACCCGCATCTTCGGCAAGGCGGTCGGCTCGGCCGGCCACCTCTACACCTTTGCCCAGACGGCCACCCCGGCCCTGACGGCCATCCAGAGCGACCCGTCCTACGGCGGCCGCGTGCAGATCATCGCCGGCGACCTGACCGCCGCCAAGGCGCCGACGCCGGTGGATGTGGTCTGGACCTCGCGCAATTATCACGACCTGTCGGCTGACGTTCGCGGCAAGCTGAACAAGGCCTCGTTCGACATGCTCAAGCCCGGCGGCGTCTATATCGTGCTGGATCACTCAGCGGTCGTGGGCACCGGCGATTTCGCCATGGCTCCGGGACAGGGCCTGCACCGCATCGACGAGAATCTGGTCAAGCTGGAAGTCATGCGCGCCGGATTCAAGCTGGACGGCGAGAGCAACACCCTGCGCAATGACAAGGACACCCGCACAAATCGCGTGTTCGATTCATCGATCCGGGGTGACACAGATCAATTTATTCTGAAATTCCGCAAGCCAAGATAGGGCGCAGCGGTCGGAGGCTGTCAGGCGCGGTTAATCGGCGCACGGCATTATCCGATATGGACTTTTTGCGTTCCGGCGTGTCAAAAGGCCGGCAAAACACATGCGGAGCGGGCCAAAGCTCCGCCGAGGAAGTGATGATGGATTACAAGGCTGCGTTCAGAGCCGCGATCGAGCAGGTCAAGTCGGAAGGCCGCTATCGCGTCTTCGCCGATCTCAAGCGCCACCGTGGGAACTTCCCGATGGCGACCTTTACCTCGGAAAACGGGGACGAGAGCGAAATCGCCGTCTGGTGTTCGAACGACTACCTTGGCCAGGGTCAGAACCCGGTCGTGCTTGACGCCATGCACGAGGCCATCGACGAAGCCGGGGCGGGCGCCGGCGGCACCCGCAATATCTCCGGCACCACCCACTATCACGTTGAACTGGAACGCGAACTTGCCGACTGGCACGGCAAGGAATCGGCGCTGCTGTTCACCTCGGGCTATGTCTCGAACGAAGCGACCCTGTCGACGCTGTACAAGATCCTGCCCGGGCTGATCATCTTTTCCGACGAGCTGAACCACAACTCGATGATCAGCGGCATCCGCAACGGCAAGGGCGCGCGCAAGATCTTCCGGCACAACGACCTGGCCCACCTTGAAGAGCTGCTGGCCGAGGCCGATCCCGACGCGCCCAAGCTGATCGCCTTCGAGAGCGTCTATTCGATGGACGGCGATATCTCCGACATCCCGGGCACCGTCGCCCTGGCCAAGAAATATGGGTGCCTGACCTATATCGACGAAGTCCACGCCGTTGGCATGTACGGCGAGCGCGGCGCGGGCGTTTGCCAGCGCGATGGCGTCATGGCGGACATCGACATCATCGAAGCCACGCTGGGCAAGGCGATCGGCGTGATGGGCGGCTATATCGCCACCAGCTCGGAAATCGTCGATGCGATCCGCTCCTACGCCGACGGCTTCATCTTCACGACCTCGCTGCCACCGGCGCTGGCCGCGGGCGCTCTGGCCAGCGTGAAATACCTCAAGGAACACAACGACCTGCGTGAGGCTCACCAGGAGCGCGCCGCGACCCTGAAGCGCCGCTTCCGCGAGATCGGCCTGCCGGTCATGCCGTCGGTCAGCCACATCGTTCCGGTGCTGGTCGGTGATCCGGTCCACTGCAAGATTATCTCGGACATGCTGATGACCGACTACGGCATCTATGTTCAGCCCATCAACTATCCCACTGTGCCGAAGGGCACCGAGCGCCTGCGCTTTACGCCTTCACCGTCACACGACGACGACATGATGGACCGCCTGGTGGATGCGATGGACAAGCTGTGGACCCATTGCAACGTCAAGCGCATGCGCGGGGTCGCGGCGTAGGGTCCAAATTGCCCCGGGCGGGTTTGAGGCGACTCTCGTTCGACAATTGAAATTGGCTTTGCTCATCCCGATCTTCACGACGGGCGAAGGGCGGCTTGATGATCTCATTTCTGCATGGACTCGGCTGGGTTGCGGGTTTCGCGGTGCTCGCGGTGCTGGGCGGCTGGCTGGGGCTGCGGGCGGGTCAGCATGCGGTGCGCAAGTATCCGGCGGCGGCCAGCGCACTGTGGATGCTCAGCATGTTCCTCAGGATTGATCCGCCTCAGCCGCCCAGGGCCGAGCGGGTGATCAAGGACGAGGACGCGGCGGGCGATCCGCCGAAGGTTTAGGCCTTTTCCTAACCCCACGAACCCCGGCTCTGGCGCTTGAAGGCCAGCGAGGCCAGCCAGGCGAAGAGGGCGGTGTAGCCAGCCAGGAACCAGGCGTGATTGTTCAGTGGGATCGGCATGCCGATGGCGTGCAGGGCCAGGCGCGAGAGGTGATAGGGCGGCAGCCAGGGTGCGATATGCTGCATGATCTTCGGCAAGCCCTCCACCGGCACCCACAAGCCCGAACAGACCGACAGCGGCAGATAGAGCAGGTTGGTGATGCCCGCCGCCGAATTGGGGCCGGCCAGATAGCCGATCGCGCAGCCCAGGGCGCAGAATGGCGCCGAGCCGGCCGCCAGGGTGACGAACAGCATGGCCCACTGGCCAGCATCCAGCCGCACATCCCCGAAAAGAACGCCCATGATTGACAACAGGGCCGTGCTGGCGATCCCAAGCGCCATGCACATCAGCACCTTGCCACCGAAGTAGGCGAGCGGAGGCATGGGGGTGGCCGCTTTCAGGGTCAGCCAGCCCTGGCCGCGCTCGACCGCGACGCTGACGCCCATGCCGAACAGCGAGGCGCCGACGATGCCGAGCGTGCCATAGCTGGCCAGCATATAGGCCGGGGCCGCCATGCCGCCGATCCTGCCATTGTTCAACATAAGGCCGAACACCGCATAGATGATGGCGGGCAGGACCAGGGTCGGCACCAGATAAGCCGGCATGCGCAAGGACTTGCGCACCTCGCTGCGGGTCTCGGCCAGCAGGATGGCGGGGAAGGAACCGGAGGGAAACAGGGACATCAGTGGCTCTCCTCGGACTTGCCGGCGTTGGTGATGGCGACGAAAGCGTCTTCCAGAGCCGCGCCCTTGATGGCCAGGTCACTGAGGGTTTCGTCGCGGGTCAGCATGGCGCGCAGGACGGCCTCGAGATGGTCGGTGTCGATCAGGGTCAGGTCGTCGTCGTGCAGCGCCAGGGTTACGCCAGCCAGGGCGCGGATTTCGGCCAGGGCCAGACGGGTCCGGCAGGTGATCCGGTGGCCGGAGACCTTTTTCTTGATCTCGGACGGGGATCCGTCGGCGATGATGCGTCCGTGATCCAGCACCACGATGCGGTCGGCCAGGGCGTCCGCTTCTTCCAGGTAGTGGGTGGTCAAAAGGATGGTGCGGCCCTCGTCCTTGAGGCGGCGGACCTGCTTCCAGAAGGCGCGGCGGGTGTCGACGTCCATGCCCACGGTCGGCTCGTCGAGGAACAACAGGTCAGGATTGCCGGCCATGGCCAGGGCGAAGAGCACGCGTTGCTGCTCGCCGCCGGACAGCCGTCCGAAGAAGCGTCTTTCGTAGCCGGCCAGTCCGGCCAGTCCGGCCAGTTCGACCAGTTCGGCGCGAGGCAGGGGATTGGGATAATAGGCGCGGAAGGTGTCGATATGCTCGATCACCTTCAAATTCTCCGGCACCTTGGCGACCTGCATCATCACGCCGACGCGCCGGCGGGCAGCCGGCGCCTGGGGGTCGGCGCCGAAAACCTGGACCGATCCGCTGGTCGGCTTGCCCAGCCCCAGCATCAGCCGGATGGCGGTGGTTTTGCCCGCGCCATTGGGGCCGAGCAGGACCGTGGCCTTGCCGCGGGCGATATCGAGGGTCAGACCGGCGAGCGCCTCGACGTCGCCGAACCTCATCCGGACATCGTCCAGCCGCACCGCGGACGAGCCTGCGCCAGCGTCACTTGTCATTCGCCGCCCTCCAACTGCAAATTCAGAGCACTCTGTAATGCAGAGTAGATGTTAAGGCAAGGGCTGATCATGCTGCAACTCTTTCGTTGATCCGCGCGCGCGTCGGTCTAAAGAAGGCGCCATTCCGCTAGGCCGCCGAAAAGGATTCGCCATGACCGTTCAGTCCAGGCCGACCGACGCCTTTTTTTCCGCAGGCCTGGCCCAGGCCGATCCCGAGATCGCCCGGGTCATCGGCCAGGAACTGGATCGTCAGCAGAACCAGATCGAGCTGATTGCGTCGGAAAACATCGTCTCGAAGGCGGTGCTGGAGGCGCAGGGCTCGATTCTGACCAACAAGTACGCCGAGGGCTATCCCGGCAAGCGCTACTACGGCGGCTGCGAATTCGTGGACGTCATCGAAACCCTGGCCATCGAGCGGGTGAAAAAGCTGTTTGGGGCCGGGTTCGCCAACGTCCAGCCCCACTCGGGCAGTCAGGCCAACCAGGCGGTGTTCAACGCCCTGTTGAAACCCGGTGACACCTTCATGGGCATGGACCTGGCGGCTGGCGGACACCTGACGCACGGCAGCCCTGCCAACCAGTCGGGCAAGTGGTTCAAGCCGGTGGCCTATACCGTGCGCAAGCAGGACCAGCTGATCGATTATGAAGGCCTGGCCGAGATCGCAAAGACCGAAAAACCCAAGCTGATCATCGCCGGCGGGTCGGCCTACAGCCGTGAAATCGACTTCAAGAAATTCCGAGAAATTGCGGATTCTATTGGTGCTTACCTGATGGTCGATATGGCGCACTTCGCCGGCCTGGCGGCAGCGGGCGAATATCCTAATCCCGTGCCGCACGCCCATGTGGTGACCAGCACCACCCACAAAACATTGCGCGGCCCGCGCGGCGGCCTGATCCTGACCAATGACGAGGACCTGGCCAAGAAGTTCAATTCGGCCATCTTCCCCGGCATCCAGGGCGGGCCGCTGATGCACGTCATCGCCGGCAAGGCGGCGGCGTTCGGCGAAGCGCTGAAGCCCGAGTTCAAGACCTACGCCAAGGCGATCATCGCCAATGCGCGGGTGCTGGCCGATTCGCTGCAGAAGTCGGGCCTGAAGATCGTCTCGGGCGGCACCGACAGCCACCTGATGCTGGTTGATCTGACCCCCAAGGGCGTCACTGGCAAGGCCACAGAGCACGCGCTGGAGCGGGCCAACATCACGACCAACAAGAATGGCATCCCGTTCGATCCGCAGTCACCGTTCGTAACGTCGGGCATCCGGGTAGGCACGCCGGCCGGTACGACACGCGGCTTCGGCGAGGCCGAGTTCCGGCGCATCGGCGAGCTGATTGGCGAAGTGGTCACAGCCCTGTCCCAGAACGCCGAGGGCGACGCGGTCGTCGAAGCGCGGGTCAAGGAAGAAGTCATCGCGCTCTGCAAGCGGTTCCCGATCTACGGGTAGACCCTCTCGTCCGGCGACGTCCGATGGGAGGGCCCTTTGCGCTTGCCCGGCCAATCCCCTACATAGGCCCATTGGTCGGGTTCGGAGCACAAGATGCGCTGTCCATTTTGCGGACATGCTGAAAGTCAGGTGAAGGACTCGCGGCCGTCCGAGGACGGGGCTGCGATCCGGCGCCGGCGGCTGTGCCCGCAGTGCGGGGGGCGCTTTACGACCTTTGAGCGCGTGCAGCTTCGCGAGATCACCATTCTCAAACGCTCGGGCCGCAGGCTGCCGTTCGACCGGGACAAGCTGGCGCGTTCTGTCAGTATCGCGCTGCGCAAACGGCCCATCGATCCGGACAGGGTCGAGCGGATGGTCTCTGGCATTGTCCGCCAGCTGGAAAGCATGGGCGAGACCGAGTTGCCGTCCCACGTGGTCGGCGAGATGGTCATGAAGGCGCTGAAGAACCTCGATGAGGTGGCCTATGTCCGTTACGCCTCGGTTTATCGCGACTTCCGCGAGACCGAGGATTTCGCCAAATTCCTGTCCGACGAAGGCTATGCCGATGGCGAGGACGGAGCTGAAGAGCCGTGAGGGTCACCCTCAAGCTCGCCACCTCGCTCGACGGCCGCATCGCAACCGCTTCCGGAGAGAGCCGGTGGATTACCGGCGAGGCGGCGCGTGCCCAGGTCCACAAGCTCCGGGCCATGCACCACGCTGTTCTGGTCGGTGTCGAGACAGCGATTGCTGATGATCCGGATCTGACGGTTCGCCTGGCGGAGTATGTGGGCGCCCAGCCGGTGCGGGTGGTGCTGGACAGCGGTCAGCGTCTGCCCCATGGCCTGAAGTTGGTCACAGAGGCGAAACGGCTTCCTACCGTGGTTGTCGCCAGCGACGGTTCGGCGGACGGGCTGGCGGGAACAGATGTAACGGTCCTCAAGGTCGGCGCGCGCGATGGCCGGCCGGACCTGGCCTTGTCGCTCAAAGCGTTGGCAGACCGGGGGATCGATGACCTGATGGTCGAAGGCGGCGGGCAAGTTGCGGCGAGCTTTCTGTCCGCCGGTCTGGTGGACGTCATTGAGTGGTTCCGGGCCCCGATCATCCTGGGCGACGAGGGCCGGCCCGCGGTCGGGGATTTCGTGCTTAAGCGCCTGTCCGACGCGCCCCGCTTCAAGCGCACCGAGGTAATCTCGCTTGGGGATGACCTTTGGGAGCGCTACGAGAGGCTTTAGAATGTTCACCGGCATCATCACCGATATCGGCCGCATCGTTTCGGCGCGTGACACCAACCGCGACCGGCGGTTTGAGGTGGCGACGCGCTATGACATGTCGAGCGTCGATATTGGCGCCTCGATCAGCCACGCCGGCTGTTGTTTGACCGTGGTGGAAAAAGGCCCGGACTGGTTCGCGGTCGAGGTCTCCGGTGAGACCTTGTCAAAGACAACGTTGGGCGGCTGGGTTGAGGGCGCGCGCATCAATCTGGAACGCGCCGCCCGGGTGGGCGATGAGTTGGGCGGGCATATCGTCTCGGGCCATGTCGACGGGGTCGGTGAAGTCCTGTCGGTCGCTCTGGAAGGCGGCTCGCACAGGGTGCAGGTCCGCGCGCCCCGGCCGCTGCACCGTTATATCGCCCCCAAGGGCTCGATCACTGTTGAAGGCGTGTCACTGACCGTCAATGACGTCGATGACGATGTGTTCGGCGTCAATCTGATCCCTCACACCTGGGACGTGACGACGCTGGGCGACCTTGTCGCCGGCAGCCGGGTCAATCTCGAAATCGATATGCTGGCCCGCTATCTGGCCCGCTGGAGACAAACCGCGTGAGTTCCGATAGCCCCATTTCGCCCATCGAGGATATTATCGAGGACGCCCGCAATGGCCGTCCCTACATCCTGGTGGACGCCGAGGACCGCGAGAACGAGGGCGATGTCATCATCCCGGCCCAGTTTGCCACGCCCGACCAGATCAACTTCATGGCCAAGCATGCGCGCGGCCTGATCTGCCTGTCGATCAGCGCAGAGCGTTCGCGACAGTTGCGCCTGCCGCCGATGACCGCCGAGAACCAGTCGGGTCACGGCACAGCCTTCACCGTCTCGATCGAGGCGCGGGAAGGGGTGACGACGGGGATATCCGCCCACGACCGGGCCCACACCATCGCCGTGGCGGTCGATCCAACCCGGGATGCGCGCGACATCGTCTCGCCAGGCCACGTGTTTCCGCTGGTCGCCAAGGACGGCGGCGTTCTGGTTCGCGCCGGCCACACGGAAGCGGCGGTCGACATCAGCCGCATGGCGGGGCTGCAGCCGGCCGGCGTGATCTGCGAGATCATGAACGACGACGGTTCAATGGCGCGACTGCCGGACCTGGTGGCGTTTGCGCAACTGCACGGCCTGAAGATCGGCACCATCGCCGACCTGATCGCCTATCGCCGCCGCACAGAGCGCCAGGTCGAGCGCGTGCTGGATACCCATTTCGAGAGCGTCTACGGCGGCCCGTTCCGCATGCTGGTGTTCCGGCACACCATCGACCGGTCGGAACACATCGCGCTGGTCAAGGGCAAGATCGATCCCACGGCGCCGACCATGGTGCGTATGCACCGGGTTGATTTCGCCGCCGACATGCTGGGCCATGACGAGGCGCGGCGCGATTATGTGCCTGCGGCGCTCAAGGCCATTTCGGAGCACGACGGGGCGGGGGTGGCGGTGTTCATCCGCGATCCGTCGCCGACCTGGCTGTCCGAGCGCTATGGCGGAACAGGCCTGGATCCGGCCCCCAATGCGTTGCGCGATTATGGGGTGGGCGCCCAGATACTGCTGGATCTCGGGGTGCGGGATATGATCCTTTTGAGTTCCAGCCCGGTGCGCCTGGCCGCCGCCGAGGGCTATGGCCTGCAAATCGTCGAGCGCCGTCCGCTTTCCTGAGCGACCCGCGTGCCGATTTGGTGCTAGAGACCGACCATGACCGAAGCGAAAATCCGTATCCTGATCGTCGAAGGCCGGTTCTACGCCGACCTTTCGGATGAACTTTTGAAAGGGGCCACCGACGCCATCGAAGCGTTCGGCGCCGAATGCGACGTGATCACCGTTCCCGGCGCGCTGGAAATCCCCGCCGTCATCGCCCTGGCCGAGGCCGGCGGCCATGGCCCGGCGGGCGTGGCCTATGACGGTTACGTCGCGCTTGGCGTCATCATCCGCGGCGAGACCTATCATTTCGAGATCGTCGCCAATGAATCGGCCCGCGGCCTGATGCACCTGGCCACCACGCGGAACATCTGTATCGGCAACGGCATACTGACCGTCGAAGATGAAGAACAGGCCTGGGCCCGGGCCCGAATGTCCGAGAGCGACAAGGGCGGTTTCGCCGCCCGCGCCTGCCTTGAACTGGTGGGGCTGAAGCACCGTCTGCTCGGGCAGGCCCGATGACCTCGGCCGGCAAGCCGAAGCCCGGCCATCAGGCGCGTTCTGTGGCCCGACTGGCTTCTGTTCAGGCGCTGTACCAGATGGAGACCGGCGGCGCGGGCGTCGAGACCGTGATCCGTGAGTTTCAGGACCATCGATTTGACGGCGACATGGAGGGCCAGAAACTGGCCCAGGCCGACGAGGCTTTTTTCGCCGCCACAGTGCGCGGTGCGGTCGCCAACCAGGTAGTTATCGACCGGGCCATCGCCGGCCATCTGGCCGAGGGCTGGAAGCTGGAGCGCATTGACGCAACCTTGCGGGCCATCTTCCGGGCCGCAGGGTTTGAGCTGCGCTTTGGCGACAACCCGCCCGAGATCGTCATCGATGAGTACGTCGAGATCGCCAAGTCGTTCTTCGACGGTCCCGAGCCGGGGTTTGTCAACGGCGCCCTGGACGCCATTGCGCGCGATGGCCGGGGCTGACGAGTTCGACGTGATTGCCCGGCTGCTTCGCCCGCTGGCGAAGGACGCTCCTGAATCCCTGAACTTGATGGATGATGCGGCGCTTATTCCCTCTCGGCCCGGCTTTGACCTGGTCATCACCAAGGACGCTATGGTCGAGGGCGTGCATTTTCTCACGGGTGATCCGCTCGATCTGGTGGCGCGCAAACTGTTGCGGGTGAATCTGTCGGACCTGGCCGCCAAGGGTGCGGCGCCCTACGGCTACTTCCTGGCCTGCGCCTGGCCTGCCTCACGCGGCTGGGAGGCCCGGGAGGCTTTTGCCGCCGGTCTGGCCAAGGATCAGCAGACCTTCGGCCTGAAGCTGTTCGGTGGCGATACGGTTTCCACGAGCGGGCCGATGGTGTTTTCAGCGACCCTGCTGGGGTGGGTCGAGTCCGGCCGGATGGTCCAGCGCTCAGGCGCAAAGGCGGGGCATCTGGTGCAGGCATCCGGGCCGATTGGCGACGGCTGGCTGGGACTGGAGGCGGCGCGGGGCGGACTGGCGATATTGTCTGAGCCCGACCGGTCCCGTCTGGCCGCCCGTTATCGCCTGCCAGAGCCGCGGCTCGACCTGGACCTGTCAGGCGCATCGGCGGCGGCGGATATATCGGACGGCCTGATCGCCGACGCCGGACGGATCGCCGAAGCCAGCGGTCTGACCCTGGAGCTGGAACTTTCTCAGATACCGCTGTCGGTCGAGGCGACCACTTGGTTGGCCCTGCAGCCTGACCCGGCGGCGGCGCTGGTGGCTCTGGCGACTGGCGGCGATGACTATCAGGTCGTCGCCACAGCGGCTCAGGTCCTGCCAGGCTTTACCGTTATCGGGCGGGTCACCGAAGGGCAGGGCGTACGCGCCCAGCTTGATGGACGCCCTCTTACGATTGCCCGCGCCGGATACCGCCACGGCAACGAAGCCTAAACATCCGGCCCCTAGGCTTGGGGCATGAAGGTTCTTGGCACATTGCTGATGCTGCTCGCGGTCGCAACGCCCGCCGCCGCCAAGGAGGCGGACCCCAAGGCGCCGCCACCCAGCTATATCAATATCTCGCCCGTCGCCCTGCCGATCATCGTGCGCGGCCAGCTGCTCAACTATGTGTTCGTCAACGTCCGCGTTGATCTGGCGCCCAATACGCCGACCGACACCATACGGCCGAAAGAGCCGTTCTTTCGTGACGCCCTGGTGCGCGCTGCCCATCGCACGCCGTTCATCGTCGAGGGTGATTACACCCGGATCGACGAGGCCAAGCTTTGCGCGAGCCTGCTGGCTGACATCCGCTCCATCACGCCTGATCGCGGCATCATCGGCGTGCGCGTCATGGCGCAAACCCCGAAATCCACGAAGGTGACTGCACCGCGCTGAGGCATGGACGGCAACGTCACGAATTCGCTTATCTGGTGAAAGGTGCTTTCGCCGGTTGCGCTGAGGCCTCTGATTTGGCACTTATCCCCCACTTTTGGGCCGGGGGCGTCGTGCGCCCGGGGGAGATACCGGAAGAGTGAGCTCGTTTTGGGCTCCAGCCGCTTTTCGAAAGCGGCCTTCCGCACGCTAGAAAAAGGGCCGCCTTCACCATGAACACCACACTTCTGCTCGTCATTATCGCGGGCTTCCTGGCTGTGCTGTACGGCATCGTCCAGGCAGTTGCGCTGCTCAAGAAATCGCCGGGCAACGCCCGGATGCAGGAGATCGCCGCGGCGATCCAGGAAGGCGCCCAAGCCTATCTGCGGCGCCAGTACATGACCATCGGCATCGTTGGTCTGGTCGTCACCATCGCCCTGGCCATCTTCTTCAGGAATTGGGAAGCGCCGGTCGGCTTTGTCATCGGCGCGGTGCTTTCGGGCGGCGCCGGTTTTGCCGGCATGCTGATCTCGGTGCGGGCCAATGTGCGCACCGCACAGGCGGCGTCAGAAAGTCTGGCCAAGGGCCTGAACCTGGCCTTCACCTCAGGCGCCATCACCGGCCTGCTGGTCGCCGGCTTCGCCCTGATCGGGGTTGCGGGCTATTACGCGGTTCTGACCAACATCCATGCTTCGGACCGGGTGGTCGTCAACGCCCTGCTTTCGCTGGGCTTCGGCGCATCCCTGATCTCGATCTTCGCCCGCCTCGGCGGCGGCATCTTCACCAAGGGCGCTGACGTCGGCGGCGATATGGTCGGCAAGGTCGAGGCCGGTATTCCGGAAGATGACCCCCGCAACGCCGCAACCATCGCCGACAACGTGGGCGACAACGTCGGCGACTGCGCCGGCATGGCCGCCGACCTGTTTGAAACCTATGCGGTGACCACTGTCGCCACCATGCTTCTGGCCGCCATCTTCTTCCGCGGGTCGGAAGTCGTGGCCAACATGATGCTGCTGCCGCTCGCCATTTGCGGAGTCGGCGTCGTCACCTCGATCTTCGGCACCTTCGCCGTGCGCCTGGGCAAGTCAGGCAACATCATGGGCGCGCTCTATCAGGGCCTGATCGTCACCGGCATTCTGTCGGTCGTCGCCATCTACGGCGTCACCCAGTACCTGGTTCCCGAGCCCGTCACCGTCATCAGCGCCGGCGCCTCGCGCACGTTCGATTCCATGGGCCTGTTCCTGTGCGGCATGGTCGGCCTGGCCGTTACGGCCGCCATCGTTATGATCACCGAATACTACACCGGCACGGGCTATCGTCCGGTCCGTTCCATCGCCCAGTCGTCGGTTTCCGGCCACGGCACCAACGTCATCCAGGGCCTGGCCATGTCGCTGGAGTCCACCGCGCTTCCCGCGCTGGTGATCATCGCCGGCATCATCGTCACCTATAACCTGGCGGGCCTGTTCGGAATCGCCATCGCCACCACCGCCATGCTGTCGCTGGCCGGCTTTATCGTCGCTCTCGACGCCTTCGGCCCGGTCACCGACAACGCCGGCGGCATCGCGGAAATGGCGGGTCTACCCAAGGAAGTGCGTGTCACCACTGATGCGCTCGACGCCGTGGGCAACACCACCAAGGCCGTCACCAAGGGCTATGCGATCGGCTCGGCCGGTCTCGGCGCCCTGGTGCTGTTCGCCGCCTATACCGAAGACCTGAAGTTCTTCTCGGCTGAAGCAACGCCCGGTTCGTTCTTCGACGGTATCGGCGTGGTCACCTTCGATCTGTCCAGCCCCTACGTCGTGGTCGGCCTGCTGTTCGGCGGTCTGCTGCCGTTCCTGTTCGGTGGCATGTCGATGACCGCCGTCGGCCGCGCAGCCCAGTCGGTGGTGGTCGAGGTTCGCCGCCAGTTCCGCGAAAATCCCGGCATCATGACCGGTGAGGTCAAGCCGGAATACGGCCGCGCCGTAGACATCCTGACCAAGGCCGCGATCAAGGAAATGATCGTGCCTTCGCTTCTGCCGGTCGCCAGCCCGGTAGTCCTGTTCTTCTTCATCAACGCCATTGCGACCAAGGCTGAAGCCTTTGCTGCGGTCGGCGCGATGCTGATGGGCGTGATCGTCACCGGCCTGTTCGTCGCCATCTCGATGACCTCGGGCGGCGGCGCCTGGGACAACGCCAAGAAGGTGATCGAAGAAGGCTTCACCGAC
>CANJPZ010000008.1 GCA_947476325.1 Caulobacteraceae bacterium | reverse complement strand
GACTTGCCTTGACCCGTCAGAACATCAACCTGCCGCAGCTTGGCGACAATCTCTTCCGGCTTGTAACGAACCCTTGCCATCTCTCCATCCTCATAAAAGTGGCCCTAAGACCAACATTGCGGGTGGATCACTTCAAGGGGTGCAGACCAAACCAGGGCGTCGAATTCGTGCTCTCCAGCCTCGAGATGATGCGCGGCGGCGAAGTGTTTGTGCCCAAGATCCCGTCCATGCGCATGCCCGACCTGCTGGCCGCCATGGCGCCCGGCGCCACCATGAAGATCATCGGTATCCGCCCGGGCGAGAAGCTGCATGAGATCATGATCTCGCCGGACGATGCGCGGAACACCATCGACCTGGGCGACCGCTATGTGATCGAGCCGTCCTTCGCCGAATATGCGCGCCAGTCCTTTGCAGAGACCGGCGGCAAGCGCTGCTCCGACGGGTTCCTCTATTCCAGCGACGTCAATGACGAGTGGCTGGACGCTGATGGCCTCAAGGCCATGCTGGAAGCTTAAGGACGGGCCATGGCCCCTTTCCTCCCCTACGGTCGCCAGACCATCGAGGACGATGATATCCACGCTGTGGCCACGGCATTGCGCAGCGATTTCCTGACCACCGGACCTGCGGTCGAGGCCTTCGAAACCGCCTTCGCAAAGGCCGTCGACGCTCCCTACGCCGTGGCCTGCAACGGCGGTACGGCAGCTCTGCACATGGCCATGATGTCGATCGGCACCGGTCCCGGCGATGTCTGTATCGTGCCGTCGATCACCTTTGTCGCCACCGCCAACGCCGCGCGCTTCTGCGGCGCCGAGGTGATGTTCGCCGACGTCGACCCGAAGACCGGCCTGATGACCGAGGCCGGGTTGATGGACGCCGTGGGCAAGGTCGCGGGTCGCGGCCGCCTGAAGGCCATCCTGCCCGTGCATCTGGCGGGCAAGATGGTCGACATGACGCCCGTCAACAGCCTGGCCGGCGCCTGCAACGCCCACGTCATCGCCGACAGCTGCCATGCCCTGGGCTCGACGGTGAACGGCCGCTCACCCGCCCAGGACGCCGAAATGGCCTGCTATTCCTTCCACCCGGTCAAGACCATGACCACCGGCGAGGGCGGCATGGTCACCGCCCAGGACGCCGGCGCGGCCGAGCGACTGAAGATGTTCCGAAGCCACGGGATCATTCGCAGCCCGCACGACACCGCCCACTACGACATGGTCGAGCTGGGTTATAACTACCGTATCCCCGACATTCTCTGCGCCCTGGGCCTCAGTCAGCTGGGCAAGCTGCCCCGGTTCGTCGAGCGCCGCCGCGCCATAGCCGCGCTCTATGACGCCGCCCTGCCGGGCCTGTCCCCCGTCCTGCAGACCTGCCCGAACGGCGCCGGCGATCCGGCCCTGCATCTCTACACGGTGCAGATCGACTTCGCCGCCCTGGGGCGCGAGCGCAAGGCGGTGATGGACGACCTGCGCGCCCTGGGGATCGGAACCCAGGTGCACTACATCCCTGTCCATCTGCAGCCCTATTACGCCGCCCGCTACGGCGTCGAGCGCCTGCCGGGCGCCGAGACCTGGCATGAGCGGACCCTGTCGCTGCCGATCTTCCCCGGCATGGCCGACAGCGATGTGGGCCGGGTGGCCGAGGCGCTCTCAATGGTTTTGGGATCATGATCGAGATCGCGGGGCGAAAGATCGGCGCCGGCTTCGAGCCCTATGTGGTCTGCGAGCTTTCCGGCAATCACAATGGCTCTCTGGAGCGGGCCCTGACCCTGGTCGACGCCGCCGCCGCCACCGGCTGTGACGCCATCAAGATCCAGACCTATACACCGGACACCATCACCCTGGACTCCGATGCGCCCGACTTCCTGGTCAGGGACGGATTGTGGGACGGGATGAGCCTGCATGCGCTCTACCAGCTGGCCTACACGCCCTACGAATGGCACGGGGCGCTGTTCGAGCGGGCGGCGCAGCATGGCGTGCCGATGTTCTCAACCCCGTTCGACGACACCGCCGTCGACCTGCTCGAAAGCCTGAACGCGCCCGCCTACAAGATCGCCTCCTTCGAGGTAGTGGACCTGCCGCTGATCGCCCGGGTCGCGCAATGCAAAAAGCCTATGATCATCTCGACCGGCATGGCCAACGAGACCGAGATGGCCGAGGCGGTGGACACAGCCTTTAGCAACGGCGCGGCGGGCGTGGCCCTGCTTCACTGCACCTCCAGCTACCCGGCCCCGATGGACTCAGCCAATGTCCGCAACGTGCCGATGCTGGCCGGACATTTTGGTGTCGAGGCCGGGCTGTCGGACCATACCATGGGTACGGCCGCCTCGGTGGCGGCAGTGGCCCTCGGCGCCTGCCTGATCGAAAAGCACTTCACCCTGGCCCGCGCCGATGGCGGCCCGGACGCCGATTTTTCGCTGGAGCCGACCGAGTTCTCCGCCCTGGTTCGCGACTGCAAGGATGCCTGGCATGCGCTGGGTCGCGCTGGCTTCGAGCGCGCCGGCGTCGAGGTCGGCAACATAAAGTTCCGCCGCTCGCTCTATGTCGTGGCCGACGTGGCGGCGGGCGAGGCCCTGACTCCCGCCAATGTCCGTTCGATCCGTCCCGGCCTGGGCCTGGCGCCCAAGGTGCTGCCGCAGGTGCTAGGCCGGACCGCATCACGCGATCTTAGACGCGGCGAGCCGCTGGCCTGGGATATGATCGGGCCGTGATCCTCGACGGCGCCTGGCTCTAGGCCGGGACAAGCGCCATCACGGCCTCTGCCACCCGCGCCGCGCCTCTACCGTCGAAAACCTGCGCCGCCCGCGCTGAAATCGACCGCCGCAGGTCGCGGTCGGTGGCGAGCCGCGCAAAAGCGCTGGTGAACGCCGCGTCGAAATCTGCCGCCGCCACATCGAGGACCAGCGCCGCGCCCAGGTCCGCCAGCTGCACCGCAGTCGCAGCCTGGTTGGGCACCAGAACCAGCAACAGCGTTGGCAGACCCAGAACCGAGCGCTCCCACTGGCTACCGCCGCCCGCGCCGACCGCGATGTCGGCGGCTGCGGTCAGGGCCGCCATGTCGCGGGTCTCGACATGCAAAGTGATGCGGGGGTCGGATGCGGCCAGCGCGCGGGCATCGCTAAGACTGGCGGCTCCACTGCCCAGCACGATGTCCATGGCGTCCCAGCCTGGCAGGGCGGACAGGATGCGCAGGACCCTCGACGTAATCCCGCCGACATCCGTGAGCCCCAGCGAGACCAGCACCCGCCCGCCCCGCCCGCTGGCGCGGCGCGGCAGAACCTCATCGCGCAACGCCACGAACTCGGGGCGCACAGGCGAGAATTCGGCGCCGGCGAGCACCCGCGCGCGGCCGGGATAGTCGCCTTCCGTCTTCCCCAGACCGGAATCGATGATCAGGTCGCAGTCGTGGGGCCGCAGGATATCATCAAAAGCGGCGACCTTCAGACCCCGGCTCACCAGCACCCGTTCCTGCGCTGTGGTGTAGTCATAGCCGTCAACCACGGCGATATCGGCTGCCCATCCGGCGTCCACCACTGGCGTACCCGGTGCGAACGTCTCGATCACCCGCGCCCCGTCCGCTTCGACCGCGAATGCGCAGACCGCACCGCGACTCATCAGCTCGCCGGCCAGGGTCAGACAACGCATCACATGTCCACCCCCGACGCTTGCCCCAAAATCGGGCAGGAACAGGATGCGCGGCCCGCTCATTGCCGCCAGTCGCCGACCGCCGCCTGCCACAGGGTCATGGCGCTGATCGCGGCGGTGTCGGCCCGGAGGATGCGCGGGCCCAGCGTAGCGGCAGTGACAAAGGGCAAGCCCCGCAACCGCTCGCGTTCCTCGCCCGAAAACCCGCCCTCAGGTCCGATCAAGATCGCCCAGGGACCGGGTGCCGCGCTGGTCAGGGCCTCGATCACCGGCCTGGCGTTCCCGCCCTCGTCGCAGAACAGCAGCGCCCGGGCCGGGTCCCAGCCATCGAGCAGGGCCTTCAACTTCACCGGTTCGAGGATCTCTGGCGCGTCCAGCCGCCCGGTCTGCTCGGCCGCTTCGATGGCGATGGCGGCCAGGCGATCGATGCGCACCCGCTCGGCGTTGGTATGCTGGGTAATGACGATACGCACCCGCCGCGCGCCCAGTTCAGCGGCCTTTTCGACGATGGTCTCCAGCCGCGTGCGTTTGACCGCAGCGATGATTAGATCAAGGTCGGGCGGGGTTTCCTGCCGCCGGGTCTGTTCGACCGCTCGAAGCCGGCAGGCGCGCTTCTTCGTCTCGACGATCAGCGCCCGCCATTCGCCGTCGCGGCCGTTAAACAGCGCAAGGCTCGCGCCAACGTCCTGGCGCATGACATTGACCAGATAGTGGGCCTGTTCCGCGCCAAGGATAATCTCGGCGCCGGCTATCAGCGGTTCGTTGATGAAGAGTCGGATCACACGCGCAGGCTAGCCTGAGCGCCCCTGCGAACGCAAAGACGGTTTGAAGGAGACGGCCTGCGCGCCATCCTCTAGGAGGGCTGTCTGGTCATCCCCGCCGAACGCGCCGATGTTCCGGGCCGGGAAGAGGAGCGTCCATGTATCGCATTACGTCCGATGGGCCTGCCGGCATGAGCCGGACCATGACCTCCTATCCGGACGAGGCCATCCGTCAGGCGCAGATCGCCATCGCCGAAGGGCGGACCGAGGTCTGGATCGCCGACGACCAAGGCCGCCTGTTCAGTATCGAGGCATTCAGCGAATTCATCGAAGGCGAAAAACCCTAGACTGCCGCGCCTACGCCAGGCGCAGCATTACGAACGAGACATTGTCCGGGACGCGTCGGCCAGATCACCCTGCGCCTCCACGAGATTCCCGATGCGCTCGTGATCGAGGTCGATGACAATGGCGCACCCTTCGACCCGACTGCAGCGCCGATGCGCGTTGCCGCGGACAACCTGGCCGATGTGCGGATCGGCGGCCGTGGACTGACCCTGATCCGGGGATGCTGCGAGGACGTCCGGTACGAACGGCGCGATTCCAGGAACCACCTGACCCTTAGCTTCCGGCTTTGATCAGGCCCCTACCAGCTGACGGCGCACCATGCTGGCATAGTCTTCCATCAGGCTGAGCGAGATATTGCCAGGCGTGAACTTGTGCTCGGCGATCTCACCTACCGGCGTGACCTCGGCGGCTGATCCGGTGATGAAGATTTCGGAGAAGGTCCCCAGTTCGCCGGCCGGAATGTGCCGCTCAACAATCTCGTAGCCGCGCTGTTTGGCGAGTTTCATCACCGATTGACGGGTAATGCCATTGAGGAAGTTGTCCGGCGTCGGGGTGTGGATCACGCCGTCGCGCACCAGGAAGATGTTCGCGCCTGTCGCCTCGGCGATATAGCCGCGGCAGTCCAGCATCAGGGCGTCGGCATAGCCGTCGCGTTCGGCCGCGTGCTTGGACAGGGTGCAGATCATGTACAGGCCGGCGGCCTTGGCGTGCACGGGAGCAGCCGAGGCGTCAGGGCGATTGTACTTGGCGCGGGTCAGGCGGATGCCCTTGCGCTTTTGTTCGGGGTCGAAATAGCTGGGCCAATCCCACGCCGCGACGGCCAGGTGGATCGTCGAGTTCTGGGCCGAAACGCCGATCATCTCGGACCCGCGCCAGGCGATCGGGCGGACATAACAGTCTTCCAGCCCGTTCTTGCGGCAGACCTCCAGCTTGATCCGGTCCAGTTCTTCGGCTGAGACCGGAACCTTGAAGTCCATGATATTGCCGGAGCTGATCAGCCGTTCAGAATGTTCCCGACTGGCGTAAATTTCGCCGCTATACATCCGCTCGCCTTCGAACACGGCCGAGGCGTAGTGCAGGCCGTGGGTCAGTACGTGCACTTTCGCGTCGCGCCAGGCAACGAACCGGCCGTCCAGCCAGATCCATCCATCGCGGTCGTCGAAAGGAACGAGTGACATAACCTCAGTTTCTCCTGCATTTAGAGCGCGCGGTTTAAGCATCGCGCTCAGCCAACGCCTATAGCATTATCGCCACACGATGAACGCCACAACCGACGCATCGGTCCGCCACCTTCTGGTGGTCGACGACGACGACCGTATCCGCGAGCTCCTGAAGGAGTTCCTGACGCGGTCGGGCTATCGCGTCAGCACGGCGGCGAATGCGGCCTCGGCGCGGCGGCTGTTCGACACCCTTGAGTTTGACCTGGTCGTGCTCGACGTCATGATGCCGGGCGAGGACGGCTTTTCCCTCACCCGCGCAGTGCGGGCCCGTCCTGGGCCGGCCGGCAAGACGCCGGTTTTGCTGCTCACTGCGCGCGGCGAGGCGCGCGACCGGATCGAGGGACTGTCGCTGGGCGCCGACGACTATCTGGCCAAGCCGTTTGAGCCGGAAGAACTTGTCCTGCGCATTTCGGCGATCCTGCGGCGAGCCGCCGACCGCCCCGCCGAGCGCGGCCCGATCCGCCTGGGCGATTTCTCGTTCAATCTGGAACGCAGCGAATTGTTCCACGGTGAGGCGCTGGTGCGACTGACCGAAGCTGAAGCCCAGTTGCTGCACCGGCTGGCCGTCAATGCCAACGCTCCCGTCGACCGGCTGGAACTGGCCAGCCAGACCTCGGACGCCACCGGCCGCGCCGTCGACGTCCAGGTCACGCGCCTGCGCCGCAAGATCGAGAGCGATCCCAAGGCGCCGCGCTATCTGCAGACCGTGCGCGGCGTCGGCTACATGCTGGCGCCTGATTGATGGCGCTGCCCAGGCCCCTCGCCCGCCTGTTCGGGCCGCGCATCCTCAAGCGCTGGATACCCACCAGCCTGTTTGGCCGGTCATTGCTGATCATCATCCTGCCTATCGCAATAATGCAGCTGGCGGTGACCTGGGTGTTCTTCACTGCCCACGAAGACACCGTGACCAGCCGGTTGTCAGAAGGCCTGGCCGGTGAAATTTCGGCCATCGTCAGCGCCTACAAGGACAATCCGGCCGGACTGGCAGACCTTGCCGGCAAGGCGCAGACCACCTTTGAGCTGTCGGTGGTCTTAAAGCCCGAAGACCTCCCGGCCATCGACCGGCGAAACCCGTTCCGCTCCATCGACCGCAGCCTGGACAAGGCGCTGCACGACCACCTGAATGAACCGTTCTGGTTCGACACCACCCGCTATCCCGCCCAGGTTCCGATCTGGGTGAAGGTCGATGGCGGCGTACTGGCCTTCATCGCGCCCAAGGACCGGGCGATCGCCACCCAGGGCAATATCTTTATCCTCTACCTTGCCGGCGCGACCTTGATCCTCACCGCCGTGGCGGTGGCTTTCATCCGCAATCAGGTGCGCGCCATCGAACGGCTGGCTGCCGCCGCCGAGACTTTCGGCAAGGGCGGCGACGTTTCCGGTTTCAAACCCCATGGCGCCCGGGAGGTGCGCCAGGCGGCCGAAGCGTTCCTGACCATGCGGGCCAATATCCAGCGGCTGATGGCCTCGGTCAGCCATGACCTGCGCACGCCGCTTACCCGACTCAAACTGGAGCTGGCACTAAAGGAGCCGTCCGAGCGCAACGAAGGCATGAAGCGCGACCTGGCCGAGATGGAGCACATGATCGACGAGTACCTCGATTTCGCCCGCGGCGCCGGCGGCGAGGCGGTCGAGCCGGCCCGGTTGATGGAAATCATTGATGGTGTCGCCCAGGGTGCACGGCGCGCCGGGGCCGATGTCGCCACCTCTGGCGACCACACCGTGGTGGCGCCCGTGCGCCGCAACGGCCTTACCCGCGCCCTGGCCAACCTGACCTACAACGCCGCCGCCCACGCCTCGCAGGTCGAGATCAGCCTCTCCGTCGAGGATGGCTTTGTGCTTGTCACGGTCGACGACAATGGGCCTGGCATTGATCCCGAGCGCTATGATGAGGCGTTCAAGCCGTTCACCCGCCTGGATGAAGCGCGCAATCAGAACGAAAAAGGCGTTGGCCTGGGCCTCGCCATCGCCCGGGACGTGGCCCGCTCGCATGGTGGGGACGTAACCCTGGGGGTCTCGCCTCTGGGGGGGCTGCGGGCGGTGGTGCGCCTGCCGGCCTAGCCGAGTTCGCCCGCTCGCACGACCGCCGCGTTCACAGCCGCCTGCAACAGGTCCGGAAACCCCCCCTCGCCCATCAGCACCTTGAGCGCCGCCTCGGTGGTGCCGCCGGGTGACGTTACCTGCCGTCGCAACTCCGCGGGTGCCTCGCCGCTCTCGCCCATCAGGGCGGCGGCCGAAATGATCGTCTGGCGGGCCAGCTTTTGCGCGTCACCTGGCTCAAGCCCGGCCTCCGCGCCCGCCTGCTCCAGGGCCTCGATGAAGGCGTAGAGATAGGCCGGAGCAGAGCCTGATACCGCAGTCGCCGCATCCATCAGGCCCTCGTGTGTCAGATCGACCGAGACAGCCACCGGGTCGAACAGGGCGTGGGCCGCGGCGCGCGCAACCGAGTCGGTGGAAAAAATCGAGGCCACGCCCTTGCCGATGGCCACCGCTGTGGTGGGCATGACGCGGGCCACCTTGCGCGGTGCGAAAGCTTCTTCAAGCGCAGACAGGCTCACACCGGCGGCAATCGACACGATGACCGCATCCACAGACAACAGCGGCGCAATCTCGGCGGCGACGACTTTCCACACCTGTGGCTTGACGCTCAGGACAACGGTTTGGACGTTTGCCAGTACGGCGTCAGGCGGATTGATGTGCCCGGCCTTCAGGGACTCCGGTGAGGGGACCGGATCGCGCACATAGATGTCTTCGGCAGCGAACGCCCCGGCGCCGAGCCAGCCGCGCACCAAGGCGCCGCCCATGCGGCCCGCGCCCAAAAGCAGGATGGGATGAGGCCTGCCCGGCATTAAGCCCGGCCGACGGTCTCGAACAGGCAGGACGACACCGCCTCGGCGGGGGTCTTGCCATGGGCGAGCAGGAAATCGAAGGCCGGATAGAACCGGTCCGCCGCCTCAACGGCCGCATCGATCATCGCCGCGGCCTGGGCCAGGGTCGGACGCTCGCCTTCGGGCAGGGGCAGGGCGTGGCGGAACAGCAGTTCGTTGTCCTCGCTCCACAGCTCGAAGTGGCCGATCCAGACCCGCTGGTTGACCAGGGCCAGAAGCTCGTAAAGCCCCGGACGCATCTCGGCCTCAACCTGCAGATCCAGCGCCAGGCACAACTGCAGGCAGCCGGCTTCCTCGCGCCAGGCGAACCACAGTTCGTAGTCTTTCCAGTCGCCAATCAAGGAGAAGGCCAGATCGCCATCGTCGGTGCGATCAAAGGTCAGATTCTCCGCTGCCAGGACGCGTTCGACGACGTCCAGCGGGTCGCAGACCAGCGGGCCGTCGTCTTCATCCGGATGCGGGATATCCATGTCCTGCCGTCCTTAAATCCGAGCCACAATGCGCGCCGGAGCATCCGGCGAAAGGTGAATCAGTGATTAGACTGACCCTAGACTGCTTCGCGTGGTTCGTCACAACGCGTTCTTGCAGGAGGCGAGCCTAGCTCGCTTTGGGCGCGCGTTTGGCTGGGGGCGATTTGGCCCGGGCCGCTGGTTTTGCTGCTTTCGGCGCGGCTGCGGTGGGCGTCGCCGCCTTGCCGCCGGCAAGCTTGGCCACCTCGGCGCGCAGGGCGGCGATCTCGGCGCGCAAGGCGTCCAGTTCATCGCGGCGGACCAGGTCAAATTCGGCCACCAGCTTGTCGCCTTGCGCGCGGAAGGCGGTCTTGGCCTCATCACCGGCGGCCTGGGCGATGCCCATGGCGGCCTGGGTGATCTTGGCCAGTTCGTCCATCAAAGGGTTTTGGGTCTGCATGGCCCCAATATAGGCGGGCCGCCCCAAAAAGCGAAGGGGCCCCGCGAGGAGCCCCTTCTTTTTTAGAGTCATTAAAGAGGTGGATCAGGCCGTCTTCGGCTTGGCTACCACGTCCATGACACCCATGACCGCCACGACGGCCATCAAGGTCATCAGCAGATCGCGAACCAGGCCATTGATGATCGCGGGTTTGAGCTCCACGCCCTGCATCACGCCCTGGATGGCCGCCAGGTCTTTTTGACCGGGCGAGCCGACGCCGGGGATCAGACCTTCGGCGATCAGCACGATGGCGATACCGCCAAAGCCGACCACCAGTTTAAAGATCTTGGCGTTGCGAGCCATGGTCGCGGCGCTGGGCGGGCCGTTGACCAGTTCTTTCTTGATGCAAAGGGCCGACACCAAGTGCGCCAGAACCGCGACGACGTAAAACGGGGTCAGCGTGTAGAAGGCAGTCTGCAGTCCCTTCGCCGAAGCCGTGGTGCAGGTGGCCTTGGCCGCATCGACTGCGGTCTTGCACAGGTCCGGCGTCAGGCTGGCCGCGGCCAGGTTGCTGGCGTTGAAGTGGTCGCTGAGGATGCCAATCATGGTCGGTCCGCCGCCCAGACCGATCAAGTTCAGAACCAGAAGCAGCATGGCGCCCGAAATGGTGCGCTGTGTCGCCTTGACGTTGTTCTGAACGATGGCCAGGGCCGGGGCGAGATAGAAGATGTTGAGGAAGGTCGGGATGCACAGGAACGCCAGCTTGGTCCACATGTCCTCGGCCCAGACGAAGCCCAGGAAGCCGGGGATCGCCAGGGTCAAGGCCGCGGCCGGCAGCAGGGCGTAGTTGACCGGCGATTTCTTGGCCAGGATGTCGACGACCTTGCCCGACAGGAAGGTGCCCAGACCCATGGCGATGGCCAGCAGCAAGGCGTAGTTCAGGGTCATCGTCTTCCACACCGCCGCGGTATATTCGCGGGTCATGAAGCCGACGGTCCAGTTCAGCAGCGCGTAGCCCACGAACGCCGCAAGGGCGCAGGACACCGCCGCGGCAAGCAACATCGGCCGGCCGAAGAACTCATTCAGCGACTTGGAGAACGGCTGGGGGATGTGAACCGCCGGCGCTTCTTCCATGTGGATGTCGAGCTGAACATCCATCGCGCCCTTTTTCGGCTCGCGAACGGCGAACGGCAGGATGATTGAAGTGACCATGCCGGCCAGACCGATGCCGATAAAGGCCCAGCGCCAGCCAAATTCGGCCGCGATGGTCGGTCCAAGATAAGCACCAAGAGCCATGCCGAACGGCACGCCCAGCGAGAAGATCGCCAGGGCCTGGCCGCGCTTGGCGGCGGGGAAATAATCGGAGACGATGGAATAGGAGGGCGGTGCGCCGCAGGCCTCGCCGACGCCGACGCCCATGCGGGCCGTGGCCATGACGCCAAAGGTCGTCGCCTTGCCGCAGAGCAGGGTGAACAGACTCCAGACAAAACATCCCGCCGCCAGGATCCACACCCTGACGCTTCGGTCGGCGATCCAGCCGGCGAACACACCAAGGATGGTATAGAACAGGGCAAACAGCAGGCCCGTCATCAGACCAATCTGGGTGTCGGTGAGGTGCAGGTCAGCCTTGATGAATTCAGTCAGGACCGACATCAGCTGCCGGTCCATGAAGTTGAAAATATAGACGAAGCACAGGAAGCCGAGCACGAACCAGCTGTAGGCCGGCGTACGGGCAGACTGCGCGGGTGCAGCCGCGGTTGTCATATGGAAATCCCTCCCGAATTGGCGGGCAGGCCTTGTTAAATCAGCCGCCTCGCGCGTTCCCCAGCTTTGTTCCACATCCGCGAAACGTTTTCCAGTAACCTTTCGGCAAGCCCGTCCTTCCCTGAGGAGGGCATCGCCGCTATCAAGATGGGCGAACGACAAGAGCGATGCGCAAGGGAGGCTGATCGCCGTGGAATTATTGGCTATGGATTTTCCGAATTTCGACAAATACGTCTTTGGCCTGCAGTGGCACGGCTTTGGCGTGCGCTGGTATGCGCTGGCCTATGTGGCCGGAATTCTGATCGGCTGGTGGTACGCCATCAAGCTGGCCCGCCGCGAGGCGCTGTGGGGCGCCCGTTCGCCGGTGATGAGCCGTGACCAGGTCGACGACCTGATCCTTTGGATAACCGTAGGCGTTATCGTCGGCGGCAGGGTGGGATCTATGGTGTTCTACAACACCGCCGCCCTGTGGCAGACACCGCTGGAGATCTTCAAGATCTGGAAGGGCGGCATGAGTTTCCATGGCGGCCTGATCGGCGTGACCATCGCCATGTTGCTGTTTGCGCGGGTCAACAAGCTGCCGATTTTCCGGGTCAGCGATCTGGTTTCGCCTTGCGTGCCCATCGGCCTGTTCTTCGGCCGTATCGCCAACTTCATCAATGGCGAGCTGTGGGGCCGGCACACCAGCCTGCCGTGGGGTTTTTACATCGACAAGGAAGACGCCCTGCCGGTGCATCCCAGCCAGCTTTATGAAGCGCTGCTGGAAGGGGTCCTGCTGTTCATCATTCTGCGGCTGGCGACCCATAAATGGGGTCAACTGAAACGGGCCGGCGCCGTGACCGGCCTGTTCCTGGCCGGCTACAGCCTGTTCCGCATTCTGGTTGAGTTCGTGCGGGCGCCGGACGCAGGGCTTGATCATCTGCCGCTCGGCCTGACCATGGGCATGATCCTGTCGTTGCCGATGCTGGCCATCGGCGTGTGGCTTTTTGTCAAAGCCCAGGACGAGGCCAAGGTGGCGGTCGCGCAGCCTGCGCCTGCCGCGCCCGTCAAGGCGGCAGCCAAGCCGGCGGCCAAGACCGCCGTCAAGACCGCAGCCAAACCTGCGGCGAAGGCCAAGGCCGCGCCCGCCAGGGCAAAGCCGGCCAGCACGAAGGCCAAGCCAAAGTCATGACCTTAAAGGACCGGCTCGCGGCGCAGATTGCGGCGAGCGGCCCGATGACCATCGCGGCCTTCATGCAGGCCTGCCTGCATGACCCGAAGGACGGCTATTATGCGACGCGGCCGGCCCTGGGTGAGGCGGGCGATTTCATCACCGCGCCGCTGGTCTCGCAGATGTTCGGCGAGTTGATCGGCCTGTGGGCGGTGGAGACCTGGCGAGGGCTGGGCGCGCCCAACCCTTTCCGGCTGGTCGAGATGGGACCCGGCGACGGGACGCTGATGAGCGACATCCTTAGGGCCGCACGCCTGGCGCCCGAGTTTCTCGCGGCGTGTGATCTTTGGATGGTCGAGGTCTCAGAGCCGCTGATGCGGCTCCAGATGGCGGCCCTGGCCGATGCCGCGCTGTCCCCCACCTGGACGCCGCGCCTGACCGATATCCCCGCCGGAGCCCCGGTGATCTTGGTGGCCAATGAACTGCTGGACTGTTTGCCGGTACGCCAGTTCGTGCAGACCCAGACCGGCTGGGTGGAAAAGCTGGTGGGCCTCAATGCATCGGGCGCGCTGACCTTCGCCTTGTCCGCTCCGGCCCCGGAGGGCGGCATGGTGCTGGAGATGTCGGCGGCCCAGGAGGCGTTCGGTCTGGAAATAGGTGAGATCATCCACCGGCAATCCGGTGCCGCCCTGCTGATCGACTATGGCCGCAGCGAGCCCGGTTTCGGCGATACCTTCCAGGCTCTGAGCCGCCACGAAAAGGTCGATCCCCTGGCCGATCCGGGCGGGGCGGACCTGACCGTGCATGTCGACTTTCCCACCGTGCTGGATGCTGCCCGCGCCCAAGGCTGCGCCACAGCCCTGACAACCCAGGGCCATTTCTTGCGGGCTCTTGGGATCGAGTATCGCGCCGCGGCCCTGGCCCAGGCGCGGCCCGAGCGCACCGAGGCCCTGCAGCGCCAGATCCACCGGCTGGTCGCACCCGACAAGATGGGCGACCTGTTCAAGGCCGCGGTGATCCATTTCCCCGCCGAGCCTGTCCCGCCGGGGTTCGGGAAAATCCCCGAATGAAGGTCGTGACCTCTTCGTTGCTGGCCGGGACCGGCGGCGTGCGGCACGCCTTTTTTACCCGGCACGGCGGGGTCTCCACCGGCCTGTACGACAGCCTGAACGTGGGGCGCGGCTCAAGGGACGAGCCAGACGATGTGGCCGAAAACCGCCGGCGCGCCGCCGCCTGTTTCGGCCAGCCGGCGGAGCGTCTGCTGACCTGTTACCAGATCCACTCGGCCCAGGCCCTGATCGCCGACGGGCCGTGGCCCGAGGCGCCGCAGGAGGGAGACGGCGTGGTGACGCGCGAGACCGGGCTGATCTGCGGGGCGCTGAGCGCCGACTGCGCACCCATCCTGATCGCCGACCCGGTCGCCCGCGTGGTTGCCGCCGCTCATGCGGGGTGGAAAGGCGCCCTGACCGGCATCATCGCCAGCGCCGTCGAACAGATGGAGCGGCTGGGAGCCAGCCGTGGACAAATGGTCGCGGCGGTGGGTCCCTGCATCGGGCCGGCGTCCTATGAGGTGGGGCTGGAATATCTGGACCGGTTCGTGGCGGCCGATGCCGGTAACGTGCGGTTCTTCAGCGCCGGCGCGGCGCCCGACAAACGCCAGTTCGACCTGCCGGGCTTTGTGCTGGAGCGGCTGCGGGCGGCGGGCGTCAGCCGCTGCGAGTGGACGGGGCACGACACCTGCGCCGATGCTGATTTCTTCTCCAATCGCCGGGCGGTGAAGCGCGGTGAAGGCGATTATGGACGGCTGTTGACCGCGATCATGTTGACAAGTCCGGGTTAAGTCTTGCCGAGGGGCCTTGCCCTGCTAGAAGCTCGGCCCATACCGACTCAAGGCAAGGAAACCCGACAGATGAAGCTTCTCGCCGGGAATTCGAACAGAAAGCTCGCCAGCGCCATTGGCGAGTATCTCGACCTGCCCCTCACCCAGGCTCAGGTTCGCCGGTTCGCGGACAACGAAGTCTTTGTGGTCATTGAGGAAAATGTTCGCGGCGAGGACGTGTTCCTGATCCAGTCGACCTCTTATCCGGCCAACGACAACCTGATGGAGCTGCTGATCTGCATCGATGCGCTGAAGCGCGCCTCGGCCCGGCGGATCACGGCGGTGATGCCCTATTTCGGTTATGCCCGTCAGGACCGGAAAACTGGCGGCCGCACCCCGATTTCGGCCAAGCTGGTGGCCAATCTGATCACCCGCGCCGGCGCCGACCGGGTTTTGACCATGGACCTGCACGCCGGCCAGATTCAGGGCTTTTTTGACATCCCGACCGACAACCTGTTGTCCACACCCGTGCTGGCCGAGGATATCCGCGAGCACTACAAAAAGCCCGAGGAACTGATGATCGTCTCGCCGGACGTCGGCGGGGTGGTGCGGGCCCGGGCCCTGGCCAAGCGGTTCGACGCCGACCTGGCCATTGTCGACAAGCGCCGTTCCGGCCCGGGCGAGAGCGAAGTGATGAACATCATCGGCGATGTGGCGGGACGGCGCTGCATCCTGTTCGACGACATGGTCGATTCGGCCGGCACTCTGTGCAACGCCGCTCAGGCCCTGGTCGAACACGGCGCGGTCGAGGTCTCGGCCTATATCTCGCACGGGGTTTTGTCGGGCGCAGCGACCGACCGGGTGGCCAAATCAGCGCTCCACAGCCTGGTCATCACAGACTCCATCGAGGCCTCCGACCTGGTTCAGGCCTGCAGCAAGATCCGGGTCGTGCCCTGCGCCCCCCTGATCGGCGAAGCCATCCGGCGCATCGCCAACGAGGAATCGGTGTCGAAACTGTTCGATTGAGGCTGATCGCCAAACCGGCGATATGGTTAATTGAACATTAGGACCGCCGAAGGCATCGTCACATTCTCGACCTGCCTGGCGGTTATGGGCCGGGCCGACAAGAAAACTCAGGGAGACGTTTCGCTCATGAGGCTCCGCGCCCTCGCCGGCATCGTGACGGCTTTTGGACTGGTGGCCGTGATCGGCTGCGAGACCCCGGCTCCGCCCCCTGTGGTCATCGCCCAGGCGCCGCCCGCCCCGCCGCCGCCCGCGCCCGTGCCGCCGCCCCCGCCGCCAACCCCGGTGCCGCCGCCGCCGATCGCGCTGTCGAACCAGATTGTGGAGATGGCCTCGACTTACCGGGCGGTGATGACCTCGGACGCCAGCATTTCGCCCAATTTCACCAGCGGCGAGGATGTCGCCAGGGCCGTGCGCGCCTCGGCGTCCTATGAACAGCACCAGCTGGAACAGGGCGCCGTAGCCTATGCCGCCATCGCCGCCTTGCAGGAGCCGTCCTTCGTCGCGGCGATCCGCGAATACGCCAAGGACCCGGTTAGCCGCGCCGATATCGCCGCCAAGCTGCTGGACAATCGCAACTATGTGACCGGATTCGCCCATGTCGACCGCGCCGCGGGGCTGGCCATCGCCGCCCTGGACGGCACCGGCGCCCAGGTGACCATCACCGGCCGCGCCGTCAAACAGGCCGCCTACGATGTGCAGCGTCAGGCCTGGTCCAAGGCCAAGGTGGCCGACGCCGCCACCCGCCTGAACCTGGCCAAGGACCTGTCCCAGCAACGCCTGCTGGCCGGCCCGGAAGACGTGGCCACACTGCGCCGCGCCACGGTCGGTGAAGCGGCTCTCAGCCTTGCCGGCGCGCCGGTGGCCCCACCCTATACCTCGGTGGTCTCCAGGGGCCTGACGATCGCCGCCCTGGCCGCTCTGGGCATGGCGGGCGATGACCAGATGGCGGCCATCACGCCCATGCTGTCGGACGAAGCCTCGGCCTTCTGCCTGAACATGGCCAAGCTTAACCTCTATCAATGTCTGGCGGTGTCGGGTCCTCACTACGAAGACATCTTCTGCATGGGCCAGCACGCGCTGATCGATACGGGCCAGTGCATGATCAAGGCGGCCGGATCGCCCAACCCGGTATTTGTCGAGCCGCCGGCCCCCGTCGCGCCCGCGCCGAAAGCCAAGGGTCGCAGCGTGCCGGTCAAGGCCCGAAACTAGGACGCGTCAGTTGTTGTCGGACTCGGCGTTGCACACGGCGCGGGGTTCGTGTATCTAGCCGCACCCAAATTGACCGACCGGCGCCGCGCGGATCACGTTCGCAGCGGCGCTTCGTTTTGAGAGCAGACTAGCCATGGCCGATATCATCCTGAACGTTGAAGTCCGTGACAACACGGGCACCGGCGGCGCCCGCGCCGCCCGCCGCGCCGGTCTGGTGCCGGGCGTTCTGTACGGCGGTTCGAAGGATCCGGTCGCCGTCGCCGTCCAGGCCAAGGAATTCCGCAAGGCGCTCTATTCCGGCAAGCTGCTCGGTCACATGGTAACCCTGCGTCACAACAAGGAAGACCAGAAGGTCATCGCCAAGGCGATCCAGTTCCATCCAGTCAACGACCAGCCGATGCACTTCGACCTGTATCGCGTCGATGCCCACCAGGAAATCCGCATCGCGGTGCCGGTGCACTTTACCAACCACGAACTGTCGCCCGGCCTGAAGCGTGGCGGCACGCTGAACGTGGTGCACCACGAAGTCGAACTTCTCTGCCACGCCGACGAAATTCCCGAGCGTCTCGACCACGACCTGACCGGCCTAGATATCGGCGACTCGGTGCGCATGTCGAACATCGTCCTGCCCAAGGGCGTCAGCGCTGCGCATGCCGATCGTGATTTCGTCGTCGCCACCGTCGTCGGCGCCGCCGCCCAGATCGCCGAAGAAGCCGCTGAAGCGGCCGCCAGCGAAGCCGCCAAAGAGGGCTAGTCCCACAAGGACGTCCGATGCTGATTCTTGCCGGCCTCGGTAACCCCGAGGCCAAGTATCAGAGCAACCGGCACAACATCGGATTCGCGGCGATGGACGCCATCGCGCGCCGCTGGGCCTTTGCGCCCGGCAAGAAGCGATTCCATTCGCTGACCGCCGAAGGATCTATCGACACCCCCGCCGGGCCCGTCCGCGCCCTGCTGATGAAACCCCAGACGTTCTACAACGGCTCGGGTCAGGCGATCGGCGAGGCGGTCAAGTTCTTCAAGCTCACCCCGGCCGACGTCGTCGTCTTCCATGACGAGATCGATCTGGCGCCCGGCCGTCTGCGCATGAAGGCCGGCGGCGGCGCGGCCGGCAACAACGGCGTACGCTCGATCACCGCCCATATCGGCGACGGCTTTCGCCGGGCCCGGCTGGGCGTCGGCCACCCCGGCGACAAGGCCATGGTCCAGCACTATGTCCTGTCCGATTTCTACAAGGATGAACTGGCCTGGCTGGAGGCTCTGCTGGGCGCGGTGGCCGATGCGGCGCCCTACCTGGCAGCCGGAGACGATGAGCGTTTCCAGGCCGAGGTGATGCGCCTGGCCCCCGCCGAAAAGGCCGATCCCAAGAAGCGGGGCGAGCGGTCGGACGATTGACCACCCGTTTCAGGTCCAGCTTGACCTTGCTGGCGAAATAAGACCCTTTGCCACCACCGAAGGGTTCCCAAGACAGGACGATGAGCGAGACCAATCCCGCCAGCGATGGTTACAAATGCGTGCTCTGCGGCGGCGCGCATTTTGGCCTGCGCCACGAGTGGCCCGTGGGTGATTACTGGAACCAGTGCACCATCCCGATCCGCATCTGGGACTGCCAGGACTGTGACCTGACCTTTCTGTGGCCCGTTCCCAGGGCCCACGAATATCCGGGCGGCGGCGACTGGCACTCGCCCGAGCGCAAGGTTCTGCGGCGCAAATCCTGGCTGAAGACCTGGCGGCGCAATCTGAAGGACAAATACCGCGGCACCCACCAGGAGCGGCTGATGCGCAGCTGCCTGAAGGCCAAATCATCCGGCCGGTTCCTCGACGTTGGCTGCGGCATGGGCGTGCTGCTGGAGCTGGCCAGCCAGCATTTCGAGGAATGCGTCGGCATCGAGGTGTCCGAGCGCGCCGCCGAGGTCGTTCGTCAAAAGGGTTTCCGGGTGCACCAGGGCCTGTTCGAGGACGTGCCCCTCGAACCCGACTACTACGACATGGTGGTGCTGGATTCGGTGATCGAGCACCTCTTTGATCCCGTCCAGGCACTGAAGATCTGCTATCGCACGCTCAAGCCCGGCGGCGTGGTCTGCCTGATGACGCCCAAGCTGGGCGGCTGGGCCTCAACGCTCTATGGCCGGGGCTGGAACGGGTTCCGCCATGGCTGGCACACCTTCCTGTTCAGCGGCAAGACGCTGGGCGCCTGCATGAAGGCAGCGGGCTTTACGGTGATGAGCCACCCCAGGCGCGACCGGCCGTTCGATGACCTGCTGATCCTGTGGGGTAAGAAGCCGGACTAGAGTACGCCCGGCTCGGCGGCGGGCGGATCCTTTGACCCGCTAAGGAGCACCAGCGAGGCGCCGACGATGATGGCCGCGCTCAGCGCCACCAGGGGGCTGATCGGCTCGGAAAACAACAGCGCGGCCAGGGCGATGGCATAGACCGGCTCCAGACAGGTAAAGCCGCCACAGACCACCGCAGGCATACGGCCCAGGGCAAACAGATAGAGCTGGAACGACAGGGCCGTGCCGAACACGCCCAGGGCCACAAGCGCCAGCCATCCGTCCAGCCCGGCCACCGCCTTGGCGAACGGCAGGATGGGCGCGAGCAGCATCGCCGCCAGGGCGTACTGCAGCATCGACAGGTTCAACGGGCCAAGTTCACGCACCAGCCGCTCGCTGGCCAGGGAATAGACCGAAAATAGCGCAGCCGAGGTCAGGCCCAGAATGGCCCCGGTGACGACGCCAGGCGCGCCGCTGGGCCGGGCGATAAGCGCGATGGCGGCCATGATGGCCAGGCTGGCGGCGACCTCTATCCCTTGCGGCGGCTTTCGGTCCCGCGCGGCGTTGAGCAGGATGGTGAACAGCGGAAAGCCCGAGACGGTCAGGGTGGCGATAGCCACGCCGCCGGCCTGAACGGATGCGAAAAACGTGATCCAGTGCAGGGCGATCAGCACGCCCGACAGGGCGCATCCGGCGATCTGGCGAGGGCTGGGACGCACCAGCGTGCGGCGGGCAAGGCCAATCAGGAGCAGGGCCAGGGCCGCAAAGCCCATCCGCCCGGCCACCAGCCAGACGGGCGAGGCATCGATCCGGCCGAACAGCGCATTGCAGCCAAAGATCACCGCCGCCAGATTGACAGCGGCCAGGGCCGGCCAGCGGCTGGGAGGAGGATTCGGGGCGGTCACAGACAGCAACCTAGACTGATCTGCTCGCCCCCGCGAAGAAGACGTGTTAGGCCGCGCCCCTCAGATAACATCGCACCTAGTCACGAGACACCATGGCCCTCAAAGTCGCCATCGTCGGCCTGCCCAATGTTGGCAAGTCGACCCTGTTCAATGCCCTGACCCAGACGGCCCAGGCCCAGGCCGCCAACTATCCGTTCTGCACCATCGAGCCCAATGTCGGCGACGTGGCGGTGCCCGAGCCCCGGCTAGAAGCCCTGGCAAAGATCTCGGGCTCGAAAGAGATCATCCCGGCGCGGATCAATTTCGTCGATGTCGCCGGCCTGGTGCGCGGCGCCTCCAAGGGCGAGGGCCTGGGCAACCAGTTCTTGGCCAATATCCGCGACTGTGACGCCGTGGCCTTTGTCGCCCGCTGTTTCGTCAACGACGACATCACTCACGTCGAAGGCCGCATCGATCCGATCGACGACCTGGATATCATCGAGACCGAGTTGATGCTGGCCGATCTGGAGAGCCTGGAAAAGCGCCGGCCGAACCTGGAAAAACGCGCCAAGGGCGGCGACAAGGACAGCGCCAACACCGTGCGCCTGATCGACCTGGCCCTGGCCCAGCTGAACGACGGCCGGCCCGCCCGCGCCGCCAGGGTGCCGGTCGACGACGAAAAGGCCTGGCACATGCTGCAGCTGTTGACCTCGCTGCCCGCCCTCTACGTCTGCAATGTCGATGAAGGCTCGGCGGATGCGGGCAACGCCTATTCCGATCTGGTCGCCACACGGGCCCTGCGCGACAACGCCAAGTCGGTGGTCATTTCGGCCCAGATCGAGAGCGAAATCGCCCTGCTGGACTCCGGCGAACGCGCCGAGTTCCTGGAGACCCTGGGCCTGGAAGAGCCCGGCCTCAACCGCCTGATCCGCGAGGCTTACGCCTTGCTGGGCTTGCAGACCTATTTCACGGTCGGTCCCAAGGAGGCACGCGCCTGGACCATCCACGCGGGCGACACTGCGCCGCAGGCGGCTGGCGTGATCCATGGCGACTTTGAAAAGGGCTTCATCCGCGCCGAGACAATCGCCTTTGACGACTTCGTCAAGCTGAACGGCGAAGCGGGCGCCAAGGACGCCGGCAAGATGCGGTCGGAAGGCAAGGAATACATCGTCAAGGACGGCGACGTGATGCACTTCCGGTTCAACGTCTGAGGCGGGCTGGGGAGAAAGCAACCCAGAACTTTCCTCGTCCTCCTTCCCCCGCCGCTCAACCAGCTTCGGAGTTCCCGGGTGAGTGACCCGCTCTCAACCCTGAAAGCCATGATCGACGCGGCCTCGCGCATCGTCGTCTTTACCGGCGCGGGGATTTCGACCGAGAGCGGCATCCCCGACTTCCGCTCGCCCGGCGGGGTCTGGTCAAAGATGCAGCCGATCTATTTCCAGGACTTCGTGGCCCGCGAAGAGATGCGCCGCGAGGCCTGGACGCGGGTGTTCAACCGCACGGCCGGCTGGACGGGCGCTGCGCCCAACGCCGGCCATTACGCCGTCGCCCGGCTGGGCCCGAAGCTGGGCGCGATCATCACCCAGAACGTCGACAACCTGCACCAGGCGTCCGGGGTCGATCCGTACAAGGTCATCGAGATTCACGGCAACGCGTCCTACGCGACGTGTCTGTCCTGTGGCTTGCGTCACGAGATCGACGACCTGAAACCGGCCTTCGTCGAGCGCGGCGAAATCCCCGCCTGCCGGGCCTGCGGCGGACTGGTGAAGACCGCAACCATCTCGTTCGGCCAGGCCATGCCCGAAGAGCCGATGGCGCGGGCCGAGGAAGAAACCCTGGCCTGCGACCTGTTCATTGTGCTGGGCTCGTCCCTGGTGGTTTTTCCGGCTGCGGGATTCCCGGCGCTGGCGGCGCGCAATGGCGCTGCACTGGTCATCGTCAATCGCGAGGCTACGGACCAGGATGAGCTGGCCGACCTCGTCATCCACGACGAGATCGGCCCTCTGCTATCAAAGGCGATTCCCGGCTAGTTGCCGGCGCCCTGGGCGACTATGCCGCCGCCGTTGGTCGAGATGATATTGCCGCCACCCTGAGCAACGATATTACCGCCGCCCTGAGCCACGATATTGCCGCCGCCCTGGGCGACAATGCCGGCGCCTCCCGACAGGCTGCCCTGAGCGACCTGGCGGCCGCCATAGAACACCGCGCCTGGCTGTGCGCCAGCCAGGACGCCGGTGTTGGCGCCCGAAGACCACACACCGCGTCCCCAGATCTGGCTGGCCTTGGGACGTGATTTGTCGCCGCAGTTGGTCGAGACCACGTTCGAGCCCCGCACCTCGGCGCACCAGCCGCCCTGGTTGCGATACTGGCCATTGGAGTCGGCCAGCCACTTTTGGTCATTACCGCCATTACAGGCCTGCAGGGTCAGGTTCTGGCCCTCGCCGGTGCCCTGCACGCATTTGCCGTTGAATTGCTGAGGGCCGTAGGACGCGGTGTTGAAGAAGTTCTGGTTGGCCCCGCCGTTGCAGGCCGCAACGGTGATGTTGTTGCTGGAATTGGCGCCCATGCAGTTGCGGACGTTGTTGCCCTGAATGACCACGTCTGCCCTGGCCGGCGTCGCTATGACCGCCGGCAGCAATGTCAGACCCAAGGACGAGATGGCCACTGCGGCCGCAAACCTGCCCATGTTTTGAATTCCCCTGCCAAATGCGCCCGCTCTCCCCGAGCAGGACGTCATGATCAGAACGCCACAACTGGCGAGCGCGGTAAACCCCCTGAACATGGGGGATGTCAAACCGATGAAGTGCGACTGTCCGCTGCGGTTTTTGGCGACACCCGCCATCCAATTTGGCAACATAGCGGTCAGGGGCGACGCCCGCCCGGGAGCAGACGAAAATGGCCGAAACCATCAAACTGACCAGCGCCCGCGATGGATTCGAGTTCTCAGCCTACCACGAGGCGCCCTTCACGCCGCGCAAGGGCGGGGTCATCGTGCTGCAGGAGATATTCGGCATCGACATGGGCATTCGCCACGACGTCGAGCTGTGGGCCAAGGCGGGATATGAGGCCATTGCCCCCTCGCTGTTCGACCGGCGGGAATACGGCTTTACCGCCGGCCACGATCCGGCCGGCATGCAGGCCGGTTTCGCCCACGCCACCGGCATGGATCGCGATGACTTCCTCAGCGACATCGCCGCCTGCCGGGACTTCCTTGCCCCTCGTGGCAAGGTCTTCATCCTGGGCTACTGCTTTGGCGGGTCGCTGACCTGGCTGGCGTCGTCCAGGCTGGACGGTCTGGCAGCCGGATCCAGTTACTACGGCAGCCTGGTCAAACAGTTCGCCCCCCTGCCGCTGAACAACCGCGTCATCGTCCATCTGGGCCGGCTGGACGGCCATATCCCGGCCGACGAGACCGAAGCGGCGGTCAAGGCCGCCCACCCCGAGGTTCCCGTCTACATCTACGAAAACGCCGGCCACGGCTTCAACTATCCCAGCCCCGAACGATTCAACGAAGAGGCCGCCGACCTGGCGCGTCACCGGACCATCGAACTGTTCGAGAGCGTCTGAGTGGGCGAGAAAACCACTCTGACGGCGGCGGACGGGTTCACCCTCTCAGCCTGGCATGAGCCGCCCCGTGACGCCCGCCGGGGCGGCCTGGTCATAGTGCACGCCATCTGGGGCGTGACGCCCCATCTGCGGGCCCTGGCGAGCGACTGGGCCGAGGACGGCTACGAGGTGCTGGTCCCCAATCTGTTCGAGCGCCAGGGCTGGGGCTTCACGGACAAGGACTTCGATCCCGACCGGCTCGACGCGCAGTCGGCTTTCGGCGATGGCGTCGGCTGGGGCGACAGGACCAGCCCTGACGTCCAGGCGGCCATCGATGCGCTGGAGGGCCCGGTCTTTCTGATGGGGTTCTGCTTTGGCGGGTCAGCCGGCTGGGTGGCGGCCTGTCGCTGCACGGGCCTGACAGCCGTCGCCTGCTTCTACGGCGGCCATATCATCCGTTTCATCGAAGAGACCCCGCGCTGTCCGGTCATCCTGCACTTTGGCAAGACCGATCCCCTGATCCCGCCCGGCGACGTGGAGGCGATCACACAGGCCCACTCGGACATCCCGGCCTGGCTCTATGACGCCGGCCACGCCTTCGTGGCGCCCAACGGCTATCACGAAGACTCTGCCCGCCTGTCGCGCCTGCGCACGCTTCAGCTGTTCGCCCGCTCGGGCCGACGCGGCGAGGCCTGAACAGGCCCAGGCGCGTTCGGCCATCCGCCGGTAGAAGACTCAGGCGCCGTTGAAGGCGATCAGGGTCGAGACGGCGATCCCGTCGGCCCTCAGGGCGTCCGCGCCGCCCAGCTCCGGCAGGTCGATGACAAAGGCCGCGCCCACCACTTCAGCGCGCCCGAAATACTGCAACAGCTTGATGGCCGCCCGCGCCGTGCCGCCGGTGGCGATAAGATCGTCGATCAGCAGAACCCGCTCGCCCGGCGCTATGGCGTCCAGGTGCATCTCGATCTCGTCGCGGCCGTATTCCAGCTCGTAGTCGGCCGCGTGGGTGTGGAACGGCAACTTGCCCTTCTTGCGCAGGGGCACAAAGCCGGCGCTCAGCTGACGGGCGACAGCGCCGCCCAGGATAAAGCCGCGCGCCTCGATGCCGGCGACCTTGGCGACAGATGCGTTGCGATAGGGCGCGGCCAGTTCGTCCACGGCCTGCGCGAACGCGGTTGCGTCACCCAGCAGGGTGGTGATGTCACGAAACAGGATCCCCGGCTGGGGATAGTCGGGAATGGCGCGAACGGTGTCTCTCAAGTCCATTCGCGCCGCCTTGTTTCCTAGTGGCTCTCGTTCTTCCAGACCGTCCGATAGCTGCCGTAGGCCAGGCCCGCGAGGATGACCAGATAGATCATCACCCACATGCCCAGACGCTTGCGTTCGGTCTGTTTGGGCTCGGAGGCCCAGACGAGGAACGCGGTCACGTCCCTAGCTTCCTGTTCGATGCTCGACGGCGTGCCGTCGTCGAAGGAGACCTTGTCCTTGGTCAGGGGCTGCTTCATGGCGATGAAGCCGCCTTGCGGCACATGGTGCTTGTCACCTGCCCACTGGGTGGTCAGGTCGCCAGCCATCGACATGTTGTAGTTCATGCCCGTGGGCATGGTCAGGCCGGCGGGCGGCTCACGGAATCCGGTCAGCAGCGAATAGATGTAGTCGGCGCCGCCGTGACGGGCCTTGGCCATCACCGACAGATCGGGCGGCAGGGCACCGCCGTTGCTGGCGCGGGCCGCAAATTCGTTCGGGAAGGGCGAGGGAATCCGGTCGGCCGGCGTTCCCTTGCGCTTCATCGCATCGCCCGTGTCGGTGTCGATATCGTTGATATCGTACTCGGCGGCGATCGACTTGACGTAGGGGTTGTCGTTCGGGTTCGGGTGCTTCTCGTCCCAGAACGGGCCGTACTTTTCGCCCAGGTTGCGGAACGACACCAGGTTCATGGTGTGGCAGGTCGAGCAGACCTCGCGATAGACCTTGAAGCCGCGTTGCAGCTGGCCCTGGTCGAAAGTTCCGAACGGGCCGGCGAACGACCAGTCAGGGTGAACCATCCGGGCTTCGTGACCCTCGGCGAGCGCCGAGCCGCCAAATCCCAGGGCCAGAAGCGTTGCGATGACAGGAAGAGTGCGCCGCATCGGTCTTACGCCTTCTCAGCAGTCGCCGCGCCGGACAGCACGGGCGAGGAAATGGTGTCGGGAACGGGCCTGGTCTTTTCGAACAGGGGCAGGAACGGCATGACCAGCAGGAAATAACCGAACCAGTAGGCCAGCCCGATACGGGACGCCCAGACCCAGGTCAGGCCGGGACCTTCAGCGCCGACCCGGAAGAGGAACTCGTCAGGCGGATTGGCGCCGCAGAAGCCCAGCAGCAGGGCGTTTAGCAGGAACAGGACGAAGAAAATCTGCGCCTGGGGCCGGAAGCGCATGGAGCGCACCTTCGAGGTGTCCAGCCAGGGCAGGACGAACAGCACGCCGATCGAGCCGAACATGGCCAGAACGCCCATCAGCTTGTTCGGCACCGCCCGCAGGATCGCGTAGAACGGCAGGTAGTACCATTCGGGCACGATGTGCTTGGGCGTCACCAGCGGGTTGGCCGGAATGTAGTTGTCCGGGTGGCCCAGCGCGTTGGGCATGTAGAAGACGAAGAAGCCGAACATCACGGCGAACAGGGCCACGCCGAAGCCGTCCTTGACGGTCGCATAGGGCGTGAAATTCACGGTATCGGCCTTGGACTTGGGCTCCACGCCGATCGGGTTGTTCTGACCGGTGACGTGCAGGGCCCAGATGTGCAGGATAACCACGCCGGCGATCATGAACGGCAGCAGATAGTGCAGCGAGAAGAAGCGGTTCAGCGTCGCGTTATCGACCGAGAAGCCGCCCCACAGCCAGGTGCGGATGCTCTCGCCGACCAGCGGCAGGGCACCGAACAGATTGGTGATAACGACCGCGCCGTGGAAGCTCATCTGGCCCCAGACCAGGGCGTAACCCAGGAAGCCGGTGGCCATCATCAGCAGATAGATGACGCAGCCAAGAATCCACAGCACTTCGCGAGGGGCCTTGTACGAGCCGTAGTAAAGTCCGCGCAGCATGTGAATGTAGACGGCGATGAAGAACATCGAGGCGCCGTTGGCGTGCAGATAGCGCACCAGCCAGCCATAGTTGACGTCGCGCATGATGTGCTCGACCGAAGCGAAGGCCAGGGTCGTGTTGGGCACATAGTGCATCGCCAGCACGATGCCGGTGACGATCTGCATCCCCAGCATGAACGACAGGATGGCCCCGAAGGTCCACCAGTAGTTCAGGTTCCGGGGGGTCGGATAATCGACGAAGCTGTCATGGGCCAGGCGAAGGATCGGCAGTCGCGAATCCAGCCAGCGCGTGACGCCGGTCTTCGGCTCGTAGCTCGAAGTGTGTGCGCTCATTTTCCCCGCCCCTAACCGACTTTGATCCGGGTGTCCGACAGGACAGCCACCGCGGGCACCTCAAGATTCTTGGGGGCCGGGCCTTTGCGAATACGGCCGGACGTATCGTAGACCGAGCCGTGGCACGGGCAGAACCAGCCGCCGTATTCACCACCGCCGAAGGTCGGCACGCAGCCCAGGTGGGTGCAGACGCCGACCAGAACCAGATATTCCGGCTTGCCCTCCAGGTGACGCTCACCATCCTTCTGGGGGTCCTTGAGCGACGAATTGTCGGCGTGAACTGCCGCGTCGATCTCAGCCTTGGTGCGATACCGCACGAACAGAGGCTTGCCGCGCCACTTGACCACGACCTGCATGCCCTCGGTGACCTTGGTCAGGTCAAACTCGATGGACGCCAGCGCCAGGGTGTCGGCAGCCGGGTTCATCTGGTCGACCAGAGGCCAGGCCACCATGACCCCCGCGCCGCCAGCGGCGGCCAAAGCGGCGATATGAATGAAATCTCTGCGGTTCGGATCGTCCGAGCCTGAATGTACCGCGGTGTCCGCCACCTTTGGTCCCCTTGGAATTCGGCCGGAATCGGCCGGTCTACATACAGCAAGCCCACACTTTCCGATACCGGATGGGCGGCTTGCGCGCGACTGCACACTGGCCTACCCCCCGGAATCGGCAGCCTGAGCCGTTCCGTGGGGTTCGCTTAGAATGCGTCTGTGTCTTTTTCAACCAGACATTCCGCAAAACGTTGGCGCGGCCATTCGTCTCGCCGCCTGTTTGGGGGTGACGCTGGAGGTGATCGAGCCCTGCGGGTTCCCGCTTTCCGACAAATCCCTGCGTCGCGTGGCCATGGATTACGTCGATCAGGTCGACCTCGAGCACCATGATTCCTGGGAAGATTTTCTGAATCACCCGGCGCGCAAACTCGGCCGGCTGGTGCTTTTCACCACCCGTTCGGCCCGGCCTTACGTCGATTTTTCCTTCCAGGCTGGGGATACGCTGCTGTTTGGGCGTGAAAGCGCCGGTGTTCCAGACGAAGTCCATGCCGCGGCGGACGCAGCATTGTTCATTCCCATTCGCGGCCGATCGCTGAATGTGACCAAGGCTGCAGCCATGGCCCTGGGTGAAGCCCTGAGGCAAACGGACGGCTTTCCTTCGATTGCCGATTAGGGTTTATCGCCAAAATGCCCACACAAACCCTGACCCTGCGACAAGACGCCGCCAAGGCCTGGTTCGACTCGCTGCGCAACCGGATCACCGCCGCTTTCGAAAAACTTGAGGCCGAGGCGCCGCCGGAACTGTACCCCGGCGAGCCGGGCAAGTTCGTGCTGACCCCCTGGGGCCGGCCCGCCGGCGGCGGCGGGGTCATGGGCATGCTGCATGGCCGGCTGTTCGAAAAGGCCGGCGTCCACGTGAGCCTGGTGCACGGCCCCGTTACCGAGCAGATGGCCCAGATCATGCCCGGCAAGGAAGGCCAGACCTTTTTCGCCACCGGCATCAGCCTTATCGTCCATCCGGTCAATCCGCGCGTGCCGGCTGTGCATATGAACACCCGCTTTATCTGCGCCGGCGAAGACAGCTGGTTCGGCGGCGGCGCAGACCTGACGCCGGTGCTGGATTCCCAGCGCAGCCAGGAGGCGCCTGACGCCGTCGTCTTCCACGCCGCCATGAAGGCCGCCTGCGATCCGCACCACCCGGACTGGCACGCAAAGTACAAGGCCTGGTGCGACGAGTATTTCTTCCTCGCGCACCGCAACGAGCCGCGCGGCATCGGCGGCATCTTTTACGACCGTCACAATTCCGGCGACCACGACCGCGACTTCGCCTTCACCCGTGACGTGGGCGAGGCGTTCCTCAACATCTATCCAAAGATCGTGCGTCACCGGATGGACGAACCGTGGACGCCTGAGGATCGCGAGGAGCAGCTGATCCGGCGCGGCCGTTATGTCGAATTCAATCTGCTCTACGACCGCGGCACGATGTTCGGCCTGAAGACCGGCGGCAACATCGACAGCATCCTGTCGTCCATGCCCCCCGTGGTGAAGTGGCCCTAGGCTGAAACGATTTCAGACAGGCGCTTGAGCACTGCCCTGCGGTCCGCCGGAAAGTCGTTTTCGATCCACCAGGCCCCCAGGGTCCGCAGGATTTCGCCGACCATCGGGCCCTTTGGCACGCCGAGAGCGGCCACATCCTCGCCGCCGACCGGCAGTTCGGGTTTGCGCCAGGCGGCGGCAAGATCGAGCAGACGCTGGCTGGCCTGACCGGCCAGGTGAAGGCGGTCGCCAAAGGCCTGGGCGCCAATCCGGTAGAGCTGCTGGCGGGCGGCGGCATCCGTCATGTTGGCGGACAGGACCGGACCGGACCCCAGGGCGGCGACCAGCCGGTCGCGCTGGGCGTTGGACAGACGCAGGCGCTCGGCCACGCCGCGCGCCAGGACCGCATCGTCCGGCAGCAGGGCCGCCAGCCTCAGCACGGCGTCTGGCGGACCGCTCAATACCTCGGCGAACCGGTCCAGGTTTCCGGCTTCGGGCGCGAAGGCCGCCAGAACGCCCGTCGAGATCATCAGGGCGACCGCCCGGCCGGGCGCTTCGGCGGCCAGCAGTTTCAGCAATTCCTTGGAAATCCGTTCGGCTGAAAGCCGTCTCATGCCGTCCTTGAGGGCCGCACAGGCCTCCAGCGCAGCGGCGTCGGGTTCGCCGCGTCCGTACCAGGCAAAAAAGCGGAAAAACCGCAGGATGCGAAGGTAGTCCTCCCGGATGCGGGTCTGCGGATCGCCGACAAAGATCACCCGGCCCGCCAGGGCATCATCCACCCCATCGCCGACCGGATCAACAATCTCACCCCTCAGGTCGGCGTAGAGCGCGTTGAACCGGAAATCCCGTCGGGCGGCGTCCTGCGCCCAGTCATCGGTGAAGGCGACCGTGGCGTTGCGCCCGTCAGTGGATACATCGTGGCGCAGGGTGGTCACCTCAAAGGGCTTGCCGCCGCTGATCGCCGTGACGGTTCCGTGTTCGAGACCGGTGGGAACATGCTTGATGCCGGCTGTGTCCAGGGCGGCGATCACCGCCTCTGGATGCAGCACCGTGGCGATGTCGATGTCGTCCACCGGCTTGCCCATCAGGGTATTGCGCACGCAGCCGCCGACAAAGCGGGCGCAGCCGGGCCCGCCCGCCGCCTCCAGCGCGGCAAAGACGGCGCGGGTGTTGGCTGCGATCATCCAGTCCTGACCGGTGAGGCGCTGGGTCATGGCGTCAGCGGGGTCCTGGAACCAGGGTCCCGTTCGGGGCGGTCTCAACCGGCACATAGGTGGCGTTCTTGTCGTTGGCCGTGCCGATCAGGCCGGTAACCAGCAGGGAGGCGGCGACCAAAAGCAGACCTATCGCCGCCAGCCAGACCCGCGGTGCTGTACGTTTCGGATTGCCGCGCTTCTGGTCGATATGGGACCAGACGTACCAGACGACGAACGGCAGGGCGATCAGCAGCAGCCGGCATAAGAACCTGATCATCCGTTCGCTCCATGCAGCCGGTCATGAAAGCCGCGCAGCATGCCGGCAGTGGCGCCCCAGATGTAATGGTCTTCATAGGTCATGGCGTAGAAATAGCGCTTGGGCCCTCCCCCGGTCGGCTCGCGATAGTGGCGCATATGGTTGGCGGCATCCATGAGGAAGTCGAAGGGCGCCTCAAAGGCTGCGGCGACCTCGTCGGCGTTCAGGGTCAGGGTAAAGCCTGGCCGCACAAAGGCGACCACCGGGGTGACCACATAGCCCGTGACCGTCTCGTACGGCGTCAGCTGGCCGGCCACCTCGACGAAATCGCGCGACAGGCCGACCTCTTCCTCTGCCTCGCGAAGCGCCGTTTCGGCGACCGATTCGCCCGGATCGCACCGGCCGCCCGGAAAGGCGATCTGGCCGGTGTGCTTGCGCAGCGAATCCGAGCGGCGGGTGAGCAGCAGGCTTGGTCCCGCGGAATGTTCGACGATGGGCACCAGAACCGCCGCCGGTTTCAACGCGCTGGCGGCGGCCTCGTCCGGCCGGGCCCAGGGATTGAGATCATAGTCAGACTGTCCGGCCACCGCGTGGACGTCCGACAGCGGATCGAGCACCGCCCTGACCCTCGTGCGCAGCGGTGTCATTGAACAGGCCCGACGGGAAACCACACGCCGTTGGAGCTCACATAGTGGCGGTGACCCGCCTCGCCGTCGCGAAGGCTGGCCATCTCGACCAGCTCATAGAACACCGGCCGGGCGATCAGGGCGTCCAGTCCGCGCCGCACGTGGATGTAAGGGCGGGGCTCGCCGGTCGCTGCGTCCATCTCGACGCGGATGGCGTTGTCGGGCCCGGCCTCGACCATGTCGCCGACGTTGGTGGTGAAGACCAGCGCCTCGCCCACCCGGTCGACGCGCACGGCGATGAAGGGCGCATCCTCGACCGTTATCTTCATCTTCTCGACCGGAGTGACAAGATAGATGCCGTCGGCGTCCTTGCGCAGCACCGTCGAGAACAGCCGCACCAGCGCCTCGCGCCCGATCGGCGTGCCTTCGTGGAACCACAGGCCATTCCGCTTGATGACGATGTCGATCTCGCCGCAGTTGGGCGGGTTCCACAGGTGAACCGGCGGCAGGCCGCGTTTGCCCGCCGTCGTTGCAGCTTCCGTGACGGTCTCCAGACCCTTGAGGCTCATGGACCTCAGCTAAGCGTGATTGCCGCGCCGTGCAAAGCGCGATGCGCAGCCCTAGGGCCGGGTGACCGCGCCGCCCAGCCCATCGGCAGCGCCGGGCTTCAGCGCCAGGGTCAGAACCCGGCGCATATCGACAGGACCGGGAAAGAATACCGCTTTCGGATCTACCGGTTCAAACTTGGCCCGGGCGAAGAATTTCGCATCGCCGACCAGGATGACCAGGGCGTGACCGGCGTCCGCCGCCGCCTTGCAGGCCGCCTGCACCAGCGCCAGACCCAGGCCCTTGTTGCGCTGTTCATCGGCGACGGCGAAGGGGCCCAGCAGAACGGCGGGCCGATCGCCGACCTTCACCGGCCACATGCGCGCGCAGCCGACGATGGCGCCGCCCTCGCGGGCCACCACCGACACGCCGGCCAGATGGGAGTTCCCCTCGCGCAGACGCTCGGCGGATTTCGCATAGCGACCAGGGCCGAACGCCTGGTCGATCAGGCTTTCGACGACGGCGAAATCCTCGGGCTGTTCGAGGGTGATGGGGGGCAGCTTGCTCATGGGTCGGCGCGCGATAGTGGGTGTGCGCCCCTCCGTCAATCGCGGCCCGGCGCTGGCTCTTGCCGCAGCGGCCAAATCCGTCGCATGGTCGCCCGCTCAAATGACCGACCTTTCCGCCCCTTCCGAGACTCGCCAGCTGCTCGCCCAGCGGTCCTACATGATGTTCATCGGGGCGCGGTTTCTGGCGACCATGGGCGTCCAGGTCCAGGCCACCACCATCGCCTGGCAGATCTACAACCTGGCGCGCGGGGCCGGGGCCGACGTCAAGGAGGCGTCCTTCAGCCTGGGCATGGTCGGGCTGATCCAGTTCCTGCCGGTGCTGGGACTGGTGCTGATCTCGGGTCACGCCGCCGACCATTATGACCGGCGCAAGATCATGGTCCTGTCGCTGGGCGCCGATCTGATCTCCACCCTGGTTCTGGCCTTCCTGGGTTTCAGCCACCCGATGCTGTGGCCTATTTTCGTCATCGCCGCCGCGTTCGGCTGTTCGCGCGCCTTTATCGCGCCGGCCGGCGGAGCTCTCGCACCCATGCTGGTGCCGCGCGAGTTGATGCCCCGGGCCCTGGCCTGGAACTCCCTGTCCTGGCAGACGGCGACCATCGTCGGGCCGGTGATCGGCGGCGCGGTGCTGGCCACAGCGGCGCGGTTCGGGCCCATAGATGAGGCGGCGGGCTGGGCCTACATCGTCTCGGCCGGCCTCTACGTCATCGCCGTCGGCTGCCTGATGCTGATCAAGGGCAAGACCCGGCCTGACCGGCACGGCGGCTCGCGCTGGGAGATGATGAAGGAAGGCCTGGCCTATGTCTGGGGCCAGAAGATCGTGCTGGGCGCCATTTCACTGGATCTGTTCGCCGTGTTGCTGGGCGGGGCGACCGCCCTGTTGCCGGTGTTCGCCGCCGACGTTCTGCCGCTGCGGCCGGATGAGCGGGCCATGGCCTATGGCCTGCTGCGCGCCATGCCGGGCGTGGGCGCGACCCTGGTCGCCTTCTACCTTGCCGGCCGCCCCGTGAAGCGAAAGGCGGGCCAGGCGATCTTTACTGGCGTGGCCATCTTCGGCGCCGCCACAGTGGTGTTCGGCGTCTCGAAATCCCTGCCCCTGTCCATGGGCGCCCTGGCCATTCTGGGCGGCGCCGACATGCTGAGCGTCTATGTGCGCCAGACCCTGGTGCAGATCGTCACCCCCGATTCGATGCGCGGACGGGTGGCGGCGGTCTCCAGCCTGTTCATCGGCGCCTCCAACGAACTGGGCGAATTCGAGAGCGGCGTTGTGGCCCGGATCATCGGTCCGGTCGGCGCGGCGGTGTTCGGCGGCGTCGGCGCCCTGATTGTCACCGGCACCTGGTCGCGCCTGTTCCCGGCCCTGCGCAAGGCCGACAAGCTGACCGGCGACTGACCGGTGGCGGTCTCGCAGGCCTATATCGACTATGTGCTGGAACAGCTGGAACGCTGCGGGCCGGTGGTCTCGAAAAAGTTCTTCGGCGGCGCAGGGCTCTATGCCGGCGGGCCGATCTTCGGCCTGATCGACAGCGAGTACCGTTTCTACCTCAAGGTCGACGAGACCAACCGCGCCGACTTCGAAGCCTGCGGATCGACCCCGTTCAACCCCTACGGCGAGGACTCGGGCAAAAAGCCCATGGCCTACATGACCGTGCCCGAGGACGTGCTCGAAGACCCCGATGAACTGGCCATCTGGGCCAGCAAGGCGATCGCCGTGGCGGCCCGCAGAAAGTCCTGAGACGCGCCCTTACGAGGCGGCGACCTTGGTGAAGTCCGGCGCCCGGCGCTCGGCGAAGGCGGCGAAGGCCTCGGCCGCCTCGGCGGTTTTCAGCCGCTCGGTGAACAGCTTGCCCTCGGCCTCCATGACCGCGGCGATGGCGGCGGTGTCGCGCATCAGGCGCTTGGTGGCCATCACCGAGCCGAGCGGGCGCTTGGCGACGGCCCTGGCGGCGGCCAGGGCCGCGGCCTGCACTTCGGCGGCCGGCAGGGCCTGGTTGGCCAGGCCGATCTCGGCGGCCTTTGACCCCAGAACCACCTCGCCCAGCGCGAACATGGCAAAGGCCCGCGCATGGCCGATGCGGGCCGGCAGCAGCAGGCTGGAGGCCGCTTCCGGCACCAGGCCCAGATTGACGAACGGCGTCGACAGCCGCGCATCCTCGGCCACATACACCAGGTCGCAGTGCAGCAGCATGGTCACGCCGATGCCCACCGCGATGCCGTTCACCGCTGCGATCAGCGGCTTTTGCGCCCGCCCGATGGTGTCGATGAACACGCTGCCATAGCGCGTCCCCTTGGCTTCGCCGGACGAGACGGCCGCGAAATCGGACAGGTCGTTGCCGGCGGTGAACACCCCGCCCTCGCCCTGGATCAGCACGGCGCGAATCGCCGGATCGGCCTGGGCTTCCTCGACCGCCTCGGCCAGACGCCGGTACATGTCGTTGGACAGGGCATTCTTCTTGTCGGGCCGGTTCATGGTCAGGATCAGAACCCCGTCGTCCATGGCGATCTTGATATGGTCGGTCATAAGCATCTCCTCTGGCCCGCCACATTGTCTGCTTTGCCGCGCACGCCAACCCAAAACTTGACGCACCGCCCCTTGAGGGCGTTAAGGGACCTCAGGGACGTTTCGTTTTATTGGAGGGTGCTCGCCATGCGAGTCCTGATTTCCGCTCTGGTGGCCATGAGCCTCGGGCTATTCATCTACAGCCACTCGGCCAGCGCTCAGACACCGGCCGCCAAGGCGCCGGCCCGCGCCGCCGCCGGAACAGGCATGGCGCAGGAAGACCTGACCAAATTGCTGCAGCCCCTGCTCGACCGGGGAACCAAGGGCTGCACGGTCACCCAGGCCAAGGTCATGGGCGCGGCCTCCAACGCCGACCTCTATGAAGTCGCCTGCCAGAGCGGCGTCGGCGCCTTCGTCAACGCCGCCGTCCCCCAGACCGCGACCTCGGCCGTCACCGTGACGCCGTGTCTTGCGCTGGAAAGCCTGGCCGCGGCCTCGCGCTGCGCCCTGACCACGCCGGAAGCCAACATGGCCCCGTTCAAGGATCTGGCGACCAAGGCTGAAAAGCCCTGCACCGTCACCAAGGACCGCTTCGTCGGCGCCACCTCGGACGGGTCGATGTATTTCGAATATGCCTGCTCGGACAATTCCGGCTTCATGATCAAGGCCGACGCCAGCGGCGCCTTCAAGAGCCAGATCGCCTGCATCAACGCCACCACCCTGGGCTCGGGCTGCACCCTGACCGACGCGGTCGCCGCCACCGCCTCGCTTCGCGCTGGTTACACCACCACCGCCAAGTCCGGTGGCTTTGACTGCAACGTCTCCAAGTTCGGCGCCTTCGCCGCCAAGGCCGACAGCCCCTATGAAGCCATCGAAATCGGCTGCGACAACCGCGCCGACAGCGCCGTCATCCTCAAGACCCCGGCCAAGACCACCGTCGTCAACTGCCTGCGCGCCTTCACCGAGGGCTATCGCTGCGCCATGTCGAACAACAACGCGGTCTATCCGGCCCTGACCGACCAGCTGAAGAACGCCAAGAACGTGTCGAAGAACTATTCCAGCTGTGACGTGAACAACGCCCGCAGCCGCGGCGCCAGCGCCCGCTACGCCTATATCGAGGTGGCCTGCGCTGACGGAACTCCGGGCTTTGTCATCCAGTACGCCCTGGGCGAGCCGGCTCCGTTCGACATCATCCTGTGCAGCCAGGCCGGCGGCATCGGCGGATGCCAGATGACCGAGAACCAGCCGAAGTAGGCTGAGGCTTTTCTAAGGAAATATCAGGCCCGCCGGTTCATCGCCGGCGGGCTTTTTATTGCGCCTCGGCCAGGGCCTTGCGCGCGGCCAGCGCATATTCCAGGCCGGTCCAGACGGTGACCGCGGCGGCCGCGTCGAACAGCAGCAGGGTCACCAGGCGAGCGGCGTTCCACGACTGCGGATCGGGTGAGCCGCCCGGCACCACGAACCAGACGATCAGGGCCATGAAACAGCCCAGGGCGACCAGCTGAAGCGTGGTCTTGGACTTGGCCAGCAACGTGACCGGCAGCTTGATGCCCTTCGGCGCCAGCACCTCGCGCAGGGCCGAGACGGCGAACTCGCGGAACAGGATGATCGCGCCGGGGATCAGCACCGGCGTTCCCCCGCCGGCGCCCAGCACCCCCAGGATCGCCGCGCAGACCAGGATCTTGTCGGCGATGGGATCCAGGATCGCGCCGGTCACCGAGGTCACGCCCCACTTGCGCGCCAGCCAGCCGTCGAAAAAGTCCGTCACGGCGGCGACCACAAAGGTCAGGAAGGCGACCAGGGCCAGATTATAGGCCTGGGCCTTGTCGGCGGTGTTGGGATAGAGCGCCAGGCAGGCGAACATCACCAGGCTCAGCACCAGCCGGCCAATCGTCAGCACATTGGGAATCTGCTTTTTCATCGGCCCTCGCCTGTGCGCCTTTCCGGAACGCGCCTACTGACCCTTGGCTCCGCCCTTCTGGCGGATTTCCTCATCCGACGGGAAGGGGGCGGTATAGCGCGAGTTGGCCGGGCGCGGGATGAACCGGGCGTGGCAGCCGAAGCAGGCGTCATAGATGGTGCTGCCGGCCTCGAAACCGGCCTTGGCGTTCTTGGTGCGGGCGGCGACCAGGGCGGCCGATCCGCCGTCGATCAGCTCCTGCGCATAGTGGTTCCAGATCATGTCGCAGGTCGCCCCGGGCCCGCGCGCCGGCGCAGCCCCGCCTCGCGCCGGTGCGGCCGGCGCGGCGGCGCCACGGGCCGGAGCCGCCGGCGCCGCAGCGGCCGCGCCCGGCTCAACGCAGCGGCCGTTGCGCGGACGACCCGCGGTGAACAGTCCATTGCCCGCCTCCATCAGGGTCGCCGCGCGCGACAACTGCTCGGCCCAGGCGTCGTCATCGGCGGGCGCGCCCTCGACCTTGGAGGTGTCCTCATCATCCAGATAGCCTTCGGCCGCCCAGTAGGCGTTGGCGTGCGGGTTGATCACCTGGCGCATGTATTCCAGCGTCGGCATCAGATTGAGCTTGGGCGTCTCCAGGGTGGTCGGGCCGGTGGCGCCGCCATTGCCGTAGAGGGAAATGCTCTTGGGCGCGGCGCCGGGCGCCGCCGCCGGCTGGGCGAAGGCGATCGCCACGGGAAGACACAGGGCGATCGCAGCCAGGGCCAGACGTTTCATGAGAGAGCCTCCTCCAGAATTTTTTGGCACTCTACGCACATTCGCGGGCGTGCACACCTCCCCCACCTCCCCCGTTTTACGGGGAGGAAACCGCGCAGCGGTGGAGGGGGCGAGCGGCCGCAACGGTCGTGGATGCGGCTCGCCCCCGCCTCGCCTCACGGCGGTCCTCCCCCGCTGCGCGGGGGAGGTGTTTCCCTACGCCTTGCGGAAATAGGCAAAGATCCGCTCGGCCAGCGCCTCGCTGATGCCCTCGACCTTGGCCAGGTCGTCCGGCGCGGCTTTCGCCACCCCGCGCGCCGAGCCGAAGGCGCTCAGCAGCGCCTTTTTGCGCCCCGGCCCGACGCCCTCGATCTCGTCCAGCGGGTTCTTCTTCATGTCGATGGTCCGCCGCGTGCGGTGGGCGCCGATCGCAAAACGGTGGGCCTCGTCGCGCAGGCGCTGCAGGTAATACAGAACCGGCGAGCGCGGCTCGAGCATGAAGGGATCGCGCCCCTCCATGAAGAACCGCTCCAGCCCGGCGTCCCGGTCCGGGCCCTTGGCGACGCCGACCACGGCGATGTCGTCGACCCCCAGATCAGCCATCACCGCCAGCACTGCGTCCAGCTGGCCCTTGCCGCCGTCGATCAAAACCAGGTCCGGCCGGGGTGTGGCCTCGCCCGCCTCCTCGTCCTTGACCATACGCGAGAACCGCCGCTGCAGGACCTCGCGCATCATGCCGTAGTCGTCGCCGGGGACCAGCTCGGTGCTCTTGATGTTGAACTTGCGGTACTGGCCTTTTTCAAAGCCCTCCGGCCCGGCCACGATCATGCCGCCGACCGCATTGGTCCCCATGATGTGCGAGTTGTCATAGACCTCGATCCGCTCGGGCCGGGCCTCCAGCCCGAAAGCCTCGCAGACCCCGTCCAGCAATTTCCCTTGCGCCGAGCCCTCGGCCATCTTGCGGCCCAGCGCCTCGCGGGCGTTGGTCAGGGCATGATCCACCAGGTCGCGCTTTTCGCCGCGCACCGGCGTGGCGATCTCGACCTTGCGGCCCGACTTCAGCGACAAGGCCTCGGCGAACAGCTCACGTTCGGCCAGGGTGTGGGAGACCAGAATCAGGCGCGGGATCGGCTGGCTCTCGTAGAACTGGCCCAGGAAAGCCGACATCAGGCCCGCATTCTCCTCGCCCTCCTCGGCGTCCAGCGCACCGGCGATGCGCGGGAAATAGGCCCGGTTGCCCCAGTTCTGGCCGGCCCGGAAGAAGAACACCTGGACACAGGCCTGTCCGCCCTCGGCGTGCAGGGCAAAGACGTCGGCCTCTTCCACCCCCTGCGGATTGATCGACTGTTCCTGGGTGACCGCCGACATTGCCCGGATGCGGTCGCGCAGCCGCGCCGCCCGCTCGAACTCTTCGGCTTCCGCCAGGGCCATCATCTCGTCGGCCAGCTTTTTCTGCACCGCCCGGCTCTTGCCGGACAGAAAGTCGTGGGCCTGTCCGACCAGGGCCAGATAATCGTCCGGCGTCACCAGATCGACGCACGGCGCGGAACAGCGCTTGATCTGGTGCAGCATGCACGGCCGGTTCCGCGTCTCGAACACGCTGTCCGAACACGAGCGCAGCAAAAACGCCTTCTGCAGCGAATTGACCGTCCGGTTCACCGCCCAGGCCGAGGCGAAGGGCCCAAAATAGTCGCCGGGAATGGTATGGGCGCCGCGATGCTTGCGGATCTGCGGGGCGCGGTGATCGCGGCGGATGAGGATTTCAGGAAACGACTTGTCATCGCGCAGCAGGACGTTGAACCGGGGTTTCAGCTGCTTGATCAGATTGATCTCCAGCAGCAGGGCCTCGGTCTCGGTCTTCGTCGTCACGAACTCCATGGCCCGCGTCAGATGCACCATGCCGGCGATGCGCTGGGTGTGGAATCGCCCTTGCGCATACTGCACCACCCGCTTTTTCAGCGACTTGGCCTTGCCGACGTACAGCACCTCGGCGTCCTCGCCGATCATCCGGTAAACCCCCGGCGCATCGGGCAGCCGCTTGACGTAATCGCGAATGATCTCGGCGCCGGAGGACATGGGATGAGGATATAGGCCGGTTTGCGGCGGGGCGCATGAGTGGAAAGGCGCGAGGGCGGGGTGTATAGTCAGGCCATGAGGATCGTCATCATCGTGGCGCTTGGCGGGTGCCTCGCCGGCTGTGCCACTGTCCAGCCGCTCAAGGGGCAGTGGACGACGTTTGCCGACTGCGCGGGTGCCTATCTGGCCAATGCCGCTGTAGTCGACCCGGGCCGCTCGGCGTCGATGTCCGCGTAAATCTCCGACGTCGCCGCGGTCTACGAAGATGCGGCGCGAGTCCGTTATGAAAATGGCGGCAAGGGCGAGGAACTCGAAGCCGCCCGTTTCGTCGCGGGTTACGTCCACAGCAAGGCAGAGGCGTTTGCGAAATTGCCGCGCGAAGATGTCGAAAAATTCATCGAGTCCTGTCCGCAGAAGGACTAGCCCGTCATCCACCCCTGCCGCCGAACCTGCACCGGCCGCCCATCCGCCGTCAGGCCCGCCCCCTCGATCCGGTCCAGCCGCAAGAGCGCCATGGCCCGGCCGTCTGCGCCCGACAGCACCTCGCCTGCCCGAAGGCTCCCCGCCAGCACCTCGGTCCCGAAGGCTGGCGCAGTCCCCTCGAACACAATCGGCAGCATCCGGGTCTTGATGGTTCCGCGCCGCTTCATGCGGCTGGTGGTTTCCTGGCCGACGAAGCAGCCCTTGGAAAAATCGATGCCGTTCAGCAGGTCGAAGTCGGCCTCGATGGGATAGGTGCGGTCCGTGCCCCAGTCGGCGGCGCCCGGAACGCCCAGGGCCAGGCGGTGGGCCTCATAAGCCGCAGGATCACCCTCGCCCTCCGCGCCATAGACCCGCCAGCCCAGGGCGGGCAGGCGCGGATCGGCAACCCATAGCCCCGTTCGCCCCCGCGCAGGCGGGGGTCCAGCCGTAGAGGGTGACAGGTCTGATGCATCCCCGCCTTCGCCGGGTTGGGCGGAGAAACAAACGCCCACCGCCCGCGCGTCCGCCGCGATCGCGACCCTGGCCCGCAGCCGGTAGATCATCAGCCGCTCGATCAGCGCCTCTCGCCATTCGGCCGCCACGTCCAGCAGGGCGCCGTCGCCGTCGGCGATGACGAACAGGTCGTAGAGCAGGCGCCCCTGGGGCGTCAGCAGGGCGGTAAAGCGCGCCTGCCCATCCGCCAGCGGCTCGACATCGTTGGTCAGCAGGTTCTGCAGGAAGGCGCGCCAGCCCTCGCCGCGCACAGACACCAGGGCGCGGTCGGTCAGCGGTGTGATCAGCAGGGGATCGGACATGAGCCTTCGATGTAGGGCGCTTGGTCGCCGCACGCCATGCTATAGTGCTTTCAATGATCGCCAGGCCCTTCCTGATTCTCGTGATCGCGCCCCTTGATCCCGGCGAGGCCATCGCGGTTTCCGGGCTGATCCCCAGATTGCTTCATGAGATCCCCAACGCCCGCTTCACCATCGTGGGCGGACCTGAATCGGCGCACCTATTCGCGGACACACCCGAACTGGCCGACCTGATCACCGTGCCCAAATACGATGGCGTGGGTGCGCGGCTGTCACTGACCGGCAAGCTGTCCAAACGCACCTGGGGCCTGATCCTTGACCTAGGCGGCGCAGGGATTTCCGGCTGGCTCAAACGCAAGCGCCGCGCGGAACTCAAGGTCAGCGAGGTGCTGGACAACCGCACCCTGGCCGTGGCCCGCATCCTGGGCTTTGAGGACGATCCCCCGGCCCCGTTCCTTTACACCAACCCCGAACTGGACGCCGCCGCCGATGAGGCCTTGGCCGGCGAGGGCCAGATCCTGGCCATGGGCCCGGGCGCCGAATGGGTCGGCCGGGTATGGCCGGCCGAGCGCTATGGCCAGGTTGCCTCGCAGCTGATGATGGTCCCCGGCGCGCCGCTGGTGAACGGGCGGATCGTTGCCTTTGGCGGCGAAATGGACCGCGACGCCATCAACGATTCCATCTTCCCCCTGCCCCGCAAGCGCATCATCTCGCGCCCCTACGCCCAGGAGCTGATGACCGACTACGCCTGGCTGAAACGCTGCCGGCTCTACATCGGCGGCGACAATATCTGGACGCAGGCTGCGGCGGCGGCGGGCTGTCCGACCTTGGCCCTGTTCGGTCCCAGCGACGACCATATTTGCGCGCCCTTCGGCCCCCATGTCAGGGTGGTGCGCGGCCCGCGCGACTTTGAAACCCTGCGGGCGCTGGACCCGGAATTCAGTTTCCAGATGAGCCACCTGACCGACCTGACCGTCGAGACGGTGCTGACCGCCGCCCGGGGGCTGTTGCTCAAGACGAAAGACCCCAATGCCTGATACGCCGAACCCGCCCCAGCGCTTGGTCATCCGCCGCCCGGATGACTGGCATGTACACCTGCGCGACGGCGACATGCTGAAGGGCGTCGTGAACCACACTGCACGCCAGTTCGCCCGGGCCATCGTCATGCCCAACCTGACGCCGCCGGTGACGACGATGGCGCAAGGAGCCGCCTATCGTGCGCGGATAATGGCGGCGCTGGAGCCCGGCCTTTCGTTCGAGCCGCTGATTACCTGCTATCTGACCGATGCGTCCGACGCCGATGAAATCGCCCGCGGCTTCGAGGCCGGGATGTTCACCGCCTGCAAGCTCTACCCCGCCAACGCCACCACCAATTCCGAGCACGGGGTCACCGACATCGGCAGGATTTCCGCCGTGCTGGCGCGCATGGAAAAGATCGGCATGCCGCTGTTGCTGCACGGCGAGGTCACCGATCCGGCCGTCGACATCTTCGACCGCGAGGCGGTGTTCATCGAGCGCGTCTATTCGCGCATCGCCGCCGATTTCCCGGGCCTGAAGTCGGTATTCGAGCACATCACCACTGCGGAGGCCGCCGCCTTTGTCGAGGCCGGCGGGCCCAATATCGCCGCCACCATCACGCCCCACCATCTGCGCATCAACCGCAACGCCATGTTCGAGGGCGGCATCCGCCCGCACTTCTACTGCCTGCCGGTGGCCAAGCGCGAGAAACACCGCCTGGCCCTGCGCCGCGCGGCGACCTCGGGCAGTCCAAAGTTCTTTCTGGGCACCGATTCGGCACCCCACGCCGTTGGCCGCAAGGAAACCGCCTGCGGCTGCGCGGGCATCTTCTGCGCCCCCTATGCGATGGAAAGCTATGCCGCCACCTTTGAGGAGGACGGCGCCCTTCCCCGCCTCGAAGCCTTCGCCTCGGAATTCGGCCCGGCCTTCTACGGCCTGCCCCTGAACGAGGGTCGCATCGTCCTCGAACGGACCAGCTTCACCCCGCCCGAACGGGTCATCGCCGGGACCGAGGACCTCGTCCCCTTCCACGCCGGCCAGCCCCTGGCCTGGCGCTTCGCGGGTCCGGTCTGAATCGGCCCATCGGTCCTGCGAAACACTCTGTCCGCATGACTTGAATCCGGCTTGACCCGCCGCGCAGTGGCCCGCTGATGCGCGATGTCGTCCCCCGCCCCGTAAAATACGCGCCCTGCCGCCGCGCGCAGGACGAACTGTCAAAGGCGCGCGGTCAGCTGACAAATGCGGCCCGGAAACTGACAGCTGTCGACCCCGAAAAACCTGCGCAAAATCCGCCACGCCTTGCGCACAAAGGACTCCGCAATCATCAAACGGTGCGAAAAGCTGAAAATGCTGACTCTTTTGCCTCAGGCGATTCCGGGCAACGGCGTGAACTTCTGATCATCGCCGACCGGCAGCTTGAACGCCTGCCTGCGCCACCGGTCCTTGGCCGCATCAAGGCGCTCCTTGGTCGAGGCGATGAAGTTCCATTCGATCAGGCGCGGCCCCACGCTCTCGCCGCCCAGCAGCATGACCCCGGCGTCGGCCAGGGCCGTGAACAGCACCGGCTCGCCGGGATTGAACACCAGCATCTGGCCGGGCCCGTAGGCCTCGCCGCCCACCTCGACGGCGCCCGAGACGATAAAGGCCGCCCGCTCGGGATATTCCGCCGGCAACTGGCCTTGCGCGCCCGCCTGAAGCCGCCAGTGCACGTAGAACAGCGGCGATTTGACCGCCACCGGTGCCTGTGCGCCGAACGCCTTGCCGGCCACCAGTCGCGCCCACAATCCGCCGCCCTCGTAGGTCGGCAGATCACTTTCCGGGTAGTGATCAAAGGCCGGATCACAGTCCTCATCGGCCAGCGGCAAGGCGACCCAGGCCTGAACGCCGTGCAGCCGGCCGCCATGGGCCCGCAGGTGCTCAAAGCGCTCGGAATGGGTGATGCCCGATCCGGCCGTCATCCAGTTGACCTCGCCGGGTCGGATCGCCTGATGGGCGCCCAGGCTGTCGCGGTGGGTGATTTGGCCCTCGAACAGATAGGTCAGGGTCGACAGGCCCACGTGCGGGTGGGGCCTTACATCGACCGACTTTGCAAAGCCCGGTTCGAAATCCACCGGACCCATGTGATCGAGAAAGACGAACGGTCCGACCATCCGGCGGCTGGCATGCGGCAGTACGCGCCCCACCTCAAATCCCCCCAAGTCCTTGCGGCAGCTTTGAATGACGAGTTCAATCTGCGACATTGCCCAAGCTTATCCGAAATTTTGGCCGATGCACCCATGGCGCTGACGGACTGGTTCTCGCTTCGCTCGCCCCTCGACATCGAGGGCGAGGGCGTGCGCCTGCGCCCCTTTGCCTGGTCAGACTACCCGGAATGGTCCGAGCTACGAGCGGCGTCCCGGGCCTTTCTGCAGCCCTGGGAGCCGGTCTGGCCGGCCGATGATTTGACCCGCGCCGGTTTTCGCCGCCGGATGAACGCCTACCAGCGCGACACCGACCTGGGCGTCGGCTTCGCCTTCCTGGTTTTCCGCCAGAGCGACGGGGCGATGACCGGGGGAATTTCGCTGTCCAATGTGCGGCGCGGCGTGGCGATGACCGCCACCGTCGGCTACTGGTCGGGCGCGGCGTTTGCCCGGCAAGGGCATACCCTGGCCGCTGTGCGCGTCGCCAGCCGCTTCGCCTTTGGCAAGATGCGCCTGCACCGGCTGGAAGCGGCCTGTGTTCCGGACAATGAACCTTCGAAGAATCTGTTGCTTAGGGCCGGTTTCCAGCAGGAAGGATTAGCCAGCGCTTATCTGAAAATTAACGGCAAATGGCGAGATCATCTCCTGTTCGGGTTGGTGGCGCCTGAGGCCGGGAGAGACGTCTCCTGACCGGGCCCGCCTGCGAGACCCGTTTGACTGGGCGGGGCATGCGGCAAAGCAACCATTTCTGGGACGCGACAGCGGTTTTCGAGGCCCTCGCCTCGGCCGATGTCGTGTTGTGGAACTGGGAGCCGGGACGCGACCGCCTAAGGGTTACCGGCGCCGCCCGGACCCTGGGCCTGGCCCCCCTGGCCCCCGAGTGCGCCTCGGCCGCCGCTTACGCCCTTGCCATGCCCCAGGACCGCACGGTCTTCGAGGAGTTCCTGCGCGTCCAGGAACCCGGAACCGAAGTCACGGCCCGGATCCAGATGCGCGGCGGCGAGTGCTGCGTCTGGCGCGGCGTCTGGCTGGAAGAAGGCGGCATCCGCGCCGCCGGCGTCATCGCGCCTGAGTCCAAGTTTTCGGCCTCGGAGAGCGATCCGCTCACCGGCCTGCTGGACCGCCGTAGCTTTCTCATCCGGGCCCGCGAGCGCCTGGTCGAGACGGCCAGTTTCGAGCTGGTGGTCGCCGACCTTAATCGCCTGCGCCGCCTGAACGAGGCCCTCGGCCACGAACGCGCCGACCTGGTTCTGGCCGCCCTCGGATCGCGCATGGCCGCGGGCTTTCCGCCGGGTGTGGTCATGGGAAGGATCGGTGAGGACGAGTTCGCCCTGCTCGCCGACCCCTCGGGCCGCAATCTGACCGACGAGCTGCGCCGGGTGATGGAACAGCCGCTGCGCATCGCCGGCTTTGACATTCACCCGACCCTGGCCATCGGCTCGGTGCGCGGCATCGGCGGCCCCGACACCACCGATGCGGCCGAACTGCTCCGCCGGGCCGAAGTCGCGCTGGAAAGCGCAAAGTCCGCCGGTCGCGGCAGCGCCTCGACCTATTGCGACGGCCCCGAAAGCGACGGCCTGTCCAGGCTGGCGCTGGAATCCGACCTGCGCGGCGCCATCGCCCGCGGCGAGATCGTCCCCTACTTCCAGCCTGTCGTCCGCTTGAAGGACGGCAAGATTTCAGGCTTCGAAGCCCTGGCCCGCTGGCGCCACCCGCGCCGCGGCCTGATCGCGCCGAACGAGTTCCTGCCGCTGTGCGAGGAAATGGGCCTGATGACCGATCTGGGCGCGGCCATGATGCGCGCTTCAGCCTTACAGCTGGCCGAGTGGAAATCCCGCCACGCCCGCGCCGGCGCCCTGACCTGCAGCGTCAATCTGTCGACCGGCGAGATCGACCGGCCCAATCTGGTGGAAGATGTCGCGGCCCTGCTGAAGGAAACCGACCTGCCGCCTCTGGCCCTGAAGCTCGAGATCACCGAGAGCGACATCATGCGCGATCCCGACCGGGCCTCGGTTATCCTGCGTCAGTTGCGCAAAACCGGCGCCGGCCTTTCGCTGGACGATTTCGGCACCGGGTTCTCGTCCCTGTCCTATCTGACCCGCCTGCCCTTCGACACGCTGAAGATCGACCGCTATTTCGTGCGCACCATGGGAAGCAACGAAGGTTCGGCCAAGATTGTCCGCTCTGTGGTCAATCTTGGCCGGGAACTGGCCCTCGAGGTGGTGGCCGAAGGGGTAGAGAACGCCGCCATGGCCAGCGCCCTGCAGGACCTGGGCTGCGACTACGGCCAGGGATTCGGTTACGCCCCGGCCCTGTCGCCGCAGGAGGCCGAAGTCTATCTGAACGAGGCCTATGCTGACGGCGTGGCGCCTGTTAAGGCGCGCGGCTGAGACTGCCGGTTCGGGCAAGGCTCATCGCCCCGAACTAGCGTCGCAAGATTGAGTTGACGTGAGGGAAACGGCGTGGCCCATATGAGAAAAAACAAGTCCATAAATTAGGATCTCTCGGAGGAAACGATGGTCGGCAACAAAACCCGCAGCGCCGGATTGGCGGCTGCGGTTCTGGGCGTGGCGATAGCCGGCGCCACCCTGGCTCAAACGCCAGACCCCGCTAACAAGGCATCCGTTGACGCCTGGAAGACGTCCAACAGCATTCTGGAAAAGACCGCCAACCCGGTCACCGGATGGCAGTCGATTGCAGCGACGCCCGACGGCCTGCTGATGCGCGGCGTTCTGGCCCAGCGTGACGCCAGTTCCGGACAGGCCAGCGTCGCCCTTCGCATCGAATTCTTCAAGGCCGGCCCCGGTGTCGGCGGCATCCAGGCCCTGTCGGAACTCGACACCTTTACTGTCGATTGCGTCGGCGCCCGCATCAAGCAGGTCCAGACCGCCAGCTTCCCCGCTCACAATCTGGGTGGCGACAAGAAGACCCAACTCAATTCCGAAGACTGGTCGCCCGCCGCTTCCGTCGCTGTGCTCGAAGGCAGCGTTCGCGCCGCCTGCGCTGCGGCCTCGGGTCCGGGTCGAGGTGGCGCTGTCGCCGCGGCGCCTGGCGCCGCCGGGGCTCGTCCCGGTCCGACCTTCAACATCAACGACCAGGCCGCCGGCCGCCGCTGGCTGACCGAACAAGCCGTGCTGCAAGGTGGCACAGCCGGAAATCCCGACTGGCCGCTCCTGGGCTTTGGCGCCGATGGCGCCCTGTTCAGAAGCGCCAAACCCGATTCCTCGAAGGGCACTCGCTCAACGCCGCGCTACATCCTGCGCCAGGAATTCTATGGCCCGGTGACGACGCCGACAGGAACCGCCCTGTCCCAGTCCACGGACTATGACATCAACTGCCAGCGTGGTCAGATCCGCAAGGTTTCGGTCACGCTCTACGCATCGCGCAATCTGGCCGGTCAATCCACAACCACCCTGACCCCGGGCGACTTTGTTCCGGTCGCCAGTGACCCGGTTATGAAATCGGCGATCGACGATATCTGCCGTGACGCCGACAAGGCGATCGAATCCGGCGCGGGCAAATTCCTGCGCTAGGTCAAAACCCTCCGGCCGCGCCCCTTCAGGCGCGGCCGGCCAGGGTCGACAGTCGATCGGCGGACACGCCGATGCGGGCCAGCGCCATGCTCCACTTGTGTTCGTGGTCAGGCCCGAACAGCAGAGCCTCGTGCGGCTCGCAGGTCAGCCACACGTTCTGACGAATTTCGCTTTCGAGCTGACCGCCGCCCCAGCCGGCATAACCTAGCGCCAGAACAGACCGGCGCGGGCGCCGATCCTCGTCGGCCATCGCCTCCAGAACATCGCGCGTGGCGGTCAGGCCGACGCTGGCGTCGATGTTGAGCGTACCAGGCGTGCTGGCGTAGTCACGGGTATGCAGGACAAAGCCTCGCTCGCGTTCAACCGGACCGCCGAACAGAACTAGGTCCTCGGGCATGGAGATGTCCGACTCAACCCCCAGCCTGGCCAGCAAGGCTGGCGTCGTCAGACCATCGACCGGCCGGTTCACCATCAGGCCCATGGCGTGTTCGTCGTTATGCGCACAAACGAAAATCACGGCGCGTTCGAAGCGCGGATCGTCGATGCCGGGCATGGCGATCAGCATTCGGCCAGTAAGACTTTGCGGCGTCAGGGCCATGACCCAAACTGTGCGGCCAGCGGCCAAAGGTGACAAGAGCGGGTTGGCGGAATGGCGAGGGAAGCCTATCACTTTCCGCTCAACACAAGTGGAGCACTGAAAGCCATGACCATCAAAGTCGGCGACCGCCTGCCGGACGCAACCTTCATGACCCCCACCGAGGACGGTCCTGCGCCGAAGACCACTGCCGATGTGTTCGCCGGCAAGCGCGTCGCGCTTCTGGCCCTGCCCGGCGCCTTCACGCCGACCTGCTCGGCCAAACACCTGCCCGGGTTCAAGACCCATGCGGCCGAACTGAGGGCCAAAGGTGTCGACCTGATCGTTTGTGTCTCGGTCAACGACGTGTTCGTCATGAAGGCCTGGGGCAAGGATCAGGGCATCACGGATGAAGTCATGATGCTGGCCGACGGCAATGGCGAGTTCACCAAGGCGATCGGCCTGGATTTCGACGGGTCGAAATTTGGTATGGGCCGGCGTTCACAGCGCTATTCCCTCGTCGCAAAGGATGGCGTTGTCGAGCAGCTGAATGTCGAGCAGGCGGGAGAATTCAAGGTCTCGTCGGCGGACTATCTGCTTGAACATCTCTGAGGCCGCCAAGGCTCTGCGGGCTGGCGAGCTGGTTATTATGCCGACCGAGACGGTCTATGGGCTGGCCGCCGATGCGGCCAATTCCATAGCCGTGGCGGCGCTCTATCAGGCAAAGGGGCGGCCCGCGTTCAACCCGTTGATCGCCCACGTGGCCGATATCGCAGCGGCCCGGCAGGTGGCCCACCTGGACTCAAGAGCCGAGACCCTGGCGGCAGCCTTCTGGCCAGGTCCGCTCACCATTGTCGCGCCGGTCCGGGATGAGGCCGGCGTATGCGACCTGGCACGCGCGGGACTGGATACCGTCGCCGTCCGGGCGCCCGCCCATCCGATGGCCCGCCAGTTGCTGGTGGAATTCGGCGCGCCGCTGGTTGCGCCTTCGGCTAACCGCTCCGGCCGGCCCAGCCCGACAACCTGGCGCGACGCCATGGACGAGACCGGCGACTCTGCGAGCGCCAGCCTGGACGGCGGACCCTGCGCGGTGGGACTTGAATCAACGGTCGTCGCCTTGCTGCCGGGTGAGCCGGCGCGCCTGCTGAGGCCAGGTGGCGTCGCGCGCGAGGCCATCGAAGCTTTGATCGGTCCCCTGGCGGCTGCGCAAGCGGACGCCCGTCGCTCGCCCGGGCGACTGACCTTGCACTATGCCCCGCAGGCGCCAGTCCGCCTTGAAGCGACTGCGCCGCAGGCCGGCGAAGCCTGGCTGGCGTTCGGCCCGGCGAAAGGCGGTGCGGCAGTGTTCAACCTCAGCCCTTCCGCAGATTTGAAGGAGGCGGCCGCCAATCTGTTTTCGATGTTGCGGGCCGCCGACCGAATGAACCCCAGCGCTATCGCGGTGGCGCCGGTCCCCCATGCCGGCCTAGGCGAGGCCATCAACGACCGGCTGTCGCGCGCGGCGGGAAAGGTGGGCTAGACTGGCGTCATGACTATTTCCGTTCGCCCCGATGTCATTGACCGTCTGAAGACCCTTGCCGGTCCAACCGGATGGAGCGCCGATCCCGAGCGCTTGGCGCCCAAGCTGGTGGAATGGCGCGAGCGCTGGAGCGGCTCGACGCCGATCCTGATGCTTCCGAAATCCACCGCAGAGGTGGCGGCCATCGTCTCGCTCTGCGCCGAGACCGGGACTCCTGTGACCGTTCAGGGCGGCAACACGGGCCTGGTCGGCGGACAGATTCCGCAAGGCGAAGTGCTGATCTCGCTCGAGCGGATGCACAAGGTGCTCGAGATCGATACCTTTGACGAGGCCCTGACCGTCCAGGCCGGCGTGACGCTGGCGGCGGCGCACGAGGCGGCGCTGTCGGCGCGTCGGCGTTTTCCGCTGGGACTTGCGTCGGAAGGCTCATGCACCATCGGCGGTAATGTCTCGACCAACGCCGGCGGCACTGCGGTCCTGCGGTTCGGCAATATGCGCGATCTGGTCCTGGGCCTTGAGGCAGTCATGCCGGACGGCCGGGTCTGGGATGGCCTGGTGCGGCCGCGCAAGGACAACACCGGTTATGACCTGAAGCAGCTGCTGTGCGGCGCCGAAGGCACGCTGGGAATCGTCACCGCCGCGCGGCTCAAGCTGTTCCCCTTGCCGGCTTCCCGAGCCGTAGCGTTTGTCGGGGCGTCCAATCCACGCGCGACGCTGGACTTGCTGGCCCGGGCGCGCAGCGACGCTGGCGGCTCGCTGGAAGCCTTTGAGCTGATGAGTGATCTGGGCGTCGACCTTGTCCTGCGGCACGCGCCCAATTCCCGACTGCCCCTCGAGGGCCGTCATCCCTGGTATGTGCTGATCGAGGTGACCGACGCTGAACCCGGCGGCGCCGAGCGGGCGCTCGAACGGATCCTTGCCGCCGCACTTGAAGACGGTCTGGCGGACGACGCCGCGATCGCCCAGTCCGATGGCCAGGCGGCGGCCTTCTGGGCATTGCGGGAAAACCAGTCGGCCGCCCAGAAATCTGAAGGCCAGGCCTGGAAGAACGACATCTCGGTGCCGGTCTCGGCAATCCCCGAATTCCTTGAGCTCGCGGGCAAGGCGGTCAGCGCTTTCAGCCCCGGGGTGCGCTTTCCAACCTTCGGACACGTTGGAGACGGCAACCTGCACTATGATGTGCTGGCCCCGGCGGGTGGCGATGTGGCCGCGCACATGGCGCAGCGCAGCGAGGCGACTGGAATCATCAACGCCGTCGTCGTGGCCATGGGCGGCTCGATCAGCGCCGAACACGGGATTGGCGTGATGAAGGTGGACGACGCCTTGCGCTACAAGGACCCGGTGGAAATCGCCGCCTATCGGGCGATCCGGGCCAGCCTAGACCCCAAACGGATCATGAATCCGCGGGTTTTGTTCTAGAGGCCTCAAGTCGCCTTGGCGGACACCATCGCAGCGCTCTATGAGTGGGCCATGCTGATCGTCCTGTCACCAGCCAAGGCCATGAAGTTCGAGGACGCGCCTGACGCGCCTCTGACCACGCCATTGCTGAAGAGCGATATCGCCGAACTGGCCGAGCGGACGGTGCGCCTTCGCCAGAGCGATCTAAAGCGTCTGATGGGGATTTCGGACAACCTTGCGCATCTCAATCACGAGCGATTTCAGGCCTTTGATCCGGCTTGCGAGGACGGCCTGCAGGCGGCCTTTGCTTTCAATGGCGATGTCTATCAGGGCCTGAACGCGCGCGGGCTGGATCGCAAGGGACTGGTTTGGGCTCAGGACCACATCCGTATTCTGTCAGGCCTGTATGGCGTCTTGCGGCCGCTCGATGCCGTTCAGCCCTATCGGCTTGAAATGGGTATCCGCCTGCAGACGAAGCGGGGCTCCGATCTGTACCGGTTCTGGAAGGGGCCGGTGGCTGGGACGCTGAATGACGCGCTCGACGGCCACGCCGATGCGACCCTGATCAATCTGGCCAGCCAGGAGTATTTCGCCGCCGTGGATCGCAAGGCGCTTCGATTCCCCGTCGTGAACTGCCACTTCCGTGAGGAAAAGGATGGCGAGCACCGCATCATCTCGTTCTACGCCAAGAAGGCGCGCGGTCTGATGGCGCGCTATGCGATTGACCGGCGTCTGGATCGCGCTGAAGGCCTCAAGGACTTCAACGCCGAGGGCTATGGTTATCGTCCCGAACTGTCGAGCGATGAAGACTGGGTGTTCATGCGCCCGCAGCCCCCCTTGAAGTCAGGCTGAACCCGGCGAGCGAGGCCGTCCGGAAAACAAAAAAGCGCGGCGCCTCGAGGCGCCGCGCTCTTAATCATTGTGTCCCGACCTATCGGCCGGAAAGGCCTAGTGGCTGACGGAGTCGTTGTTCCGCGAGTTGGCTTCGATCAGGAGGAGGGCGGCCAGGACGGCGAAGGTAACCGACGCCTTCTTGAAGCCGGTGGTGTCATCGCCGAATTGAGCGGCGTTGCTGTCGGAAGCCGAAACCAGACCCGCGCCGGTAGCGCAGGGCGAGGACTGACCAACGGTCAGCATGGCTTGGGGCTTCAGCGAAATGACACATCCGTCCGAGAATTTCACTTGAGCTGCGCCGTCACGGGCCACAACCCGGTCACCGGCGGTCAGTGTGGTCGAAGTCGTCGCAGGCGAGAAGCGCCCGTTCGAACTGGCGACAACCGAACCGCTCACGCTGCTGATCTGAGCTGTTGCGGCGGCTGCGGCGGAAGCCTGACCGGCAAGCATAATCCCCACAGCAGCCAGCGCCACTATCTTACCGTTCATAGAATCCTCCAAAAAACAGAATCCTCGCGAGAGGTAGGTTGTTTTGCCACAGAGGCTGTTGAATAACAACCCTCTTGTAGCGCCGTTCCGTGAAATATTCCGCCCTATGGTAGGGTTTGGACGACGATCTAGTGACAAACGCGCAACGGTTCACCAAGTTCCTCGCCGCACTGCAAATCTCTTGCGCGAACACGCACCCGATTGAGTGTGGCCGCGACTTGCGGCAACAGGGGCGTCCGTTCAGGCGCTAGCCATTAATCATAACAGACTCATTGATGGAGTGTTCAACCTATGGCCTACAAGGCTTTTGACCTGACTGGCAAGGTTTCGCTGGTTACCGGCGGCAATGGCGGCATCGGTCTGGGCATGGCCCTGGCCTTGGCGCAGGCAGGCTCTGACGTGGTGATCTGGGGGTCGAACCCGGACAAGAATGCTGCGGCTGAAACCCAACTGAAGGCCATCGGCGGTCGAGTGCTGGCTCAACGTGTAGATGTGTCTGACGAACTGGCGGTCGACGCAGCCATGGCCGAGGCCGTCGAGAAGATGGGCCGGGTCGACACCGTCATCGCCAACGCCGGCATCGGCTTGAAAGGCAAACCGTTCATCGACATCCCCACCGAGGACTATCGCAAGATCCTGGCGGTCAACCTCGACGGCGTCTTCTTCACCTTCCGCGCCGCCTGCCGCCACATGGTGGAGCGCGCCAACGCCGGCGACCCCGGCGGCAGCCTGGTGGCGATCTCGTCCTTGTCGGCGATCGATGGAGCCGCGCGCAACGAGCACTATGCGGCGACCAAGGGCGCCCTGCTGGCCATGATCCGCGGCATCGCCGTCGAGCATGCGCGTTACGGCGTAAGGGCCAATTCCATCCTGCCGGGCTGGATCGCCACCGACATGACCAAGCAATCGCAGGAGAGCGACGTCTTCAACGACAAGGTCATCAAGCGCGTCCCGCTGCGCCGCTGGGGCGAGCCGGCCGACTTTGGCGGCATGGCGATCTACTTCGCGTCCGACGCCTCAAGCTTCCACACCGGCGACCAGGTCCTGATCGACGGCGGGTACGCGGTGTTCTGACCGATCCGCGTTAGCGCGAGGCGGTCGCCTTTGCGGCGTCCGCCTCGGCGGCGCGGGCGCCGGCCAGGATGCCTTCGAGGGCGTAGTTGCCTTCGTGGCAGGCGTATTCGAACACGTGACCCTTGGCCTTGCCGAACTCGTATTCCCCGCCCCAGGGCTGATCCCACACGGTGGGGTCCTCGACGGTGAAGGTATAGAGCAGGCGATCATTGGCGACCCGGCGGAACTTCTCGGTCACCTTGAGGTTCTGCCACGATCCGTTCAGCGCCTGGGCCTGCGGGAAATTGGTGGTCTCGGCCACCAGAGTGTCGCCCTCCCAGTGACCGATGGTGTCGCCCATGTAGGGGCGCTGGCCATCGGTGCGGTGTTTGGCGTTCAGGCGAATGATCTTCACGTCGTGGACCATCTCGACCCAGATCGCGACCGAATCCTTGCCCTGAACGAATTCATAGTTCGAATTGTAGAGCTGGGGCTGCATGACCGGGCCGGAGCTGCGGCCGAAGGACAGGATGCAGCGCTCGGCCAGGCCACGCTGTTCCGGGTTGTCGAAGGCCCCGTTCGAAATGCCGCGGCCAGCGCCGCCGGCCGCTCCGCCGCCGCCACGACCACCGCCGCCGCCGCGTCCTGCGGCCGCCGTTGCGCCGCCGCGCGCTGCGCCAGCCGCCGGGCCCTCTTCGCCATCGCCGATCAGGGCTGCCGCAGCGGCCGCCGAACGTGCCGTCGCCGCAGCCGCATCGGCTCTGGGCGGCGGGATGCGGCCATTGGCCGTCGAGGTGATCAACGAGGTGCGCGGCTCGCCATGCACCCGCATGACCACGTCGCCCGGATCAGTGAAGCCGGCGTTGTAGCCGCAGCCGACGCCCGAGAAGCCCGGAACATCGCAGGTCTTGTTGACTTCCTGGGTGGTGAGCTTCGGATCCGTCGGCAGGTTGCCGGCCGCGACCTGGGCAATGCGGGTGTTTTCCAGCGCAGCCACTTCGGCGGGCGTAAATACCAGTCGGTCGCCATAGCGGGTGTCGCGCTCCAGGCGGGTGAGCGATGAATTGCTCCAGGCGCCCTGGATGTCGGGCTGGCCGAACGAGGTTCTCGGCGCCCGGTAGGCGGCCGCCTTGGTGGCCGGAGCCTTGCTCGCCGGCGTTTGGGCCGACAGAGCCGGCGCCGGCGCGACGAAGGCCGTCCCGGCCAATAACAGACTGAGCGTCAGCGCGCTTGCCTTGGACATTTGAATTCCTCCAGATATTTTCTTGTTTGGAGGCATCTAAGGCCTGTCCGGTGAAAATAACAACACCGGACAGGTTGATTTGACCTAGCGCGTGGCAGTGGCTCCGGCCGCGGCCCGTTCAGCGGCGCGCGCGCCAGCCAGAACGCCTTCGAGGGCGTAGTTGCCCTCGTGGCAGGCGTACTCATAAACGCCGCTGGTGGCGTTGAATTCGTATTCACCGCCCCAGGCCTGATCCCAGATGGTCGGGTCCTCGACGCGGAACTGGTAGAGCATGCGCGTGGCGCTGACCCGGGTGAACTTCTCGGTCAGTTTCAGATTCTGCCACGAGCCGTTGAGCGCCTGGGCCTGGGGCCAGTTGGTGGTCTCGACCACCAGGCTGTCACCCTCATAATGGCCGATCGCGTCTCCGTAGTAAGGGCGAACGCCGTCGGTGCGGTGCTTGCCGCCGATGCGGACGATCCGCACGTCGTGGACCATCTCGACCCAGATCGCGACCGAGTCCTTGCCCTGCACGATGCGGTAATTGCTGTTGTAGAGCTGGCCCTGCATGATCGGGCCGGTCGAGCGGCCGAAGGACATGATGCAGCGCTCGGGCAGCGGGCGATTCTCGGGATTGTCGTACTGGCCGGCAAGGTTGCGGGCGGGCGTGGCGCCCCGGACCGGAGGTCCGTCTTCGCCTTCGGAGGGGCCGACCACCACGCGCGATTGCACGATCTGGGCGCCGGCCTTCGGCGCCGGGACGCGGCCGTTGGCGGGATAGGTGATGAACGAGGTGCGCGGCTCGCCATGCACGCGCATGACCAGATCGCCGGGCTCGGTGAAGCCCTGGTTATAGGCGCAGCCGGCGCCAGGGGCGAAGCCCTTCAGGTCGCAGGTGGCGTTGACTTCCTGGGCGGTGGCGTTGGGGTCGGTGGGGCGATTTCCCTTTTCGACGTCCGACGCGCGGCTGTTTTCCGCGGCGGCGACTTCGGCCGGGGTCATGGCCAGGCGATCGCCGTAGGTCGCCGGCCTCTCCAGCCGCGTCAGGGTGGAGTTGGACCAGGCGCCGCCGATGTCAGGCTGCCCGTAGCTGTTCTTCGCCGGTTTGTAGGCCTGGGCGGACATCGCCCCGCCCGCCGAGGCGACAACCGCGCCTGCCAACAATAATCCCAGTGTGAAAGTCCTGCCTTTGGACATCGTATAGCCTCCCCGGAGTCGTGTTTTTTGCCAGTAAATGCCTGTCTGGGCCGATTTACAACCGCCGGGTCCCGGCGCGCTGGTCGCGGCGGTCCGGTCTGCTAGATTGAGAACCGGTTCAGGAGCGCATCGGAATGACAAGGCCGACAGTCGGCGGCGGGGCGAAAAAGGTGCTGTACGCGCTGGCCACCGCGCGCAAGGCGGGCCTGCGCCGCACCGCCAAGGCCCTGACCTCGAAGAACGCCTGCAAGGCCTGCGCCCTGGGCATGGGCGGCCAGATGGGCGGCATGACCAATGAGGCGGGCGAGTTTCCATCCGTCTGCAACAAGTCGGTCCAGGCCCAGTCCAGCGACATCCAGCCGGGCATTCCGCTTGAGGTCCTGACCCATCCGGTCGCCGACCTGCGCGAGCTGGACGGCCATGATCTGGAACATCTGGGCCGGCTGGCCACGCCCCTGTTCAAGGCGAAAGGCGCGGACCGCTTCGCCCCAATCGGCTGGGACGAGGCCTATGATCTGGCGGCCGCGCGGCTGGCGGCGGTCAAACCGGAGCGGACATTTTTCTATTCGTCGGGCCGGGCTTCGAACGAGGCCGGGTTCGTCCTGCAGCTGCTGGCCCGGTCGTTCGGGACCAACAACGTCAACAACTGCTCCTACTATTGTCACCAGGCGACCAGCGTCGGGCTGTCCACCACCATCGGGACCGGAACCTCGACGGTGGAGCTGGACGATCTGGACCGCGCCGACTTCATCTTCGTGATCGGCGCCAATCCTTCGTCCAACCACCCGCGCTTCATTCACAAGCTCAAGGCCTGCCGTGATCGAGGCGGACAGGTGGTGATGATCAATCCCGCCCGCGAAGCCGGCCTGGTCAGGTTCGCTATCCCGAAAAGCGCCTCATCGATGATCAAGGGGGGCGACTGGATCGCCTCGGATTATCTGCAGCCGGCCATCGGTTCGGACATCGCCCTGTTCAAGGGCATCGCCAGGGCGGTGCTGGAGATGAGCGCCGAGGACGGCGGTTTCATCACCGCCCATACGACCGGCTTTGAAGCCTTTGCCTCGGACGTGCGGGCAGCTTCCTGGGAAGCGATCGAGGCCGCCACCGGCCTTGCCCGGAGCGAAGTCGAACGGGTCGCCGAACTCTATGCCAGGGCGAAGAACGCCGTGCTGGCCTGGGGCATGGGCATGACCCATCACCTGCACGGCTGCGAGAACGTCGAGTACATCGCAAATCTTGCCCTCCTGCGCGGCATGGTCGGGCGGCCGGGCGCGGGTCTGTTGCCCCTGCGCGGCCACTCAAACGTCCAGGGCATCGGAACCATCGGGGTCAAGCCGGTGCTGGCCGAGGACGTGCTGCAGAAAATGGAGGCCGCCTTCGGCGTCACCCTGCCGCGCGGCGGCGGCATGGACACCATGGCCGGCATGCAGGCGGCCCACGCCGGCAGGATCGACGCCGCCGTTCTGATGGGCGGCAATCTTTATGGCTCCAATCCGAATTCCGAATGGGCGGCCCAGGCCCTGGACCGCATCGGTTTCAAGCTGTTCCTGACCACCAGCCTGAACGCCGGCCATCTGCACGGCATCGACGCCGGCGAGAGCCTGATCCTGCCGGTCACGGCGAGGGACGAGGAGTGGCAGCCAACCACCCAGGAATCGATGTTCAACTTCGTGCGCCTGTCGGACGGCGGCATCAACCGGCTGGAAAACGTGCGGCCCGAGGTGGTCATCCTGTCGGAAATCGCGCGGCGCCTGCTGCCGGACTCACCGATCGATTTCACGGCGTTCCAGCAGCACCGGACCATCCGCGAAGCTATCGCCCGAATCGTGCCGGGCATGGAGGCCCTGGCCGACATCGACGTGGCCAGGCGCGAGTTCCACATATCGGGCCGCATCCTGCACACCCCGGCCTTCAACACGCCGGACGGCAAGGCCCGCTTCGTCACGTCGCCGACGCCCGCGCCGGTTTCATCGAGACTGACCCTGACCACCGTGCGCTCCGAGGGCCAGTTCAACACCATCATCTATGAGCGCACCGACAGCTACCGCGGCATGGCCGATCGCTGGAGCGTGATGATGAATGCGTCCGATCTGAGCGATCACGGCCTGAAGGACGGCGACACGGCCACCCTGGAATCCGACCATGGCCGCATGGATGACGTGACGGTGCGCGCCTTCGACATCGCCCGCGGCGGCGTCATGGCCTATTTCCCCGAGGCCAATATCCTGACCGGGGCAGCGGTCGACCCGCGCAGCAGGACTCCGGCCTTCAAATCGACACCGGTGCGGATCGTTGTCGGCGCGCGCGGATAGGGTATCGTGCGCGACGAGGACGAAGTTTTTCCATGACCATCCTGACCCCCGAAACCCGCTGCCAGTGGCGCGGCATGAACGGCGATCCGCTGTACGAGGCCTATCACGATTTCGAATGGGGCGTGCCTGAACATGACTCGCGCGCCCTGTGGGAAAAGCTGGTTCTGGACGGATTCCAGGCGGGGCTTTCGTGGATCACCATCCTGCGCAAGCGCGCCGCCTTCCGCGAAGCCTTCGCCAATTTCGACCCCGATGTCGTCGCCCGGTTCGGCGAGGCCGAGCGGGCCCTGCTGATGGCTGATCAGGGCATCGTGCGCTCGAACGGCAAGATCGATGCGGCGATCGCCGGCGCAAAAATCTACCTGGACATGCGCGAGCGCGGCGAGGATTTCGCGACCTTCCTGTGGGACATCAACGGCCCGACTCTGGTCAATGAGTGGGCGCTTGAGACCGGCGTGCCCGCCGAAACGCCCACGGCCCAGGAAATGGCCAAGGCGCTGAAATCAAAAGGTTTCAAGTTCTGCGGCCCGGTGATCGTCTATGCCTTCATGCAGGCGACCGGCATGGTCAATGATCACCTGCTGACCTGCACCCGTCACGCCGAATGCACGCACATGGCCCATAACCATGCCTGACCTGCTGCTCGAGCTGGCCTGCCCGTCCCCCGTCTGCGGTGTCGATGAAGCCGGACGCGGGCCGTGGGCCGGGCCGGTGTCGGCCGGCGCGGTGATCCTTGATCACGCCCGCATTCCAGAGGGCCTGAACGATTCCAAGAAGCTCTCGGCCAAGGCCCGCGAACGGTTGGAAATCCAGATCATGGACAGCGCCATCGCCTGGGGCGTCGGATTCGCCTCGGTCGAGGAAATCAGCGCACTCAACATCGTCGGCGCTACCGGACTGGCGATGCGCCGGGCGGTAGAGGCGATGAAGGTCGCCCCCGTTTTCGCCCTGGTGGACGGCAAGTATCCGTTTGCCCTGCCCTGCCCGGTCAGGACAGTGATCGGCGGCGACGGGGTCTCCAGCTCCATCGCCGCGGCATCGATCCTGGCCAAGGTCGCCCGCGACCGGCTGATGAAACAGATGGATGAGGTCTATCCCGGTTATGGCTTTTCCGGCCACAAGGGCTATCGGGCCGCCGTCCATGCCGAAGCCCTGTTGCGGCTGGGGCCGTGCGAAATCCATCGCCCGACCTGGGGCCCGGTGAAACTGGCCCTGATGGGCCGCGATCCGATGCTGAGCTGGGATGAGGCCATGCAGGAGGCGCTGCCGCTATAGCGCAGGTTCGTAGTTCACCTTTAACCGCCCCTCTGCTAAACGCCCCGTCATGACCAGCGCGCGGCCAGACCTGCGAATTAAGCGCCCGGCGTAACGCCGCCGGGAAACCGTTCGCGTACGCCGGGATATGCCGCAGTCCACCTGCGCAAAAGCCTATAGCCCCCTTCCCGCAAACGCTGGTTATAAGACGCACCCAATGACCGACTCTGATTCCGCTTCCGGCCGCGATTACAGGCCCACCGTCTTCCTGCCCGAGACCCCGTTCCCGATGCGCGCCGGCTTGCCGCAAAAGGAGCCGGAAATCCTGGGGCAATGGGCGCAAGGCGCCGGGCTCTACGCCGCCATCCGCAAGGCCCGCCAGGTGGCCGGCGCGCCCCTGTTCGTGCTGCACGACGGCCCGCCCTACGCCAACGGCGCGATCCACATCGGCCACGCGCTGAACAAGCTGCTCAAGGACTTTGTCGTCCGCTCGCAGTTCCTGCTGGGCAAGGACGTCGATTACGTTCCGGGCTGGGACTGCCATGGCCTGCCCATCGAGTGGAAGATCGAGGAAGAGTTCCGCGGCCGCGGCCGGCGCAAGGACGAGGTCCCCGCCGCCGAGTTCCGCGCCCGCTGCCGCGAATACGCCGCCGAATGGATCGGCGTGCAGATGGCCGAGTTCAAGCGCCTGGGCGTGCTGGGCGACTGGGAAAACCGCTACGCCACCATGGACTACAGCTCCGAGGCGACCATCGTCTCCGAGTTCATGAAATTCGCCGCCTCGGGCCAGCTCTATCGGGGCTCCAAGCCGGTGATGTGGAGCCCGGTGGAGCGCACGGCCCTGGCCGACGCTGAAGTCGAATACGCTGATCACGTCAGCCCGACAGTGTGGGTGAAGTTCCCGGTGAGGGGCGGGTCTGCGCCCATCGTCATCTGGACGACCACGCCCTGGACCCTGCCGGCCAACCGGGCGATCAGTTTCAACCCCGACATCGCCTATGCGGTCTTCGAGGTCGAGGCCATCGAGGCTGACCTGCCGTTTGAGCCCTGGGCCAAGGCGGGCGACCGCATGATCCTGGCCGAGAAGCTGGCGGCCGATGCCTTCGCCGCCGCCAAGGTCGCGAAGTACCGAAAGGTCGAGAGCTTTGATCCGGCGGGCGTTATTTGCGCCCATCCCCTCGCCGCCCTCGACCCCGGCTACCGTTTCGGCGTGCCTCTGCTCTCCGGCGACCACGTCACCGAGGACACCGGAACAGGCTTTGTCCACACCGCCCCCGGCCACGGCGCCGACGACTACAATGTCTGGCTGGCCCACGGGCTTTCCCGTGAGGACATCCCCGACACCGTCGATCCGGACGGCAGGTACTACGACCACGTCCCCCTGTTCGGCGGCATGGCGGTGCTGGAAATCGAGGGCAAGAAGGCCGGCAAGTTCGGCCCGGCCAACAATGCCGTCATCGAAAGGCTGATCGAGGCCGGAACCTTGCTGGCCCGCGGGCGGCTGGAGCACAGCTATCCGATGAGCTGGCGCTCCAAGGCGCCGGTGATCTTCCGCAACACGCCCCAATGGTTCATCCGCATGGACGAGCGGCTCGAGGATGACAACACCCTGCGCGAGCGCGCCCTGGCCGCCATCGCAGCCACAGCCTTCCATCCCGATCAGGGCCGCAACCGCATCGGCGCCATGGTCGAGACCCGGCCGGACTGGCTGATCAGCCGCCAGCGCGCCTGGGGCGCGCCTCTGGCCATGTTCGTCGACAAGGAAACCGGCAAGCCGCTGGTCGACGCCGAGGTCAATGACCGCATCCTGAAAGCCATCGCCGCCGAAGGCGCCGACGCCTGGTACACCCGGCCCGCCGGCGACTTCCTGGGCAACCACGATCCGGCGAAATACGAGAAGATCGAGGACATCCTCGATGTCTGGTTCGATAGCGGCTGCACCCACGCCTTCACCATCGAAGGCCGGCCAGACAGCCACTGGCCCGCCGACCTCTATCTCGAAGGCTCTGACCAGCATCGCGGCTGGTTCCAGTCTTCCTTGCTGGAAAGCTCGGGCACGCGCGGCCGCGCGCCCTACAAGGCGATCCTCACCCACGGGTTCACCCAGGATGAGAACGGCGAGAAGATGTCCAAGTCCAAGGGCAACACCGTCGCGCCCCAGACCGTCATGGCCGAGAGCGGCGCCGAAATCCTGCGCCTCTGGGTAGCCATGGTTGACTACGCCGAGGACCAGAGGATCGGCAAAGCCATCCTGCAGACCACCATCGACGGCTATCGCAAGCTGCGGAACACCATGCGCTATCTGCTGGGCGCCCTGGCCGGTTTCGATCCGGCCGAGCGTGTGGACTGCGACGCCATGCCGCCGCTGGAGCGCTATGTCCTGCACCGGCTGTGGGAGCTGGATGGCCAGGTCCGCACCGCCTATGCCGAGTATCGCTTCCAGGATGTGTGGCGTCCCATAAGCGAATTCTGTTCGGGCGATCTTTCCACCCTGTTCTTCGACATCCGCAAGGACGCGCTCTATTGCGACCGGCCGGATTCGGCCCGCCGCCGCGCCTGCCGCACGGTGATGGACGCGGTGTTCGAGCGCCTGACCGCCTGGCTGGCGCCCATCGCCACCTTCACCATGGAAGAGGCCTGGCAGGTCCGGTTTCCCGATGCCGGTTCGAACTGCCTGCGGGTGATCCCGGACACGCCGGCGCAATGGCGTAACGACGCTGAGGCCGCCCGCTGGGGCAAGGTCGAGAGCGTGATCGACGCCGTCACCGCCGCCCTGGAAGTCGAGCGCCGCGAAAAGCGCATCGGCGGGGCGCTGGAAGCCGCCCCTGTCGTCACCGCGCCGGCCGATCTCGTGTCCGCCTTCGATGGCCTCGACGGCGCCGAGGTGTTCCGCACCAGTTCAGCGGCGTTCAAAGCCGGCGATGCGCTCGCCGCCCAGCCCGATCAGGCAAAAGGCTGCAAGTGCGAGCGCTGCTGGCGTATCCTGCCCGAGGTAAAGGCGCCAAAAATGCTCTGCCTGCGCTGCGACGATGCACTCGCCAATTGGGATTCGTCGAATGGCGCCTAAGCTTGCCCTGCCCAACCTGGCCTATTCGCTGGGCGCTATTGTCGCCCTGCTGGACCAGCTGTCGAAGTTCTGGGTGCTGGAAATCCTGCGGCTGCCCGAAAAGGGCCGCGTACCGGTGCTGCCGTTCTTCGACCTGACCCTGGTGGCCAATCGCGGCGTCAGCTTTGGCCTGTTCCGCTCGGACGGAGATCTGGGCCGCTGGCTGCTGGCCGCCTTTTCGCTGATCGTGGTCCTGGCCCTGGCTATCTATGTCCGCAAGGCGCGGCGCTGGTGGACTGCGGTGTCGGTTGGGCTGATCATGGGCGGCGCGGTCGGCAATCTGGTGGACCGGGTGCGGTTTGGCGCAGTGACCGATTTTCTGGATTTTTCGAAGCTTTACTTCCCCTGGGTGTTCAACGTCGCCGACGCCGCCATCAACGTCGGCATCGCCCTTCTGTTGATCGAGACTTTCCTGATGCCCGAGCGCAACAAATCGCCGCGCTAAGCCAGTTGGCGCGCCGCCGCAGATAGGCTATCCATCCAACCGAATTGGGGACCGGGGGCGGTCCTTGCGAGGAGTTTTCGCTTGACGCCTATCCAACGCCTGTCCGTCGCCGGCCTGCTGATCTTTGTGGCCGCGGGCGCTACGGCCTGTCAGTCGAAGCGGCAACAGGGCCTTGCGGCCCAGGTTCCGGATGACTTCCGCGTCGTGCAGCGCGCGCCGCTGGAGATTCCGCCCGAGTACGCCCTGCGTCCGCCCTCGCCCGGTGAGCCGCGCCCGCAGGAACTGGATCCGGAAGCGGCCGCCCGTTCGGCCCTGAACCCCGTCCGCGCCGATCCCACCGCCACCGCCGGCGAACGCTCGCTGGTGGCCCGGGCCGGTGGCCTCGAGGCCAGCGCCGTGATCAAGGCCGTCGTAGACGACGAACAGGGCGACCTGGCTCACAAATCCAAGGCCTTCGCCGATCTGGTGATGTTCTGGAAGCAGGGCGATTCCACCGTCGCCACGGCGCGCGACGACAATACGTCAACCCCGATTGACCCGGCAGCCGAGGCGACCCGCCTGGCCAGCCTGACCGGCGGTCAGAACGTGACGATCGTCAAGGCGCAGAGCAAGGCCTCTACCCAGCAGCGCCGCCTGTTCAAATTGCCGGGGCTGTAGCCTCGGGCGCTTTTTCCGGCTCGGCGGCCTCGGCCCCGATCTCGTCTTCCATGCCCGGCACGTCGGGGGTCGTCACCTTGACGCCCGGCTGCGCCATTAGCCGCACGATGATCCCGTCCCTGAGCAGCAGGGGACGCAGATCGACCACGGCGACCGACTTGCCCGGCTTTTTCAGCGCCTCGAGGATCGCCGCCGTCACCTCGGCCAGATTGCGGTCGGTCTCGGTCTTGACCGCCGGGTCGCTCTCGATGCACCGGTCCAGACCCCGCTCGGCGGTGATTGTCAGCCGCAGGTCGCCCGTCGTCCAGCCGCGCGCCGAGTCCAGCAACGGCACGCTGCCCGCCTCGATCTGACGAAGGGCGTCCTCGACGCAGGTCTGGGCCATGGCTGGCGGCATCTCCTCGAAGATGCTGAGCACATCGACGATATTGCTGCGACCGACCCGGTCGGTGCGCACTCTCAGGAAGGCGTCGCGGGTGATCGACCGCTCGGGCTGGCCCTGGTCCATCTTAAGCGAGCGCTGGAATGACCCGGCCAGGAAGATGCCCGCAAAGCCCGGCTTCAATTCCAGAATACGGTCCGGGACATCGAGGTTTTTGCGGGCCGTCTCAAACCGCGTCATCAGTTCGGGCGGCAGGACCTGGTTCAGCGGCTTGTCGGCCTTGAACCGGTTGGCCGAGAACATCAGCCGGATGATATCGGCGATGTTGAAGGTGTAGCCGCCGGTCCCAACGATCAGCACATTGGCGTTGCGCAGGTGAGCCCGCAGCTCTTCGTGCTTCCAGTTCAAGCCCTTGGGCAGGGCGCCCGGAACGCCCATGACCCAGACGGTCGAATCGCCGTCAGAGACCTTCCAGAACGCCGGACCCGGTCGCGCGGCCCGCACGATCAGGGCATCGACCAGGGTGACGTCTTCCGCCGGCGCCTCAGCCGCCGCCGGCCCTGGCGGATTTGCCGGCGCTTCAGCCGGCTGGGCTGACGCGCCCAGACCCAGCAACAGAACGGCCGCCGTGGTCGCGAGAAGGGGAATCATGCGGCCCATGCGACGAGACATATATGATTTGCCGCGGCGCGCCAGAATCCGTCCTATATTGACGACAATGCCCATCCGCCGCCTTCCCTCGTCCACGGTCAACCGCATCGCCGCCGGCGAGGTCGTCGAGCGGCCGGCCAGCGCCGTGAAGGAACTGGTCGAGAACGCCCTGGACGCCGGCGCCCGCCGGATCGAGGTGCAGATCGAACAGGGCGGCCTGGCCCGCATCCTGGTCGCCGACGACGGCGGCGGCATCAGCCGCGATGAGCTGCCCCTGGCGCTGGAGCGCCACGCGACCTCCAAGCTTTCGCCTGACGCGGCCGGCGACTGGGACCTGATGCACATCTCGACCCTGGGGTTCCGGGGCGAGGCCCTGCCCTCGATCGGCTCGGTGGCGCGGCTGACCCTGACCAGCCGGACCATGGGCTCGGACGCCTTTTCCCTTGCCGTTGATGGCGGCGACATGGGCCAGGCTCAACCGGCGGCCTTCGCCGGGCCGCACGGGGCCCGCGTCGAGGTGCGCGACCTGTTCTATGCAACCCCCGCGCGCCTGAAGTTCATGAAGTCCGAGCGAGCCGAATCCATGGCCATCGCCGAGGAAATCAAGCGCCAGGCCATGGCGAAGGAGGCGGTCTCCGTCGCTCTGGACATCGACGGGCGCAAGGTCTTGCGGCTGGCGGCCGAACAGCCGGGACCGGCGGGGCGCCTGGCGCGCCTGGCGGCGGTGCTGGGCCGTGAGTTTCAGGACAACGCCCTCGCCATCGATACCGAGCGCGACGGCATCAGCCTGTCCGGTTTCGTCGGCCTGCCGACCTACAACCGCGGAAACGCCGCCCACCAGTTCCTGTTCGTCAACGGCCGCCCGGTGCGCGACCGGCTGCTGCAGGGCGCCCTGCGCGGCGCCTATGCCGACTTCCTGGCTCGAGACCGACACCCCGTCGCGGCGCTCTACCTGGATCTTGATCCGCGCTTCGTCGACGTCAACGTCCACCCGGCCAAGGCCGAGGTGCGGTTCCGCGACCCGGCCCTGGTGCGCGGCCTGATCGTTGGCGCGCTCAAGCACGCCCTGGCCGGGGCCGGCCACCGAGCCTCGACCACCGCCGCCAGCGCCGCCCTGTCAGGGTTCCGGCCCGAACAGGGGCCAAATCCTGCCGGCTTTTCCGCCTGGAACGCCGGCGGCTGGGCGCCGCGTCCACAAAGCCCGGCCAGCTTCGACCTGCCCGGCGTCTCCGAACGCTCGGCCCGTTACGAAGCGCCCGAACCGGCGACCTATGCCGCAGCACCCGAGCTGATCGACTTTCCGCTCGGCGCCGCGCGCGCCCAGCTGCACGAGACCTACATCGTCGCCCAGACCCGTGACGGCATGATCGTCGTCGACCAGCACGCCGCCCATGAGCGCCTGGTCTATGAGCGCATGAAGGCCGAGATGGAGGCCGGCGGCGTCGCCCGCCAGGCCTTGCTGATGCCCGAGGTGGTCGACCTGGATCCCGCCGAGGCCGAGCGCGTCATCGCCCGCGCCGGCGACCTGGCCGCTTTTGGCCTGATCATCGAGCCCTTCGGTCCCGGCGCGGTTCTGGTGCGCGAGACGCCTGCCCTGCTGGGCCGAACTGACGCCGCCGGCCTGATCCGCGACATCGCTGACGACCTGGCTGAGAACGATGCGCCCCTGGCGCTGAAGGAACGTATAGAGGCGGTCTGTTCGACCATGGCCTGCCACGGCTCGGTCCGCGCAGGCCGCCGGCTGTCGGCCGACGAGATGAACGCCCTGCTGCGCCAGATGGAGGGCACGCCCCATTCGGGCCAGTGCAACCACGGCCGGCCGACCTATGTGGAACTGAAGCTGGCTGATATCGAACGGCTTTTCGGGCGGCGCTGAGATCACGCCGGCTCAGGGCGCCTTCAGAAAGAACACCTTTGCCGCCCCATAGGTCCGCTGATCCAGCACCTCATAATCGGGCGTCACCGGATCGGCCTCGTCCGAGCCCCGCTCGAACACCACGAGGGCGCCAGGCGCCAGCCAGCCACCGGACAACAGGCCCGCCAGAGCCTGTTCGCCCAGGCCCTTGCCATAGGGTGGATCGAGGAAGGCGAGGTCGAAAGGCGCGCCATCGCCGGCCGGCTTGGCGCCCAGGTCGGTCGCATCGCGCCGGTGGATGCGGGTTACGCCGAACAGGCCCAAAGCCTCCACATTGTCGCGGATCGCTCCGCGCGAGGCCGCATCCGTCTCGACAAACAGGCACCAGGCAGCGCCCCGCGATAGCGCCTCCAGGCCCAGCGCGCCCGATCCCGCAAACAGGTCGATGACCCGCGCCCCGGCCAGTGGCGAGGCCCAGGCGGCGTGCTCCAGAATGTTGAACACGGCCTGTCGCGCGCGGTCCGAGGTGGGCCGCGCCACCTGTCCCTCCGGCGCCACGATCGCGCGTCCTTTGTGTTTTCCCGAGACAATCCGCATGTGAAGCTCTTTCCCTTGCGTGCGGCTTAGCCGAAGAAAGGCCATGGACTCAAATCGGGGCGGCCTGCGCGATCAGATAAGGCAGTCCTGGCGCGCGCTGGGCGTTGATCAATCGCCCTTTCTCGGCGACCTGACGCCTGCCGATCGCAGCTGGTGGCGGGTGCTGCTGGGCCTCATCGCCGGCGCGGTGGGCGGGCTGGTCATCGTCATCATCCTGCTAATCGTCATCGCCATTCCGGTGATCTTCATTGTGGCGGCGCAGGGAACCGATCCGGCCAGGATCCAGACGTTCTTTGCCGACATCCAGAAGGTCGACTTCAAGCCAACCTACTGGGTGGCCCTGGCCCTGATCTGGGCCCTGGCGCTCACCAACGGGGCGATGATGCTCGGCTTTGTCTGGATCGGCAGCCTGCTCAATCACAAGCCCCTGCGCCTCAGCTTCACGGCTGCGCCGCACTGGCGCTGGCGCCAGCTGGTCGGGGGCCTGGTGTTCTACGGCGCGGTGCTGGGCCTGATGCAGGCTATCGAGGTTGCGTTCACCGGCCAGAAACTGGCCCTGCCGGTCTTCAGCATTTCGCACTCGCCGGCCCTGACGATCCTTTTCGTCATCCTGTCGGTGCCCGGCTGGATCCTAGCGGCCGGGGTCGAAGAGCTGGCCTTTCGCGGCTGGATACTGCGCCACTCGGCGGCCCTGATGCGCTGGGCCTGGCTCTATATTCTGGTCAACGGCCTGCTGTTTTCGATCATCCACTGGGACTTCCAGCCCGAGCACTTCGATCTCAACGCCTTCATCGCCCGCGCCGTCATGGGCTGGGGCTTCAGCTACATGACCCTGCGCATGGGCGGCATCGAGCTGTCGACCGGCGCCCACGCGGCCAACAATCTGCTGATCGTCATGTTCACCGAACCATTCAACCTCGGCACGCCGCCCGCCGAGCCCTTCACCCTCGGCCCCCTGGCCGAGGCGGCCTTCATGCTGGTGCTTCTGGTAGGCGTAACCGAGGCGGCCATCCGTGTGCCCGCCCTGGCGCGTTTCTTCGGCCCGCCCGCCCGACGGCCCAGCGGCGAGGAAGCGGCCTTCAGCTGAGGACCTTTAGTGCTGGCTTTCCGGCAGCCGGACCACGAGGCCATCCAGGGCGTCAGTGACGCGGATCTGGCAGGATAGCCGGCTGTTGTCCTCGACGTTCTCGGCGAAGTCGAGCATCGACTCTTCCATGGCCGAGCGCTTGCCGGTCTTGTCCAGCCAGGCCGGGTCGACATAGCAGTGACAGGTCGCGCAGGCGCAGGCCCCGCCGCAGTCGGCATCAATGCCGGGGATGTTGTTCTTGATCGCGCCTTCCATCACCGAAAGGCCGTTCTTGATCTCGACGACATGCTCTTCGCCGCCGAACTCGATGTAGGTGATTTTCGCCATGGGCCCGCCTTATCCGGAATGACGCGGGGTCAAGCAAGAGCCGATTGTCGCACCCACCGTCAGAGCAGCCGCTCGGCCATCATCTTCTTGATTTCGGCGATGGCTTTGGCCGGGCTCAGGCCCTTGGGACAGACCTGGGCGCAGTTCATGATCGTGTGGCAGCGATAGAGCTTGAAGGGGTCTTCCAGCGCATCCAGACGCTCGCCGGTCGCCTCGTCCCGCGAATCGATCAGCCAGCGATAGGCGTGCAGCAGGGCCGCCGGGCCCATGAATTTTTCCGGGTTCCACCAGTAGCTGGGGCACGAGGTCGAACAGCAGGCGCAAAGGATGCATTCGTACAGGCCGTCCAGTTTGGCGCGGTCCTCGATCGACTGCTTCCACTCCTTCTCGGGCTCGGGCGTGTCGGTGTGCAGCCAGGGCTCGATCTCGGCGTACTGGGCGAAGAACTGGGTCAGATCGGGCACCAGGTCCTTGATCACCGGCTGGTGCGGCAACGGACTGATCTGGATGGCCTGGCCCGGCACATCTTCCCACGCGCAGGTGCAGGCCAGCGTATTGCGCCCGCCGATGTTCATGGCGCACGAGCCGCACACCCCTTCGCGGCACGAGCGGCGGAAGGTCAGCGACGGGTCCATGGTGTTCTTGATGTGGATGATGGCGTCCAGCACCATCGGGCCGCACTGGTCGACGGCGACATCATAGGTGTCCCAGCGCGGGTTCTGGCCGGTCTCGGGGTCATAGCGATAGACGCGGAAGGTCTTGACCTTCTTGGCGCCGTCCGGAGCCGGATGGTGTTTGCCCTTGCCGACCTTGGAGTTCTTGGGGAGCGTAAGTTCGACCATCAGTCGCCTGCCTTAACCGGGGCGCGATAGGCCCCGAACCAATCGATGTTGCGTGTGAAATACATTAGCCCGCCTCGTCAAGAACAAGGAAGGTATTGATCCGCACCCGGCCCACTTCGCGGTAGCCGATCGCCTTCATGCGCTTGACGCAGTTCTCGGCGCCTTCGTCGATGAAGATGTCCTCGATCACCACCCGCTTCGGCCAGAGGGCTTTCGGCGCCGCAGCGAAAAACGGCAGCAGCACAGCGTCCTCGCCGCCCTCGATGTCGATCTTCAGGGCGTCGATGCGTTTGACCTTGTGGGCCTTCAGGATGCCTTCGAGCGTGTGCATCGGCACCACTACATCGCCCTCGTCCGAGACCTTCGAATGGGCCGGATTGAGCTTGGCGTTGAAGCGCGCCTCGCCCTCATGATCGCCGGCGGCGGCCAGCACCACGGAAAGCTGCGGAAAATCGTTCAGGCGGGCGTTCTCGGAAACCCGCGCCTGCACCTTGGGGTCCGCCTCGATGGCGATGACTGTGCCGCTCGGTCCGACCTTGGGCGCAAGCGTCAGGGCGTAGAAACCAAAGTTGGCGCCAATATCGATCAGGGTGTCGCCGTCCTTGAGTCCCGCCGCCAGAAAGGCACGCTCGGGGCCCTCATAACCGGGCATCAGCAGCGCGCCCCACTCGATGGGATTGGTGTCCAGATGCAGCCGCATCTTCGCCCCGTCGCGCTCGACATCGAACGGACCGGCGCCCAGCAGCTTCGCCCATTTGGGCCGGAACGAGCCGCGCCGCAGCACAGGCGTGGCCCGCACGAACGCGATCAGGCGCCTGCGCCAGCCGGTGGGGGCAAAGGTCCCGAAGGGTTGATCGCCGCTCATGGGCTGGATCAGTAAACCCGCGCCTTGGGTTTGATGTACTCGATGTCCTTGGTCAGGGTGTAGGCGTGCACCGGGCGGTAGTCGATCTTGACCTTGCCGGTGTTGCGGTCGCACCAGGCCAGGGTGTGCTTCATCCACTTGGCGTCGTCGCGGTCGGGGAAGTCCTCGCGCGCCTGGGCGCCGCGCGATTCTTCGCGGTTCAGCGCGCCGGCGATGGTCACCGTGGCCTGATCCAGCAGATTGTCGAACTCCAGGGTCTCGACCAGATCGGTGTTCCAGATCATGCCGCGGTCGCTGACCTGGATGTCGGCGGCCTTTTCACGAACCGCATCGATGCGTTTGACGCCTGAAGCCAGGGTCGGGCCGGTGCGATAGACCGCCGCGTCCTCCTGCATGGCCTTTTGCATTTCCAGTCGCAGCGCCGCGGTCTTGGTGCCGCCCGACGCATTGCGGAAACGATCAAAGCGGGCGAGGGGCGCCTCGGTCTGCGAGTCCTTGAACTCGGGCTGGGTCGCGCCGGCTTTCAGCTGGTCGGCGCAGCGCATGCCGACCGCGCGGCCGAACACCACCAGGTCGATCAGGCTGTTAGAGCCCAGGCGATTGGCGCCGTGCACTGACACGCAGGCCGCTTCGCCCACCGCCATCAGGCCGGGGACAACCGCGTCCGGATCCTTGCCCTTGCGGGTCACGGCCTCGCCGTAGAAGTTCGTCGGGATGCCGCCCATGTTGTAGTGCACGGTCGGCAGCACCGGGATCGGCTCCCTGGTCACATCGACGCCGGCGAAGATCTTGGCCGTCTCGGAAATGCCCGGCAGGCGCTCGTGCAGGATCTTCGGGTCCAGGTGATCCAGGTGCAGATAGATGTGGTCCTTGGCCGGCCCCACGCCGCGCCCGTCACGGATTTCCATGGTCATGGCGCGGCTGACGACGTCACGCGACGCCAGGTCCTTCACGGTCGGCGCATAGCGCTCCATGAACCGCTCGCCTTCGGAATTGGTCAGATAACCGCCTTCGCCCCGCGCGCCTTCGGTGATCAGGCAGCCTGCGCCATAGATCCCCGTGGGGTGGAACTGTACGAACTCCATGTCCTGCAGCGGCAGGCCGGCGCGAAGCACCATGGCGTTGCCATCGCCCGTACAGGTGTGGGCCGAGGTGGCGGAAAAATAGGCGCGGCCATAGCCGCCGGTGGCCAGCACCACGGTCTGGGCGCGGAAGCGGTGCAGGGTGCCGTCGTCCAGCTTCCAGGCCGTGACGCCGCGGCAGACGCCTTCGTCGTCCATGATCAGATCGAGCGCAAAGTACTCGATGAAGAACTCGCAGGATTTGGACAGGGCCTTGCCGTACATGGTGTGCAGCATGGCGTGGCCCGTGCGGTCGGCCGCCGCGCAGGTGCGCTGAATGGGGCCTTCGCCGTAGTTCTTGGTCATGCCGCCAAAGGCGCGCTGATAGATCTTGCCCTCGGCGGTGCGCGAAAACGGCACGCCCCAGTGTTCCAGCTCATAGACCGCCGCCGGCGCGTTGCGCACCAGATACTCAATGGCGTCCTGGTCGCCCAGCCAGTCCGAACCCTTGACGGTGTCGTACATGTGCCAGCGCCAGTCATCCTCGCTCATGTTGCCCAGGCTGGCCGAGATGCCGCCCTGGGCCGCCACGGTGTGACTGCGTGTCGGAAAGACCTTGGAGATACAGGCTGTCTTCAGCCCCGACTGCGCCGCGCCCAGCGCCGCGCGCAGGCCAGAGCCGCCGGCCCCGACCACCACGACGTCAAAGGTGTGGTCGATGAATTCATAGGACGCCATCAGAACGCTCCGCCGGAAAACGCGACCTTGAGCAGGGCAAAGACGCCAAGACCGCCTGCCAGCACACAGACAAACAGATTGAGAACCAGAAGCGCGACCTTGCTGAAGGTCTTGTGGATATAGTCCTCGACAATCACCCGCATGCCGGCGTGCATATGCCAGAACGAAGTGACCAGCAGCAGGAACAGCAGCACCGCATTGAGCGGATTGCCGACCCAGGCGACCGCCGTTCCATAGTCGGCGCGGCCCAGGCCTATGCCCGCATAGACGGCCCACAGCGACAGGGGCGCCAGCGCAATGGCGCCGACCCGCTCGCCGATCCAGTGGCTGGCCCCGTGCTTGGCGGCGCCCAAGCCGCGAGCCCGCGAGTGATCGGTTTGAAAGCCGGACATCTAGAGCGCCCCCGTCATGTAGCCGATGACCCAGATGAACACGGCCGCGACGATCGAAAACACAAAGGCCGCGACTGCGGTCGCATCGGCCAGCTTCAGGTCAAAGCCCTTGCCCGCATCCCAGATCAGGTGCCGGACGCCATTGGCTAGGTGGAAAAAGATCGACACCGTCAGCCCGAACATCACCAGCTTGCCGAGCGGATTGCCGAGAAAATTCATATAGGCGTTGTAGCTCAGCGGGCCTGAGGCCAGGGCTACCGCCCACCCGGCGGCGATCAGGGCGCCGACATACAGCGCCACGCCCGTGGCCCGGTGAAAGATCGAGCTGGCCATGGTTACATGCCAGCGCCAGACCTGAAGGTGGGGTGAAAGAGGTCGTTCCGGCGCTCCCGCCATGTCGTTCTCCTGAACGCTTCGCCCCGAAGCATTGGCGCTGCTTTTAAGCCGCGCGCCTGCCCTGTCAACGAAGCCGTCCCGCCAAAGCTTAACTTCACACCGTCACGGAACCGGGGCATGCAAGTTGCGTTAGGTCCGGGTGATGAGTTGCTACCATGAGCGCTGAAACCAACCCCCTGAGCGGAACCCGCATTCTGGTGCTCGAAGACGAGCTTCTGGTCTCGATGATGCTGGAGGACATGCTGGGCGACCTCGAGCGGCTGCCGACCTCGGTCCTTGCCCCGGCGAGATGAACGGGCGGCCCGGCGACGCTTCGGGCGTATGACCAAACCCGACTTGCAACCCGGCCTTGCGGGTGGGCAGGCTCCATGCACCCCGCCACACCCGCAATGAGAATCGTTCACGCCCCGACAGGCCAGGTTGCCGCGCGATGGTCGGCGTGCGGACGCAGGTCTGTTAAAGGCTGTCGCCATGCGGCCTGCGAACTGACGGAAACTGACAACTCCTGTCAGCCCGCAAAACCAGCCGAAAATATTTTATCCTTATTTATCAAATGCCTGGAAAGTTCCCGCGGTCAGGAACTGCGCTCAAATGCGAAAAAAAGCTGCAAATGCTGTTTTTCAGTCTCGAACCCGCGCCAGATAGTCCTCCGAGCGCATCTCATGCAGCCGCGAGGCGGTGCGTTCGAACTCGAAAGCGCCTTCGCCATACGAATAAAGCGCATCAGGCTCGGCCTCGGCCAGCACCACCAGCTTCACCGAAGCCTCGTAGAGCGCATCGATCAGATGGACAAAGCGGCGCGCGGCGCTGCGCCGGTCGGGACCCATGACGGGCACATGCTCCAGGAACACCGTGTGGAAGGCATCGGCTATGGCCAGATAGTCCGCCGCGCCCAGGGCCTGGTCGCACAGGCTGGCGAACCCGGCGCGCAGAAAGCCGCCGGCGGCGCGTGGCAGATGGGTCTTGCGGCCCTGCACCTCAAGGCTGCCGCCGGTCTCTGGCGCGCCTTCCAGCATCTCGGTCCAGAAGGCGTCGTACTCAGCTTCGGTCCGGGCGTTGAGCGGCGCAAACCACGTGGAGTGGCCACGCAGCCGGTCCAGCCGGTAGTCGTTGGGCCCGCGCACCGCGACGATCTCCATCCGCTCCTTCAGCATGCCGATGAAACGGACAAAGAGTTCGCGGTTGAGGCCGTTCCTGTAGAGGTCATCGGGTGGCCGGTTGCCTGTGGCGACCAGCACCACGCCGCGCGCGAACAGGGCCTCGAAAAGACGGCCCAGGATCATGGCGTCAGCGATGTCGCTGACCTGCAGTTCGTCAAAGCAGAGCAGCCGGCCTTCACGGGCGATGACGTCGGCGGTGGGGGCGATGGGGTCGTCGCCCTTCGCCTGGCCGAAACGCGCCTTGCGGGCGGCGCCGTCGCCCTTGCGCCAGGCGTCGATCAGCCGGTGAACCTCCTGCATGAAGGTTTGGAAGTGCACCCGGCGTTTGCTCTTCTCCGGGGCGGTGGCGAAGAACAAGTCCATCAGCATCGACTTGCCGCGGCCGACCGGACCCCACAGATAAACGCCGCGCACCGGCGCCGCCTTGCGGAACAGCGAGGGCGCGCCCGCCGTCAGGTCTTCGTTCAGGCGCTCCAGCGCGGTCAGGGCCTGGGCCTGGGCGGCATCGGCCCGCAGTTCGCCCGAGGCGATCTTGCGGTCATAGGCGCGGCGCAGGGTCGGCATGGCCTTCCGGTTAGACTGAGCCGCCGTTTCTGGAAAGAAGGCGCCGGCCTTCGGAACTGTCGGCCGGCAGGCTTGTTTTCCTTTCAGCCCAAGGAGAACGCAAATGCTCGATACCGATATCAACCCGGCCAGCTTCGACGACCAGCCCGATGATCTGGAACCCACCGATGAGACAAAGGCCGCGGCCCCTGAAGACGACAAGCCGGAAGCGACCTACGATCCCTCCGACATCAAAGCGACGCGCGGCCGTCAGCTGGGTCTGGGCGTCGGCGCACGCGACCTGCAACGCCAGCGCGACGTGCACACCGGCGATGATGTGGACAGCGACGGCGGCGCCGAGCTCCTCACGCCGGACGACCCTCGCTACGCGTGACAAGCGGTCAGGCTTGCTCTATCGGGGACCCGCCTTTTGTAACGGCTCCCTGGGGGCAAGATGACCGACGCCACTGCTGAACAGGATGCCGGCTGGGCGACGGCCAAGACCCTGGCCGAGGCCCTGCCCTATATCCAGATTTATGACCGCGAAACCGTGGTCATAAAGTACGGCGGCCACGCCATGGGCGACGAGGAAGTCGCCAAGTTGTTCGCGGCCGACGCGGTTCTGCTCAAGCTGCTTGGCCTGCATCCGGTCATCGTGCACGGCGGCGGCCCGCAGATCTCGCGCATGCTCGAAAAGGCAGGCGTAAAATCGACCTTCGTCGATGGCCTGCGGGTCACTGACGCCGCGACGATGGAAGTCGCCGAAATGGTGCTGTCCGGCGCCATCAACAAGGAAATCGTCCACTGGATCAACCGCGCCGGCCAGGAGGCTGACGTGCGGGGCGTGGGCCTGTCGGGCAAGGACGCCCGGATGATCACCGTCACCAAGGCCCGGCGCTCGAAAAAGGACCCGGACTCCAACATCGAACGGGTCATCGACCTGGGCTTTGTCGGAGAGCCGAAAAAGGTCGATCCCAAGATCATCGAGGCGCTGATCTACGCTGATGAGGACTACATCCCCGTCATCGCCCCGATCGGCGTGTCGGACGCGGGGGATACCTACAACATCAATGCCGACACCGTAGCCGGCGCCATGGCAGGCGCGCTGCGCGCCAAGCGCATGCTGCTGCTGACCGACGTGGCTGGCGTCCTCGATGCGGACGGCAACCTGATCCGCTCCATGACCGTCAAGGAAGCCTTCGACGCCATCAAGTCGGGCGTGGCTTCGGGCGGCATGATCCCCAAGCTGGAGACGGCTATCGCCGCGGTGGACGCAGGCGTGGACGCCGTGGTCATCCTCGACGGCCGGCGTCCCCACGCCATGCTGACCGAGCTGTTCACTGAACACGGGGCCGGAACGCTGATCCGGGCATGACGCCAGACCTGACCCATATCGACAGCTGGCTCTTCGACCTCGACAACACTCTCTACCCCCTCGATTCCGGCTTCATGCAGGCCATCGAACAGCAGATGACCGGCGTCGTCGCCCGGGTGACCGGCCTTACCATCCCCGAGGCTTTCGCCCTGCGCGAACGCTACCTGCGCGACCACGGCACAACCCTGGCCGGCCTGATCAAGAACCACGACGTGGATCCCAAGGCCTTTCTCGATGAAGCCCACGATGTGCCGCTCGACCTGATCAGACCCGATCCGGCGCTGCGCACAGCCCTGCAACGCCTGCCCGGCCGCCGGCTGATCTTCACCAACGCCGACGAGGCTCACGCGGTGCGGGTATTGGCCCATCTGGGCGTCGATGATCTGTTCGACGACCTGTTCCACATCGAACTGGCGGACTATGTGCCCAAGCCTGACCCTTCAACCTTCGCCCGCATGTTGGGCCACCACGCCCTGGCCGGCCCCTCGACCTGCTTCTTCGAGGACTCCGAGCGAAACCTTAGTCCAGCCCATGATTTGGGTATGACCACCGTGCTGGTTCGCCCGAACGCCCTTGAAAGCACCGCCGCCTTCGTTCACCACCGCACATCCGATCTGACGGCCTTCCTCAACGCCGCCCAAGTCAAAGAGACCCGAGAGACCCCATGAGCCAAATTTCCGCCTCTGACCTCGAGATCGAAATCGAAGCCGGCTGGGAAGCCCGCGACGGCCTGTCTCCCCAGACCACCGGCCCTATCCGCACTGCCGTCGAAGAGAGCCTGATACTGCTGGACTCGGGACGCCTGCGCGTGGCCGAGAAGTTCCAGGGGGAGTGGGTCACCCGCCAGTGGCTGAAGAAGGCGATCCTGTTGTCCTTCCGCCTCAATCCCAACGCTGTGTCCAGCGCCCCTGCGCCCGGTCCCTACTGGGACAAGGTCCCCACCAAGTTCGAAGGCTGGGGCGAGCACCAGTTCCAGGCGGCCGGCTTCCGCGCCGTGCCCGGCTGCGTCGTGCGCCGGGGCGCGTTCATTGCAAAGAATGTCGTGCTGATGCCCTCGTTCGTGAACATCGGCGCCTATGTCGATGAAGGGACCATGGTCGACACCTGGGCCACGGTCGGGTCCTGCGCCCAGATCGGCAAGGGCGTGCACCTGTCAGGCGGCGCCGGCATCGGCGGCGTGCTCGAACCCCTGCAGGCCAATCCGACCATCATCGAGGACGGCTGCTTCATCGGCGCCCGCTCCGAGGTCGCCGAAGGTGTGGTGATCGGCGAAGGCGCGGTGCTGTCCATGGGCGTGTTCATCTCGGCCTCAACCAAGATCATCGACCGGGCGACAGGCGAAGTTCACCGGGGCAAAGTGCCGCCCTATTCGGTCGTGGTGCCGGGCTCGGTCCCCAATCCAAAGGGGGACGGACCGTCCCTGGCCTGTGTGGTCATCGTCAAGACGGTCGACGCCCAGACCCGGTCAAAGACCAGTGTGAATGAGCTTTTGAGAGATTGAGGATTCAAGATGGCTGAGCCGATCAAGGACATAGATCTTGTGGACTTCAAAGGCCTGTGCACCCGTCTGATCGACGAGGTTCGCCGCACCGGCATGCCCGTGACCATTTCAGACGGCGGCAAGCCGATCGCCATCATCTCGGCCGCTCCGCCCCAGGAAGAAAAGCCCGCCGCCGCCAAGCCGGCTGACGAAAGCCTGAAGATCACACCCTTCCGTTTCAATGAGGCGTCGGGTGCCTATACGGCCCCGTTCGACGGCTTTCAAAAGCTCTGAGCGGCCCTCACCAGGGCGTGCCGTCCTTGCGGAAGTAGGCGCGCTTGCCGGAAGGAACCATCAGGTCGATGTCCGAATAGTGGTCGCGTCGGCCAGCAGCTCGCGCACCTTGTTCATGCCCATGACGTGATACCCGCCCGGATACCGGCTCCCGGCGCGCTGAGGGGCGGTCGAGATATCGATTTTCTTCACTCCGCCTCTCCTGTTTCCTCCGGCGCATCTTCAACCACCGGCGCGGCCAGTTGGCGGACTTCCACGATCTCGGCGCCCGGGAAGGCGTCCATCACCGTGCGGATAAAGGGATCGACCTCGATCTCGGCGCGCACTTCGCGGCGCTGGCGCTGTTCACGTTCATAGGCGCTTTCAGCCCCGCCGCCGCCTTCAGCCGCCACCAGCCACGGCTGGCCGGTCCAGTCCTTCAGACGGCCGACGAGGCGCCCAGCCAGATTCGATGGGGCGCCGGGGGCGGGCTCGAAGGTGATGGCGCCGGGGCGGAAGCTGATCGGGCGGACGTATTTGCGAACGTCCAGCAACAGCGAGATGTCCCGGTTGTGCTCGATCATCCGCACGACGTCGTCAAAGGATTGCGGCTGGGCCAGTTGTTGCGGCTGGCTGGCGGGGCGCGGCGCGACCATGCGCGCGGCCGAGCCGCCGCCACCGCCGCCCGGGGAAACTGTAGGGCCGGGACCTCCGCCGCCGAGCGGTTCGCCCGACTGCAGCGCCTTGAGCGCCTCTTCGGGACCCGGCAGATCAGCAGCGTAGGCCAGGCGGATCAAGGCCATTTCCAGAGCGGCCAGCGGATCGGGCGCCTGGCGCACCTCGTCATGAGCCTTGAGCAGCATCTGCCACACACGAGACAGGGTCCCGACCGACACGGCCGAGCCCACCGCGGTCAGGCGCGCGGCCTGGTCCCTGGGCATGATCAGAGCTTCGGGCCCGAGCGCCTTGGCAATGGCCGATGCGTGAGCATGATCCAGAATATCCAGCGCGACCTGGGCCGGATCGGCGCCGAAGCCATAGAGCACGCGCGCCGCTTCCAGAGCCTCGCCGATCTCGCCCTTCATGACGTGCTCGAACAGGCCGATGGTCTGGGCCCGATCGGCCAGACCCAGCATGTCGCGGACGATGGCGGCCGAGACAATCTGGCCGTTCTCAGCCTGGACGATGGCCTGGTCGAGCAGGGACTGGGCGTCACGCACAGAGCCCTCCGCCGCGCGAGCGATCATCATCACCGCCTCGTCGTCGAGGCGTGCGCCTTCAGCCTCGGCGATGGTGCGCAGATTCCCTGCGATGACGTCGGGCTCGACCCGGCGCAGGTCAAAACGCTGACAGCGCGACAGAATGGTCACCGGCACCTTGCGGATCTCGGTGGTGGCGAAAATGAACTTAGCGTGGGGCGGCGGCTCTTCCAGCGTCTTGAGAAGGGCATTGAACGCGCCCTTCGAGAGCATGTGCACCTCGTCGATAATGTAGACCTTGTAGCGCGCCTCGACGGGCGCATAGCGCACCGAATCGAGGATATCGCGCATGTTGTCGACGCCGGTGTGGCTGGCCGCGTCGAGCTCAAGCACGTCGATGTGCTGGCCGGCCATGATCGCCTTGTCGTGGCGGCCTTCGTCGGTCAGGGCGATGGTCGGCGTGTCGGTCTCGTCGGTGCGATAGTTCAGGGCCCGGGCGATCAGGCGGGCGGTCGTCGTCTTGCCCACGCCCCGCACGCCGGTCAGCATGAAGGCCTGGGCGATACGGCCGGACGAGAAGGCGTTGGTCAGGGTGCGGACCATGGCCTCCTGGCCAATCAGGTCCTCAAAGCGCCGGGGCCGGTACTTGCGGGCGATGACTGTATAGGCGGCAGTCGGTGCAGCCGGCGGCAGCGGCGCAGTCACCGGGGCAGGCGCACCGCCGAACATATCGTCCGTGGCCTCGTCGCGCTCGGGCGTTTCGTCCTGATCCTGGAGGTCGTCGTCGGCCATGCGCCTAGCATCGCCACCTTGAAGAGCGCGCGCAAGCACGCGTCAGCAAGGACACACAGATTCCACGCGGAAAGGGAAGGTGGAGACCGAACGACAACCCGAAGCGGGACTCGTTGTGGCTGCTGCCTTCCGGCCCTGACCAGGTTGGCGAGGCGCTCGTCCGCCGCCGATCTCCAAGGCCTATATGTCAACGCGAGAGCACAAGGGCAAGGGCGCCCTAACCTGCTGCAGCCTTGAAGGTGGAATAAACCGCGTCTTCAAAGCCAAGGACGTCACGCCGACCAGCGGCCATCTCGCCGGCGTCGAAGGCGCGCGCCACCTTGCTCTCGTGGATCAGCGGGCCAAGGTCACAGCGGGTGGCGAATATTGCGATGTCATGCAGGGCTGTGACCAGCGCGCGCCATGGCGGCCGCGAGAACAGCGGCGTCCGGCGGCATGAGCGGTTACCGACCTGTATACGTTGAACAACACGGCCACAGCCACGCCCAGGACAATCACGATCATGAACACGATATCACGCAGCGCGACGCGCCAGAAGGCGGGAAGATTGAGAAGCTCCAGCCTGATGAGGGTCGCCAGCACCCGCCCATCTCCCGCCAATTACCATCGGCTCTTTGGGCGGGAGCTCGGGCAAAAAGATGGCCGCTGCGGCGCATCTGGCAGGGTCGCCCTATAGGACCGCCAAGGTCATCAAACGATCAGGGTTCATGATGTGGGCATTGAGGTGTCCAGAGCCCATCAGCAGGCCATATAGCGCTGTAGGAATTGGATGGCGGTCACGGGCCGCCTGGAGCGCCAGACGGCGGGGGATTTGCGGCGAGACGAACGGGCTTCTGCAGGCCCAGGCCAGTGCATTGATGTCGCTCGGCGAAAAATAGGACGAATGGGCGCGCAACATCTCGGCCTGCTCAAGAGCCGCCCCCAGAAACCATTCCTGCAGGCGTCCCTGCGGGGGCAACGCATCGAACCTGGGAGACGCCGGCAGAAAAACCTCCGACATAGGCAAGGCCCTCGCGTTCAGAATTTCGCCAAGACATCGCATGGCGAGCCCGCGCGAGCCTGCAGCCCAGGCGACGCGGGCCCGCGTGCTAAGCCTCTCAGGGTTGGGCCTAGCCTCGACGGCGGCGGCGAGTTTCTCTTGCGCCAGGATCAGGGCGCCGTAACGCTCGTTCGTCGGGCAGACTGGGTTGCGCCAGACGTCGTAGGCCGCCAGCCCGGCCAACAGGGTCTGGTCTGCCGCAGCCATATCGATGCTCAGATCAGCCAACCAAGTCGCGTCCTGCACCGAGACCGACCAGGCACCGGGCAGATTCATCGGAGGCTTCGGGCTCGTCGCCAACAGGCCCCTTGTCTGCAACGCCCGCGCCCTGTCGGGCTTGGCGGCGAACAGGTTCAGCTCCCAGACATCGAGGGGTTCGCCGTTCCAAGGGACGATCATCGAGCCATCGCCGACCAGCCGATAGATATCGTAGCCTAGGCCGGTCAGCGCCTGGATGGGACGCAGGTCAATCTGCTCGCGCAGGCTGATCTCGAACATGACCAGAGGTGAGGCTTGCGACAGCGTCTTCTGCGCGCCTTCGATTATCCGGGATTCCTCGCCCTCGGCGTCAATCTTGATGAAATCGACATCATCCAGTTCGAGACGCCGCCGTTCATCGTCGAGCGTCGAGACCCTGACCGTTTCGCCCAGACCGCCGTGCGCCGGACCAGCGCTGAGCGCATTCGTCTCGCTGCCAACCCCGCCAGGAACCAGCACGCCTTGTCCCTGGATGTTCGAAAGCGCGCGGCGCACGATGGCCAGAGCGCCCAGGTCATTGAGCGCCCGGCTTTCGTCCAGCAATTCAGCCGTCTCTGCCGCGGGCTCGTAGGCGACCACTCGACCGGTCTGGCCAACCGCCCTGGCCATCGGCAGGCAATAGACGCCATAGTTGGCGCCAACATCGATCGCCGTCATGCCCGGCGACAAACACCGATTGGCGAACTCGGCCTCCTTTTCGAACCAGGCCTCCTGTTCCAGCAGGACATAGGTGGTCATGCATTCCAAGTCGCCGGGAACGCAAATGCTCAATCCCACCAATGTCTGAAGCACGATGCTGGATTTGGCGGCCATGTTCAGGGCACCCCAAGACAAAAAGGGCGGAGCAATGTGCGCATGCCTTCAAGGTCCGGTCAGCTGATGGTAATGACGGGATATTTTGATTTCGCGCGGTCACAGTCAAGCTCGGGATGCGCGGCCTTTGGTTTCTGTCTAGGCTCTGGTGCCAAGAGGGACGGCGATTTCAACCCGCAGCCCGGATTCGCCTGACGCCATGATCAGCTTGCCGCCCAGCTGTTCCAGACGCCGACGGGTATTGCGCATGCCATTGCCCTCCCGCTCGCCCGGCTTCTTTGCCGCCATGCCAACGCCGTCGTCCTCGACGCAGAGGTGCAAGACCTCATTCTCGATCCTTGCCGAGGCCCTCACGTGGCGTGCTTTGGCGTGACGCAGCACGTTGGAGACGATTTCACGGTGCGCCGAGCGTACGTTTTTGTAGATCCAGAAGTCGAGGTTCAGATCGGGGTAGCTGGACTCCGGTACCGGCCACTCGAAGGTCAGTCCGGCATCCTCCAGCCGCGTCGCCATCTCGCCCCGCAGGTCAGCGAGCATGCGGCTGGCGGGGATGTGGTCCCCCGCCATGCCGCCGACGATCACACGAATATCGTCCATGGCCGATCGCACATCGGCGCGGACCTGATCCACATCAGGCCTGTACAGGCTGGACAGCAGCCGGGCGCCAACATCGTCATGCAGGTCCTGGGCGATGCGGCCACGCTCTTCCATTACGCCGCGACGGTAAGAGTCCCGCGCCGCCTCGGCCTTGTCCATGAAGGCGATCAGTTCGCGAGCGAGGGATACGTGATCCGCGCTGAACAGCCGCCGGCCCTTGCCCGGGTAACGCAGGATCAGGGCAGAGTCCCCTGCTGTAGCCGGAATGGAAAGCTCCAGACCGTCAGTGCGCCGCTTGGGCTTGTCGACTTCTTCAGCCGTGGCGGCGATTTCCAGGGGTTCGAACAGTTCCATAAGCATGGCGCGCCAGGCTTCCTTACGGGCGGCGACACCGGGCGTGAAGGCGACCTCGGCCGCGGACTGGAACAGATGGCTGTTGATCGGCGTGACCTTGCCGGCCATCAGCCTCCAAAGAGCGCTGCGAAGCGGAAGATAGGCCAACGCTGTGCCCAGCAGGGCCAGGCCCAAGGCGGCAGGGGGCTGAAACCTCAGGAAGAAGATCAGCGCGCCGTCTACGACCATCAGGGCGAGGGCCCCGACCGCCGTCAGCATGATCCGGTAGGCCCAGCGATCGAGATCGAACAGGCGATAGCGTCCCACGCCGATGGCGACCCCGCCAAAGGCCAGCAGGCTGGGCAACAGGGCAAAAGCGTTGGCCGTGACCGGCGGGCCTCCGGTGAGCCTGGGCAGCACCATGACGCTCACGCCTATGCCGGTGCCCAGCAGCACCGTCAGGCCCAGCCACCGTAGAAGCGTCCTGGCGACCGGATCCCCCCGCGAGACCCGCCACTGAGCGATGACAAAACCGACCATCAGCAAAACCGGGATCAGCATCGACCGGAAGACCAGCTTGACGCCGAGCATGGCCGTAAACCCAGCCGCGCCCGAGATGATCAGGACCGGAAGGGCCAGATGCCACAGCCTGGGTCTGATAACGGCGCGCGGGAAGTTCATGAACAGCGCTGCCAGCAGCCAAAGGCCTGCCTAGGTGGCTGTGTAATTCAGCACCGACATCAGCCACAGCAAGCGGCCATCCGCAGCGAACTCTCGCGCCTCAAACACCGCTGCTGAAAAGCCGGCGATCGAAAATACAGCGGCGGTCAGGCCATAAAAGCGTGCGCCCCAGTCTTTGGGGCGCAGGGCGAACACCCAGGCGCCGATGACCGAGGAATAGAGCCCGTTGGCGATGATCACCCAGAATTCCGCGCCAAGATGGCTGAGCGCGCGCCCCTTTGCGGTCATTGTCGCGTGGGGTCCCAGAGCGCCCAGCTCGAACTGGACCGGACCGGCTTCCGCCATTCGCGTCAGGGCCGTGCTCGCCGCATACCATTGCTGAATCGCCGCTAGCTCAGGGCCGGGTACGTAACCGCGCAGCAGTTGACGGGCTTCCTGCGTGACGGCTTGCGCGCCTTGCCGGAAGGTAACCAGATCGCCGCCCTTCAGAACCGCCAGCTTTCGCCCGTCCGCGGCCAGTACAATGACCTGTTCAGGCGCCGGCCCCTTCGCGAACTCGACGCCGAACTCGGGAAACCTGGAGACCATCCAGATGCTCAGCACCACTGCCGCCGCGCACAGGTAGACGGCGATCAGGACGATGGAGACAGGCGAGCGTGGCCGCAGCATGGGAACGGATTATCACGCCGGCCCGGGGTTGCGGAGCCGCAATCGCCGACGCTGGCTTTCATCGCTGGACATGGGCTAGTTTGCAGCCATGCATCGATTGTTGAAACCCGAACTTGACACCGAAATCGTCGACGTCGACATGATCCCGGCGGACGGGCCGGCGCCCTACGCCGCCCTGTTCGAGAGCGGGGACAGCCGCCTGACGCGATTCGAGCCGCCGCTGGCGGGCGATGGCTTTCCCAAGGCCCGGCGCCGGGAACGTTATCTATCCCATCTGGTCGGCGACGGCGGGGATCACAGCCTGCAGGTCTGCGTCCATCCCGGCCTGACCAGTCTGCTGGAGCCGAACACCAGAGTTCTGGCGCTCTATCCGGATCTGCGGCGCAACGCGACCGTGTCACGGACCGTCACCGACCTGAGAACAAAGCGGCTGGATGACATCAAGGCCATCAAGGGCGTCGATCTGCTCAAGGTCAGCATGCGCGGCGGCGAACTGGCCGTGCTGCAGGGTGGACGCCAGACGTTGAAATCCACGGTGGCGATCCACACCGACGTCGCCTTTGTCCAGATCTACAAGGACCAGCCGACCCAGGGCGACATCGACGTCGAGATGCGCAGCCAGGGGTTCGTGTTCCACCACTTTGTCGGCGCCAAATGCTTCATCATGGCCGCCGGCGCGGGGACCTATGAGAACCAGGCGCCATCATCCCAGCTGATCACCGCCGAGGCGATCTATCTGCGGGACCTGTCGCAGCACGAGCGGCTCAATGACGAGCAGCTGAAGCAAATGGCGGTGATCTGCCACCACTACGGGCTGTTCGATGAGGCCCGGTTCTGCATCGGGCATCTGGAGCAGCGGCGGGCGATTCCGAACGGCACGGTGCTGCGTTATATGGGCGTGAACTGACCGGTCAGGCCTTGAAATGCTTCGAGAGTTTGAGGCCCTGCTTTTGATAATGTGAGCCGCCTTCGCCGTAGAGGCGGTTTGGCCGCTCCGTCAGCGGCTCGAACACCAGCCGCGCGACGATCTGGCCGTCTTCCAGCAGGAAGGGTGTGTGGCTGCGCACCTCGAGAACGCCCTTGGAGCCGGCGCCGCGGGCCTCGTCGATGCCGAATCCGGGGTCGAAGAAGCCTGCGTAGTGGACGCGGAACTCGCCAACCGCCGGATCGATCGGCGTCATTTCGGCGGCCTGGTCGACCGGGATGGCCACGTCTTCCTTGGAGGCCAGGATGTAGAACTCGCCCGGGTCGAGCAGCAGCTCGCCGTGGCGCTGTTCGAGCTCTTCCCAGAAGTCCTTCGGATCGCAGGCGCCTTCGCGGTCGAGGTCGATAATCCCGGCATGGCGGCGGGCGCGGTAGCCGGCGATGGCGCCGGTCAGATCAACGCCGACATTGGTCACCACCAGACGCGGCGGATCGCCGGCCTTAAGGCGCAGCTGGTTCAGGCGGGTGCCGGCGCGGACCAGGACCGAAAAGGTCTGGGGGGCGATCTCAAGATAGAGCGGGCCCGCATAGCCGGGCGCGACATCGTCGAAGGCCTCGCCATGGTCCGTCAGCAGACGCACGAAGACATCCACGCGCCCGGTGGAGCTCTTCGGATTGGCCCGGGCCGAGACGCCGGCCGGCAAGGCCAGATGCTCCTGCACCCGCACCAGATAAACGCAGCCCTTTTCCAGCACCGCACCGCGTTCAAGGTCCAGCGCGTGCATGGACAGGCCAGACATCCGGTCGGCGACCTTGCGGCCGACGCCGGGCAGGAAGCTGGCCCGCACGCGCCAGGCCACCGGGCCGAGGCGCAGATCCAGGCTCGCCGGCTGCACCTGATCTGGCGCGAAGGGCGTTTCAGCCGTGATCGCGCCGCCGGAAATCAGCGCTTCGATCGCCTGACAGGGCAGGATGCCGTTGGTGTTCATCGCTTTCCTCTTCGGGCGCCGCAGCGAGTCTGACAAGCGCCCCTATGTTTTGTTGTCTTGACCTTGCCCCCCCTCCTGCCGTTCATGCGGCCTCGCAACGACTGGAGAGCCGCCGTGGCTGAGGATCGCACCGAGACACCCGAAGATTGGGAAACCGCCACCCGTCTGGTGCGCGGCGGTATGGCGCGTTCGCCCTACGGTGAAATCTCCGAAGCCCTCTATCTGACCCAGAGCTTTGCCTACCCCAGCGCCGGCGCGGCTGACGCGCGGTTTTCGGGCGACGATCCGGGGTTCATCTACCAGCGGTTCGGCAACCCCACGACCCAGATCTTCGAAGACCGGCTGGCCCTGCTGGAAGGCGCGAAGATCTGCCGGGCGACGGCGTCGGGCATGTCGGCGGTGGACGCGGCCCTGCGCGGCCTTTTGAAGGCGGGCGATCATCTGGTGGCGGGTCGGGCGCTGTTCGGGTCATGCCGGTGGATCTGTGCGGAACTCCTTCCAAGATTTGGGGTCGAGGTGACTTTCGTCGACGCGACCGATCTGTCGGCGTGGCAAGCGGCGGTGCGGCCCAACACCACCACCTTCCTGATCGAGAGCCCGGCCAATCCGCTGCTGGAAGTCACGGACATTCCGGGCGTGTGCGCCATCGCCCACGCGGCCGGCGCAAAGGTCGTCGTGGACAACGTCTTCGCCACCCCGATCTTCCAGAAGCCTCTGGAGCTGGGCTGCGACGTCGTCGTCTATTCGGCCACCAAGCACATCGACGGCCAGGGCCGGGTGCTGGGCGGGGCGATCCTGCTGAACGATCCCGAGCTGTTCGAGAAGGCCTACAAGGACCTGTTGCGTCATACCGGGCCGGCCATGTCTCCGTTCAACTCGTGGGTCCTGCTCAAGGGTCTGGAGACCCTGGATCTTCGTGTCCGGCGCCAGGCCGAGACGGCGCGGTTCCTGGCCGATGCCATCGCCGAGCACACCAATGTCGCCGCCTGCGTCTATCCCGGCCGGCCGGACCATCCGCAGGCCACCCTGGTGGCCCGCCAGATGACCGGCGGCGGCAGCGTGATGGCCTTCGACCTGGGCAGCCAGGAAGCGGCCTGGGCCTTCCTGGACGCGCTGCAGATCGTCGACATCTCCAACAACTTGGGCGACGCCAAGTCGATGGCCACGCACCCGGCCACCACCACCCACCGCTCTGTCCCCGAGGCCGAGCGTCTGGCCATGGGCCTGACGGCGGGCTGGGTGCGCATGTCGGTCGGCCTGGAAGGCCGCGCCGACCTGGCGCGCGATGTGACCCGGGCTCTGGACCGGGCCCGGGCCAACGCCAGATGAGACGCATCCGGCGGTTTGGGGCGGCTCGGGAAAACCCGATCTACGAGGCCCGTACGCGGGACATCGTCGTGCGGGTCACCCCGACCTATCAGGTCGAACAGTCCGAGCCCGAAGAGGGCAAGTGGTTCTGGGCCTATACCGTCGAGATCGAAAACCACGGGGTCGAGACCGTACAGCTGGTCTCGCGCCACTGGGTGATCACCGACGGCCTGAACCGCCTAGAAGAAGTCCGCGGGCCCGGTGTGGTGGGCGAACAACCCACCCTGGGACCGCGCGAGGCCTTCCGCTATTCGTCCGGCTGCCCCCTGACCACCCCGTCGGGCACCATGCGCGGCGACTATCACATGATGACCCGCGACGGTGACGCCTTCGATGTGGCCATCCCCGAGTTCAGCCTGGACCTGCCGGGCGCGCGGCGGGTGGTGAACTAGCCCATCTCCGCTCACCCCGGCAAAGGCCGGGGCCCAGTCGCAAGCGCTGGTCCGTGGGCGGTTTCCCGGGTGTGGTAGCTGAATCTGGGTCCCGGCCTTCGCCGGGATGAGCGGTTCAAGGTCTATTCTTTTCCTTCTCCAATCACTTCCGGTTCGATGGTGTAGACGCGGCTGCAGTACTCGCACGTCACTTCGATATTTCCCTCGGCGTCCAGCATGTCGCCGCGTTCGTGGGACGGGAATGAGCCCAACACCGAGATGATCCGCTCGCGCGAGCACCGGCAGTGGCTGCGCACGGCGGTGGCCGGGAACATGCGCACGCCTTCTTCGTGGAACAGGCGAAACAGCAGGGTGGAGGGCGAGATGGTGGGGTCAACCAGCTCGTCTTCGCCAAGCGTGCCGAACAGGGCCTGGACGGTGTTCCACGCCTCGTCGGTCGAGCCGCGCGCCGCATCGCCGGCGATGTTCTGCAGGATCATGCCGCCGGCCCGCCAGCGGTCGGGGCCGGAATCGCGCACCTGACCGGTGGCTAGCAGCACGCGGGTGGGGGTCTGTTCGGACTGGGCGAAATACTGTTCGGCGCACAGGGCCAGCGTCTCGCCCTCGATCTGGGTGACGCCTTGGTAGCGCTCCATGTCGGGGCCCTGATCCAGGGTCATGATGAACAGGCCATCGCCCAGCAGGGTGCGCGCGCCGGGGCGGATGAAGCCCTCGCAGGCGGCGGCCACCCGGTCCTCGTCATAGCGGCAGTAGGCGCGGATATCGCCGGCGGTGTCGTAGTCGGCGACCACGAAGGACACCGGCCCGTCGCCCTGGGCCTGCAGGATCAGCCGCCCGTCGAACTTCAGGCTGGCGCCGACCAGGGCGGCGAGCGCACAGGCCTCACCGACCAGATTGGCCACGGCCTCGGGATAGGCGTGGCGGTTGAGGATGTCGTCGATGGCGGCGCCTAGCCGGACAATGCGGCCGCGCACGGGCTGGCTCTCGATCTGGAACGGGGCGACGAGATCATCGGAGGGGGTGTTGGCGGTAAGCGCAGGGGTCATGGGGGCGAATATAGGGGATGGGGCGCGGGTTTGCGATGCGGGGGCCGGTCGCGCCGGCGGGACGTGCGTGCTTCGAGACGCGACCTGCGGTCGCTCCTCAGCATGACGGGTGTTTTGGCCTTCCCACCACAGGCGTCATCCTGAGGAGCCCGCCCGGCGGCCCCCGACTGGATCGAGGGCTCGAAGGACGCACTGACAGCTTTTTCAGTTTTTTCGCTTGTTGAGATTTGTCATTTCTTCGCCGCACCAAGAGTAGGCGGCGCATGAGGCGGAATGGCTGGTCGAAAATGGGAGTTTATGGGCCGCATGTTCAGGCTGCCCTGCTTGACCCACCAGTTGACCCACGAGGCCCTGGCCATCCGGGTGAAGCGTCGCCTCAACTCGACTGACGTCCTGGAAGCCCCTGCCGATGTGATGATCCTGCGCGGACCGCAGGCCAATAGCCGGTCCGACAACGGCTATTGCGAGACCTTCAACTGCAAACTGCCCGGCAAACTACTCAACCGGGAAATCTTCTTCAGCCTGACCGAGGCCGAGGTCGTGATCGAAGCCTGGTGACGTGACCCCCATTTCTCATCCAGTCATAATGAGAGTCCTGAGCTGATTTGAACCGTCCTGGTGGTGGCTTGCAAGAGGCCATGGCGCGTGACCGCAAGAGTCGGGCGCGCCTTGGCCGGTCTTTCCGCAGATGGCGCTGGCGTAG
>CANJPZ010000007.1 GCA_947476325.1 Caulobacteraceae bacterium | reverse complement strand
GCCGTTGGCCAGGCTCCCCGCACCCGAAGCCGTGGCGGCAGCGCCGTTGGCGAAGGATGAAACGCCCGAAGCCGTGGCGAAGTCGCCGTTGGCCAGGCTCGAATTACCCGAAGCCGTCGCGTTGTTGCCTGTCGCGTTCGAGTTGGAGCCGAACGCCGAAGCATTGGCGCCGGACGCCAGGGACGACACGCCGGACGCCGTGGCCCCGTCGCCGAGCGCGCGGCTGTCTGAGCCGCCCGCCGTGGCGAATGCGCCTGTCGCGTTCGAGTTCGCGCCGGTCGCCGTGGCGTTAGCACCATTGGCGAGAGACGAGACGCCGAAGGCCGAGGCGTTATTGCCCGTGGCGTTGGAAGATTCACCAAACGCCGAGGCATTGGCCCCATCGGCGACGGAATTGGCGCCCGACGCGGTCGCCGCGTCCCCGCCGTTCGCCGTGGCGTTAAAGCCGATGGCGGTCGAGTGGGACCCGTTTGCATTCGCGCCCGAGCCGAAGGCCATGGCGTTGTCGCCCGTCGCTAGCGAACTGTTGCCGATCACCACGGCGTTGTTGCCGGTGGAGGTGGCGCCCGCGCCGATGGCGATCGAGCCGACGCCGGTGGAGACAGATGAGGTGCCGATAGCAATGGCGTTGGTATTGCCGGCGCTTGCGCCGTTGCCGCCAGCGAAGGCGCCCGCGCCCGTCGCGTTCGCCCCAAGACCAAAAGCGCTGGCGCCGTCGCCGGTCGCCCGCGAATTGTCGCCCACCGCGGTCGCGCCGTTGGTTGAGGTGGCGCTTGAGGCCACGGCGTTGCCGCCGACGGCGGTCGACAGGTCGCCCGAGGCGTTGGCGGTGGCGCCGAACGCCGTGGCGTTAGCACCGGACGCCAGGCTCGAATTACCCGAAGCCGTCGCGTTGTTGCCCGTCGCGTTCGAGAAGGAGCCGAAGGCCGAAGCTTGGTCGCCGTTGGCGAAGCTGTAGTTACCCGAAGCCGTCGCGTTGTTGCCTGTCGCGTTCGAGAAGGAGCCGAACGCCGAGGCATTCTCGCCGCTCGCCAAGCTCGAATTACCCGAAGCCGTCGCGTTGTTGCCTGTCGCGTTCGAGTTGGAGCCGAAGGCCGAAGCTTGGGCGCCGTTGGCCCGGCTTAACGCACCCGAAGCCGTGGCGAAATCGCCGTCGGCGGAGGCGGAGGGGCCGACGGCAGACGCATAACCGCCGTTGGCGAAGGCGGCGGCGCCGAAGGCGGACGCAAACATGCCGATGGCGTCGCTGGTTTGACCCACAGCCGTGGAATATTGGCCCGTCGCGCTGGCACCGTCGCCGAATGCCGAAGCGCTGATGCCGTTGGCGACCGCACTGTAACCGAAGGCAGACGCATAAATGCCGTTCGCAAAGCTATTGAAACCCGAAGCCGTGGCGAAATCGCCGTTGGCGGAGGCGGAGGCGCCGAAGGCGGACGCATAACCGCCGTTCGCTGCGGCCCCATCCCCGGCGGCGGTGGCGTAGCCACCGGTGGCGGTGGCGAAGCTACCGAGGGCGTTGTCTGCCGCATGAGCGACACCATACCCCATGCCCGCCAGCAGGGCCGCGACGGCGACGCCGCCGCGCAGGTTTCCGAGCGCCTTTTGGCGGCCCATGCCGACAACGCGGTAGGCCCGGCGCAACAGGGATGCCAGCAGGCGTCGCGCCGACCAGCTCGAACCATCAACACCCCAGCCCTGGCCCCAGACCGGCGCCTTGTCGGCATTCAGTCCGGAATCGTCGCTCGATTTGCGCAGCTCGGTATTCATAGAAAACCCCTGTCCCTGTATCAAAAAACCAGCGTTTTGACGCTGGCAGTTCTGTTGCTCATAAGCGCGCCCTGCGACAGATTCGTAACGTAGCGGCGCCATGGTCCCGATTGAACCTTGTTAATTATTGATAGCCAAGTCAACCGGCCCGACGGCCCAATTCGCCTGACAGAAGTAAAATCTTTCTGTTGCAAAGCTTAAAATCGCATCCACACCTGAAAACAGGGCGGCTGCGGTTAAGATAACAATTTAATCAGCCCTGAAGAAAATTAGAAATTCGGTAAAGCATGAGAGTTTCCATATATTTTAAACGCTTTATCGAAGATTGAATATTTCTTTTGTCAACACATCATCCAGCACACCCTTAAAGCTGGTCAAGACCGTAGGCCGAGTGCAACGCTCGAACCGCCAGCTCAGTATACTCGGCGTCGATCAGCACACTGATCTTTATTTCGCTGGTTGAGATGACCTGTATATTGACGCCACGCTCGGCGAGGGCCGTGAACATTGTCTTGGCCACGCCCGCGTGACTTCGCATGCCCACCCCGATCACCGAGACCTTGGCGACATCCTCGTTGACCGCGATGTCGGTGAAGCCGATCTCGCTTTGAGCGCCCTTCATGACCTCTACGGCCCGGCCCGCGTCGCGGCGGCCAACGGTGAATTCCATGTTGGCGCTGCCGGCGGTGCGCGCGTGGCTCTGGACGATCATGTCAACATTGATGTTGGCGTCGGCCAGGCGCGAGAAGATCGCCGCTGAGACCCCCGCCCGGTCGGGCAGGCCGAACAGGCTGATCTTGGCCTCGTCGCGGCTGTAGGCGACGCCCGATACGATGCGCTTTTCCATGATGTCTTCCTCATCGCACACGATGGTGCCCTGGCCCGGCGCCTCGCCCGGTTCCACAAAACTCGACAGCACCCGCAAGGGCACGCGCTTGGCCATGGCCAGCTCGACCGAACGGGTCTGCAACACCTTGGCCCCGAGAGAGGCCATTTCCAGCATTTCTTCGTAGGACACGCGCGCCAGTTTGCGCGCCTTGCTCTCGATGCGCGGGTCGGTGGTGTAGACCCCGTCGACGTCCGTATAGATGTCACACGCTCCGCCGACGGCGGCGGCGATGGCCACGGCGCTGGTGTCCGAGCCGCCCCGGCCGAGCGTGGCTATGCGGCCCTGGCGCGAGACGCCCTGGAAGCCGGCGATGACCGCGATCTGGCCGGCGTCCATGGCCGCCGTCAGGGCCTCGCCCGGTACGTCGTCGATGCGCGCGCGGCCGTGGGCGTCATCAGTGATGAGCGGCACCTGCCAGCCCATCCACGAGCGCGCGTCCAGGCCCATGTGGCGCAGGGTCATGGCCAGCAGGCCGGCCGTGACCTGTTCGCCCGAGGCGACCACCACATCATACTCGTCATCCGACGGGGTCAGGCCAGGCGCGGCGGCGCCGGCGGCGTCCGTCCAGGCGACCAGCTCATTGGTCTTGCCCGACATGGCCGAGACCACCACGGCGACCTTCTTGCCCGCCGCCACCTCGGCCGCGACCAGCCGGCCGACACGAGCGATGCGCTCCATGTCGGCGACGGACGTGCCGCCAAATTTCATCACCAGCCGAGACACCGCCGGTTCATCCCCTCATGCTTGCCCCGAAGCAGGGCTCGCCGTTCCTAGCGGGCTCGTCGCCGGTGGGCAATGCGCGGCGATCACGCGCACTGTCCCGGAGACGGGGTTCCGGGCTAGACCTAGCCAGGGGAGAGACAACGCCATGACCTCGAATGGATCACCGAAGACCGCCACCGCCGCCACCGCCGCGGCCCAGGCTGCGGCCGCCGCGCGCCTGCCCTCCGAAGACGGCGCCGATTTCGACGACGCCCGCCGCGGCTTCATCGGCACGATCCCCGATGCGCGGGTCGAGAACGCCAAGGGCGCTGCAGTGTGGGACCTTGCCCCCTTCGCCTTTCTGGACGCGCCTGAGCGGCCGGCCTCCATCCATCCGGGCCTGTGGCGCCAAGCCCGGCTGAACATGACCCACGGCCTCTTCGAGGTGACGCCCGGCGTCTATCAGGTGCGCAACTTCGACCTGTCGAACATCACCTTCATCGAGGGCGAGAAAGGCTACATCGTCATCGACCCGCTGATCTCGGCCGAGCCGGCCGCCGCGGCCCTGGCCCTGATGCGAAAGCATCGCGGGGACAAGCCGGTGACGGCGGTGATCTACACCCACAGCCACGTGGATCATTACGGCGGGGTCAGGGGCGTGCTTTCGGACGCCGATATCGCCGCCGGCCTGACCATCATCGCCCCCGAGGGCTTTCTGGAGGAAGCCGTCAGCGAAAACGTGCTGGCCGGCAACGCCATGTCCAGGCGGGCGACCTATATGTATGGCTCCCTGCTGAAGCCTGGCCCCCTCGGCCATGTGGACGCCGGCCTGGGCAAGACCGTCTCGACGGGCCGGGTCTCCCTGGTTCCGCCCACGGTCAGCATCGGCAGAACGGGCGAGACGATGACGGTCGACGGCATCGACATCGAGTTCCAGGTCACGCCGGGGACCGAGGCGCCGGCCGAGATGAATTTCTACTTTCCGCGATACAAGGCCCTGTGCATGGCCGAGAACTGCTCTTGCCAGCTGCACAACCTGTACACCCCGCGCGGCGCCCAGGTGCGCGACGCCAAGGCCTGGGCCTGGTACATCGACGAGGCCATCGACCTGTTCGCCGAACGCACCGACGTGCTGTTCGCCAGCCACCACTGGCCAAAGTGGGGCGAGGCTCGCGCCCGCCGGTTCCTCGGCCAGCAACGCGACCTCTACAAGTTCATCCACGACCAGACCCTGCGCCTGGCCAACCACGGCCTGACGCCGCGCGAGATCGCCGAGCGGCTGCGCCTGCCGCCCACCCTTGAGGCCGAGTGGCACACCCGCGGTTACTACGGCACGCTCAATCACAACGCCAAGGCGGTCTATCAGCGCTATCTCGGCTGGTTCGACGGCAATCCGGCCAACCTGCACACCCACCCGCCCGTCGAGGCCGGACAACGCTACGTGGATCTGGCCGGCGGTCCGGAGGCCCTCCTGACCAAGGCGCGCGCCGCCTATGAGGCCGGCGATTATCGCTGGGTGGCCGAACTGGTGAACCATCTGGTGTTCGCCGAGCCGGACAATGCCGGGGCCCTCGCCCTTCAGGCCGACGCCCTGGAACAGCTGGGCTATCAGGCCGAGTCCGGCCCCTGGCGCTCGTTCTATCTGTCGGGAGCGCTGGAGCTGAGAAACCCGCGCCCGCCCTCGCCCACGCCACGTCAGGGCGCGACCGGCCAGTTGCGCGACCTGCCCTGCGCCACCCTTCTGGATTCGCTGTCGGTGCGACTGAACGGCGAAGAGGCCGGCGAGACCAACATCGCCCTGAACCTGACCTTCACCGACACCGGCGAGGCCTTTGAGGTTCGGGTCGAGAACGGCGTCCTGCGTCACCGGCCCGGCCGCACCGCCCCCGGCGCCCCGGCGGTGCGGCTCGACCGCAGGACCCTGGTGGACATGGTCACCGGCGTCCGGACCGCCGACGAGGCCCTGGCGGACGGATCGGCGAAGGTGGAAGGCGATGCCTCTGGCCTGATCCAGTTGATCGGCCTGCTCGACCGCTTCGATTTCTGGTTCGGAATCGTAACGCCCTGAGGCTAGGATAGGGCATGACCGCCGCGCCCCGCTCATCCATCGATCCAGCCGAAGTCGAACGGTTTTCCAGAATTGCCGCCGAATGGTGGGATCCGAAAGGCAAGTTCGCGCCACTTCACAAATTCAATCCCGTTCGCCTGGGCTTTATTCGCGAGCGGGCGCTCAGCCACTTCAGCCGCGATGCGGCGGCGCGCCGGCCGTTCGAGGGCCTTGCCTTGCTCGACATCGGATGCGGCGGCGGTCTGCTGTCCGAGCCCATGGCGCGGCTCGGCTTTTCGGTGACCGGAGTCGACGCCTCAGAGCGCAACATCAAGACCGCCATGACCCACGCCGAAGACGGGGGGCTTTCGATCGACTACCGCGCCTCGACCGCCGAGGCGCTGGAAGCGGCGGGCGAGCGGTTCGATCTCATCCTCAACATGGAGGTCATCGAGCACGTGGCTGATCCCGGCGAGTTCCTGCGCAGCTGCTCACGCCTGCTGGCCCCTGGCGGCCTGATGATCGTCGCCAGCCTGAACCGGACGCTCAAGGCCTTTGCCCTGGCCAAGGTCGGGGCGGAATATATCCTGCGCTGGTTGCCGCCGGGCACTCACGACTGGAACAGGTTCATCAAACCTGAGGAGATGCGCGGCTTTGTCGCGGACCAGAAGTTGGGAATCGAAGGCCCGTTCGGAATCTGCTTCGATCCCCTGTCTGGTCAGTGGTTCCGGTCGGCGGACAGCGACGTCAACTATATGATGATCGTGACACGCCCCGGCTGACGCGACGTCTTTTGGGCGGATTGGCCCTTGCATCACGATCTTTGATCTATAGCAGGAACGGTGCTCAATTTTGCGTAAACTGCTCAGGACGGCAGCCGTGGCGGGCGGCGGCGCACGGTCTTGCGCATCAGCCCAAGATAATCCGCCCGGAAAGTGTGCGCCCTTATGCTACGTCCTGAGTTCGCCCTGCCCACCGCCGGAAACGGCGAGCGGGTCGCGGCCCGGATCGCCACCCAGTTCATGATCCGCTATTGCATGGCATTGGCAAAGCTCGGTGGCGGTGACCTGGTCAGAGGCTTGATCCTGGCGACCACCCTCGAAGCCAATGTTCGTCACTTGCAGCCCCCTTCGGAGGAGGGCCACACACTGGCCAGCCGGGACGCCGTGCCGCCTGATACAGCGCGCAAGCCGATCAGCGTCAGCGCCGTGGCCCGCGCCCTGAGCCTTCCGTACGAAACCACCCGCCGCCATATCAACAAACTGCTGAAGGAAGGCGCCTGCGTGCGCGTTCAGGACCAAGGCGTCATTGTCCCGGCCGCCTATGTTTCAGATCAAAAGGAGATCACCGAGATGCAGTACGTCGGCCTGCGCAAGATGCTGGGAACGCTCTACGCCGCCGGTTTCGACCTGGAAGGCATGGCCCGCGGCGAACTCGCCGGCTGAGCGTCAGCTGATTTTCGCTTCGAGATCGATGACACCGAGACGGCGCTGATGGTGGAAACCACCTGAAAAGCCCCAGCGGCGCGAGTCCGGCCCGTAGACCCTGCGGAACATCACAAGCTCCTGCGCCGGAACCGCCGGCTCCTCGCAATGGGCCTTGAAGACTTCCATCACCTGGCGGCGCAGCGCGGCCACGGCTTGCGGGTCAGTCAACTTCCGGTCCGCCGCTATCTGGCTGATCACAACATCGCAATGGGCGCTGCCGCCGTTCTTTTCGAGCGCCTCGATGATCTGCACAACAATGGCCAGCCGGATGGCCCGGCGGCTGTTACGACGCATTGCCGGACGCTTGAACGCCACCACTTCACTCATCACGCCCCCAGGGCCCTAACGGTCGTCGATCGCTGGTATTTGGGCAGACTATTTCAAACAGATCGCAAAATTACAACAGCTTGACCGTAGCGCGCCCGATCAGCGGTAAAACCTGCAGTTTGGGGAGTTCAGTCACGGCAAACTGGCCGTCCGCGCGGGTTTAAGCGGCGAGACTGCTCGCCAAAACGGAAGGCCCGGCCCATACCCATACTCAAAATGTGTGCGGGGTGACTGAGGCGCGCCCAAGCAGGAAACGACCGGCGGGCCGGGTTCGACCTGGACACCATGAGCCAGGGCTAGTTCATCTGACGTTTGGCGGGCGGTCTGGGCGGCAGGGCCGCCACGGGCACCCCATCGGCGACCAGACCCTCGACCTCGCGCGGCGTGGCCTGCCCGAATATTTCGCGGGTCTCGGCCTTGCCTTCGTGGATGGCGCGGGCCTCGGACGCAAAGGCGTCGCCGACGTTTTCGTACGTGGCTTCCACATGGTCGCGCAGCTGGTTGATGGCTTCCATCATGCCATCGCCCGAGCGCTGGCTCACCACGCCTGGAGCCATGATCTGCTTGGCGATCCGCGATGAGTTGCACACCGGACAATGCAGCAGACCGCCGGACTCCTGGTCGTCATAGTCGGCCGACGAGGCGAACCAGCCTTCAAACTCATGCCCGGTGGCGCAGGCGAGCGCGTAACGGATCACGGACCGGTAAACTCCCGCCCATTGGCAAGCGAGGGTATGGCGCTGCGAGCCGCGCCGACGGCATCCAGATCAAGATCGGCGAAGATCACGCCGGGCTCGTCCCCATCGGACGCGGCGATCACCTCACCCCAGGGCGCGATCGCCATGGACCGGCCCCAGGTCGCCCGTCCGTCCTCGTGGGTTCCACCCTGCGCCGGGGCCAGCACAAAGGCGCCGTTCTCTATGGCCCGGGCGCGCAACAGCACCTCCCAGTGGGCTGCGCCGGTCGGACGGGTGAAGGCGGCCGGAACGGTGAGGATCGAAGCGCCGGCGATCGCCAGACGCCGGTACAGGCCCGGAAACCGGATATCGTAACAGATGGTCAGACCGACGCCGCCAAACGGCGTGTCGACCATCACCGCCCGCTCGCCTGGTGCATAAACATTTGACTCGCGATGCCGCTCTCCGGTCGGCAGATCAACGTCGAACATGTGAATTTTGTCGTAGGTGGCGATAACGGCGCCCGCCGGGTCTACCATCAGCGACCGGTTGGCAAAGCGCCCGTCCTCGCCGCGCACCAGGGCCGAGCCGATCAGGATGTGGATCGAATGGCGTCGCGCCAGCGCCCGCACGCCGTCGACAAAGATGTCCTCCTCCGGATCGGAAACGGTCTGCTCGAAGGCTGGCCTGCTCTTCTGGAGAAAATTCGAGCCTTCCGGCGTCAGGACAAAATTGGCGCCCCCCAGCGCCGCCTGCTCGATCAGCGGCGCCGTATGGTCCAGAGCCGCGGTCTGGCTGGCCGGTGTTCGGGTCTGGATCAGGGCTACGCGCAATACAGTCATCCGGCCAGCAGGGCGTCGAGGCGGCCCTCGTCCTCCAGCGCCTCGAGTTCGTCGCATCCGCCCACGTGGGTATCGCCGATAAATATCTGCGGAAATGTGTTTCCACCGCCGGACCGCTCGACCATTTCCTTGCGCAGTTCGGGATCCATGCCGGCCTCGATCTCAGTCATGTCGGCGCCCTTGTCGGTCAACAGACGCAGCGCTCTGGCGCAATAGCCGCAAAACGGGCGGGTGTAGATGACGACCTTTGTCATTCCGGCCTCTGGAGACGCTCACCAATTCGTGGGCCAGATCCTCATATAGGCAGACTCGCCGCAGCTTTCACCCGGGCAATGACTGCGACATCGACGCCCGCCGCACCCCCGGCCTTCAGCGCCCGCGCACAGGCCTCGGCCGTCGCGCCGGTGGTCAGCACGTCATCGATCAGCAGCACGCGCCGGCCCGCGATCTTCGCGACGCCAGACGGCGAAACCTCAAAGGCCGAAGCCACATTACGCCGCCTGCCCGCACCCGATCGGCCGGCCTGGCTGCCGGTGTCGCGACGGCGCAGCAGGGCGTCGGGCAGATAGGACAGGCCTGCGCTTCGCGCCACCAGCCGCGCGATCTCGGCGGCCTGGTTATAACGCCGCCGGAACAGGCGACCCGGGTGCAACGGCGCCGGAGCGATCAGATCCGCTTCGCTCAACAGGGCGCCCGCCGCCCGTCCCACCCAGGCGGCGAACATGGGCGCAAGCTTGGTGCGATCGGCGTGCTTGTATTGCAGGATCAGGTCGCGCGAGGCCTCGTCATAAACACAGGCCGCCCGCGCCCGCTCAAAGGCGCGCGGTTTTGCCTGACAGGGCGCGCAATGGAGCCCGGTCTCGTATTCGAAGGGCGCGCCACAGCCATCGCAGCAGGGCGCGTCTATATCTATAAAGGTCACCTGCGACCACGCCTCGGGACTCAGTCCCGTTGTCAGGGCCCGCGCTCCGCCATCCAGCAGCGACGGCGGAAAGAACAGGTCCAGGGCTGCGGAAAACAAGCGCCTAGTCATCGCGATTTGCTAAACACCCTGACATGGCAGCCCCTCCCCGCCTTTTTGACCGCACCCTGCACCGCCGCCGGCTGGACCGGGCGGCGCGCGCCTTTGGAGCAGCTGACTTCCTGAAAGTCCGGGCGGCCGCCGATCTGGTCGAACGCCTGGAGGCCATCATGCGCAACTTTCCGGTGGCCGTCGACCTAGGCGCGAGGACCGGGGTCTTCTCCCGTCTGCTCGCGCAAAGCGATGCGGCGGCCAAAGTCGGGCTGCTGATTGAGACCGACCTGTCGGCGCGCATGCTGGCGGCGCGGCCCGGCGCAAGACTGCAGGCAGACGAAGAGCGCCTGCCGTTCGCGTCCGCAAGCCTGGACCTGGTGGTCTCCAGCCTGGCCTTGCACTGGGCCAACGACCTGCCCGGGGCCATGATCCAGATACGCCGCGCCCTCAAGCCGGACGGGCTATTCCTCGGCGCGATCCTAGGCGGCGACAGCTTTACGGAACTTCGCCAGTCGCTGATGGCGGCCGAGGCCGAACTGACCAATGGTGCTGGCCTGCGCGTTGCGCCCCTGGCCGAGGCCTATGACGCAGCGGGCCTGTTGCAGCGGGCCGGATTCGCCCTGCCGGTCGCGGACGTCGATCGCGTGGTGGTGCGCTATGCCCATCCACTCAGGTTGATTGCGGACCTCAGGGCCATGGGTGAGACCGCCGCCATGCTGGAGCCGGCGCGGCCCCTGTCCCGCGCCGTCATCGCACGGGCCTGCCAGATCTATCAGGACCGGTTTTCCGGTCCCGATGGCAAGGTGTCGGCAACCTTCGACATTCTGACCCTGACGGGTTGGGCGCCGCATGAAAGCCAGCAGAAGCCGCTACCGCGCGGGTCGGGAACGGTTCGGCTCGAAGACGCCTTGCAGGCCGTCAAGCGCGAGCGGGAAAGCTAAAGCACACCGCCGATTGACGTGCCGATCTTGTCATAGGTTTCGGTGGTCTTGGCTGAGAACAGTCCAACCCCGCCAATGATGGCCAGAAAGATCAGACCGGCGATCAGGCCGTATTCGATCGCCGTGGCGCCGCTTTCATCGCCAAGGAACCGGGCTACAAGAGATCGCAAAGCCAGGCCACCAACGGCGCGTCCGCCGGCGGCATCGGATACTCGCTCAGTTTTTCGGGCCTCACCCATGCCAGCGCCTCATGTTCTTTTGCTTGGACCAGACCGGTCCAGCGTCGGCACAGGTAAAGTGGCATAAGGAGGTGAAATGTTTCGTAAAGATGGCTGGCGAATACGAACGGCGCCAGGCAGGCCTCGGCCACCTCGATGCCCAATTCCTCGTCCAGTTCGCGGATCAGGCACTGCTCAGGCGTCTCGCCCGGCTCCACCTTGCCACCGGGAAATTCCCAAAGGCCCGCCAGCGCCTTGCCCTGAGGCCGCTTGCAGATCAGCACCCGTCCGTCGGCGTCGATGAGGGCGCAGGCCGCGACCAGGAGCGTCTTATGCGGCACGGCTCAGCCACTTGTCCTTGTTGACTGAGGCGATCAGCGCAATCACGGCGAACAGCAGGATGCCCGGGATGATCGCCAGCAGCGTTCCCCCTGCGATCATGCCCGCGGTCGCGCCGGCCAGGCCGCAGACCAGGGTCTCCAGCAGGCCCACCCAGATGCTGCCCGTGCCGCGACGGCGCATCCGGTAGGCCGATCGTTTGCCCGGCCGCTGCAGCCAGAGTTCGACATAGGCGATCACCGCCGCGCAGGCGCAGGATCCCACAAAGGCGATCAGTCCGGACCATGGCGAAAACCACGCCAGAAACGCGCTCAGCACGGCCAGCAGAACCGCGACCGGCAAGACGACCGCCAGAACCTTGGCGCGCGCCACCTCGTCGCTGGTCACCGGCGCGGCCGTCAATAGCTCAGGCGCCTCCTCGGCCGAGATGGTCAACCAGCCAAGACCGGCCGCCAGCTGTCCGGCGACATAAACCATGGCCCCTGCGGCGACCGCATAGGTCAGGTGCGTGAACGCGCTGAAGGTGTTTCGCCCGCCGCGCATCGACACGAACATGATGATCGGCAGATAGATGACCTGCAGCAGCACCTGCGAAATCAGCGCCGGATCGCGCGACAGCAGTTTCAGTTCCTTGCCGACCATGTTGCGCATCAGGCCCGCCGCGAATCCGGTCTTCTGGCGCGAACTGCGACGCGGCGCGGACTCCACGGCGCCGGCGGCGATGCTGGCGTCCGCGGCGAACCGCGCGCCCAGCAACCCGGTCACAAGGACGAAGACACCGGCGCTGGCGACGACAACGCAGGCCAGGGGCAGCAGGTCTCCTGTGGCCGCCCGTGCCATCCAGGTGGCGAACGGACCCCACCAGCTGGTCTCCAGCGAAGTGCGCATCTGAGCCATGACCGCGCCATTGCCGCGCGTCGGGATCATCAGCCGGATAAGCAGAAAACTGACCCCGATAAGGGCGCCGAACAGCTGGGCGACGGTGCGGGTGCGTCGCGGCCCCAGGAGCCGAAACAGCCCCATGGCGATCGAGACGCCCAGGCTGGTCGACAAAAGGGCCAGGGACGCCAGCACCACCGGCGCGGCCAAAAGGCCCCAGCCGCCAAAGGCCGCGCCGGTGACGATCAGCGGTCCGACGAGCACCAGATAGAAAAGCAGGGCGTTGAAGGCCATGGCCACCATGCGCACAGCCAGGATTTTCCAGGGCCGCACGGGCGAGGCCAGCATCATGTCCAGATCGCCGCGATCGTAGAAGATCAGCGTCGCCATCCCCAGAATTTGGGCGAACATCAAACTGGTCATGAAAGCCATGATCAGCGCCAGGGCGATGATCGACAGCGGCGACAGCGGCGTTATGTGGACGATCCTGGGCCCGAACAGAAAGGCCAGCATCACCGAGATCAACACGATGAATCCCAGGGTGAAGAAGAGCGACCGTCCCTTGCCCCCACCCATGGCCGCCAAATAGCGCCACGAGATCCGCAGCTCGTGACGCATGAACCAGAGGAACGATGCCGGCACGAACAGGTTCACACCGCCTCCGCGTCGTGCTCGGCCTGTCCGGTCATCTCCAGGAACAGGTCCTCAAGGGTCGATTTGCCGTCGCCGTGCTGGTTGCGAAGTTCATCCAGCGTGCCCTCGGCCAGCAGGCGGCCGTTCTGGATCACGCCGATGCGCTGGGCCATGCGTTCGGCGACCTCCAGGATGTGGGTGGTCAGGATCACCGTGGCGCCTTCGCTCACCTTCTGCTGGAGCAGGTTCTTCACCTGCCGGGCGACGGCCACGTCCAGGCCGGTGAGCGGCTCATCAAGGATCAGCAGTTTGGGATCGTGCACCAGGGCGCCGGCCAGCGAGACCTTCTGCTTCATGCCGCGTGAAAATCCTTCGCAGCGCTGATCTCGGTTGTCCCACAGACCCAGCATCTTCAGCAGATGCTCCGACCGCTCGTGGGCCAGCCTGGGATCGACCGACCAAAGGCCGGCGATGAACTCCAGGTATTCCAGCGGCGACAGCTTGTCGTAGAGCATCGGCTCGTCAGGCAGCCAGGCGATCATCCGCTTGGCCTCGACAGGATTCTTCAGCGCATTGACGCCGAATACCCGGATGCCGCCGCCATCGGGCTTGAGCAGGCCGGTGACAATGCGCAGCGTGGTGGTCTTGCCCGCGCCGTTGGGGCCGAGGAGGGCGTAGAGTTCACCGGCGCGAACCTTCAGGTCCAGATCATCGACCGCAACCTTGTCGCCGAAGACCTTGCGCAGCTTTCGGATTTCCAGCGCCGCTTCAGTCATTGTCGCCCCCCGTCGCCGTCTCGATCCAGGCCAGATAGTCATCAGACACGGCTGTCGCCAGAGTGGCAATGATCTGCGGCGTCTCATAATCGTGAGCCGCGCGGACCACGGCCTCGATGGCCGGAAACAGGGACCGCAGCGTCTTGATGCTCAGCTGCGTCTCGGGCTCGCGAACAGTCTCGCCGTTCCAGCGATAGTGGCTGTCGATCTCTGATAGCTGAACGCAAGCGGCGAGCCCGCTGTCCAGCAACAGGTCCGTCAACCGCTCAGCCTCGTCGCGCGTCGCGGCGGTCGTGGTGACCACGATCGCCTCTGCGGTCACGAGCGGTAGTCTCCGTTGATCTCGATGTAGCCGCGGGTCAGATCGCAGGTCCACATCACCGCGTGGCCCCGGCCGACACCGACGTCGACGCTGAGCGCCAGTTCCTTGTGCTTCATGTAGGCGCTCATCTTGTCTTCGTCATAGGTCGGCGAGATCAGGCCATCCTGGGCGGCGACCAGATCGCCGAACCGCACCGAGATCCGTTCGCGATTGACCGGCTCATCGGCCCGGCCAATGGCCATGACGATTCGACCCCAGTTGGCGTCCTCGCCGGCGAAGGCGGTCTTGACCAGCGGGCTCTCGCAGATCGTCCGGGCGATCTTGCGGGCTGACGCTGCACTCTCGGCGCCATTGACGGTGACCTTAATGAATTTGGTCGCGCCCTCGCCGTCACGGACCAGCTGCTGGGCCAGATCGAGCATCACGCTTTCCAGCTTGTCGCGGAAGTCGGCGAGCCGCTTGTCGCCGGCCCGGTGGATCTTGGGCGCGCCGGCCTGGCCGGTGGCGAACAGCAGGCAGGTGTCGTTGGTCGAACGATCGCCGTCCACCGTCACCGCATTGAAGGTGTTGCGGGTGTACAGGCTGACCAGGGTCTGCAGGGCGCCCGGCGCGATACAGGCGTCCGTGGCGATGAAGGCCAGCATGGTCGCCATGTCCGGCGCGATCATGCCCGAGCCCTTGGTGATGCCGCAGATCTGCACTGTGTGTCCGTCGATCACCGCGGTCGCGTGCGCGCCCTTGGGAAAGGTGTCGGTGGTCATGATGGCCTTGGCGGCCCTGGCCCAGGCGTCGGCTTCCAGACCGGCTTCGATATCAGGCAGCTTTTGCAGGATTTTGGAATCGTCCAGCAGCACACCGATCACCCCGGTCGAGGCCAGCATGACCCCGCGCTGGCGGCAATCGAACCGTTTGGAAATGGCCACGGCCACACGCCGCGCGGCGTCGGCCCCTGGCTTGCCGGTGAAGGAATTGGCGCAGCCGGCGTTGACCACCAGGGCCTGGATGTCCTCGCCCTTGCTCATCGCCAGATGCTTCTGGCACCAGTCCACCGGCGCCGACCCAACACCGTGACGGGTGAAGACCCCGGCGCAGTTTGTGCCCTCGGCAAAGCGCATGACCATCAGATCCTCGCGCTCGTGCTTGTAGAACCCGGCGCGGGCCGTGGCGATCTCGACGCCGGCGATCGGCGGCATGTCCGGCAGGGGCACAGCGTTGATCGCGACCTTGAGCGCGGCCTTTTTGGCCGGCGCGGGCTTTGCGGCCGGGGCCTGGGTGGCCCGCTTCAGGGCGCTGGCCAGAGGGTCGAGGGCGCGCTCGATCGTCTGACCGACCCGTTCTGCGGCGGCCTTGGGGCTGGAGCCGGTTTTCTTCGGAGACTTGCTCACGGCGCGGTCGCTCCAGCCTTGGGCTCCGCCGCCTTGGGCGCCGGGACAACAGCCTTCGGCGCCGCTGTGACCGGCGCAACGACCTTTGGCGCGGCGCTGGCCGACGCAGCATCCTTGGGCGCGGGCGCGGCGGCAGTCGCCGCAGCGGGAGCGGCTGGCGTCGCAGGGGTAGGCAGGGCGCCCGGCGCCGGCGGCGCGCTGGCCGGCTCCGGCGCTTCCTTGCCGGCGGGCGGATTGATCAGCACCTGCACCTTGGCGCCCCGGCGCAGGTTTTCCAGCAGATCACGGACCTCATCATAGGTCAGGAATCTGACGATCTGGGGCCGGGCGGCCTCTAGGGTGATCGGCGCCTCGAGCCTGCGGTCCTCGACCTTGAGCAAGGCCCAGCCATTGTCGATCTGGAACGGTCCGATCATTTGGCCCGCCTTGGCGTTCTTCAGGGCCTCGGCGTACTGGTCCGGCATCACATCGGCGGTGAAATAGCCCAGATCGCCGCCGGAAAACCGCGTGGCCGAATCGATCGAGCGCGTCAGCACCAGCGATTCAAATGTCGCACCGGCAGCGATCAACCGCTTCACCGCCTGAGCGTCGGCCTCGGTGGCGGTGACGATCTGACGGGCGTGGAACTCCTCGGCCGGAGAGCCTGTGCTCTGGGTCTGCTGATAGAGCTGGCGGATGGCGTTCTCGGTCACTGCCTTCTGGACGCTGTTCTCGACCAGAATGTCGCCAAGGATGCGGTCGTCGGCCATTTCCAGCCGGTGCCTGGCCGCTGCGTCGTCGCCCAGACCCCGCTTGCGCGCTTCGCTGGCCAGCAGCTTCTGGTCGATAACGCTTTCGAGCACCTGATGGAACAGCTGGGACGAGACATCCAGCGGCTCGCCGTCGCCGATCAAGCCTTGCGCGACGGCCTCGCGTTTGACGTCCGAGACCCAGATGGTTTTGTCGCCGACCTTTGCGGCCGCCACGTCGCCCGCCTCGGGCGGCCGGGCTGCAGGCGCAGGGCCATGACAGGCGCTCAGCACAAGAGCCGCCGCGATGACGAAGGTTCCGAAGATCGGGAATTTCCGGGTCATGAGCGAGTCCGGGATCAGCTGCTACAGGAGGCTCCCCCTATACCGCGTCTCCGCGTGGCGAAAGTCCCGTCTGCGGCCTGCCCCTTGGGCGGGCCCGTCCAATCGCGCTAAGCAGGCGGCTTGCCGGAGGAAATCAACATGAACGTCAGGATCGAAAAGAATGGACCGGTCTGGACCGTGATCCATGACCGGCCCCAGGCGCGCAACGCCATGAACCCCGAAAACGCCCAGGCGCTGTACGAGGCCTTTCTCGAATTCGACGCTGCGCCGGACGCCTCGGTCGCCGTCTTCTATGGCGCTGGCGGCGCCTTCTGCGCCGGCTATGACCTGAAACGGGTCGGTGAGATGGAAGGACGCGAAAACCCGAACGCGCGCTTCGACTTTTCACCTGGCGGCGACGGCAATGGCGGCGACATCGCCCGCGCGCCGATGGGCCCCTCGCGCCTTGAACTGTCCAAGCCGGTGATCGCGGCGGTCGAAGGCCCGGCCGTGGCCGGCGGCATGGAGCTGGCCCTGTGGTGCGATATCCGGGTGATGGCCGATGACGCCTATTTCGGCGTTTACTGCCGCCGCTGGGGCGTGCCCCTGATCGACGGCGGCACGGTGCGTCTGCCGCGCCTGATCGGTCAGGGCCGGGCGATGGATCTCATTCTCACCGGACGAAAGGTCGAGGCGGACGAAGCCTTGCGCATCGGCCTGTGCGAATACGTCACGCCCAGCGGGGGGGCACGCGAAAAGGCCGAGGCCCTGGCCCGCGATATCGCCCGCTTTCCCCAGACCTGCCTGCGCGCCGACCGCCGCTCGGCGCTGAAAGGCCATGGCCTGCCCGTGCGCGAGGCGCTTGCCCAGGAGTGGTATGGCGGCAAGGACGCGGTGACCACCGACGCCATCGCGGGAGCAGCGCGCTTCAAGGACGGGCTGGGCCGCCACGGCGATTTCGACAGGATCCGCTGAGTCCGGGCTTTTACCGCCAAAGGCAATCCCCGCCGCTGCGTTGACTTCGAAGGGGGCGATGCTTAAGTCCTGCCCGCGTTTCAACAGGCGGATTTTCCGGGACTTCCCGGCGCGTTTCCCACCCGTTTCCGGACCCCGTAAAGACCCATGATCGGCCTCGCCAAAAAGATTTTCGGCTCACCCAATGACCGCAAGGTCAAAAGCCTCCTCGCTCGCGCCGCCCGAATTACGGCGCTGGAGCCCAAATTCGAAGCCTTTACCGACGAGCAGCTCGCCGCCAAGACGGTCGAATTCCGCGAGCTTCTGGCCCAGGGCAAGACCCTGGATGACATCCTGGATGAAGCTTTCGCCGTGGTGCGCGAGACCTCCAAGCGGGTGCTGGGCCAGCGCCACTATGACGTCCAGCTGGTCGGCGGCATGGTGCTGCATTCGGGCGGTATCGCCGAAATGCGCACTGGCGAAGGCAAGACCCTGGTCGCCACGGCGCCGGTCTATCTGAACGCCCTGGCCGGCAACGGCGTGCACCTGGTCACCGTCAACGACTATCTGGCCCGCCGCGACTCCGAGTGGATGGGCCGGGTTTACCGGTTCCTGGGTCTGTCGGTTGGCGTGATCGTCAACGGCCTGTCTCAGGGCGAACGCCAGCAGGCCTACAATTCCGACGTCACCTACGGCACCAACAACGAATTCGGCTTCGACTACCTGCGCGACAACCTCTGCTACTCAACCAGCGAGATGGTCCAGCGCGGCCACGCCTTCGCCATCGTCGACGAGGTGGACTCCATCCTGATCGACGAGGCGCGCACGCCCCTGATCATCTCCGGCCCGACCGAAGACCGCTCCGAGTTCTACAAGACGATGGACCGGGTGGTGAAGGAACTGGTCAAGGAGAAGGACACCTACGACTTCGACGAAAAGCAGCGCCAGGTCATCCTCACTGAATACGGCCAGGAAAAGATCGAGGAGATGCTTTCCGAAGCCGGCCACCTGGCCGAGGACAGCACCAATCTCTACGACGCCGCCAACGTCTCGGTGGTCCACCACATCAACCAGGCGCTGCGCGCCAACACCATCTACGTCAAGGACAAGGACTACATCATCAAGGGCGGCGAGGTCGTTCTGATCGATGAGTTCACCGGCCGCATGATGACCGGCCGCCGCCTGTCCGAAGGCCTGCACCAGGCCATCGAGGCCAAGGAAGACGTCGAGATCCAGCCCGAGAACCAGACCCTGGCCTCGGTGACCATCCAGAACTACTTCCGCATGTACAAGAAGCTGTCGGGCATGACCGGCACGGCGGCGACCGAAGCCTCGGAATTCCAGGACATCTACAAGATGGAAGTGGTGGAGATCCCCACCAACCGTCCCGTCGCCCGCGTCGACGACGACGATGAGGTCTATCGCACCGCCGACGAAAAGAACCAGGCGATCCTGGGCCAGATCACCGACTGCTACCTGCGCGGCCAGCCCATCCTGGTCGGCACGGTGTCGATCGAAAAATCCGAGCAACTGGCCGAGTTGCTCAAGTCACACGAATACGAAGTCGACGGCAAGAAGAAGAAGGGCCTGCCCCACAGCGTGCTGAACGCGCGCTACCACGAGCAGGAAGCCTATATCGTCGCCGACGCGGGCGTCCCCGGCGCGATCACCATCGCTACCAACATGGCCGGCCGCGGCACTGACATCCAGCTCGGCGGCAACATCGACATGCACATGTTCCGCTGGCGCGCCGAACAGCTGGGTCTGGGCATCGAGCCTGACCACAAGGCCGAGGCCGAGGAAAAGGCCCGCTTCACCTCGGAAATCGCCACCGGCCGACAGCACGCACTGGAAGCCGGCGGCCTGTACGTGCTCGGCACCGAGCGTCACGAGAGCCGACGCATCGACAACCAGCTGCGCGGCCGCACCGGCCGTCAGGGCGATCCGGGTCAGTCCAAGTTCTACCTGTCCTGCGAAGACGACCTGCTGCGGATCTTCGCCGGCGACCGCCTCGATTCCATCATGCGCACCTTCGGCGTCGAGGAAGGTGAGGCGATCACCCACAAATGGCTGAACAAGGCCATCGCCACGGCGCAAAAGCGCGTCGAACAGCGCAACTTCGAGATGCGCAAGAACGTCCTCAAGTACGACGACGTGGTCAACGATCAGCGCCGCGCTGTCTTCGAACAGCGCCAGCTGTTCATGGAGAGCGAGGATCAGTCCGAAATCGTCGCCGAAATGCGCCAGGACTCCATCGCCGATCTGGTTCAGCGCCACCTGCCGCCCAAGGCCTATGCCGAACAGTGGGACGTCGAGGGCCTGGAAGACCGCATCCGCGCCGAACTGGGCATGCATCTGCCGGTTACCGACTGGGCGGCCGAGGAAGGCATCGCCAACGAAGAGATTCAGGAGCGCATCACCCAGGCCGCCGACGCCAAGGCAGCCGAACGCGAGGCGCTGATTTCGCCGGAGCAAATGCGCGGCATCGAAAAGCAGTTCCTGCTGCAGATGGTCGACATGCAGTGGCGCGAGCACCTGATGCACCTGGACCACCTGCGCAATGTCATTGGCCTGCGCGGTTATGGCCAGCGTGACCCGCTGAACGAGTACAAGACCGAAGCCTTCTCACTGTTCGAGACCCTGCTCTATGACCTGCGCCACGGCGTGACCCGCTGGCTGATGACGGTGGAGTTCACCTTCGAGGCGCCGCCGCCGGTCAACCCGCTGGCCATGACCGCGGTGCACATGGATGCCGACACCGGCGAGAACGAAGTCGGCGGCGGGGCCATTCCCGACGGTATGGACTCGGATGCGCGGGCCAATCTGGCTCACAGCGCCCTGCCCGAAGGCTGGGAACGAACAGCTCGCAATTCGCCTTGCCCTTGCGGCTCTGGCCGCAAGTTCAAGCATTGCCACGGGGCGCTGGTCTAGGCGAGCATCCCCTCAAGCCGCGAGGCTATGATTCGCTCTGCATCCGCGACGATCCGCGATACCAGTTCGGCGCAGGTGGGGATGTCGTGGATCAGGCCCTGGATCTGGCCGGCCGACCAGACGCCGATGTCGACATCGCCCTCTTCATAGACCAGCCGTCCGCGCGCGCCGGCAACCAGCGCCTTGACGTCCTCGAATTTCGCCCCGGCCCGCTCCAGCTCGACCACCTTCTGGCTAACCTCGTTGCGGGCCACGCGGGAGGTGTTGCGCATGGTGCGGAAGATCAGGTCGGTGGCCCGCTCGTCATTGGCGACGATCTGCTCTTTCACCGACTGATGGATCGGCGCCTCGACCGTGGCCATAAAGCGAGTGCCCATGTTGATGCCCTCGGCGCCGAGGGCCAGGGCCGCGACCAGGCCGCGTCCGTCGCCGAACCCGCCCGAGGCGATCATCGGCACGGTGATCTTGTCGGCCGCCGCCGGGATCAGGATTAGGCCCGCCACATCGTCCTCGCCCGGGTGGCCGGCGCACTCGAAGCCGTCGATGGAAATGGCGTCGACGCCCATCCGCTCGGCCGACAGCGCGTGGCGCACGCTCGTGCACTTATGGATCACCTTGACGCCGGCGGCGCGGAACACATCGACATGTTCCTGCGGCTTGTTGCCCGCCGTCTCGACGATCTTTATCCCCGCCTCGATGATCGCTTGGCGGTATTCGGCATAGGGCGGCGGGGTGATGGCCGGCAGGATGGTCAGGTTCACGCCGAACGGCTTGTCGGTCATGGTTCGGCACCGCTCGATCTCTTTCGTCAGCGCCTCGGGCGTCGGCTGGGTCAGGGCAGTGATCATCCCCAGCGCCCCGGCATTGGCCACCGCGGCGGTCAGTTCGGCGCGCCCGACCCACTGCATGCCACCCTGGACGATTGGGTGGGTGATCCCGAACATTTCGGTGAAGCGGGTTTTCAACATGGGGGGCTCCTCGAACAAGCGTTTCACGGCCTTAAGCAGGCGGACGCAAGGTCAGGCAAGCCCCTCCTGAGACGGTGTCAGCCCCCGGCCCGGCCGATCGCCACGAACCTTTGGGCCCGTTGGGCCCGCAGGGCTTCGGGCGACAGACCCAGCAGGGTCTTGAGTTCCTGCTCGATGGCGTCACCCGCCGCGGCGATGGCGGCCTGCGGATCGGAATGGGCCCCGCCCGGCGGCTCGGGGATCACCCGGTCAACCACGCCCAGGCGCTTCAGGTCATCGGCGACGATCTTCATCGAGGCGGCCATGTGCGGCGCCTGCTCGCGGTCACGGAACAGGATCGAGGCGCCGCCCTCGGGCGTGATCACCGAATAGATCGAATGCTCCAGCATCATCACCCGGTTGCCGGCCGCCAGCGCGATGGCGCCGCCCGAGCCGCCCTCGCCGGTTATGGTGCAGACCATGGGCGTGCCCAGCGTCAGGCACCGCTCCGTCGAGCGGGCGATGGCCTCGGCCTGGCCGCGCTCTTCGCCGCCCACGCCGGGATAGGCCCCGGCGGTGTCAACAAAGGTCAGGACCGGCAGGTTGAACCGCTCGGCCAGGTCCATCAGCCGCACGGCCTTGCGATAGCCCTCGGGGCGAGCCATGCCGAAGTTGTGCTTGATGCGCGTTGTGGTGTCGTGGCCCTTTTCGTGGCCCATGACCACCACCGGCTCGCCGCGGAACCGGCCCAGCCCGCCGACAATCGCCTGGTCGTCAGCAAACTTGCGATCACCGTGCAGCTCTTCGAAGTTCTCGATCAGGCCGGCCACATAGTGGGTGAAATGCGGCCGGTCCGGATGGCGCGCGACCTGCATCTTTTGCCAGGGATCGAGCGTCGCATAGGCCTCGCGGCGCATTTCTTCCATGCGCGCGCGCATGGCGGAAATTTCGGAATCGAAGGCGCCCTCGCCTGCCGTATCCGACAGTCTCGAGAGTTCCTCGATCTTGGCTTCAAGCTCGCCGATGGGGCGCTCGAACTCGAGATAGTGGCGCTGAACTTCCATACGGCCTTTTACTGTGGCGGTTGCCGAAAACGGCGCGAACTTAGGCGGATTGGGCCGTCGGGACAAGCGAGGGATCAGGCGCCGGCGCGGGCGCCTGCGGGCGGGGCCGAAAGCCCCGGCACCTAGTCTCGGGCAGCAGGTATTTCGGATCGGTGCAGGCGTTCAGCAAACCACCCTGGACAGCCCGCACCCGGCCCAGCTCATCGGCCCGCCAGGTCACCGTCAGGGTGTAGACGCACGGAAACACCGCCCAGCCATAGGCCGCATGCCGCGTGGTCGGATCGACAACGAAACCCTGCTTGTGCAGGGCTGCCAGCATGGGTGCCTCGCGTGAGCCGATGGGGAAGGTCTGGTTCAGCCGCCGCGTCCACGGTCTGCTCTCGGACCCCGCGAAGGCCGGCAGCCCCTTGGCGATCTCGGGGGCCTTCTTGAACCAGCCCGAGCGCCACAGGACGGCGTTCCAGGTCAATCCGCCTGCGATGCACAGCAGGATGGCCAGCACAGACAATCCAAGGATCAGGGTCGGGCGCACGCGCCGATGCTAGACTTAAAGCCCGGCGCCGGAGTTTCCGGCCCGTTACAAACTTGGCCCAGGTCCTGTCCGTCTCAGGTCTGGGGCTGCCCGAACAGGCCGCCGCCAATCTCGTCGGTGGGTTTGACGCTTTCAATGAACGGCGTGATCAGCCCGCCGGTCACCGAATGGGGCCGCTCGCCGGGGCCCGCCGCGCCAAAGGTCAGGCGCTCGGCCTTTTCACCGGGCATCCGCAGGGTGCCGAACATCCAGTCCCAGACCGACAGACAGCTGCCAAAGTTGCTGCCGAAATGGGCGGGGTTTGACGAATGGTGAAGCTGGTGGTGGGCCGGGCTCATGATGATGCGGCCCAGCACCCCCCGGAACGAAATCCAGATGTGGCTGTGCTGCAGGTGGACCAGACAGAACAGGAATCCCACCAGGATCACATTGGTCCCGTTGATCACGAACGGATTGACGGTGCGGCCCAGGGCCCAGGTCAGGGCACCACCGACCAGGCCGGTCATCAGCGCCACGCAATTGCCGAACACCAGGCTGTCCACCGGATGGACGCGGAAATTGGTCAGGGGCGACAGCACCTCAGCGGTGTGGTGCACCCGGTGAAAGGCCCACAGGAATGGGATGCGGTGGCTCAGGTAGTGATAGCCGAAATAGGCGAACTCGTAGGCCAGATAGATGGCCAGGGTCATCAGGGCGACACAGGCGCCGATCGGAAGCGATGTGGCCGCCATCGGTCCCAGCACCGCCGTCAGCGCGCCCGCCACCGCCTTGCCGACCACGGCGTAGGACAGCATGGCCCAGCCGAACAGAACCCCGGCCGCCAGGGTGTTGAAGGCCAGGAAGGCGATGTCGGCCCGGGTCGAGGCGCTGGTCAGGAAGCGCCTGGAAAAAAGCGCCCGCGTCAGCACCTTGAAGCGCACCGGCCGGCGGCGTTTCACGACCATATAGATCGTCGCCAGCACCAGGGCGCTGCCGATCGAAAGCAGCGAGAACTGCGAGCCGGGCGAGAAGAACACGCTGACGATATTGTCGGCGAACAGATGCGCGCTGCGCTGAACAGCCTCGCCAAATCCTCCCGCACCCGTCAGCGCCATGTCCGTTCCGGCCTTATCTTTCCTTGAGCGACCTGTCTTAGCGTGGCTGTGATGATGGCTTGGTTAAAGCAGGCCGCGCCTGTTGCGGGAAAAACGGCTTTTCATGCTAAAACGGCCCGTCCCAGCCGCAAAGGAAGGCGCCTTGATCTTTCGAGCCACAGTCCCGGCGATCGCCCTGACCCTGTCGCTGGCCGCGACCGGCGCATGGGCCCACCACGCCTTCGCCAATATCGACAAGGACAAGACCGAAACCTTCGCCGCCACGGTCAGGTCCTTCGACATGATCAATCCGCACAGTTGGCTCCAGGTTACGGTCCCTAGACCCGGCGGCCGGCCTGTGGAGTGGTCTCTGGAAATGGGCGATCCGTCCCAGCTGACCAAGGAAGGCTGGACCCGGCAGGTCGTCCGGCGCGGCGACAAGGTGACGGTCACCATTCACCCCATGCTCGACGGCTCCCATGGCGGCCAGCTGATGTCCATCGTCCTGGCCAACGGACGCACCCTTGATGCGGACAAGCCCGCCGCGGCGATCCCCGGCCGGTGAATCGCCTGAAGGTCCCACTCGCCGTCCTACTCGCAGGCCTGTGCGCGGCCGCCTGCGCAACCGCGCCGGGCTGGCGCGACTACACCTATCCCCAGGCCGGCTTCACCATCCAGTTTCCCGCCCCGCCCCGCGTCAGCCTCACCACCTATGTCGCGGCGGGCCGGCGCGTTCCGGCGACCGTCTGGTCCCTGCGCCAGGACGGCGTGGTCTACGCGGTCCAGGTCGCCGACTTGGCGGGCGCTCCTGTGACGGCTTCGGAGGCCGTCGATGGCGCGATCAACACCCTGCGTCAGACCGGCCAGGTCATCGGCGACACTACCGCCCACATCGAACTGCGCTTCGGCCGCGCCATCAGCCTGGCCGACCGCGACGGCGGCCGCCGCGCGATCCAGGTCTTTTACTTCGACCACCGGCTCTACACCGTCAGCGGCCGGGCCCTGCCGCCGGACGCCAACGCCCGCACCGGCCGCATCGTGCGCTTCGTCGACACCATGTCTTTTGACGTGAACCCGCCGCCCGCCCTATTGGCGCCACAGGCCGGCGCGACCCTGTCGCCCTGAACCGTGGGAGGACCGCAATGACGAGACAAAATCGCATGGTCGGTCTCGCCGTCGCTACGGTGCTTTGCCTTTCAGCCACCGCCGTATGGGCCGAAGCGCCACAGGCTGACGCCCCGGATGCCGCGCCCGCGGTCCAGACCGCCGATACCGCCCCCGCCCCTCAGCCCGATGTCGCACCTTCAGAGCGCCGCCGCGGCGCCGACGGCGGCCGCCTGCTGACCGACGCTGTGGCGGCCAGGGCCTGCTCGCGAACAGCCAAAACTGACCCTGACTGACGGAAAACCGGCGCAGGCTGTCAATAACGGGCGGCAGACAGCCACACGCCTAAGCTCAACCCCTTGATTTCACAGGGTTTGACAAAGATCCGCGCAGCCTCAAACACCGCAGAAAGCTGTTATTGCTGACACTCCGGCCCTAAAAGCCGTATAGCGCCTTGTAGTCAGGGTCCTTGGCGGCGATCTGTTTGGCTGAATCGACCATGACCTTGGCCTGTTTCCAGGTGGCGTCGTCCTGCATCTTGCCGTCCAGCATGGCCACGCCCGAGCCGTCGGGCATAGCTTCTAGGATGCGGCAGGCGAAGGCGACCTCGCCGGGATCGGGCGAAAACACCCGCTTGGCGACCTCGATCTGGCTGGGGTGCAGACTCCAGGCGCCGGTGCAGCCCAGCAGGAAGGCGTTGCGGAACTGCTGGTCGCAGCCTTCCAGGTCGGCGATGTCGCCGAACGGGCCGTAGAACGCCTTGATGCCATAGGCCGCGCAGGCGTCGACCATCTTGGCGAAGGTATAGTGCCAGATGTCCTGCTGGGCGCTGGCGCGGGTGCCGCCGTCTTCGCGCACGTCCTCGATGACGCGATAGAAGGGATGGCCGCCGCCGACGCGGGTGGTCTTCATGCCGCGTGAGGCCGCCAGATCGGCCGGGCCCAGGCTGATGCCCTGCATGCGGGGGCTGGCGGCGCAGATGGCCTCGATGTTGTTGACGCCCTCGGGGGTCTCCAGCAGGGCGTGCAGCAGGATCGGCCGTTTGACCCCATGCTTGGCCTCCAGCAGGGCAAGCAGCTGGTCCATGTAGTGGATGTCCCAGGGCCCCTCGACCTTGGGCACCATGATCACGTCCAGCTGGTTGCCGCAGCCTTCTACCAGGGCGTTGACGTCGTCTAGGTGCCAGGGGGAATTGAGGCAGTTGATGCGGCTCCAGTAGCCGACGCCCATGCCGGCGAAATCGATGGTCTGGCCCATCTCCACGGCGCCGGCGCGGGCCGCTTCCTTGGCGTCGGCGGGAATGGCGTCTTCCAGATTGGCCAGGATGACGTCGACGGTCTTGGCGATCTCGGGAACCTTGGCGCGCACCTTGTCCAGGTGCGGCGGCACAAAGTGGATCATCCGCTCGACCCGGACCGGCAGCTCGCGCAACGGGGCGGGCGCGCCGATGGCCAGGGGTTTGAAGAATCCGCGTGGGGTTTTCATGGGGCAGGCTCCGTCAATGCCGGGACGGTTTGGAGCCTATGCTGCGGTGCGTCAAGACTTCGAAGGCGGCGGCAGTGGCTGGGGATCGTCGATGGATAAAAGCACGTCGTCGGCCGCATCGTTCGGGCTGGCGCCCGCCCCCACCGACCGCGCCACTTTTCCGGCCTTGAGGTTCAGGGTCGACAGCGCCGCCTTGCCCTCTTCGCCGAACAGGGCGCGCAGGCGAAGGTCGCGCTGCGGGATCGGCAGTTCGAACCCGCCGGCCCGCAAGGCGTCCTCGATGGCCCAGGTATAGGCCGCGTGCAGGGCGTTGGGGCGCTTTACCGCCTCAAGGTTCGGCCAGACAACCAGCTCGAACTTCAGGCCGTTCTCGCCAAAGCCCACCAGCCAGACCTGGGTTTTCTGCCGGTCATTGTCCGGCTGGGTGAAGGACACTTCGTGAGCGGCCTTCAGCACCGCGTCGCGCACGGCCGCCTTGTCGGTCCCGTAGGCGACGGAGAAGGGGATGTGGAAACGCCGGGGTTTGCCCTGCAGGGTCCAGTTGGCGACCACGCCCTCGATCAGCTGCGAGTTGGGGATCAGCACATCGACATCGTCGTTGTTGCGTATGCGCGTGGCGCGCGGGCTGATCTCCTGGATGATGCCGCGCTGGCCGCTCTGCAGTTCGACATATTCGCCGATGCGGATCATGCGGTCGAACAGCAGCACGATGCCCGACATGAACTCCTTGACCAGACCCTGCAGGCCAAAACCCAGGCCGACGCCAAGGGCGCCCGCGAACAGGGCGAAGGACGACAGATCGAGCCCCAGGGCCCTCAGGCCCATGGTCAGGCCGATCAGGATGATCCCGTAGCTGGCCAGCTTTTCGAGGATGTAGACCGAAGGCGCCGCCTGTTCATGGGCCCGGGCGCGCAGCCGCCGAATGGCCCCGACCGCCAGCCGGGCGATGACAAAGGTCAGGGCGACGATGACGACGGCGGCCACCAGATTGCCCAAGGCGATGGACACCCCGCCCAGCTGCAGCCGCAGCGCGTCGAAGTCCTTAAGTTCCTTGGGCAACAGTTCGTTGGGCATCAGGGGCTCACCATTGCGCAGTCATCGGCCCCGCTCAATGCTTTCTCGACAGCGGATGGTTGTCGGCCACCACCTGGGCCAGCCGGCCTTCGGTGACATGGGTGTAGATCTGGGTGGTGCCGATGTCCGAATGGCCCAGCAGCTTTTGCACCGTGCGCAGGTCGGCACCGCCTTCCAGCAGGTGGGTCGCAAAGGCGTGGCGCAGCACGTGGGGGCTGACCCGCGCCCGGTCGATGCCCACCAGCCCGGCGGCCTCTTCCAGCATCTGCGAGAACCGCCGCCGGGTCAGCCGCCCGGCCGCGCTGCGCGAGACGAACAGCCAGGGTGAGTCCCTCACGCCCTTGGGCAGGAAGGATTTTCGCACCTCCAGATAGGCCTTTACCGCATCTCGGGCGGGACCGTTCAGCGGGGCCAGCCGCTCCTTGCCGCCCTTGCCCTTGACGATCAGATAAGCAGGATCTCGGGCCAACGCCGCCAGCGGCAGGTTCAGGCACTCGGATATCCGCAGGCCCGAGGCGTAGATCACCTCGACGATGCAGGTCAGGCGCACGCCCGCCGCGCCATCCCTCTCCGCCGCCACCGACAGCAGCCGCTCCATCTCGGCCCGGGTCAGCACCCTGGGCAGGGGCCGTCCCATCTTCGGCGCATCGACCCGCCGCGACGGATCATCTTCGCGCCAGCCCTCGCCCAGCACGAATCGGTAGAACTGCCGGATCGAAGCCCGCCGTCGCGCCGCCGTGGCCGGCGACAGGCCCCGTGCGCCCAGGCTGGCGAACCAGGCCTCGATGTCCTCGGCGCTGGCGTCGGCCAGGCCCCGGCCCTTGCCCGACAGAAAGCCCGAAGCATCGGAAAGGTCTTTTTCGTAGGCCATCAAGGTGTTTTTCGCAGCCGAGCGCTCGACGGCCATCATCTCCAGAAAGGCTTCGGTCCAGGCGGCGATCATCGCATGATGTTGAGGCGCTTGGCGCGTTCGCGCAATCTCGTGTAATCAGATGCTGACGATGGAACAGCCGACAAATGACCGCGCCGGGGCCCACGACGCCTTGCGCCGCCGCACCATCGTTCTGGTCGGACTGATGGGGGCCGGCAAGACGAGCGTCGGCAAGCGCCTGGCCGCCGAACTCGACATGCCGTTTCGTGACGCCGACGACGAAATCGAACAGGCCGCGGGTCTGACCATTCCCGAAATCTTTGAGCTCTATGGTGAAGAACGCTTCCGCGAGGGCGAACGGCGCGTCGCGCAGCGCCTGCTGGGCGATGCGCCCCATGTGCTGGCCACCGGCGGCGGCGCTTTCATGGACCCGGCCACCCGCGAGGCGATCAAGACAAACGCCGTATCAGTCTGGCTCAAGGCCGACATCGAGGTGCTGGCCCGGCGTGTGGCGCGAAAGGACACCCGGCCTTTGCTCTCCGGCAAGGATCCGCGCGAGGTTCTGACCCGGCTGGCCGCCGTCCGCGAGCCGGTCTACGCCCTGGCCGACCTGACCATCGAGTCGGGCGAACGGCCCCACGCGGCCACTGTCGCCGCCATCATCGAGGGCCTGACCGCCCTGGCCGAAAAGGATCCCGCATGACGACCGCGATCAGGGTCGCCCTCGCCGGCCGCGCCTATGACGTCCTGATCGGCGCCGGCCTGACCGCTCAGGCCGGTGATCTGGCCGCGCCTTTCCTCAAGCGCCGGCGCGTCGCCATCGTCGCCGACGACACGGTCATGCGCCTGCACGGTGGACAGCTGGTCGCCGCCTTCGCCCGCTGCGGAATCGAATCACCCGTGATCGCCGTGCCGTCCGGAGAAGCCTCAAAATGCTTCGCCGAGCTCGAGCGGGTGACCGACGAACTGCTGGCGCTGGAACTGGATCGCGGCGACCTGATCGCGGCGTTTGGCGGCGGCGTGGTCGGCGATCTCGCCGGGTTCGCCGCCTCGATCTACAAGCGCGGTGTCGACTTCATCCAGATCCCGACCACCCTGCTGGCCCAGGTGGACTCCTCGGTCGGCGGCAAGACCGCCATCGACAGCCCCCGCGGCAAGAACCTGATCGGCGCCTTTCACCAACCGGTGCTGGTTCTGGCTGACCTTTCCCTGCTCGACACCCTGCCCGACCGCGAGATGCGCGCCGGCTACGCCGAAGTGATCAAGTACGCCTTCCTCGGCGATGCGGATTTCCTGACCTGGCTGGAAGCGAATGGCGGCAAGGTTCTCGCGCGTGATCCGCAGGCCCTGAACCACGCGGTGGCCCACTGCGTGGCCATGAAGGCCGAAATCGTCGCCGAGGACGAGAAGGAAGCCGGCCGACGCGCCCTGCTCAATCTTGGCCACACCTTCGGCCACGCCCTGGAAGCCGAGATCGGCTTTGGGGAGGCGCTGCTTCACGGCGAGGCTGTGGCGCTGGGTTGCGCCCAGGCCTTCCGGTTTTCCGCCGCCCTGGGCCTTTGTCCGGCTACTGACGCCGCCCGGGCGGAGGCCGCCATCGCCGCCGCCGGCCTTCCCACTCGCATGGCCCAGATCGCCAATGGCCGGTCCTTCGCCGCCGACCGGCTGCTCGCCCACATGGCCAACGACAAAAAGGCCGAAGGCGGAAACCTGACCTTCATCCTGCCGCGCAAGGCGGGCGAAGCCTTCGTCGAAAAGGGCGTCGACCGCGCGGCCTTGCGTCAGTTCCTCGTGTCCGAAGGCGCAACATTATGAACGTCGGCGCAATCCTGGCGACCCTTGCCCCGCCCCTGTTTCTCCTGCTCGGGGTCGGCGCCCTGATCTCGGCCGCCGAGACCTCGATGACCGCCTCCAGCCGCGGACGAATGCACCAGCTCGAGCGCGACGGCGACAAGGCGGCCGGCCGGGTCAACAAGCTGATGGGCGACCAGGAGAACATGATCGGGGCGATCCTGCTCTCCAACAATGTCGTCAATATCGCAGCATCCGCCCTGGCCACCAGCGTGCTGGGCGCGGCCTTCCCCGGTGCCCTCGGCATCGCCATCGCCACGGGCCTGATGACGGTGCTGATCGTGGTGTTCGGCGAAATCCTGCCCAAGACCCTGGCCATCACCCGCCCTGAAGCGGTGGCGACCACCCTGTCGCTGCCGATCTACTGGCTGGTGCGGATCATGGGCCCACTGGCGCGCGGCGCCCAGTTCATCGTCCGCAAGACCCTGGGCCTGTTCGGCATCCAGATGTCCATGGAGATGGACGTTCTGGCCGCCCACCAGGAAATCCGCGGCGCCGTGGAATACCACCATGCCGAGGGCATCGTGGAAGCAGCCGACCGGCGCATGCTGGGCGGGGTGCTGGACCTGTCGGAAATGGACGTGGCCGACGTTATGGTTCACCGCCGCCAGATGGAAATGCTCGACGCCGATCAGCCGACCAAGGTGCTGATCGACCAGGTGCTGGCTTGCGGCCACAGCCGCATTCCCATGTGGCGCGACGAGCCCGAAAACGTGATCGGCGTCCTGCACGCCAAGGAACTGCTGGCCGCGGTCGCCCGATCCGGCGGCAAATTCGCCAGCCTCAATGTCCCGGCGATGGCTCGCGAGCCCTGGTTCATTCCCGACACCACCAACCTGAAGGACCAGCTCGGCGCCTTCCTGAAGAAGCGCAACCACGTCGCACTGGTGGTCGACGAATACGGCGCCCTGCAGGGCCTGGTGACCCTGGAAGACATCCTGGAAGAGATCGTCGGCGAGATCGACGATGAGCATGACTCCACTGTCCAGGGCGTGCGCCGCCAGCCCGACGGCACGGTCAACGTCAACGGCGATGTCACGGTGCGCGACCTCAACCGGGCGCTCGACTGGGACCTTCCCGACGAAGAGGCCGTCACCATCGCGGGCCTGGTTATCCACGAGGCCCAGACCATTCCCGAACCCGGCCAGATCTTCGAGTTCCACGGCCACCGCTTCCAGGTCCTGCGCAAGCAACGCAACCAGATCACCGCCCTGAAGATCAGCCCGCGCCTTGAGCGCTCCGACGAGGAGGCCGGGGGATGACCGGATTTCGACGCATCGTCACCGGCCACGACGCCAATGGCCGCTCTGTGGTGGTTTCGGACGCGCCGTCCACGGACACCATGGGCTCGCTGATCAATTTCTGGTCCATCGACAGTGTGCCTGCCGGCATCAACGCCCCCGACCCCAGCATACCCGGCTCGCCCATGGGGCTGGAGCCGCCGCCCGCCGGGGTCAAGTTCCGTTTCTTCCAGATCCAGCCCGACAAGGCCTTCGAAGGTCTGTCGCGCGAAGACCTGTGGGAAATGACCCGTCAGCGCTTCGTCGAGATGGGCGCCGAGCACGCCCTCGTTGACCGTGAACGCCACCCGGCCATGCACAAGACGCAGACGGTCGACTTCATCATACTGCTGTCAGGCGAGATCACCCTGCTGCTGGACGAAGCCGACGTGCCGATGAAGCCCTTCGACGTCGTCGTCCAGCGCGGCACGAACCACGCCTGGGTCAACACCGGCGATGAAGTGGCGACGCTGGTGGCCGTCCTGGTCGGCGGTGGCTAGGCGCCGGGCGCGCTCGCACTGATCGACAGCGCATGCACCGGGCCGGCCAGTTCTTCGGCCAGGGCCTTGTTGACCATCCGCTGGCGATCGACTCGGCCCACCCCCGCAAAGGCCGCGGACTCGATCACCACAGTGAAATGACTCTCTCCACCCTCACGCGCGCCGGCGTGACCCTTGTGCTTGTCGCTGTCGTCGGTGATCTCCAGACGAGTCGGCGCAAAGGCCTTTTCGAGCTTTTTTCGCATCGTTTCGGCGACGGCGCCCATCTTATGTCTCCAACAAGCCTTGAATAGATCAGGGCGTGCCTCATACTTGGAACGATGAGTGACGCCTTTCAATACAAGCCTAAATTTCGTGACATGCGCATCCGCCCGCCCGTCAAGGGCGAGGATGACCACAAGTACGATGTCCACGCCCTAAAGCCGGGCGAGATGAAGTGCGACTGGCCGGGTTGCCGCACCGCCGGGGCCGCGCGCGCGCCCAAGGCCCGCGATATGCCCGGTGAACACTACTGGTTCTGCACGCCCCACGCGGCTGAGTACAATCGCAACTGGGACTATTTCTCCGGCCTCAGTGAGGCCGAAATCGCCCAGCGCGTCGAAACCGAGCGGCGCACAGGCGGACGGCCCACCTGGGCGTTCAAGGCCTCCAACGCCTCGCGCGAAGCGGCGGCGACCCTGTCAAAAGGCGCGTTCAAGGACGCCTTCGGCTTTTTCGGCGCGCCGGGCGCGGCCCCTGTCGAGGAAGCCGCCAATGACCGCCGGATCGGCAAGATCGAGCGCAAGGCCCTGGCCGACATGGACCTGGAGCCCGGCGTCACACCCGAGGCGATCCGCGCCCGCTATACAGATTTGCTCAAGCGCCTGCACCCCGACGCCAACGCCGGCGACCGGTCGATGGAGGAAAAGCTGGTCCGCGTGATCCGCGCCTTCAAGACGCTGAAAGCGTCCAAGCTGGCGTGACCGACGCCCCGCTGATCGTCGGGGCGGGCCCCACGGGATTGGCGGCGGCGTTGTTCCTTTCTCGCCGCGGCATCGCCTCGCGGATCATCGATTCGGCGGCCGGGCCGGTCACGACCTCCCGCGCTCTGGGCGTCAATCCGCGCACTCTGGCCATCCTCAAGGGCACTGGCGTCGAGGACGAGATCACCGCCGAAGGTCTGCCAATCAGCACCTTCCATCTTCATTCCAACCGCAAGTCCGTTGCCCGCGTCGAAATACCCTACAAGGCCATAGGCGCCGAACAGCCGATGCACGTGCTGCCTCAGGCGCGCACCGAAGCGCTTCTGACCCGCGCCCTGGCCGAGCGGGGGATTGAGGTCGAGCGCGGCAAGGCCCTGACGGCCCTGTCCCAGGACGAAACCGGCGTCACCGTCACGGCCGGCGGCGAGACCATCCGGGCCTCCATTCTGCTGGGGGCCGACGGCGCTCATTCCGCCACGCGCCATGCTCTGAACATTGCTTTTCCGGGCGACGCCATGGACGCCGACTGGCGGTTGATGGACGTTGAACTGACCGGACCCGACCCCGATGCGGCCTGGATCGATTTTCGCGAGGATGGGCCCTTTGTCGCCCTGCCCTTCAATAATCGTCTGTGGCGCCTGATCGGGTTCGGCGAGCCCCTTCAAAACCGCATTCCACAAGGCTGGACCACCGGAAAGGTCGAATGGATTTCTGACTTCCATGTCAGCAACCGCCTGGCCGAGCGGATGAACGTCGGCCGGGTCTGCCTTGCGGGCGATGCGGCCCACATCCATTCGCCGATCGGCGGGCGGGGCATGAACCTGGGCATCGAGGACGCCTTTATCTGGGCTCACTGCGCCGAGGCCTACCTGAAGGGCGATGCCGGCAAACTGGCAGTTTTTGGCGACAATCGTCACGCGGTCGACGCCCTGGTGGTGCAGCACGTCAAACGCCTGACCGCCACCGTCAGCGCCACAGGCGCGGCGGCCACACTGGTGCGGCGGCTGACGATTCCCTTGCTGGCCGGGTTTATGAGCCCGCGCGTGGCGGTGGCCCGCATGATGCTGGGTCTCGATCACCCGCTTGTTCTGCCCTGAGCGATATTCGCCGCGTGCGGGGAGTTTCCTTCGCTGCTCAAACCCGCTAATTCCGACCCATGCCTGACACTGCTGAACCCATGAACGACGCCCTTCTCACCCTCGCGCCCGACCACAAGGTCACGGTGCGCGAAGCTTTTGGTGTGGACTCGGACATGGAAGTGCCCGCCTTCAAGTCGCGCGACCCGCACGTCCCCGACGTCGACCCGGCCTACCGGTTCGATCCGGAAACGACTCTGGCCATCTGCGCGGGCTTTGCCTTCAACCGCCGCGTCATGGTCCAGGGCTACCACGGCACCGGAAAATCGACCCACCTGGAACAGGTCGCCGCCCGGCTGAACTGGCCGATGGTGCGGGTCAACCTGGACAGCCACGTCTCCCGCATCGATCTGGTCGGCAAGGACGCCATCGTCCTCAAGGACGGCAAGCAGATCACCGAGTTCCGCGAAGGCATGCTGCCCTGGGCGCTGCAACGCCCGGTGGCGCTGGTGTTCGATGAATATGACGCAGGCCGGCCCGATGTAATGTTCGTCATCCAGCGGGTGCTGGAATCGGGCGGCCGCCTGACCCTGCTCGACCAGAACAAGGTCATTCGGGCCAATCCGTTTTTCCGCCTGTTCTCGACCACCAACACCATCGGCCTGGGCGACACCACGGGCCTGTATCACGGCACCCAGCAGATCAATCAGGGCCAGATGGACCGCTGGTCGATCGTCACCACGCTAAACTACCTCAGCCACGACGCCGAGGCCGAGATCGTCGCCGCCAAGGTCCCGACCTATCAGACCGACGAGGGCCGCCGCACCATCGCGGCCATGGTCCGCGTCGCCGACCTGACCCGGAACGCCTTCATGAACGGCGACATCTCCACCGTCATGAGCCCGCGCACCGTGATCACCTGGGCCGAAAACGCCGATATTTTCGGCGGCGACATCGGCAATGCCTTCCGCATGACCTTCCTGAACAAGTGCGACGAACTTGAGCGCGGCGTCATCGCCGAGTTCTACCAGCGCGCCTTCGGCCAGGACCTGCCGGAATCGACGACGCGGGTTAAGGTGGCTTGAGGGCGCTCTAACCCCGGTTCGCCGTGCGGATCTTGCCTTCGCCGCCGATGAACCATGAGGCCACCCAGCCGGTAAGACCGACGATGATGGCGGTCAGCACCGCATCCCACAGGCCATCGACCTTCATCCCCGGCAAGAGCCAGGCGACCAGGCCGACCATGGCTCCGTTCACAACAAAGATGAACAGGCCCAGCGTCAGGATGGTCAGGGGCAAGGTGAGAAAGAAGAACACCGGCCGGATAATCGCGTTGGCGATGCCCAGCAGAACCGCCGCCAGGATCAGGCTGCCGATGCTGGTGAACCCGACCCCGGGCAGGAGCGCCGAGGCCAGCCACAGGCCCAGTCCGCAGATCAGGGCGCGCATGAAAAATCCGGTCATAAATTCACTATAACCCAATCGGCGCTGACCCCCTAGACTCCGCACATGGCTTGGCGGCATCTTCGCGCCATGCAGCGGTTGCGGATATCAGTATGAACTTCAGACCTGCCTTTCAGGCCCTGGCCGGCATGGCGCTGTGCCTCGGCATGGGCCTTGCCGCCGTCGCCCAACCCCGCGCACCGGCGCAGGCCCCGCCCCCGATCGACTACAAATCCGCCTCCACCTGGCTGTGCCTGCCAGGCCGCGCCGACGCCTGCGCAGTCGACCAGTCAGCAATGATCGTCGGCACGGGTGGAACCGCCCGGCTTGAGCAGTTCATCCTTCCGGCCCGCGAGCCGACCATCGACTGCTTCTATGTCTATCCGACCGTCAGCCAGGATTCCGCGACCTACAGCGACATGGTTCCGGGACCTGAGGAGCGCCGAATCCTTCAGGCCCAGTTTGCGCGCTTCGGCAAAGGCTGCCGCCTCTATGCGCCCATGTATCGCCAGTTGACCCAGACTGCGATCAATACCGCCATGGCCCAGCCGGGTGGCGTGGAGACCCTGCGCGCCGCACCGCTCCCGCCGGGCGGCGGGCCCTATGCCGATGTTCTGTCCGCCTTCCGCACCTACCTGTCCGACAACAACCAGGGTCGCGGGTTCGTGCTGATCGGTGATGGCCAGGGCGCCAGTCTGCTGACCCGCCTGATCGCCGAGGAAATCGACGGCAAGCCGGTGCAGCGGCAACTGGTCTCGGCCATCCTGCTGGGCGCCAGCGTCCAGGTTCCGATCGGCGGCGGCGTGGTGGGCGGCACGTTCCGGTCCATCCCCCTGTGCCCGCGCGACAGCCAGATCGGCTGTGTTGTCACCTATTCCAGCTTTCGCGACACCGCCGGCCCGCCGCCTGACGCCCTGTTCGGCAAACCAGGTTCCGGCACCATCGCGGCCTGCACCAATCCGGCCAATCTGCGCACCGGCAAGGGCGACCCGGATTCCTATTTCAGCGCCCAGGGCAATGTGGCGAGCCCCGCGCCCAACTGGACCGGCGATGTCTGGGCTCCGGTCGGCACGCCTTTTGTGAAGATTCCGGGACTGGTCGCAACCCAGTGCGTCAACAACACCCTGGGCTCGTATCTGGCCGTCCACGTCAATGGCGAGCCGCGCGATGCCCGCGCCGACGACATCGGCGGCGACATGATCCACGGCGGCAAGGTGGACCCGGCCTGGGGCCTGAACCTGATCAACATGAACCTGTCGCTGGGCGATCTGGTCGACATGGTCAGCCTGCAAGCCCGCATCTGGCGGCCCGCAGCCTCACGATAGAAGATGGGCCGGACCTTTTGATCCGCGCCCGGTTTTCCCCTCGAACTTCAAGTCTAGCTAGCCGCCTGTCAGCTTCCTGCCGACAAACACGCTGGCGATGACGAAAAATGCCACCACGGCCAGGAACAGGAAGAACAGGAACTTGGCGATATCGGCCGAGGCGCCGGCGATACCCGTAAAGCCGAACACGCCCGCAATGAGGGCGATGACGGCAAAGATGAGGGCCCATCTCAGCATGATTGAACTCCTGTGCGGCGGAAATGCCGCTGTGATGAGCCAACGTTGCGCTGCAGATTGGGTTCCGACGGCCCTACAGGTTCAAGGGGCCCCGAAGCCCCACACGCCACCTCCCTGTGGCAGATGAATATAGGCGTTCCGCCAGAACAGGGTCGGGGGTTCAAACGTTCGACAGGCGTCCGGCGCCCAGGGCTTGAGGAGGAACACAATATTCGAAAGATTTGATCGCCCATTGCCGACAAATCGGTCGCAGGACAATGCCAAATGGGTGTCGGTCATGACTTCCATGCCCAGAGCAAGTCGATCGACGTCGGGCAAGTTGTGCACGCCCGTCAGGCTCGTGGTGCGTTGACTCGGCGTATAGATGATCCGGTCGCCATAGCGCTGACGCAAGGCGGCCAGCCATCGCGCGTCATCGGTCAGGACAAAGAATTTCGTCAACGGCGATTCCGCGTCCAGAAGGTCGAAGTATTGCCTGTTGAGCAATTCGAGCGCGTGGAATTCGGTCTCCTTGTCTGAGCCTCGAATGTGAACGCCCAGTACATCGTGACCCGCCAAATATTCGGCTCGAAACGCCTCGACTCGCTGTCGGACCGCCTGGGCAGGCCGAAGGTAGAGGTCCGCGACATAGCGATAGATCTCGTCCAGCGGGGCGCCGTGCATGGCATGACCGGTCGGGATCCAGGGCGCCACATCAACCAGACTGGCGTAGAAGTCAGTGACGGCTACGGGTTCGGGCCGGTTGAGGAAATGAATCGCACCCAGGCGTGAACAGGGGCCAGCCCATTTTTCGAAGTCATTTTGCTCCAGATTGTCAGCCCGCCACTTGGCTGGAAATACGCCGCTGGACGCGGCGCTGACTACATCTTCTAAGTCGCTCCGCGAAACCGGGTCCCAGTAGTGTCGAAAGGCGTCCCCCCCCCCCCCCCGCCGCAATGGAACAGGCTGTTGCCCCCCCACTGAACCACAGGAATTCGGTCTGTGATTTCAGCCACCAGCAAACTGGCCATGACGTGACACATGTCTGACCAAAAGCCCTGCCCCCACGCCTTGATCAGCAGAAAACGAGGCACATTCGGGTGTGCTCCCGATTGCAACCAGGTTGAGCCGTTCTCCGCCAGTCCGAGGCGGGACGCCAGAAGGCTGCGAATGCCAAGCGCACGGGGATGATCTGGATAGCTTGCCAGAACGTAGTGGCAAAGCAGATCAGCCGCCGACAGATTGCCATGCAAAAACGCCTGCTCGGCATTGCCTAGAGCTTCGTCCGCGGTCTCGGCCAGACTGTAGTTCAACCCTCTCGCCCTCCCACGCAGTATTGATCCTAGCAGGAATTTACTCAGGCAAATCAGATTCTCATCCTTCTCGCCAACCGTTCCGCCGACTAATAGCTACTGCAATGTCCAAACCGCCCGCCTCACCCACCGAGCCTTTCAAGCGCGCCCTGACCGCGACGGTCCGCTCGCTTGGCGAAGCGCCGGAGCTCGAGATCGTCTATTCGGGCGAGGGTCCCAAGATGGCCGGCGGGCGATTGATCCTGCCCCATCCCCAACGCGACATGCCGGCGGCCGACATCGCCCGGTTGCGGGGGCTGGCTGACCGGGCGGCCCTGCGGCTGGCCTATCACGACGAAAAGGCCGACGCCAAAGCTCGTCCCCACGCGCCCGAAGCCCAGGCGGCCTGGGATGCGCTGGAGCAGGCGCGGATCGAGGCGATCGGCGCCAACGCCATGGCCGGCGTTCGCGGCAACCTGAACGCGGCCTTGGAATCCGACGCCGAGGTCAAGGGACTGGGCAAGTTCATCGAGCGGATCAATGCACCGATGCACGAGGCTCTGTCGCTGATGGCCCGCCAGCGCCTGACCGGCCAGAAGCCGCCCGGCCTGGCCGACGCCCTGATCAATCTGTTCCGGGGCGATCTGGAAAAGAAGGCCGGCAAACAGCTCGACGCCCTGGCCGCGGCCATGCACGACCAGCAGGCCTATGGCAAGATCTCGCGTGCCATCCTGCGCGACCTCGAATTGACCGACGAGACCGATAACGAGGACGGCAGCGAACAGGGCGAGGACGAAACCGCGCCCGAGACAACCTCCGACTCCGAAAACGACGGCAACGAGGGCGAGCCTGACGAAGGCGCCGAAGGCGGCGAGCGGTCAGACGCGTCAGACGAGGCCGCCGAAGACGCCGACCGGCAGATGACCGAAGCCTCCGACTTCGACGACGCCGAGCCCTCGGACGAGGCTGTCGATGCCGGCGAGGGAGAAGAACCGGCCGAACGGCGGCCGGGTCCGGACGGCGCCAACCAGCCGTCCTACAAGATCTTCACCTCGGAGTTCGATGAGGTCATCGACGCCGACGACCTGTGCGACGTCGAGGAACTGACCCGCCTGCGCGCCTATCTGGATCAGCAGATCCAGGGCCTTTCCAGCGTTGTCTCGCGTCTGGCCAACCGCCTGCAGCGCCGCCTGATGGCCCAGCAGAACCGCGCCTGGTCCTTCGACCTGGAGGAAGGCTTGCTGGACGTTGCGCGACTGACCCGCGTCATTGTCGATCCGACCGCGCCCCTGTCGTTCAAACAGGAAGAAGACACCGAGTTCCGCGACACCGTTGTCACCATCCTGATAGACAACTCCGGCTCGATGCGCGGACGGCCGATCATGGTCGCCGCCGTCTGCGCCGACATCCTGGCCCGCACGCTCGAGCGCTGCAGCGTCAAGGTCGAACTGCTGGGCTTCACCACCAAGGCCTGGAAGGGCGGCGCCTCCCGCGAAGCCTGGGCCCAGGCGGGACGACCGCCCGGTCCCGGCCGCCTGAACGATGTGCGCCACATCATCTACAAGTCGGCCGATGCGCCCATGCGCCGGGCGCGCAAAAATCTGGGCCTGATGATGCGTGAAGGCCTGCTCAAGGAAAACATCGACGGCGAGGCCCTGATCTGGGCCCATCAGCGGCTGATGGCCCGCACTGAGGCGCGCCGGATCCTGATGGTCATTTCGGACGGCGCGCCGGTGGATGATTCATCCCTGTCAGTGAACTCGGGCCACTATCTGGAGCGGCACCTGCGTCAGGTGATCACCGAGATCGAGACCGCTTCACCGGTCGAGCTGATCGCCATCGGCATCGGCCATGATGTTACCCGTTATTATCGCCGCGCCGTGACCATCGTCGACGTTGAGCAGCTCGGCGGGGCCATCATCGACCAGCTGGCCTCGCTTTTCGACGAAGAGCCCAAACAGGTCGCCAAGGGTGGCGGACTGTCGCTGCAGGCGCCCCCGACAGTGGTTCCGAAGAAGACGAGCTTGGCCGCCATCCGGGAAGTGGCGCGGACCTGACGCGCGCCCAAGCGCTGTAATCTATTGTATTTAATGAGAAACAAATTCGTTGACTCAGATTACTCTACAATACAGAGTCCTCTTGGACAATCACTGGAGCTGCCTGATGTTCAAACCTCTCTCGCTGGGCGCCGTCGCCGCCCTGGCCATCGGCCTCCCCGCCGCGGCCGAAACCGTCGTTATCACCATCGACCGGGTTCAATCATCGCAAGGCATGGTGCTGGCCCAGCTGTGCGACAATCCAGAGGGCTATCCCCGCACGAATTGCGCCTATCAGCAGGCCGTACCCGCCCGCGAAGGAAGCGTTACCCTCACCTTCCACGACGTGTTGCCAGGCAGCTACGCCCTGGCCGCCTTCCACGACGAGGACAGCGACTTCATGCCCACCATCCCCGGCGAAGGCTATGCCTACAGCAACAACGCTGCCCCACCCCGGCCGATGTCCGACGCGTCGTTTGTCGTCAAGGGCGAAGCGCGACAAACTGCCCACATGACCTACCCGGAGTAGATGACATGACGCTGGACAAATCCGGCGCCGCCGAGGCTCTGGCCGAGATCGGCCAGAGCCAGAAGCGCAGCGCGAATCTCTATTCCTACGCCGCAACGTCACCTTACCTGCTGCTGACGGGGGCGATGTGGCTGGCGGCGGACCTGCTCCTGGAATTCACAACCTTCGGCAAGCACTGGGCCTGGCCGATCGTGAGCCTCGTCTCCATCCCGGCATACATTGCCATTGCGATCTATCAGTCCCGCCGCAGGTCAAGCCGGCCGGCGAGTCTGGACGGACATTTCTGGAGGGGCATCGCCATCTGGCTGCTGATATTCGGTTTTGTCGCCGGAGCCCTCGGAATTTTCTGGCCCGAAAGCGGCGTGCAGGTTCACTCGTTCATAGGCCTTTTGACCGGCATCGCGTGGGCTATTGCAGGCCTTTGGATGGGCTGGCGGATCATTGCGTTGGGGTTGGGAATCGCCGCCCTGACCATGGCCGGCCATTTCTGGGTTCACGACTTCTACGCGGCCTATATGGGCCTGGTGGGCGGTGGTGGAATGATGCTGGGCGCCTTGTGGCTTCGGAGGGTCTGATGAGCGGACCAGATGAGGTAATCCACCAGTCCATGCGGCTGAAGATCATGGCGACGCTCAATCCCCTGCCGCCGGCCGAACCCATCGAGTTCACCCGCTTGAAGCAGATCCTGAACGCCACTGACGGCAACATGGGCGCCCATCTGACCACCCTTGAAAAGGCCGGATATATCGAGGTCTTGAAGGATTTCGTCGGCAAGAAGCCCCGGACGAGGATCGCCATGACCAACACGGGCCGCCGCGCCTTTCAGGCACACGTGGCCTATTTGCGTGAAGTGCTGGACGGCTAGAGGAAAACTCAATCCAAAAGAAAAAGCCGGCGTCACCGCCGGCTTTTTGCATTTCTGATTCTGAAGCTATTGCCTAGGCGGCGACTGCCGAGGCGTTCTCGGCGAGCTTGGCTTTCAGCTGGCGCTTGATCTTGCGGGCTCGGAGCGAAAGGGTCTCGTCCGAAGCCTTGACCAGGAACGGGTCCAGGCCGCCGCGGAAATCCAGGGTGCGCAGCGCCGCATTGGTGATGCGCAGGCGGAAGGACTGACCGAGGGCATCGGACTGCAGGGTGGCGACCTTGAGGGCCGGCAGGAACCGGCGCTTGGTCTTGATATTGGAGTGGCTCACATTGTGACCGGTCATGGGACCGACCCCGGTAAGCTCGCAACGGCGCGACATGACGCTGACCTTTGGCTCATAAAAACAGGATGCGCCGAAAGGGCTCCGGCGCAGGAGCGGGCGATATAGGCGAAGGCCGCTTGTCCCGTCAAGGCCGAAGGGTCTTTCTCGCGCGTTAACGGCTTCGTCAAACAGGGTTCACGCACCTGGCCTAATCCAGCGCCGTCTGCGCTCAGGAGCTCTGCGATGAAGTATGGCCTGATGATCGTTGCGATATCGGCCATCGGAGTCGCGCCAGCCATTGGCGAACCCGCGGAACGATTGGCGCCCCCGCACAGTGGTTCGATCGAACTTTCGGCAACCTATGATGGGGTGCTGCTGGTCAAGGTGCTCGACTTGACCATCGACCAGCAGTTCGATGACCGGACATTCGAGGCAAACGCCCGGCTTCGCAGCCATGGCGTGTTGTCTATTTTCAAGAAGATCGATGTCCTGGCCCGGGCCGAAGGCGCAATCGGAGATCGCGGCCCGCTGCCGTCTGTTTTTGAACATGCCAATCACGACGGACAGGACAACCGCCAGGTAAGGGTGCAGTGGACAGGCGCCGACGTAGTGGCCCGCATCGCACCGGCCTATGAAAGCCCAGGTGATCCGGCCCCAACCCGCGCCCAGAAACTTGCGGCGGCCGACCCACTGACACAACTTGCCCGCCTGACCACGGCATCAGGCGCACGCGGGCCTTGCCCTTCGACGTCGCAATTCTTCGATGGTCGACAGCTCTATTCAGTCAGCTTCGGCGCTCCGGCTGCGCGCACTTTGGCCAGCCGCGAGATCCAGCTGGGCCTTACGCAAGGGGTCTCCTGCGTCCTGACCTTTGAAGAGGTCGCCGGTTTCGATCCCAAACCACGTGAGAAACGCAACCAGGGCCTTTCGCGACCCATCCGGGCAGACTTCGCTCTGAAAGGGGCCGACGACGTTTGGGTCGTCACGGCTGTGCGGGGTCAAACGCCGCTTGGAGAAGCGCGCATCGAATTGAAGGCTCTGAGCGTGTCGGGATCCCGCGGTGACGGCGCCTAGGGCGCAATTCGGCGTTTGACCGGCAGCCAGAACTCGACGCCGCCAAATCCGGTTTGGGGATCAAACGCCAGGCCGTACCGCTCGAAACTGGGCGCATCGACCGCGTCATGGTCTGAACTGGGCAGCCATGCTGTCCAGATCGCCTGGATGGTCGCGCTTATCGATGAGACGTGTCCCTTGTGCTCGAACACGGCATAGGTCTGTGGCGCGATCCTCAGACGGTGCAGCTCGACCGGAATCCGGCTGAAGTCGGCGACCTCGACACCACACATGTAGTCATAGCCGCCCTCGTCATCGCTGTTGTGGATCACGCCGTAAGTCGTTCCATAAACCTCACCTGGGACCGAACCGATGAAGGGACCGAAGCGCTGCCATTGAGCCGGGATGCCGGCGCCGGGCCCACAGCCGTAATGCTCGCTGATGCCTGCAATCAGCAGGGCCTTTCCTTCCGCAAAGGTCGGAACGACAGGGCTGGCGTGTGGCGGGGTGGTCATGCGAATCGGCTCCTGAAGGACGAGATTTTGCAGGGATCGGTACTCCCGCACCTGTTCGGGCGTCTGGCCGAACAGGTCGCGAAAAGCGCGGGTGAAGGCCTCATGCGAGCCGTAGCCGGCGCTCAGGGCCACATCCAGAATGTCAGGCGCCCCCGTGGCCAGCGTCTTGGCCGCTTCGCTGAGCCGGCGGGCGCGCACATAGGTCATGACCGGGCTGCCGGTGGTCAACACAAAGGCGCGCGACAGGTGGAACCGCGACACCCCGGCGGCGGCCGACACATCGTCCAGCGACAGCTCTCCCGCAAAGCGGTTTTCGATGTACCATAGGGCCTGTTCGACCGGGTTCATGCGGGGCTCCAGATTGAGTCCTCTCTAGAATAGATCTGACAGGTGCATTTGATCGTTCTTGCGGGCCGTTGTTTTCGTCTCGCCGCCATTCAATCGCCATTCATATGGGGTGCTGTTGGATATGATCATGAAACGTTCGACCGCTCTTGGCGCATTCGCCCTCGTTGTCCTGGCCATAGCGCCGGGCGCCGCCCTGCACGCCCAGCAGCCCTCGGCCGAGGCTAAGGCCGCGATCACTACGGGCCTGTGGAAATATGAGACCAAGGTGCTGGGCCTGACCATCGACACTGATGAGAAGTGCGTCGGACCCGCCGACGTCGACAAGTTCTTCACCGGCCCCTGCAACAAGGGCTACACCTGCGAATACCCGGTCCGAGAAGTCGCCGGCGGCAAGGCCCGCTTCCAGGGCACCTGGCTTAGCCGCCGGGGCCAGACCGCCAACATCACCGCCGACGGGACCTATTCGGCCAAACGCTTTGAGCTCAACGCCCACGGCACCGCGACCAACGGCCTGCCCATTGCCGCAACCCTGACCGCCACCTGGCAGTCGGCCACCTGTCCCGAAGACGCCAAACACTAGGCGCCGCCAGAATTCAAATCCATGTTGAAATCGACCATGATCTGCAAAACCGCCGCCCTTGCCGTTATCGCCCTTCTGGCCCTGACGCCGGGCGCCGTCCTCCATGCCCAGACGCCGCCCACCGCGGCCTCCGCGCGTGGGCCCTCTGACACCATCAGCACCGGTTACTGGAAGTACCAGACCTCGCTGCTGTTCCTTGGCGACACCGAGTTCCGTTGTGTTGGCCCAGAAGACGTCGCGAAATTCTTTGACGGGCCATGCAAGAAGCACACGCAGTGCATCTACCCGATCAAGGAAGTCGCCAACGGCAAGGCCAAATACGACGGCTACTGGATCGACCGCCACGGCAAACGGACAAATGTGAAGGCCGAGGGGACCTATGCGTCCCGGCGCTTTGACCTGTCAGCCCGCATCGCCGGCATCCCGGTCAGCGGCAAGATCACCGCGACCTGGCAGGCTGCGACCTGCCCGGCCGGCGCGCCGCATTAGGTCGAACGGGGCGAAACGCTTCTTGTGGTTAACGCTCGTTAAGCTACCATATCTCGTAGAGAACAAAGTCCGAATCAGTCGAGGTAGCTGATTCGGTCTTGATTCGTTTCGCCCCTGTTCCGCGGCGCGTTCTCACCTCATTAACCAGCCGATCCGCCCTTGCGGCCCGCCGGTGAATCTCCCACCTTCGAGCCCATGAGCGATCGTCCCGCAGGATTGGCGCCGTCGCGGCTCGTCGCCGTTCTGGGGCCTACCAACACCGGCAAGACCCATCTGGCGGTCGAGCGGATGCTGGGCCACGCCTCGGGCATGATAGGCCTGCCGCTGCGGCTGCTGGCCCGCGAGATCTATGATCGCATCGTCAAGCTGCGGGGCGCCCGGTGCGTGGCCCTGATCACCGGCGAGGAAAAGATCGTCCCGCCCCGCGCGGTCTATTTCGTCTGCACCGTTGAGGCCATGCCGCTGGCCCGCGAAGTCGAGTTTCTGGCGATCGACGAAATCCAGTTGGCCGCCGACCCCGAACGCGGCCACGTCTTTACCCAGCGCCTCCTGCACGCCCGGGGCAGGTTCGAGACCATGTTCCTCGGCTCGGCCACCATGGAGCCCCTGATCCGCCGCCTGCTGCCGGGGATCGAGATCGTCACCCGCGAGCGCTTCTCCCGCCTGTCCTACGACGGCCCCAAGAAACTCACCCGCCTGCCCCGCCGCAGCGCCATCGTCGCCTTCTCCGGTGAGGCGGTCTACGCTATCGGAGAACTGATCCGCCGCCAGAGAGGCGGCGCCGCCGTGGTCATGGGATCGCTCAGCCCCCGCACCCGCAACGCCCAGGTGGCGCTTTACCAATCCGGCGAAGTCGATTTTCTAGTCGCCACCGACGCCATCGGCATGGGCCTAAACATGGACGTCGGCCATGTCGCCTTCGCCGGCCTTCGAAAGTTCGACGGCAAGCGCAGCCGCTGGCTGACACCGTCCGAAATCGGCCAGATCGCCGGGCGAGCCGGACGCTATCGCACGGACGGAACCTTCGGCGTCACCGGCGAGGCGCCGGACATCGACGAAGACATCGTCTCAGCGGTCGAAGGCCACAACTTCCAGGCCATCCCCGCCGCCGAGTGGCGCAATGGCGCCCTGGACTTTGCCAACCTCGCCGCTCTCACCCGCTCGCTTGGCCGGCCGGCGCCGCGCGAAGGCCTGGTCCGCGCCGCCGAGGCCCTTGACGAGATCACCCTGACAAAGATGGCCCAGGATGAGGACATCAAGCACCGGGTCAGGGACCGAGCTGCCCTGCTGCGCCTGTGGGACGTGTGCCAGACGCCCGACTTTCGCAAATCCACCCTCGAGGACCACCTGCGCCTGACCACCGCCCTGTTCGAGCCCCTGGGACGGGGCAGGCGCGTGCCTGCCGACTGGATGGAGGGTCAGTTCAAGCCGCTGGATCGCACCGAGGGCGACATCGACGCCCTGCAGGGGCGCCTCGCCTATGTCAGAACCCTGGCCTACATCGCCAACCGTCCCGACTGGCTGGCCGATCCGACCGACTGGCAGGCCCGCACCCGGGCGCTGGAGGACCGACTTTCAGATACCCTGCACGAGCGGCTGATGGCCCGCTTCATCGACCGGCGCACCAGCGTCCTGCTGCGCTCGCTGGGTGAGCGGGAAGAAATGCTGGCGGGGGTTTCCGACACCGGCGAGGTCACGGTCGAAGGCCATTTTGTCGGCCGCCTTGCGGGCATTGCTTTCGAAGCTGACGCCTCGGCGACGGGTCTTGAGGAAAAGACCCTGCGCGCCACCGCCGAGCGCGCCGTCACCCCCGAGATCGCCAAACGCCTGGGCCGCCTCGCCGCCGAGCCGGACGAGGCCTTCGCCCTGTCACCCGAAGGTTTGCTGCTGTGGCAGGCCGAGGCGGTGGGCGCCCTGATCGCCAGCCAGCCTTTCGCCCCGCGCGTGCGCCTGTTCGGCGAACTGGGACCGCCCGTCGCCCGCGAGCGGGCTCACCGGCGGCTCGAAGCCTTTCTCGCCGCCGAGGCTCATCGCCGTCTGCCACAGCTGGCCGCCATCCGCGCGGCCATGGACGAAGGCCGGCTCAAAGGCCTGGCGCGCGGGATCGCCTGGCGCCTGAGCGAGAACGGCGGCGTCCTGGCGCGCGGGTCGATCGCTACCGATATCGCGACACTCAGCGTACTGGAGCGCCGGACACTAAAGATCCTCGGCGTGCGCTTCGGCGCCGCGTCGCTGTTCCTGCCCGCCCAACTGGAGCCAGCTGCCCTGGCCTTCACCGCCGCCTACGCCGCGACAGGCGCTGCAGGCTGGACACGATCGGGCCGGGGTCAGGTCGAAATCGCCGGTCGCGTCTGGCCGGTGCTGGCGCTGGAGCGGCTGGATGAGGCGCTGCGTGCGTCAAGCAGCACCTTGTCCGATGCAACGCTTGAGGCCCTGAGCCTCACCCGCAAGGACGCCGAGACCATGCTGCGCGCCATGGACTGGTTCCAGACCCGCAAGGCGCGCGGCGCGGAACTGGCGGTCTGGCGCCGCCGTCCGGCAAAGGCCCCTGCGCCTGCTCCCAGCGCGAACGCCGCCTCGCCCTTCGCCGCCCTGGCCGCCATCACAACACCGCCGAAGCGCCGGAAACGCCGGCGCAAGGCAGCATCTTGAGCGGCGAGGACGCCCTGCGTATCGACGCCTGGCTGTTGCGCGCCCGGTTCTTCAAGACTCGTGCCCTGGCCACGAAATTCGTCGAAGCCGGTCGCGTGCGCCTGACCCGCAAGGCCGTCGAAAGCCGCCTCGACAAGGCCAGCCGAACCGTCCGCCCCGGCGATGACCTGGTCTTCGCCATCAACGGCCGCATCTTCGCCATCCACGTCGAGGCTCTCGGTGAGCGGCGGGGCCCGCCGGCCGAAGCGCGGGGTCTCTATCGCCCGATTGAGAATAACTGTGCGCCTGCGGCATTGACTTGAAGGCCGCTTGGCTGAAAAAGACGCGGCCCTAAGCTATGGCAAATCTCCACCCGGGAACCGTTCTCCGATGACCTATATTGTCATGGACGCCTGCATCAAATGTAAGTTCATGGACTGCGTCGAGGTGTGCCCGGTCGACTGCTTCTATGAAGGCGAGAATTTCCTGGCCATCAATCCGGACGAGTGCATCGACTGCGGCGTCTGCGAACCCGAATGCCCGGTCGACGCCATCAAGCCCGACACCGAAGACACGCCCGACGGCAAGTGGCTGCGGATCAACACCGACTACGCCAAGGTCTGGCCAAACATCACGGTCAAGGGCACAGCCCCAGCTGACGCCGCCGAGTTTGAACGCGAGACCGGCAAGTTCGAAAAGTACTTCAGCGAAAAACCAGGCTCGGGCTCCTAGTCCAGCTCGAGGATTCTCGTGCGGTACAGAGGCATCCAGTCACCGGGCTGTCCGCCGCAGCGGTCCTGGTAGGACAGGCTGGCCAAGCGGAACGCGCGCCCGTCGAACACCCACTCTGCGCCCATGCCACAATCGCCGATGCCACGGCCCAGCGAGGTCTGCGAGAACGTCGCGGTTTCCGGATCGTAATGACCGGCGCCATATTCGGCCGCCGCATCGCCATCAGCCGCATCACCCAGGAATTTCGGCATGGGAAGCCGGATAATCCGAGCTGCCAAAGGGTTGGCGATCGGCGCGCGGAAGGCCAGGGCATAGCCCTGATAGGCGCCCGAATTGCAGCTCAGCACCACAATGACCTCCAGGGCATTCAGCCGCTCGACCTGATCATCGCGCCGGGCCAGATCGCATTCATGTCGGCGCAGATCGCTGGCGCGGGCGCGTCGCACCTGGCCGGCAATTGTAGAGGCGTTGGGCAAGGTGCCATGGGCGGGCGCAGCCCGGACCAGCGGCAGGGCCGGAGCGGCGGGGATGGCCGAAGCGGGCGCGGCGCGGCCACCGTGGATCAGGGCGCTTTGATTGTTTGCCCGCCCCTGGGCCCGATCCATGGCCACCAGCGCTTCGGTCAGGCCCTCCAGCGAGACCAGCGGGCTGTCAGGGCGGGCGGTCAGGGTCAGGATCGAACCACCCTGAACCGCGGTCAGAAACTTCAGAGCCGCAGATCCGCTCAACCGGTACTCCGAGAGCGGTCCGCCACGGGCGGGGGGAGCCAGGCGCGGCGCCAGGAGCTGTCCATCCAGCTGAATCTGCGCCGGGTCCAGACGAAAGAAGGTCTTTTCCCGCGCGTCCTCGTCAAAGCGGCCAGCGATTCCGACGCGAATGGTGACGCCCCCCGCAGATCCAGCTTCGCGGGTGACCGACATCAGGCCTGGTTCGCGACCGCGCAGGGCGGCAGGCCGCGCAAATTCGCTGGGCACGAAACGCGCCAGGCAGCGGCGGGTGTTGTCGCAGCCTACCACCCACTGTTTGACCTCGCTGTAGGTCGGCTCGACGGTTCGCGCCTGCGCAGAGGCCATGCCCGCGAAGAGCAGCGACAGAGTCAGGCCACTGATCAGCCTCCTGGCAAGCAAACGGGTAAAACCACTCACGTCCATTCGGCGGAGTTAGCCGTGCGCTGACCGATTTGTCGAGCAAGGTATGTTCCCCTCGCCGAAGGCCCCAAGCGCGCAGATCTGCGCGCGCCATTCGCGACAATGTCACAAAACTTGCCGCAAGCCTTTATTTCTGCAGAAATTTGTAGTACAAACGGCAATCGGCGGGCGCGTGAGCGTTCGCCTTTTTTGAGAATCGCACAAGCCGGTCTGCCGGCCCGCCCTAACGAAGGCGAGGGTGTCTTAAGAGACGGATTTTCATACGAGATAAGGGCCGCCCGGCTTTCGGGGGCGGCCTTGTGTGGAGCGTCGACGCCGTTGGGAGGCGGGCTCGGCGCCGGATTTTAAAAGGGACTACGCAATGAGCAAGGCTTCCAGTCATGAGTTCTCGGTTGGTGACAGCGTCGTTTATCCGGCGCACGGCGTAGGCGAGGTCAAGGGCGTCGAGAGCCAGGCGATCGCCGGCATGACCCTTGAGGTCTACGTCATCACCTTTGAGCACGAGAAGATGACTCTGCGCGTGCCGACCAAGCGTGCGGCGGCCTCCGGCCTGCGCCCTCTGGCGGCCAATGATGTCGTGACCCAGGCCCTGACGACCCTGAAGGGCCGCGCCCGCGTCAAGCGCACCATGTGGTCGCGCCGCGCCCAGGAATACGAAGCCAAGATCAATTCCGGCGACCTGATTTCCATCGCCGAAGTGGTGCGCGACCTGCACCGCTCGGAGAACCAGCCGGAACAATCCTATTCCGAACGCCAACTCTATGAGTCGGCGCTCGACCGCATGGCCCGCGAAGTCGCAGCGATCGAAAAGATCGACCGCGAAGCCGCCGTGACCATCCTGAACAAGTCGCTGCAAAAAGCGGCCTGATCAGAAACCCGGACGATCCGCAGAGCCGCTGGCCCCTGATCGGTCCGGCGGCTTTGTGCTGTCTCGGCCTTTGCCGTTGACGCCCCCGCTCCGTGGCCTGATGCTCGACCAAAAGCCAAAAGGGGAAACGTCCGTGAAACCGCTCCATCGCACCGCTCTCGTGTCTGTAGCCCTGGGCCTTGCCGCCTTCATTGCGGGGCTGTCCCAGGCCCAGACCCCCGCCGAGACGGCGCGGGGCGAACAGCTGTTCACCGAGCGTTGCGCCAGCTGCCACGTGAACCCCAAGGACCGGGCACCGCCGAAAGCGGCCCTGGCGAACCTGGGCCCAGACACCGTTCTGCAAGCGCTCAAGACGGGCATCATGCAGCCCATGGCCAGCGGCCTTGCCCCGACCGATCTGTCTTCCCTGGCGGCCTACCTGACCGGCAAGGCGCCCAGCGCGCCGACCACGGGCCCTGTCCCCATCGTCAACCCCTGCCCTGCCGGAGGCCGCATCAGCCTGACGCCAGCGTGGAACGGCTGGAGCCCTGACCTGAGCAATTCGCGCCTGCAGCCCAATTCGGGCCTGCGAGGCGCTGACGTGCCGAAACTGAAGGTCAAATGGACCTTCGCCTATCCCGGCTCAAAGAACAGCCAGGTGACGGTTGCCGGCGACCGGCTGTTCATCGGCGCAACGACCGGCACGGTCTACTCCCTCAACGCCAAAACCGGTTGCACCTACTGGCGATATGACGCGCCAGGCGCTGTCCGCGCCGCCCCCGTGGTCGCCCGGCTGGCAGCCGCGCCCAGCGGCTATGTCGTCTACATCAGCGATTTCACCCAGACCGTCCACGCGCTCGATGCCGCCAGCGGCCGGGTGATCTGGTCCAGCCCGAAGCTGGAAAACCATCCCCGCGCCATGCTCACCGGCGCCGCGGCCCTCTACAAGGACGTGCTCTACGTCCCGGTTTCGTCCTCCGAAGAGGTCGCGATCACCACGCCCGGCTATATCTGTTGCAGTTTCCGCGGCAGCGTCGTGGCCCTGGACGCCAAAACCGGCCGCCAGCTGTGGAAGACCTACACAATCCAGGACGCACCCCACACCTATCGCCCCGGCCAGCCCCAACTGGGTCCCGCCGGCGCAGCCGTGTGGTCCTCGCCAACCATCGACCCCAAACGCGGCGTCCTCTACGTAACAACCGGCGATTCCTATACCGACGTATCCACCAACCGCGCTGATGCCGTTGTGGCCATGGACCTGAGAACCGGCGATGTGAAGTGGTCCAACCAGGTCACTGAAAACGACAACTTCGTCGTCGGCTGCCCGCGCGGCGGCACGGTTGCCAATTGCCCCACCCCGCTGGGACCTGACCACGATTTCGGCTCCTCGATCATCCTGCGCACCCTGCCCAACGGCAAGGACATCCTGCTGGCCGGCCAGAAATCCAGCGAGGCCTACGGTCTTGATCCGGACCAGAACGGCCGGATCCTTTGGCGCGTGAAACTGGGCCGCGGCGGCGCCGCCGGCGGCGTCGAGTGGGGCATGGCCGCTGATCAAAGCCAAGTCTACGTCGCCCTGGCCGACCCCGGAGCCGGCGGCAACCCCAGCCTGAACGCCCTTAAGATCGCCACCGGCGAGATCGCCTGGAAGGTTCCCACCCCGAAGGCCGAGTGCACGCCGCCTCGCCGCTGCACCCAGGGCCAGTCGGCTCCGGTCAGCGCCATTCCCGGCATAGCCTTCTCGGGTGCCATCGACGGCCACATGCGCGCCTACGATACGGCGAACGGCAACATCATCTGGGACTTCGACACGGCTGCAGAGCCGTATGACACCGTCAACGGCGTCAAGGCGGCGCGCGGTGGAACCCTCGACGCCACCGGCCCCACCTTCGCCGGCGGGATGATGTACCAGCACTCAGGCTATCCAGGGGTCATGGCCACAGCCAACTCGGGTCAGAACCTGTTGATGGCTTTCTCGGTCGACGGAAAATAGCCAGTCAGGGCACGGCCGTTCTGGTGGCCGGATCCAGGCTGTAGCCAAAGGTCTCAAAGTCCTGCGCATAGAGCCGTGCGACGTGCGCGCGCGACTCTTCGTCGGCGTAGGGATCAGCTGACTTCGGCCGCTTCGAGGCGTTTTCCACCGGCAAGGCGGGCGCAGGAAGGTCCAGCGTACTGCAAAGGTCGGCGAAGTCGGCCTTCAGGGTTTCGAAGTGCAGAATGCGGTCGACGAGGATGTGTCCCGATTTGTCTGCGACGCAGGCCAGCTGCGTATCGGTACGGCCTTTGCCCAGCCGCTCGGCGTCATAGTCCAGATACTGGCGAAAACTTAGACCCTTGACCTGGTCGTACCGGTGGTGCGCCGTATTCTGGGTCAGGTAGTGGTAGTAGGAAATCACCCGGTCGTAGGGGTTTCTCACCACGGCGAACTTCAAATAGCCGTCGAAAATCTCGGCCGGCAGCTTGAGTTTCACCCAGGCCGCCGTGGCGTGATGGCGAAAGAACGCCTTGCGGGGATCCTCGCGCAGCGGCAGTAGCGACAGGAACCGCCGCATCTGGGTCATCGGCGCATTGTCGGCATAGGGCGCCAGGGCGGCGCTGATCGACAGCCCGGCATTCTTCGGCACGTGGATGAAGATGAACCGGTGGCGGTGGGAAATGAGCAATCGCGCGGCCTTTCGAGGCGGCGGTTTTGGCCAAGGATCAGGCCGGGCGCAAGACCTCGAGCATTTCTGGATGATCCAGACGCACGATGCCGTCGCGCAAGGCGCCCCTCACCCGCACCATGCGGCCGGGCAAGGTCTGCAGGCTGCGGCCTGCCGCTGCAAAGCCAGCGACCGCGAACCGGGGAATTTCCGCTCGCGCCCCTCCGCCCAGAAAGTCGATGGCCGTGACCGCACCCTCATCCCGCATGCCGGTGACCTTGCCCTCGACAATCTGAAACCCCGACTTGCCCGGTGCCTCGTTGGGCAGCGGCACGGCATAGTCCGCGAGCGACCAGATTCCCCGCTTCGCCAGCCGCGCCCGCGCCTCGGCCTCGAGCATCTCGACCGCCAGCGCCCGGTTGTCGGGATAGGTGCGCACGCGCGCCAGGCCCCGGTTCAGCATCTCGCCCTGCAGCCAAAGCTGCCCGTCGATTCGCCGCACCTGGGCCAGGGCGCGATCATAGCGGTCGCGCAAGGCCCCCGTACAGCAGGGTGACGGGCTTGCCGAGCGCCTTAGTCGCCAGGGCGGCGCGCGCCGCATCGGCCATGGGTTCGGACCCGTTCGGCGCCTCAATGCTGGCCAGACGCACTTCGAGGCTGGACTCAAGCGTCAAGACCTCGCCCGACCGCACAGACGCTACCCGGCCCTGCTCGCCGGCCGACAGCCGGTCCAGGCCGGCGCTTTGGCGCGCACATCCCGCGGCCAGAGCCGCCAGGCCCGCCGACAGGGTGCGCCGGTCGATCAATCGGGCCCGGTCTCGTCGTGGGCGGGGACCAGGTCCGCCGGTCTGGCCAGGCCTGGACCCGCATTGAGCTCGCGGTGCAGGACGTCGCGGTCTAGCGCCTTGTCCCAGGCAGCCACCACCATGGCGCCGACGGCGTTGCCCATGAAATTGGTCAGGGCCCGGCAGTGGCTCATGAACCGGTCGACGCCCAGCAACAACGCCAGCGCTCCGGCCGGGAAATCCGGAATCACGGCCAGTGTCGCCGCCAGGGTGATGAAGCCCGCGCCCGAAACCCCGCTCGCGCCCTTGGAGGTCAGCATGGCGATCAGCAGGATGCCGACCACCTGGATCACAGACAGGTGGGTGTCGGTCGCCTGGGCCAGGAACAGCGTGCCCAGCGTCATGTAGATATTGGTGCCATCGAGGTTGAAGCTGTAGCCGGCCGGAACCACCAGCCCGACCACCGGCTTTGACGCCCCCAGGCGTTCCAGTTTGCGCATCAGTTGCGGCAGGGCCGCTTCCGACGAAAACGCGCCGAAGACGATCTCGAATTCCTTCCAGATGTAGCGGAAGAACTTGAAGAACGAGAAACCGCACAGGGCGCAGATGCTGCCCAGAACCACGACCACGAACAGGGCTGAGGTGGCGTAGAAAATGACCACCAGATTGGCCAGGTTGAGCAAGGTCGCCGGCCCGTATTTGCCGACCGTAAAGGCCATGGCTCCGAACGCCCCGATGGGCGCCAGCAGGACCAGCATATTGATGATGGCGAAGAACACCTTTGAGACGCTGTCTAGGGTGTCGGCGATCTTGTGGCCAAAGGCGCCCAGCTGCGAGCAGGCAAGTCCCGTCAGGATGGAGACCAGCAGCACCTGCAGCAGATTGCCTTCGGAAAAGGCGCTGACCACCGTGGTCGGGATCATGCTCAGCAGGAAACCCGAGAACGTCATGTCGTGAGCCTTGGCCGCATACGAAGCGACCGCCGCGGCGTCCTTGGCGTTGGGCACATAGTGCATGCCCGCGCCGGGGTGGAACAGCTCGGCCACCGCCCAGCCGATCAGCAGGGCAACAGTAGAGACGATCTCGAAATAGAGCAGCGCCTTGCCGCCCACCCGGCCGAACGCCTTCAGGTCGCTCATCCGGGCGATGCCGACGGTGACGGTGCAAAAAATCACCGGCCCGATGACCATCTTGATCAGATTGACAAAGGCCTTGCCCAGCGGTTCGAGCTTTTCGGCCACGCCGACGTGGTCGGGCGATGACGGCCAGTAAAGGCCCACCGCGATCCCCAGCCCGACGCCGATCAGCGTCTGGACAAACAGCGATTTGAAGACCCGCGTGAAACCCATGCCTGCTCCCCCGACGCTTTGCGCGTACTGACGATTATCGCGCGCGGACGCGCTCCACCCGGGGGCAGAATAGAACAGGCTTGGGAAGGCCGCTAGGCTAGGCTTTCAGGCTGCGCAGGAAGGCGATCAGGGCCGCATTGACCTCGGCCGCCCGCTCCTGCTGCACCCAGTGGCCGGCACCGGGCATCAAGGTCACGCCACGGAAGTCGGTAGCCACCCGCTTCATCTGGGTGGTCAGGCTTTCGGCCGTCGCGCCGCGGATGACGATGTCGTCGGTGCCGGCGATGAAGGTCACGGGCTGAGGAATGGTCTTGCCGGTCAGTTCCGGCGTGATTTCCCAGTTGCGGTCCATATTGCGGTAGTAGTTGACCCCGCCCCGGAAGCCGGCCGCAGTGAACTCGCTGACATAATAGTCAAGATCTTCCTGGCGCAGCCAGGCCGGCAGAGCCTTGGGCTTGCCCAGGCGTGGAATCCAGCCGCCCGCCGAGCGCTTGGGATCGGTGACAACCGGCGGATCTAGAGGCGTGTCAGAAGAGGTGTAAAGGCGGCTCAGGATGCCGCGCGGGTCGGAATCGTACTCGCGCTCCGCCACGCCGCCAGGCTCGTTGTGGTACAGAATGTAATAGAAATTATCGCCGTAGTTGCGGCGCATGCCGACCGTCGGCGCCGCGGTCCCGCGCCCGCCGTAGGGCACGCTCATCGCCGCCAGGGCGGTGAACCGGTCGGGATGGAGCAGCATGCAGTTCCACGAGACGATCGAGCCCCAGTCGTGGCCGATGATGATCGCCTTTTGCTGGCCGAGCGCATCGATGATGCCGACGATGTCGGCGGTAGTGTGCTTGATGTCATAGTCTTCGACCGCCGCCGGCTTGTCGGTCTTGCCATAGCCGCGCATGTCCGGCGCCACGACATGATAACCCGCCGCCGCCAGCGCCGGGATCTGGTTGCGCCAAGAATACCAAGACTCCGGCCAGCCATGAACCAGGATGACCAGAGGCCCGGTCCCCATCTCGGCGATGCGCATGTTGATTCCGTTGGATTTGATCATCCGCAGCGTCGGCATCGGGCCGCCATTCGCGGGAGCCGGCTGGGCCATTACCGAAGGACCAAAGGCCATGGCGGCGGCCGCCGCACCGGACCACAATACAAAGCGCCTGTTCATTTCGTTCCCCGAAGTGATCTGAATTTATGAACGTGGTTTATAGGAAGGGCGACAAGATGGAAGAGGACTCAATGACGCTCAGCTACGCTCTCTACTGGTCTTTCCGCTCGCCCTATTCCTACATGGTCGCCCCGCGCCTGCTGGAGCTTCAGCGAACCCATAACGTCGAATGCAACGTTCGCCCCGTCTATCCTCTGGCCGTTCGCACGCCGGGGTTTTTCCAGGCCCGTGACCCGCTATGGGTCCCCTATCTGATGATGGATGTCTACCGGGAGGCCGCCTTCCTGGGCCTGCCGTTCCGCTGGCCGCGGCCTGATCCTGTCCAGATGAACAGGGATGGGACCTATCCGAAAGAACAACCCTACATCCACCGCCTGACCCACATGGGTGTCGCCGCCGCAGAACAGGGCCGCGGCCTGGAGTATCTGGTCGAGGTCAGCGCCGTAATCTGGAGCGGCCAGGTCACCGGCTGGCCCGAAGGCGATCACCTCCGGGACGCGGCGGAACGGGCGGGGCTTGATCACGACGCACTGGGCGTTGCAGTTGACGCAGATCCCGCCCGCTTCGCCGCCATCGTTGAGCGCAATCAGGTCGATCAACGCGCCGCCGGCCACTGGGGCGTGCCGATGATGCATTTCGGCGGCGAAGCCTTCTTTGGCCAGGACCGCTTCGATCAGCTGAAGTGGCGGATGGAACAGCAGGGACTGGCACAGAGGACCGCACAATGACCGCTCAGCAGATCGGCCGGACCCTGGCCGACTCCACACCGTTCTGGCCGGAAAAGGTTCAACCGCCGAAGGGTGCGCCCAACATCCTGGTCGTCCTGTTCGACGACGTCGGCTTTTCCGATTTCGGATGTTACGGCTCGCCGATCAGCACGCCCACCATCGACGCCCTAGCGGCGGGCGGTCTTCGCTACAGCGGCTTTCACACCACCGCCATGTGCTCGACCACGCGCTCGGCATTGCTGACGGGACGCAATCATCATTCGGTCGGCGTCGGCTGCCTGGCCAATTTCGACAGTGGCTTTCCCGGCTATCGCGGCAAGATCGCCAGGGAAGCCGGCCTTCTGCCCGAAATGCTGCGGCCCCACGGCTATCGCAACTACATGGTCGGCAAGTGGCACGTCACATCGCTGACCGAGTCTGGTCCGACCGGCCCCTTCGACGGCTGGCCCCTGGGCCGCGGCTTTGACCGCTACTACGGCTTCATGGACGCCGAGACCGACCAGTTCTCACCCGAGCTTGTGCGCGACAACACCGCCATCGATGCGCCGGGCATGTTCGCAGACGGGTATCACCTGACCGCCGACCTCGTTGACCAGTCGATCCGCTTCATCGCCGACCATCAGGCCAACGCGCCGGACAATCCCTGGCTGATCTGGCTGGCGCTGGGCGCCTGTCATGCGCCGCACCAGGCACCCCAGGATATCATCCGCAAGTATGACGCCGTGTTCGCCGAAGGTTGGGACGTCGAGCGCGAACGCCGCCTCGCCCGGCAGAAGGCCATGGGCCTTGTGCCGGCGGACACCCCCATGCCGCCTCGCAATGATGGCGTGCGGGCCTGGGATGAACTCAGCGCCGACGAAAAGACCGTCACCACCCGCCTGCAGGCCGCGTTCGCCGGCATGCTGGATCACGCCGACCAGCATCTGGCGCGACTGGTCGCCTTCCTCGAGCAGGCCGGCCTGCGCAACGATACCTTGATCCTGGTGCTGTCCGACAATGGCGCCAGCCAGGAAGGCGGCCCCAACGGTTTCGTCAACGCCATGGGCCCCTACAATCAAAAGCCCGAGCCCCTGGCTGAAAAGCTCGCCCGTCTCGACGACATTGGCGGCCCGGACTCGCACTCGAACTTCCCCCACGGCTGGGCCATGGCCTCGAACACGCCGCTGCGGCGCTACAAGCAGAACACCCACGGCGGCGGCATCCGCGACCCCCTGGTCATGGCCTGGCCGAATGGCATCGCCGCGCGGGGCGAAATCCGTCACCAGTTCGCCCATGCCAGCGATCTGACCCCGACCTTGCTCGACATTCTGGGTATTTCCCCGCCCGACGTCATCGGCGGAGTCGTTCAGCAGCCGCTGGAGGGCGAAAGTTTCGCCGCCAGCCTGGCGGACCCGGCCGCTCCTGACCGCAAAGGTCCGCAGTACTTCGAGATGTTTGGACACCGCGGTCTTTGGCAGGGTGGCTGGAAGGCCGTGGCCTTTCATCCGCCGGGAACGCCGTTCGAGACCGACCGATGGGAGCTGTTCCATCTTGCAAAGGACTTTTCCGAGACTGAAGACCTAGCCGAGCGCGAACCCGAACGCCTGAAAGCCCTGATCGCGACCTGGTGGGACCAGGCCGAGCGCTGCAAGGTCCTGCCGCTGGACGACCGCTTTGCGCCCCGCTTCGCCGAGAACGCCGAGCGCGCCCAGGGCGCGCGGCGAAAGTTCGTGTTCCACGCGGGCATGGGCCACCTGCCCAGCGACGTCGCCCCCGATGTGCGCAGCCGCTCCTACCGCATCGAGGCCGAGATCATCCCTCAGGCCGGACCGATCGAGGGCGTCCTGATCGCTCACGGAGATTCCACCAGCGGCTACAGCCTGTTTGTCCAGGACGGCCGGTTGCATCACACGATCAACGTCGGCGGCTTGCGCAGCACCCTGTCTTCGGACCAACCGATTCCGCCAGGCGCACGTCGTCTGGCGGTCGACGTCACCCGCAAGGACGGCGCCCGGAACCTGGCCCTGCTGATCGATGGCAAACCTGCCGGCGCCCTGGCCAGTCCGATCGGCTTTTCCATGCTGATCTCCTGGTCGGGTCTGGATATCGGCCGCGACCGCGGCAGTCCGGTGGGCCTTTATCCGGCGCCGTTCGCATTCACCGGCCGGCTGAAGAAGGTTACGGTCAACATGGACGGCGACCAGATCCTGGATGGCGAAGGCGTCGGCCAGGCTGAAATGGCCCGCCAATAGGATCCACAATGCGCACACCCAACCGCCGATCCGTTCTGCTGGCCGCCAGCCTGGCGGCCGCACCCGTCCTGGCCCGCGCCGCTGACGAGACCATCAGCGAATCCGCAATCGCCGAGGCCCTGACCCGTTACGACGGCTTTGGAATCAAGGCCTCTGGCGGCCCGGGCGACATCGCCTGCGGCGCCTGGGTCGAAGGTGAGTTGCGCGCCGCTGGACTGACCACGCGCCGCCAGGCATTCGACATTCCGTTTGCCACCCTGACCCGTTCGAGCCTGACTTGCGGCGCGGCCACCGCAGAGGTCATCGCCCAAGCCGTGGTGCGCCCAACGCCACCGGAAGGCCTCACGGCCAAGCTGGTGGTCTTCGATCCGGCCTGGAGCAGCGCCGCTGCCTGCAAGGACGCGATCGCCCTCATCATCCTGCCCTACCGCCGTTGGTCCGCAGCCGCCGGCGAGCCCAAAGCCGCCGTTGATGCGGTCATGGCCGCCGGCGCCATGGCGGCCGTCCTGATCACCACCGGCCCCACCGGCGAGGCCTGTGCGCTGAATGTGCCGAACGCTGCGGGCTGGTGGGATCGCCCCGTTGCGATCCTTGCGCCAAAGCAGGCCGCCCCCTTCCTGAAAGCCGCCGCGACAAGCCAGACCGCGCGGCTTGACCTGACCGGAACCAGCGGCCGCCGGTCGGCCTTCAACGTCATCGGCATTCTGGCGCGAGGCAAGGCGAAAACCCTGGTGCTGTCAACGCCTCGATCGGGTTGGTTCACCTGCACCGGCGAGCGGGGCTCCGGCTTGGCCGCCTGGCTGGAACTCGTTCGCTGGACGGCTCGCTCCCAGACGGGCGTCAACATCGCGGTCATCGCCACCAGCGGTCACGAATACGATTATGCAGGCGGCGAGGCCTTTATCCGGGAGCTTGCGCCCAGGCCCGCAGACGTCGCTCTGTGGACCCACCTGGGCGCCAATGTCGCTACACGCGACTGGGCAGAGCAGGGGGCGAACCTGCTACCCCTGCCGAGCGCCGATCCGCAACGCACCCTTGCCGCCAGCCCCGACCTGCTGGACGCTTGTCGCGCCGCCTTTTCCGGCCAGCCCGGTATCGAGGCGCCACGCGAATTCAATGCCAGTGTCGCCGGTGAACTCGCCAGCATCCGCACGGCTGGCTACACGCGCGTCATGGGCATTTTCGGGTCGCACCGTTTCCACCACACGCGGGCCGACAATCTGCGCTGCACCTCGCCGGCGCTGGCCCGTCAGGCGGCGACGAGTTTTCAAACTGTGATCACCCAGGCATTGCGCACCGTTTGATATGGCCTGCGATGAACCATCGTGCCAGTTCCCGCGTATTAGAGACTGGATCCATCAGGATGAGACCGCAATGACCCTGGCTTCTCCTGAAATCGTCAAGCGCCGGCGTGGCCTCAAGCTGGCGGCCATCGCCGTCTTGACGGTCGCCGCGGCCCTGGCTGCCGGTCAGATCGCCACCTTACCGAACCTGGACACCTGGTACGCCGGCCTGATCAAGCCGGCGTTCAATCCGTCCAACTGGATCTTTGGCCCGGTCTGGACCACGCTCTTTGCGCTGATGGCCTTCGCCGTCTGGCGCGTGTTGAGGCTGCCCGCCTCCACCCCCGGCCGACAGCCGGCTCTGGTGCTGTTTTATGGCCAGCTGATCTTGAACGCGCTGTGGTCCTGGGCGTTCTTCGCCTCCCAAAGCCCCCTGCTGGGCCTAGTGGACATCGGCCCGCAGCTGATCTTTATCATCGCGACCATCATCGCTTTTCGCAGAGTGGACCCCCTGGCCGCGTGGTGCATGGTTCCGCTTGCCGGATGGGTCAGCTTCGCCAGCATCCTGAACTTTGCCATCTGGCGCCTGAACTAGGCGCCGGTTTCAGCAGAGCGCGGCATCGGAGTGGAGCGCGCCCAAGGTATCCCGCAACCTGCATTTCGCGCGCCGCGCTCCCGCGCCTCTACCGCCTTGACGCCGATGCCCATGATCTGCGCCTCCACGCCTTTTCGCCGGTGAAGTTTCAGCAACGATTAGCCCCTAACTGCATCAACCCTGTCTGCGCCACTTTGGGGGAAGTCATGCATTCATTCGTCAGGCGCACCGGCTTTATCGCCTTCGCAGGCCTGGGTCTTTGCGATGGCGCGCCGGCTATTGCCGCCGAAGGCCTGGAAGTCTCCGGTTACGTGAATGTCGACCTGGCCGTGGTAACCGTTGGCGGATTCTCCAATCGGGTGCGTGAACTCGACAAGGCGGCCATCACCTATGAGGCCGATTTCGAAAAACTGGCAGGATGGAATGGCGCGACCGGACTTCTGTCCCTGCTGCATGCTTCTGGCGCCAAGCCCGGCGCCGAAGCGGGAAGCTTGCAGGGCATCAACAATATCGAGGTGTCCCGCAGCAGCGTCCGGGTCGAGGACGCCTGGATTCAACAGGCGTTGGGCGAACGCGCATCGATCAAGGCCGGCGTCATCGACCTCAACGCCGAGTTCTACGCAAACGATTCCACCGGCCTGTTGCTGAATCCGGAGTCCGGCATTGGCTCGGAGTTCGCCGCCACCGGTCCGGGCGGGCCGTCGGTCTATCCCCAGACCTCGCTGGGCCTTCGCCTAGCCTACCAGCCCACCAGGGATACCTATCTGCAGGCGGCGGTGTTCAATGCGCGCGTGGGAAACCAGGGCGATGGCGTCAGCATCGACACCTCCTTCGACGACGGCGTCATCGAAGTCGCCGAGGGCGGCTGGTCGACCGAGAGCCACACCAAGCTGGGCTTTGGCGTCTGGCGCTATTCCCGCGCCCAGGATGACCTGTTCGACGTCGACACCAGCGGCAATCCCATCCAGCGGACCAGCAGCGGCGGCTACATGGTCGCCGAGCAGGTCCTGCGCGACGGCGGCGAGACGGGCCGCACCGTCACCGGCTTTCTCCGGGCCGGCTTTTCAAACGGCAATACCGGGCCCCTCAAGTCGTCCTGGAACACGGGACTGCTGATCGAACGCGCCGTAGCCAGCCGGCCGGACTCGCAGTTTTCGATCGCCTTCGATCAGGCCACCCTCGGCGACGCCTACCGCGCCGCCTCCGCCGCCGGCGGCCTGCCGCTCGGCGCGCGCGAGACCCACTTCGAGATGACGTATTCGGATCAACTGGCCGAACACCTCGCCATCCAGCCTGATCTGCAGGTCATTATCGCGCCGGGCGGCGACCAGGCGGCGAAAAACGCCGTGATCGGCACGGTCAGACTGACCGCCTCGTTCTAGGTTGCTCTGACGGACGACTGGCCTCTTGGCCCGATCTGCGAGACAGGTCATAAGGACCCATTGCGCTGGCCCGGTAGCTCAGCAGGATAGAGCAGCGCTTTCCTAAAGCGAAGGTCAGGGGTTCGAGTCCCTTCCGGGCCGCCACGCAGTGACGTTGATTTATCTCAGCTTTCTTATGATAGCGAAGGAGACTCGAACCCCAACCTTTGAAACCGTCACGGATATTCGCGATAGTCTCCCAAGTGCGTTTATCGGAAATCTTGGCTGACCATCCGCGACGGTTTCCCTGAAAATATCCCGACTTTTCATGTGGTTGTAGGCAACCAACAAAACCGGAGAACGGTTCGAGTCTCCCCCGGGCCGCCAGCCAGTCGCCATCATTCGTCTCCTGGCGGCGCTGATTTCCTGAAAACCAGCGCACAGCCCCAGTTCCCGCGGCTCAAACCGTCACCTGCCCTCAATTTAACAGGGCCAAAACAGCGCGGGCGGGGCCCCAATGGGGCCCCGGTCTCCGCCTTGCAGAAGTCATGACGGTTTCCCTGCCAGCAGGGAAATTTGCAGGGAAAATTGAAGACTTGCTACGTCACCCGGCCGAACGGGCAATAGCGCAACTCCAACTGCCGTAGTGCTTCCCGCTGGCGGACCACGGCTTCTGCCGCCCTGACCCGGATCAGAGAATCTGGTGCACGTGATAGGGCACTCTCTGGGCGATCGTGTAGCCTACGCCCACCGCCACGATCTGCTGCAGCCAGGCGTATTTTTCCGAACCCGTCTCGAACATCATCAGCACCCGCTGGTAACGCGGCTGTCCAGGCGGCGTATAGAGCACCCCGCGATAGGTCAGATAGATGCGCTGGTCATCGTCGGTGAGCAGCAGCGTCCGGATGTCCAGCCAGCGCACCGTGTCACTGACGCGCACCAGCCAGTCGCCGCCGGGCGGCATCACCTTGCCGCGCAGCTTCGGGCCTTCAAAGGTGCCGCCGATGACCGGGACGATTTGCCGGGCCCCGACCATGCCGCCGCCTGGACCACCGGTTTCAAGGATGAGATCCATCAGGAACTCGGATTTCAAACCTTCCGGCCCCGCGGGCGCGGCGGCCTGACCAGCCTGCTGCGCCGCCGCGACTGACGCGCCCAGCGCCGCCACGGCCAAGCCGCCGGCGCTTGCAAGTTGACGTCTCGAAATCAAGGAATCGGTCATTGGGTTCTCCTGAAAGGTCAGCTGAAAGCGCGCGCGGGCCCTCCTCCTGCCTGGACGGCGGCGCCTGCCCGGGGCCGCAGAGCTGACGCCTGGTGAGGCTAGGCTAGCCATGGGCCGAAGTATATTGGCTCAATGCCCCTTCCTTCGAGCCGCCGGACAGGCCCTCGCTGGACGCGGGTCTTGATCTGGATCAGATCAGCCGGACGCCGGTCTGATATGATCAAAAAATGAGCATTCGAATCCGCAAAGTCATCCGCCGGATGCGATCTTCCAGAGGGACGCTCGCCTTCGTCCTCGCGGCGGTCGCAACAGCGGTCGCTGGCGCCTCCGCCGTCGGCGCGGCGCCAAAGGCCGTTGGTCCCCGCGCCAACGAGTTCGTCCCCAGCGCCTATGACATGAAGCTGCCGGCCTGGGCCCCGCCGATGCTTGAGCCGCGTTCAAATCCGACGACCCAGGCCAAGGTCGATCTGGGCCGCCGCCTGTTTTACGACGGCCGCCTGTCCGGCGACGGCATGCGCCCCTGCTCCAGCTGCCACCGCCAGGACCGGGCCTTTTCCGACAAGTCGCCGTTTTCCTGGGGCGTGTCGGGCCAGCAGACCTCGCGCCAGACCATGCCGCTGACCAATGTCGGCTACGCCAACTCGCTGACCTGGATCAAACCCCAGGTGCATCTGCTGGAAGAGCAGGCCCTTGGCCCCATGTTCGGCAAAGAGCCGGTCGAGATGGGCCTGTCCGGACAGGAGGCCGATCTGGTCTACCGCCTGTCCATTCAGCCGGCCTATCAGAACCTCTTCCCCCGGGCCTTTCCGGAGACCCGCGGCGCCATCAGCCTGGACAATATCACCAAGGCCCTGTCCGCTTTCGAGCGAACCCTGGTCTCGTTCCGCTCGCCCTATGATCGCTACAAATACGAGGGCGACGCCAGCGCCATTTCCGACGCCGCCAAGCGCGGCGAAGCCCTGTTCTTTGGCGACCGGCTGAAGTGCGGCTCGTGCCATACGGCCCCGTTCTTTACCGACGCCGTACGCCCCGGCCAGCCGACGGATACGCCCACCGGCTTCCACAACACCGGCCTGTTCAACATTGATGGCGCCGGCGCCTATCCGGCCAGCAATCCCGGCGCAATCGCAATCACTGGCAAGCCGGAACACAAGGGCGCCTTCAAGACCCCGTCCCTGCGCAACGTCGCCGTGACCGGCCCCTACATGCACGACGGCTCGATGCTGACGCTTGAGGCGGTCATCGATCACTATGCGGCTGGCGGGCGCATGATCCGTTCCGGCGAGCCTAGCGGCGGCGATGGTCGCGCCAATCCGCTCAAGAGCCCGCAGATCACGGGCTTTTCGATCACGCCACAGGAACGCGCCGATGTGATCGCCTTCCTGAATTCGCTGACCGACACCGAATTCCTCACCGATCCACGCCTGGGCGATCCCTGGAAACAGGACCCGGCGGGCCGCTGACCGGCTCCGTGGAAAGCCGTTGTTAACCAAGACACGGCATTACCTGAGGCACGCGTGGAATTGATACCGATGTGGGGCCAAGGATGACCAGACGAACCGTGCTTCAGGCGATTGCGGCGACCGCCGCGCTGACCCTGGCGATCAGCGGCATTGGCGGCGCGGCGTACTCGGCGGCGCCTTCGAACAAGGCCGCAGCCTTCGCGCCCGTTGAGTTCCCGTCACCCGGCAAGTCGACCATCAACCGCGACAAGACCATCGTCGTTGGCGGCGCCACCCTGTGGTTCGGCACCCTGTCCCTGGACTCCGACGCCAACCTCAACGAGGCCCAGCAATTCTATACCGGCGTCATGGCCGCCCAGGGCTGGCAGCCGCTCAGCACCCTGATCGCAGATCGGGTTGTCCTGCAGTTCATCGACCGCACCCACGGCCGCTCGGTGATGATCTCGATCGACAAGAAGGGCCCGCTCAATGGCGGCTCCCACATCGAGGTCGTGATCTCGCCGCTGATCGTCAGCGCGCTCTAGGCTCGCCGCCTAGCGACCGTTGAACACCGGCTCGCGTTTTTCCACGAACGCCTTGGTCGCCTCGCGGTGATCTTCGGTCTGGCCTAGGTGCACGTGGTGCGTGGCTTCCAGATCGAGGCATTCCATCACATCGCCGTTCAGGGCGCGGTTGATGTTTTCCTTCATGTAGCGGTAGGCCACGGTCGGCCCGCTGGCCAGCCGCCCGGCGATCTCGCGCGTCTTTGCGGCCAGATCATCGGCCGGGCAGACCCAGTTGGTCAGACCCAGGCGCAGGGCCTCTTCGGCGTTGATCCGGTCTGACAGGAAGTAAAGCTCGCGCGCCTTGGCCGCGCCGACGATCTGAGTGGCGAAATAGGTGCCGCCGTAATCGCCCGAAAACCCCACCCGCCCGAACGCCGTGGTCATGATCGCGGTATCGGCCATGATCCGCAGGTCGCAGGCCAGGGCCAGAGCGAACCCCGCGCCCGCCGCCGCGCCCGGCAGGGCGGCGATGGTCGGCTTGGGCAGGGTGAACAGCTTGCCCGCCGTCGCCCGCTGGTTCAGCCGCTGGCGGTGGATGGCCTCATCGATGGTGACCGCGCCCACCGTCCCGTCGTCGCGCGCCGCCATGCCCTTGACGTCGCCGCCTGCGCAGAACCCCTTGCCGGCGCCGGTCAGCACGATGCACTTCACCGCCGCATCAACCTCGGCTTTCGCCAGTTGCTCGCCCAGGGCCGCGTTCATCTCGCCGGACATGGCGTTGCGCGCCTCGGGCCGGTTCAGCGTCAGGGTGAGAACGCCGCCGTCCAGCGACGCCAGAAGATCGTTCGTTCCCGTGTTGATGGTCTTGGCCGTCATTGGTGTTTCCCCTCGCCGGAATTGTTGTTCTAAGGTTGACCCAAAGCGAAGGTCTTTCGAGGGCCCGCGTCAAGGGAGGACACGTCATGCGTCTGCGTCAGGTCGCGCTCGTCGCGCACAAGCTCGCCCCCGCCGTCGATCAGCTGACGGCCCTTCTGGGCGTCAAGGTCGCCTACAATGATCCGGGCGTCGGCAAGTTCGGGCTGGAGAACGCGGTCATCGCCATCGGCGACACCTTCCTGGAAGTCGTGGTTCCCACCGGGCCGGGCACGACGGCCGGCCGCCTGCTGGACAAGCGCGGCGGCGACGGCGGCTATATGGTTCTGCTTCAGGTCGGCGACATCAAGGCCGCCCGTGCGCGCCTGGAACAGACCGGCGTGCGTGTGATCGAACAGGCCGAGGGCGCGCAATACGCCATGTCCCACCTGCACCCCAAGGACATTGGCGGGGCCATAGTCTCGCTCGACCAGATGATGCCGCCGGCCCACTGGGAATGGGGCGGTCCCGACTGGGAAAGCACGGTGGACACCACCGTCACCACAGCCATTACCGGCGTCGAGCTGCAGAGCGACGAGCCCGCCGCCATGGCCGCACGCTGGGCCCAGGTGCTGGGTCAGGCGATTACCGCCGACGAGGACCGCATCGAAATCCGCCTCGCCGACGACAGCGTCATCCGCTTTGTGCGGGCGACGGACGGCCGCGGCGACGGGGTCAGCGCTTTTGATGTCGCCGTGCAAAACCCCGAGACCTTTCTGCGCCGCGCCCACGAGCTGGGCTGCGTCGACGCCGAGGGCCGCATCACCGCCTGCGGGACGCGAATCTACGCCCACGCAGCCTGAATAACGCCTCGATTTGAGCGCCCGCTGCACAAAAATATCGACGCTCCGCCGCGCGCCCGTTAGGGAGTTGGCAAGAGCCGAGAGGCCGCCGGGAAGGACTTTATCGCGTGGTGACCAGGAATGAGGCGCTTGCCCAGCTGACCGCTGAGGGCCAGCCCATGGAGATCGTCGAGACAACGGCCCTTGGCCGCCACATCCGCGTATTCAAGAACGCACCCGCCACACTGCGCGACATCTATGAGGCCACCCGCTCGGACGCGACCTTCCTGGTTTATGAAGACGAGCGCCTGACCTACGAACAGGTCTGGCAGAAATCCTGCGCCATCGCCGCGGCCCTGGTTGAGGACTTTGGCGTTCAGAAGGGCGACCGCGTCGCCATCTCGATGCGCAACTATCCCGAATGGATCATCGCCTTCCAGGCGGCGACCGCGATCGGCGCCATCGCCGTGGCCATGAACGCCCTGTGGCAGCCCCACGAGATGGAGTTCGGCCTCATCAACTGCGGCGCCAACGTGCTGTTCGCCGACCAAGAGCGCCTCGACCGCCTGGCCGCTGCGCCCAATCCGCCGGCCGGCCTGAAACTGGTCACCGTGCGCGCCACCAAACCCCTGCCCGCCGGCGCCGTCAGCTTCGAGGATGTGCTGGCCCGCCGCCCGGGCCTGGCCGTCATGCCCGCCGTCGACTTCGGTCCCGACGACGATGCGATCATGCTCTATACCTCGGGCTCGACCGGCCATCCCAAGGGGGCCGTCTCGACCCACCGGGCCCTCGTTCACGCCCTGCTGTCGTGGGAGCTGGACGGTCAGGCCGCCGTGCTCACCGGCCTGGTCCCCGCGCCCGCCGCCGATGCGCCTCAGACCGTCGCCCTGCTGGGCATTCCGCTGTTCCACGTCACCGGCATGCACGCGGTCTATCTGACCTGTTACCGGTTCCAGCGGCGTCTCGTCTCCATGTACAAGTGGGACGCCGAACAGGCCGCCCGCCTGATCGAACGTGAGAAGATCACCTCCTTCGCCGGCCCGCCGGCCGTGACCGGCGATCTGGTCGAGGTGGCCCGAAAGGGCGGCCACGACCTGTCATCCCTCGTCAGCCTGGGCGGCGGCGGCGCATCGCGCGCGCCGGAACAGGTCCGCGCCATCGACCAGGTGTTCCCCAATGCGCGCCCCGGCACCGGCTGGGGCATGACTGAGACCAACGCCATCGGCTGCGGCATCGCGGCCGGCGACTACCTGACCCACCCTGAAAGCTCGGGCCGCTGTTCGGCGGTGATGCAGCTGCGCGTCGTCGACCCGGACGGCAATGTCCTGCCGGCCATGGAGCGAGGCGAACTGCAGGTGCGCGGCGCCGGCATGATGCGCGAATACTGGAAGCGCCCCGACGCCAACGCGGACTCCTTTGTCGACGGCGACTGGTTCAAGTCCGGCGACGTCGCCTACCTCGACCACGACGGATTTGTTTACATCGTCGACCGCATCAAGGACCTGGTCATCCGCGGCGGCGAGAACATCGGCTGCGGCGCGGTGGAGGCGGCCCTGGTCGAGCACCCCGATATTCTCGAATCCTGCGTCTACGGCGTGCCGGACGAGCGGCTGGGCGAGGAAGTCGGCGCCACGGTCTACGCCACCGCCGATGTCGATCACGATGCCCTGCGATCCTTCCTGGGCGAGCGCCTGGCGAAATTCCAGGTGCCCCGCTACATCCACGTCGAGCGCGCGCCCCTGCCCCGCATCGCCACCGGCAAGATCGCCAAACGCCAACTGCGCGCCGAACACGCCGAGCGGGTGAAAGGCTCATAGAAGACGGTCCATTCTCCCCTAGCGGGCTGTTGCAATACTGTCCGTGCGTCCTTCGAGACAGCCCTTCGGGCCTCCTCAGGATGACGACGATTTTGAATTTGAACAACTTTTCGTCATGGTGAGGAGCGCCCAACGGGCGCGTCTCGAACCACGCACACTTTCGCAACAGCCCTTTGTGGGAGAAGGATACCCATAGCGCTGGCCCGATGAGCCCCCCTCAATCCCCCCGGAACGTTCCCTTCCGCTTTTCGAAGAACGCGCTGACGCCCTCCTTGAAGTCGCCGGTCCGGGTGGCCAGCAGGTACTGGTCGCGGTCCATGAAGCTGGTGGCGAGATTCGTCGCGCCCACCGAAGCATTGACCGCCTCCTTGGTCATCCGCACCGGGATCGGCGGCAGGCTCGCCACCTTTTCGGCCCAGCGGTGCGCGACAGCCAGCGCCCCGCCTTTGGCCGTCACCTCATCGGCCATGCCCCACTCAAGACAGGTGGCCGCATCCGCCGCCTCGCCGAACATGATGAACTGCTTGGCGCGCGAGGGACCAACCAGCGCCGCAATGCGCGGCACGCTGCGCCAGCTCATGTTGATGCCCAGCGGCACCTCGGGCAGGCGCATCGTCGCGCCCTGCCCCATGATCCGGAAATCGCAGGCCACCGCCAGAGCGCAGGCCCCGCCCAGGCAATAGCCCTCGATGGCGACGATGGTCACCGCCTCGATCTCTTCCCAGGCCCGGCACAGGTCCGGCCCCGCCATCACCGCCTCGCGCGCCTCGAGCAGGCTGGGCGCCGCCGCCCGGTCCTTGATGCCCCCTAAGTCCGCGCCGGCCGAAAAATTCTCCGCCCCGCCGGCCAGCACCACCGCCCACACATCCGGTGCCGAGCGCATTATCCGGGCGACATCCGTCAGCTCTTTCATCAGCGCCGTGTTCAGCGCATTGCGCGCCTCCGGCCGGTGCAGGGTGACCTGAACGATGGGTCCCTCGCGCTCGACACGGATATGGCTCCAGGCGCGGTCGGTGATCGGATTGTCGGACATGGCGGCTTCTCCCCTGGGTGTGACGATAGATCATCCCGCGCACCGTCCGCGCAAGACTTGGCAACGCCCGCTCCATCGGCGCATATGCCTCCAACGATAAGAGGACGCGCCATGGACTTCGAACTCTCCGAAGAGCACCGCATGCTCAAGGATCTGGTCGGCAAATTCGTGCGCGACCAGCTGCTGCCGCTCGAAGCCGCCGTCCTGGCGCGCGACGCGGTCGGCCAGGGCGCCGGCCTGACCGACGCTGAAAAGGACAAGGTTGACGCCGTCGCCCGCGAACTGGGCCTGTGGGGCCTCGATGCGCCCGAGGAATTCGACGGGGCCGATCTGCCGGCCGTGGCCATGGTCGGGGTCAATGAAGAAATCGGCCGCACCTGCGTGGCCTACACCATCCCGCCCGACAGCCCGAACCTGCGCATGCTGATGGCCACCTGCAACGCCGACCAGAAAAAGCGCTACCTCGAGCCCTACGCCCGCGGCGAAACCATCTCGGCCATCGGCATTTCCGAGCCGGGGGCCGGCGCCGATCCGGCCGGCATGATCACCCGCGCGGTGCGCGAGGGCGATGAGTGGGTGATCAACGGCCGCAAGATCTGGACCTCCCGCGCGGCTGACGCCGACTTCACCATCCTGATGGCGGTCACCGACAAGGAAAAGGGCGCCCGCGGCGGCATCTCGGCCTTCCTGGTCGACAAGGGCACGCCCGGCTTCAACGTCCTGCGCCGCATCCCGATGATCGGCGGCGCCTTCACCTATGAGGTCGCGCTGGAAGACTGCCGCATCCCGGCCGAGAACCTGCTGGGGACCGAGGGCAACGGCTTTGGCCCCATGCAGCTGCGCCTTGGCACGCGCCGCCTGCAGATGGCCGCCTGGTGCGTCGGCATCGCCCAGCGCGCCCTGGAGATGATGACCGAGTTCGCCCCCACCCGGGTCACCTTCGGCCAGCCCCTGTCCGATCGTCAGGCCGTCCAGTGGTGGATCGCCGACGCCGCCATGCAGATTCACGCCGCCCGGCTGATGACCTATGACGCCGCCGCCAAGCTCGACGCCGGCCGCGACATCCGCAAAGAGATTTCCATGGTCAAGGTCTTCGCCACCGAGATGGCCCAGGTCGTGGTCGACCACGCCATGCAGACCTTCGGGGCCATGGGCGTGACCAAGGAACTGCCGCTGCAGATGATGGCCGCCCAGGTGCGCAACATGCGCATCTATGACGGACCGTCCGAAGTTCACCGCTGGGTCGTGGCCCGCAACGTCCTGGGAGGAAACCGATGATCACCGTAACCAACGAGGGCTTTGTCGCCACCATCGAGATCGACCGCCCGCCCAACAACCACGTCTCGGTGGTGCTGATCCAGGAACTGGCCCAGACCCTGGAAATCCTCGACGAGGACGACACCGTCCGCGCCGTCGTCCTGGCCTCGGCCGGCAAGAACTTCTGCGCCGGCGCCGACTTCGCCGCCCCCGTCGATGGCCAGCTGGTGGTCGGCGATCTCTACGCCCAGGCCGTGCGCCTGTTCTCCACGAAAAAGCCGATCATCGCCGCCGTGCAGGGCGCGGCCATCGGCGCAGGTCTTGGTCTGGCCGTCATGGCTGACTTCCGGGTCGCCGGAACGGACGCGCGCTTCTCCGCCAACTTCGTCAAGCTGGCCTTCCATCCGGGCTTTGGCCTGACCCACACCCTGCCCCGTCTGATCGGGAGCCAGCGCGCCAGCCTGATGTTCCTGACCGGGCGCCGCATCAAGGCCGACGAGGCTCTGGCCTGGGGTCTGGCCGACGCCGTGGCCGAGCCGGAAAACCTGCGCGCCGAAGCCCAGGCCCTGGCAAAGGAGATCGCCGAGAACGCGCCCCTCGCCGTTCAGGCCACCCGCCTGACCATGCGCGGCGCCCTGGCCGCCGCCGTCAAGGCCCAGACCGCGCTAGAGCAAAAGGAACAGACCTGGCTGCGCGCCACCGAAGACTTCGCCGAAGGCGTCCGCGCGGTAGGCGAGCGCCGCCCGGGCAATTTCCAGGGGCGGTAACCCTGAACCGCTCGATCTTGTCTTTTGTCCGCTCATCCCGGCGAAGGCCGGGACCCAGATTCAGCCACTTGGGCCGGGAATGACCCTCGAACAGCCGGCTCTACGATCTGGGCCCCGGCCTTGCCTACGGCGTGGGCGTCCAGTTGACGAAGGACTTCGCCCCGCACGGAGCTAACACTAACGGCTTGCGGTTCGAGTACACCCATTACGACTTCGGTGGCAGCAGCAGCGCCTTCGGACTGAGCTTCCTCCACATCTTCGAATAGCCCGCAGGCGCCGTCAGGCTAAGGCTACCCGTATCCGGACGTTCCCAACGGCTCAGATGAGTCAGGGGCGGCCGTTCAGGACACAGATCTCGAATGTCCGACATGGGTCGTAATCGGTCATGCGTTCGTAGTCTGGAAGCGGTCCTCGGCCAGCTGGGCGCTAACGGTCCGCTTCGCGGCCACCTTCTCCCACAAGGGGAGAAGGAAACGCCCTGAAACACAACCCCCTCAGGTCAGATTCGCCACGATCACCAGTGCGCCCATCACCGCAAAGATCAGGGCGGCGATCAGGCGGACATATTTGAGCGGCATGACTTTGGTGACCGCCTCGCCCAGGAACACGGCCGGCACATTGGCGGCCATCATGCCGATGGTGGTGCCGATGGTGACCAGGACGATCTGATGGAAGCGCGCCGCCAGCAGGGTGGTGGCGATCTGGGTCTTGTCGCCGATCTCGACCAGGAAGAACGCCACCAGGGTCGTCAGGAACACCCCGCCGCGCGAGCGGCTCAGGGCCCCGTCGTCTTCCTTGTCGGGGATCAGGGCCCAGGCGGCCATGGCGATGAAGGCTGCGCCGACCACCAGCTGGAACACCTGGCCGGTCAGCCACTCGGCCACGAAATAGCCCAGCGTCGCGGCGGCCGCGTGGTTGAGCAAGGTCGCGGCCAGGATCCCCAATATGATCGGAAGCGGTTTTCTGAACCGGGCGGCCAGCACGATGGCCAAAAGCTGGGTCTTGTCGCCGATCTCGGCGATGGCGACGACAGCGGCGGAAACGCCAATGGCCTCAAGCATGGATCTGTCTCTCAAGGGCCCGGCGACAACACGACGACGCTGACCCCCGCCGGCCCGGCCGAAGGTCGCATCGTCGGTCTCGCCAATCCGGAACCACTAAAAGCTCCGCCGGTTGCGCCATGGCCAGGGGCCAAGTGTGTTGACGCAACCTTCGCTGGGGTATGCGAACGGCTACTCCCCGAGAACGCCTGTGTCCTAGCCCGGTCCGGCGCTCGCGTAAACTCCGGGTTTTCACGCAACTCAAAGCGAGGCTATGCTCCCCATGCGGGCAGCGCGGGGGGCGTTCGCCTATGGATGGGAGCGCGGCGAGCGTCCGCATGGCCAGCTACAAGAACCGCCTGATCAAGGATCTCGACGCCTGGATCGCCGACGGTCTGGTGCCGCAGGCCTCCCGCGAGCCGATCCTGGCGCGTGTCGCCGAACGCGCCCGCCCCGACGGGGCCACGGCCCTGGCCTATATCGGCGTGGCCCTGCTGGGTCTTGCCGTCATCGCCTTCGTCGCCGCCAACTGGAGCGGCATACCGCGCGTCGGCCGCTACGGTCTGGTCAACGCCCTCCTGCTCGTCACGGCCCTCGGCGCCGCCTGGACGGCCGCAAAGGGCCGCAAGATCACCACCAACGCCTTGCTGATCTTCGCCAGCCTGGTGTTCGCCGCCGATATCGGCCTGGTTGGCCAGATTTTCGACCTGGCCGGCGATCCGCAGGTCGCTCTCTACGGCGCCGCGGCCGGCGCGGCCCTGCTCGGCATCGCCGGGCGCTCAAGCGGCGCGCTGGTGGTGGCCCTGGGCCTGGCCTTTGGCGGCGATATCGGCTCAACCTCCTGGAGCGAGCCCTGCGTCGTCGCCGCAGGCGCCATCATCGCCGTGGTCACGGCCATGGCCTGGCGCTCGCCCGTTCTCGCCCATGGGGCGGGCCTGGCCTTCATCTTCGGCGCGCTGGAGGTCATCGCCAGACTGTCGCCGCAGGACCACGTCAACTGGATCGCCGCCCTTGTCGCCTCGGCGCTCTTTGCCGCGGCGGCCTTCGGCATACGCCGTCGCGGCGGGCCCCTGTCGCGTATCTTCCACGGCTGGGCCCTGCTCGGCGCCCTGGCGGCGTTCGGCGCTGCGGGTATCGAGGCCAAACAGGCCTGGAAGGTCGCCCATCGCGCGGTCCTGATCGCCGCCTCGGCCGCTGTCGTCGGCCTGGGCCGCCGCGACCGCTCCGGCGCGATCCAGGCCGCCGGCTGGCTGGCCTTCTGGTCGGCCTGCCTGGTGGTCGGCTTAGACGTTGGCTTTGACAACAAAGTCGAGGTCGTCTGGCGCATCGCCCACCGGCTGGTCTGTCTGGCCGGCGCCACCGCCATGATCGCCTTCAGCCGCCATGACCGGAACAACTGGATCACTGCCCTGGGCGCCTACTTCATGCTGTCCACGGTCTCCATGGTGCTCACCGACTTCGGCCTCAGCCTGATGTCCGCAGCCGGCGTCTTTGCCGCCTCGGCCATCGTCATCCTGGTCGTCGGCCTGATCCTGCGCCGGAGGGCCAGGGCATGACGCGCTTCCTCCCCCAGCGCATCATCGCCGCCGCCGTACTCCTGGTCATCGCCCTGACCGGCCTTGTCCTGCACGAGGAAAGCCTGCGCCGCTCCGGCCGCGAGGTCCTGCTGGCCATCGAGGCGGTCGATCCGCGCGACCTGCTCACCGGACACTATGCCGCCCTCGACATCCGCGAGGCCATCGCGCCGGACGCGCCCTGCCCGCCCGGCGTGCGGGAAGAGCCGGCAACCTCCCTGCTGGACGCGCGGGTCAAACAACGTGACTGGATCGCCCTGGCCCCCAAGGGTGATCACTTCGTCGCCGTCGGCGCCGACAGAAGCCGCGCCAAAGCCTCCGCCCTCGCGCTTGTCACTGTCTGGGGCGTCATGACCTGCAACACCGGCTTCGTCAAAACCGGTGAAAACGCCTTTGAACGGCCTGGGTCGATCAGCCTCGACCTTGGCGTCAAACGCTTCCATGCCGACCAGAAGCAGGCCGAAATCGTCTCGGCCCAGTTGCGCGGCGGACCCGATGCGCCGCCAGCCTTCGCCGTCATCTCGGTCGGCAACGACGGCAAGGCCCGTCTCAGGGGCCTGATGATCGGCGGCAAGCGCCTGACGCTGACCTGGTTCTAGCCCTTCGTATGACCAATCGCGCTTTGCCGCCCCGGCCCGCCGGGCGTCAGTCTGGCCGGCTCCATGCGAAAACCCGCCACTTTTCAACGCTTCGCCGCTGGCCGTCCGACTCCAGCTGCCGGCGCACGACCCTGCGCTGCCCCGCCCTGCCGGCAATCTGACGGCGAACAGACGGATCGTCATGATCGACTGTCAGTTGCTGACGCCTTTTCGAAGGCGCTTGACGCCGGTGAAAATAAAACACCCTTGCGGATCAAAGGCTTCCGCCCGCACGCCCCCGCGCGGACTGACATAAAACGCCAAAAAAAGCTGTTATTGCTGTCAAATTCCCGAACGGTCGGCCAGCCCATAGGCGGCATTGGCCGCCTCGATCCGCGCCAGCTTGTCCTCAAACACCGACCAGTCGTCTTTTTCGTCGATTGCGGCCCAGATTTTTTCGACCTCGTCGATCAGCATTTCCTCGGGCTCGGCCCGCGCGAACACCGCCGCCCCCAGGCGCTCGGGCCGGTCAGGCTCGCGCCCTTCCAGCTGGCGGCGGAAGGCGGCGAACGCCTCGCTCCCATAGATCGCCGACCGTGGACCGCCCAGCGCGCGGGCCTCGGACGCCGCCCCGCCGAACCAGTCGAAAAAGAACGGCTCCCACCGCAGGGCCTCGCCCCCGGCCGCCAGCGCCTTGAAGGCGGCGTTGACCAGGCCGATGTCGGCCTCTGCGCTCGCGGGCGCCAGACCCAGGCGGGCGATCATGGCGGCGGTCAGTTCGCGGGCATAGATGGGCGAAAAGGTGTTGAGCGCGGCGATCAGCGCCTCGTCCGCTTCGCTCAGGCTCAGCGCCCCGGCCAGTTGCTGCAGGTTCCAGAAGGCCGCCTCGGGCTGGCGGGCAAAGGCATAGAGCCCGGTCTGGTCGAAATAGGCGGCGGTGAAGTTCGGATCGTTGCGTGGCAGGAACCGCCAGGGGCCATAGTCAAAGCTCTCGCCGGTGACGTTCATGTTGTCGGTGTTCAGAACGCCATGCACGAACCCAGCCGCCATCCAGCGCGCCGTCATCCGGGCGGTGGCCGCGACAATGGCCTCCAGCATGGCCGCCGGTCCGCCGGCGGCCGGATGATAGGTCTCGATGACGTGGCCGGTCAGGACCCGCAGCAGGTCCGGCCGGTTCTGGTGAGCCAGCCGCTGGAAGGTCCCGAACCGCACGTGGCTGTGCTGCAACCGGACCAGAACCGCAGAGCGGGTCGGGCTGGGTTCATCGCCCCGCGTCAGGGCCTCGCCTGTCTCGACCAGCGAGAAGGCCCGCGATGTTGGAACACCCAGGGCCTCCAGCATGGCGGCGGCCAACACCTCACGCACGCCGCCTTTCAGGGTCAGCCGGCCGTCGCCCGACCGCGACCAGGGCGTTGTGCCCGACCCCTTGGTGCCCAGGTCGAGCAGACGCTGCGTCCCGGCCTCGCGCAACTGGGCGGCCAGAAAGCCGCGCCCGTCGCCAAGGTCGGGGTTGTACGAGCGGAACTGGTGGCCGTGATAGCGCATGGCACGCGGCCCGGGCTGGCCCGGCAAGGGGTCGAACCGCGCAAAGGCGGCCAGCCACTCGGCGTCCGTCAGCCCGTCCAGCCCGACGCCCGACGCGGCGCGCTGGTTGCGAAACCGAAGGATGGACTTCGGGAAGTCGGCCGCCTCGACGGCATCGGAAAATTCATCGCCCAGGGCCGCAAATTGCGCATCCGGGTGATAGTCGGGACCGACGGGCATCAGGCCGCCACGGCCGGCCCACGCCGCCCGGCGATGTACAGCACCCCGGCCCCCACCGCCGCCGACAGGATCGAGCCGGCCAGAATGCCCAGCTTGACCGCGCCGATGCGCTCGGGATCGTTCGGGAAGGCCAGCAGCGAGATGAACAAGCTCATGGTGAAGCCCACGCCGCACAGCAGGGCCACGCCATGCACCTGAAGCCACGATGCGCCCGCTGGCCGCTCAGCCAGTCCAAACCGCACCGCCGCATAGCAGGCGGCAAAGACGCCGATCTGCTTGCCCACAAACAGCCCCAGCGCCACGCCCAAGGGCGCCGGCGCAACGACATCGCCAGGCGTGATGGAGCCCAGTTGAACCCCGGCGTTGACGAAGGCGAACAACGGCAGCACCAGGAAGCCCACCCAGGGCTCCAGGGCGTTCTCCAACCGGTGCAGGGGCGAGCGCTCGGCGGCTGGCTGGGCCGGGGTGCGTTTGACCGGGATCAGCATGGCGGCCGCTACGCCCGCGATGGTCGCGTGGATGCCCGACTTGTAGACGAACCACCACAGCACGGCCGCCAGGATCATGTAGGGCCACAGCCGCACGACATGAAGCCGGTTCAGCACCAGCATCATGAACAGCACCAGGCCGGCGCCGGCCAGCGCCATCCAGTCCAGGCCTGCATTGTAAAAGATCGCGATGATCAGGATCGCGCCCAGGTCATCCAGAATGGCCAGGGCGGTCAGGAAGATCTTCAGCGACACCGGAACCCTCGACCCCAGCAGCGACAGTACCCCCAGAGCGAAAGCAATGTCGGTGGCCGCCGGAATGGCCCAGCCCTTCAAGGCGCCCGGCTGGATCAGATTGACACCCAGATAGATCAGGGCCGGAACGATCATGCCGCCCAGGGCCGCCAGCCCCGGCAGGATGCGGCGCGGCCAGGACGACAACTGACCATTATAAAGCTCGCGCTTTATCTCCAGGCCGATCAGCAGAAAGAACACCGCCATCAAGGCCTCGTTGACCCAGCTCTGAAAGGTCAGCGGCCCTATGAGTTTGTGCAGGCCGGCCAGGTAGATTTCACTCAGCGGCGAATTTGCGATCATCATGGCGATGACCGCGGCGCCAATCAGGAGGATGCCCGACGAGGCTTCGCTCTGCAGAAATTTGCGCAGGGCCGAACGTGGGCGGGGAGCAGTCGTCATCGCCGTCCTTCATAGTCCATCCTGCCGCCCAGTCGACCGAAAGCGCCCGAAAATCGGCAGCTTGAGCCGGAAGAAACCCACTGATCTCGGAGAACGCCGTTTGTATCCAAAGCGTCACACTCAGTCGAAAAGTGACACGAATTCCGTTGCGTAAACCTTGCGGAAATAGGGCGTGAAGCATCCCATCAGCATACAAGTCCCGAGTCGACGTATTCGCCTGCGCGTCCAACACAATGTCCTCACTCAAGTGAGACGGAACTGGGAGATACCATGCGCCTGAAAACCCTGATCTGCGGCAGCGCGTCCGCCTTGATACTGTCCGGCATGATGGCTGGCGTCTCATTCGCTCAGGATACCAATTCCGATGAGCCGATCACCACGGTCGATGCCCTCGTCGTCAACGCCCAGAAGCGCGAACAGCGCCTGCAGGATGTTCCGATCGTCGACAATGTCGTCGGCGCCCAGCTGCTTCAGGACGCTGGCGTCCAGGACATCCGCCAGCTCAGCATCCTCACGCCCGGCCTGACGGTTACGGCGACTTCGAATGAAAGCAGTGTCACGGCGCGCATTCGCGGCGTCGGCACGGTCGGCGACAACCCTGGCCTTGAGTCGTCGGTCGGCGTGGTCATCGACGGCGTCTACCGGCCGCGCAATGGCGTCGGTTTCGGCGACCTGGGCGATCTGGCCAGCATCGAAGTGCTGAAGGGTCCGCAAGGCACGCTGTTCGGCAAGAACACCTCGGCCGGCGTCATCAATATCTTCACTGCCGAGCCCTCGTTCATGCCGTCCAAGGAAGGCGAACTGACCGGCGGAAACTTCGGCGCCTGGGGCGCCTCGCTGAACCTCACCGGTCCGATCTCGGGCGACAAGATCGCCGGCAGCCTCTACCTGGCCGGCCGCAAGCGCGACGGCTTCCTGGATGTTGTCACCCTCGGCGCGCATCGTCCCAAGGACGAAAACACCCAGGCGTTCTTTACCGCCCGCGCCCAGATCCTGGCCCTGCCGAACAACGACTTCTCGTTGCGCGTCATCGCCGATCACACCCAGCGCACCGAAAGCTGCTGCGGCGCCGTTCAGCTGTTCGTCGGCACCCAGGCCGGCGGCGCGCCCTACCTGCCGGGCGATCCGCTGCGCACCCGCGCCCGCGGCCTGCTGATCAATGAAGTCAAGCCGGGTTCGATCGACCTGACCAACACCCCGTTTGATCGCAAGGCCTATCTGAACCGCCCAAATGACCAGGACATCACCGACGATGGCCTGTCGGCCGAAGCCACCTACGACTTCGGCGGCGCCAAGCTGACCTCGATCACCGCGGCGCGCAGCTTTGATCTCAAGACCGCCCAGGACACCGACTTCACGGCGGCCGACATTGTCTACCGCCCGAACGACGGCACGACCTTCACCAGCTTCTCGCAGCTGTCTCAGGAACTGCGTCTGGCCGGTGAGCGCGGCAAGTTGAACTGGACGGTCGGCGCCTTCGCGGCCCGCGAAGACCTCAACACCGGTCTGGCGTTCCGTTATGGCTCGGACTACTACGCCTTCTTCGCCAACCGCGTTCTGACCGGCGCGCCGGGCCTGCTCGGCATGACTTCGGCGAACACCTATCTGCCGGGCGAAGGCACCACCGACCGCCATTCGCAGACGGACAAGAACTTCGCGCTGTTCACCAACAACGATTACGCCTTCACCGACCAGCTGACCGGCACCTTCGGCCTGCGCTACACCAGCGATCAGAAGGATGCGGTCTCGCGCTTCCACACGACGTCGGGCTCCTGCCAGAACCCGGCCCTGACCAGCGCCGCCACCCTGAACGCCTTCCAGGCCAATCCGCTTCTGGGCGTTACCCAAGCCCAGCGGACAGCGGCACTCCAGTCGGTTGTCGCCGGTATGTGCCTTGGCTTCGAGAACCCGGCGTTCGACGCCCTGGGTGACCTGAAGCAAACGATGAAGGACGAAAACGTCTCGGGCACGGCCAAGCTGACCTACCGCTTCAACCCCGATGTGATGAGCTATGTCTCCTACTCACGCGGTTACAAGGCAGGGGGCTTCAACCTCGACCGGGTCACCAATGTTATCGGTCTCGTCGCCGGCACCAACACCACTCCGGTTGACGGGAGCCCCAATAGCGCCGGCATCGCCCGTTACGGCCCGGCGAGCCACACCGACTTCGCACCCGAAACCGTCGATTCCTACGAGCTGGGCGCCAAGACCCAGTGGCTGGACAATCACCTGTCGCTGAACGGCGCGATCTTCTCGCAGACCTTCAATGACTTCCAGCTCAACACCTTCACCGGCACCCAGTTCATTGTTGAGACCCTGCCGGAAGTGACCTCGAAGGGCGTTGACCTCGACTTCCTGTATCTGCCCGCGACGATGAAGGGGCTGTCCATCCAGGGCGGCGCCACCTTCGCCGACACCAAGATCGGCGTGTTCACGGCCTCCGACCTTGCCGATCCGAGCCACTTCTCGGTCTTGGCCAATCTGCCGGGTCAACGCCTGGGCTTTGCGCCGCGCACCTCCCTGACACTGGCCGGCACCTACGAGACGCCGATCAGCGACAAGCTGCAGATGCGCTTCAACCTCTCGGGCAAGTACAACTCGGACTACAATACCGGTTCGGACCTGCACCACTCCAAGCAGCAGCCGGCCTATACCCTGGTCAATGCCCGCATCGGCATCGGCGCGCCGGACGACAAGTGGACGCTGGAGCTCTGGGCCGAGAACCTGTTCGACACCAACTATCTCCAGGTCGGCTTCAACGGCCCGATCCAGGTGCCGTCCGGTCCGCTGGCGACGTCCGACCCCACGGCCGTCTACGACGCCTTCCTGGGCGCGCCCCGGACGGTCGGCCTGACCCTGCGCTCCAAGATGAAATAGGCTCCGCCTCAAGGCTGGGAAGACCGCGGCGCCCGGAGCAATCCGGGCGCCGTTTCATTGCGGTCCGTAACGCTCAAACAGAAACGGCGCCCGGGGAAACCCGGACGCCGTCTGTTGTTTCAGTCTGAAGGCGCAGCCGGTTTCGCGGCTTAACCTCCGCGACCGCCGCGTCCGCCGGCCCGGCCAGCCTGTACGTCCTTCTCGTCGTTGGCCCGGCGGATGACATAGGCCTGGATCGAGGTGGCCTCGTCATCGGTGAGCGAGGCGCGGAACGACGGCATGCCGTTGGTGGCCTTGGCGCCGCCGAGGACAACGTTCTTCCAGCCCGCCAGATCACGCAGCAGGGGCGAGTAGCGCAGGTCCGGACCCGAACCACCGCCGACCGCGGCCTGGCCGTGGCAGGTGAAGCAGTTCTTGCCGTAGGCGTTCTCGCCGTCGATGACCTGCTCGTTGGTCGCCGTGTTGGGCGGCGGGTTCAGACCACCGGCCGGCACCGCGGCCGCCGCGAAGGGTTGCGTCGGCAGCTTGGCCGTTCCGCCGAGCTTGAAGACCAGGATGCGGGCGTTGTTGGCCGAAGTGGCGCTGGTTCGCGAAACGCCGGTGGGTGGACCGGCCCCGCCACCGGCTAGGATCGCGACATACTGCTCGCCGTCGATGGTGTAAGTGGCCGGTGCGGCCTGGACGCGGGCCTGAACCGGAGTCGACCACAGCTTGGTCCCGTTGCGGGCGTCATAGGCCACGAACTCACCGGCTTGGTTGCCGGAGAAGACGATGTCGCTGGCCGTGACCATGGTGCCCGAGGCGCCAAACACCGCGTTCGGCACGCGCCAGGCTTCCTTGCCGGTCGTGGGGTTCCACGCCTGCAGATAGCTCGGGCCCTGGCGCGGCGGAGCGCCGGGCTCGTTAAACAGCGCACCGGCGGCCGAATTGCTCTGCCCGGTGTTGTAGCCGCGCGGATTAATCTTGAAGGTGGCCGGATCGGCGCTCTGATAGGCTGCGGCGTTCTCGGTCACGGGGATATAGACTAGGTTCGTACGCGGGCTGAACGACATTGGGTGCCAGTTGTGGGCGCCCAGAGCGGCCGGATAGACCAGCGCGGGACGGCCAACGCCGTAACGGGCGGCGGGGTTCTCAACTGGACGGCCGTTGCCGATGTCGATGCTCGAGGCCCAGTTGGCCGGCGCGAACTTCTCGGCCGACAGCAGCTCGCCGGTTTTGGCGTCCCAGATGTAATAGAAGCCTGTCTTGGGCGCCTGCATCAGGACGTGACGCATGCGACCCTTGACCACAATGTCAGCGACCATCAGCGGGTTGGTGTTGTCATAGTCCCACTCGTCGCCCGGGGTCTCCTGGTAGTGCCACTTGTACTCGCCGGTGTCGGGGTTCAGGGCGATGATCGAGGAGACGAACAGATTGTCGCCGCCGCCGGGGCTGCGGATGTCCTGCGACCAGCTCAGACCGTTACCGGTGCCGAAATAGACCAGGTTGGATTTCGGATCGTAGAGGATCGTGTCCCAAGCGGTAGCGCCACCGCCGTATTTCCACCACTCACCCTTCCAGGTGGAGGCGTAGCGCTTGAGGATTTCCGGATCCTTGTTGTTCGGATCGTTCGGGTTGCTCGGCACGGTATAGAAGCGCCACAGCTGACGGCCGGTCTCGGCGTCATAGGCGCCGATGTAGCCGCGCACGGTGTATTCGGCGCCGGCGTTGCCGATAATGACCTTGCCGCGCACGATACGAGGAACGCCGGTTATGGTGAAGGGCTGGGTCGGATCGGTGGTCTGTACGGACCACTTCACCGCGCCAGTCCTGCCATCGAGCGCGATCAGACGCCCGTCGAGAGCGGCGACATAGACCTTGCCGTTCCACACCGCGACACCGCGATTGACCGTGCCGCAACAGGCGATCGGGCCGGTGGCCACGCGGTCGACCTTGGGGTCGTATTCCCACAGCTTTTCGCCGGTCTTGGCGTTGTAAGCCTTCACGATGCTCCAGTTGGTCGTCACGTAGAGCGCGCCGTCGACGATTACCGGGGTCGATTCCTGGGCGTTGGTGGTGTCGATATCGCCGTACCAGGCCAAGCTCAGATTCTTGACATTGGACTGGTTGATCAGGGTCAGCGGGCTGTAGCGCTGCTCGTCATAGGTCCGCCCCGCGGACATCCAGGTTCCAGGTTCGCTGTTGGCGTTCAGATGGCGGGTCGCATTGACCGCCGCCGCGCCGATCGCGCGCCGGGCGGGAGCGGCGGCGCCACTCACAACCAGGGCCGCAGCGATCAAGGCCAGACCAGCCGCCACCGCGGTTTTGATGGAATACTTCATATCGTCACTCCCCGACGCGCAAACTCATGGGGTCTTGCAGCCCCTGCGTGGGGCGCAAAGTGACGTGTCAGGCCGGGAAATTCAATGGCTATTCCCGGCCTGCGGCAACGAAGTCTCTAGCCCCCGCGTCCGCCACGCGCCGGAGCCGCCGGGGCGGCGGCGGCGGCGGCGCCCCCACGACCGGCCGCAGCCGCCTGCTGAACTTGCTTCTCGTCGTTGGCTCGCCGGATGACGTACTGCAGGATTGAGTCGACTTCGCTTTGCTGGAGTGCGCCACGGAACGAGGGCATGCCGCCCTGGACGCGCCCGCCGTTGAGCACTGCGTTCCAGCCTGCCGCATCTCGCAGCAGGGCTGAGTAGCGCAGGTCCGGCGCGCTGCCGCCCGAGGCGTTCAGCCCGTGACAGCCCGAGCAGTTCTTGGCGTAGAGACCTTCGCCGAAGATGAAGTCCTCGTTTGTCCCCGCGTAGAGAGGCGGATTGAGCGTACTTGCCGCCGCACCGGCCACGACCACCGGCGTGGTCGGCAACCTGGCGGTTCCGCCCAGCTTGTAGACCAGCAGGCGCGAGTTGTTGGCGCTGACCGGGCTGGTGCGCACAACGCCCTGGGGCATGCGCGAGCCGGCCAGAACGGCGACATATTGCTCGCCATCGATCGAATAGGACGCAGCGGCGGCCTCGACGGTGGCCTGGGCCTGGGTCGTCCAAAGCTTGGCGCCGGTGCGGGCGTTGTAGGCCGAGAAGTCGCCCGAGGCGCTGCCGGTGAACACCAGATCGCCGGCGGTGACCATGGTGCCAGAGGCGCCATAGATCGGATTCGCCGAACGCCAGACTTCGCGGCCTGTCGTCGGGTTCCAGGCCATCAGGTAGCTTTTGATATTGCCCTGAGGCGGCGCGCCGGGCGCGGCGAACAACGGGGCGGCGGCCGCGCGGTTGACACCAGTATTGTTGGCCCGCTCCTTCATCTGGAAGGTCGCCGGATCCTGGGTGCCATAGCCCGCGGTGCTTTCGGTCACCGAGAAATAGACCATATTGGTGCGCGGGCTGAACGACATCGGGTGCCAGTTGTGGGCGCCCAGAGCGGCCGGCGAGACGATGGCCGGCTTGCCGACGCCATAGCGGGCGGCGGGATTTTCAACCGGACGGCCGGTTTTCAGATCGATGCTGCTGGCCCAGTTGGCCGGGGCATATTTCTCGGCCGACAGCAGTTCGCCGGTCTTGGCGTCCCAGATGTAATAGAAGGCCTGCTTGGGCGCCTGCATCAGCACGTGGCGCTTGCGGCCGTTGACCATGATGTCGGCGGTCATCAGCGGGTTGGTGTTGTCGAAGTCCCACTCATCGCCTGGCGTTTCCTGGAAGTGCCAGACATAGGCACCGGTGTCGGGATTGAGAGCGATGATCGACGAGACGAACAGGTTGTCGCCGCCGCCGGGGCTGCGGATGTCCTGCGACCAGCTCAGACCGTTTCCGGTGCCGAAGTAGACCAGGTTGGTGACGGGGTCATAGAGGATGCCGTCCCAGGCGGTCGCGCCGCCGCCGAATTTCCACCAGTCACCCTTCCAGGTGGCCGCATAGCGCTTGAGGATCGGCGCATCGCCGTTGTTCGGATCGTTGGGATTGCCGGGCACGGTATAGAAGCGCCACAGCTGGCGGCCCGTGCGGGCGTCGTAGGCGCTGACATAGCCGCGCACGGTGTACTCGGCGCCGGCATTGCCGATGATGATCTTGCCATTGGCGATCCGCGGAACGCCGGTGACGGTGTAGGGCTCGCGCAGGTCCGTGGTCTGAACGGACCAGTCGACGTGGCCTGTCTTGGCGTTTAGCGCGATCAGGCGGCCGTCCAGTGCGCCGACATAGACGCGGCCTTCCCAGGCCACGACGCCGCGATTGACCGTGCCGCAGCACGAAATCCGGCCGATGGCGGCGCGGTCGACCTTGGGATCATATTCCCAGACCTTCTCACCGGTCTTGGCGTTGTAGGCCTTCACCATGCTCCAGTTGGTGGTGACATAGAGAACCCCGTCGACCACGACGGGCGTCGATTCCTGCTTGGCGTCGGTGTCGATGTCGCCGTACCAGGCCAGGCCGAGGGTCTGGACATTGGTGGTGTTGATCTTGGTCAGCGGGCTGTAGCGCTGCTCATCGTAGGTCCGCCCCGCGGACATCCATGATCCCGGCTCGGAATTGGCTGCGACCTGGCGAGCCTTGTTGACTGCCGCCGCCCCAAAGTGGTGCCGCGTCTGCGCCGTCGCCGCGCTCAGCGCCACTACAGCCAGTACGGCACCGACAGCCACCGCAACGGATTTCATCGAAAGGCCCATATCGCCCGCTCCCCAACACCCATGCCGAGACTCTTCACGGCCCCGCTTGGGCGACAGCGTGACGCGTCATGGCGGGAATTTCAATGGGTATCGCCGGTACATCTTCCGGCGGGTCCCGGCGCTTCCAGGAACAAGTGGCGCCCGGATCGCTCCGGGCGCCTTCCAGATCCCTACTCCGCGGCCTGCTTCGGCGAGTAGCCGAGCACCGCTTTGACTTCCAGGAACTCGTGGAAGGCGAAGTCGCCCCACTCGCGACCGTTGCCGCTCATCTTGTAGCCGCCGAACGGGGCCATCAGGTCGCCGCCGGCGCCGTTGATCGACACCTGACCGGCGCGCAGGCGCGAGGCCACTTCACGGGCGCGGGCAAGATCGGCGCCGGCCACATAAGCGGCCAGGCCGTACTCGGTGTCGTTGCCGATCTCGATGGCCTGATCGAGGCTGTCGTAGCCGAGGATCGAGACCACCGGTCCGAAGATCTCTTCTTTGGCGATGGTCATGTCGTTGGTTACATTGGCAAAGACCGTGGGCTTTACGTAATAGCCCTTGTCCAGACCCTCGGGCTTGCCGACGCCGCCGGAGACCAGGGTCGCGCCCTCGTCGAGGCCCTTCTGGATCAGCCCCTGGATCTTGTCCCACTGAACCTGCGAGACCACCGGGCCGATGCGGAAGTTGCCGGCCGGATCGCCCACAGTGATGGAGTCGGCGGCGGCCTTGGCTGCCTCGATGGCTTCGCCCATGCGCGCAGCCGGGACCAGCATCCGGGTCGGCGCGTTGCACGACTGGCCGGAGTTGTTCATCACGTGCTTGACGCCGCCGGCGACGCTTTTGCCGAGGATCTCGTCATCCAGGATGATGTTGGGGCTCTTGCCGCCCAGCTCCTGGTGGACGCGCTTGACGGTCGGGGCCGCCGCGCGGGCGACTTCGATCCCGGCCCGGGTCGAGCCTGTGAACGAGACCATGTCAACGTCCGGGTGGCTCGACAGCGCCGCGCCCACGGTGGGGCCGTCGCCGTTGACTAGGTTGAACACGCCGGCCGGCACGCCGGCGGCGTCCAGAACCTCGGCGAATATCTGGCCCGAGAAGGGCGCGATTTCCGAGGGCTTGAGCACCATGGTGCAGCCCACGGCCAGGGCCGGGGCGACCTTGCAGGCGATCTGGTTCAGGGGCCAGTTCCAGGGGGTGATGAAGGCGCAGACGCCGATCGGCTCTTTCGCGATGTGGGTCGCGCCGCGGTCCTGATCGAAGGTGAAGGTCTTCAGGACCTCGATGGCGGTGGCGAAGTGGCCCATGCCGATCGGGGCCTGGGCGTTCTGGGCCAGGCTGGTGGGTGCGCCCATTTCCTCGGTCACGGCGGCGGCGATGTCGCCGAAACGCTTTTGATATTCGGCCAGGATCGCCTGCAGCAGCTCAAGGCGCTCCTCGCGGGTTGTGCGCGAGAACGATGTGAAGGCCTTCTTGGCGGCGGCGACCGCGCGGTCGACGTCGGCGGCCGAGCCCAGCGAGATGTGGCCGGCAACCTGCTCGTTGGCAGGGTTGATGACGTCCAGAGTCCTGGGCGTAACCGGATCGACCCATTTTCCCTCGATGTAGAATTTGAGATATTCGCGCATGGGGTCTTCTCCCGAAGGTCTGGTTTTGGCGTTGGCCCCAGATATGGCTGATCGCCGCAGCTTTCGAAAGGTGCCTTGCCGCTTTGTGCGATGAACGTTAATCGGAGCCCACAGAGAGACTCGAAGGATTTTCCGCCATGGTCGCGATCGGCATCATTTTTGGCTTCCTCGCCATCTACGGCATTCTGAACATCATCGAGTTCAAGCGCTTCGACTAATCCGGCGCCCGCGCTCGCCGTGGAGTGAGCGATGTCCAAGGGAACTGCCATCGTTACAGGCGCCCCCCGCCGCATCGGCCGGGCGCTGGCGCTCGCCGCCGCGGGCCTAGGCTACGACATCCTGATCCACCACCGCCATGCCGAAGTTGAGGCCGACGCCCTGGCGGGCGAGATCTCGGCTCTGGGCATGCGCTCGGCCGTTTACGCCGCCGACCTGTCGCTACCCGCCAGCGCCGCCGCCATCGTGGAAGAAGCCGCCCGGCTGGGCCCGGTCACCCTGCTGGTCAACAACGCCTCGCTGTTTGAGGCCGACACCCTAGCCAGTCTGACCCCTGCCTCGTGGGACGAGCACTTGGCGGTCAATCTGCGGGCGCCGGTTCTGTTGACCCAGGCCATGGCGGCCGCCCTGCCGGCGGGCCGCGACGGCCTGGTGGTCAACATCCTTGACCAGCGCGTCCTGCATCCGGGCGAGGACTTCTTCAGCTACACCCTGGCCAAGACCGCCCTTTGGAACGCCACCCGGATGGCCGCCCTCGCCCTGGCGCCCCGCATCCGCGTCAACGGCATTGGACCTGGACCCACCCTGGCCTCAATCCACCAGAGCCCCGCCGATTTCGAAGCCGAGGTCGCCGCCACGCCTCTGGCCCGCGCCGTGGATCCGGAAGAAATCGCCGGCGCCTTGCGCTACCTGATCGGGGCTTCAAGTGTTACAGGCCAGATGATCGCGGTCGACGCCGGCCAGCACCTGGCGTCCTGAACGAAAGACGAGTTGCAAGCATGGCTGCGCCGATCCCTTTCCCGCCCCTCGACGCCAAGTCCGGCGTGCGCCTGACCGAAGCCACGGTCTTTGTGCGCGGCATAAGGCTGGACGCAGAGATCGGCATTTATGATCACGAGCACGGCCGCCGGCAGCCTCTGGTCATCGACGTGGAGCTGACCATCGAGACCAGCGGTTTCGAGACCATCGCCGATACGGTGAACTACGAATCGATCACCGCCGCAGCCCACGCGGTGGCGGCCTCCGGCCACCTGAAGCTGGTCGAGACCTATGCCGAGCAGCTGGCCCGCGCCTGCCTCGATCAGCCTCACGCCCGGCGCGTACGGGTGCGGGTCGAAAAGCCTGAAGCCCTGGCGCCCTGTGCCGAGGCCGCCGGCGTCGAACTGGTTCTGGAAAAAGCGTGATCTACGAGGTCCGCCGCGGCGCCCTGACCCGGCCCACGACCTGGCGGCTGGAAGATGACGCCCTTGTGGAAGACGGCCTGCGCGCCCGGCGTTATGGCCTGACCGACCTCAAACTCGCCAGACTGACCACTGGCGCCGGCCGCTTCGCCGACGGCGAGCAGGTTCTGGCCCTGACCTTCGGCCGCCGCCGCATCGCCATTGGCTCGATGAGCTATGCGGGCCTTGGCAGGCGCAATGACCAGACGGGCGCCTTCACGCCGTTTATCCGTGCTCTGCTGGCAAGCGCCGCTGTTCAGGCGCCCGGCGCACGCTTCAGGACGGCCGGCAACGTTCGGCTCGGCGTCTATGGCGGGGTGCTGGCGATTCTCGGCGCGGGGCTGGTGCTGGTGCTTTTCGCAACCCTGGCCGCCGGTCAGTACCGGCTGGGCGCTGACCTCGGGGCGCGTTTGAGCTTTGCGTTGATCGTCCTGCTCACACCCCTGCCCTGGATTCGATCAATCGGCGGAAAAGCGTTCGATCCCTTGCGGATGGACGATGCCTGGGGCGGCCGCAAGGCCCATCCTGGACTGGAACCTTAACCCGCACCCAGGCCTTACAGTCACATCATGCGTCATATGAAACTGCCGTTTGCGTTTCCCACCACCCTCAGCTCCACGGGCTGGATGGCCCTGGGGTTCGACGCCTGGTCGCTGGGACTGGAGGCCAGCTCGGTCATCGGCCTGCGCACGCTCAAGCTGGCGGCCGGCGGAACCGCCGCCCAGGCCGAAGCCGAGCAGATGATTAGCGAGAAGGTCGATTCGCTGTTTACGCTGCAGACCATGGCCCTGAACAACCTGGGCGCCTCGCCGGTCGGCACAACGCACAAGGCGGTAACCCACTATCGCCGCAAGGTCCGCGCCAACAACCGCCGCCTGATGAAGCCTTAAGGGCCAATTTCACGCCCGGTCCGCCTTTTGTCCGGCCGTCCCCGCGGAGGCTGGGACCCAACCGGGTTTTAAGCCGGACTGCGAGGCTGAACTGGCAGATTGACGATGGGTCTCCGCCTTCGCGAGGACAGCCGGTTGAAATTGGGTTGATTGTCGACTGGTTCTAGACCCGCTTCTTCCTGAACGGTTTCCAGCGCAGGAACCAGCGGATCGCGGGACCGACGATGGCCGTGCGCAGCAGCGGCCGGACTGCGTTCGGCCGGGTCTTGAGAAAACAGACCACCGCCCCGATCCAGAACACTGTCGTCGGCCAGCCCGGCACGAAGATGCCAATCGTCCCCAACGCCAGAAACACCACGCCAAAACCGTCGAGAGTCCAGCGGGCGACGGGGTGCAGTTTGCGACGGGACCGGTTCACGCTCGCACACTGCGCCGGATACAAGACCGTGTCAGCCCTACCCCTCCGTCACCGCATGCAGACGCGCATAGGCGCCGCCGCGGGCGACCAGGTCGGCGTGACGGCCTTCCTCGACGATGCGGCCGTCCTCGAACACCAGGATGCGGTCGGCCGAACGGATGGTCGACAGGCGGTGGGCGATGACGATGGTGGTCCGTCCCGCCATTAGTTCCTCGGTCGCAGCCTGGACCTGGCGTTCGGTGGCGACGTCCAGCGACGAGGTCGCCTCGTCCAGCACCAGGATCGGCGCATCGGCCAGGAAGGCCCGGGCGATGGCCACGCGCTGGCGCTCGCCGCCCGACAGCTTGACGCCCCGCTCGCCGACCAGGGTCCCGTAGCCATTGGGCAGGATCGAGATGAACTCATGCGCTCTGGCCCGCCACGCTGCCAGTTCGACCTCGCCTTGCGTGGCGTCCGGCCGCGCATAGGCGATGTTCTCGCCAATGGCGCGGTGGAACAGGGCCGGGTCCTGCGGGACCGTGGCGATGGCCCGGCGCAGCGTGCCTTGCGTAACCCGCGCGATGTCCTGGCCGTCGATCAGGATGCGGCCTTCCTGCACGTCATAAAGCCGCTGGATCAGCTTGACGAAGGTCGATTTGCCGGCGCCCGTGGGTCCGACCAGCGCCACTCGCTCGCCCGGCCGGATGGTCAGGTTGAAGTCCTGATAGAGGTGCTGGGCCTGGTTCTCGTAGCCGAAGGTGACGTTCTCGAAGACGATCTCGCCCTCCTGGCCGGTGAAGGCCGGCGCATCCGGCGCGTCTGCCAGCTGCGGCTCGGTGCGCAGGAACTGGGCGACGTCCAGCACATCGTCCAGCCCACGCTGCAGGGTGCGCAGGGTCTCGTTGAAGTTTCGCAGATAGCCCTGCATCAGCATGAAGGCGGTGATCGCAAAGGCGACGTCGCCGGCCGAGGCCTGGCCGTCGCTCCAGCGCCAGATCAGCAGTCCCGTCAGGCCGGCCTGCAGGCTGACCATCAGCACGTTCGATCCCATGCTGAGGATGTTGAACCGGTTCCAGGTGCGCGACACCGCGCGGCGCCAGGCATCGGCCGTCTGGGCGAAGCGGGCTTCCTCGCGGGCCTCGGCGCCGAAGCCCTTGACCACCGGGTTGCCGCTGATGGCGTCGGCCAGGGCCGCGCCGATGCGGGTGTCGAGGGCGTTGGACTTCAGGTTCACCGGCCGGATGAAGAACTTGATCATCAACAGCTGGAAGATGATGAAGAACACGATCACCCCGGCCACGAACAGGCCCACCGCCGGCCAGCGGACGGCGATCGAAATGGCCAGCCCCCCCAGCACGATCAGGGTCGGCGTCAGCATCAGGATGACGGCGTCGGTGGCCGCATCAAAGCCCCACATCGCGCGGGTGACCTTGCGCACGGTCGCGCCGGCAAAGCTTGAGGCGTGCCAGTCGGCCGAAAAGGCCTGCACCCGGGCAAAGCCTTCGCGCACCAGCCGATCCATGGCGCTGGACGAGAAGTAGTTCATCGTCCGGAAGGCGCTCAGCCGGCTGGCGTAATAGAAGACGTACAGCGTCGACAGGGTCGCCCAGGCGGTCCAGGCCGTTTTTGCCACGCGGGTCGGCGCCGCCACCGCGTCCACCAGCCCACCCGCCGCCCAGGGAATAGCCAGCTCGCAGAAGGTGCCCAGCAGGAACAGGCCCGTGACGGCGACGAACCGGCGCGGCTGTTCCATCCACCGGCGCCAGACAAAACCCAGCACCTGCAGATTGGTCAAAAGCCGTGGACGCCTCTCGTCGTCCTCTTCGTAAGTCTGCTCGCTCATGGCGCGCGCCTTGTGGGTTCGATCCGCGGAAAAAAGCCCGCCCGAATACAGGAACGTCCCGCGCTGGGCGAGCGATGGTTAATGCTGATACGCGAATTTGCGCGCACTGTGGCGCCGATGCCCGGGGGCAGTGTAGAGCAGGATCATGAGCATCCTCCCCGACGCCGCGCCCGCCAACTGGGTGGACCGCCATGCGCCGATCGCCATCCGGCCGTGGCTGAAGCTGGGCCGGTTCGACCGGCCGGTGGGCATATGGCTGCTGATGCTGCCGGGCTGGCAGGGGATCGCATTGGCGGCGTCGGCCCAGCGTCATTGGCCCTCGCCTTACCTGCTGATCGTCTTCGCGGTCGGAGCGGCCTTGATGCGCGCGGCGGGCTGCGCCTTCAACGACATCGTCGACCGCGACATCGACGCGCGCGTCGCCCGCACCGCCGGCCGGCCCATCGCCTCGGGTCAGATCAGCGTCAAACAGGCCGTGGCCTTCATCGCCGTCTGCAGCCTGATCTCGCTGGGCATCCTTTTGACGCTTGGCCTCGTCGCCATCGCCCTGGGCATAGGATCGCTGGCCCTGGTCGCCGCCTATCCGTTCATGAAGCGCATGACCTGGTGGCCCCAGGCCTGGCTGGGCATCACCTTCAACTGGGGCGCCCTGCTGGGCTTTGCCGCCGCGACTCACAAACTGGCCCCCGAAGCGGTGCTGCTCTATGCCGGCGGCGTGTTCTGGACCCTGGGCTACGACACCATCTACGCCATCCAGGACATCGAAGACGATGCCCTGGCCGGGGTGAAATCCTCCGCCCGCCGCCTCGGCCCCAACGCCCGCTGGGGCGTGCTGGCCTTCTACGCCGCGGCGGCGTTCCTCGCCCTCAGCGCCGCCTATGCCGGGCGGCTCGGACCGCTGTTCCTGCCGTTCGCCGGCCTGTTCGCCCTGCACCTGTCCTGGCAGGCCAGCCGGGTGCAGATCGACGATCCGGCCCTGGCCCTTAAGCTGTTCAAATCCAACCGCGAGGCGGGCCTGATCCTGTTCGCCGGACTCGTCGCGGGGCTGTGGCCCGGCGCGGCGAGTGTCTTGTGATCGAGAACCGCGAGGCCTTCATCCTCGCCAACACCCGCCCGCAGAACCCGCCGCACACGCCGGAGCTTGTTTTGCATCTGGCCGACGAAATCACGCCGATCTGGCGGATGACCGAGGAAGAACTGGGCGGCCTTGGCCTGCCGCCGCCGTTCTGGGCCTTTGCCTGGGCCGGCGGTCAGGCCCTGGCCCGCTACATCCTCGACAACCCGCACATCGTGGCCGGCAAGCGGGTGATCGACTTTGCCTCCGGCTCAGGCATCGTCGCCATCGCCGCCATGAAGGCCGGGGCCATTCACACCCTGGCCGCCGATATCGATGAATTCTGCGGCTCGGCCGTGGCGATCAACGCGGGCCTGAACGGCGTGGCGGTGGAATACACATCGCGGGACCTGCTCGACAACGATCCGCCCCCGGCCCACGTCATCCTGGCCGGCGATATCTGTTACGAAAAGCCCCTGGCCGAGCGGGTCATCCGGTGGCTTCGCGAGGCGCGCGACAACGGCGCAACGGTGCTGGTCGGTGACCCGGGAAGGACGTATTTTCCCAAGGACGGCATGGTCAGGCTCGCCGAATACCAGGTGACCACCACGCGGGAGCTGGAGGACATGGAAGTCAAAAAGACAGGCGTCTGGAGTTTCCATCCGTGACTAGGGATGAGGTTCACGCCCTGATCATGTCGTTCCCCGAAGTCGTCGAGGGAACCAGCTATGGCTATCCGTCCTACAAGGCGTTCGGCAAGTTCTTCACCCGCCTGCGCCGCGAGGACGACAGCCTAGTGCTGGGCAGCGTGCCGATCGACGAGCGCGCCATGCTTTGCCAGATCGATCCTGACACTTTTCACTTCACGGCCCACTACCGCGACTGGCCCTACGTGCTGGTCCGCATTCAGTCGGTCGAGCCCGAGCAGCTGCGCTCGTTCCTGATGCGCACCTGGCGCAAGCACGCCCCGAAACAGTGGCTGAAGGACTACGAGGCTGGCCAGGAGGCGTGAGCATGGTGCGTGCTTCGAGACGCGCTCTGTCGAGCGCTCCTCAGTATGACGACCAATTTTGCAGTCCCAACAGTTTCGTCATCCTGAGCAGCCCGCGCCAGCGGGCGTCTCGAAGGACGCATTGGCGGTGATCCTGTGGACATGAGCTTGGCGCAGGCCCCTCTTCGCTATAGCAAACCACCATGGCCTATCGCTCCCTAAGAGACTTCATCGACAAGCTCGAAGCCGCCGGTGAACTGGTGCGCGTGTCAGAGCCGGTCTCCACGGTTCTGGAGATGACCGAGATCTGCGATCGGCTGGTGCGCTCGGGCGGGCCGGCGGTGCTGTTCGAAAAGCCCGTTCGCGCCGACGGGACGATCTCGGACATGCCGTGCCTCGCCAACCTGTTCGGCACCGTCAAGCGCGTGGCCATGGGCGTGACACTCGGCGGCAAGGAACGCTCAACGCCCGGCGACCTGCGGGAGGTCGGCGATGTGCTGGCATTCCTGCGCCAGCCCGAGCCGCCCCGCGGGGTCGGCGATGCGGTCAGGATGCTGCCGCTGATGAAAACGGTCATGAGCATGCGGCCGAAGACCGTTAAGACCGCGCCGGTCCAGGAAGTCGTCTTGACCGGCGATGACATCGACCTGTCAAAGCTGCCGGTCCAGACCTGCTGGCCGGGAGACGCCGGCCCGCTGATCACCTGGCCGCTGGTGGTCACCAAGGGGCCCGGCACGAGCCGCGAGGACGACTTCAACCTCGGCATCTATCGTATGCAGGTCATCGGCAAGGACCGCTGCATCATGCGCTGGCTGGCGCACCGCGGCGGCGCCCAGCACTACGCTCGCCACAAACAGTCCGAAAAGCGCGAACCCCTGCCCGCCTGCGCCGTCATCGGCGCCGATCCCGGCGTCATCCTGGCCGCTGTCACCCCGGTGCCCGACACCCTGTCGGAGTACCAGTTCGCGGGGCTCTTGCGCGATTCCAAAGTCGAGCTGGTCAAGGCCAAAACCGTGCCGTTGCTCGTTCCCGCCGAGGCCGAGATCGTCATCGAGGGCCATGTGCTGCTGGACGAGTACGCTGACGAAGGCCCGTTCGGCGACCACACCGGCTATTACAATTCGGTCGAGCAATTCCCGGTCTTCCAGGTGACCGCCATCACCATGCGGAAAAAGCCGATCTACCACACCACCTACACCGGCCGGCCGCCCGACGAGCCCGCCGTTCTGGGCGAAGCGCTCAACGAGGTGTTCATCCCGCTGTTCCAGCAGCAGTTTCCCGAGATCGTCGACTTCTGGCTGCCGCCCGAGGGCTGTTCCTACCGCATCGCCGTGGTCTCTATGAAGAAGCGCTACCCCGGCCACGCCAAGCGCGTGATGATGGCCGTCTGGAGCTACCTTCGCCAGTTCATGTACACCAAGTGGGTGATCGTTGTGGACGACGACATCAACGCCCGCGACTGGAAGGACGTCATGTGGGCCCTCTCCACCCGCATGGACCCGGCGAGAGACATCACGGTCATCGAAGGCACGCCCATCGACTATCTGGATTTCGCCAGTCCCGAGAGCGGCCTGGGCTCCAAGATCGGCCTGGACGCCACCAACAAGCTGCCGCCCGAAACCCACCGCGCTTGGGGCGAAAAGATAGCCATGGACCCTGAAATCGTGAAGGCGGTGACGGAAAAGTGGGCGCGACTGGGCTTGCCCGGCGGATAGAATAGTCCATCTATCCCGCCGAACCGGAGATAACCCGTCCTAATGCCTCTCGACCTTCCCGCCGCCCCCGCCGCAGCCCTGTGGACCGGGCTTTTGCTGATCCTGCTGTTGTTCCTGTCAGTGCGGGTCACGCGCCAGCGGCGCAAGCACAAGGTGGCCGAAGGCGATGGCGGCCAGCCGGCCCTGGCCAGCGCCATCCGCGCCTTTGGCAACGCCACTGAGTATATTCCCGCCGCTATCGGCGCCCTGGCCGTTCTGGCGCTGGCCGGCGCCAATGCGCCGGTCGTTCACCTGGCCGGCGGCGCGCTGTTTGTCGGCCGGATGGTGCATGCGTTCGGCCTGTCCCGCTCGGCCGGCGTCTCCCGCGCCCGCTCGATCGGCATGCTCCTGACCTGGGTCAGCTATGTTTTCGCCGCTGTGGCGCTTTTGGTGTACGCGATCGTCTGATGGACCGTATTTTTCTGAATGACCTGCTCGCCGCCGCCAAGACGGCCGGCGCCGACGCCGCCGAGGCGGTTTTGCATCAACGCCGGGCCCTGTCCGTGGGCGTGCGTCTGGGCGCGCTGGAAGAGGTCGAGCGTGAAGAAGCCCGCGACCTGGGCCTGCGGGTGTTTGTGAACGGCCGGCAGGCGACAGTGTCAGGCTCGGACCTGTCGCCCGCCGCCGTCGGCAAGCTGGTCGACCGGGCGGTCGCCATGGCCCGTCTGGCGCCGGAAGACCCCTACGCCGGGCTGGCGCCCGCCGCCCTGCTGGCCAAGAACCCTGACACAGATCTTGACCTGTTCGACCCGTCCGAGCCCACCGCCGAAGCCCTTGAGGCCCTGGCGATGGAAATCGAGGACGCGGCCCGCGCCGTGCCCGGCGTCTCCAACAGTGAGGGCGGTTCGGCCTCGTGGGGGTCGAGCAGCTGGGCCTTCGCCACCAGCGAAGGTTTCGTCGCCGGACATCGCTCGACCAGCCATTCGGTCTACGCTTCGGTCATCGCGGGCGAAGGCGACGGGATGGAACGCGGCGGGGATGGCCGCATGACCCGCTGGGCCGCCGACCTGCCCAATATCCACGCCTTGGGACACGAGGCCGGCCGCCAAGCCGTCGGACGGCTCGGCGCGCGCAAAATCAAGTCGACGACTGCCGCCGTCATTTTCGAAAACCGCATCGCCAGTTCGATCCTGTCGCCCTTTGCCGGCGCGATATCCGGCCCGTCGGTGGCGCGCGGCGTCTCCTTTCTCAAGACCCACCTCGACAAGCGGGTCTTCGCGCGCGGTTTTTGCATCTACGAAGAGCCGCACCGCATGCGCGGCCTGGGCTCGGCGCCCTTCGACGACGAGGGCCTGCCGACCGTCGAGCGATCCCTTGTCCAGGAAGGGGTGCTGACCACCTTCCTGCACAACATGGCCTCGTCGCGGCAGCTGGGCATGGCGCCCACCGGCCACGCCTCGCGCTCCCTGGCCGGTCCGCCCGGCGTAAGCACCCACAACCTGACCGTCCAGCCGGGACAGACCGACCTTGCCGGACTACTGGTTCAGGCCCGCCGCGGCCTGCTGGTCACCTCGATGTTCGGCCCGTCCCTCAACAGCAACAACGGCGACTGGTCTGTCGGGGTTTCGGGCTTCTGGTTCGAGGACGGTCAGATTGCCCATCCGGTCAACGAGGTCACCGTCGCCGGCAACCTGATCGAGCTCTATGGCCGCATGGTCGCGGGTTCTGATCTGGAGTTTCGCGGATCGACCAATTCGCCGTCCCTGCTCATCGACGCGGTGGCGATCGCCGGCCAATGATCGACGACCTCGCCCTGTTGAAAGACACGGTGCGCGAGGCCGGAGAACGGGCGCTGGCCTTGCGGGCCCGTGGTCTGAACATCAATCACAAGCCCGGCGGATCGCCGGTCACAAATGCCGATCTCGAGATCGACGCCTTTCTGAAAGAGCATCTGCGCGCCGCGCGGCCCGGCTACGGCTGGCTGTCGGAGGAAACGCCCGACAATCCGGACCGGCTGGCCCACAAGACCGTGTTCCTGTCGGATCCCATCGACGGCACCACCGCCTTCATGAAGGACCGCGACTGGTGGAGCATCTGCATCGCCGTGGTCCAGGATGGCCGGCCGGTGGCCGGCGTGATCTTCGCCCCTTCGCTGAACCAGATGTTCGAAGCGCAGGACGGTCTCGGCGCCAAGTTCAACGAACAACCGATCCGCGTCAGCCCCCAGACCACCGTCGAGGACTGCGCCATGCTGGGCGATGCAAAGATGTTCGCCCATCCGTCCTGGCCCACGCCTTGGCCGCCCATGACCATCGCCGCCCGCAACTCGATCGCCTATCGGATGGCCCTGGTGGCGGCCGGCGAATATGACGCCTGCTTGGCCATGTCGTCCAAACACGAGTGGGACCTGGCGGCCGGCGACCTGATCATCACCGAGGCCGGCGGCCTGGTAACCGATCATCTGGGCCGCACCTTCACCTACAACCGCCCGGTTCCAGAGCAGCGCTCGCTAGTCTGCGCCGGCGCGCCCCTGCATTCATTTTTGCTTCAGCGCCTGACGCATATTCAGGACTGAAATCACCTTTGCTACGGACACCCTCATGCCCCATTCCCAACTGCTTCATCTGGTCATCGGCGGCGAGCTCAAGGATGTTCAGACCGTTGAGTTCCGCGACCTGACCAAGGTCGAGTTCGTCGGCGCCTTCCCGAACTACGAAGAAGCTCACCGGGCCTGGAAGTCCCGGGCCCAGGCGACCGTCGACAACGCCCTGATGCGCTACTTCATCATTCACGCGCACAAGCTGCTCGACCCTGAACACGACCACGACCACCACTAGGCCGCGGGCGCTCCCCGAAAATAATTCTTGCCTATGTCGGGCGACGGACCGAGTTTAGGGCTGTTTCCGCCGTAAAGCCTCGCGGAACCCGTAAAAAACAGACGCCAGTCGATCGATGACCGCACAGGAAGGCCGTAGCGCCGCCTTTCAGAGCCAACCTTCGCGGACCCGCCTTCTGAAGCGGGTAGTTCGCTCGCGCCCCGTGCAGCATGCGCTGGCCTCGATCTTCGCCGGCTACCTGCGCTTCGTCTACGCCACCATCCGCTGGACTTACGAAGGCCGGGAACAGGCCGAGCAGGTCTGGTCCGAACCCGGCGGCGTCATGCTGTGCTTCTGGCACGCGCGCATACCGCTTTCGCCCTGCACCTGGGACAGGCGTTCGCCACAGACCATGCACGCCCTGGTCTCCAAGTCGTCGGATGGAGAGTTCATCACCCAGACGGTCGCGCGCCTGGGGTTCCCGTCGATTCGCGGGTCGCGGTCACGCCACGATTCAAATGGCGACAAGGGCGGCTCGGCGGCCTTCCGCGAGATGGTCCGCTGGATCCGGGCCGGCAACGCTGTCGCCATAACGCCTGACGGGCCGAAGGGCCCGGCCAACGTTATGGGTGAAGGCTCGCCGATGCTGGCGAAGGTCACCGGCGCCCGGGTGTTGTTCGCCGGTATGGCGTGCAAACCCTGCATCCGCGCAGGATCGTGGGACAGGGCCGTCTTTCCCCTGCCCTTCGGCCGGGGCTCCATCGTCTGGCAGGGGCCATTTCAGGCAGGCAAGGATGCCGACCCCATCGCCCTGGCCAGGGCTTGGGGGGAACGCCTCAACACACTGACCGACAGAGCCGAGAGCCTCGTCGCATGACACCGCCTTCTTGACACTCAGGCCGCGAAAGACGACCCCAAGGCCATGAACGCGCCGGCCCCCTCTGCTGCCGAGACTCGCGCCCCGGGGGTGCGACTTTTGCGCGCCTATCTGGCCCCGCACTGGAAGGGCCTGGCCACCTGCTTTGTTCTGGCGGCCATCGTCGCGGCCCTGACCGCCGGCTTCATGGGCCAACTCAAGCACGCCATCGACGAACTGCTGGTCCGCAAGACGGCCGGCGCCCTGCTGTTCTATCCCTTGCTGATCGCGGCCATCGGCCTGGGCCGCGCGATCGCCCTGGCCATCCAAGCGCGCCTGATCAACCGCATCGGCCACACTGTGGTCGGCGAGGTTCAGCTCGATCTGTTCAGCCGCCTGGCCGGCGCAGACCTGATCCGCCTGCAAGCCGAACATTCGGGCCAGCATCTGTCGTCCATGCTGTTCGACGCCAACCTTGTGCGCGACGGCTCGACCCATGTGGCGGTGAACTATATCCAGCAGGCCCTCGTGGCCCTGGGCATGTTCGCCTACATGGCCTCGCTGGATCTCGGCCTGACCGTCATCGCCCTGGTCGGCTCGCCGCTGGCCTTCCTGGTCATCCGCCGGTTCGCCGGCCGAACCAGCCGGGCGGCCATGGGCGCCATGGGCGAGACCTCGGCCTTGTCGACGGTCATTCTCGAGGGCCTGGACGGGGTCAAGATCGTCAAGATCGAAGGCCGCGAAGACTATGAGCGCAAGCGGGTGGGCGATGTCATCCAGCGCCGCCAGAAATTCCTAATCCGCGGCTCCAACGCCAAGGCGACGGCCGGGCCGGCGGCGGAAGCCATGATGTACCTGCTGATCGCCGTCATCCTGGCCTATGCCGGCTGGCGGGCGCTGGTCGGCAACATGGATGCGGCCAAGTTCTTCGTCTTCATGACGTCTCTGGTCATGGCGGCCAGTTCGCTGCGCCAGCTCGGCGGCATGCAGACCACCCTGTCCGAAGCCCTGGCGGCCGCCGGCCGCCTAGCCCGGGTGCTGGCGCTTGAACCCACGATCCGCGATGCGCCGGACGCGGCGCCTTTGGCCGTCGGCCCCAGCACCATCACCTTCGACAAGGTGTCTTTCGCCTACGGCGAAGCCGCCGCCGCCCTCACTGACCTGTCCTTCGAGGTCCGACGGGGCGAGACCGTCGCCCTGGTCGGCCCGTCAGGCGGCGGCAAAACCACCATCCTCAACCTGATCCCGCGCTTCTACGACGTCACCGGCGGGGCTCTGAAGATCGACGGCCAGGATATCCGCAACGTCACCCAGCGTTCGATCCGCGACCGGATCGCCCTGGTGACCCAGGAGCCGTTTCTGTTCGACGACACCATTCGCGCCAACATCGCCTACGCACGGCCCGAAGCGAGCGAGGCGCAGATCCATGCGGCGGCAAAACAGGCGGCGGCCCACGACTTCATCATGGGCCTGCCCAAGGGTTATGACACCACCGTCGGTGAAGCGGGGACCCGTCTTTCCGGCGGCCAGCGTCAGCGGATCGCCATCGCCCGCGCCTTCCTCAAGGATGCCCCGATCCTGCTGCTGGACGAAGCCACCAGCGCCCTGGACACCGAGTCCGAAACCCTTGTGCAAAAGGCGCTCGAGCGCCTGATGAGCGGCCGCACCACCATTCTGATCGCCCACCGCCTTTCGACCGTGCGGGGCGCCGACCGCATCCACGTCATCGAGGCCGGACGTATCGTCGAAAGCGGAACCCATTCGGACCTCATGCGCCGCAAGGGCCTCTATTCGCGTCTGGCCGCCGCCCAGCATCTGGACGTGCTTGAGGCCGCCAGATGAAGGCCTTCCTGCGGCAGCCCTGGGTCATCAGCCTGCTGGCCGGCATGATCACCGGCTATCTGCGTTTTACCTACTGGACTTTCCGCTGGACGATCGAGGGCGGGGCCATGGCCGACGCGGTCAAGGCCAACCCGGACGCCGGTGCAATCATGTGCGTCTGGCACTCGGGAATTCCGATGTCGCCGACCACCTGGGACCCCAAGTCCAGCAAGAAAATGAACGCCCTGGTCTCGCGCTCGTCGGACGGCGAGCTGATCACCCAGATCTTCGCCCGCCTTGGCTTCCCCGCTATCCGCGGTTCGCGCACCCGCGAGAATTCGGTCGGGGACAAGGGCGGTTCGGCCGCCTTTCGCGAGATGGTGCGCTGGCTGAAAGCCGGCAACGCCGTCGCCATCACGCCGGATGGCCCCAAGGGGCCGGTGCGGATCATGACCGAGGGCGCGGCGACCGTGGCCCGTGCGGCCGGCGCCCAGGTGCTGATGGTCGGTATCGCCTGCCGGCCCTGCATCCGGGTCAACTCTTGGGACACCACCGTCTTTCCCCTGCCCTTCGCCCGCGCCGCCATGGTCTGGGACGGCCCGTTCACGGCGGAAAAGGGCGACGATCTGGCCGCCATTACAACTGACTGGGGCGTCAGCCTCAATGCGGTGACGGACCGGGCCGAGGCCATACTGGCGTGAGCCTGACGCTCGGCCTTTACCGGGCGCTCATGGGGCTGGCCGAGCCGCTGGCCCCGATGTTGCTCGCCCGGCGCGCCGCCAGGGGCAAGGAAGACCCCGCCCGTATCGGCGAACGTCTGGGCCGGGCTGGCATCGCCCGGCCGGACGGTCCGCTGGTCTGGCTGCACGGGGTCAGCGTTGGCGAAACCCTGTCGCTGCTGGCCCTGATCGACCGTATCCACGCCGAGCGGCCCGATCTGGCCATCCTGATCACCAGTGGCACGGTCACCTCGGCGAGCTTGCTCGACAGGCGCCTGCCGCCGGGCGTTATCCATCAATACGCGCCCGTCGATGGCCCCGCAGCCACGGCCCGGTTCATTGCCCACTGGCGGCCCGACCTCGGCATCCTGGCCGAGAGTGACCTGTGGCCGAACCTGATCACCACGGCCAGGGCCAGCGGGGCGAAACTGGCTCTGGTCTCGGCGCGGCTGACGGAAAAGTCGGCGAGCGGGTGGGCCAGGCGCCCCGGCGCGGCCCGCACCCTTCTGGGTGCCTTCGACCTCATCCTGCCGCAGGACATCGAGACGGCGGGCCGCCTGGGGGCGCTGGGCGTCAGATCCGGGCCGCTGCTGAACCTCAAACTGCTGGGCGCGCCCCTGCCTTTTGATGCGGACGAACTAAAACACCTCATGGCCACAGCCAAAGGTCGTCAGATTGTCATCGCCGCCAGCACCCACCCGGGCGAGGACGAAATCATCGCCTCGGCGGTCCCGCCCGGCCTTCTGCTGGTGATCATCCCGCGCCACCCGGAGCGAGGCCCCGCTATCGCCTCGGCCATCACCGCCACCGGCCGCGCCGTTACGCGCCGCGCCGCCGGCCAGCCGCTCAGCGCCGCCAATGACCTCTATGTCGCCGACACCCTGGGCGAGATGGGGCTGTTCATGCGCCTGGCTGATCTGGTGATCCTCGGCGGCAGCCTGGTTCCCGGCATCGGCGGCCACAACCCGCTGGAGCCTGCCCGCCTGGGCGCGCCGACGATCAGCGGACCATACGTTCACAAGAACGCTGAACTGTTCGCGGACATGGCCAGGTCCGGCGCCGTCATGATCGCCCAGCCTGCGGACCTGCCGTCGGCGGTCGCACGCCTCATGACCGATGCGTCGGCGCGCGGTGATCTGGCCGGGGCCGGTCTCGCCTATGCGAAGCACCAGTCCGGCGCCTTCGAGGAGGGCTGGGCGCTGATCCGCCCGCTGTTGCCGGCATGAGCCTGAAGACCCCCCGCTGGTGGTACGCCCGCCATCCCCGGCCGCCGCTGGCCAATGTGCTGCTGAAACCCTTATCCCTGATCTGGGCGGCGGTGACCGCGCGAAAGATCGCCGCCGCAAGGCCGTTCGATCCGCCGGTCCCGGTGATCTGTGTCGGCAACCTGACTGTCGGCGGAACCGGCAAGACACCCATTGTCCGCGAGCTGGCGCACCGGCTTTCGGCCCACGTCCTTTCGCGCGGCCACGGCGGGCGCCTGACCGGACCTGTCCGCGTCGATCTCGCCGTTCACACCAGCGCGGACGTCGGCGACGAGCCCCTGATGCTGGCCCGTAACCTGCCGGTCTGGATCGCGCGCAAGCGGCCGGCTGGAGTTCTGACTGCTGCTGCGGCCGGCGCAAAACGCATCGTCATGGACGATGGTCACCAGAATCCGTCGGTGCGGAAAGCGCTCTCCCTCGTTGTCGTGGATGGTGAGACCCGTGACGGCGAATGGCCGTTCGGCGATAGGTCGGTGTTTCCGGCAGGGCCATTGCGCGAGCCTTTTGCCCGGGGTCTTGTCCGCGCCGACGCCGTCGTGTTGTTGATGCCCGCAGATGTGGCCAGAGCCGATCCGCACCTGCTGGCCCTGTTCGGCGATACGCCTGTGCTGGTCGCACGCCTGGAGCCTGCGGGTCCGCCACCGAAGGGACCGCAACTGGCCTTCGCAGGGATCGGCAAGCCCTGGAAGTTCGAGCGGGCGTTGAAGGCGGCGGGGTGCGAACTGACAGGCTTCGTCGAATTCCCGGATCACGCCGAATATGACGATGCGACCCTGTCGGGTCTGGCGGCCCGGGCAGGCGCCGCCGGTCTGGTCACCACCGAGAAGGACTGGACGCGCCTGCCGCCCGCCTGGCGGGATCGCGTCACCCCCTGGCCGGTGCGCGCGCGCTTCGAGGATGAAGCAGCGCTGGATCGGCTTCTTGAGAAGGCCGGCCTCTAGGCCCCGGCCTTCTGGGCGAATTCCCAAGATTTCTGCAGCAGCACCGGCACGCGCTTGGTCATTTCGGCGGCCTGCGGGTGGCTGGCGGTGCCGTCGCGGACGCGGCCGACAATGCCTTGCGTAATGCCGGCGAGACGGAACAGGTTGTACGAGAAATACCAGTCCAGGGCCGGAAGGCCGGGCCGCCCTGTCAGACGGCAGTATTCGGCCACCACTTCCTCGACGGTCGGTGCGCCATGGGCCTTCTTGTCGTCGATGGTGGCCAGCACGCCATTGACCCAGTTCATCAGGAAATAGGTAAAGTCGGCCAGGGGATTGCCCAGGGTCGACAGTTCCCAGTCCAGCACGGCAGCGACCCGCGGCTCGGTCGCGTGCAGCACCATGTTGTCCAGGCGGTAGTCGCCATGGACGATCGAGGTCTGGTCATCGTCCGGCATGGTGCTGGGCAGGAAGGCGAGCAGGCGCTCGAACTCGGGATAGATTTCGGTTTCAGAGGCCTTGTACTGCTTGGTCCAGCGGTCGATCTGGCGGGCAAAATAATTGCCCGGCTTGCCGAAGTCGCCCAGGCCGATGGCCGCGTAGTCGGTGTTGTGCAGATCAGCCAGGGTCTTCACCTGGGCCAAGTAGATCGGCATGCGCTGGGCGTGTTCATAGGCCGGCAGGGTCTGGTCCCACAGAATGCGGCCCTCAACCATGTCCATGACGTAGAACATCGTCCCGATAACGGTCTCGTCGGTGCACAGCGCATAGGGACGCGCGACAGGAAAGCCGGTCGGAAAGAGCGCCGACAGCACCTTGTACTCGCGGTCCACAGCGTGGGCCGAAGGCAAAAGCTTGCCGGGCGGCTTGCGGCGCAGGACGTACTTTTTCGACGGCGTGACCAGCTGATAGGTCGGGTTGGACTGACCGCCCTTGAACTGGCGCACTTCCAGCGGACCAGAAAAGCCTTCAACATTGGCCTTCAGCCAGGCTTCCAGCGGCGCGGGGTCAAAGCGGTGGGCCTCGGACACCTCGCGGGTGCCGGTATTGAGCTGCTCGCGTTCCTGCTCGGCCGAAATCGCCATAGGTTCTTACTCCCCGTCCAATCGAATTGCGGCGACAGCCTTAGCGGTTGAGCGCACGCCAGCCAATATCGCGCCGACAAAAGCCGCCCGGCCAGTCGATCCTGTCGACGGCGGCGTAGGCGGCGTCGCGGGCCAGGGCGATCGTCTCGCCCACCGCGCAAACATTCAGAACCCGCCCGCCGGCCGCCCGCAGCGTCCCATCATTGTCGCGTGCTGTGCCGGCGTGGAAGACCACCACGTCCTCGCCGAAGTCGGCCTCGGCGCCGCGGATGATCGATCCGCCGACCGGGCTGTCCGGATAGCCGTCAGCGGCCATGACCACACAGACAGCGGCCTTTCGGCTCCAGATCAGGGGCGGCATCTGCGAAAGCTTCCCCGTGGCGCAGGCCAGCAGGTAGGGAACGATATCGCTCTCCAGACGCAGCATCAGCACCTGGCATTCAGGGTCGCCGAAACGGGCGTTGTATTCGACAAGCCGCGGCGCGCCGTCCTCGATCATCAGGCCCGCATAGAGCACGCCCTTGAGAGGCGCGCCCTCTGCGGCCATGCCGGCCACGGTCGGCCGGATCAGGGTCTCATCGGCCCGGGCGGCGACGGCGTCGGTCAGCACCGGCGCCGGCGAATAGGTCCCCATCCCGCCGGTGTTGGGACCAAGGTCGCCGTCGTAGGCGCGCTTGTGATCCTGGGCACCGCCGATCAGCAGCGAAGCGGTCCCGTCGCACAGGGCGAACAGCGAGGCCTCCTCGCCGGGCAGGAATTCCTCGATAACCAGCCGCGCGCTGGCCGCGCCGAAGCGGCCGGCCAGCATCTCGTCGATCGCGGTTTCGGCGTCAGCCCGCGTCTCGGCGATTACCACGCCCTTGCCGGCGGTCAGGCCGTCGGACTTGATGACATAGGGGGCGGTGAAATTGTCGAGAAAGGCCTTGGCCGGCGCCGCATCCTCGAAGGCGCCGTGGCGGGCGGTCGGCAGTCCGTGGCGTTCGGCGAAGTCCTTCAGGAACACCTTAGAGGTTTCGACCTGGGCGGCGGCCCGGCTGTGGCCGCAGCAGGCAATACCGGCCGTCTCAAGCGCATCGGCGATGCCGGCCTCGAGGCTGGCCTCGGGCCCCACCATCACCAGATCCGCCTCGATCTCGCGGGCCAGGGCGACGAGGCCCGCCACGTCCGTCGCCTTGACCGGGCGGCATTCGCCCAGCGCGGCCATGCCCGGATTGCCCGGCGCGCAGACCAGGCGCGTGACCATCGGTGAGGCGGCGATCTTCCACGCCAGGGCATGCTCGCGCCCGCCCGATCCGATGAGGAGGATGTTCATGGGGGCGGTTTCGCCGGAGTCCGCCGCAGGGTCAACCGCGCCGCGCGCTGAACGTCCCCCTGCGGCCGGCCGCCGAGGCCGCGCCGGCCATGGCGCTCTCGGTGATCGCGCCCTCGTAGACGGCGTCGAACTTCAACAGCAGATAGTTCGACTGATAGACGAACCGCACCTTGCCGTCCTTCACCGAGCCCGCGGTCAGGCGGTGGGCCTTTCCGGTCGGTGTGAAGTCGTGACAGACGCCGCTCAGGGCCTCGCCGTTCTGCACAAGGTCACAATGCAGCACGAAGGGTTTGGCATCGACATTTCCATCGACGATCCAGTGGCCCGTGGCGACAGGTGCGGTCAGGGCGGCGGCGAGGATCAGGGCGGTGATCATGTCCTCAATACGCATCGACGCGATGGTTGGATCGCCGCTATCATCGCAGCATGTCTGATGAGTCCTCGCCCGGCAATGCGCCCGCCTATTCGGTCAGCGAGCTGGCCTTTGCGCTGAAGCGTACGCTGGAAGACGCTTACGGCTTTGTCCGCCTGCGGGGCGAGCTGTCCAAGGTCACGCACCATTCCAACGGCCATGTCTATCTGACGATCAAGGATGACAAGGCGGCCATCGACGGCGTGGTGTGGCGCGGTTCGGTGTCCCGCCTGCAGATGCGGCCCGACCAGGGGCTCGAAGTCATCGTCACCGGCAAGATCACCACCTATCCGGCCAGCTCCAAGTACCAGATGGTCATCGAGACCATGGAGGCGGCCGGGGTCGGCGCCCTCCTGGCCCAGCTGGAGCGGCTGAAGGCCCGGCTGGCCGACGAGGGCCTGTTCGATGCGGCGCGAAAAAAACCCATCCCCACCATGCCGGCGGTCATCGGGGTGATCACCAGCCCCACGGGCGCGGTGATCCGCGACATCCTGCACCGCATCCGCGACCGCTGGCCGGCCCATGTGCTGGTCTGGCCGGTAGTCGTCCAGGGCGAGGCCGCCGCCGGCCAGGTGACGGCGGCGCTCAAGGGCTTTCACAGCTTTTTACCTCGCCCCGACGTAATCATCGTTGCGCGCGGCGGCGGCTCGGTCGAGGACCTGTGGTGCTTCAATGACGAGGCCCTGGCCCGCGCCGTGACGGCCAGCGAGATCCCCTTGATTTCCGCCGTGGGCCACGAGACCGACACCACCCTGATCGACTTCGTCTCCGACCGCCGCGCGCCGACGCCCACCGCCGCCGCCGAGATGGCCACGCCCGTTATCTCCGAACTGCGCGCCGGCGTGCTTGGCGCGGCCCAGCGGCTGATGCGGGCCGGTGGGCGGATCATCGAAGACCGCCGCCAGCGGCTGACCGGCGCGGCCCGCGGCCTGCCCAGGCACGAGGACCTGCTGGCCCTGCCCTCCCAGCGCTTTGATCTGGCGGCCGGGCGGCTGTCGGCGGGACTGTCGCGCAATGTCGCGGTGCATGAGCAGGCCTTCGCGCGCGTGGCCTCGCCGCTGAAACCGGGCCTCTTGTTGCGCCACGCCGCCGTCGAGGGCGAGCGCCTGGGCCGCCTGTCCGCCCGGCTGGCGCCGTCGGTGAACCGCACCCTGGCCACGGCGTCCGAACGCCTGACATCACTGGAAAAGTTGCTGCGCTCGCTCAGCCCGGACGGGCCGCTGGAACGGGGGTTCGCCCGCGTGCATCGCGCCGATGGATCGCTGGCGCGCTCGGCAAAATCACTCGGCTCGGGCGAAACGGTCGAACTGGTGTTCGCCGATGGCCGGCGCGGCGCCGTGGTCGACGGGGTAAAACCCGCCCGCGCCAAACCGTCGGGCGGCGATCAGGGCAGCTTGTTCTGATCGATCAGAACGGAAGAATGTTCCGCTGCCGGCTGAAGCTCAGGTAACCGATATTGGCCCCCAGCCTCAGACCCACGCCCGCCCGGATCGGGGCTAGGGTCAGACCATCGCCGCGCATGTAGTTCACGCCCATGCCGCCGATGAAATAGGCGCTGCCCTCGACGCCGGGGATCCGGCGGAAGATCGCCTCGGGATAGAACAGATTGTAGCACAGGATGAACACCCGGCTGGCGTTGCCGCCGGCGTCAAAGCCGACCGACGGCCCCTGCCAGAACACCTGCTGCGGGGCTTTTTGCGATTTCATGTAGAGCAGGCCGGAGCCGTAGCGGGCGCCGACGGTCAGGGCCGCCGAGCCTTCCTCGCCGGCGATGTAGCCGGTGGGCCGGCCGTTGTCGCCGAACACCTTTTCGATCACCGCTCCGGCGCTTTCCACCGTGACGCCGAAGAAGTCCGACACCGTCGGCACCAGCTCGTCGCGGGTGTAGGTCGCGGCCTTTTCGCCGGCGTTCTGGTTGGAGTTATAGCCCGAGCTGTCGCCGTTGGACGTGGCGCACCCGGTCAGGGCGAAGGCGCCGGCGGTGGTGATAAGGGCTCTGCGATCCATCGTTGCGGCTTTCCCTTGAAGAATCAGTCAGGCGCATGCTGACGCGCCATTGAGTCTCCTTTGAGACAAACCCACTTAACACCCGCTTAACCATGATCGCCGCAGGGCCCGGTCCGAGGAAAAAACCCGCGCCCGGACAGCGAAGCGGTAGCGCGGGGCAAAATTATGCTAGAGCCCCGCCCATGAGCACGCCCCTGTCCCGTATCCGCAACTTCGCCATCGTCGCGCACATCGACCATGGCAAATCCACCCTGTCCGACCGGCTGATCCAGACCACCGGCGGCCTGACCGAGCGCGAGATGAAGGAACAGGTGCTCGATTCCATGGATATCGAGCGCGAGCGCGGCATCACCATCAAGGCCCAGACCGTGCGCCTCGACTACAAGGCCAAAGACGGCGAGACCTACATCCTCAATCTGATGGACACGCCGGGGCACGTCGACTTTGCCTATGAAGTCAGCCGCAGCCTGGCCGCCTGCGAAGGCTCCATCCTGGTGGTCGATGCATCCCAGGGCGTCGAGGCCCAGACCCTGGCCAATGTCTACCAGGCCATCGACAACAACCACGAGATCGTCCCGGTCCTCAACAAGATCGACCTGCCGGCAGCCGAGCCCGAGCGGGTGCGCCAGCAGATCGAGGATGTCATCGGCCTGGACGCCTCGGACGCGGTGCTTTGCAGCGCCAAGTCCGGCATCGGCATCGACGATGTGCTGGAAGCCATCGTCACCCGCCTGCCTGCGCCGAAGGGCGACGCCGCCGCGCCCCTGAAAGCCCTGCTGGTCGATGCGTGGTACGACCCCTATCTGGGCGTCGTGGTGCTGGTTCGCGTCTTCGACGGCGTGCTTAAGGCCGGCCAGATCGTGCGCATGATGCAGACCGGCGCGACCTACAAGGTCGACAAGATCGGCGTTTTCAAACCCAAGGCCACGGATGTCGGCGAACTGGGCCCCGGCGAGGTCGGATTCCTGACCGCCCAGATCAAGGAAGTGGCCGACGCCGCGGTCGGCGCCACCATCACCGAGGAAAAGCGCCAGACCCTGGCCCCTCTGACGGGCTTCAAGGAAGTCCAGCCGGTCGTCTTCTGCGGCATCTTCCCGGTCGACGCCGCCGACTTCGAAGACCTGCGCGCCGCCGTGGGCCGCCTGCGCCTCAACGACGCCAGCTTCACCTACGAGATGGAAACCTCCGCCGCCCTGGGTTTCGGTTTCCGCTGCGGGTTTCTTGGCCTGCTGCACCTGGAAATCATCCAGGAGCGCCTGTCCCGCGAGTTCAACCTCGACCTGATCGCGACGGCGCCCTCCGTGATCTACAAGATCACCCTGATCGACGGCAGCACCATCGACCTGCACAATCCCGCCGACATGCCCGACCCGATCAAGGTCGCCTCCATCGCCGAGCCGTGGATCAAGGCCACCATCCTGACGCCGGACGAATACCTGGGCGCGGTGATCAAGCTGTGCCAGGACCGCCGCGGCCTGCAGCGCGAGCTGTCCTACGTCGGCCAGCGCGCCCTGGTGGTCTATGACCTGCCGCTGAACGAGGTGGTGTTCGACTTCTACGACCGCCTGAAAAGCGTCTCCAAGGGATACGCCAGCTTCGACTATTCGATCGAGGACTACCGCACCGGCGACCTGGTCAAGATGACCATCCTGGTCAACGCCGAGCCGGTCGATGCCCTGTCCATGCTGGTCCACCGCGGCCGGGCCGAGACGCGCGGCCGGGGCATGTGCGAGAAAATGGCCGAACTGATCCGCCCCCACATGTTCACCATCCCCATCCAGGCGGCCATCGGCGGCAAGATCATCGCCCGCGAGACCGTGCGCGCCCTGCGCAAGGACGTCACCGCCAAATGCTACGGCGGCGACGCCACCCGCAAGCGCAAGCTGCTGGACAAGCAAAAGGCCGGAAAGAAGAAGATGCGCGAGTTCGGCCGGGTGGAGATCCCGCAGGAGGCGTTCATCGCGGCGCTGAAGATGGACGCCGACTGACGAGCCCTTGACGGCCCTCGCCTCGCCACAGATCGTTATGGTCTGGCGTCAACCTGAAGGCGTGCGGGGGGCAGGCGATGCGAATGATCTTTGGGTGGCGGCTTGGCTTGGCGTTGGGCGTGAGCCTCGCGCTATCCGCCACGGGGGCTCAGGCGGTCGAAATCCAGATGCGCGCCGGCGGCAGCGTGGCGCAGCGCGAAGCCGACAAGCAGGTCTGCACGGAGCTGGCCCAGACGTCGGTCACCATGTACCTGGGCCCGCCAAGGGCCCCGCCCCAGACGCCGCCGACCAACCTCAGCCCGCAACAAAGCCAGCAACTGGGCGAGGCCGGCGTCGTCGCCACCGCCGTGGGCGACATCATCGTCGGCCTGGTGGTGGATCGCATCGATGAGCGCAACGCTCGCATTGCGCGCAAAAATCTCTGTTTGAGGCAGATGGGCTATGTGAATCTGGAGCTCACGCCGCAAGAGGCGGGCGAGCAGCGCGCTGCGCACGGCGAAGCGGCCCGGACCGCCTGGGAAGACGCCTTCATGAAGCGCGATCTTGCCGGCCGCGTCACCGAGGCCGGACGGCCGCCCGGCGCACCACCGCTTTCTCATTTCGCCACCGGCCCATGGGTGGGCGGGGCAGTGAGGGTCGATCCGCGGAGCGTGGTAATCTCCGAGGGCTAGATCCGCCCCGGCGGCAACCTGATCACTGCAAAAGCGTCCCACCGCGCCGTGGCGCGGCTGCGCGAGGGCTTTTCGGAGCGCGGCGAATGGCAAAGCACGGTGACCGTCGCTCCCGGCACGATCATGCATCAGCTCGGACCCAACATCCTCGCCCACCCGCTGATGGAGGAGCAGGAGCCCACGTGGTGCGGCCTCGCCACCGTGACCGGCAATGGCGCGACCGGCGAGATCATGTTCTGCTGGATGATCGCGCCAAAGACGCCTGGCCGGAAGCAACAGGGCTACCTCGGCTACGCCGTGACCACCGCCCCTGACCGCATAGGGCGGCAACTCGACGTCGCCATCGTCACCGAGAGCCGCGCCAGAAAGGTCACGGCGGCGATCCACAATGGGCCGATGACCCTCGAGCCCGCGGCGGCCGATCCGGTGCCGGCGCTCGATTTCTCCATGACCGTCGACGCCGTGACCGACCGAACGATCACCCTGACCGCCACTGCGCGGGGCGACGGCCCGGGAACCCGCACCTTCGGAATGACCATGCTTGTGCGGGACGGCGTTGTAGTGCTGCCTCTTTGGGACCGGCAACTGCGCCTGTCGGTCAACCAAGACCAAACGGTGAAGGTCGTGATCGAGGCCGGTGACGGCCGCGGCTGGCTGGACCTGATCGATTTCAGCGTTCTGACCGCCAACCTTCCCGATGCGGTCATAGCCGCAAGTTCGTTGCCCGAATTTGGCCTGGGCCGAAAACGAGCGCCCTAGGTTTAGGTGACAGTTTACTAAATAGCCCACCGGTTTCCGGTTTCAGTGCTACCATCCCCCCTCCTTCCCACCCCATCCCGGTGGGACGATGGAGCCCCCGCCATGGCTGAACGGGTTCGAGGCAGTGTGAGCGTCCTGGTCGGCGTCCAGCCGTGGCGGTCCGTCGATATCCAGTTCCCGCCGACCGAGCCGCCGGTCGCCGAAGTCGAGAAGATCACCTCGCTGGCGGCGGCTCTGCCAAACCAGAACACGCCGACATCGTCCGAAGACAGTCGGGTCTATTGCATATGACGTGACCCCCTGAAACTCCTCCAGAAATAATTAGAGTCCGGCCCATGGAGAGAAGGGACGGACGGATGAGGAAATCGAGGTTTACCGAGGAGCAGATCATCGCGGTCCTGCGCGAGCAGGAGGCGGGTGTTGGGACGGCGGAGGT